>NZ_NESC01000001.1 GCF_003063575.1 Limnohabitans sp. Jir72
TCATCCCTTTGCAGCGCCTTGACTTGGTAGTAAAACGTGCTGCGAGGCAGCTCGGCCACCTGGAGCAAAGTGGCCAAGGGGTGATGCTGCCTTAGTTCGATCAGGGCTTTCGCTTTGTCTGCGCAGCCTGCTGCTTGGCTCGAACTAAGGCATCCAACTTTTTTAGATAAGCCACCTCCGCTCGCAAGTACTCATTTTCGCGTTGCAGCTCTTGCAACGTTTTGTCCTGCACGGGCTGCTCGCTAGAGGGCGTAGTGGGTTCGGGAGGTTTCATCGGTTTTGGGCGCCCTCGGGGCTTGGGAGCTAATGCTGTGATACCGCCCTCATGGTACTTGCGCTCCCAATCCGAGACAACTCCAGTGCCCCCGCGCAGATCAAACAAGTGAATGGTCTGGTTAAACGAAAGCTCTTCGCGCCACATGTGCTCTAGGACACGCAGCTTAAATTCAGCGCTGTAATGACTGGACTTCTTGGTTAGCCCACTATCGCCGTTTTGAAGAAAGGCGCCCACCCAATGCCGTATCTGTCCATCATTGACTCCGTACTTGGCAGAAAGCTTTGTGTAGCCACCGCCACCGGCTAAGTAATCTTGAACAACAGATTTTTTAAATTTCTCGTCGTACTTCGTCATGAAAAACACCCCAAAGGTTGGATTGGTGTCCAACTTTTGGGGTGCAGTTCATTTATTGCGGCTTTTTATTATTTGAATAAATATGTTATTTAAAAAATATAAAAGTCTTAAATTGATTGAATTTAATACATGCCTCGTTTATAGTTAGAAAGATTAACGGATACACAAACTGGGTTTAAATTAATTCCATGTCATTCGAAAAGTCAAACCGCATCAGTGGTGAGCTATTGCGCAATTTGCGAGAAGCCAAATCCATGGAGATTTCGGCGATTGCACGAAGGGTCAATTTGTCTGTGGCCCAGTTGCGGCAATTGGAGTCTGATCGGTTGGCACCCGGTGAAAAGGCTTTGTTTTACTCGGAGGCCATCAAAGCGAATGCAGCCAAAAAAGTTGCACGCGCTCTTGGCGCGGATTTGGATGCTTTGGTCGCGGCCCAAGACAGCGCAACCGCAACCGCAACCGCAACCACGAATGACGTGCACGACAAGCAAGTCATGGAAGACCTGGCGCAACTCCTTCAAAAGCAAGCGCGTGCCCAACAAGTTGGCCAAGGGCGTGCTTTTTTCCGAGTCAAGTGGCTGTGGCCAGTTTTGGCGCTTTGTGTTGTGACGGCCTTGCTCTGGTCTTTTCAAAAATCACTGTTTGAGTTTGAGTGGCACATTGCCGCTCCTGCAACGCCGCCAGTGTCCGATGCCTTGACTGTGCCCGCTGTTGTCCCTGTCAGCGAAGCTGCTGCAACGGTTGATTTGCCCGTCCTTGCCATGTCCGAGGTGACCAGTGTTTCGCCCGCAGAAGCTTTGTGCACCCTCGAAGTGACGACTGCTCCACTGAAAGCTTCTGCGCCCAACAAGGCGGGTAAAGTGGTTTATTTGGTGGCCAATGTCGATACCTCTGTGTGTGTGCAAGATGCTTCAGGGAAAAAAATCGCGGTCAACCTCAAGGCGCAAGAGTCGCGCAGTTTTTTTGGTGCGCCGCCATGGAAGTTGCACGTCGGTGAAACTGCGGCGCTTCAATTGTTTTTCCAGGGGCAGCGCATGCGTTGGCCAGAGGGCGGGCAAAAGTCCTTCACCCTGGAAGAGGTGCCTGGCGCTTATTGAACAGCATTCAGTTGGGTTTGAAGTTCAAGCACTTGCTGGCGCAAGCGGTGATTTTCTTCGGTCAGTGCTTGCAGGCGCAGTTGCAGGTCTGCCAAGCGCTCATTCGTTGAGCTTGCGTCACTCGGTGCTTCTTCTTTTGCCGGTTTGAGCTTGATTTCACGCACGCGCTTGGCCGCTTGCTTGAGTTCGTCCTTGCCACCCAAGACGGCACTTTTTTGATCTTCAGTGGGCAAGGTGGCCACAGCCGCTGCAGCGTTGATGGAAATTGTTCCCGCTTTGACCGCAGCCACCAACTCGGGCGCGGCTTGCTTTTGGATCTTTTCGATCTGCATGACCTGGCTGCTGCTCAGCCGAGCGGCTTTGGCGATGTCGGAGCGGCTTTTCAAGGGTTCTGTGCTGTTCGGCTCGGCGCCAGCATCGGCGGGCGGTGAGGCATTTTCCGCTGCGGCTGCAAGGCGGCGTTCTTCGAGGATCTCGCGCTTTCGCAAAGCCAGCACGCCACGCTGAAAGTCCGAGACGCTGCGCCTGCCCAGGTGCTGGTCGATCATCCACAGGTGCACATCTTCCATCGACTGGAACCGTGTGTTCTGAACGGTCTGAAAGGGCAGGCCATGTTTTTGGCAGATGCCATAGCGGTTGTGCCCGTCCACCAGCACATCACCCCACAAGACCAGTGCATCGCGGCAACCTTCGGCCAGGATGCTGCGCTCCAATGCCTTGTGCTCATCGGGGGTCAAGGGATCGATGTAGGCCTTGAGTTTTTCGTTGACGGTGATGTTCATGGTGGGGGCTTTGTCTGCTTCGGAAATGCCGAAGGCCCCTTGCGGGGCCTTCTTGAAGTTGGAGCGGGTGATGGGAATCGAACCCACGTTATTTGCTTGGGAAGCAAGAGTCCTACCATTGAACGACACCCGCGATGGATGTGATTGTACGTTGTACTCAGTGAGGTACTCCGACCGCATTGGCAGTCTCA
The DNA here is from genome assembly GCF_003063575.1 of Limnohabitans sp. Jir72. Lineage (GTDB taxonomy): Bacteria > Pseudomonadota > Gammaproteobacteria > Burkholderiales > Burkholderiaceae_C > Limnohabitans_A. Next base: position 2,702 of record NZ_NESC01000001.1, read on the forward strand.
CGGGTGACGATTTGGAACCATTGTTCTGGCTTACCCGGTGGACGAGTCAGCCAGCTTCGCATAACTTGGGGTTTTGAGTCCACAGAAGTTTTTGAGCATGACCACTGATCTCCATTCCCCGATTGAAACCACCGATGCACAACGTCGCAAAACCTTGCAAGGCATGGCAGGCATCTTGGCTGGCTTGAGCGCTCCAGCGCTCATCAGCGGACCAGCTTGGGCGCAAGACAAGTTTCCCACCAAGCCCATCACCTTGATTGCACCTTGGCCGCCTGGCGGCAGCAGTGACGCGGTCATGCGCGCCTTCGCCGAGAGTGCTTCGCGCGCACTGGGCGTGTCGGTCATTGTGGACAACCGGCCAGGCGCTGGGGGCACGCTGGGCGCCACCGCCATGGTGAACGCCAGGCCCGATGGCTACATGCTCACACAGCTGCCTCTGGGCGTGTACCGCTTGCCGCACATGCAGAAAATGCCGTTTGACCCCGTCAAGGACCTCACACACATTGCTTGTTTGACCGGCTACACCTTCGGCCTGGTGGCCACGATGGATTCACCTTTCAAGACGCTCAAGGAAATGGTGGCCTATGCCAAGGCCAATCCAGGCAAGCTGGAGTACGGCAGCACGGGCACCGGCACCACACCCCATTTGGCCGTTGAAGAGTTCGCGCAAAAAGCGGGCATTGTCCTGAACCATGTGCCCTACAAAGGTTCTGCAGAATTGATGCAGGCCATCCTGGGTGGGCACATCCGTGTGATGAGCGGCACCACGGAATTTGCGCCTTTTGTCAAAGAAGGCAAGCTGCGTTTGCTGGCCACACTGGGGCGCAACCGCACCAAAGCTTTTCCCGATGTGCCCACCGTCAAGGAAAGCGGCTGGGACACCATCACCGAATCGCCATTTGGCATTGGTGGACCCAAGGGCATGGACCCGGCCGTGGTGCGGGTGCTGCACGATGCGTTCAAGAAAACATTGGAGGACCCCAAGGTTCTGGAGACGCTAGACCGCTTTTTCCAGCCCGTGATCTACATGGGCACCGAGGAATACACCCGCTACGGACAGCGCACGTTTGAAGCCGAGCGCGCCACCATCGAGCGCTTGGGCTTGGCCAAGAAGACATGAAAAAGGCACCCGAAGGTGCCTGATCTCAAGACGTAAAAAGCCGCCAGTTTGTCTGGCGGCTTTTTTCATTTCAAGATGTCGCCCACGCAGAGGTACTTGATCTCCACATAGTCGTCGATGCCGTGGCTGGAGCCTTCGCGGCCCAGGCCCGACTGCTTGACCCCACCAAAGGGCACATGCTCGGTGGCCAGGATGCCAACGTTGATGCCGACCATGCCGTATTCCAGCGCTTCGCTCACGCGGAAGATGCGGCCCACGTCGCGGCTGTAGAAGTAGCTGGCCAGACCAAACTCGGTGTTGTTGGCCGCATCAATCGCTTCTTGCTCGGTCTTGAACTTGAAGATCGGCGCGAAGGGACCGAAGGTTTCTTCACGGGCGCAAACCATGTCTGCCGTCGCGTCGGCGATCACGGTGGGCTCGAAGAACTGGCCATCCAGTCGCTTGCCACCGGTCAGCACGCGGCCGCCTTTGGCAATCGCGTCTTTCACATGGCGCTCGACCTTGTCGAGGGCTGAGGGCTCGATCAGCGGCCCCTGGTTGACGCCGTCTTCAAAGCCGTTGCCGACCTTGGCGGTTTGGACCTTGGCCGTGAACTTGGCGGCGAATTCGTCGTACACCGATTCCTGCACATAAATGCGGTTGGAGCACACGCAAGTCTGGCCCGCGTTGCGGTACTTGCTGGCAAAAGCGCCTTCCACGGCGCTGTCGATGTCGGCGTCTTCAAACACGATGAAAGGCGCGTTGCCGCCGAGTTCCAAGGACATTTTTTTGACGGTGGGGGCCGACTGCGCCATCAGGATGCGGCCGACTTCGGTGGAACCGGTGAAGCTGATGTGGCGCACCACGTCGCTGGCGCACAGGGCCTTGCCAATGGCGATGCTTTGCGGACCGTCGGCGGTGATGATGTTGAGCACGCCCGCCGGAATGCCGGCGCGAATCGCCAGCTCGGCGGCGGCCAGGGCTGTGAGCGGCGTTTGTTCGGCGGGTTTGATGATCACCGGGCAGCCTGCCGCCAGCGCCGGGGCCACTTTGCGGGTGATCATGGCCAGCGGGAAGTTCCAGGGCGTGATGGCCGCGCACACGCCAATGGCCTGGCGCAGCACCAGCAGGCGGCGGTTGTTGTCGAACTGGGGCAGGGTTTCGCCATTGATGCGTTTGGCCTCTTCGGCAAACCACTCCACAAAGCTGGCGCCGTAGGCCACTTCGCCACGCGACTCGGCGATGGGTTTGCCGTTTTCGGCGGTCATCAGGCGGGCCAAGTCTTCGGTGTTGGCGATCAACAGGTCAAACCATTTGCGCAGAATGATGCTGCGTTCCTTAGCGGTCTTGGCGCGCCAGGCGGGCCAGGCCGCGTTGGCCGCGGCAATGGCGGCTTCGGCTTGCGCTGCGCCCAAGTTCGCCACGCTGGCCAAGTGCCCACCCGTGGCGGGGTCGGTCACGTCAAAGCGCTGGCTGCCCGCGACCCACTGGCCGTTGATCAGCGAGTCTGTTTTAAGCAGGCTAGGGTCGTTCAGCAGTGCGAGGGGCGATGTCTTCATGTCCATGATCGTGCCTTCATTTAGTTAACCAGTTAATCGATTTAAGTGTGCCACGGTTTTTAGACGCTCGCCAGAAAACCCGTAGGGCTTGCGCACCGATACCCCGCTTTTTTGTGAGTTAATTGGTATTCAAAAAATCAGTGCTCATTGTGCGTGGCTTATTGCAAGGATGTTTATGACCAGCCAGAAGATGCCGTCTAATCTGAAGTGGGTGGGCGACCCGTATTGCGTGCAGCAAACACGGGAGTCACGGCCCATATCGATCACCTCGGGACAGTTAAAGGCCATTTGTCCGCGGGCCAACAAGGCTCTCTGAGCGGCTGGGTTCAACCCATGACGGGACAGACAGGTTACGCCCGTTGGGGAGACGCTCCAGTGTTGTGGCTTTCGTTTTCGCTTTTGTGTTTGGGCTTGATCTCTCGTGCGGTGAAACCCGTGAGACCTGCCCAATAGTCAATCCAATGATTTTCAGCGTTTGCCTGCAAAACTCCCATTCGCATGCGGAGCACCACCCGTGGGCTTGCTCAAAAACCACTGTCCTTGCATCATAAATTGGTTCAGGTCCATTCGCCCCATGGCCATGGCATGGTCCGGACCCGTGCTCCCCCCCAAAGTGAAATCGCCGTTGGTGTTGTTGATTTGTCCTGACAGCGCGAATTGGGCCTGGTTTTCAGGTTGAACCCAGCCATTGAGTTTGCCATCAGGGCTCAGCTGCAGCGAGAAAGCGCCAGAGAGTTGGCCTGCAAATCGACCCGTATACAGTCCCGCGGCCTTCATGAACGCGCCAGCAAGAGGAGAAGCATTGGAGGCATAGCCATTCTGGGCAACCACGACAGTCGTTGGCTGCACCACCACCGCCGTTTGTACAGGCATGGCATGAGCCATTGGTGTCGCACGTGTAGAGAGCTGCGCATTGACCTGAGACGAGGCGGAAGTGGCCTGCACCAACAAGGGTTTGTTGCGCACTTGCTGAACGATGCGATTGAAGTTGTCCAGTAAGCTGGCTGCCAGCAATTTTCCTTCTGGTGTTTTCGAATAGCCACCCGCGCTGGCCCAGCCAAAGCCGCCCCAGCCCCAGCCCCCCAAGCTGAAGTCCATTTTGCTGGCTTGTCCTTCGGCACTGGCCACCTGAATTCCTGAGCGCACATCAGCAAGCAACAATGTGGTCTCAGCTTCCTTGAAGCTCAAACCACCGGCTAACCCGCCCAGCGCACCGAGGGCACCTCCCATGCGGCCCAACAATCCGCCTACTGCTGCCCCTATTCCCCCTGTACCGCCAGAGAATTGCAGACTGGGGGAGAGCACGAAATCGGCCGCTTGCAGTTGTCCTCCTCCCATATTGGCATCCTGCTGGAGCAAGCCTCCACTGGCGAGTGCGCGTTCTTGCTGGATGTTTTGCATGGCCACACCGCGCTCTACCACCGTGAAACACCCCGACTCTTGGGCAATCATTCGCAGCATGGTGCTGGGCGAGCCCAGTTTGTATTGGCCTAGACTGGCCAGTACATGGCTTTGGGGTTCCGCTACGGCAAGCGTACCCAGATTGCGTTCGCATTTTTCAATATTGCCCTCCTTACCCCCAGAGCCTGTTTGCGCTTGTGTGGGCACATTGCCCAGCAGACCAAACACCAGCAAAGTCAGGCCAAAGGCAGAGAGTTGAATGCGCGGGTAATTGGGTTGCATGAGAAATCCTTCCTGAGTTGATGAATACAGTAATTAAGCAATATGTTTTAATTTTAATTCACTTAAAAATATTTTTTAGACGGAAAAGTACATCTTTCTCGTTCTGTGCGTGCAGAACCATGGGGATAGGAGCGTACCAATTTGGGGTTTGTGTTCTGAGGCTTATGCGCTGTGGGTAAGCGATGCAGATTTATTTGAATGCCCTCAGCAGGCCTGACCGGCGGTCTGTCGTCCCTGCTTGTCAAAGCGGATGGCGGTGATGCCTTGGTGCAGTTCGCTTTGGGGTTGGGTGAAGCCTTGCCCTTGTTGCACTTGCTGGGCCATCAGGCGTTGCTCGGTGCGTGCCAGGCTGGCATCGTAGCTGCGTTGCCAGTCGGTGGTGATGCTGTTGCCTGCTTGCAGGTGGGCTAAGCCAGCGAGGTCGCGGCGCAGGTTGGTGGCGATGGTGCGTTCAGGCGCGAGGGTGCGCAGCCAGGGGCGTTGTACGGGGCTGAGGGTCAGCCCTGTGACTTGTTGCTGGCCGTTGCGAGGGTGATGCAGCCAGTGGCCCGTTCCTTGGAGATGCCTTGGCTCAATACCAAGTTTCAAGAAAGTCCCCACCCGGCATGCTGTGCCTGGGCAAGCCACCAGAAAAGCGCTCAATGTCCCAGCCGAACAGCACGCCGTCTGGCTTGAGACGAAACTTCAAGCGCAAGCCACCACCGTTTTTGCGGATTTCTCGGACTACATCGTCGGGGATGCGGCTGGCAACTGGGAAGGTGTAGTCGCCAACGATGGGGGCGCTGTAGCGTATACGGCCTTGTTTGTCGTAGAAACCTTCTGATGCATTTTTTCTCCAAGTCACCCGCACCCTTTCCGGCACCACCCCACTGGGGAAGGCCATGATGGCTCTTCCTGTTTTTCTTTGCAGAGAACGGGCATAAAACGGAAACTCATTGCCGTCAGCAAAAAACTCCACGCCCAGCATTTCTGCGCCTTCCACGGCGTCCACCACCAGGGTCAGGCCCATGCCGTCCATGCGTTTTTGGGTGGGGCTGAGGGGCGGGCGCTGGCCCATTGCGGTGACGTTGCAGGCGCTCAGTAAGGCGGCCACAGGCAACAGCGCCAATGTTTTTACAAAAAATCGTTTGATGTTTGGCATGGTCATTGCACCTTCAGGTTTCCAAGTTCGTAGCCGTTGTCCCGCAACCATTTCAGATAAGCGGTCATGTCCACTGTGCCTGTGCTCTGATCGCTTTGGGGTGTGCGGGTTTGTGTTCCATCGCTGTTGAGCTGGGGCGGGTAGTAACTGACAAACTGCCCCGTATCGGCATAGGTCATGGTGGTGCCGGTCATTTGGCGCTGCGTGCCACCACTGCCGCCGTGCACCGCCCGGTCTTCGCTGCAGCCAGGGCCATTCAGGCAATACTGGTTGTCGGTCTTGTCGTGGAGGACTGGATTGGAGTCAACTTGATTTCTGATTGGATCATTTATCTTCACCCCTGCATCTTTTGCTTGCTCAATCATCCAGTTCAAGGTCACAAGGGGTAAACCATTCTCCTGATTCTGAAACCCACCCCCGATATCCGCATGCGAGCCGATGAAGCCCATCTCAATGCGGGTCTGGCCAACAGGCACTGCGGTGCCCATGATCGACTCCAGCGGAAACGCGCCCGTGGAATTGGGCAAACGTCTGAAGGTGTCGCCACGGTACTCGTTGAGGGCCACGGCTTGTGCCACATGCTGAAAGCCGGGGATGACCGTCATGTTGTAGCTGGTGCCGCTGAGGTTGGTTGATAACACCGTGTCCCACAGCCCCATGAAGCGGAAGTTGATCATCTGGCAGTGCTGCACCTGCTTGCCATCGACCGTGGTGGTGTAGCTGTATTGACCGTTTTTCGTGTTGGCATTGATGCGGTTCGCAAAATCACGTGCCTCGGCTGCGCCACGGCTAAATCCGACAATGTCCACATCCATCAATTTGGAGTTTTCAGAGAAAAGCTCTGCCTCCGCATTGAAGTAAGCGACCATCCGCTCGATGCGCTGTGGGCCCGTGAAATTGCCACCCATGTCCACGGTCGAGGTGTTACCCCAGCTCCAATGGATATCGCCGCCAAACTGCGGGTCGGTTTCACGGTGGCGCGTACCGACACCAGTGACGTAGCGCCTATTTCCGTCGGCATAAAGCTGGCGAAACTGCCACACGTTCGAGATGCCGTTGCCCAGTTCATCGAGCGCGGCCTGGTCATTGCTATTTCCCGTCCCATCAAACGCAAACAGAATGAGCCCATCGGGGTCTATGAAGGTGAGCGGATTTCCCGCTGCGTAGAGGTAAGCGTTGGGGCCGTCAGGTTGGCCCAGCGGGTCGGGGCTGAGGTACTGGCCCCGCTCAGGGGCGTAGTAGCGCTGGCGGTTGTAGTGCAGGCCGGTTTCTTCGTCCCACACTTGGCCGGGCAGGCGGATGTGCAGGGTGAAGGTGCGTGATGCAGAGCCGGTGTTTTCAGAACCTTTAGCCGATGCGAATGTCCGCACCGTTGCTCCCCCAAATGGCGCGTAATCAGCTGCCCAGACGGGCAGGCCTTGGGCGTTGGTGGCCAGCTCGGGTGCGCCCAGGTGGTTGCTGTGGATGAAGGTCAGCTGCCAGGGGTGCTCGGTCACTGCGCTGCCCATGACTTGGCCCCAGCTCACCACCAGTGCCCACAGGTCTTGCGTGAGGGGCACTTCTTGCGCCAAGGGCTGGCTGTGTGCGGTGTTTGCGGTATCAGCAGCACTGGCGGGGGTGAGCCCTGAGTCTGAGTCCATGACGGCCAGCAGCCTGTCGGCCAGCCAAATGTATTGGCGGGTGATGCGGCCTTGTGCGTTGAGTTCGGCCAAGGGCTGACGGGACTCGTTGTAGAGGGTGTGGGTGGTGGTGTTTGCTGAGCCAGAGCCGCTGACGGTTTTGGTGGTTCGCAGGCCGCGGTGGTCGTAGGCGTAGCGGGCCAGTGCTTGGTCGCCTTGGCGCACTTGCGTCAGGCGCCCCAGTGCGTCCCAGTTGTAGCGGCGCGGGCCTTGGGCGGTGCCCACTTGTTCGGGTTGGCCGTTGAGGTTGTAGGTGGTGGCCAGTGTGGCTTGGCCTTGCCCGTCAATTTGCCCGTTGCCTTGTGCTTTGGTTTGCTCCGATACGCCCAATTTCTCGGCGATGTGGCGATAGGTCAGATGGCGAGCTTTGAGGTGCGAACGCAAGCTGTCAAAAATGAATTGTCCGGTTTTCATTTTTGAATTATTAAGCATTCTTTATCCGTGTGAGTCTGATTGCGGTGAGCGGTGGCTCCCTATAATCAAGCGGCTTACTTTTTGCCTGGGTGCCGCAGCCCGGTTCACACTCTCTTATTGCCATGAGCCAACCTGTTATTTCCGTTGCCGACATCCGCAAGACCTTTTTGGACTTTTTTGCGTCCAAAGGTCACACCGTGGTAGCCTCCAGCCCCTTGGTGCCGGGCAACGACCCGACCCTGATGTTCACCAACTCGGGCATGGTCCAGTTCAAGGACGTGTTTTTGGGCTCCGACAAGCGCTCGTATGTGCGTGCGGCCTCCGTTCAGGCCTGCCTGCGCGCCGGTGGCAAGCACAACGACCTGGAGAACGTGGGCTACACCGCCCGCCACCACACTTTCTTCGAGATGCTGGGCAACTGGTCGTTTGGCGACTACTTCAAGCGCGAATCGCTGCAATGGGCCTGGGAGCTGCTGACCGAGGTCTACAAGCTGCCTGCCGACAAGCTTTACGCCACGGTGTACATGGAAGACGATGAGGCCTATGGCATTTGGCAAGACATTTTTGTCAAAGCAGGCTGGACGCCTGAGCGCATCGTGCAGGAAACCCGCATCATCCGCATCGGTGACAACAAAGGCGCCCGCTACAAGTCCGACAACTTCTGGATGATGGCCGACACCGGCCCCTGCGGCCCTTGCTCTGAAATCTTTTACGACCACGGTGACCACATTCCCGGCGGCCCACCCGGCAGCCCCGATGAAGACGGCGACCGCTTCATCGAAATCTGGAACAACGTGTTCATGCAGTTCAACATGGACGAAACCGGTGCCGTCACGCCGCTGCCCGCACCGTGCGTGGACACGGGCATGGGCTTGGAGCGCTTGGCCGCCATCTTGCAGCACGTTCACAGCAACTACGAAATCGACATTTTTGACGCGTTGATCAAGGCCGCTGCCCGAGAGACTGGCTGCACCGACCTGAACCACAAGAGCCTGCGCGTGATCGCTGACCACATTCGCGCCACATCGTTCTTGGTGAGCGACGGCGTGGTGCCGAGCAACGAAGGCCGTGGTTACGTGCAGCGCCGCATCATCCGCCGCGCCATTCGCCACGGGTATTTGCTGGGCCAGAAAAAACCGTTTTTCCACAAGCTGGTGCCCGATCTGGTCCAGCTCATGGGCGCGGCGTATCCCAACATGGCCAATCAGGCCGACCGCATTGCCGACGTTTTGCGTGTGGAAGAAGAGCGCTTCTTTGAGACCCTGCAAAGCGGCATGCAAATTCTGGACGCGGCTCTGGACGGTGGCGTAAAAGTGCTGCCCGGCGAAGTGGCTTTCAAGCTGCACGACACCTATGGCTTCCCGCTCGACCTGTCTGCCGACGTCTGCCGCGAACGCGGTTTGAGCGTGGACGAAGCCGGTTTTGCCACCGCCATGGAAAAGCAAAAAGCCCAAGCCCGGGCAGCCGGCAAGTTCAAGATGGACAAGGCGCTGGACTACTCCGGCGCTGGCAACGACTTTGTGGGCTACGAAGACCTGACGGCCAACGCCAAAGTGCTGGCTTTGTATGCCGATGGCAATGCTGTGACCGAGCTGAAGGCTGGGCAAGCGGGCGTGGTCGTGCTGGACACGACCCCGTTCTACGCCGAGTCCGGCGGTCAGGTGGGCGACCAAGGCGTGCTGAACAACGCGGGCGGCCAGTTCAATGTGGCCGACACCCTCAAGATCAAGGCCGATGTGTTTGGCCACCACGGTGAAGTCAAATCCGGCAGCCTCAAGGTGGGCGACGCGGTGCAAGCCCATGTGGACTTGGGCCTACGCGCCGCCACCGTGCGCAACCACAGCGCCACCCACCTGATGCACAAAGCCCTGCGCGAAGTGCTGGGCACCCATGTGCAGCAAAAGGGCAGTTTGGTGAATGCCGAGCGCACCCGTTTTGACTTTGCGCACAACGCGCCTGTGACCGACGCTGAGATCCGTCAGATCGAAGCCCAAGTCAACGCCGAAGTCTTGGCCAACGCTGCGGCACAAGCGCGTGTGATGGACATTGAAAGCGCCCAAAAAACTGGCGCGATGATGCTGTTTGGCGAGAAGTACGGCGAGACCGTGCGTGTGCTCGACATCGGCTCCAGCCGCGAATTGTGCGGCGGTACCCACGTCAAAGCCACGGGTGACATTGGCCTGTTCAAGATCGTCAGCGAAGGCGGCGTGGCCGCAGGCGTGCGCCGCATCGAAGCCGTGACCGGTGCCAATGCTTTGGCTTATCTGCAATCGCTCGAAGACACCGTGACGCAAGCTGCAGGCTCGCTCAAGGCCCAGCCTGCCGAGCTGAACAACCGCATCGCGCAGGTGCTGGACCAAGTCAAAGCGCTCGAAAAAGAACTGGCTGCCGCCAAAGGCAAGCTGGCTTCGGCCCAGGGCGACGAGTTGATGACGCAAGCGGTGGATGTCAAAGGCATCAAGCTGTTGGTGGCCAAGCTCGAAGGGGCCGACGCTAAAACCTTGCGCGACACCATGGACAAGCTCAAGGACAAGATGAAAACTGCCGTGATCGTCTTGACGGCAGTGGATGGCGAGAAGGTGCAGATCGCCGCTGGCGTGACCGCCGACACCACCGGCAAAGTCAAAGCCGGTGAGCTGGCCAGCTTTGTGGCGGCCCAAGTGGGCGGCAAAGGCGGCGGCAAGCCCGACATGGCCATGGCCGGGGGCACCAACCCCGCTGCCTTGCCCGCAGCCTTGGCCAGCGTTCAGGCTTGGGTGACTGAGCGGGTTTGATCGACCCCATTCGCGAAAGGCGCTCCTGCTTTGGCGGGCGCGCCTTTTTCATTGAAACTGTGAAACCAGCCGCTTGACCATGAACTGCTCGCTTGTGAACTTGGCCCTAAGAGGCTTGCTGGCGGCTGTGTTCACGCTTGTTCCCCTCAGTGCTTGGGCGCAGTTCGACAAGCAAGCCTGGCCTGCGAAGACGGCGTCGCCGGTCTTGAATCTGCAAGACCTGCAAGGCCGCATGTGGACGAGTGCCGCCTTGAAAGGCCGTGTGGTGGTGCTCAATTTTTGGGCCACCTGGTGCGCACCTTGCAAAGAGGAAATGCCCACCTTGCAAGACTTGCACGATTCGCCTCAGCCACCCGTGGTGATTGCGGTCAATGTCAAAGAGCCCAAGAGCCGGGTGCAGGCTTTTTTGAATCAACGCAACTTGAGCTTGCCCGTGGTGCTGGATGAACGCGGGGATTTGGCTCGGCAGTGGGGCGTGCGCGTGTACCCCACCACGGTGCTGATCGCGCCTGATGGTCAGGCCCGTTGGCGGGTGCTGGGCGATCTGGACTGGGACGGCTTGCAGGCCGAGGCTTGGATCAAGGACCTGCAGCGCCTGCGCTGAAACGACCTGCGCAGCCGCTGGAGCTTGCATCAAGGATAATCGCCGCAGCTGTGCGCGCTGTGCGCCAGTTGACCTGCCTTCGGGGCATTGGCGATCCACCTGCACAGGTGGCGCCTCGTGTGTGCCGACAGGTCTTGCCCCTACACCGGAGTTTCTTCATGACGACCGCTCGCCGTTCCTTGCTCAAAGGCGGTGCCGCCTTGGGCGCGCTTTTCGCGACCCCCACTTGGCTGCACGCCCAATCCCCCGATGCACAACGACGCTTTGCGCCCCAAGTCGGCACTTGGCGCACTTTTGACGTGACCACCCGCGTGGAGATCGCTGACCCCCAAGGTGCCACCCGCATTTGGCTGCCCGTGCCCAGTGTGGACACCGCTTGGCAGCAGTCCCTGGACACCCGCATCAGCAGCAATGGCCAGGCCCGCATGGCCAGCGATGGCCAAGAAGGCACCCGTTTCGTGTCCGCTGAATTTGCAGCAGGCGTGCGCCCCGTGATCGAGATCACCAGCCGCGTGCAAACCCAAAACCGCGCCGCCGAACTGACAGCGCGCAACACCTCACCTGAAGCGGCCGACACGCTGCGTTACTTCACCCGTGCCACCCAGATGCTGCCGCTCGATGGCATTGTGCGCACCACCGCCTTGAAAGCCACCCAAGGCGCCAAAACCGACGAACAAAAAGCCCGCGCCATCTATGACTGGGTGGTGCGCAACGCCTACCGCGAGCCCAAAGTGCGCGGTTGCGGCGAAGGCGACATCAAGACCATGCTCGAGACCGGCAACCTGGGCGGCAAATGCGCCGATCTGAACGCCTTGTTTGTGGGCCTGTGCCGCGCGGTGGGTCTGCCTGCCCGCGATGTGTACGGCCTGCGCCTGGCGCCATCGGCTTTTGGCTACAAAGAACTGTCGGGCAACCCGAACAGCCTCAAAGGGGCACAACACTGCCGCGCCGAGGTGTACCTGCAAGCCCACGGTTGGGTGGCTGCAGACCCGGCCGATGTGGCCAAAGTCATGCGTTTGGAGACTGCTGAGTGGCTCAAGACCACCGACCACCCCGTGGTGGCACCCGTGTACAAGCACCTGCTGGGCGGCTGGGAAGGCAACTGGCTGGCCTGGAACACGGTGCACGACTTGCGCTTGCCGGGCTCCAAAGGCGACAAGCTCAACTTTTTGATGTACCCGATTGCCGAAACCGAAGAGGGCCGTTTGGACTCTTATTCGCCCGACGCCTTCAAGTACACCATCACAGCGACCGAAGTGAAAGCTTGATGCCCAATTGAGTACCAAACAGAGGTGTGGCTGAAAAAGCCCCTGCAAGCGAAGCGCATGCAGGGGCTTTTTGCTGGGTTGAGCTGTCCGCTACAGCTTGTGCGTCATGCTCAGTTGCAGCCGACTCTCAAACTTGCGGTGCTCGCCCGTCAAGGGGTCGGTGAATGCCACCGCCTGTGCCAGCAACTGCAAGGGGCGCTTGAAATCCTCCGCTTCGTCCGGGCCGCGCAGCACATGGGGATAGAACTGATCGCCCTCGATGGGGATGCCCAGCGCGTTCATGTGCACACGCAGCTGGTGGCGTTTGCCGGTGACGGGTTCGAGCTGGTACAAGGCCCGCTGGCCTTCTTGGTGCAACACAGCGATGCTTGTTTCGCTGTTGGCCTCACCCGGTACTTCGCGCATTTTGAAAAAATGCGCCGGGTCTTCGGCCAAGCGGCTGGTGTGCACGCTTGGCAGCGCCAGGTTTGCGCAGTGCGCGGCCACGGCGTGGTAACGCTTGTGAATCTGGTGGTCTCGAAACAGGGCGTGGTAAGCATCGCGCTCGTGCAGGCGTTTGCCAAACAGCACCAGGCCTGCCGTTTCGCGGTCAATCCGGTGCAAGGGCACGAGGTCGGCGTGGCCCGTCAGCCGTTTGAGTTGCACCAAGAGACATTGCTGCACATAGGGCCCAGACGGCGTGACGGGCATGAAATGCGGCTTGTCTGCCACCAGCAGGTGATCGTCTTCGAACAAGACCGCCGCCTGCACGGGCAGGCGTGGTTCGTCGGCCACGTTGCGGTAATAAAAAAAGCGCTGCCCAGCCTGGCAGGCTTGGTCAACTTGGGCGCTTTGCCCGCTTTCTTGCAGCACCAAGCCTTGGCTGAGACGCTGCGCCCATTCATCGCGTGGGATGCCGGGCATGCGTTGGGCCAAAAAGTCGAGCAAGCTGGGCCAGTGCCCAGCCGGAACCGACACCACGCTGGCGCTCACGCCCTCGTGCACAGGCATTTGGGCAACGCGTCCCGAGCGGGTCATGTCAGACCCGGCGGAACACCAAGTCCCACACGCCGTGGCCCAGCTTGAGGCCGCGGTTTTCAAATTTGGTCAGCGGGCGATAGTCTGGCTTGGTGGCGAAGCCACCAGCGTCTGCGCTGGCGGTGTTGGCCAGCAGCGGTTCTGCGCTGACCACGGCCAGCATCTGCTCGGCATAGGGTTGCCAGTCGGTGGCCAGGTGCAGGTAGCCGCCGGGTTTGATGTGCTGTGCCAAGCGCTGCACAAAAGGCGACTGGATCAGGCGGCGCTTGTGGTGGCGGCTTTTGTGCCAAGGGTCCGGAAAAAAGATGTGCACCCCGTCCAGGCTGTCTGTGCCCAGCATGTGGTCCATCACCTCCACGGCGTCGTGTTGCACGATGCGGATGTTGCCAATGCTTTCTTCGCCGCAGCGCTTGAGCAAAGCGCCCACGCCGGGCTCGTGCACTTCGCAGCACAGGAAGTTGTCATCGGGGCGCACCTGCGCGATCTTGGCGGTGGCGTCGCCCATGCCAAAACCGATTTCCAAAATCAAGGGCGCACTGCGGCCAAACGCGGCCTGCACATCCAAGCGCTCTGCGCTGTAAGGCACGAGGAACTGCGGGCCGAACTGATCGAAAGCACGCACCTGGCCAGAGCCCATGCGGCCTGCACGCAGCACATAGGTTTTGATGGTGCGCATGAAAGGTGCCTCTGCGGGCGGGGTCGGCGTGGCGGTCGTCTGGTTTTCTGGCGTGGTCATGGGGCGGTCAGTGTTTCGCGTAAGCCCTGATTATCGCGGTTGGTCGTGCATTGCAAGCCTGTCAGGCATCAGTTGCGGGTGGCCCAGTCCTGACACCACTGGCTCAATGCTTGAGGAATACGCGTCTCGGCCGGCACCGCTGCCAAGCCCAGCGCCTGCGCCGCCTGGTTGAGCGCTGTCAGTGGCGCGTTCAGGTCCAGTGCTTGCGCGCCGTTTTGTTTGCTCAGTTTTTCGCCATTGGCGCCCAGCACCAGCGGCGTGTGCAGGTATTGCGGGGTGGGCAGGCCCAAGGCGTGTTGCAGCACGATTTGACGTGCGGTGTTGTCGGCCAGGTCTTCGCCGCGCACCACATGGGTGATGCCTTGCGCCGCATCGTCCACCACCACCGCCAGTTGGTAGGCCCACAGGCCGTCAGCCCGGCGCAGCACAAAGTCGCCGACCGCTTCGCTCACGTTTTGGTTTTGCGCGCCCAATCGGCGGTCTTGCCAGTGGGTCAATGCGGGCAGCTCCAAAGCCTGCTGAACGGCCTGCACATGGAGCCGCCAGGCCCGAGCGGTTTTGCCTTGCAGCCCTTGGCGGCAAGTGCCGGGATAGACCGCCGCATGGTGCCGGGCCACGGCCTGGCTTTGGGCGGCTTCTATCTCCTTGCGGGAGCAGCCGCAGGGGTAGGCCCAGCCTTTCGCGATCAGCGTGTCCAGCGCCGCTTGGTAAGTGTCACCCCGCTGGCTTTGCCAGAGGGGGGCTTCGTCCGGCTGCAAGCCGCATTGGGCCAGTTGCGCAAGGATGCGGTGATCGGCGCCTGGCACGCAGCGGGGCGTGTCCACATCCTCGATGCGCACCAGCCAGCGGCCTGCGTGGGCGCGTGCGTCCAGCCAGCTGGCCAAGGCCGCCACCAGCGAGCCAGAATGCAAAAGGCCGGTAGGCGAGGGCGCGAACCGGCCTGTGTACCTCACACCCATGCGGGATCAGCGTTTTTTCAGGACCGACAGTGCCAGCTCCAGACCCGAGACAAAAGCGTCTTCGACCCGGTGGCCCAGGCACCAATCGCCACACAGGCCAATGCCCTGGTCCTTGAACCACAAGTGGCTTTGACCCAGAGGCACAGCGGTTTTGGCGTACAGCCAGCGGTGCACCTCGGCCTGGGCCGGTGTGGCGCGGATGCCGCTGATCTCGGCAAAGGCCTTGAGCAGCTTGCCGCTGATGCGGTCCGCGCTGTCGTTGATGTGCTCGGCCGACCAAGGGGCGCTGGCTTGCACGGTCCAGCGCTCGATGCGTTCGCGGCCGGGTTTGGACGATTCGCGTGACATCCAGGCGATGCGGTGGTGGGTGCTGCGGGCAGCGTTCCATTGGGGCCCAATCGTGATCAGACCGGGCTGCACCGCTTGGGGGTAGGCCACCATCAGCGTCCAGCAGGGATCAACCCGCACATCCTTCAAAGGCTCGGCCAGGTCGTTCAGCTGCGAGGCCCGCAGCAGATCGGTCGCCTGCGCAGGCGGAATTGCCAGGATCACTTTGTCAAAGCCGCCATACACATGCACTGCGCCGTCATCGGCTTCGGTGTGCAGCTGCCAGCTGTTTTTCTGGAACGGGTCGGCACTGATTTGCGTCACGCGGGTTTGCAGCAACACATTGTTGTCTTCCACCAGCGGCTCGGCCCAGGCTTTGACCAGACCGTTCATGCCCGGCGTGGCCACCCAGTGGCGCTCGCCGCCGGGCAGACCCGCTTCGATCACCCGGCCATTGGGGTCCAGCACGCGCACGGCGTTGGCGCTCCAGGGTTTGCACAAGCCGGGCACCGTGCCCAGCGCCAATTCAAAGCGCGGGTCGCGCACCGTGAAGTACTGGGTGCCATGGTCAAAGCTGCCAAAGGCACTGGCACGCGTGGCCATCCGACCGCCCAGTCCCCGGCTTTTTTCAAACAGGGTCACTTGGTGACCGGCTTGGCGCAATGTCCGTGCGCAAACCACGCCGGCCATGCCGACGCCGATGATGGCGATGTTTTGTGTGTTCATGACCCTACTCTACACGCGATGCACTGGGGCGAGCAATGCGTCCCGCGTGGCCGGGCGTTCCAATTGCGACAACCACCAGCGCAGCGCCTGACCCGCCGGGGCTTCCTTGCTGTCGCGCCACGCGCACTGCACGGTGGCCACGCGCTGGCTTTGCACGCGCTTGGCCACCAGCAAGCCTTTGTCGATGAAGGCTTGCGCCATGGTCTCGGGCAAAAAACCCCCACCCAGCCCACGCAGTTGGGCGTCCAGTTTGCTGTCCATGTCTGGCACGGTGAACACGTCTTGGCCTTCCACCAGGCCGATGGTCAGGCCTGCGCCCCGGCTGACCGAATCGGCCACGGCCACCGCCCGGTGTTGCTGCAACTGGGTTGGGGTCAGTGGCTCTGTGGCGCAGGCCAAAGGGTGGTGGGCGGCGACGGCGTAAACAAAAGCCACCTTGCCCAGCACCTGGTGCTGGATGTCAGAACCCGTGCCTGGCTCCAGCACCACGCCCAGGGCCAGATCGGCTTGGCCAGAGGTGAGCGCCGTCAAGGTGCCAGAGAGCGTCTCGTAACGCAGCCGCAGTTGTGTGGGGGTCTTGAGGTCCAAAAACGCAGCGCACAAGTCCATCACCACCGGGCGGGCAATCAGGCTGTCCACCGCGATGGTGAGCACCGCTTCCCAGCCTGTGGCCACGCGGCGCACCCGGTTGGCCACCGCGTCCATGTCGTCCAACAGGCGTTTGGCCTCGCGCAGCAGGGCTTGGCCCGCCGCTGTGGGGCGGGCCTGACGCGAAGACCGGTCGAACAGCAACACGTCCAGCGCGTCTTCAAGCTGGCGCACCCGGTAGGTCAAGGCGCTGGGCACCAGGCCCAGCTGCCGAGCGGCGCCGGCAAAGCTGCCCGCTTGGTCGATGGTCACCAGCATCGTCAGGGCTTCGGGGGTCAACCAATCGCGGGGAGTTTGCATGATGGGGGTATGAGGATTCAATTGGTTTGAATGATGCCAGCAAATGGATTGCACCGCACGGTCGGGCTGTTTGCTTACAGTCATGCTCTTGAATACAAAGGAACAGACATGCTGACACTGCGCAAATCCACTGAACGCGGCTACGCCGACCACGGCTGGCTCAAGTCGTTCCACAGTTTTTCGTTCGCCAACTACTTTGACCCGGCCCACATGGGCTGGGGCAATCTGCGCGTCATCAACGAAGACCGCATCGCACCAGGCACCGGTTTTGGCACCCACGGCCACCGCGACATGGAAATCATCAGCTACGTGCTCACAGGCAACTTGGCCCACCAAGACAGCATGGGCAACGTCAAAGGCATCCCGCCTGGCGATGTTCAGCGCATGAGCGCGGGCCGCGGCGTGCAGCACAGCGAGTTCAACCACGCCAAGGGCGAGCAGACCCACTTTTTGCAAATCTGGATCGAGCCCAATGTGACGGGCATTGAGCCCGGCTACGAGCAAAAAACGGTGCCCGACAGCGCCAAGCGCGGCCAGCTGGCGCTGGTGGCCGCACCTGAAGTCGGTGAGCACACGGTCAAAATCCACGCCGATGCCCGCATGTACGCGGGCCTGTTCACCGGCGCTGAAACCGCGCAGCTGGCGCTGGATTCATCCCGCAAAGCCTATGTGTTTTTGGTGCGTGGCGCTTTGCAGGTCAATGGCCACAGTCTGAGCGCCGGTGACGCCGCCATGCTGCAGGCTGAACCCTCATTGACCCTCAGCCATGGCCAGGATGCAGAAGTCCTGGTGTTTGACTTGGCTGCCTGATTTTTCTTTCTTCTCTGTCTTTTTAAAGGAGTTTTCTCATGGCTAAAACTGTTGTTGTTTTCCATTCCGGCTACGGCCACACCCAGCGCGTGGCCCAATTTGTGGCCCAGGGCGCGAACGCCCAAACCATCGCCATCGACGCCGACGGCAACATCACCGAGGCTGACTGGGCCACACTGGACGCGGCTGACGCCATCATCTTTGGCTCGCCCACCTACATGGGCATGGCCTCTTGGCAGTTCAAGAAGTTTGCCGACGCCACCTCCAAGCGTTGGTTCACCAGCGCCTGGAAAGACAAGGTCGCTGGCGGCTTCACCATCTCGGCCAGCCCCAGTGGCGACAAGCTGTCTACCATCCAGTACTTCATCACCCTGGCCATGCAGCAAGGCATGGTCTGGGTGGGTCAGCCTTCCATGAACGACGGCAACATCAACCGCATCGGCTCCAACTCCGGTGTGATGGCGCAAGTGGGCCCGACCAGCCCTGCGGAAGATATCCCACAGGGCGACCTGGACACCGCCAAAGCTTATGGCGAGCGAGTGGCTGCTGTGGCCACCAAACTGCGCGCTTGAGTGCCCGGCTCCTGGGGCCCATCCAGGAGCCGTCTCGCTGTCTAAAGCGGGTGGCTTTTTCAGGGGATTGGTTTTCTCCATTGTTCAAGCCAGTGCGGTTTTTTTTCTGTGCCTGCTAGGCCCAAACTCGGGCATCGCACTGAATGGACCTGAGGGGCTGTTTTGAAAAGGCTCTTTCAGCAGGCTGGAATGCACAGCGCCTGTGCCGCCCTGTCTGATGCGGGGCATGTCCTAAATTCGTGGCGCAGCGCAGCGCCAGACCCTATAAAAGGCCTGCAACTGTAGGCCTGCAACGCGCCCCCGGCCCATGTGTCCGGTGACTTCTGGGTGCAGCCCCAACTTCCACGTTTTTTTTATTTTCTTGCATTGGTGCGTCTGCACCTGCACCTGCTGTTTGCGCGCGCAGTCGTGTTCTGTGGGCACCCACTTGCTTGTAGATACAACGCTTATTTCGAGCGTGCTTAATAGAATTCAATGATTTCTTCGAAGTGATTACATTTGTTAATTTTTGTACGCCAATGTGGGTATTTAATTTCGATAAATAAGATAAACAATATCAACCGTATAAATCTGTTTTCCATTGCAAATAGTGGTTTACACAAGGGCCTAAGGGAAAAAATGAACACCGCTCAGTCTAGCCAAAATAGTTACAAAGTTCAGATCAAAAATGCGCAATCTGGTGCTCAGCAGGCATTTGACTTGCCTCAAGGCACAGCCGCTCCGCAAGGAGCCGTGCGCATCAAGGCCAAGGCGGGTGACAAGTACCAATTGGAGACTGTGTCGGCCGAGCGCAGGTCTGGACCAGAGCAGGTCAAGCTCAAGCGCGTGGGCCAACATTTGCAAGTCATTTTTGATGACGCCGAGCAAGCCAGTCTGATTGTTGAAGACTATTACAGTGTCATGCCAGAGGGGTACCGCGGGGTGATCGGACAGGCAGAAAACGGCAACTTGTATGACTATGTGGCCGAAGACTTGGCGTCCACGCCTGGTGGATCGACTTGGCCTGCGGATGGTCAGGAAATCAATGTGGTTCTGGGTGCTCAGGCTGCAGGCTCATCGGGTGCCGCTGTGGGTGTTGTGGCCATCAATCCTTTGTTGGCGGCTTTGGGTGTCGCTGGTGCGGCAGGTGCTGCGGCCGGAGGGAGCGCAACGTCAACACAAACCGTTCAACCAACCACGGTGGTCAATTTGGCCAGCAGCAGCGATACCGGTGTCGTGGGTGATCAGGTGACTCGAGATACCAAACCGGTGGTGACCGGCAAGACCGCGCCCGGAGCCGCCTTGGTGCTTGAGATCAAGAATGCCCTGAGCCAGGTGGTGGCCACCTACACGGCCACAGCCGATGCCAGTGGCAACTACAGCATCCCGGTCCAGCAAGCGCTGGTGGATGGTACCTACACACCGGTCCTCAAAGTCACGTCCACGGGGGCGGGCACCGTGGTCAGTACAGGCGCCGAATTCACCATTGATACGGTTGCACCGACCGTCATGCTCAGTACAGACAAAACAAGCTTGCTGGCCGGGCAGTCGGCCACTGTGACATTCACATTCAGCGAAGCCGTCAATGACTTCGCACTGGACGATGTGGCGGTGTCGGGTGGCACCCTGTCCAAGCTGGAAGGCAGTGGCAACCACTACACCGCCATCTTCACAGCCACAGCCACCGAGGTGGTGGTGGCCAGCATGACTGTGCAGACCCAGCGTTTCACCGATGTGGCGGGCAACGCCAACGCGTCGCTCAGCAATGCCGTACAGATCAAACTCAACGCTTCGGCCAACGCCAATGCTGTGCTTGACATTCTGGCGATCAGCGAGGACACGGGCAGCAGCAGTACCGACTTCATCACCCAAGACAATACTTTGACCTTTACAGGTTCGTTGGCTGGTTTTTCCAGCAACGGGGACCGTGTGCTGTTGGTACTCAAAAACGCGGCCAACGAAGTTCTTGCCAGCACGACTGTGGTGCCCACGGGTGACCGTTGGTCGTGGACCGATGCGGCGGTTCGCGACGATGGCCAATACAGTTTGCAAGCCACCTTGGTCGATGCACAAGGAAAGCCTGTGGTGGGTGACAACGGGTCGCCTTCGGTGCAGGATGCTCAGCGCATCACCATCGCCCATGTGACGGCAGCGGCCGACATGGTCACGGCCCAGGAAGCTGGTGGATCGCACAATGCTTTGCTCGGTATAACGCCCAGCGGCAAATTGTTGGCCAACGATCTGGGTGCCAACTTGGTGGTGCTTGATGTCGCAATGGCCGATGTGGGGGGCAAAGTCCCTGTGGGCACGGGCATCTTGCTCGATGGTCTTTACGGCCGCCTGAGCCTTCAGGCCGATGGCACTTACACCTACAAAGTAGACAATAACCTCACTGAGGTGCAAGCCCTGCATTCGCGCAGTGACACCTTGGTCGAGCAGTTTGTGTACACCGTCAAAGACGCTGTCTCGGGTGCACTCAGCAGCGCATTGTTGTCGGTGACTGTGCAAGGTCAGAATGACGCCCCAGACTTGCTTGTGCCATTGCGTGATGTGTCTTATGCCGTGGGTAAGTCCTTTTCCATCGGTGGTGTGGCCTCCAGCTTTACCGATGTCGACAGCAACGATGTCACCATTTTGAACGCCACGCTGGCCGATGGCGGTGCCTTACCTTCGTGGTTGATTTTCAATGCGTCGACGGGCAGTTTCAGTGGCTTGGCTCCGAGTGGTACCGCTGCACAAGTCCTGGACATTGTGGTCACCGCCACTGATTTTGCGGGCTTGAAGGTCTCGGACAGCTTTAGTCTGAGCATGTTGGCACAACCCCTGCCTAATGGTGGTTTGGCGCCGTGGGTCACTGTCCAGAACGATACCAACAACGATGGCAACATCAATGCCTCAGAAATCGGGTCTGCCAACAGTCTGAGTGTGAGGGTTGGTTTTGATCCTTCCAGTATGACTGCAGGCGATCGGGTGGTGGTCAGCAGCGGCAGCGCTTCGCAGACCCTGGTCATCAAGGAGGCCGACATTGCCAATGGCTATGTGCAAGCCAGCGTGGACAAACCCGCAGAGGGCGGTACCCTGAGCGTGACCGCACGTGTGCAGGATGGCAGTGGCAACAACAACACGGCTTGGGGCACCGACAGCGCGCTGCTCGATACCGTAGGCCCGGTTCTGCTCAGCTTGGACATGGACAAAACCACTCTCAAAATGGGTGAAACCGCCGTGGTGACCCTCCATTTCAGTGAAAAGGTCATGGGTCTGGAATTGGGTGATTTGACGGCGACCAGCGGCAAGCTCAGTCACCTGCTGAGCACCGATGGAGGTCAGACTTGGACGGTCACCTTCACCCCGACGACCGATCTGGAAGAAGCAAGCAACGTCATCACACTGAATGGCAATTACACCGACTGGGTGAACAACCCGGGCGCTAAAGGCGACGGCCCCAATTACCTGGTGGATACCAAGGCCCCAGTGTTCACCGTGCAACTGGACGATGCCAGCAACAGCGCATCCAAGACGGACCGCTTGACCAACGACGACACGCCCACCCTGACTGGCACTGGCACCGATGGCGACACCATTGAGGTGACCATGCCCGGCTCTAACGAAGTCCTCAAGGCTGTGGTTTCAGGCGGCGTCTGGCAGGTCACGCCCACACAAGCGATTGCCAGTGGCAGCGTCACGGCCATGGCCCAAGATGTGCACGGCAACACCAGCGCATCACAAACCTTGGCCTTGGCCATCGACACCATCATCGCCACCCCCGGCCTGAGCTTGGTATGCGACAGCGGCAGCAGTGCTGGCGATAAGGTCAGCAAGGACGCATCGCTCGCACTGAGCAAGCTCGAAACCGGTGCGCTGTTGGAGTACAGCACCAACAACGGCAGTTCTTGGACCTCCTCGTTTACACCCAAGGAGGGTGCCAACACCGTCAACGTGCGCCAGACCGATGCGGCAGGCAACGTGGCCGTCTCCAGCACTTTGAATTTCACGCTCGACACCACGGCCCCAGTGCCCACCTTGAGCGTCAGTCCCATTTCCGGCGACAACGCCATGGGTCCGTCCGACGCGCAATCGGCCACCACCAGCATCGTGGGCGTGGTCAACAATGCGCAAGACGGTGACAAAGTCAACGTTTACGTCCAGGGCAAAACCTTCACAGGGACCGTGGACGCCTCGGGTCATTACAGCGTCGAAGTGAACACCGCAGACCTGATCGCCGACTCTGACCGAAGCATCAGCGTGGTGGTGTTTGCCACAGACGCTGCAGGCAACACTGCCCAGGCATCGGTGGACCAGCTCTACAGCGTTGACATCACAGCCCCCACGGTGCAAAGCTTGGTGGTCAGTCAAACATCACTCAAGTCATCGGAGACGGCCACCGTCACCATCACCTTCAGCGAAAAAGTGACCGCTTTCGACCTGAGCGATATCAGCGCCGACAACGGCGTGCTGAGCAATCTCACGAGTAACGACGGGGGGCAGACCTGGCGTGCCACCTTCACGGCCAACGCCAACGTGGAAGACCTGACCAACGCGATCCAAGTGGGCTTGGCCTACACCGACTTGGCAGGCAACGCCGCCGTGGGTGGCCCAGGCAACATCAGCAGCAACTACGTCATTGACAACAAGGCCCCCACGGCCACGATCCAACTGGCCGACGAAGCCCTCAAGGCAGGAGAGACCACCACGCTGACCATCACCTTCAGCGAGAAGGTGGCCAACTTCAGCAACGCCGATGTCACCGTGGCCAACGGCAGCTTGGGCACGCTCAGCAGCACCGATGGCATCGTCTGGACCGGCACCTTCACGCCCAGCGTCAACCTCGAAGACGCGACTAACAGCATCACCTTGGCCAGCACCTACACCGACGTGGCAGGCAACGCAGTCCAAAGCGCCGACAGCGGCAACTACACCGTAGACACCAAGGCCCCCACGGCCAGCGTCACCCTCACGGACAACACCAATACGGCCATCACCAGCCTGACAGCCGGTCAAAGCGCCAAAGTCACCATCACCTTCAGCGAAGCGGTCAAAGACTTCAGCAACGCCGACGTCACCGCGCCCAGCGGCACGCTCAGCACCCTGGCCAGCACCGACGGCGGCACCACCTGGACGGCCACGTTCACGCCGAGCGCCAACGTCGAAGTCGCCGCCAACAGCATCAGCGTCAACCCCGGTGCTTACAGCGATCTCGCCTCCAACGCAGGCAGCGCAGCCTCCAGCGCCACCTACGCCGTCGACACCCAAGGCCCCACCGCCAGCATCAGCATCAGCGACAACGCCTTGACTGCCGGCGAGACCGCCCAAGTGACGATCAGCTTCAGTGAGAAAGTCACCGGCTTTGACAACAGCGACGTTGCTGTAGAAAACGGCACGCTCAGCACCCTGGCCACCACCGACGGCGGCAAAACCTGGACGGGCACCTTCACGCCCACCGCAGGCACGGCCGACGCCAGCAACCTGATGAGCGTGGCCAACAGCTACACCGACGTGGCGGGCAACCAAGGTGCCAGCACCGCAAGCGGCAACTACGCCATCGATTTGAAGGCCCCCACCGCCACCATCGCTTTGAGCGACAACGCCCTCAAAGCAGGCGAGAGCGCCACGGTCACCATCACCTTCAGCGAGAAAGTCAAAGACTTCAGCAACGCCGACATCACAGCCCCCAACGGAGCCCTGAGCAGCTTCACCGCCAGCGCAGACGGCCTGATCTGGACAGCCACCTTCACGCCAGCGGTGGACACCGAAGCGGCCAGCAACACATTGAGCCTGGGCACCGCCTACACCGACGAGGCGGGCAATGCAGGCACCACAGCGCAAGCCAGCTACGCAGTCGACACCAAAGCCCCGGTGTTCACCGTGCAACTGGACGACGCCAGCAACAGCGCGGCCAAGACCGACCGCCTCACCAACGACAGCACCCCCACCATCAGCGGCACGGGCACAACGGGCGACACCATCCAAGTGACCATGCCCGGCACACTGGAAGTGCTCAGCACCACCGTGGATGCAAACGGCAAGTGGAGCGTGACGCCCACTTTGGTGATCGCCAGCGGCAGCGTGAGCGTGACGGCCCAAGACGCAGCAGGCAACACCAGCCCGGCGCAAACCCTGGCTTTGGTGATTGACACAGCAGTGGCCACACCTACAGTGGCCCTGGTGTGCGACAGCGGCGCGAGCAGCAGCGACAAGATCAGCCAAAGCGGCGTGATCAACGTGAGCGGCCTGGAGGCCGGAGCCACCGTCGAGTACAGCACCAACGGTACAACGTGGGGCACGACCTTCACAGCCACTGAAGCCGCCAACACGGTGTACGTGCGCCAAACCGACACGGCAGGCAACGTCAGCAGCACAACCAGCCTGAGCTTCACCCTGGACACCACAGCGCCCACGCCCACCGTCAGCATCAACGCCATTGGCGGCGATGACGCCCTGAGCCCTGCGGACGCGGTGCAAACCCACACCGGCATCACCGGCAGCGTGACCGACGCCCGTGAAGGCGACCTGGTCAAAGTGCTGGTCAACGGCCAAACCTTCAGCGGCACCGTGGACGCCCTGGGCCACTACAGCGTCAGCGTGCCCACGACCGACCTGATCGCTGACCAAGGCTCAGAAATCGAAGTTGTCCTCATGGCCAGCGATGCGGCAGGCAACACCCACATGGTCTCGGACACCCGCGCCTACGCGGTGGACGTCACCGTGCCCACAGTGCAAAGCATCGTGCTGGACAAGAGCGCCCTCAAAGTGGGCGACAGCGCCACCGTCACCATCACCTTCAGCGAGAAAGTCAAAGCCTTTGACCTGTCGGACCTGACGGCCGACAACGCCGCGCTTAGCAACTTGGCCACCGCCGACAGCGGCCTGACCTGGACCGCCACACTCACACCGACGGCCAACATCGAAGACACCACCAACGTGGTCAAAGTGCTGGCCAACTACACCGACCTGTCGGACAACCTGGGCACCGCAGGCACCAGCGGCAACTACAGCGTGGAAACCCTGGCCCCCACAGCCACGATCCAACTGGCCGACGAAGCATTGAAGGCCGGAGAGACCACCACGCTGACCATCACCTTCAGCGAGAAAGTGGCCAACTTCAGCAACGCCGACGTCACCGTGGCCAACGGCAGCTTGGGCACGCTCAGCAGCACCGACGGCATCGTCTGGACCGGCACCTTCACGCCCAGCGTCAACCTCGAAGACGCCACCAACAGCATCACCCTGGCCAGCACCTACACCGACGTGGCCGGCAACGCAGGCCAAAGCGCAGCCAGCGGCAACTACAGCGTGGACACCAAGGCCCCCACGGCCAGCGTCACCCTGACCGATGGCACAAGCGCCAACACAGCCATCACCAGCCTGACCGCCGGTCAAAGCGCCCAAGTCACCATCACCTTCAGCGAAGCCGTCCAAGACTTCAGCAACGCCGACGTGACCGCGCCCAGCGGCACGCTCAGCACCCTGGCCAGCACCGACGGCGGCACCACCTGGACCGCGACGTTCACGCCCAGCGCCAACGTCGAAGTCGCTGCCAACAGCATCAGCGTCAACCCCGGTGCCTACAGCGATCTCGCCTCCAACGCAGGCAGCGCAGCCTCGAGCGCCACCTACGCCGTGGACACCCAAGGCCCCACCGCCAGCATCAGCATCAGCGACAACGCCTTGACTGCCGGCGAGACCGCCCAAGTGACGATCAGCTTCAGTGAGAAAGTCACCGGCTTTGACAACAGCGACGTTGCTGTAGAAAACGGCACGCTCAGCACATTGGCCACCACCGACGGCGGCAAGACCTGGACGGGCACCTTCACACCCACCGCAGGCACAGCCGACGCCAGCAACCTGATGAGCGTGGCCAACAGCTACACCGACGTGGCGGGCAACCAAGGCGCCAGCACCGCAAGCGGCAACTACGCCATTGACCTCAAAGCCCCCACGGCCACCATCGCCCTGAGTGACAACGCCCTCAAAGCAGGCGAGAGCGCCACGGTCACCATCACCTTCAGCGAGAAGGTCAAAGACTTCAGCAACGCGGACATCACGGCCCCCAACGGCACATTGAGCAGCTTCACCGCCAGCGCAGACGGCCTGATCTGGACAGCCACCTTCACACCAGCCGTGGACACCGAAGCGGCCAGCAACACCCTGAGCCTGGGCACCGCTTACACCGACGAAGCGGGCAATGCAGGCACCACAGCGCAAGCCAGCTACGCAGTCGACACCAAAGCCCCGGTGTTCACCGTGCAACTGGACGATGCCAGCAACAGCGCGGCCAAGACCGACCGCCTCACCAACGACAGCACCCCCACCATCAGCGGCACGGGCACAACAGGTGACATCATCCAAGTGACCATGCCCGGCACACTGGAAGTGCTCAGCACCACGGTGGATGCAAACGGCAAGTGGAGCGTGACGCCCACTTTGGTGATCGCCAGCGGCAACGTGAGCGTGACGGCCCAAGACGCGGCAGGCAACACCAGCCCGGCGCAAAGCCTGGCTTTGGTGATTGACACGGCTGTGGCCACCCCCACAGTGGCATTGGTGTGCGACAGCGGCACCAGCAGCAGCGACAAGATCAGCCAAAGCGGCGTGATCAACGTGAGCGGCTTGGAAGCGGGTGCCACGGTTGAGTACAGCATCAACGGCACAACATGGGGCACGACCTTCGCAGCCACAGAAGGCAGCAACACGGTCCAAGTGCGCCAGACGGACGCCGCAGGCAACGTGGCCACCTCGAATGCCTTCAACTTCACGCTGGACAGCCAGATGGGTGCCTTCACGGTGGCGCTCAGCTGCGACAGCGGCACGGCAGGCGACAAAGTCAGCCAAGACGCCAGCCTGCTCATCACCGGCGCCGAGGTCGGAGCCAACGTGGCCTACAGCACCGACGGCAGCACCTGGGACAGCACTTACGCGGCAGCCGAAGGCGTGAACAACGTCAAAGTGCGCGTGATGGACGCGGCAGGCAACCAACGCACACAAGACTACAGCTTCACCCTGGACAGCACAGCGCCCACCCCAGCCGTGCTCACCTTGGTGTGCGACAGCGGCAGCCAAGCGGGCGACAAACTCACCAACAACGGTGCCCTCAACGTGGTGGCCGAAGCCGGTGCCACGCTGGAGTACAGCACCAACGGAAGCACCTGGAACAGCACCTTTGCGGCCGCAGACGGCGCCAACACCGTCAGCGTGCGCGTGACCGACAAGGCGGGCAACGTCAGCAGCACCTCCAGCCTGAGCTTCACGCTGGACAAAACAGCGCCCGTGGCTGCCAGCGTCAGCCTGGTGTGCGACAGCGGCCTGACCGCCGTGGCCAACAACGACAAAATCAGCCACACCGGCACACTGGCGGTGCAAACAGCAGAAACCGCAGGGCTGATTGAATACAGCACCGACGGCCTGAGCTGGGCCGCCACCTTGGCCGCAGCCGAAGGCGTGAACAACGTCAAAGTGCGCGTGACCGATGCGGCAGGCAACCTGGGCGCGGTCACCGACTACGCCTTCACACTGGACACCCAAGCGCCTGCAGCGCCCGTATTGGGCCTGGTGTGCGACAGCGGCCTGTTGGGCAGCGACAAGATCACCCAAAACGGCGCATTCAGCGCCACCACAAGCGAAGTGGGCGCGACACTGCAATACAGCACAGACGGCGTGGCCTGGGGCAACACCTTTGTGGCGGCCGAAGGCAGCAACACCGTCAAGGCACGGGTGTTGGACGCCGCGGGCAACGCAGGCGCAGCCAGCACGCTGAGCTTCACGCTGGACACACTCATCAGCAAACCCAGCGTTGCGCTCAGCTGCGACAGTGGTGCCAGCAGCAGCGACAAGATCACCCGCAGCGGTGCGCTGAGCCTGAACAACGTGGACAGCGACGCCCAAGTGCAATACAGCACCGACGGCCAAAACTGGACCAGCAGCTTCACGGCGGTGGAGGGCAGCAACAGCGTGAGCGTCAAAGTGACGGACGCGGCAGGCAATGTGGCCACCTCGGACACCCTGGTGTTCCAGCTGCGCACGCTGGACGCGGCCTTCACACTGAAGCTGGACAACACCAGCAACAGCGGCAGCCAGACCGACTTGGTGACCAACGACGTGACCCCCACGATCAGCGGCACGGGCACCACAGGCGACATCATCCAGGTGACCATGCCCGGTACAGGCGAAGTGCTCAGCACCACGGTGGCGGCTGACGGCTCGTGGAGCGTGACACCCACGATGGACGTGGCCAGCGGCAGCGTGAGCGTGACGGCCACCAACGCAGCGGGCGTGGTGAGTGCGCCCAAGACACTGCCTTTGGTGATGGACACGGCCGTGGCCACACCTACAGTGGCCTTGGTGTGCGACAGCGGTTCAAGCAGCAGCGACAAGATCAGCCGAGACGGCAGCCTCGTGGTGGGCAACCTGGAAGCAGGCTCAACCGTCGAGTACAGCACCAACGGTACAACGTGGGGCACGACCTTCGCGGCTTCAGAAAACGCCAACACGGTGTACGTGCGCCAAACCGACACGGCAGGCAACGTCAGCAGCACAACCAGCCTGAGCTTCACCCTGGACACCGCCGCCAGTGCCTTCACCTTGGCCTTGGCCTGTGACAGCGGCACGGCGGGTGACAAGATCTCCAGCGTCGCCACACTGGCCTTGTCCGGCGTGGAAGCCGGTGCCGTGGTCAGTTACAGCACCAACGGTGGTACCACTTGGTCCAACACCTTTGCGGCCACCGAAGGCGCCAACACCGTCAGCGTGCGCACCACCGATGTGGCGGGCAACGAGCGCATTCAGGATCTGGCCTTCAGCTGGCTCAAAACCAAACCCTTGGCACCCGTGTTGACGTTGGTGTGCGACAGCGGTCTGTCGGGCAGTGACCTGATCACCAAGACCGATGCCTTGCACGTCATCACGGCGGTGGGCACCACTTTGCTCTACAGCACCGACGCCGCCACATGGACCAACACCTTCACCGCCATCGAAGGCGCCAACACGGTGTACGCCCGAGCGGTGGATGCAGCGGGCAATCTGAGTGACACCAGCGTTCTGGCTTTCACGCTCGACATCACCGCCCCCTTGCCGGTGACCATCAGCCTGACCTGCGACAGCGGCAGCAGCAACAGCGACAAAATCAGCCAAAACGGCACATTGGCCGTGAACACGTCCGAAACCGGCGGGTTCATTGAGTACAGCGTCAACGGCGGTGCCTGGGGCACCACCTTCACGGCGGCCGAAGGCCTCAACAGCGTCAAGGCACGCCTGACCGACACCGCTGGCAACGTCAGCAGCCTGACCACTTACAGCTTCACACTCGACACCGCCGCACCCGCAGCCCCCGTTTTGGCCTTGGTGTGCGACAGCGGCAGTCTGGGCGGCGACAAAGTCACCAACAACGGCGCGGTGAGTTCCACCACCCTCGAATCGGGTGCCAGTGTGCAGTACAGCCTGGACGGCAGCGCATGGGGCACCACTTTTGCGGCCGTGGAGGGCAGCAACACGGTCAAGTCGCGTGTGGTCGATGCCGCAGGCAACGAAGGGGCCGTCTCGACTCTGAGTTTCACTTTGGATACGCAGGTGTCCAAGCCCACCGTCAGCCTGGTGTCTGACACCGGTTTGGCCGGTGACAAGATCACCGCCAATGGCCAATTCACCGTGTCCGGTGCCGATGTCGGGACGGTGCTCAGCTACAGCACCAACGGCACGGTCTGGTCGAACACCTTCATGGCCACTGAAGGCACCAACGCCCTGTATGTTCGCGCCACCGATGTGGCAGGCAACAGCGCCGTGTCCGACGTCTTCAACTTTGTGCTCAACACCCAAAGCAACAACCTGACCGCCACACTGGCCTCGACCAGCAACAGCGGCAGCTTGTTGGACCTGGTCACCAACGACGACACCCCCACCATCAGTGGCACAGGGTCGGCAGGTGACCGCGTACAGGTGACCATGCCTGGCACGGGCGAAGTCCTGAGCGCCACCGTGGACGCCAGCGGCCAGTGGAGCGTGACCCCCCTGACCGCCATCGCTTCGGGCGATGTGTCGGTGCTCTACACCGGCCCATCGACCTCGTCCACCAGGACCTTGGCCTTGGTCATTGACAAAACCATTGCCACCCCCGGCCTGAGCCTGGCCTGCGACAGTGGCAGCAGTGCCAGCGACAAGATCAGCAACAGCGCCAGCTTCACGGTGAGCAACCAGGAATCGGGTGCCACGCTGGAATACAGCACCAACGGCAGCGCCTGGAGCACCACGTTCACGCCCACCGAAGGGGCCAACACGGTGTTCGTGCGCCAGACCGACGCCGCAGGCAATATGGCCACCTCCAGCGTGCTGAACTTCACGCTCGACACCACGGCTCCCACACCCACCTTGACGGTCAGCCCGGTGGCGGGTGACGACGCCATTGGCCCGGTCGATGCACAGGCGCTCACGACCACCATTGAAGGTGCGGTGACCAACGCCCGCGAAGGCGACAAAGTCAGCGTGTTTGCACGCGGCAAGACCTTCACCAGCACCGTGGACGCTTCGGGCCACTACAGCGTCGACGTGACCACCGCCGACCTGGTGGCCGACTCCGACAAGACCCTCAGCGTGGTGGTGTATGCCACCGACGCTGCGGGCAACACACAGACGGGGTCGATCAACCACAGCTACACCGTGGACACCGCAGCACCCACCGTGCAAAGCTTGTCCATCAACAAGGCCAGCCTCAAGGCGGGCGATACGGCCACCGTCACCATCACGCTCAGCGAGAAAGTGATTGGCTTTGACCTGAGCGACCTGAGCGCCGACAACGGCGTGCTGAGCAACCTGGCCACCAGCGACAGCGGTCAGACCTGGAGCGCCACCTTCACCGCCAACGCCAATGTCGAAGACAGCACCAACGTGGTCCAAGTGGGCACGGCCTTCACCGACATCTCGGGCAACGGCGCACTCAGCTCTGCCAGCAACACCAGCAACAATTACGCCATCGACAGCAAGGCCCCCACGGCCACCATCCAGCTGGCCAACGAAGCCCTCAAGGCCGGTCAATCGACGGTTCTGACGATCACCTTCAGCGAGAAAGTGGCCGACTTCAGCAACGCCGACGTCACCGTGGCCAACGGCAGCCTGGGCACCTTGAGCAGCGCCGATGACGGCAAGACCTGGACCGGCACCTTCACACCAACAGCCAATCTGGAAGATGCGACCAACGTCATCACCCTGGCCAACACCTACACCGACTTGGCGGGTAACACGGGCAGCACCGGTGCCAGCGGCAACTACACCCTCGACACCCTGGCTCCCACTGCCTTGGTGAGTCTGAAAGACGGGCAGGGTGCCAGCATCACCAGCCTGACCACCGGCCAAAGCGCCAGCGTCACCATCACCTTCAACGAAGCCGTCAAGGACTTCAGCAATGCCGATGTGACCGCCCCCAACGGCACCCTCAGCACCCTGACCAGCACCGACGGTGGCAAAACCTGGGCCGGCACCTTCACCGCCAGCAATGCCACAGAGTCCGCTGTCAACGCCGTCACGGTCAATGCAGGCGGCTACAGCGATTTGGCGGGCAACCTGGGCGGCACGGCTGCCAGCGGCAACTACGCCGTGGACACCCAAGGCCCCACCGCCACCATCACCCTGAGCGACAGCACCCTGACCGCCGGTGAAACCGCGCAAGTCACGATCAGCTTCAACGAAAAGGTCAAGGACTTCGACAACACCGACGTCACGGTGCAAAACGGCACTTTGGGCACCCTGGCCACCACCGACGGTGGCAAGACTTGGGTGAGCACCTTCACCCCTACCAATGGGGTTCAGGCGGCCAGCAACACCGTCAGCATCACCAATGCCTACACCGACCTGGTAGGCAACCAAGGCAGCAGCCAGACCAGCGCCAACTACAGCGTGGACCGCAAGGCCCCCACCGCCACCATCAGCCTGAGCGATACCGCTTTGCAGGCCGGTGAAACCGCGACGGTGACCATCACCTTCTCGGAAAAGGTGAGCAGTTTCACCAATGCCGACGTGACGGCAGAAAACGGTACGCTGAACACCTTTGCCAGCACCGACGGCATCACTTGGACTGCCCAGTTCACCCCGAGCGCCAGCACCCAGGTGGCTGTGAACACCCTGAGCCTGGCCACCAGCTACACCGACGAAGCGGGCAACACCGGCACCGCCGCCAGCGCCGTGTATGCCGTGGACACCCGCGCCCCCGCATTTGTGGCCAAGCTGGACGTCAGCAGCAACTCGGGTGCCAGCACCGACCTCATCACCAACGACGACACGCCCACCATCAGCGGCACCGGCACCGCCGGTGACCGCATCGAAGTGACGATGCCCGGCACCAACGAGCTGCTGTCCACCGTGGTGGGCAGCGATGGCAACTGGACCGTCACGCCCACCCAGGCGATCAGCAGTGGCAACGTCAGCATCGTGGCCAAGAACCCCTCGAACGTGAGCTCCTTGCCCCAGTTGCTGGCCCTGACCATTGACAAAACCATTGCCACCCCGGGCCTGAGCCTGGCCTGCGACAGCGGCAACAGTGCCAGCGACAAGGTCAGCAACAGCGCCAGCCTCACACTCAGTGGCATTGAAACCGGTGCAGTGGTCGAGTACAGCACCAACGGCAGCGTGTGGGGGACCACCTTCACCGCCACCGAAGGCGTCAACACCGTCCGCGTGCGCCAGACCGATGCCGCAGGCAATGTGGCCACCTCCAGCGTGCTGAATTTCACACTCGACACCACGGCACCCAGCCCTGTGGTCACCGTCAGCCCCATTGCGGGCGACAACGCCATTGGCCCGGTGGACGCTCAAGCCACCACCACCGCCATCGTGGGCACCGTGACCAACGCACTGGCCGGTGACAAAGTCAGTGTGTTTGTGCACGGCCAGACCTTCACTGGCACCGTGGACGCCTCGGGCCACTACAGCGTCGAGGTCACCACCGCCAACCTGGTGGCCGACTCCGACAAGAGCATCAGCGTGGTGGTGGATGCCACCGACGCGGCTGGCAACACCAAAACCGGCGTGGCCGACCACAGCTACAGCGTGGACACCGATGCGCCCACGGTGCAAAGCCTGTCCATCAGCAAGCCTGCCCTCAAGGCGGGCGATACGGCCACGGTCACCATCACCTTCAGTGAAAAAGTGACGGCCTTTGACCTGAGCGACATCAGCGCCGACAACGGCGTGCTGAGCAACCTGGCCACCAGCGACAGCGGTCAGACCTGGAGCGCCACCTTCACTGCCAACGCCAATGTCGAAGACACCACCAACGTGGTCCAGGTGGGCACCGCCTTCACCGACCTGGCGGGCAACGCAGCCATCAGCAGCGCCAACAACACC
The DNA here is from genome assembly GCF_003063575.1 of Limnohabitans sp. Jir72. GTDB lineage: Bacteria > Pseudomonadota > Gammaproteobacteria > Burkholderiales > Burkholderiaceae_C > Limnohabitans_A. The sequence goes on from NZ_NESC01000001.1 coordinate 36,318, forward strand.
AGCAGCAACTACGTGATCGACAGCAAGGCCCCCACGGCCACGATCAAACTGGCCAACGAAGCCCTTAAGGCGGGTGACTCGACCACGCTGACCATCACCTTCACTGAAAAAGTGGCCGACTTCAGCAACACCGACGTGACCGTGGCCAACGGCAGCTTGGGCACCTTGTCCAGCGCCGACGGCGGCATCACCTGGACCGGCACCTTCACGCCCACAGCCAACCTGGAAGACGTCACCAACGTCATCACCCTGGCCAACACCTACACCGACCTGGCGGGCAACACCGGCAGCACCGGCACCAGCGGCAACTACACCATCGACACCCAGGCACCTTCTGCCAGCGTGACGCTCAAGGACGGGCAGGGCGGCAGCATCACCAGCCTGACCGCAGGCCAAAGCGCCAACGTGACCATCACCTTCAACGAAGCCGTCAAGGACTTCAGCAACGCCGACGTCAGCGCCCCCAACGGCACCCTGAGCACCCTGAGCAGCGCCGATGGCGGCAAAACATGGACGGCCACTTTCACGGCCACCAGCGCCCTTGAAGCAGGCGCCAACGGCATCACCGTCAACGCCGGCGGCTACAGCGACCTGGCCGGTAACCTGGGCGGTACCGCCGCCAGTGGCAACTACGCCGTGGACACCCAAGGCCCCACCGCCACCATCGGCCTGAGCGACACCGCCCTCACAGCGGGTGAAACCGCTGTGGTGACCATCAGCTTCAGCGAGAAGGTCAAGGACTTCGACAACACCGATGTCACGGTGCAAAACGGCACCCTCAGCACCCTGGCCACCACCGACGGTGGCAAGACCTGGGTGGGCACTTTCACGCCCGACGCCGGTGTGGTCGATGCGACCAACACCATCAGCCTGTCCGCCGCTTACACCGACTTGGTGGGCAACCAGGGCAGCAGCGCCACCAGCGTCAACTACGCCATCGACCGCCAGGCCCCTACGGCCAGCATCGCCATCAGCGACACCGCACTCAAAGTGGGTGAGTCCGCCACTGTGACCGTGACGTTCAGTGAAAAAGTGCTGGGCTTCAGCAAAGCCGACATCGGTGCCCCCAACGGCAGCCTGACCGACTTTGTGGCCAGCACCGATGGCCTGGTCTGGACCGCCACCTTCACCCCGGCTCAGGGTGTGGAGTCGGCCAGCAACAGCCTGAGCCTGGCCACCAGCTACACCGACGAGGCCGGCAACACCGGCACCGCCGCCAGCGCCAGCTATGCGGTGGACACCTTGGCACCCAGTTTCACAGTGCAGTTGGCCACGTCCAGCAACAGCGGCAGCACCGCCGACCTGGTCACCAGCGACGACACCCCCACTTTGAGTGGTACCGGCAGCAACGGTGACCAGATCAAGGTCACCCTGCCCGGCACCAACGAGGTGCTGACCACCGTGGTGGCTGCAGGCGTGTGGTCGGTCACGGCGCAGCAAGCCATGGCCAGCGGCACCGTCAGCGTGGTTGCCACCGATGCTGCGGGCAACACCAGCGCCGCGCAGACCCTGACCTTGACCATTGACAAGTCCGTGGCCACGCCCACCTTGAGCCTGACTTGCGACAGCGGCTTCAGCAGCAGCGACAAGATCTCCAACCAGGGGGCCATCACCACCGGCAACCTGGAAAGCGGGGCTTTGCTGGAGTACAGCACCGACGGCAGCACTTGGGCTGCGACTTTTGCCGCCACCGAAGGCAGCAACACCCTCATGGCCCGCCAGACCGATGTGGCTGGCAACGTCAGCGCCAACGCCAGCCTGAGCTTCACCTTGGACACCAGCAAGGCCACCTCGGTGTTCACCATCGACGATGTCACCTCGGGCAACACCCTCAACCTGAGCGAATCGGGCCAGACCACCACCCTGGTCACCGGTCGTGCCACCAACGCCCGCGAAGGCGACACGGTGGAGTTGATGATCAACAACACCCCTTACACCGGCACCCTGGACAGCGCTCTGGCTTTCAGCATCGCGGTCGATACCGCCGACCTGATGGCCGATGGCGACACCAAGATCGCCGCCAAGCTGCTGGGTTCGGACACGGCTGGCAACAACGACGTCACCAACCAGACCAAAACCTACAGCATCGACACCACACCGTCGAGCTTTGCCATGGCCTTGGGCACGTCCAGCAACAGCGGCGTGAGCAACGACCTGATCACCAGCGACACCACCCCGACGGTGGTGGGCTTGGGCACGGCCGATGACACCCTCATCGTCACCTTCCAAAGCACGGGCGAGATCCTCTCGACCGTGGTGGCCGCGGACGGCAGCTGGTCGGTCACCCCCACGCTGGGCCTGTTTGACGGCAACCGCACCGTGAGCGCCGTGGTCAAAGACCCGGCGGGCAACGTCAGCAGTGCACAGACCCTGACCCTGACCATTGACACCAGCACCAGCAAGCCTGTCTTTACACTGGCTTGCGATTCAGGCAACTCCGCATCCGACCTGATCACCAAACAAGCGGGCCTGAGCGCCATCACCGGCATCGAGACCGGTGCCACTGTCGATTACAAAGTCGACAGCGGTAACTTTGGCTCCAGCTACACCGCGCCCAGCACCAACGGCGTGCACACCGTGGTGGTGCGCAGCACCGACGTGGCTGGCAACGTGTCCACCGAGAGCCTGACCTTCACCCTTGACCTGGAAGCGCCCCTCAAGCCCGCGATTTCACTGGTTTGCGACACCGGCACCTTCAGCGCCGACAAGGTCACTTACACCAGCGAAATCAAGCTGGACAAGACCTACGCCCCGACCGACACGGTGGAATACCGCTACAGCAAAGACTCTGGCGTCACGTTCACCGCTTATGACAGCTTGTTCTTGCCCACCACCAGTGGCACGTACCTGGTCCAAGCCCGTGTGTCCGACGTGGTGGGCAACCAGGTGGTCAGTGACATCTTCACCTTCAACTACGACATCACCGCGCCCAACGCGCCCGTGGTGGCTCTGTACGACGACAACGGTGTTGACCCTGCCGACAAGAAAACCAACAACCCGACCTTGGTCATCACCGGCGGCAACACCGGCGTGGGCGACGTTTACCAGTACAGCATTGACGGCGGCATCAACTGGACCGGCTCTTTCAATGCCCAGACCGGCCCCAACAACCTGTTGGTGCGCATCAAGGACCTGGCCGGCAACAACAGCAATGCCACCGCCTTCAGCTTTGACTACAACAACGCGGCGCTGGCACCCACCGTGGTGTTGCAAATGGATTCGGGTTACAGCAGCAGCGACAAGCTGACCAACGTGACGGCCGTCGGCGTGACCGATGCCGCCTCGACCGACACCTTCGAGTTCAGTCTGGACGGCTTCACCTGGACCAGCAGCTACGCTGCACCCACGGTGGACGGTGCCTACGGCCTGCGTGTGCGCCGCATCGACGAGTTTGGCAACATCAGCCCCAACACCACGCTCAGCTTTGTGCGCGACACCACCGCTGCAGCCATCAGCAGCGTCACCAGCACCAGCCCCAACGCGGCTTACGACATCCTCACGGCCTCGGGCGGCTTTGGTGTGGGCGACACCCTGAACGTCACCATCAACCTGAACGAAGCGGTGGTGGCGGGCTCCTACATGATCGTCAAGTTCGACACCGGCCAGAAGGTGGTGGTCACTGCTGCGGCCAACGGCTCCACACTCACAGGCGTCTACACCGTCGGCTCCAACGAATCGACCACCGACCTGAACGTGGTCGACATCGTCAAGGTGGCGCTGACCGATTTGGCCGGAAATGCCTCGACCACGGCGACCATTCCCAGTCTGTCCAACTTTGGGGACAACAAAGACATCTCGATCCGTTGGGGCCTGATGGGCACCAGTGGCAATGACCAGATCAACGCCCTGACCCGTGGCACCGGCACCAACGACGATTACAACGGTTTGCAAGGATCGGACACGCTGGATTACAGCGCCTCGGCCTTGGGCTTCAGCCTGAGCCTGGCCGCTGGCGTGGCCAGCGGTGGCGACATCGGCATCGACAGCATTGTCGGTTTTGAAAACGTCATGGGCGGTGCGGGCAACGACACCTTGGTGGGCGATGCACAGGCCAACATTTTGTCCGGCGGCGCAGGCAACGACAGCCTGGACGGCGGCTTGGGCAACGACACCCTCATTGGTGGCCTGGGCAACGACAGCGTGGACGGCGGCGGCGGCATCGACTGGATGGATTACAGCGCGGCATCGGGGGCGGTGATCGGCACCCTGACCGGTGCGAGCGACGCAATCTTCACCGATGGCGATGGTGGCACGGCAGAAAAACTGCGCAACATTGAAAACATTGCGGGCAGCGCCGCCAACGACAACATCGGCGGCGACGGCTCGGACAACATCTTGCTGGGCGCTGCAGGCAGCGACACCTTGTTAGGTGGCGCAGGCAACGACTCGCTGGATGGCGGCACCGGCAATGACTCTTTGGACGGTGGCTCTGGCAACGACACGCTCAACGGTGGCATCGGAGACGACTATCTGATTGGGGGCACCAACATCGATTGGGCCGACTACAGCGCAGCGCCCAGCGGCCTGAACCTGAACCTGGCCACCTCGATCGCTGCAGACGGCAGCGGCGGTGTGGACACCCTCTCGCAAATTGAAAACGTCATGGGCACCGCCTATGCTGACGTGATGGTGGGCGATGCGGCCGACAACCGTTTGGTGGGCGGCGCGGGCGACGACACTTTGCAAGGTGGCCAAGGCAGCGACACCTTGGAAGGCGGCGCGGGCAACGACTGGGCGGTGTATTCGGAAAACAACCTCGGCGTCACGGTGGACCTGGTGGCGGGCACCGCCACCGGCAACGCGGGCAACGACCTGCTCAGCGCGATTGAAAACGTCATGGGCGGCGCGTCCAACGACTACCTGGGCGGTGATGCACTGGCCAACATCCTGAACGGTGGCCTGGGCAACGACACCCTGAACGGCGGCGCGGGCAACAACACCCTGATCGGTGGCGGCGGTGCCGACCTGATCGTGGGCGGCTCGGACAACGACAGCATCGTGACCAGCGCGGGCAGCCAGGTGATTGCGGGTGCAGGCAATGACACCATTGCATTCGAGAACATTGGGCAGGACTTCACCAACGTCTCCATCGACGGTGGCATGGGCACCGATGTTTTGCGCCTGACCGGCTTCAACCAGACCTTCAACGTCTATGGCCTCAATGGTGCCAGTGCCCATGTGGCCGCGCCCATCAGCAAGATCGAGGTGATTGACCTGGGCAACGGCCTGAACCAGTTGAACCTGTCGGATTCGCTGGAGACCATCGAGAACCTCGTCAATGGCGCGGGCACGGCTTCTTTGCTGCGCATCGACGGCGACAACGGCAAAGTGTTTTTGGCGGCCGGTTGGTCGTCCATGGGCACTGGCACCACCACAGTGATTGGCGGCGCGACCTACGACCTGTACGCCAACGCCGTGGTCTCGGGCAATGACACCTTGGCCGTCAAGCAAGGCATCGAGGTCACTTACCCGACCACCCTGACCCCGAGCAACGACAACTACTCGGGCGACGAAAAGTCCAACTTCATCGATGCCATGTCGGGCAACGACAGCATCAATGGCTTGGGCGGGGACGACACCATCCGTGGTGGCACCGGCAACGACACCCTGGACGGCGGTGCAGGCAACGACTGGTTGGACTTCGGTGATGCCAGTCTGGGCACCGCATCGGTCAGCGTGAACTTGACGACCGGCGCATTCACCAGCACCGTTTTGGGCACCGATGTGGTGACCAATTTTGAGAACGTTGTCGGCGGTGCAGGCAACGACACCGTGGTCGGCACCACAGCCGACAATTGGATCAAAGGCGGCGCAGGCAACGACTCGATCCTGGCGGGTACGGGCAACGACACTTTGACCGGTGGCGTGGGCAACGACTGGCTGGACGGCGAAGCCGGCACAGCCGACTGGGCCGATTATTCCAACGCCAGCGGCGGTGTGACCGTGTCCCTGAGCAGTGCCACACCCGGCTCGGCCACCACCTCGGGTGCCGATGGTGTGGACACCTTGCGCGGCATCGAAAACCTCATGGGCGGCACTGGCGCGGACAACCTGGTGGGCGACGGCAATGCCAACTACCTGATCGGTGGTCTGGGCTCTGACACCTTGCAGGCCATTGGCGGCAACGACACCTTGTATGGCCAGGACGGCGACGACAGCCTGGTGGGCGGCGCAGGTGCCGATTTGTTCCAGGCCGAACTGGGCAACGACACCTACACCGGTGGCGACACTGGCAACGCTGGCCCCGCCGACACCTTGGACCTGAGTGCCTACAACGGCAACTACTCGGTGCTGGGCACCACCCAGACCGACCTGACCATTTCGGGCGGCAGCACCGGCATCGACCGGGCCAGCTACATCGATGTATGGAAGTTTGGCAATGGCAACATCACCTTCAATAACCTCACCAGCCTGGGCAACACCACCTGGAACGAAACCGTCATCACCGGCAGCGGCAACGACTCGATCTGGACGGGCAACGGCAAGGATTACATCCTGGCAGGGGCAGGCAACGACACGGTCAACGGCAGTGTGACGGGCACGGTGGACACGGCTGACCTGGACACCATGGACGGTGGCCCCGGCGAGGACTGGTTGTCGTACCAATCCCAAGGTTATTCGGTTTATGTGTCTTTGGACGGTGGCTCCACCTCTTGGCAGACGGTGACCCTTGCGGGCAGTGGCAGCTACATCGATTACGTCAAAGGCTTTGAGCACATCATCACCGATGCGGGGGCCGACAAGATCTGGGGCGGCAGCGGCAACTCGTCCATTCTGGCCGGTGCCGGTGCCGACTATGTGAGCGACTTGCAAGGCGACAACTACATCGACGTGGGCAAGGACTGGCGTGGCAGCAACGACGGTGCCACCGATACGGTGGTGGCTGGTTCTGGTAATGACACGATTTACACCGGTGGTGGCGTATTTGAATCTGTTAACGCAGGCGACGGTAACAACTTGGTGGATGTAACCGGCTCAACCGGTTATGGCGACACCATCACCAGCGGTGCTGGCAATGACACCATCGTGGGGTTTACGGGTACCAATTACAACCGTACATATTCGAGTTACTACGCAAACATGTATGGCAACGGTTATGCGGGCTATTACTACATCCCCGGATTTGTGAATGCTGGCGATGGCAACAACTACATCAAGAGTTCTTCTGCTTCTGCAACCTTGGCGGAGAGTGTGATTACAGGTTCTGGAAATGATTACATCGATGTAACCGGGGGGCGTTTGGATGAATATGCATCTGACACCGTTTTTTCTGGTGCTGGCAATGACACGATTTATGTGGGTGGCGGGTATGCATACAATCCGACCACAGGTTTGCCCAGCGAATTGCAAGTGGTAGATGCCGGGGATGGGGATGACCAAGTATTTGCGTTTTATTCGTCATCCGGTGGCAGCAACAACTCGAACTCGATCATCGGCGGCGCAGGCAACGACACCTTGTCATCCACCGGCGGCAGCACCAACGTCATGGACGGCGGTTTGGGCAACGACTCGATGGTCGGCGGCACGGGTTCTGACACCATGATCGGTGGCGCGGGCAACGACACGATTGCCGTGTTCTCGGGCACCGACACGGTGGATGCAGGGGACGGCAATGACGTGGTCACCTCTTCGGGCTACGGCACTTTGCGTGGTGGCGCGGGTGACGACCAGTTGATCCATGCCTCCACCACGACCTACATCAACCTCTTGGGCGAAGCGGGCAACGACACCCTGATTTCGGGCTCCGGTGCAGACTCTCTGGACGGTGGCAGCGGCAACGACAGCCTGTTCAGCGCTGCAGGTGCCGACACCTTCCGGGGTGGCGATGGGGATGACACCTTGGGCTTCGGCGGCGGCGCTCGGGTCTTTGGCGACGCGGGCAATGACCGCATCGTCAGCAATGGCGGACCTGCCTCGTCCACGGTCTGGGGCGGCGCTGCTGACGATTACATCGACATGCGTGCCGACACTTTGGGCGACACCATCATGGGTGACGATGTCTCGGTGCTGGCCACCGACGGCAAAGACACGATTTATGCAGGCTCAGCCGCGGACAGCATCCTTTCAGGTGGCGGCGACGACTTCGTGTCCGCAGGCGGGGGGGCCGACAACGTGTCTGGTGGTGACGGCAACGACTACCTGATGGGCGATGGCGGCAACGACAGCATGGACGGTGGTCTGGGCGATGACCGCCTGGACGGCGGTGTGGGCAACGACACCTTGCTGGGTGGCGCAGGCAGCGACACCATCACCATGGGCGATGGTGCCAACTATGTGCAGGGGGGCACGGGTTCAGACTTGTTTGTCTACGACGCCACTTGGGCGGCAGACAGCATGGCCGACACGGTGGACGGGGGCACTGGTATTGACGCGGTGTATTTCACCGGTGCCAACCAGGCGCTGGACTTGACTTCTCCAACCTTGCACTTGAATGCCAACTGGCTGTCTGTTGAGCGCATCGACTTGACCGGCACAGGCAACAACACCTTGAAGCTGCACGCTCAGGATGTGCTGGACTTGACCGACATGACGGCGGCCACGGCTGTGCTGATGATCGATGGCAACACAGGAGATGCGATCGACATGTCGGCCTTCGGTTTGGGTGTGGGTACGCTCAACGCGTTGAACAAACCGACATCGGCCAAGAGCATCAGCTTGGACTTCAACGGCAACGGTACGTTTGATGTGGGTGAAACAGCCACTTCAGACGCCACGGGTCTGATCACCTTCAACAATGGTTTCCGGGGCAGCCAGACTTATCAGATTTGGCAAGCAGGCAGCTCCAACGCGACCTTCACCGGCATGATGATGCTGGTGGACACGGACATCGTCTTCACCGGTATTTGACAGAAGCCCATCCCTTGGCCATGGGTGTGGCCACGCCCACGCCCTGCCAACCATCGCCCACAGGGGTGGGCTCCTACGATCTTTTGCGTGCCCCGCCCAAGGGGAGATCCGTTGCTCGCAAGGGCTTGTGCAAAAGCCAATGCCTGGTTTTTGTAGGAGCTCACCCCGTGGGCGATGGGCGTGGCACACGCCCTGTCAACCATCGCCCACAGGGGTAGGCCCCTACGAGCTTTTGCGTGCCCCGACCAATGGGAGATCCGTTGCTCGCAAGCGTTTGCGCAAAAGCAAAAGCCAATGCCTGGTTTTTGTAGGAGCCCACCCCGTGGGCGATGGGCGTGGCACACGCCCTGCCAACCATCGCCCACAGGGGTGGGCCCCTACGAGCTTTTGCGTGCCCCGCCCAAGGGGAGATCCGTTGCTCGCAAGCGTTTGCGCAAAAGCAAAAGCCAATGCCTGGTTTTTTGTAGAAGCGCACCCCGTGGGCGATGGGCGTGGCACACGCCCTGCCAACCATCGCCCACAGGGGTGGGCCCCTACGAGCTTTTGCGTGCCCCGCCCAAGGGGAGATCCGTTGCTCGCAAGCGTTTGCGCAAAAGCAAAAGCCAATGCCTGGTTTTTGTAGGAGCCCACCCCGTGGGCGATGGGCGTGGCACACGCCCTGCCAACCATCGCCCACAGGGGTGGGCCCCTACGAGCTTTTGCGTGCCCCGGCCACGGGGTGGGCGGCTGCAAGATGAGGGCTTAGACCTGAAAGCCTTTTGGGGGCAGGCCTTGGGCGTGTCTTTGTGCCATGTGGCTGTAGGCCGATGCCATCCGTTGGGCGAGCCGCTGGCCGTCAAACAGGTCGGCGCGTTGGGGGCTTTGCATCACGCGTTGGCGCAATTGCTGCAGCCGCGTGGGCTGCTTGCACAGTTGCAACGCCAGGTTTTCATAGTCGGCCAGGGTGTGGGTGATGAGTTCTTGCAGGCCCAGGCTGCTCAGCAGGCTGGCCCCCACGCGTGAGGCGAAGCTGCGCCCGCTCAGGGTGAGCACGGGCAGCCCCACCCAGAGGGCGTCGCTGGCGGTGGTGTGGGCGTTGTAGGGCGCGGTGTCCAAAAACAGGTCGGCCAGCCGGTAGCGCGAGAGGTGTTGGGCCAGGGGGGCGTACTCGGCAAACACCAGCCGCTCGGGCGCAAGGCCTTGCGCGGCCGCGCATTGGCGCAGTGTGTCTTGCACTTGCCGGTTTTTGTCAAACAGCCACAGCACGGCCTGCGGCACCCGCTTCAGGATGCGCAGCCAGACTTGAAACATCTCGGGGCTGATTTTGAAGGTGCTGTTGAAGCAGCACAGCACCAGCGCGTCTTCGGGCAGTCCGGCTTGGGCGCGGCTGAGGCCGGGGGTGGCCACGGCCCGCTGTGTGTCGTTGGCCTGGTAGCAGCCGGGCAAGCGGATCACTTGCTCGGTGTAGAAGGCTTCGTCGCCCGGTGGGATGACACTGGCGTCGCCGACCACATAGTCCATCCAGGGGGCACCCGATGTGCCCGGAAAACCGATGTAGCTGACCTGCAGCGGGGCGGCACGCCAGGCAAAAATATGGGGCCGGCCTTGGCGGGTGTGGCCTTTGAGGTCGACGGCGATGTCGAGTTCATGGGTGCGCGCCAGTTCGGCGATGGCGCGCGGGCCCAGGGCGCTGACTTCGTGAAAGTGCTCGATCCCGCGTTCCAGGCGCTGACGGTAGGCGTGCTGCCGGGCGTTGGGGCCAAAGCTGTAGGCAAAAATTTCAAACTGCTGCCGGTCGTGCGATTCGAGCATTTGGGCCATCAGGTAGCTGGTGGCGTGGTCATGGAAGTCGGCAGAAAAGTAGCCAATGCGCAGGCGTTGCAGGCGGGCGCTGCGCGCCGGATGGGACACTACGGGGAAGGGGAAGGGCAGGGGCTGGATGTGCTGCCCAATCAGGGCCGATTCCAGCTCGGCCGCACGGCGTTGCAAGGCGGGGTCGTCGCTGACGATGGTCATCAAAAAGGGGTTGACCGGCACGTCGCTGTGCGCGGCCGCGTGCAGCACCTGTTGGAGCCGCTCATCGTGGTGCTGCCAGTCGCCCACGCAGCGCTCGGCCCGCATGAGGGCCGACAGGGCGTGCACGTTGTCGGGTTCGATGCGCAGGGCGTGCTGGTAAGCGTCTCGGGCTTGCAGGTCTTGCCCCAGCGATGTGCAGCTGTGGCCGTATTGCAGCCAGGCATCAAAGTGGTTGGGCAGGTGTTCGGTGGCCAGTTGCAGCAGCTGACGTTGTTGGGGGGTGTCGTCCAGTTGCTCGGCCCCACGGGCTTGCAGCAGCAGCACATCGCCCGGATGTCCGGCGGCTGGCGTAGGCAGCCTCAGCAACCGCTGCCACCACGGACGGGCCTGGGCCAGTTGCCCCAGCTCGTCGAGGGTGATGGCGATGTTCGATAAATAGTAGGGGTTGTGGGGCTCGCGTGCGTGGGCTTGCTCGAAGTCGGCCAGGGCCTGGGGGGTGGGCAGGTCATGCGCGCGCCCGAGCATGCCGCGCAGGTTCAGGGCTTCGGCGTTGCCCGGCTGGAGGTCCAGGGCTTGCTGCACGCAGGCCAGGGCCTCGGTGTGTTGTTCCAAGGCCAGGTGGACCGAGGCTTGTTGCACCCAAGCGCCGCTGTGCCGGGCTTGCCGTGCGGTCCAGGCCTGACACAGTGCCAGGGCGGTGGCCAGTTGGCCACGCTTGCGCTGCAGCCGGATGTGCAGCAGCGGGTATTCGGTGTTGTGCGGGGCCTGGCTTTCCAGCTGGCCGAGGTGTTCGCAGGCGGCTGGGGTGTGCCCTGCTTGTTCGAGGGTGAGGGTGAGTTCGTAGCGCAGGCGCTCGTTGTCCGGGGCCAGCCGGTGGGCTTGCTGCAGGTCGCTCAGGGCTTGTGCCTGTGCCGCGCGGCTGTTCACGCGCAGTGCGCTGTGGGCACGCGCTTGCCAGAGTGTGGCTTCGGTGGGCCGGTGTTTGAGGGCTTCGTCAAAGAGGCTCAGGGCGGCTTCGGTTTGACCGGCCTGCAGCAAGTGTAGGCTTTGTTTTTGCAGTTCTTGGGCGCTGGCAGCCGACAGCTTGGGGGCCGGGGCGGTGATGGCTGATGACGATGACGGCTTCAGCGCTGGCGTGGCGGGTACCGTGATGTCGGCCGGTGCCAGGCCGTTTTGCCAGCGTTGCCACATGGCGGTGTAGGCCGCTTCCAAGTGACGGCAGGTGAGGGCCGCGTCGAACAGGGGCAAACGGGCGCGGTGGCTGCACAGGTGCGCGCGCAGGCTGTGCAGGCGTTCGGGTTGCTGGGCCAGGGCCACGGCGCGGGCAACGTAGTCGGCCGCTTGGTCGACCGCCAGGGTGTCGACCAGGGTGTTGATCAAGGGCGCATGGGGCGTGTTGGCTGTGTGAGGGGCATCGGCTTCGGGCGGCAGCTGGCAGGCGTGCAGCAGCGACAGCCCGACCCGGCTGGAGAAGCTGCGCCCGTAGCGTGTCAGCACGGGCAGTCCCATCCACAGGGCGTCGGCGGCGGTGGTGTGGGCGTTGACGGGAAAGGTGTCCAGAAACAGATCGGCGTGGACGTGTCTGGCCAGGTGTTCGGGGGTGGGTGCCCGTGGGGCAAAGACCAGCCGCGTGGGGTCGATGCCGTGTTCAGCGGCCTGTTCGCGCAAGCGGCTGGGCACTTGGTCGTTGGCATCGAGCAGCCACAGCACGCTGCCGGGGGTGGCCTTCAAAATGTTCATCCATTGGCCGAACACGTCGGGCGTGATTTTGTAGCTGTTGTTGAAGCAGGCAAACACAAAGCCTTGTGTGCCTGAGCCTTTTTCGGGCAAGCCCAGCTGGGCGCGGTTGGGGCAGCTTGGGGCCACGCTGCGCAGGGGGTCGTTGGCTTGGTAGCTGTGGGGCAGGCGGGCCAGGTGTTCGCTGTAGTGCAGGCGGTCTGCCGGGGCAATCACATGCGGATCGGCGATCAAATAGTCGATGTAGGGCGCACCCAGCGAGCCAGGGTAGCCCAGGTAGTTGACCTGAATGGGGCAGGGCCGGTGCGCGAAGATGCCCAGTCGGTAGTTTTGCGCAAAGCCTTTGATGTCGATGGCGATGTCGATGTGCTGACTGGCCATCCACTGGGCCACTTGCACATCGCTTTGCCCGGAGATGTCGATAAAGTGCTCAACGCCTGCGCGGATGCGTTGCTGCATGCTGTCTTGCAGTGGGGTCCAGGACAGGGCGAAGATTTCAAACCGGCTCGTGTCGTGCAATTCGAGCACGCGGGCCAGCAACACGGCGGTGGCATGGTTGCAAAAGTCGTTGGACAGGTAGGCCACGCGGATGCGCGGGTTTTGCCAGCGTGCATCGGTCCACAGGGGCGCGGTTGGCGGGTGTCGGTCTTGCACCAGTTGGCGGGCGCAGTGGAGGTGTTCGGCAGGGTCGTCGCTGAAGCCCAGGTATTCAAATGGCCATGCGGTGCGTTGCCTGCTGCGCAGGGCTTGCTGGAGTTGATTTTGTCGCTGGGCGTCGTCTGTCCAGTCGGCCATGAGTCGGCGTGTGTAGGCCAGGCGACCGAGCATGTAGGGGGCGGCTTGTCCTCCTTGCAGGCTTTGTGCCAACCAACGCTGGCAGTGCTCGGCAGCTTGCGCGTAGCGGCGGGTGCGGTGCAGCAGACCTGCCAGGTTCTCCAGGGCGTCGGCGTGTTGCGGCTGTCTGGCCAGGGCTTGCTCAAAGCGGGCAATGGCTTGGTCGTCGCGGCCCATGCGCGCGAGCACGGCACCCAGTGCATTGAGGATGTCGGGGTTGTTCGGGGTGAGCTGCCGGGCTTGTTCAAACACGCTCAGAGCTTGTTGGCCGTCCAGCTGTCGGTCGGCGTGCAATTGGGCACCCAGCCTGAAAAGTGTTTGGGCTTGAATGCTTTCGGGCGTTGGCAGCATGGGCATTGAGCCTGTCTCAAGCGCGCATGGCTTGGCCTGTGATGATGCGGTGGTGTCGGGGCAGGCAGACGCTTTGGTAGTCGTAGTGCTGGACCACGTGGGTCCGTGCTGCACGTCGGATATCCAGGTAGTCCTTGGGCCGTGCCAGAACATCGCACACTTTTCGTGCGATGTCTTTGGGGTCAAAGAAGTCCACCAACAAGCCGTTTTGGCCGTGGGTGATGACTTCTTGAACGGGCGGTGTGGACGAGCCGACCACGCAGCAGCCCAGGCTCATGGCTTCGAGCATGGACCAAGACAGCACAAAGGGCACCGTGAGGTACACATGCACCGCAGAAATGCGCAGCATGTTGACCATGGTGCCGTAGGGCACTTGGCCGACGAAGTGGACGCGGGACAGGTCGATTTTGTCTTGCACTTCGCGCAGGAATTGCGCTTTGTAGCCGCCGCCGGTGGCCGGGGCCGGGCCGTAGCTGACTTCGTTGCCGCCGAGCAAGATCACCCGCGCGTTGGGGCGCTCGGCCAGGATGTGGGGCAGTGCCCGCATGAAGCTGTGGTAGCCGCGCATGGGTTCGAGGTTGCGGTTGATGAAGGTGATGATTTCATCGCCCATCTGGGCCTTGATGTTGTCGCGCCCAAGTTTGATCCAGGCATCCTTGTGGGGGGTCAGTCGATCGGTTTCGATGCCGTCGTGGCAAACCTCAAGGCGTTGGCGCAAAAAGTCTGGGAATTGGCTGGCTTGCCATTCGGTCGGCGACAGGCCCACGTCCGAGTCAACCAGGGCCGATGTGAGGTGCAGGTTGCGTGCATGGCAGCGCAACATGGCATCAGGGGCTGCAGGGAACTCGGGGTCGAAGTCCACATCGCTGCCTTGGCCGTGGTAAAAATATTCACAAAAACTGACGATGCGGGCGTGAGGCGCGACCTGGCGCACGAACTGCATTTCGCCCCAGCCGGCGTGGCCGACGATGGCATCGGGCACAAAGCCGTTTTTGATCAGTTGTTCCAGCGTGCTGGCCACGGCCTGCCCTCGGATGATGGCCGCTTCGGTCGATTGCAGCCAGGGGTGGATGTTTTTGCTGGAGCTGCGCGGGTTCTCGTAGCTGATGTTGGGGATGCCCTGGATGCTGGTTTCCTTGCGGCTTGAGATGGCCATCACTTCGTGGCCTTGCTTGACCATGGAGGGAGCCAGCGCCCGGTACTGACCCGGAAAGTTCTGGTGAATGAAGAGGATTTTCATGAGGGCTGTGAATCGGGTGTGGGGGTTTGGTCTTGGGCCTCGTCGCTTTCGTCCTTGTGTTTGGACGCAGGTGTGGGCCAATTGAATTGGCAATAGGTCTTGTAGGCTTGTTTCCAGTTGTCCGAGTCGTATTGGCCACCACTGAAATGCGTCATGGCAATGGGCCAGACGCCCATGCGCAGTCCGGCCCGGTGCGCACGCTGGCAAAACTCCATGTCGTACAGGTGAAAGGCGAGTTCGGGCGCGAATTGCACTTTGTGCAATCGCAGTGTTCCTGCGCGTGCAGCCAGAAACACGCCGTCGAG
This sequence comes from Limnohabitans sp. Jir72, assembly GCF_003063575.1. Taxonomy (GTDB): domain Bacteria; phylum Pseudomonadota; class Gammaproteobacteria; order Burkholderiales; family Burkholderiaceae_C; genus Limnohabitans_A. The sequence continues at coordinate 51,627 of NZ_NESC01000001.1, forward strand.
CACGCGTGCAGCTGTGCGGGTGGGGCCATAGCGGCTGAATCCGTTGGCCCGATCGGGCAGTTCGTGGTTGATGCCGCCCAGCAGGTTGTGGGCATGGTCCCATTGGCCCATTTTTTCGGCAAAGGCCCAGGCACCTTGTCGGGGTTTGAGGCGGCGGTTGCCTGCCACCCCAATCACGTCAAAAACGGCCAGTCCTTCGACCAGACGATCAGCGATGAACAGGTCATCCAGACGCACGTCGTCGTGGATAAACACCAGAATTTGCTCGGGCGCACGATGCGCGATGGCTTTGTTGTAAAGCGTGGCCAGGGGACTGGCATTTTGTGCAGCCAATTCAAGTGCAAAGGCCACGCCTTGTCCTTGCAGTCGGGTCAGCGATTGCCCCAAGGGTGCCTTTAGCCAAAAGTCGTCCACGCTGAGCCGGGTGGCGCAGACGAAGACCACCAGGGGAGGGCTGTTCGGGAAGCTCATGTCCGGGCACCTTTGTGAGGTGTTTGGGGGGTGGCCGCTGGCGTGGCAGCATCTGGCGCAGCCACAGCCATGTTCCAGCTGCCCGAGGCCAAGCCATGGGCCTGACAAAGCGCTTGCAGTTGGCCTGCGAGGGCGGGCAAATCATTGGCTTGTTGGGTCCTGTCTGATGCCTGACTGGCCAGCAGCAGGTCATGGCGCATGGCCAAGGCATGCGGCAGTTGCTTGACCAGAGCCATTTGCGCCCAGGCATCGTGCAGGCGCTCAGCCAGCCAGAAGTCTTGGATGTGGGCTTGCGGCGAAAGCCAAAATGCGTGCCCCCCTTGCTGCGCAATGGCTTGCAGCTCGGTGCTCAGGCAGCGGACGGTGTTTGTGTTGGTGTCGATGGGGTGCAGCACCCAGCGCTCGTCGGTCAGTAGCCGTGCGATGTCGGCTCTGTCAGCCAGATGGGGCAGTTCGCAAATGAGGTGGATCTGGCGCTTGAGACTGCTTGCCGCAGGCGCTTGGGTGCGGACCTGACCGATTTTGATGAGCCATCCGGCCAAGCGCAGGCTTTGGGCCGTGCTCAGTTGCAGAGATTGACCCCATTCGCCGATGCTGCGCGGCTGCGTGTTGTGCAAGGCGGGCAGGGCTTGGGCCACTTTGTCTGCTGGGGGCAGCCAAGTTTCGACCAGAAAACTCCACATGCGCCACTGGCGAATGTCTCTCGCTTGCGATGCGGTCGCCTTGGCGGTGTAAACGCCCGGCCATTCCTGGCGGTACAGCGGGGTGCTGGGCTGCAGTTTTTTGCTGGGGTAGTGGCCGAAAAGGTCGGCTGGGCTCAGACGGGCGCTTTGGATGCGGGGCAGGCGCGGTCCGCTGTCCGCCTGTTGGCGTGCCTTTTGCTCACGCCACAGTTCGTCGTATCGGCCAATGATGTGATGCCAGTCAAAGTGCTGGCGAGCGTGCTCTCGCCCGGCTTGGCCCATGCGCTGGCGCAGTGGCGGTTGTGTCAAGAGAAGGGTCAGGGCCTGGGCTGCAGCTTCGATGTCCACCGATGTCAGGGCGTGGACGTGGCCGATGTAGTGGTCGTAGCTGAGCGCGTCGTCTGCGTAGCGGTGTTCAAGGCCGTCAAGTCCGACACGGCTGGGCATCTGGGTGGGGATCAGGAAACCGTGTTCGCCGTGTAGGGCTGTTTCGCGATAACCGTTCCAATCGCTCAGGATGCAGGGCAGGCCTGCTGCCATGGCCTCCAGCGGTGTGAGCCCGAAGGTCTCTTGAATGTTGTCGGACAGTGAGCAAAACACATCTGCAGCAGCAAAGCAGCGTTGCACCAGGGCGGCGTTGCGCCCGTCAACCCTTTGAACGGTGATGCCAAATTGGTGTGCAGCTTCGTCAAAAGCGTGCTCGGTGGGCTCGTTGGCAAACCAGCCGCATTCGAGGATGCGCACTTTTTGCCCGGTCTGACCAGATGCTTGGGCAGCTGCACGGTACAAGGCCAGAGGGTTGGCTTTGGCGTGAAAGCTCAGCCGCCCCACAAACAGCACCACCTGCTCGTCAGGCGAAAATCCCAAGGTGGTGCGGGCGGCCAGTCGGTCCATGGGCGTGAAGGCGAAATCCCCAGTGTGAATGCCCAGCGGTATCACCGGCAGGTCCGGCAGTGCAGGGGCTTGCCGGAATGGCCCAAAGCGCCTTTGCAAGACGGCTTGCTCCACTTGCCAAATACGCTCGACGGCCTTGTGCACTGACTGCGAGGTGCAAATCAGGGCATCGCTGCGACGGGTGGGTTCGCGCACGTAGGCGCTCAGTTGCTGCACGATCTGGGCTGAGCTGATGGTGTGGGTCACGCCTGACAGGCTCAGCCCGTTGAGTCGGTGCACCCCCCGCTGCGCGAGTTGTCGGCTGCTCATGGGGGCGGGCATGTGGACCACGTCAAGCGCGCTCCATGTGGCCGGTCTGTGCAGGTTTAATTCGGGCAGGATCAGCTCTTTGGCCTGCGAGGGCAGGCATTGCTGCACCACTTTGCGCACGGCGTCGCGGGCTTGGGTGCCTGGCGTGAGCAAGGTGATGCGCTCTCGCAAGCTGCTGTGGTTTAGACATGCCCGTAAAAAACCGTGTCCTGCCGATTGCCGCCCCATGAGTTTAGGGTTGTCCATGGAGATGGCGTCTTCGGTGAGGATCAGCCCGATGCGTGGGGGGGGCGGTGTTTTGGCCATGGTGTTTTGAGTTGTACCGCCTGCGCTGTTGTCTGAGCTTGCTGCGAAGCGGTATCGGTCAGGGGGTTGAGTCAGAGAGGTCTTAGATTTCGCAGGCTTACAAGCGCGCTGTGACAGATCCCAAGGTAGTGGTTATGGTTTCATATTCCTACTTTAATGGATGTTGACGATTTTTTTGAGTCCTTAAAAATTAATCGTTTGGCGTTCTGCTGTCATGCAAAGGCCAGTCGCCGCTTAGGCTTGTCCTTGTTACGATGGTGACTTATGAAAATCATTTCGATGTTGCCCTGGGCCGATTGGATGGCTCTGTTCACGTTTTTTGGCTTGTGGGTTGGTTACGCTTGGTTGGCTAAGGTGCGGGGGCTGCGCGACCAAAGCCTGATTGCCACCACCAACCGTTACCGTCAACTGTGGATGGTGCAAGCGACCGGTCGTGATCCGCGCATGCTCGATGGCCTGATCACGCAAAATCTGTCGCAAACACCGGCTTTTTTTTCCTCGACCACGATCATCATCATCGGCGGCTTGTTTGCTTTGCTGGGCACCACCGATAAGGCCGCCGAGTTGGTGCGCGAAATCCCCTTTGCGCAGCCAACGCCAATCTTGGTATTTGAGTTCAAGATTTTGCTCTTGGTGGGTATTTTTGTGTATGCGTTTTTCCGCTTTTCCTGGTCCATGCGACAGTACACTTTCGTCGCTCTGGTCATTGGGGCCATGCCGCCGCCAGCTGATTTCGCCTGTCAGCAGTTGGATCGCCAGTGCTTCTCGGAGCGCGCAGGCAAACTGGTGAGCGCTGCTGCCGAAACTTTCAACGATGGTTTGCGAGCCTATTATTTTTCCTTCGCCGCCATGGCCTGGTTTTTTTCATCTCTTGCGTTGGTCTTGGCTACGGCTTTGGTTGTGCTGATTTTGTATGGGCGTGAATTTCGTTCAGACGTGTTACAAGTCTTGCGTGACGAGCGATTTTGAGCCTTGCCAGTCCCTCCAATGGTTGGGTAATCACCAACGCGCCAGGCAATCGATGACAACTTGCATGTGTGCGAACCGTGTTGCTGTAGTTGTTTTATCAGCAGGGGTCTATTTCTTCATCACCCCTTTTCTTTATTAAAGTCTTGGACCGTACACGGTTTTTTGCGAATTAATTAATTTTAACTAATATTTTGTATTTATAATTTTCAATATATTCGGTGAATGTTCTGTGAAAAATGCTGTCATTAAGGCATTTTGTATGATTGAGTAAATCATATATTTCAAAAAATCATTTAATCTAAATTTTCTGTTTAAATTGATTTTAAAAGTATTAAAATTTACATCAAACTAGTTTTTCAGTATGTGTATTGTGATGTATGATAGACGAATCAATGTATTAAATTTTTTAATCATGAAATTGCAAGCTTCGTCCGTTTCACAGGCACATCGCCTGGATGTGTTGAAGACGCTTGAGAGTCGATACAGTGATCGGTCTGGTTTGAACCGAATTCGTCTTAAATTGAAAATTAGCGCATGGTATCTTATTATATATTTCGCAGCTTCCCTTAAAAGATTATTGGATATTTTTGGTGCAATATTTGGATTGCTTATTTTTTCTCCAATTTTCATCATTGTTTCTTTTTTAATTTATTCTCACGATGGGGGAGCGGTGATCTTCACGCAAAGGCGTGTTGGTCGCTGGGGGCGTGAATTTGAATTTCCGAAATTTCGCTCCATGGTAAAAAATGCCGAAGATCTTAAAAGTTCATTACTGTCGCAAAATCAACATGCCGATGGAGTGACTTTTAAAATTAAGAAAGATCCCAGAATTACGCCCATTGGCAGGTTCATACGAAAAACAAGCATTGATGAGTTGCCGCAGCTGTGGTGTGTGCTGATGGGGGATATGTCTTTGGTCGGTCCAAGGCCCCAACTGCCAGATGAGGTTCTCAAATATTCATTGGCCCAACGGCGTCGTCTGGACATCAAGCCAGGGTTGACATGCTTTTGGCAAATCGAAGGCAGAGGAGATATCCCATTTTCCAAACAAGCCGACCTGGATATTCAGTATGTGGACAGTCAGAGTATTTTTCTTGATATTTTTCTGATCATCAAAACAGTTCCTGCCGTTCTGTTTGGTAAAGGTGCGTATTGAGATGCAAGGCCCTGAATCTCATTCGTTTGCTGTCTTGGTTGTGGGGTCACCTTTTGATCGAACAGAAGCGGCACCTTTTCTTTATGAAAGACCCGTGCACCTGACGCCGTTACTTGGGAAAAATAGTCTTATTTATGCCTTGGAAGCGATCGTAGATTCGGGCATCAAAGAGATCGTTTGCATGGGTTGGGATGAAGAGCCGCAGCAAGTTCAAAAGCTGTTGGGACATGGGGATCGCTGGGGATGTCGGCTAACTTGGTTGACGCTCTCTGGGCCCGAACAGGTGTTCAAGAAACTGGCGCAATTAACCCTCCACCGGCAGGATGTCTTGTTGGCGAGTACGGCCAGCTTGATGTTGCCTCCAACGCCTCAGCCTAAGTTTTTGTGTGGCACTTTATTGACAGCGCCGATGCATTCCTCGGCATGGCCTTGGGCCATTCTTGATGCCGGACAGTGTGCTGCTTTGGCCAAGACTGGGCAGTGGGCGAGATGGGCAGAGAGTTTGCGCTCTGTTTGTATTCATCAGCATGAGCTAGTAGGTGCGGATGTTTCTGATGGCGCTGCTTTGTTGAATGCCATGGAACGGATTTTGTCGCGTGACATGCCTTTGTTGATCGACGCCAGCGAAGTCGAACCGGGCGTTTTCATCTCGCGAGGTGTTGTGATTCATCCTACTGCTGAGATTGTCCCGCCCGTTTACTTGGCAAGAGATGTTGAGATTGGTCAGGCTTGCCAAGTGGGGCCTTTTGTGGCTTTGGGCGCACGCAGCCGAGTCGGTCATGGTTGCCACATCGTTCAAACCCAAGTGGGTCCAAACGCTTGGTTGGGCGAGCAGTTGGATGTGCACGACGCCATGGTTTGGCGCGGCGTGGTCTGGAGCCGTAAATGGCGCGATCGGCTCACGATTGTCGATCTGGATTTATTGGCTGATGGTGGCTTTCCCAAATGGGGTTGGCGATCTTTGTCTTATGCAGGGATGCGTTTGATCGGGGTGATTTTGGCTTTGATGCTGTCGCCACTTTGGTTGCTGCTGAAAATCTGGTGCGCTGCATTCTCAGGTCAGTCTCGCACGCTCGAGTTTGTTCAGTCTGGTTATGCCTTGGCCTTTATGCGGACTCGAGTTTGGCAGAGTTGGTGGGGTGCAACGCCGCGCAGCCGAGGATGGTTGCATGCCTTTGGATTTGTGCTTCCCAATATGTGGGGGGCGGTTGTTGGGCACTTGAATCTATGTGGTTTGCGCCCTCGCACTTTGGAGGAGTGGGAAGTTGAACCCCCGGATTACCGCCAATGGTTGTCTCGCTCGAAGGCGGGATTGATTCAAGAGGAGTGGTTGAACAACGATGCTGACGGCAGTGAGTTGGGCGCGATGGTGATTGAGCGGTACCAGGTTTCTCGTTCCGCCTCGTTGCGCTATCGGATGGATTTGTGCTTTCGGTATGTACGAGCTTTGAAAAAAACAATTGATCAAAAGGGATTTTCACCATGGAAATAGAGGTTAAAGACCATCGCCAGATCCAAGTTCTGAAGCCTGTGGTGAAGGCTTTGGATGCCTCCAATTCAACGCTTTTCAAGGATCTCGTTCGTCCTCGGTTGGTTGCTGGTACCGCTATTTTGTTGGATTTGGAACATGTGAACTTCATGGACAGTTCCGGCTTGGGTGTGCTGGTTTGGTTGCTGCGTGAAGTCGAGACCCAGAACGGACAGGTCAAATTGTGCTGTGTCAATAAACCAGTTCAGTTGCTTTTAGAGATGGTTCGAATGCACCGTGTTTTTGAAATTGAACCCAGCGTAGAGCAGGCTGTCAGCGGATGGGTTGCATGAGTGCAGATGTGACTTTCCTGCCGCCGCTTGACACGGTGCACTGGAGTCCGGCCTTGGCGTTGACACGTCTGGACGGCGATGACCAATTGCTGGCAAGCGTGATTGCGCTGATGCGGTCGGTGTTGATCCGCGAATTGCCTGTGTTGTTGCATTGCATCCAAATACGAGATTGCATGCGCATACGGCAGCTCACTCATGCGCAGTTGCCTTCGCTCAAAATTTTAGGTTTCGATAAGCCGGCGGAAATTTTCGAGCGCTTTGAATCCGTGGCGTTGAAGTCGGATTGGCAAGCGTGTGAACACATGATGCCCTCAATCGAGATGATCTGGACGCGCATCATTGATGCCCTTGGCCAGCATTTGCAAACTCAGGATTAGCACGATGCGCATTGGTGTGATTTCTGCCTTGTATCCGCCGACTTCAATTGGTGGCGCAGAAGTCATGGCGGCTCAATTGGTGAATGGATTATCGCCACAGGACGATGTCCATGTGCTGACTTTGGAATCGGTGCAATCTTCGATTCACCAAGTCAGAGGCGTTGAGCGGGTGCCGCTGCGTAATTTATATTGGCCCTACGATCGCCAAAAGGTTTCACGATCGAGTGTCAGTCGCTTAGCCTGGCATGTGATTGACACGGCCAATCCATGGATGGTCAAAGTGGTGGAGCGTTGGGTTCGAGCACATCAGTTTGATGTGGTTTGTACGCAAAATCTGCAAGGATTTTCGACGTCAATTTGGCCCATGTTGTCTCGCATGAGAATGCCTGTTGTGCATGTCTTGCACGATTTTTCCTTGCTGTGTCCCAGAACCATCTTGTTTCGCAATGGAAAGCTTTGTGGTCATGGCCCAAAAAGGTGTGCTGAGTGTCGGGTGCTGACGGGGCCAAGGTTCAAGCATGCGCAATCACTCGATGCTGTTGTCGGGGTCAGTCATTCGATTTTGAACTTGCACCAAGAGCATGGCTTGTTTCAACAGGCACGCTGCTCAGTCATCTACAACGCGCTGGACGCACAGTCCATGCCCGCTACGCCCGTGCAGTGGAGCCATTCGGCTGTATTGCGTTTGGGTTTCTTGGGGCGGCTTGATCATGCCAAAGGCGTGGATGTCTTGTTGGGCGCTGCACAGCTGTTGCAGCAGCAGGGCATTGCATTGCGACTTGTGTTGGGCGGTCGCGGTCAGGAGGGGCAGATTGCTGCGTGGAAAGAACAGTTTGCAGACTTGCACATTGAATGGTGTGGCCACATGGCACCTTCTGTGCTTTGGCCTGAAATTGATGTTCTTGTTTTTCCAAGTGCCTCAATGGAGGCGTTAGGCAACGTGGTGCTGGAGGCTGCGGCAGCAGGACGGCCGAGCATCGTGAGCCGTCATGGCGGCGCTCCTGAGTTGGTTGAGGATGGTGTTACCGGTGCGAGCTTCGCTCCGGGCGATGTTCATGATTTGGCGCGCCTCATTGCGCAATGCCATGCACAGCCGGGGCTTTGGCGTCAATGGGGCGACGCCGCATTTTTGCGAGCTCAGAGATTCAATGTTTCTGAGCGAATCCGTGCATTCAGGGCACTGTTCGAAGAGGTTGTCCATGCATACCGCTGAGCAGTTTGCGAAGACGAATGCAATGCGACCTATGCGCGTAGCAGTTGTGCATGACTGGTTGGTGGTCTATGGAGGTGCCGAGCGCGTTCTTGAACACATTTTGGACATCTACCCGCAGGCCGATCTGTTTACCCTGATTGATTTTGTGCCCGCTGAACAACGTCACTTTCTGCGGGGCAAGATACCTAAGACCAGTTTTTTGCAGCGCTTACCTGGTGCGCATCGGCATTACCGAAAAATGCTGCCGCTGATGCCTTTAGCGATAGAGCAGTTGGATTTAACGGATTATGACTTGATCATTTCGAGTCACTACAGTGTGGCCAAGGGGGTCTTGTCCGGACCCAATCAGGTTCATGTGTGCTACTGCCACTCCCCTATGCGCTACGCGTGGGACCATTACCAGCCGTATTTGCGTGAGATGAATTTGCAGCGCGGGCCAGCCTCTTGGTTTGCCCGTTGGCAGCTCCATTGGATTCGTGGATGGGATCAGCGAAGCTCTGTGGCGGTTGATCAATTTGTGGCGAACTCTCAATTTGTGGCGCGGCGGATCGCAAAATTTTATGGACGGGACAGTTCGGTCATTGCACCACCTGTTGACACACAGTTGTTCAGCCTTGTGTCGAAAAAAGAAGATTTTTATGTCTGTGCGGGACGGTTTGTTCCCTTCAAACGGATTGATCTGGTGGCGGAGGCTTTTGCTGCCATGCCGGGTAAAAAACTGGTGTTGATCGGCGATGGGCCTGAGATGGAGAAGATCAAATCCAAAGCGGGTCCCGATTGTGTGTTCACAGGCTTTTTGCCGCCCGATCAGGTTTATGGCTACCTCAGTCGTGCCCGGGCTTTTATTTTTCCTTCAGAGGAAGACTTTGGAATCGTTCCTGTGGAGGCACAAGCGTGTGGCACACCGGTGATTGCGTTTGGCCGTGGCGGTGCTTTGGAGACGGTGGTCGGTTGGTCGAGTTCGCTGGGTGATAACAAGGTGGCCACCGGTACTTTTTTTGAAGATCAGACAGTGCATAGTCTGATTCAGGCAGTCAAGCAGTTTGAGTCCATTGAGGCCGATTTAAGTGCTGCGACCATCAGTCGGCATGCACAGAGTTTTTCGATTGATTCGTTTAAACGGAAATTTCAGTGCGCTGTCAATGAAGCCTTGGCTCGCCATGCTGCTTGGCAGGCGCCCAGTGTCAAAGATCCCGCACAGCTTGACCAGAGTGAGGCGCGGAATTTTGAATAAGGCTGTCCAGTACCTGCTGCACTGTATGCGACCACAAGAATTTTCTGGCGTGTTGCATGCCGAGAATACGCATGTTTTGTCGCATGGGTTCGCTTTGCATCACGCGCGCGATGGCATCGCTGAGCGATTGAGCTTGGTGTGGATCACAGTAAATGGCAGCATCTGCGCAGACTTCTGGCAGTGCGGATGTGTTTGCTGCAATCACAGGGCAGCCTTGCCACATGGCTTCCAGCGGGGGCAAGCCGAAACCTTCGTAAAACGAGGGGTAGACCAGCACACCGGCACGTTGGTACAAGGCAACCAACTCACCGTCTGTGACATAGCCCAAATGGTGAACACGGTGCATGTCAAGGCTGCTGCTGGCAAAAACCCGGTCATAACGTTGACCGACGATCACACAGGGGGGCGCATCTTGGCCCAGCATGGACAGTGCAGCGATCACCGCAGCGAAGTTTTTGTTGGGGCTGGCACTGGACACGGCCAGGACAAAAAATTTTCCTTTGAGGTCACTCAGCAGCGTTTGAAGTCGGTCCGAGAAATCGACTTGGCGGCGATCCATATGGTCTGCACCCAAGTGCGCCACAGTGATGCGCTCTGGCGTAATTGCGGCGTATCGATTCAGTTCTTTGGCCGAGAACGCAGAGTTTGTCAAAACGCCTGCGCTGAAATAGCCGCTGATGCGAAAAAGCGCCCTGTACCAAAAGCGCAATGCAGGTGTGAAGTTTTCGGGGATTGCAAATGTCTGTGCATCGTGAAGAAACATCCACTGACGGCGTTTAAACAGTGGCCCCGTATTGCAAAAATTGATCAAACCATCGTGCCAAGTGACGAGGGGCAGGACTGTTTGCTCCCAGAAGTGACCATTGCCAGTGCCCGCCTGCTTCATAGGCAAAGAAGGCCAAGGATTATTCAGTGCATTCGCCGTTTGAGGCGCGATCAATTGAAATTGAATTCGTCCACCGGCCCCATGCCATTGGCCTTGCGGATCCAGATGATGCTCGACCAAGGCAGAGATGATTTCTATGGCAACGCGTTCCACGCCAGTGATGGCGCGGGTGAGGAAGCGTGCGTTGATCCAAATGACCGGTATGGTTTTTTGTCGTGTCGAGGTCATTTGCAGCCTGTGAAGTTCCGTTCAGGGAGATTGAATGTCTGAAATCAATCCATCGCTGAATGCGATTGCTGAAAAATTGCTTCCACTGCGTATTTTAGTAGTTGATGACGATCCTGTATTGAGACACATAGTAGGCTCTTGGCTGATGCGCCTCGATTATCAGTACACCTTGGTGGATGATCTTGATTCGGCAGATCAGCACTTGATTGATCAGGTGTGGGATGTGGTCATTGCCGACTTGAATCTGGGCGTGCGTGTTGGCGAAGGCAATGGCCTCGATTTGATCAAAAGGGTCAATGCTCTTCAGGCGAATGCAGCTTGTGTGTTGATGACTGCCTATGGCGAGCAGCATGAATTTTCGAGTGCCGTGAAGATGGGCATCGACCGATTGCTGATCAAGCCATTGAGGCGCGATGAGTTTTTGGACATGTTGTCCAAGCTGGATCAGATCCGATTGACCAGGCATGACTTGAGTCAGGCGCGTGCTGCATTGGAGACGAGCCATAAATTGCTATTGGGCTGGCGTGAGCGCGAACACCGGATAGCCAATGTTGCACAAAAGTATCTGCTGTTCTCTGTGCCGCATGAAAAACTGGAACGCATGTCTCTTTTTGCGGCGGCACAGGCCCAGGAAGGGGCAAGCGGTGATTTGATCGATGTTTGCAGACACCAGCATGGCATTGATCTGGTCATGGGGGATGTGATGGGCAAAGGCCTGGGCGCAGCCATTGTCTCAGCGGGCATCAAAACGTCCTTGGCTCAGGTGCGACAACACAGTGCCGAGGCTGCCATCGAGAGCTTGGTCGATTCTTTGCGAGCCCGCATCAATCCCATGCTTCATGAAATGGAGAGCTTGTTGACCTTGATTGCGGCGCGCGTAGATACCGGCGTCGGAGAGTTGCGTTTTGTTGATTTTGGTGCCCCCTATATCTTGCTGCAACGAGCCATCAGTGGGCGTGTGATTTTTGTGCACGGCGACATGTTGCCCTTAGGCGTATCCGATGAGGACTTGCGTGTCACGCGCTTGCCGCTTTATCCGGGTGACCGCTTGTTATTCATCTCAGATGGCATTTTGGATGGCTTGGGTTTGCCTGATGCCAGGCAGGCTTACGCGCACTTGGCGCAACACTGGACTGACTGTGCAGCGATGGATCCGCAAGATTTTGTACATGGGCTGGTTAAGTTTTTTGGCCAATCGCATGCACATCAAGACGATAAATCTTGTGTGCTTATTCAATGCGCTCATGAAAATCTTTCAAAAAGGAAAATCATGAATTTTGATTTTGAAAGTAGTTTGCATGAGGTCGCTGTATTCAGAGAGGCATTGCAATTGGCTGTGTGTGATTGGATTGCGAAATCTATTCGGATGCCTGAGCATTGGTTATCTGAGTTTGCTCTTGGTGCAACAGAGATATTTACAAATATCATTAAGCACGGTCTGAAGATGGAAAAAAAATCTTCATCCATTCAGGTGTTATTGACCTTGGAATCGCATGGTATTTGGTTGGAATTTTTTTACCAAGGTTTACCTTATATTGCCCCGTCCAAGCGTCAAGTTATTGCACCAAATCCTGAATCAATGAATGAATCTGGTTATGGAATGTTTCTTATACAAGAATTGTTTGATAAAGTGGATTATTTTACGGAAATGGCCAGCAGTCAAGCCATTGTTGTTTTTAAAAATTTAATGCCTGAAGAGGATTGAATTGATGAAAAAAATCAATATTTCTATGTTTAGATATTTTTTTGTAGGATTTGCAATTTTTTTAAATTATGCGAATATGTCGATCGCACAAGATTTTAAAATAACACCCATACCAGATATTTATGGGGTACCTAAACAAGTCAATCCAACAGCTGCTGCTGAAGGAGGAATGGAATCTCCAAGGCAAAAAATAGACAGACCCAATTCGCTTTACCCGAGTCTACGCATGAACAATATTTCAAGCAGAGTCACAGTTGAGCCTCCGACTGTTAATAAGCAAGGAAATAAAATTCCATCACCGAAAGAAATGTCGGATTTTGAAATCATGGTTCAGCAAAGCTTGGGTGTTGTGTTACCCGTTTTTGGTCGTGAACTCTTTGATGCACCTGCGAGCACATTCAATACGGGAGATCAGGTGAATGTGCCATCTGATTTTGTCATAGGTCCAGGGGATGAGTTGATCATTCGCGCTTGGGGATCAATTGAGTTGGAGTATGCAGTCACAGTTGATCGACAAGGAGCAATTTTCATACCAAAATTAGGTAGTTTACCGTTGGCAGGAGTTACGTACAAGGAAGTCTCATCCATAATCAATATGGCGTTGTCAAAAATATACAAAGGTTTTGAATTAAACGTCACAATGGGAACTTTGAGAAGTATTAGGATTTATGTGACAGGCTATGCACGTTCACCTGGAACATATCAAATTAACTCTTTGAATTCTTTGATCAGTGCACTGTTCATGACGGGCGGCCCTTCCAGCACAGGAGATATGCGTCGTATTGAATTGCGTCGCAATGGTGCAGTGACTGGAACCATCGATTTGTATGATTTTTTAATTCATGGAAATCGACAAGGGGATATGCGCTTGCAAAATGAAGATGTCATTCACATTCCATCTTTAGAAGGACAAGTTGCGATTGCCGGCAGTGTTCGCAACAGCGCCATTTTCCAAGTCAAAGCAGGAATGACTTTAGGTGATTTATTTCAGATCAGTGGGGGATCAAGTTCTACAGCAGATGGACTTAAATTGTCATTAGAGCGCGTCAAACCTGCAGTGATTTCTGACCCATCTGCAGAAGCATCACTTGGTCAAACTGATCGTAAGTCGAATCGAATCATTGAAGAGCTGACCTTCAGCCCTCAGTCGATGTCGACCGTTCTGAGAGATGGTGATTTGGTGATCGTGGTTCCGCTTTCTCCTCAATTCACCAATGCCGTCACGCTCAAAGGTCAAGTGGCTTTACCTTTGCGCTTCGCATGGCGAAATGGCTTGCGTATCTCTGACATGCTGCCTTCTGCATCTGCCTTGATTTCTCCAGATTATTGGATTCAAAGAAATGCTGAAACAAAATTGGCTTCATTTTTGACCGACCCGGCAAAAACACAAGGGGCTCCTACATTTCCTGAAATCAATTGGGAGTATGCCGTTATTGAAAGAATATTGCCTGAATCTTTGCGTGTAACCTTGATTCCGTTTGAATTGGGTAAAGCTATTTTGGAGCGTGATCCTAAGCATGATTTGATTTTGCAACCAGGCGATGTGATCACGGTATTTTCACGAAAAGAATTCAGGGGGCCATTGGAAAATACCACACGTTTCGTAAAAATTGAAGGTGAAGTAAGACGTCCAGGAATTTATCCGGTTGCTCAAGGTGTTAATTTACCTCAAATCATTGAGCAAGCAGGCGGTGTTACAGATATTTCATATTTATTTGGTACTCAACTTTTCCGTGAATCTTTGAAATCCCAACAACAGAAAAGAATTGATGAGGCAATTGAGGGTCTTGAGCGAGATATAACACGAAATATTGTTGATCGAAGTCGAAATTCCTTGGTTGCTGAAGAACCGAATGCAGTTTCTAAAGAGGCAGACGCTGTAAAGTCTTTTCTTTCAGTTCTCAAGCAAAAGAAACCGGATGGTCGAATGCTTTTGGAGTTGAATATCTCTACAAGTAAGACATCTCAATTGCCAACCATTCGACTTGAAAATAATGATGTCATTTATATTCCTGCAGTTCCTGAGACTGTAGAAGTGGTTGGTGCTGTTGCTGCACAGAGGTCTTTCCTTTGGAGGGATGGTCGAAATGCTGAGGATTATATTCAGATGGCTGGTGGGCGCAAGAAAATTGCGAGTTCTTCACCGCCAATGCTGATACGCGCAGATGGCAGCATGTTGAGATTATCTTTTGTTAATAATACTAATGTGGCACCTGGGGATACCATCTGGGTTGAAGAAAAAGAGGAGCAAGTTGGATGGCTTCGCTTGATCAAAGATTGGAGTCAAATTATTTATCAATTTGGTTTTGGGGCTGCTGGATTCAAAATATTGCAGGGAGGTTTGTAAGTCATGAGTGATTCAATAGATCCAGCTGTAAGTTCCAGCCCGCCGACGAAAGAGAATTACAGTTTAATGCCGATTCTTCTGCCACTTGTACAGGCTAAACTGATTGTTGTGGGTTTTCCATTTTTAGTTTTGGTTTTGGTTTTATTGCATGGAATTTTTTCTACGCCATATTACACTGCATCGACTCGTATATTGCCGCCTCAATATAATCAAAATACAATTGGAAGAGGGCTGGTCACCATGGGCGGAGAGAGTGCATTGGGTAACTCTGCCTTGAACTTGAAGAATCCTACCGATTTATTTGTCGGAATTTTGCGCAGTCGAACCATTCTGGATGGGGTCATCACGGACAATGATCTGATCAAACATTATGAGGCGAAAGATATTGACAGTGCCCGTGGCAAGTTGGCGTCCAGAACTGGAATTGAGTCAGGCAAAGATGGAATTGTTGAAATTTCCGTGGAAGATTCCAGCGCTGAATTGGCTGCACAACTTGCCAATTCATATGTCAAAGAATTGCAGACTTTTTCCGGTGAACTGGCCAAAAGAGAGGGCGGCCGACGCACTGATTTTTTCAATAATGCGTTGAACCGGGCGCGACAAAGCCTGAATGAGGCCGATGAGCGTTTGAGGCAGGTGGAGAGCAAAACGGGTTTTACCCGTTTGCGTGGACAAGACGAGGCCATTGTCAGTGGTGTGCGGGATCTTCGCAGCCAATTGGCTGATAAAGAGGTTCAGTTGCGCACACTGATGAGTTATTCGACCGATTCAAATCCAGATGTCAAATTGTTGAGAAATGAAATAGCCAACTTGAATTCAAAAATTCAGGAGGTTTCGGGGCTGCCAAATACTCCGAATCAGGCATCGGGAACATCGCATACCGCGCTGACTTTGGCACAAGTACCCGATGCCTTGATGTTGCACAGCCAACGCAAACGCGATGTCGAGTATTGGGTCAATATTGTGACAATTCTTGGCCAATACACGGAGCTTGGAAAAATGGATGAAACGCGTGATTTTTCCTTGTTTCAAGTGCTGGATGTAGCGGTACCTCCGCTGGATAACTCTCGGCCGAGAATTAAATTGAACTTGATTGTTTTTGGTTTGGGTTCGTCAATGCTGGTTGTTTTCTATGTTTGGGCACGGGCTTATGTCAGGCAACGGCGCTCATCGAGTGATTATTTTGCTTCACAGTGGGTGATCTTGAAGGCAGAACTGTTGAAGATGCCGTGGCGTCAGTCAAAGTGATGGTCAAGAAAAATGTCTGGCAACGCAACGCGCTTGCATTGTATGTATTGCAGATTGCCAATTACATCATTCCATTGTTGACATTACCATTTTTGGTGAGAACGCTGGGTGCTGAAGCTTACGGTTGGTTGGCATTTTCGGCGGCAGTCAATTTTTATTTCGTGTTGGCTGTTGATGCCGGCATGAACACCCACGGGGCCAGACTTTTGGCGCAGCTCGATCCAGTTCAAGATCCACTTTGTGCTCACAAGTCGGGCATCTTGTTTGCAAATATCACTGCGCTCAAGATGCTTTGCGCATTGGTGTGCTGCATCTTTTTGATGACTTTGGTGTTGGTAACGCCCGCATGGCGTGCCCAATCAGCTTTGTTTGCATGGAGTTTCTTACCCGTTCTGGGCTCGTTGACCTTTCCTACCTGGATGTTTCAGGGCATGCAGGTGATGCATTTGACAATGGTGCTTGGGGTTTTGGGGCGTTTGCTCATGACGGGGGCCTTGTTTTTGTGGGTGAGCGGGCCAGAGGACCTTTTGTGGGCTGCGGCCTTTCAAGGCGGCGCGACTTTGATGTCCGGCGTATTGGCTTTGATGGTTTTGGCTCGCATGCCAGGGCTGCGCTGGTGTTTGCCGACTTGGCGGGGTGTTCAAGATGTGGCGATGAGCAGTCGTGAGTTTGCTGTGTCCGAGTTTTCTTTGACCGCTGTGGCCAACAGCACCGTTTTTTTTGTGGGATTGGTTGAGTCCAAAGAGGTGGTGGGGGTGTTTGCCGCCATTGAAAAGGCGTTGCGTGCCGCGGCCAGTTCG
This sequence comes from Limnohabitans sp. Jir72, assembly GCF_003063575.1. Lineage (GTDB taxonomy): Bacteria > Pseudomonadota > Gammaproteobacteria > Burkholderiales > Burkholderiaceae_C > Limnohabitans_A. Next base: position 68,274 of record NZ_NESC01000001.1, read on the forward strand.
TTCAGTCCACTGATTCAGGCCATGCAACCCCGTATCGTGCAAGCATGGATTGGCTGTCAGGAGGGTGTGCCTAGAGTGTTGCTGCCTTGGAGTCGACGTGTCGCTTTACTCGCACTGGTCTGTGGTTTGACAGGGATCATGGTCACGCCTTGGGCATTGCATGGGCTGTTCGGGCAAGCCATTGAAGGCCATGAAGCATGGGGGCAGATGTTGTGTGTCTGGGTGCCGTTTTCCGTGACCAATATGCTGTTGGCTCAGTGGTGGTGGCTTGGATCGGGGAGAGGTCGGGGTTATGCCCGTCGTGTCTTGCCTGGGGTGATTTTGCAGGCAGGACTGTTTTTCACCCTGACCAGTTTGGAGGGGGTTTCCTGGGGCATAGGGTGTTGGGTCCTGGGGGAGTTGCTGATGACGGGCCTCTTGTTGTTTAGAAGCGGATGGCTCAATGACGCTTTCTGATCCCGTGCAGGAGCGAGTCGAGCGATGGGTGCTGGTGGCTTTGCTGGCTTATTCGGTTGCAGCCGTAACGACAGGTCCTTTGCGTTGGGGCTTGGGCATGGTCAAACTCAGTCCTTTGATTTATGTGCCTCAAGTGTTGATGATGTTGACCATTGCGGCCGTGGTCGTGTGGGAGGCGCGTCCCGGTTTCACGCCTGAGCGAGCGATGACATTGATGGTTGTTGCTTTTGCTTTGACGGTTGGCGCACTTTATACGCCACTCAAGCAGGTTGCTTTTGGTTGGTACAGCTTGCTTCCGTTTTGGTTTGGCTTGGCATGTGCTGAGATCGTGTTCAAGCACTGGGGCCAAGTCAGTCGAGTGGCGCTGTATTTGTGGGTGATTGTGCTGGTGGGCGTGGTGGTTAACAACATGTTGTCCTATCCTTGGGAGGGGTTCAGTTACTCTGTAGGCGAGGTGGAAGTGGTCAGTTCCCGTGAATGGGAAAACATTGGCGGTGGCAAGCGTTTGGCGGGATTTGCGCGCGCATCATTTGATGCGGGTTTGCAAGCTTTGTTGCTGGGTCTGATCGTTGCCTTGAGTTTGAAGTCCACTGTGTGGCGTACTGTGGTGTGGAGCTTGAGCTTTGTCACCATTTACCTCACCACCAGCAAAGGCGTTTACAACATGTTTTTTGTCTTGACGCCCTTGGCGATTGCCGGTCATAAAGTGCCCAGCTCTTTGGTGAGAATGTGGCCTTTGCTGATTGGTTTGGTTGGCTTGCTGATGCCCATGACACCCTTGTTCATGAATGTGAATTTTTATATCCGTGATGAACAGCTTGCCAACCTGACATTTTCCTTTTGGGATCGGTTGAACGACATGTGGCCTAACGCCTGGCGCTTGCTGGAGGAGCACGGCCATCCTTTGTGGGGGCGAGGTTTGGGAGGGGTGGGCACGGCGCAAACGTATTTCGAACCCATGCGATTTAATGCGGCGGACAATTTGTTCATATATTGGTTTGTGATCTGGGGATGGATTGCTCTGCCAGGTTTCCTTGTCCTGCTGTTGCGTACCCTGCGCTTGAATCACAGACGATCCAGCCAGGAAGCAGCCTCGTTTTCAATCTTACTGGCCACCTTTGTGTATGGAATCACCGCTAATGTGGTTGAAAGCGGACTTTTTGCCATTGCATCAGGCATGTCCATTCGTTTCTTGTTCATACGGTCAGACGATTGACCCTTGACCACTTGCTGCGAGATGCTGGCTTGCTTTGCATATGCTGCATTTTGTCTGGTGCACACACTCAAAAGGACGGGTAGGTCTCCATAGCGTGCCTACAATCTGGAGATGTTTGTCCATCTTCGCCTCCATTCCGAATTCTCAGTCGTTGACTCCACTTGCCGCATCGACGATGTGGTCAAGATGGCCGCCAAGGATGGGCAGCCCGCCCTGGCCATCACCGATCTGAACAACTTGTTTGGCGGGGTCAAGTTCTACAAGGAAGGCCGCGGCAAGGGGGTCAAGCCCATCCTGGGGGCGGAAATCAACCTTGAAGGTCTGGGCGGTGATGCGGGTGCGCTGTCTCGTGTGATCTTGCTGGTGCAAAGCCACCAGGGCTACCTGAACATTTGTGAGCTGCTGGCGCGGGCTTGGACGCAAAACGTGCTCAAAGGCGTGGCGGTCGTCAAAGTCAACTGGCTCAAGGAATTGTCTGAAGGCTTGATCTTGCTTTCTGGCGCACAGGCCGGGCCGGTGGGGCAGGCGATTGTGCAGGGCGACACCGACAAGGCGGCCGATGTGGCGCTGCAGTTGGGCTCGACTTTTCCACACCGTTTTTACTTGGAGCTGCAACGCGCAGGCCGTCCTGAAGACGAAACACAAGTGGCTGGTGCCGTGGCGCTGGCAGCGCGGCTGCATTTGCCGGTGGTGGCCACGCACCCGGTGCAGTTTCATGCGGCAGACGACTACGAGGCCCATGAAGCCCGCGTGTGCATTTCCGAAGGCGAGATCCTGGCCAACCCGCGCCGAGTGCGCAAGTTCACGCGCGAGCAGTATTTCAAGTCGGCCGAGGAAATGTGCGCCTTGTTTGCCGATGTGCCCAGCGCGATCGCCAACACGCTGGAGATCGCCAAGCGCTGCAACCTGAGCTTGGTGCTGGGCAAGCCGCAGTTGCCCAACTTCCCCATTCCACCCGTCGACGGCGTGGTCATGTCGGTGGACGATTATTTCCGCCATGTCTCTTTCGAAGGCCTGGAGGCGCGCCTTGCCCACCTGTACCCGGATGAGGCCAAGCGCAACGCCGAGCGCCCGCGCTACGTGGAGCGGCTGGAGTTTGAGCTGGGCACCATTTTGAAGATGGGCTTTCCGGGTTACTTCCTGATCGTGGGTGACTTCATCCAGTGGGCCAAGGCCAATGGCTGCCCTGTGGGCCCGGGCCGGGGTTCGGGTGCGGGCTCGCTCGTGGCCTACGCGCTCAAGATCACCGACCTGGACCCTCTGCAATACAGCCTGCTGTTTGAGCGCTTTTTGAACCCCGAGCGGGTGTCCATGCCCGACTTTGACATCGACTTTTGCCAGGGCAACCGGGACAGAGTGATCGACTATGTGAAGGACAAATACGGGCGTGACGCGGTCAGCCAGATCGCCACCTTCGGCACTATGGCCGCGCGTGCGGCGATCCGCGACGTGGGCCGCGTGCTGGACATGAGCTACACCTTTTGCGACGGCATCAGCAAGCTGATTCCCAACAAACCGGGCATGTCGGTCACCCTGCAATACCCGCCCGCCACGCCCAAGGAGGGCGACAAGAACAACTACGCGATTGCCATGGAGCCCATCCTGGCCGAGCGGATTGAGCGCGAAGAAGACGTCAAGACCCTGATCGAGCTGGCCCAAAAGCTCGAAGGCATGACGCGCAACATCGGCATGCACGCCGGGGGCGTGTTGATCGCGCCAGGCAAGCTGACCGACTTTTGCCCGCTGTACCAGCAGCCCGGCAGCGAATCGGCAGTGAGCCAGTACGACAAAGACGACGTGGAGGCCGCAGGTCTGGTGAAGTTCGACTTCTTGGGCCTGGCCACGCTGACGATCCTGGAGATCGCCCGCGAATTCATCATGAAGCGGCACAAAGGCCAGGAAAATTTCGCCTTTGAAAACATCGCCATCGACGACGCGGCGACTTACAAACTGTTCTCGGACGGCAAGACCGAAGCCGTGTTCCAGTTTGAAAGTCGCGGCATGCAGGGCATGCTGCGCGACGCCCGCCCGAGCCGCCTGGAAGACCTGATTGCGTTGAACGCGCTGTACCGCCCGGGGCCTATGGACCTGATCCCCAGTTTTGTGGCTCGCAAGCACGGGCGCGAAGTGGTGGAGTACCCGCACCCTGCAGTGGCCGAGATGCTGAGCGAGACCTACGGCATCATGGTCTATCAGGAGCAGGTGATGCAGACGGCGCAGATTCTGGGCGGCTACTCGCTCGGCGGCGCGGACTTGCTGCGCCGCGCCATGGGCAAGAAAAAGGCCGAAGAAATGGCCGAGCACCGCGAGAAGTTCCGCGCAGGTGCCCTGGCCACCCACGGCATTGCGCAGGACAAGGCCGACGAGGTCTTTGACCTGATGGAAAAATTTGCGGGCTACGGCTTCAACAAGTCGCACGCGGCTGCGTATTCACTGCTGGCGTACCACACCGGTTGGCTCAAGGTGCACTACACCGCCGAGTTCTTCTGCGCCAACATGACGGTGGAAATGGACGACACCGACAAGCTCAAGGTGCTCTACGAAGACGCGCTGAAGTTCGGCATCACCTTCGACCCGCCCGATGTGAACCGGGGCACGCACCGCTTTGAGCCTGTCACAGATAAGGTCATCCGTTATGGTCTGGGCGCCATCAAGGGCACGGGCCAGCAGGCCATTGAAGCCATTGTGGCCGCCCGCAACGAAGGCGGTCCGTTTACCAGCTTGTTTGATTTTGCCGTGCGCGTGGACCGCACCCGCATCAACAAACGCACGGTGGATGCGCTCATCAAGGCAGGCGCTTTCGACTCGCTGCACATGAACCGTGCCGCCTTGTCGGCCAGCATCGACCGGGCTTTTGAATTTGCCAGCGCCACCACGGCCAATGCCAACCAGGGCGGCTTGTTCGACATGCTGGGCGATGACTCGCACGGATCAAGCACCCAAGAGCCTGATTTGGTAGACGTGTTGCCATGGGGCATCAAAGAGCGCTTGCTGCTGGAAAAAACCGCTGTGGGCTTTTACCTGTCGGGCCATTTGTTCGATGCGGTGGAGCGCGAAGTGCGGCAGTTTGCGCGCCGCAAGATCGACGACCTGATCGACAGCCGTGAGTCCATGGTGCTGGCGGGCATCGTCAGCGATTTGCGCATCATCAACGGCCAGCGTGGCAAAGTGGCCATCTTCAAGCTCGACGACAAATCGGGCGTGATGGAAGCCACCGCCGACGAAGGCCTGATCAACTCGGCTAAACAGTTGCTCAAAGACGACGAATTGATCATCGTCACGGCCAAGATGCAGGCCGACCGTTTTTCAGGCGGCTTTCGCCTCAAGATGGAACAGATCATGGACCTGGGCGCAGCGCGTTGCCGCTATGGCAAATTCCTGCGCGTAGCCGTCAACGGCCGCGCTCCGGACATTGCGCGCTTGGTCAAAGAATTCCCGGCGCAGCGTGAGCAAACCGAGCAGGGCGAGCTGGTCAGGGGCTTGCCGGTGCGCTTGCAACTGGAGCGCCGCAATGAACAGTTGGGCGCACGTGCCGAATTGGCGCTGGGAGAACAAGCCCGCTTTTTTCCGTCCGATGCGGCTTTGGCCAGCTGGATGGCCCAAGCCGATCAGGGGCAGGCGGTCATTGTGTACGAAGACAACAACCCGATACTGACCTTGAGGACGGTGTCGCAGTAAGGCAGCTTGGTCCAAGCCGATGCTGTGCCTTGGACCACTGAGCGAAAAACACTGACCCGACAGGGAGTGCCCTCGATGGGCGAAGTTTCACTCAGTCCTGAGGCCTGAAGCCCAATACGATGACCGAGGGAACCCGGCCATCGGTGTCCTTGGGAAAAACCTCGGTCTTGTCGATGGCACGCAGCACGACGTCGTCCCAAGCGCGGTTGCCGCTTGTTTGGACAATGCGGCGGCTCAAGATGGTGCCATCCGGGCTGACCTTGACTTCCACCTCGGCACGCGGGTTGCCGACCACATCGCCGGGGTAGGTGATGTTGGGTTTGATGCGGCCCACCAGGCGACCGGCATAGCTGGCCGATGGGCCGGATGACTTGAGGGCGCTGCCCGTGGCGTTCTCGCCCCCCGAAGCCCCAGCCAAGCCTTGCATTCGTTTGAGGTTCTCGCTGCGCAGGTCGTCCATGCGGGCTGCGTCGGCTTTGGCGTCTGCCGCCTTTTTGGCGTCGTCTTGCTTGCGCTTTTTAGCGTCGGCCTCGGCTTTTTCGGCAGCCTTTTTCTTTTCAAGCTCTTTGTCAGCCTTGTCCTTTTCGGCCTTTTCTTTGGCGGCTTTTTCTTCTTTCTCGCGCTCTTTGCGCTTGAGTTCGGCTTTTTCCTTTTCCAGCTTCTCGGCTTCTTTTTTCTGGTCCAGTTGCTTTTTCTTTTCGAGCGCAATTTGCGCATCGCGCCGCTCGACTTCCGGATCGGGCGCGGGGGGCGGCGTCGGCGTCGGTTTGACCTTGGGCTCAGGTTTGGGGGGCTCGGGTTCGGGCTGTGTCGCGGGCGGGGGCTCTTGCAAGCGGGGAGCGGCGGCCTGTGGTGTCGCCGACCACAATTCGGCCTCGGCTTGAACGGTCTGGGGCTGGGTTCGCCATTGGGTGGCCAATGCCAAGGCCAGGAAGAGGGCCGCGTGCGCTGCGATGGCGATCAACAGCGAGCCTTGACGCCCCTCCGGTGCGGGCGGTGCAAATTCCAGGTGCGGGGCAGGGCGTGGGCTCACAGCCGAATTCCTCATGCAGAGCTCAAGGTGCCAGCTGGACCGACAGGCCCACACGCGCAACGCCTGCGCGTTGCAAACTGTCCATGACCTTGACCACGGTTTCGTATTTCACCGTGCGGTCGGCACTGATGACCACGGCGGTGTTGCTGTCCTGACCGATCAGGTTTTTGACGCTGGCCGCCACGCTGTTGAGGGTGGCGTTGTTGGTTTTACCGTCGCTGACCAGCTCCAGCCGTTCGTCTTTCTGGATCACCACTTGGATCACCTTGTCGGGCTGCTTGGCGGCTTTGCCCACGCTGGGCAAATCCACCATGCTGGGCGTGATCATGGGGGCGGTGACCATGAAGATGATCAGCAGCACCAGCATCACGTCGATGAAGGGCACCATGTTGATTTCAGCGATGGTGCGGCGACCGCGACCCCGGGATGAAACGGCGGGCATGCAGTGCTCCTTTCAGTGGCCAGACGCCGAGCTGCTGGTACCGGCCGAACCCAGGCTGCGTTGCAAGATGTTGGAGAACTCTTCGATGAAGGTTTCCATCTTGATGGCGATGCGGTCCACGTCGTGTGAGAAACGGTTGTAGGCCAGCACGGCTGGAATGGCGGCAAACAGGCCAATGGCGGTGGCCACCAGTGCTTCGGCAATGCCGGGGGCCACAGTGGCCAAGGTCACTTGCTGCAAATTGGCCAGACCGGTGAAGGCATGCATGATGCCCCACACCGTGCCGAACAAGCCGACATAAGGCGAGATCGAACCGACCGAAGCCAGAAAGGCCAGCTGGGATTCGGCCACGTCCATCTCGCGTTGGAAACTGGCGCGCATGGCGCGGCGTGCACCGTCAAGCAAAGTGCCTGCATCGCTGATGCGGCGCTCGCGCAGCTTTTGGTACTCGCGCATGCCGCTGGCAAAAATGCGTTCCATGGGGCCCGACATCTTGGCGTTTTGTGTGGCTGCATTGAACAGCTCGTTCAGGCTGGTGCCTGACCAGAAGACCCGCTCGAACTCTTCATTGAGGTTTTTAATGTGCTTGAGCGCCGACAATTTGCGTGCAATGGCTGCCCAGCTGGTGACCGATATGCCCAGCAAGATGAGCACCACCAACTGGACCACAAAGCTGGCGTGCAGCAACAGCGAGACGATGGACATGTCTTGGTTCATTTCAGGGCTTCCAGAACGGGGGCCGGAATGCGGCCCGGTTTCAAAGTTTGGCTGTCGACCCAGCCAAGGCGGATGGTGCCTTCGGCCAGGAGTCGGTCGGTTTGGCCGGGCGTGCGCAAGTAGGCACGCTGGGCAATGGTCAGGCTCACGCGCCCGGATGCTTGCAGCTCGGCGGTGACCACCAAGGTGTCGTCCAGCCGGGCAGGTGAATGGTATTTGACGGCCGTTTCGCTCACCACGAACATGCCGCCCGACTCGTCGCGCAGCACCTGTTGGCCAAAGCCCAATGCGCGCAGCCATTCGGTGCGGGCGCGTTCAAAGAACTTCAGGTAGTTGGCATAGAACACGATGCCACCGGCGTCGGTGTCTTCCCAATAGATGCGGATGGGGAACTGAAAGGGTGTGTTCATGGGTGCAGCCAGGCTTTCAGGCGTGCAATCGCCGTTTGCAATTCGACCATCGAGTTGGCGGTGGAAAACCGCACAAAACGCGCAGTCTGGTCGGTGCCAAAGTCGCGGCCGGGTGTGATGGCCACATGGGCATGCTCCAGTGCGGCGAAGGCGAAGTCCCAGCTGCCCTTGAGGCCCAGCTTTTGGCAGGCGGCCGTACAGTCGGCCCAAGCGTAAAAAGCGCCATCGGGGGCCACGGGTACCGTCAGACCCAAGTCGTTCAGTGCAGGGATGAAGTAATCACGGCGGGCTTTGAATTCGGTACGGCGGCGCTCGTATTCGGCCAGGCTTTCGGGGGCAAAGCAGGCCAATGCGGCCTGCTGCGCCACGGTGCTGGCACAGATGAACAGGTTTTGCGCCAAGCGTTCGAGCACCGGCACCAGCGCCTCGGGCACCACCAGCCAGCCCAAGCGCCAACCGGTCATGTTGAAGTACTTGCTGAAACTGTTGATGCTGACGATGTCTTCGCCCAAAGCCAATGCGCTTTGGCCAAACTGCTCATCGTGGCTCAGGCCCAGGTAAATCTCGTCGATCAGGGTGATGCCGCCGCGAGCACGCACCACCTCATGGATGCGACGCAGCTCGGCCGGATCGATGGACGTACCGGTGGGGTTGGAGGGCGAGGCCAGCAACACGCCGCGGGTGTGCGGCCCCCAAGCGGCGGCGACTTTCTCGGCGCTGAGCTGGAAGCGTTCTGCTGCTGTGGTGGGGATCAGTTTGGCAGTGCCCTCTGCTGCGCTCACAAAGTGGCGGTTGCAGGGGTAGCTCGGGTCGGGCATCAGGATTTCGTCGCCACGATCGATCAGCGCCAGGCAAGCCAGGTGCAAAGCAGCCGAGGCGCCTGCGGTGATGACGATCCGGCTGGCAGGCACCTCAACGCCAAAGCGCGAGCCATACCAGTTGCTGATGGCTTGGCGCAAAGGCTCCAGGCCCAGGGCAGGGGTGTATTGGGTTTGACCCGCGTCGATGGCTGCTTGCGCGGCTTGCTGCACCAGGGGCGGGGCGGTGAAGTCGGGCTCACCGATGTTGAGGAAGACCACCGGGCGGTCGGTGTGGGCCACTTCGCGGGCTTTTTGCGAGGCGGCCTTGGCCACCTCCATCACGTAAAACGGCTCGATGCGCTCGGCGCGTTGGGAGGTGCGCATGGGGGCTGTGCAGCTTTACTTGATGCGACCGGCCTGGCGGTCGGCTTGTACCTCGGCGGCGCGCAACTCGGGGGCCAAGCCACCCAACACGGCATTGACGTATTTGTGACCGTCGGTACCGCCAAAGTCCTTGGCCAGCTCGATGCACTCGTTGAGCACCACGCGCCAAGGCACGTCCAGGCAGTGCTGCAGCTCGTAGACGCCGATCCACATCACGGCGTGTTCAACGGGCGAGATCTCGGCAAAACTGCGGTCCAGCTTAGGGCCGATCAGGCCGTCCAGTGCTTTCGCTTGTTCGGTACAGCCGTAGAGCAGGGCGTCGTAGTGGGCCGAGTCGGCTTTGTGAAAGCCAGACAGGTCGCGGGTAAAGACGTCGATGTCCGAAGCTTCGTTTTTACCCACGATGTGCTGGTACAGCGCCTGCAGTGCAAATTCGCGCGAACGGCTGCGGGCTGGTTTGGCCGAGGACTTGCGCGAGCCCTGGGCTGCAGGCAGGGTGCTGGCCGTTTCTGTCTCTGGCGTGCTGTTTTGGTCGTTCATCACGCGTTCTCTTCGTCGTCAAACTCTTCGGCCAGATCGGCTGACAGGTCGTCCATGATGCAGGCCATCTCGACCGCCACGCGTGCTGCGTCGCGGCCTTTTTCGGTCTGGCGGGCGATGGCTTGCTCCAGGTTTTCGGTGGTCAAAATCGCGTTGGCAATGGGCAAGTTGTAATCGAGCGAGACGCGGCTCACGCCTGCGCCGGATTCGTTGGCCACCAGTTCAAAGTGGTAGGTCTCGCCGCGGATGATGCAGCCCAGCGCGATCAGCGCGTCGTATTCGGCGCGTTCGGCCATGGCCTGCAGGGCCACGGGCACTTCCAAAGCGCCGGGCACCATGACGTGGTCGATGCTGGTCACGCCCAGCGCTTGCAGCTCTTCGATGCAGGCTTTGGCCAATGCGTTGGTGATGTCTTCGTTGAAACGGGCTTGCACAATGCCGATGTGCAGGAATTGCCCGTCAAGTTCTTGTTCTGTGCCTTTGTTCGCTTCGAGCATGTTCATTCCTTGGGGATGTAACCGGTGATTTCGAGGCCGTAGCCGGTCATGCTGGGCATGCGGCGGGGCTGGCCCATGAGTTTCATCTTGTGAACGCCGCATTCGCGCAAAATTTGCGCGCCCACGCCGTAAGTGCGCAGGTCCATCTTGCCGCGCTCGGGCGCTTGGGCTGAGCGGGCCCGGCCTTCAAACTGTGCCAGCAGCTGGTCAGCCGATTCGCCGCAGTTGAGCAGCACGGCCACGCCGCAGCCTTGGGCGTTGAGGTAGTGCAAGCTGGTGTCCAGGCTCCAGGAGTGCATGGCGCGGTTGACTTCGAGGGCATCCAACACCGACAGGGGTTCGTGTACACGCACGGGCACTTCGGTGTCGGCGGACCATTGGCCTTTGACCAGCGCCAAGTGCACGGTCTGGCTGGGTTGGTCGCGAAAAGCGTGTGCGGTGAATTCGCCGTGTGCGGTTTGCAACGTGCGGCTGCCGATGCGCTCCACCAGCGATTCGTTGCGGCTGCGGTATTCGATCAGGTCGGCTATCGTGCCGATCTTCAAGCCGTGCTCGGCCGCGAAGATTTGCAAGTCGGGCAGGCGGGCCATGGTGCCGTCGTCTTTCATGATCTCGCAGATCACGGACGATGCGCTGCAACCGGCCATCGCAGCCAAATCGCAACCCGCTTCGGTGTGGCCTGCGCGCATGAGCACGCCGCCATCCACCGCTTGAAGCGGGAAGATGTGGCCGGGCTGGACCAGGTCAGTGGGTTGGGTGTTGCGCGCCACGGCCACCTGCACCGTACGAGCACGGTCAGCGGCCGAAATGCCGGTGGTCACGCCTTCGGCGGCTTCAATGGAGACGGTGAAGGCGGTGCTGTAGACCGTGCCGTTGCGCGCCGCCATGGGCGGCAGCTTCAAAAATTCGCAGCGCTCGCGGGTGAGCGTCAGGCAAATCAGGCCCCGGCCAAAGCGGGCCATGAAGTTGATGGCTTCGGGTGTGACGTGGTCGGACGCCAGCACCAGATCGCCTTCGTTTTCGCGGTCTTCTTCGTCGACCAGGATCACGATGCGACCGGCTTTCATCTCGGCCACGATCTCTTCGACCGGCGAGATCGCCACGGGTGTCAATTGCGCTGGAACGTTCATGCGGTGTCTTTCTGGATCAGGCCTGCGCTGAGCATGCGCTCAACGTAACGGGCGACGGTGTCGATTTCGAGGTTGACCCGGCTGCCTGTTTGGAGGCTGCCAAGCGCCGTGTTGTCCACGGTGTGGGGGATCAGGTTGATGCTGATCTCGCAGCCTTGCGCCACATCGGCCACCTTGTTCACCGTCAGGCTCACGCCGTTGACGGTTATGGAGCCTTTGTAGGCGAGGTATTTGGCCAGTGTGTGCGGTGCCAGAACGCGCAATTCCCAGCTTTCGCCAATTTGCTCGAAATGGCTGATTTGCCCCACACCGTCCACATGGCCCGACACGATGTGTCCGCCCAAGCGGTCATGGGCACGCAAAGCTTTTTCGAGGTTGACGGTGCCTTCTTGGTCCAGACCGCTGGTTTTGTCGAGCGATTCGGCCGAGATGTCGATGGTGAATTGACGGCTCTCGGGGTTGAAGGTGGTGACGGTCATGCAAGCGCCGTTGAGGGCGATGCTGTCGCCCAAGCCCACATCGTCAAGGTACCCGGCGGGGGCCTCGATGGTGAGGCGCTTGCCGTGGTGTAAAGAGCGACCCAAGTCGTGGTGGGCGACGATTCGCCCCACGCCAGTGATGATTCCAGTGAACATAGCTGTCTATTTTCGCAGGGATTGCGCTGGAATCGGGTTGCACGCCAAGAAAAACCTTCATCGGCGCGTATTTCCTTGATGCCAAGTTTGGCCTGATGCACTTATCAGGGTAAACCGGGTTTGCCTCATTCTGGTGCCTACCTAAAATGTGTTGCAGTGCAGCACAATGGCTTGTTGCCTGTGCTTTTCTTGGAGTTCTCTGTGCCGATCCCGTCTTCATCTCGCGATTCATCGTCTGAGTCCTCTTCGGCGGGTTCCGTGCGCACGATCAAAAAATACCCCAACCGCCGTCTGTACGACACCCAGACATCGTCTTACGTCACGTTGGTCGAATTGAAAAAACTGGTCATGGACGGCATGCCGATGGTGGTGCGTGATGCCAAAACAGGGGATGACCTGACCCGGTCCATCTTGCTGCAGATCATTTTGGAAGAAGAGTCTGCGGGCGTGCCGATGTTCAGCGAGGCTGTCTTATCCAACATCATCCGCTTTTACGGCCATGCCATGCAGGGCTACATGGGCTCTTACCTGGAGAACCATGTCCAATCCTTCATGGATTGGCAGTCCAAGCTCGGGGCGAACAGCCAGCCTCTGAGCCCCGAGGTGTGGGCGCAGTTCATGCAGTGGCAAAACCCGCTGATGCAAAACATGTTCTCTGGCTTGGCCAATCCGTCCCAGAACGTGGTCTCGCAAATGCAGGAGCAGATGCAAAAACAGATCCAGAAGAACACCGAGCAGATGCTGGGCGTGCTCGGTTTGAGGACTTGATGGGCGCTTCATGCCCTTTTGTCACATCGCCATCGTTTTTGCGCGGACAATCGGGGCATGAGCGAAACGATACCTACACCCGCCCCCAAAGTGGGCTTTGTCAGCCTGGGTTGCCCCAAGGCTTTGACCGACTCCGAGTTGATCCTCACGCAATTGAGCGCTGAGGGTTACCAGACCTCCAAAACTTTCGATGGTGCCGACTTGGTCATCGTCAACACCTGCGGCTTCATTGACGATGCGGTCAAGGAAAGTTTGGACACGATTGCCGAAGCCCTCAACGAAAACGGCAAAGTGATCGTGACCGGTTGCCTGGGCGCCAAGACCGGCGAGGGCGGCGGCAACATGATCCGCGAAATGCACCCCAGCGTGCTGGCCGTGACAGGCCCGCATGCAACCCAAGAGGTGATGGACGCTGTGCACGCCTATCTGCCCAAACCGCATGATCCTTTCATGGACTTGGTGCCAGGTGGCTTTGGTGAAGCCGGTTTGAAGCTAACGCCGCGCCACTATGCGTACTTGAAAATCAGCGAAGGATGCAACCACCGGTGTACGTTTTGCATCATCCCATCCATGCGCGGCGACTTGGTCTCGCGCCCGATTGGCGATGTGCTCAAGGAGGCCAAGGCCTTGTTCGATGGTGGCGTCAAAGAGTTGCTGGTCATCAGCCAGGACACTTCTGCCTATGGCGTGGACGTCAAATACCGCACGGGTTTTTGGGATGGCAAGCCGATCAAGACCCGCATGCTGGAGCTGGTCCGTGCTTTGGGTGAGATGGCACGTGAGCACGATGCTTGGGTTCGTTTGCACTATGTGTACCCATATCCCAGCGTGGACGACATCATCCCGCTGATGGCCGAAGGCCTTGTCTTGCCTTATCTGGACGTACCGTTCCAGCACAGCCACCCCGATGTTCTCAAGCGCATGAAGCGGCCCGCCAGCGGAGAGAAAAATCTGGAGCGAATCCAGCGCTGGCGCGAGCTGTGTCCCGAGTTGGTCATTCGCAGCACTTTCATTGCTGGTTTCCCCGGTGAGACCGAAGAAGAGTTCCAGCATTTACTGGACTTTTTGCGCGAAGCGCAAATCGACCGCGCCGGTTGCTTTGCCTACAGCCCGGTCGAGGGTGCAACAGCCAACGAGTTACCAGGCATGCTGCCCGATGATGTGCGTGAAGCGCGTCGAGCTCGCTTTATGGCCGTGGCCGAGGAAGTGTCGATTGCCCGCTTGCAGCAGCGTGTGGGCTTGACCATGCAAGTTCTGGTCGATTCGGCGCCAGCGATGGGCCGACGCGGTGGTGTGGCGCGCACCTACGGTGATGCCCCCGAGATTGATGGCGTGGTGCGTTTGTTGCCGCCCGAGAAAATCAGCAAGACATTCAAGGTGGGTGAACTCATCCGTGCACGGATAGTGGCCGTGGAAGGCCACGACCTGGTGGGAGTGCCGGTTTGATTTTCTGCCTGACGCCGATCAGCCTCAAGGCTGACGGCGCGGGCCGTCGTTCATCGCTTTGTGAAATGGGCAACAAAAAAGCCGTTGATCAAAAATTAACGGCTTGTAATGCATCCTATTCGATAAGATTGGTGCCCAGAAGAGGACTCGAACCTCCACGATGTTACTCGCTAGTACCTGAAACTAGTGCGTCTACCAATTCCGCCATCTGGGCATCTCAGGAAGATTTGAATTATAGGTCATCCCCATCGTCTCTCCGGGCTCGACTTGAACAAAAATGCAAATTTATTGCGGCAACCGGCACGGGGACAAACAAAAAAGCCGATGAGTTGAATTCATCGGCTGATATGGGTTTGTGTTTGTTTAAGATGGTGCCCAGAAGAGGACTCGAACCTCCACGATGTTACTCGCTAGTACCTGAAACTAGTGCGTCTACCAATTCCGCCATCTGGGCATCTCAGGAATCAAGGATTGTATATTAAAAAAGTAGCTCCAACCAGCGGGATGCTGGATGAAATCGAAGGTCAGGTGCAAGGGCACCGTGACGGCCATGGCTTCCTGATTCGTGACAATGGCGAGTCGGATATTTACCTCTCGCCCAACGAGATGCGCGCGGTGTTGCACCGCGACCGGGTCAAGGTGCGCATCGTGCGCCAGGACCGCAAAGGTCGGCCCGAAGGGCGCATTGTCGAAATCGTTGAGCGTCCCGAGCAGCCCATCATTGGCCGCTTGTTGCAAGAGGGTGGTTTGTGGCTGGTGGCGCCGGAGGACAAGCGTTACGGCCAAGACGTGATGATCCCCAAAGGTGCCACGGGTACGGCCAAGCCGGGTCAGGTGGTGGTGGTTGAGCTGACCGAGCCACCTGCTTTGTTTGGGCAGCCCGTGGGCCGCGTCAAAGAGGTGCTCGGTGAGATCGATGATCCCGGCATGGAGATCGAGATTGCGGTGCGCAAATACAGCGTGCCCCACGAATTCTCTGCGGGCTGTCTTGAGCAAGCCAAGGGCCTGCCCGATAAAGTGCTGGCCAAAGATCGCAAGGACCGAGTGGATTTGCGCGATGTGCCTTTGGTCACCATCGATGGCGAAGATGCGCGTGATTTTGACGATGCCGTCTATTGCGAACCGGCCAAGGTCGGTCGCGGCAAGGGCTGGCGTTTGCTGGTGGCGATTGCCGATGTGAGCCACTATGTGCAAACAGGCAGCGACATCGACATCGATGCCTACGACCGAGCCACCAGCGTGTATTTCCCCCGCCGGGTTATTCCGATGCTGCCGGAGAAATTGTCCAACGGTCTGTGCTCGCTGAACCCGGATGTTGACCGCTTGTGCATGGTCTGCGACATGCTGGTCAATGCCAAGGGCGATGTGCATGCCTACCAGTTTTACCCAGCTGTGATGCACAGCCATGCGCGCTTCACCTACACCGAGGTGGCTGCCATTTTGGCCAACACCCGTGGGCCAGAAGCGGCCAAGCGCAAGACGCGCGTGACCGACCTGATGAACTTGCAGGACGTCTACAAGGCGCTGCTGGCCTCGCGTGCGGTGCGCGGTGCGGTGGATTTTGAAACCACTGAAACTCAGATCGTGTGTGACGAGAGTGGTCGCATTGAAAAAATCGTGCCACGCGTGCGCAACGAAGCGCACCGCCTGATTGAAGAAGCCATGCTGGCGGCCAACGTTTGCAGCGCTGATTTCATCCAGCAAGGCAAGCACCCTGGTTTGTTCCGCGTGCACGAAGGCCCGACGGCCGAGAAAAAAGACATCCTGCGCAATTACCTCAAGGCCTTGGGCTTGGGCCTGAGCATCAGCGACGACCCGCACACTTCTGAGTTTCAGAAGATTGCGCAAGCGACCAAGGACCGCCCGGACGCACAGCAGATCCACACCATGCTGTTGCGCTCCATGCAGCAGGCCATCTATACGCCCGTCAACAGTGGCCACTTTGGCCTGGCTTATGAGGCATATACGCATTTCACCAGCCCGATCCGGCGTTATCCGGATTTGCTGGTGCACCGTGTTATCAAATCGATCTTGATGGGTCGCAAATACCAGCTCCCCAAATTGCCGGTGCCAGGCGAGGCGCATGCCAAGTTGACCAAACGTCTGGAGAAAAACAAGGCAGCCAAGGGTGCATCCGATGCGAATGCGCCTCGCGTGCACATGTCGGCCGCTGACCAGCAAGCCTGGGAGGCTGCAGGCCTGCATTGCAGTGCCAACGAACGACGTGCGGATGAAGCCAGTCGTGACGTGGAGGCTTGGCTCAAGTGCAAGTACATGCGCGAGCACCTTGGCGAGGAATATGGCGGCGTCGTGTCTGCTGCGACCAGCTTCGGTATTTTTGTGACCTTGGACGCTCTGTATGTGGAGGGCCTGGTGCACATCACCGAACTGGGCGGCGAGTATTTCCGCTTCGATGAGCTGCGTCAGGAGCTTCGCGGTGAGCGCACCGGTATCCGCTATGCCATTGGCACGCGGGTGCAGGTGCAGGTCAGTCGGGTGGATCTGGATGGTCGCAAGATCGACTTCCGTTTGGTGCACCCCGGCGATGATTTGGTGCCGCGCGCCATGCGCGACAAAGGCTTGTCGGCTCCAACGGCTCCTGAAGGCGTGCATGGCAAAAAGCATGGCGGTCCCGCCCGGGGTGATCGCGCTGCGGATCGCCGCATGGCCGATGCCGAGCGCAACCGCTCGCCGATTCAGGCGCTCAAAGCTTCGGTCAAAAAGGCTTCTGCGAAGAAAACCGGCACCAATAAGAAGGGACCTCGGACCAGCAAATCGCGCCGTTGAGCCGATGATGCCCTGTAGCGGCCATGCACTGGAGTGCATGGCCGTTTTGCATGGTGTATTTCAGTACAAGGCCTGAGCCAGTTGGCTGGCCGTGAGTGACCGGCCTGCAGGCCAGTCATCCGCAACTTGACCGTGTTGATGCACAGCGGCGCAAGCGGCATCAAAGGCACTCAGGTTTTGAGCCATGCGAGCGCCAATGAGGCCGGCCAGCACATCGCCGGTGCCACCGATGGCCAATTTGCCGTTGCCTGTGGTGTTGATGCGCGGGGTCTGCCCGGGTGCTGCAATCACGGTGCCTGAGCCTTTGAGCACCACAACACAATCGAACAGTGCCGCCAGGTCTTGAGCCGCTTGCAGGCGATTGTTTTGAATGCTCGTGGTATCGGTTTTCAAAAGCCTTGCGGCTTCCAGGGGGTGGGGTGTCATCACTGTGGCCTGTTGGAGGCCACGGCCGCGCAAGGCCCTGGCCAGTACTTCGTCTTGTGCCACTGCGTTCAGTCCATCGGCGTCCAGCACCAGTTGTGCGCTGCGTGCCAGCACTTCGGCTAGGAGGGTTTGGATGGCTTGTCCGCCACCGCAGCCACACACGACATGCAGTTTTTCCAGGTCCAGTTGCGTCCACGGGCGTTGCATCAGATCCGGTGGCACCGACACCTCGGGCTCACCCAGCAGACTGAGCATCACCCGCCCAGCGCCTGCGTGAAGTGCGGCCGTAGCGGCCAATACAGCCGCGCCGCGCATGCCCATGCCATGCAGGGCCATCGCTTCGCCACCGATGATGGCGACATCGCCGTGACTGCCCTTGTGGCTGGCGTGGGCCTTATGGCGTTGTTCGCCAGGCGTGTTGAGCCAAGCCTGTGGCAGAAGAAGGACGGGCTCTTTGGCGTCTGAATCGAGGCTTTCCAACCAGATGTCTCCACAGACATCTCGGCCATGGCCCATGAATAGGCCCGGTTTGGCTGCAACAAAAGTCAGTGTGTGATGTGCCCGTACGGCGCGCGACGGCGTCTTTGCATCCGCGCCCAGAAGTTGGCCAGACTGCGCATCTAGCCCTGTGGGTAAATCCAGCGCCAAAACTTGTGCCCGGGAATGGTTGATGGCGTCGACCCAAGCTTGTATTTGAGTGCTCAGTGGGCGGGATGCGCCCAAGCCCAGCAAGCCGTCGATGCACAGGTCTTGCGGGCCCATGCCTGCGATCCAGTCGCAGGGTATCTCGGTTTGTACCGTGAGCCCTGCATGCAGGGCTCTGGCCAGTGCCGCTTGTGCATCGGCGGCTTGTTGGTCTCGGTCGATCAGCAGGCTGACCCGCACCGTCTTGCCAGCCAGGTGCAGGTGCATGGCCGCTTCCAGACCATCGCCCCCGTTGTTGCCCGGTCCAGCCGCCACCCAAATGCGCTGGGCATGCGGGGCCATGGCCAGTGCCAGTTGCGCCGCGGCGAGGCCTGCGCTCTGCATCAATGGGTCATGGCTGCAGGCCTGAAGTTGTCGCTCCAGGGCTTTCAGGCTGTCGCGCTGAAAAACAGGCCAGTTGGAGGTGGGGGTCAAGCGGTGCATGGTGCTCAGGCTTTTTGAAGCAGTGGTTCGAGCAGCAGGGCCAATTGAAGGATGGCGTCGTCGTGCATGGCACCATGCCAGGCCATCAGACCGACCGGCAGTTCACCCGGCGCATGGCAAGGCAGGCTGATGCCGCAGCCGTCCAGCGTGTTGACGGCTGCTGTGTTGCGCAGCAACAGTCCATTGACCCGGAAGAATTCGGCGTCACGCTCAGCGCCGGGTGCCACATCGCGCAAGAGCGGTGCGGCGATCGGTGTGGTGGGCGACAGCACGGCATCGTGGTGCTGCAAAGCGGCTTCGATGCGCTGGATCCAATCGGCGCGGGCATGCAGCAGGTCGATGTACTCGTGCGCCTTCATGCCAGCGCCAATTTGGATGCGTTGAGCCACCCGAGGGTCGTACAAATCGGCGCTTTGTGCCAGCAATTGCCGATGCCAAGCAAAGCTTTCCGCAGGACTGAAGCCCCCGGTGCGCATCATGGGGCCGATTTCCAGGAGTTCAGGCAAGGCGATTTCTTCAATTTGCGCACCAGCCGCGCGCAGTGTTTGCAAGCTGCGTTCAAACGCGCGGCTCACGGTGGCGTCCATGCCATCTTGCATGAAGTCACTGACCACAGCGAGTCGGTAGCTGGCCAAGGGTTTGTCAGATTTCGGTACTTGGCGGTTCGACAGGATTTCGTGCGCGAGGATGGTGTCGCGCACGGTCCGGGTCATGGCACACACCGTGTCCAGCGTGGTGGACAAGGGCAGGGCGCCTTGTGTGGGCACCAGACGGGCGGTGTTCTTGAAGCCCACGATGCCGTTGAGTGCGGCGGGAATCCGGATGGAGCCTCCAGTATCGGAGCCCAGTCCGATGAAGGCCGCGCCTGTGGCCACGGACACAGCCGCGCCAGAGCTAGAGCCGCCTGGCACCCTGGGTGATTGGGCATCGCCAGCGGGTGTGTCGGTCAGGGCATCCCAAGCGGCGGGAGTGCGGTGGTGGGGGTTGACGCCCACGCCAGAGAAAGCGAACTCCACCATATTGGTCCGCCCAATCAGCCCGGCCCCGGCGGCGCGCAATCGCGCCACGGCTTGTGCATCTTGCTGCGCAGGGGGCTGATCACGCAAAACCACCGATCCGGCTGCTGTCACTTGTCCTTGGACATCGAACAAATCTTTGACAGAGACCGCCAGACCCGCCAAAGGCCGTGTCTTGACGACCGCTTGGCTTGCCGTTTGCTTCAGCGTTTCAGGGGTGAGTAGCAAAAAGGTGTCCCGGCAATCGGTGCTTTGGGCGATGTCGAGGCAGGCTTCGGCCACGGCTTGCGGATGGATTTGGCCCTCCACAATGGATTGACGGGTGGCGATCAGGTCTTTTTTCATAGCGGGCGGCTGAGTTCAGCGTGTGTCAGGATGCTATAATCCTAAGGCTTTGTACAGCGCAGCGGCTGTCTCTTGGGTAGCTTACCCAAAAGCCAGATCAGCCAAGCCAGCAGAGCACATCCGCAAACCAGCCCCCTCAAGGTGTTGCGCTAATTTTGTTGGCGTGATCAGTGGGCTGGATTTTAGACACAACCTTTGGAGTACTTTATGTCCGTTACCATGCGCGAAATGCTGGAAGCCGGTGTCCACTTCGGCCACCAAACCCGCTTCTGGAACCCCAAGATGGCACCCTTCATCTTCGGTCACCGCAACAAGATTCACATCATCAACCTGGAAAAATCGCTCCCGATGTTCCAGGATGCGATCAAATTCGCCAAGCAGTTGTCTGCTAACCGTGGCAACATCCTGATGGTTGGCACCAAGCGCCAAGCCCGTGAACTGGTGGCTGCTGAAGCCCAGCGCGCTGGCGTTCCATTCGTCGACCAGCGCTGGTTGGGTGGCATGTTGACCAACTTCAAAACCGTCAAGACCTCGATCAAGCGTCTGAAGGACATGAAGGCTCAACAAGAAGTTGGCCTCGACAGCCTGAGCAAAAAAGAGCAATTGATGTTCAAGCGCGAGATGGAAAAGCTCGAAAAAGACATCGGTGGTATCCAAGACATGGCCACTTTGCCTGATGCGATCTTCGTGATCGACGTTGGTTACCACAAGATTGCCATCGCCGAAGCCAAGAAATTGGGTATCCCATTGATCGGTGTGGTGGACTCCAACCACTCGCCAGAAGGCATCGACTACATCATCCCCGGCAACGACGACTCGGCCAAGGCTGTCGCTTTGTACGCACGTGGTATCGCTGACGCCATCATCGAAGGCCGTGCAAACGCCGTCAACGATGTGGTCAAAGCTGTGACAGAAGGCGCTGACGAATTCGTCGAAGAAGCCAACGCTTCTGCCTGAGTCCATAGGACTCGATGAAAGGGGCTTTGCGGCCCCTTTTTTTTAATCTGACTTTTAGACTGAATACGGAGAAATCAAATGGCTGTAATTACCGCAAGCATGGTCGCTGAACTGCGCGCAAAAACCGACGCCCCCATGATGGAGTGCAAAAAAGCCCTCACTGAAGCTGAAGGCGATATGGCCAAAGCCGAAGAGTTGTTGCGCGTCAAGCTGGGCACCAAAGCTGGCAAAGCAGCTTCGCGCGTGACAGCTGAAGGCGTTGTCACAAGTTTCGTCAGCGGCACCACTGGTGCCATGATTGAAGTCAACTGCGAAACCGACTTTGTGACCAAGAACGACAGCTTCTTGGCTTTGGCCAACGCCGCTGCCAAACTGGTCGCTGAGCACAACCCTGCTGACATCGCTGCTCTGGGCGAGTTGGCTTATAGCCAAGACGGCTTTGGCCCCACTTTGGAAGATGTGCGCAAAGGCCTGATCGGCAAGATTGGCGAGAACATGAGCTTCCGCCGTTTCAAGCGTGCTTCGGGCGATGCCAAGATTGCCAATTACCTCCACGGCACCCGCATCGGCGTTTTGGTGGAGTTTGACGGTGACGAAACTGCAGCCAAAGACGTGGCCATGCACGTCGCCGCCATGAAGCCTGTGTCCTTGACCAGCGCTGAAGTGCCGGCCGAATTGATCGAAAAAGAGCGCTCGGTGGCTGCTGCCAAGGCTGTTGAGTCGGGCAAGCCTGCCGACATCGCGACCAAGATGGTCGAAGGCTCTGTGCAAAAGTACCTGAAAGAAGTGTCTTTGTTCAACCAATCTTTCGTCAAGAACGACAAGCAAACCGTTGAGCAAATGCTCAAGGCTGCAGGCACCACCGTGAAGGCTTTCACGTTGTATGTGGTCGGTGAAGGCATTGAGAAGAAAGTCGACGACTTCGCTGCTGAAGTGGCTGCCCAAGTGGCTGCTGCTCAAGCTGCTGCTTGAGTTGAACCCCTTGCGTCATCCCCTTGTTCGTTTCCACATTGAAGGAGTCCATCATGTCCCAAGCCAAGCCAGCCTTTAAGCGCATCTTGCTCAAGCTGTCCGGCGAGGCCCTGATGGGGGATGACGCTTTCGGTATCAACCGCGCCACCATCGTGCGCATGTCCGAAGAGATCGCGGAAATCACGCGTCTCGGCGTTCAAGTAGCCGTGGTGATCGGTGGCGGCAACATTTTCCGTGGTGTGGCGGGTGGTTCGGTCGGAATGGACCGTGCAACCGCCGATTACATGGGCATGTTGGCCACGGTGATGAACTCCTTGGCATTGGCCGATGCCATGGACAAGGCCGGTTTGACAGCGCGTGTCATGTCGGCCATCGGCATTGACCAGGTGGTGGAGCCCTATGTTCGCCCAAAGGCTTTGCAGTACCTTGAAGAAGGAAAGGTTGTCGTTTTCGCTGCGGGCACTGGCAATCCTTTCTTCACCACCGATACAGCAGCGGCTTTGCGTGGCGCGGAAATTGGCGCCGAAATGGTGCTCAAGGCCACCAAGGTGGATGGTGTGTACACCGCAGATCCCAAGAAAGATCCTTTGGCGACCCGCTACAGCAAAATCAGTTTCGACGAAGCCATCTCGCGCAACCTGGGCATCATGGACGCCACCGCGTTTGCCTTGTGCCGCGACCAGAAGCTGCCAATCAAGGTGTTTTCGATCATCAAGAACGGAGCCTTGAAACGCGTGGTGATGGGTGAAGACGAAGGCACGCTGGTTTACGCTTGATCCCGTTCTGACGAGGAGAACCCTATGACGATTGCAGACATCAAAAAGACAGCAGAAACCAAGATGGATCAATCCATTGCGGCGTTCAAGAACAACCTCACCAAAATCCGCACTGGCCGTGCCAATCCGGCATTGCTGGACACCATCCATGTCGATTACTACGGCTCGCCCGTGCCTTTGTCGCAAGTGGCCAATGTGTCATTGATGGATTCGCGCACGATCAGCGTTCAGCCTTGGGAAAAAGGCATGGGTGCCAAGATCGAAAAAGCCATCCGTGAAAGCGAGTTGGGCCTGAACCCTGCATCCATGGGCGATTTGATTCGTGTGCCTATGCCGCCCATGAGCGAAGAGCGTCGCAAGGAAATGACCAAGCTGGCCCGTACCGAAGGTGAGAACAGCAAGATTGCCATTCGCAACCTGCGCCGTGACGCCAACGAATCGGTGAAAAAGCTGGTCAAGGAAAAACTGGCTTCGGAAGACGATCAAAAGCGTGCTGAGGCCGATGTGCAAAAATTGACAGATAAGCGCATGACCGAGATTGATCAACTGGTGACCGCCAAAGAACAAGAGATCATGGCGGTCTGAGTCTGCACACGATGCCGTGGCCATCCACGGTCTGAATGGCCGCCTATTGGCGGCCTTTTTTTCTGGAGAAAGCATGCTCAAGCAAAGAGTCATCACAGCACTGGTCTTGCTGGCCTTGTTGTTGCCCGCCTTGTTTGCGGTCAATCCCTGGCCCTTCATGGCTTTGACCGTGCTGATGATTGCTGCAGGGGCTTGGGAGTGGGGGCGCCTGAATGCCATGGGGCCAATGTGGTCATGGGCAGGGGCATTAATGGTTTTGACGCTGTGTGGCCTTGCCCAACGCTCGGGCTGGGTGCAGGCAAGTCCGCCACAGATTTGGCTGCTGGCAGGTGCCGGCTGGGTCTTGCTGGGGGCCTGGATGATTCGCCGCGGCGTGGACGCATGGGCCTTGTGGCCGAAGACCTTGCGTTGGGTTCTTGGTTTATGCCTCTTGGTCATCGCTTGGTTGGCCATGGCGCAAGCCCATCAGCGCGGAGTGAATTTCTTGTTGTCGGTATTGGTCTTGGTGTGGGCGGCGGATGTGTTCGCCTATTTCTTTGGACGTGCTTTCGGTGGCCGTCTGGTGGGCGTGAAACTGGCGCCCAGCATCAGTCCCGGTAAAAGCTGGGAAGGTGTGTTTGGCGGGATGCTGGGGGTGATGCTGGTGGCATTGATTTGGTCCCAAATCGATCGCCGTTGGGCGCTGCCCAGCCAGAGCTTTTATTCCTTGCTGTTTGCTAAAGGTGCCTGGGTGGCTTGGCCCGCTTTGCTGTTCATGTGCGCCATGAGTGTGGTGGGTGATCTGGTCGAGTCGCTGGTCAAACGCAGCGCGGGCATGAAAGACAGCTCGGGTTTGTTGCCTGGGCATGGCGGCGTGCTCGACCGTGTCGATGCTTTGCTGCCCACCTTGCCATTGGCCATGATGTTGGTAACCTGGATTTGAAGGGCGATCGATGAACAATAAACAGAGCATTACCATTTTGGGTTCTACCGGCTCCATCGGGACCAGCACCTTGGATGTCTTGGCACGTCATCCCGAGCAGTTTTCGGTCTATGCCCTCACGGCTTCCCGCCAGGTGGACCTGATGCTGGCCCAGTGCGCGCAATTCAAACCACAAATAGCTGTGATGGTCCGCGAGGACGCTGGGCGTTTGCTGGCCGATCGGGTCAAGGCCGAAGGCTTGCCGGTGGAGGTGCGATGGGGGGCTCAGGCGCTCGATGAAGTGTCATGTGCGCCTGAAGTCGATGCGGTGATGGCCGCCATTGTGGGTGCCGCAGGTTTGTCACCCTGTTTGGCTGCAGCACGTGCCGGCAAGCGATTGCTTTTGGCGAACAAGGAAGCCCTGGTCGTGGGCGGCGACGTGTTCTTGTCGGCTGTGCGCGAGGGAGGGGCAACGCTGCTGCCCATCGACAGTGAGCATTCGGCCATTTTCCAGTCCCTGCCCGAAGACCCCACAACGTGGCAACGTCGTGTGCACAAGATCATTCTGACGGCTTCAGGGGGGCCGTTCCGTGGACGTGATCCATCCACCCTCAAGGATGTGACCCCCGAGCAGGCTTGCGCCCACCCCAATTGGGTCATGGGGCGCAAAATTTCGGTCGATTCCGCCACCATGATGAACAAAGCGTTGGAGGTGATCGAGGCGCGTTATTTGTTCGGCATGTCCCCAGATCAACTCGAAGTGGTTATCCATCCCCAAAGCGTGATCCACTCTATGGTTCAGTACAAGGACAATTCGGTGGTCGCTCAGCTGGGTACGCCAGACATGCGTGTGCCCATTGCTTATGGCTTGAGCTGGCCGGAGCGCATGACGTCAGGCGCCTCGGCACTGGATTTCCACGCACTTGCGGCAATGACCTTTGAGGCCATGGGTGACCATGGCCATCCCCGGCGCTTTCCGGGCATTCAGCTGGCTTGGGAGACGCTTAACGGCGCGCCTGGAAGCTGTGCCGTGCTCAATGCGGCCAATGAGATTGCGGTGGAGGCTTTCTTGAACCGGCAGATCCGGTTCGATCAGATTCACGGTGTTAATCAAACGACATTAGATAGACTGGTTTGCACAACACCGCGCAATTTGGTTGATTTGTTGGAACTTGATCGACAGGCTCGTGAGATGGCCAGAACGACAGTGAGCAAGCTTCTTGAATGACATCTCTTTGCCTGTTCAATGGATGGATAAAAGTCGGTTAGGGGGTCTCCTGCGATATGATCATCCCGATTCTGATGTGGGTTAGGTCAGCGCTATGTTGCTCGAAAACCTGGAATTTAAATGTTGTTTTTTGAATTTATTTTGGTTTTTTTAAAAAACTTTGAGATGCATTTTTTAACTCGACTCTGATCGTTTCGATTGCCGCCTTTTTTCTTCACTGGGTCATCCATGAATTTTCAATTTATCCGTCGCCGCACGAACGCCTCTGCGTTGACTTTACTGGCATCGGCGTTGGCATGTTTGCCAGCCTGGGCTGTCGAGCCTTTCACTGTTCGGGATATCCGAGTTGAAGGCTTGCAGCGGATCGAGCCAGGGACTGTTTTTGCTTCATTGCCATTTCGAGTTGGTGAACAGTACACCGATGACAAAGGTGCTGCTGCTATCCGGGCCTTGTTTGCACTGGGTTTGTTCAAAGATGTGCGCTTGGAAACACAGGGCGAAGTCTTGGTGGTGGTGGTGGAAGAGCGGCCATCCGTTGCTGCAGTTGAATTTGTGGGCCTCAAGGAATTTGACAAGGATGTACTGTTCAAGGCGCTCAAAGAGGTGGGTTTGGCCGAGGGGCGTCCTTATGACAAGGCGTTGGCTGACAAGGCTGAACAAGAACTCAAGCGCCAATACATCAGCCGCAGTCTTTATGGCGCAGAAGTGGTGACAACGGCCACCCCTATTGATCGCAACCGTGTGAATCTGACTTTCACGATCACAGAGGGTGGCCCCGCCAAGATCAGCCATATCGAGATTGTGGGCAACAAGGTATTTTCTGCTGATACCTTGCGTGACCAATTCAATTTGGACACTGGTGGCTGGATGAGTTGGTACACCAAATCGGATCGGTATTCACGCTCCAAACTCAATGGCGATCTTGAGGCATTACGTTCATTCTATTTGGCGCGAGGTTATTTGGAGTTTCGTATTGACTCTACACAAGTGGCCATGACACCAGATAAACAGCAGATGTCAATCACTGTCAATATCAATGAAGGTGAACGATTTCTTGTGTCTGGCGTCAAGCTGGAAGGCAATTACTTGGATAAGGATGATGAGTTCAAATCGCTGGTGAAGATAAAATCTGGTGAGGCCTATAACGCTGAAACAGTGGCGGAGACAATCAAGATATTTACCGATTATTTTGGTAAATTTGGGTTTGCTTTTGCTAGGGTTGAGGCCAAGCCGGTCATTGACCGAAAGAACAATCGTGTGCAATTTTTATTGTTTGCTGAGCCATCACGTCGTGCTTATGTGCGTCGTATATTGGTCGCAGGTAACAATCGTACTCGAGATGAGGTCATTCGCCGAGAGTTTCGTCAATTGGAAGCAGCGTGGTATGATGGCGATAAAATAAGTCTTTCCCGAGATCGTGTCAATCGTTTGGGTTATTTCACTGACGTTAATGTCGACACGCAAGAAATTCCAGGTGCGCCTGATCAAGTGGATTTGTTGTTCAGTGTGACTGAGAAGCCTACCGGCAGCATTTCACTGGGTGCGGGTTTTTCTTCAGCAGAGAAGGTAGCTCTTAGTTTTGGCATTCAGCAAGAGAACGCTTTTGGCTCTGGAAACTATTTGGCAATTCAAGTTAATACCAGCAAATACAACCGAAATTACGTTGTCAGCACCACCGATCCTTATTTCACCCAAAACGGTATTTCTCGATCGGTTGATTTATTTCACAGAACCACACGCCCCTATTTAGGTGACTTGAATGCCTACAGCTTAGTGAACTCGGGTTTGGGCCTGCGTTTTGGTGTGCCAGTGACAGAGACGGACCGTGTATTTGTGGGGGGCAATTTTGAGCAGACACAAATTGTGGCTGGTACTGGCTTACCTGTTGAATACCAGAATTATGCAAATAAATTCGGCTCTACCAGCACGGCCCTGCCACTCACGCTGGGCTGGGCACATGACGGGCGTGACAGTGCCTTGGTGCCCACCAAGGGTAGCTTGCAGAGCTTCACTGCTGATGTGAGTGTTGCTGGTGATGTTCGTTATGCTCGGACAAATTTCAAATATCAGCAATATATCCCCTTAAACAAAAAATATACATTTGCATTTAATACGGATTTGGGTTGGGGTCAAGGTTTGAGTGGGCAGGATTATCCCTTGTTCAAGAACTTTTATGTCGGGGGCTTGGGTAGCGTCCGTGGTTTTGAGCAATCCACATTGGGCCCAAAATCATCATCAACATCCGGTATTTATTTGGGCGGTCCGAAGAAAGTGGTCTTTAATGCCGAATTGATGACGCCATTTCCGGGTGCAGGCAATGACAAAACACTGCGTTTATTTGCCTTTACCGACGTAGGCCGAGCTTTTGGGCAGAACGAAAGCGTGTCCTTTGCCCAACTTCGCGCCTCCGCAGGTTTTGGCTTGAGTTGGATTTCACCCATGGGTCCATTGCGTTTTTCGTATGCTGTACCGATTCGTCAGCAGACTGACGATAGAATCCAAAAACTTCAATTCCAAATCGGAACTTCTTTCTAATGAAAACGATTCGTCAACATTTCACACTGGCCCTGATCACTGGTGTCGTCGCTTTTTCTGCCATGGCCCAAGCGCAGGAGTTCAAGCTGGGCTTCGTGAACACCGAGCGGATTTTCCGCGAGGCGGCCACCGCCAAACAGGCACAGGCCAAACTTGAGCAAGAATTCTCCCGACGCGAGAAGGAGTTGGTGGATGCGGGCAACACTTTGAAGTCAGCTTCGGAAAAATTTGAGCGCGAAGCACCAACGCTGGCGGAATCGCAGCGCACAGCACGCCAAAAACAATTGTTAGACCAAGACCGTGAGTTTCAGCGCAAACGCCGTGAGTTCCAGGAAGATTTGAATGCTCGCAAAAATGAAGAGCAGCAAGCCGTGGTCGAGCGTGCTAACCGTGCGGTCAAGCAAGTGGCCGAATCTGAAAAATACGATGTGGTGTTTCAGGAAGCGGTGTACATCAACCCCAAGCATGACATCACTGAAAAAGTGATCAAGGCACTCAACGCCTCTGCTGGCAAATAACAGGTTCTGACCTGTTGGAAATGGCGGCATTGAAGCTTAGATCCATCGTAGAGGCACTTGGTGGCCGCTTGCTGGGGGCTGCCGACTTGCAGATCGCCGGGCTTGCACCTTTGCAAACGGCGCGTGCCGATCAAATCAGCTTTCTGAGCCATCCCCGTTACCAAAACCAGTTGGCCATCAGCTTGGCCGGATGTGTGATTGTGGCTCCCGCGTTTGAGGCGATGGTGGCAGATCGACCTGCAGCGATCGTTACAGACGATCCATACCTTTATTTCGCACGCTTGACCCGGTTGTGGAAGCGCGAACAGCATCAGCACAAAGGGCCGCGTATTCACCCCAGTGCAGTCATTGATCCCAATGCCTCGGTTGCGGATGATGCAGTGATCGGACCTTTGTGCGTGATCGAGCGTGGAGCCCGGGTCGGTTCGGGGTCTGTGCTGAAGTCACGCGTCACGCTGGGCGAAGACTGCAGCATAGGTGCCCGTTGCATTGTTCATGCAGGCGTGGTCATTGGCGCAGATGGTTTTGGTTTTGCCTTGCACAAGGGGCAATGGGAAAAGATCGAGCAATTGGGTGCTGTCTGCATCGGTGACGATGTGGAGATCGGAGCCAACACCTGCATCGACCGCGGCGCATTGGATGACACGGTGATCGAAAACGGCGTCAAGCTGGATAACCTGATTCAGATCGGGCACAACGTGCGCATTGGCCAACACACTGCCATGGCAGGGTGTGTAGGCGTTGCGGGCAGTGCTCGCATTGGTGCACATTGCACGGTGGGTGGTGGTGCGATTGTTCTGGGTCATTTGACGGTGGCCGACCATGTCCACATTTCAGCAGCCTCTGTGGTTACTCGATCTATCGCTCAGCCCGGTCAATACACCGGCATGTTCCCACTTGACAGCAATGCCAATTGGGAAAAAAACGCGGCCAGCCTCAAACAGCTCTCGCGCTTGCGTGACCGCATCAGAGCGCTGGAAACTGACATTCAAAATAACAAGGAAACCTAGACCATGATGGACATCCACCAAATCCTCAAGCAATTGCCTCACCGCTACCCCATCCTCTTGGTCGATCGCGTGCTGGAGCTTGAAAAAGGCGTGCGCATCAAGGCACTCAAAAATGTGTCCATCAATGAGCCCTACTTTTTGGGTCACTTTCCACACCGCCCCGTCATGCCGGGCGTGTTGATGCTCGAAGCCTTGGCTCAGGCGGCCGCCTTGCTGGCTTTTGATACCCTGGGTGAGACCCCGGATGACCAAACGGTGTATTACTTTGCAGGCATCGATGGCGCCCGTTTCAAACGCCCTGTGGAGCCCGGTGATCAATTGATTCTGGAAGTGGAACTGGACCGCATGAAAGCGGGCATTTTCAAGTTCAAGGCGCGTGCCAAGGTGGGTAACGAGATCGCTACCGAAGCCGAACTGATGTGCACCATGCGCAAGATCCCTCAGGCTTGAGCACCATGAGTAATATCCATCCAACGGCCATCATCAGCGTGAGCGCTGAGCTCGACAGCTCGGTGACCGTTGGGCCTTACAGTGTGATCGGTCCGCACGTGCGCATGGGCGCGGGGACCACGGTGGCCAGCCACTGCGTGATCGAAGGCCACACCACGATTGGCCGTGATAACCGGATTTTCCAGTTCAGCTCCTTGGGCGCTGTGCCGCAGGACAAGAAGTACAACAACGAGCCATGTGAACTGGTCATCGGTGACCGCAACACGATCCGCGAGTTTTGTACCTTCAACATCGGTTCGCCCGGTGACCGCGCCGTGACCTCGGTGGGCAACGACAACTGGATCATGGCTTATGTGCATTTGGCCCATGATTGCCAAGTGGGGAACCACACGATCTTTGCCAACAACACGCAATTGGCCGGTCATGTGGTGGTGGACGATTGGGTGATCTTGGGGGGCTTCACGGTGGTACACCAGTTTTGCCGCATTGGCGCGCACAGCTTCACCGCCATGAACTCCTTGCTGTTCGCCGATTTGCCGCCTTTTGTGATGGCACAAGGGCAACCTGCCCAAGCGCGTTCGATGAACTTTGAAGGTCTGCGTCGCCGAGGTTTTACGCCTGCTCGCATCAGCGCCGTCAAAGCCATGCACAAGGCCCTTTACCGAGATGGCTTGTCTTTGGCCGATGCCATGGAACGCATTGCTGGCCTGACTGCCCAAACGCCAGAGGCCGCAGAGGATGTGAAGATGATGTTGGACTTTTTGTTGGCCGCCTCGCCGCAGCGCGGCATTGTGCGTTGATCACCGATGACTGATGCTCAGGCTCCGGTGCAACAGGCCCCTTCGGGGGCCTTGTCCTTTGGCATGGTGGCCGGAGAAGCCTCGGGCGATTTGCTGGCGGGTTTGCTGATTCAAGGTTTGCAGCAACGTTGGCCACAGGCGCAGGGCTTTGGCATTGGCGGCCCCCGGATGGCCGCTTTGGGTTTCGATGCCTGGTGGCCTCACGAACGCCTGGCGGTCCGTGGTTACGTTGAAGTGCTGCGCCACTACCGTGGCATTGTGGCCATCCGTGAGCAGCTCAAGCAGCGGCTTTTGGCCTCGCCACCCGATGTGTTCATCGGGGTGGATGCCCCTGATTTCAATCTGGACCTAGAGGCTCATCTCAAAGCTGCAGGCATTCCCACGGTGCACTTCGTGTGTCCTTCGATCTGGGCATGGCGACCTGAGCGCATCGAAAAGATTCAGCGCAGCGTGGACCACATGCTGTGCATTTTCCCGTTTGAACCCGAGCTGCTGGCACGCGCTGGCATTGAGGCCACCTATGTGGGCCATCCGCTGGCGCAAACCATTCCCATGACACCTGACCGTGTTACCGCACGCCAAAGCTTGGGTCTGAATCCGGATCGTCCCTTGGTGGCCTTGTTGCCAGGCAGTCGCCAATCCGAGATCGAGCACTTGGTGCCGCGTTTCATTCAGGCAGCGCAAATCATGCAAAAGAAACAGCCCCTTCTGCAGTTTGTGTTGCCTGCCATCCCGAGCTTGCAAGCATCGGTTCAAAGCCTGGTCGATGCACAAGGCGGCTTGAGCGGACTGCATCTTCTCAAGGCTCAATCGCATCAGGCTTTGGCGGCCTGTGACGTGACTTTGATCGCCAGCGGCACCGCCACGCTGGAGGCTGCCTTGTTCAAGCGCCCCATGGTCATTGGCTACCACATGAACTGGCTCAGCTGGCAGATCATGAAGCGCAAAAAATTGCAGCCCTGGGTGGGCTTGCCCAATATCCTGTGCCAAGACTTTGTGGTGC
Source organism: Limnohabitans sp. Jir72 (assembly GCF_003063575.1). Classification (GTDB taxonomy): domain Bacteria; phylum Pseudomonadota; class Gammaproteobacteria; order Burkholderiales; family Burkholderiaceae_C; genus Limnohabitans_A. The sequence continues at coordinate 99,863 of NZ_NESC01000001.1, forward strand.
CCGAATTCATCCAAGACCAGTGCACGCCCGAAGCCCTGGCCTCAGCCACACTCGAATGGCTGGCGCATCCGGACCGTGTGGCTGCGGTACAAACCCGTTTCGAGCAGCTGCACCAGACCTTGCAGTGCGATACCGCAGATTTGGCGACCCATGCCCTCGAAAAAGTCCTGGGCGCTTGAGCAGGCGCCATTGAATTTTGACGTCCCCGGCCTGATGGCCGGTGTGGACGAGGCTGGCCGTGGCCCTCTGGCAGGGCCTGTCGTGGCTGCGGCCGTGATTTTGGATGACTTGCATCCGATCGCTGGTCTCAATGACTCGAAAAAGCTCAGCGCCAAACGCCGTGAGCAATTGTTCGATGAGATCAAAGCCAAGGCTTTGTGCTTTTCGATTGCCCAAGCGTCGGCGCAAGAGATTGACGAGATCAACATTTTGCAAGCGACCCTGCTGGCCATGAAGCGGGCGGTCGAAGGGTTGCGCCTCAAGCCCGTGAAAGTTCTGGTGGATGGCAACCGTCTGCCGAGCATTGACATTCGCGCAGAAGCGATTGTTCAAGGCGATGCCTTGGTGCCCGCCATTTCAGCGGCATCCATTTTGGCCAAAGTGCACCGCGATCGGCTTTGCGAGCAAATGCACGCACAGTACCCGCAATACGGGTTTGATCAACACAAGGGCTATGGCACAGCCGTTCATATGGCGGCTTTGCAAGCCCATGGCCCAGCCGAATGCCACAGACTGACTTTTGCCCCGGTGGCCAGGAGTGTTCGATGAATCTGATCACCTCGCGTGACAACCCCTTGGTCAAGTCCATACGACGCTTGGCGCAAGAGAGTTCGGCCTACCGCAAGGCCGGGCAGTTCTGGCTGGAGGGTGATCATTTGTGCCGCGCAGCAGTGCAGCGCGGTGTGCGGCCTTTGCAGGTTGTGCTGACGGAGTCATTTTGGCAAGAGCAGGGCGCCGAATGGGCTGCGCACGGCGATCAGTTGATCGTCATGCCGGACACCTTGTTCGCTTCCTTGAGTGGCCTGGAGTCACCCGCCCGCATGGGCTTTGTGGTGGCTTGGTCGGACCAAGCCGCAGTCTTGCCTGATGCGTCCACGGTGATCCTGGACCGCTTGCAAGATGCCGGCAATGTGGGTGCCATCCTGCGCTGCGCTTCGGCTTTTGGCTATCGGCAGGTTCTGGCGATCAAAGGCACCGCCGCGCTGTGGTCGCCTAAAGTCCTTCGGGCGGGCATGGGCGCGCACTTTGGCCTCCATCTGGTCGAGTCGGCCAGCGTTGCCGATGTGGCGGCCTTGACGGTGCCGGTCTTGACCACCAGTTCCCATGGCGGCTCTTTTTTGCACGAGCTTTTGAAAAATGGGCAGTTGCAACCGCAGTGCGCGTGGCTGTTTGGCCATGAAGGGCAGGGCGTCAGCGAGGCCTTGATGTTGCATGCCCGGCAAATGGTCCGCATCGCGCAACCGGGGGGTGAAGAGTCCCTCAACGTGGCAACAGCGGCGGCGATTTGTTTGCACGCCAGTGCAACGGCTTGAATTTGACCGCTTTCGCAGGCCTGATCCGGATTTGGCGAGGGTATTTGTCAGGGTTTTCGAGGTGGTCCTCGGCTATAATGGGAGGCTTTCCTGCATCAACCCGTACGCCACAGTCCATCCCAGGCCCATTCCTCGAACAAGCAGCCAAAAAGAGACTTGATCTCTGATGCGCGCTGAGGCGTACCCGAACTATTCCGGAGAACCCAGTGCTTTTGTCTCTTCAGGGAACCTTCCCGCCCGCCATTTTGGCGCTCGCAGACGGCACGGTCTTTATCGGCAACTCGATTGGAGCCACCGGCTCCACAGTCGGCGAAGTGGTGTTCAACACCTCGCTCACCGGCTACCAAGAAATCCTCACCGACCCCAGCTACTGCCAGCAGATCGTCACCTTGACGTACCCGCACATCGGTAACTACGGCGTCAACGTGGAAGACATCGAAGCTGACAAAGTCCATGCCGCTGGCTTGATCATCAAAGACTTGCCTTTGGTTGCAAGCAACTTCCGCTCTTGCCAAACCTTGTCGGCCTATTTGGCGGATGCAGGCACCGTGGCGATTGCCAACATCGACACCCGTCAATTGACACGCATTTTGCGCACCAAGGGTGCCCAAAACGGCGCGATCGTGGGTTTGGCCAAAGGCCAAGAAGTCACACAAGCGTTGATCGACCAAGCCGTGGCCGCCGCCAAAGGCGCGCCTAATATGGCTGGCCTCGATTTGGCGCAAAAAGTCACCGTGTCCAAGTCGTATGAGTGGACACAAACCGAGTGGACATTGGGCGAAGGCTACGGCAACTTGACCGCACCTAAGTTCCATGTGGTCGCGTATGACTTCGGCGTGAAGAAAAACATCTTGCGCATGTTGGCCGAGCGTGGCTGTAAAGTGACCGTGGTGCCTGCCAAGACGCCAGCCGCTGACGTGCTCAAGCACAACCCCGACGGCATCTTCTTGTCCAACGGCCCTGGCGACCCTCAGCCTTGCGACTACGCGATTGCGGCAGCTGCTGAGTTGATCGAAACCGGCATTCCCACATTTGGCATTTGCTTGGGTCACCAAATCATGGCCTTGGCCAGTGGCGCGAAAACTTTCAAGATGAAGTTTGGCCACCATGGCGCGAACCATCCTGTGAAAGATCTCGACTCAGGTCGTGTGTCCATCACAAGCCAAAACCACGGTTTTGCGGTGGACGAAAAAACCTTGCCTGCCAATTTGCGCGCCACCCATGTGTCGCTGTTTGACGGCACCTTGCAGGGCTTGGCCCGCACAGACAAGCCTGCTTTTTGCTTCCAAGGTCACCCCGAAGCTTCTCCAGGCCCGCACGATATTGCTTACCTCTTTGACCGCTTCATCCACCTGATGGAGGCTCCATAACATGCCAAAGCGCACCGACCTCAAAAGCATCCTCATCATTGGCGCCGGCCCGATCATCATCGGTCAAGCTTGCGAGTTCGACTACTCCGGCGTGCAGGCCTGCAAAGCTTTGCGTGAAGAGGGCTACAAAGTCATCTTGATCAACAGCAACCCTGCCACGATCATGACCGACCCAGCCACGGCCGACGTCACCTACATCGAGCCCATCACTTGGCAGACGGTTGAGAAGATCATCGCCAAAGAACGTCCCGATGCCATTCTGCCCACCATGGGCGGCCAGACGGCGCTGAACTGCGCGTTGGACCTGTGGCACAACGGCGTGCTCGACAAGTACAAGGTCGAGCTGATTGGCGCGACGCCAGAGGCGATCGACAAAGCCGAAGACCGCTTGAAGTTCAAAGACGCCATGACCAAAATTGGTCTGGGTTCTGCGCGCTCTGGCATCGCCCACAGCATGGAAGAAGCTTGGGATGTGCAAAAGACCTTGGGTTTCCCCACGGTCATTCGCCCCAGCTTTACCTTGGGTGGCACGGGTGGCGGCATTGCCTACAACCCCGAAGAATTCGAAGTGATTTGCAAACGCGGTCTGGAGGCTTCGCCCACCACCGAGTTGTTGATTGAAGAATCTTTGCTCGGTTGGAAAGAGTACGAGATGGAAGTGGTGCGCGACAAGGCGGACAACTGCATCATCATCTGCTCGATCGAAAACCTGGACCCCATGGGTGTGCACACGGGCGACTCGATCACCGTGGCACCTGCCCAGACGCTGACCGACAAGGAATACCAGATTCTGCGCAACGCCTCTTTGGCTGTTCTGCGTGAGATCGGGGTGGACACCGGCGGCTCTAATGTGCAGTTCTCGATCAACCCCAAAGACGGCCGCATGGTCGTCATTGAGATGAACCCCCGCGTGTCGCGTTCATCGGCATTGGCATCTAAAGCCACGGGTTTCCCGATTGCGAAAGTCGCGGCCAAACTGGCTGTGGGTTACACGCTCGACGAGTTGCGCAACGAGATTACAGGTGGTGCAACCCCCGCGTCTTTCGAGCCTTCGATCGACTACGTGGTCACCAAAATCCCACGTTTTGCGTTTGAGAAATTCCCCACAGCCGACAGCCGTTTGACCACCCAAATGAAGTCGGTGGGCGAGGTCATGGCCATGGGTCGCACCTTCCAAGAGTCGTTCCAAAAAGCCCTGCGTGGTCTCGAAGTTGGCGTGGACGGCATGAACGAAAAAACCCAAGACCGCGAAGTGCTCGAGAAAGAACTGGGTGAGCCCGGTCCTGAACGCATTTGGTACGTGGGTGATGCCTTTGCCATGGGCCTGAGCGTGGACGAGGTGTTTGCCTTGACCAAGATCGACCCTTGGTTCCTGGTGCAGATCGAAGAGATCGTGAAGATCGAACTGGAACTTGAAACCACCACGCTGGAAGCCATCACGGCAGACGAGCTGCGTGCGCTCAAGAAGAAAGGCTTCTCCGATCGCCGCTTGGCCAAGTTGCTCAAGACCACAGAGCACGTGGTGCGTGCCCGTCGCCATGCCTTGAACATTCGCCCCGTCTACAAACGCGTGGACACCTGCGCGGCCGAGTTCTCGACCGATACGGCCTACATGTACTCTTGCTACGAGGGTAATGGCGACGGTGAGTGCGAAGCCGAACCGACGACCAACAAGAAAATCATGGTGCTGGGCGGTGGTCCGAACCGCATTGGTCAGGGCATCGAGTTTGACTACTGCTGCGTGCACGCCGCGCTCGCCATGCGCGAAGACGGTTACGAAACCATCATGGTCAACTGCAACCCCGAGACCGTGTCGACCGACTACGACACCTCAGACCGTTTGTATTTCGAACCCGTCACCTTGGAAGACGTGCTCGAAATCGTCGACAAAGAGAAGCCCACGGGCGTCATCGTTCAATACGGCGGCCAAACCCCTTTGAAATTGGCGCTCGATTTGGAAGCCGCTGGCGTGCCCATCATCGGCACCAGCCCCGACATGATCGACGCTGCGGAAGACCGCGAGCGTTTCCAAAAGCTGCTGCAAGACTTGGGTCTGCGTCAGCCGCCCAACGCCACAGCGCGCACCGAGCCAGAAGCGCTGGAAAAGGCAGCCGCCTTGGGTTACCCCTTGGTCGTTCGCCCCAGCTATGTGCTGGGTGGCCGCGCCATGGAAATCGTGCACGAGCAACGTGACCTCGAACGCTACATGCGCGAAGCGGTCAAGGTTTCGCATGACTCGCCCGTGTTGTTGGACCGTTTCTTGAACGATGCCATCGAATGCGATGTGGATTGCCTGCGCGACCCCGAAGGTAAAACCTTCATCGGTGGCGTGATGGAACACATCGAACAAGCGGGCGTGCACAGCGGTGACTCGGCTTGCTCATTGCCGCCTTATTCGTTGTCGGTTGAAACCGTCAACGAACTCAAGCGCCAATCGGCTGCCATGGCCGGTGCTTTGAACGTGGTCGGTTTGATGAACGTGCAGTTCGCGATCCAAAACATCGATGGCAAAGACGTCATCTATGTGCTGGAAGTGAACCCCCGCGCTTCACGCACTGTGCCTTACGTGTCTAAAGCCACGGGCATCCAGTTGGCCAAGGTCGCTGCTCGTTGCATGGCGGGCCAATCGTTGGCGTCACAAGGCATCACGAAAGAAGTTACGCCTCCATATTTCAGTGTTAAAGAAGCGGTGTTCCCGTTCGTGAAGTTCCCAGGCGTTGACACCATCCTCGGCCCTGAGATGAAGTCCACGGGCGAAGTCATGGGCGTGGGCAAGACCTTTGGCGAAGCTTTTGTGAAGAGCCAATTGGGTGCAGGCACCAAACTGCCGCGCCCCACCAAAGCCGACGGCACGCCCTCAGGCAAGGTGTTCATTTCGGTCAAGAACAACGACAAGCCACGCGTCATTGAAGTAGCTCGCCAATTGGCAGCGCAAGGCTTTGCGCTGATTGCAACCAAAGGCACGGCCAACGCCATCAATGCTGCGGGCGTGGCTTGCGCCATCGTGAACAAGGTCACCGAAGGTCGCCCCCACATTGTGGACATGATCAAAAACAACGAGGTGGTGTTGGTCATCAACACCGTCGAAGAGCGCCGCAATGCGATCGCCGATTCGCGTCACATCCGTACCTCGGCCTTGCTCAACCGTGTCACCACCTTCACAACCATCGCAGGCGCGGAAGCGGCTGTGGAAGGCATGAAGTACATGGATCAGCTGGACGTGATTTCTGTACAGGAAATGCACGCTCAATTAACGGCCTGAAAAGCCAGCTTGAAGCCCGTGCCTTGCGCCTTTGGTGCAAGGCATAATGGAATCATTACCGCCGAGTCGCAACACTCGGCGGTTTGTTTTTGGAGAACAGAACATGTCAACCATCCCGATCACAAAACGCGGCTCAGAAAAGCTCAAAGACGAATTGCATCGTCTCAAAACGGTGGATCGTCCCAGTGTCATCCAAGCCATTGCCGAGGCGCGTGCCCAAGGCGATTTGAGTGAGAACGCCGAGTACGAAGCCGCCAAAGACCGTCAAGGTTTCATCGAAGGCCGCATCCAGGAAATCGAAGGCAAGTTGTCTGCAGCCCAGATCATCGACCCTGCAACAGTCGATGCTGGGGGCCGTGTTGTCTTTGGCACCACTGTCGAGTTGGAAGACGAAAGCACCGGTGATACGGTGACTTATCAGATCGTGGGCGAAGACGAAGCCGACTTGAAGCTGGGCCTGATCAACATCAGCAGCCCGATTGCCCGTGCTTTGATTGGCAAGGAAGAGGGTGACGTGGCTGAAGTCCAGGCACCGGGTGGCGTGCGTCGCTATGAAATCGTGGGCGTTTCCTACATCTGATCACCATGAAAAAAGCCTGGGCGTTCACAGGAACATCCAGGCTTGAGGGTTTCAGCCAGGCATTGATGCCCGGCTGTTGGTCGATCAGTCCAAGCGGCCTTTTTTGACAGATTTTTGCTTGGGTTTGGCGCGTTTGATCTGGCCGCCCGCGGCCAGGCGCTGGTTGCCCAAAACCCGCAGGGTTTTGACTTCAGGCCGTTGGCCACCACGCTTGCTGTATTTCAGGATTTTGAAGTCACGCGGACCCGCTTTGCGGTCTTCGTCAATTTCCTTGATTTTTTCAGGCTGAGGCCTCCACAGGACCAGCAATTTTCCGATGTGCTGAATGGGCGCGGCGTTCAGCTGGTCCGCCAGTTGGACGAACATGGCTTCGCGTGCTGCTCGATCGTCGCCCAGAACCCGGATTTTGATCAGGCCATGGGCATTGAGCGCGGCTTCGGTTTCCTTGATCACGGCGGCCGACAGGCCATCGCCGCCGATCATGACGACAGGATCAAGGTGGTGTGCATCGGCGCGGAAAACCTTACGCTCTGCAGGAGTGAGTTGTATTTGAGGCATGTCGCTATTATCCCAGCAAGGACGGACAGGAATGAAAGTAAAAACACAAAGTAAAAAAGTCAACAAGGCCTGGCTGAATGACCATGTCAACGATCCGTATGTGAAGTTGGCTCACAAAGAGGGCTACCGGGCTCGTGCGGCTTACAAACTCAAGGAGATTGATGAGACCCTGGGTTTGATCCGTCCGGGGCAGCTGGTGGTGGATCTGGGCTCGGCACCGGGTGCTTGGAGTCAGTACCTGCGCCGCCGTCTGTCGCCTCAGGGGGCCGCTGTCGGTGAGCTCAACGGCACCATTGTGGCCTTGGATCTTTTGCCGATGGACCCGATCGAAGGTGTCCAGTTCATTCAAGGGGACTTTCGTGAAGACGCTGTCCTTGCAGAGTTGGAGGCGGCTGTGGCTGGGCGTCAGGCGGATGTGGTTGTATCCGACATGGCCCCTAATTTGTCGGGTATCGATTCCACCGATGCGGCCCGCATAGCCCATTTGACCGAACTGGCTCTGGAATTTTCTCAAAAGCACCTCAAGCCTCAGGGGGCCTTGGTGGTCAAACTTTTTCATGGCAGTGGTTACAGCCAGCTGGTCAAGCTGTTCAAAGCCACGTTCAAAGTGGTCAAACCCATCAAGCCCAAGTCCTCGCGCGACAAATCATCGGAGACTTTTTTGGTTGGTATCGGGCTGATTTCACCGCGAGCGGATTAATTCCCGCGTTTTACAGGGCCAAAACACCAAGAGCCACTAGGAAGCGTCAGTGCACAGGCCTAAAATGACAACAGTAATTTTTTCAATTGGAGCCTCGCTTGAATAACCCCTGGTTTTCAAAGATTGCCGTTTGGGTGGTGATAGCCATGGTGCTGTTCACTGTGTTCAAACAGTTTGACACTCACGGCACGGCTGGCGCGAATGCCATCGGGTATTCGGATTTCCTCGAGGAAGTGCGCGGTAACCGCATCAAAACTGCGACGATCCAGGAGAGTCCTGGTGGCACGGAAATTCTGGCCACCACCAACGACGACCGCCGCATCAAGACCACCGCCACTTACCTCGACCGTGGCCTGGTAGGTGATCTGATCAACAGCGGTGTCAAATTCGACGTCAAGCCCCGTGAAGAAGGCTCCTTGCTCATGAGCTTGCTCGTGAGCTGGGGCCCCATGTTGCTGCTGATCGGTGTCTGGGTGTATTTCATGCGACAGATGCAAGGCGGCGGCAAAGGTGGTGCCTTCAGCTTTGGCAAGTCCAAAGCACGCATGCTCGACGAGAACAACAATCAAGTGACTTTTGCCGATGTCGCCGGATGTGACGAAGCCAAGGAAGAAGTCAAGGAAGTCGTGGACTTCCTGAAAGATCCCCAAAAGTTTCAAAAGCTCGGTGGCCGCATTCCCCGTGGCTTGTTGCTCGTAGGACCTCCGGGTACCGGTAAAACGCTTCTGGCCAAAGGCATTGCAGGCGAAGCCAAAGTGCCATTTTTTAGCATTTCCGGTTCGGACTTTGTCGAGATGTTTGTGGGCGTTGGTGCTGCCCGTGTCCGCGACATGTTCGAAAACGCCAAGAAAAATGCACCTTGCATCATCTTCATCGATGAAATCGATGCGGTCGGTCGCCAGCGCGGTGCAGGCTTGGGCGGTGGCAACGATGAGCGTGAGCAAACACTCAACCAGATGCTGGTCGAGATGGATGGTTTCGAGACCAACCTGGGCGTCATCGTGGTCGCTGCCACCAATCGCCCCGACATCCTGGATGCCGCTTTGCTCCGTCCAGGTCGTTTTGACCGTCAGGTGTATGTGACTCTGCCCGATATCCGCGGCCGTGAGCAGATTCTCAACGTGCACATGCGCAAGGTGCCGATTGGCCAGGACGTCAATGCCGGGGTGATTGCCCGCGGCACGCCCGGCATGAGTGGCGCTGATCTGGCCAATCTTTGCAATGAAGCGGCCTTGATGGCCGCCCGCCGAAACGCGCGAGTGGTCGAGATGGTGGACTTCGAAAAGGCCAAAGACAAGATCCTGATGGGCCCAGAGCGCAAGAGCATGGTCATGCCAGAACATGAGCGCCGCAACACGGCCTACCACGAAGCAGGGCACGCCTTGATCGGCAAACTGCTGCCTAAATGCGATCCCGTGCACAAGGTCACCATCATCCCCCGTGGTCGTGCTTTGGGCGTGACGATGAGCCTGCCCGAGGAAGACCGCTACAGCTATGACAAAGAATTCATGCTGAACCAAATCAGCATGTTGTTCGGTGGTCGTATTGCCGAAGAAGTCTTTATGAACCAAATGACGACTGGTGCCAGCAACGACTTTGAGCGTGCCACATCGATTGCCCGTGACATGGTGATGCGCTATGGCATGACCGATGCGCTGGGCCCCATGGTCTATGCCGAAAACGAAGGCGAAGTGTTCCTGGGCCGTTCGGTGACCAAGACCACCAACATGAGTGAATCCACCATGCAAAAGGTGGATGCCGAAGTGCGCAGCATCATCGATGAGCAGTACAAACTGGCTCGCCGCTTGATTGAAGAGCACAGCGTGCAGATGCACGCCATGGCCAAGGCATTGCTGGAATGGGAAACCATCGACAAGGACCAGCTTGATGACATCATGGCCGGGCGCGATCCCCTTCCCCCCAAGGACTGGACGCCTCGCAACCCGCCTTCGGGTGGTGGTTCTGCGGGTGGCACCCCAGTGGTTAAGGCAGAACCTGCCACTACAGCTGTTTGATTTACAACAAGCAGCATGCAAACGGGGCCTTGTGCCCCGTTTTGCATGGTGGGCAAGAAATCAAGGAGTTTTTCATGGGCATGCGTTGGCAAACCACACGTTTTGATCTCGATTTGTCCTACCCACGGGTGATGGGCATTGTGAACGCAACACCGGACTCCTTTTCGGACGGTGGTCGTTACCAAGACACGCGGGCAGCAGTTCAACATGCTGAGCGACTGCTCAAGGATGGGGCGGCCATTTTGGATGTAGGCGGTGAGTCCACAAGGCCAGGTGCCGCGGTGGTGCCTGCCGAAGAGGAGCTGTCCCGCTTGATCCCGGTTTTGCAAGAACTGGTTCGTTGGCAAGTCCCCATTTCTGTGGACACTTATAAGCCTGAGGTGATGCAAGCGGTGCTGGACTTGGGTGTGGACATCGTCAATGACATCTGGGCTTTGCGCCAGCCTCGCGCAGAGGCGGTTGTGGCGGCGCACCCCAAGTGTGGGGTGTGTCTGATGCACATGCACCGAGATCCCCAAAGCATGCAATTGCACACCATGGAGGGTGATGTCTTGGACGCTGTCACGGCATTCTTGGCGCAGCGGCTGCAAAGTCTGCAAGCACAAGGGGTGGCTGCGCAGCGCCTGGTTCTCGACCCGGGCATTGGGTTTGGCAAAACGGTGGCGCAAAACTTCCGCTTGCTCGCGCGCCAATCCGACCTGTTGCATTTGGGGCGGCCTGTTTTGGCGGGGTGGTCACGCAAGTCCTCTTTGGGCGCAGTGCTCTCGCAAGATGGTCAGGCCCCAGCGCCTTCGCAACGGGAAACGGCCAGCGTCGCTGCCGCCTTGTTGGCGGTGGAGCGGGGCGCTGCCGTGGTGCGCGTGCACGATGTCAAGGCCACAGTGGATGCACTCAAAGTCTGGCAGGCCATACAAGACAATGCTTGATCGCGTGCAGTGCCGAACAGTGACTCTTAAAGTGTGTGCTTGCACGGCATAAAATCAACGATCGATTACAAATTTCAGGACTGTTGGCATGACTCGGCAATATTTCGGCACAGACGGCATTCGCGGCACGGTGGGTCAAAAGCCTATCACTCCAGATTTCATTTTGCGTTTGGCGCACGCGGTGGGACGCGTACTGAAGTCCCAGGAGGCCCACCCAACGGTCCTGATCGGCAAAGACACCCGCATTTCGGGCTACATGCTCGAAAGTGCGCTGGAGTCCGGCTTCAATTCTGCGGGTGTGGATGTGGTTTTGCTGGGCCCTGTTCCTACGCCTGCCGTCGCCTATTTGACCCGCGCCCAAAGGGCATCCTTGGGCGTGGTCATCAGCGCCAGTCACAACCCATTTGCTGACAACGGCATCAAGTTTTTCAGTGCCCAGGGAACCAAGTTGTCCGACGCTTGGGAAGAGGCCGTTGAAGCCGCTTTGCTGGAAGACCCGGTGTGGGTGGATTCGGCCGCATTGGGTAAAACACGTCGTTTGGACGACGCGGCTGGCCGCTACATTGAGTTTTGCAAAAGTACATTCTCCAACGATCTGACCCTCAAAGGTTTGAAGATCGTGGTCGATGCCGCACACGGTGCCGCCTACCAAATAGCCCCCAAGGTGTTTCACGAACTGGGCGCTGAAGTCATTTCAATGGGATGTTCTCCTGACGGTCTGAACATCAACAAAGGCGTGGGGGCCACCCACCCCGAAGCCTTGGTTCAACTGGTCAAGGACCATCAGGCCGATTACGGTGTGGCCTTGGACGGTGATGCCGATCGATTGCAATTGGTGGATGCCTCGGGCCGCTTGTTCAATGGCGATGAGTTGTTGTATTTGATGGTGGCTGATCGCTTGGCGCGCGATGAAGCCGTGCCGGGAGCCGTGGGCACCTTGATGACCAATATGGCGATCGAAGTGGCACTCAAGAAGAAGGGCGTTCAGTTCGTGCGGGCCAAGGTGGGTGATCGCTATGTGCTAGAGGTTTTGCACGACAAAGGCTGGTTGCTCGGCGGTGAAGGCTCGGGCCATTTGCTGGCCTTAGACAAGCACACCACGGGCGATGGCTTGGTCAGTGCGTTGCAGGTCTTGCAGGCCTGTGTGGGCAGCGGCCAGACCATGGCGCAATTGTTGTACGGTATTGAGCTGTTTCCGCAAACCTTGATCAATGTGCGCCTGAAGCCGGGCTTTGACTGGCAAGGCCATCAGCCTTTGTGGGATGCCACCAAGGCAGCAGAAACCGAGTTGGGTGAAGCGGGGCGGGCGTTGATCCGGGCCAGTGGTACAGAGCCCTTGGTGCGCGTGATGGTGGAGGGGCGTGATCCTGTTCAGGCACGCCAGTGGGCGGAGCGCATTGCCGCCACATTGGCCCAGTGATTGCCCCAACCAGTCGTTCCCGCCTGTGACGGGCGGCTCAATAAATGAGCCGTTCGGGGCGGATTTCCTGCAAGATGGTGGTGGCGATTTCTTCGATGGACTTGGTCGTTGTGGACAGCCACCGAATGCCTGATCGGCGCATCATGGCCTCGGCTTCGGAGACTTCCATGCGGCAATTTTCAAGGCTTGCATAGCGGGAGTTGGGGCGGCGTTCTGAGCGAATTTCGGCTAGGCGTTCTGGTTGAATGCTCAGACCAAAAATCTTTTTGCGGTGCGGCACCAGGGCAGGCGGCAGTTGCCGACGGTCAAAGTCCTCCGGAATCAAGGGGTAATTGGCCGCCTTGAGGCCATGCTGCATGGCCAAATACAAGCTAGTGGGTGTCTTTCCGCTGCGGCTGACACCGACCAAGATGACCTCAGCCGACTCCAGATCCCGGTTCGATTGCCCATCGTCATGGGCCAGCGAGAAGTTGATCGCTTCGATCCGGTCGTGGTATTCCTTGCTTTTGCTCACGTCCGAAAACCGACCCACACGGTGGTGTGATTTGATGCCCAGCTCATTTTCCAGCGGGTTCACAAAGGTGCCGAACATGTCCAACAACATGCCCTGGCAATGTTCCTGGAGCACTTTCAGCACATCCATGTTCACCAAGGTGGTGAACACAATCGGTTTGTTGCCTTCGGTCTCTGCTGTGTGGTTGATCTGGCGCACCGCCTGGTGGGCTTTGTCGATGGTGTCGGTGAAAGGCAGGCGCACATGGCGGGTTTTCATCTCGAACTGCGCCAAGATGGCGTTGCCAAAAGTTTCGGCAGTGATGCCTGTGCCATCTGAGACAAAGAAAACAGTGCGTTTGGACATGTTGATCAGAAAATATTTCAAAGGTCAGGGGCGGCCAAGCCCCTAAAATGATTCGATTATCCATGGCCCTCAGGTTTGCGGTTCCATAAAGAGAACAATAAAGCCCCGCCTGACACATGGAGCCCGGTTTTTAACTTTGGAGCTTCTCATGTCTGTTTTGTTTGATGCGGCCGCTTTGGTCGTCCCGTTTGAAAAGTTACGAATGACCGATGTGGAGTCGGTTGGTGGCAAAAATGCCAGCTTGGGGGAGATGATTTCCCAGCTGCCTTCAGGTGTCCGCGTGCCCACCGGTTTTGCAACCACCGCCCATGCTTTCCGCGAATTTCTGAAGTTCGATGGCCTGACCGACCGCATCAATGCGCGCCTGGATGCGCTGGATACCGAAGATGTCCGCGCTTTGGCTGTGGTCGGTGCCGAGATCCGTGCCATGGTGGAGGCGCAGCCCTTTCCAGCCGACTTGGAAAATGCCATCCGCGAAGAATTCATCCGTCTGCAAGGTGGCAATGCGCAGGCCTCTTTCGCCGTCCGATCTTCCGCCACAGCAGAAGACTTGCCGGATGCTTCTTTTGCCGGTCAACAAGAAACGTTCCTCAATGTGGTGGGCATCGAAGATGTGCTGCACAAGATGAAAGAGGTGTTTGCCTCCTTGTACAACGACCGCGCCATCAGCTACCGCGTGCACAAAGGCTTTGCCCACGCCGATGTGGCCTTGTCGGCGGGCGTGCAGCGCATGGTGCGCTCCGATCTGGGGGCAGCCGGTGTGATGTTCACCATCGACACCGAATCCGGTTTCGAAGAGGTCGTCTTCATCACCTCCAGCTATGGTTTGGGTGAAACCGTGGTGCAAGGTGCCGTGAACCCTGACGAGTTTTATGTGCACAAGCCCATGTTGGCTGCTGGTCACCGTGCCGTCATTCGCCGCAATTTGGGCTCCAAACTGATCGAGATGGTGTTTGCTAGCCCCGAAGAAAAAGCCGCTTCAGGCAAGTTGGTCAAAACAGTTGATGTGCCTGCTGAACTGCGCAACCGCTACAGCCTGACCGATGCCGAAATCGAGCAATTGGCCAAATATGCGCTTGTCATTGAGCAGCACTATGGCCGTCCTATGGACATCGAGTGGGGCAAGGACGGGTCAGATGGCCAGTTGTACATTTTGCAGGCACGTCCCGAAACCGTGAAGAGCCAAGCCAAGGGCACGCCAGAACTGCGTTACAAGCTCAAAGGCAAGAGCACTGTGCTGGCTGAAGGTCGTGCCATTGGCCAGAAGATCGGTACGGGCCCCGTGCGCTTGGTGCATAACATCAGCGAGATGGACAAGGTTCAACCCGGTGATGTGTTGGTGACTGACATGACCGACCCGAACTGGGAACCCGTGATGAAACGCGCCAGCGCCATCGTCACCAACCGAGGCGGGCGCACCTGCCACGCAGCCATCATCGCCCGTGAGTTGGGCATTCCCGCTGTGGTGGGCTGCGGCAACGCCACTGAGCAATTGACCGAAGGCACCTTGGTCACTGTCAGTTGTGCTGAGGGCGATACCGGTCACATCTACGATGGCCTGCTGGAGACCGAAATCAGCGAGATCCAGCGCGGCGTGCTGCCCGAGATCAAAACCAAGATCATGATGAACGTGGGCAACCCTCAACTGGCCTTTGATTTTGCCCAGCTGCCCAATGCAGGCGTGGGTCTGGCCCGCTTGGAGTTCATCATCAACAACAACATCGGGGTGCACCCCAAGGCGATCCTGGACTACCCCGCAATCGATGCGGATTTGAAGAAAGCCGTGGAGTCTGTAGCCCGGGGTCACGCCTCGCCACGTGCTTTCTACGTCGATAAAGTGGCCGAGGGTGTTGCCAGCATTGCTGCTGCGTTCTGGCCCAAACCGGTGATCGTGCGTTTGTCGGATTTCAAGAGCAACGAATACCGTAAGCTGATCGGCGGCAGCCGTTATGAGCCCGAGGAAGAAAACCCGATGTTGGGTTTCCGAGGCGCTGCGCGTTACATCAGCGCAGACTTCGGTGAAGCCTTTGCCATGGAGTGTGAAGCCCTCAAGCGCGTGCGCGGCGATATGGGTTTGACCAACGTTCAGGTCATGGTGCCTTTTGTGCGTACATTGGGGCAGGCTGAAAAAGTCACCAAGTTGTTGGCCAGTCAGGGCCTGAGTCGTGGAGAGAACGGCTTGAAAGTCATCATGATGTGCGAGGTACCCAGCAACGCCATCTTGGCCGAGCGCTTCCTTGAGTTCTTTGATGGTTTCTCGATCGGCTCCAACGATTTGACCCAGCTCACGCTGGGCCTGGACCGTGACTCAGGCATGGAGCTGCTGGCGGTTGACTTTGATGAACGCGACCCCGCCGTGACGGCCTTGATCGAGCAGGCCATCAAGGCCTGCCTGGCGCAGGGAAAATACATCGGGATTTGCGGCCAGGGCCCCAGCGATCACCTTGATTTTGCACATTGGTTGATGGACCGCGGTATCAGCTCGATTTCGCTGAACCCAGACACGGTTATAGAGACTTGGACGGCTTTGGGTTCCTGAACCCTTTGTGGTGCATGCGATGAACGAGTTGACGCAAGCGGGTATCACCTCAGCTTACCGATGGCGAATTCATCGCAATGTGCTTTGTTACCTTGTGATCTTGATCGGTTTGATAGCGACGATGGCCTGGGCCGAGCAGTGGGGCTTGTCACGCAATTTGATTGGCCCCATTTTCCTGTTCAGCACGGTGATGATCTATGCCTTGATCGGCATATCCGGGCGCACCTCTGATCAGGACGAATATTACGTTGCTGGGCGGCGCATCCCAGCCATGTACAACGGCATGGCCACTGCGGCCGACTGGGTCAGCGCGGCTTCTTTCATCAGCTTGTCGGGGGCGCTTTATTTACAAGGCTTTTCCGGGAGTGGTCAGCAGCCAGGGGGGCTGGCGTATGTGATGGGCTGGACTGGGGGCTTTTGTCTGGTCGCTTGTCTGATTGCACCTCATTTGCGGTCCATGAATCTGTACACCTTGCCCGATTACTTTGATCGCCGATTTGGCGGTCGCTGGCCTCGTGTGATCGCAGCGCTGGCGTCGGTTTTGTGTTCCTTTACCTATGTGGTGGCACAGATTTATGGCATTGGCCTGATCGCTTCACGCTTGACGGGGGTGCAATTTGAGATTGGCATATTGCTCGGTTTGGGGGGGGTGTTGCTCTGCTCTTTTTTAGGTGGCATGCGTGCAATTACTTGGACGCAGGTTGCGCAATACATCGTTTTGCTGCTTGCTTTTTTGATTCCTGTATCTTGGCTGGCCTACCAACAATTAGGATCGCCCATGGCAGCACTGGCCTATGGGGCCCAGCTTTCACGCATCGAAGCCATCGAGAAGAGGCTGATCGATGATCCGGCCGAAATCGAAGTTCGCCAAGAATATGCGCGCCGCGCCGGTGTGTTTGAATCGCGACTGGTCGATGTAGACCGTGCCATGGTGGACCTTCGCCAGTCACTGGAAGACGAAATTCGTGAATTGAAATCGCAAGGGGCTGACTTTGCGTCGATTGCCAAAGCGCGCCGTGAATTGTTGGCGGTCCCCAAAGATCCCGCTGCGGCCAGAGAGTTGTGGTCCAAGGCCATGCTGGACAACCAAGAGCGCTCATTGCCGCTGGGGGGGATGCCCCCGCACGCTCAGGCTTTTCAGGGAGACCCGGATGGCAACCCCGAGCAGATCAGGCAATTCAATGATTCGAGACTGAATTTCATGGCGCTGATTTTTTGCTTGATGGTCGGGACCGCGGGTTTGCCACATTTGTTGACCCGCTTTTATACACTCCCATCGGTGGCTGAAACCCGTTCATCTGTCGCGTGGTCTTTGTTTTTCATAGGCTTGTTGTACCTCAGTGTGCCGGCGTTGGCGGTACTGGTGAAGTTCGAGGTTCTGAACAATCTGGTAGGCAGCAGTTTTGAGGATTTGCCCAGCTGGATGGCGCAATGGGC
Source organism: Limnohabitans sp. Jir72 (assembly GCF_003063575.1). Taxonomy (GTDB): domain Bacteria; phylum Pseudomonadota; class Gammaproteobacteria; order Burkholderiales; family Burkholderiaceae_C; genus Limnohabitans_A. The sequence continues at coordinate 117,061 of NZ_NESC01000001.1, forward strand.
CCGGGTGGACTCCGGTTTGCTGGAAATCTCGGATGTCAATGGAGATCGGGTTTTGCAATTGGGAGAACTCAAACTCGGTGCTGACATGATCATGCTGGCGACCCCCGAGCTCGGTGGGATGCCCTTTGTTGTCTCGGGCTTGGTGGCCGCCGGTGGGTTGGCTGCTGCTTTGTCAACCGCAGATGGTTTGCTGCTGACCATCAGCAATGCTTTGGTGCACGACATTGGGCCGGGCAGGGCGCGCAAACCCAAATCGGCGGAGGGCCGTGTGATCTTGTCCAAATTCGCCTTGCTGGCGGTGGCCATGCTCGCGGCGGTGGTAGCAGCTTTTAAGCCCGCCCAGATTCTCGCCTTGGTCTCGGCCTCGTTTTCTTTGGCTGCGGCGGCTTTTTTTCCGGGTATGGTGCTCGGCATGGCCTGGCAACGGGTGCACCGCAAAGCCGTCGTGGTAGGCATGCTATCTGGGCTGTCGGTGACGGTTTATTACCTCATATCGAACGCGCCGGGCCTGCGTCATGCGCTCATGCTGGAACCTTTGGGGGGCTTGTGGTTCGGGATTCAGCCCTTGTCTGCAGGGGTGTTTGGCGTTCCCGTTGGATTTTTGGCCATGATCTTTGCCACCTGGCTCTTGCCTCCTTCGGTGGACTCTACAGCATCGCAGACGCATGAGGCAGATCATCCCCTTGAGCGCTATCCGGGACTGTGAATTCACGCTATAATTTGAGGCTTCGCCTTGCTGCACCCCGACAGACGCTGGGGGCAGCTTTTCCAACCTTTTGGGTTAACCGCAAGGAGTCTCAATGCGTCATTACGAAATCATTTTGCTGATCCATCCCGATCAGTCCGAACAAGTTCCAGCCATGCTGGAGCGTTACAAAGGCATGATCACTGCCGGCGGTGGCAATATCCACCGCGTTGAAGACTGGGGCCGCCGTCAGTTGGCATACCAGATCAACAAGCTGGGCAAAGCCCACTATCTGTGCGTGAACATCGAAGCCGACCAAGCTGTGATGGCTGAACTGGAGCATGCCTTCAAGTTCAACGATGCTGTTTTGCGTCACCTGACTGTGCAAAAGAAAAAGGCCGACACCGCTCCTTCGTCCATGATGAAGACTGTTGAGCGCGAAGAAGCCCGCAAGTCACAACAAGCCGAATTCGCCGCTTGACACGTGCCTGTTGAGGAGTGAACCGTACCCAACTGACTGCCTGTATTGCCGAGCAAGCCGCTTTGCGATACACACCCGCTGGTTTACCTGCTTTGGATGTAATCCTCGAGCACGCCTCTGAAGTTCAAGAGGCTGGGCAAAACCGAAAAGTCCAGTTGAAAATTCGCGCTTTGGCCATTGGGTCCATTGCCGAAAGACTGGTCAAGCAAGCAGTGGGCAGTGTTTGGACGTTCAAAGGCTTTTTGGCTACCCCTCGACAAGGCAAAAGTGTCGTGTTGCACATTCAAGAGTTTCAGCAAGATTAATTTCAGGAGGCCCCATGGCCACGTTCAAAAAATTCAACAAAGACAAGCGCCCAAAGCGCAACACCCAGTCGCTGCTGTTCAAACGCAAGCGTTTTTGCCGCTTCACCGTGACTGGCGTCGAAGAAATCGACTACAAAGATGTGGACACATTGCGTGACTTCATCGCCGAAAACGGCAAGATCATTCCTGCACGCCTGACTGGCACACGTGCCATTTTCCAGCGTCAGCTCAACACAGCCATCAAGCGTGCACGCTTCTTGGCCATGTTGCCCTACACCGACCAGCACAAAGTCTAAGGAGTCCAGCCATGCAAATCATTCTGCTCGAAAAGGTTGTGAACCTGGGTAATCTGGGTGAGATCGTCAAGGTCAAGGACGGTTACGCACGTAACTTCCTGATCCCTCAAGGCCGCGCTCGCCGCGCCACCGAAGCCAACAAGGCCGAGTTCGAAGCTCGTCGCGCCGAGTTGGAAAAAGCTGCTGCTGCCAAGTTGGCCGAAGCCCAAGCCCAAGGCGAAAAGCTCGCTGGTCTGGTGGTCAAGTTGACTCAAAAAGCCGGTGTGGATGGCCGTTTGTTTGGTTCTGTGACCAACCACGACATCGCTGAAGAATTGAACAAGCAAGGTTATGCCTTGGTCAAGTCTCAGATCCGCATGCCCCATGGCCCCATCAAGGTCGTGAGCGATTCCACCGTGTCCGTGGCTTTGCACACCGACGTGGTGGTGGATGTCACCGTGACGGTTTACGGCGAAACAGCCTGATCGTCCGGTTCATCCCGGCAAGAGCCGCCAGCGAAAGCTTGGCGGCTTTTTTTATTGCATTGCGCGCTTTGGTATTCATGTGCAGGTTGTCCCGCATTGATCACCGGATTCCCCATGCTTATCCACAGACTTATCCCGTGACGGGCTGGCTGGGGCCGAGTACCATGATCTTTTAAGTTGTGTCCTGATGTCTGCTGTATTTTCAAACCACCTCAACGAGTTCCCTGCCGATCTGTCAGCCGACAGCCAAGTGGCCAAATTGCGCGTGCCGCCGCACTCGATTGAGGCCGAATCCAGTGTGCTGGGTGGACTCTTGCTGGACAACGGCGCATGGGATCGCGTGGGTGATCTGCTGGTCGATAACGACTTTTACCGTCACGAACACAAACTGATTTACAGCGCCATCGGTGCCTTGATCAATGCCTCCAAGCCCGCCGATGTGATCACGGTCAGTGAGCATCTGCAAAACCAGGGCAAATCCGAAGAAATGGGGGGCTTGACCTACCTGAACTCTTTGGCGCAATACGTCCCCAGTGCCAGCAACATTCGGCGTTACGCCGAGATCGTTCGCGAACGCTCCATCTTGCGCAAGCTGGTGACGGCCAGTGACGAGATTTCCACCAATGCCTTCAACCCGCAGGGCAAGGCGATTGACCGCATTCTGGACGAAGCTGAGCAAAAAATCTTCAACATCGGGGAAGAGGGCTCCCGCATGAAACAGGGCTTCCAGTCCATGGACACCTTGGTCGTGGAGTTGCTCGACCGCGTTCAGGAGATGGCCGACAACCCGAACGACATCACCGGCGTGCCGACCGGTTTTTACGATCTGGACCGCATGACCTCAGGCCTCCAGCCAGGCGATATGGTGGTTTTGGCGGCGCGTCCTTCGATGGGTAAAACCGCATTTGCGATCAACATTGCGGAGCACGTGGCGCTCAACGAAGGCCTGCCTGTGGCCGTGTTCTCGATGGAGATGGGCGCATCGCAGCTGGCCGTTCGTGTGGTTGGCTCCATTGGGCGCGTGGACCAAGGGCATTTGCGAACCGGCAAGCTGACCGACGAAGAATGGCCTCGGTTGACGGAAGCCATTGAGAAGCTGCGCACGGTGTCCTTGCACATCGATGAAACCCCTGGTCTGACACCGTCCGAATTGCGTGCCAACGCCCGCCGGCTGGCGCGCCAATGTGGCAAATTGGGCTTGATCGTGGTCGACTACTTGCAGCTGATGAGTGGTTCTGGCGGCTCTGGCGGCGACAACCGCGCTACCGAGCTGGGTGAGATTTCTCGGGGCTTGAAGATGCTGGCCAAAGAGTTGCAGTGCCCGGTCATTGCCTTGTCCCAGCTCAACCGAAGCGTGGAACAGCGCACCGACAAGCGGCCCATGATGAGTGACTTGCGAGAGTCGGGTGCGATCGAGCAGGATGCCGACATCATCATGTTCATCTACCGCGACGATTATTACAACAAAGATTCCAAAGATCCGGGTGTGGCAGAGATCATCATCGGCAAACAACGAAACGGTCCCACTGGGACCGTTCGTTTGGCATTCTTGAAGAACCTGACGCGCTTTGAAAGCCTGGCCTCAGGTGGCCTGGGCAGCGACGATTACTGATCGTCGTTGCTGAGCAACTCAGAGAGTTTCGCTGGCAAAGTCGGCCAAGCGAGAGCGCTCACCGCGGGCCAGCGTGATGTGACCACCGTGGGCCCAGCCCTTGAAGCGGTCCACAGCGTAGGTCAGGCCTGAGGAGCCTTCGGTCAGATAAGGCGTATCGATCTGGGCCAGGTTGCCCATGCAGATGATCTTGGTGCCCGGGCCAGCACGCGTGATCAAGGTCTTCATCTGTTTGGGCGTCAGGTTTTGCGCCTCATCGATGATCACGTACTTGTTCATGAAGGTGCGACCCCGCATGAAGTTCATGCTTTTGATCTTGATCCGGCTCTTGATGAGCTCGTTGGTGGCAGCGCGCCCCCATTCGCCCGCATTGCCGCCATCGCCTTTGGCCAGGAATTCCAGGTTGTCGTCCAATGCGCCCATCCAGGGGCCCATTTTTTCTTCTTCGGTGCCAGGCAGGAAGCCGATGTCTTCACCCACGCTCACGGTAGCGCGGGTCATGATGATTTCGGTGTAGCGGCGATCGTCCAGTACCTGCGTCAAGCCAGCGGCCAAAGCCATCAAGGTTTTGCCGGTGCCAGCGGTGCCTGCAAGCGTCACAAAGTCCACATCCGGATCGGTCAGCAGGTTCATGGCGAAGTTCTGCTCGCGATTGCGAGTGGTCACGCCCCAGACAGCGTTCTTTTGCGAAGTGAAATCTTTGAGCGTGCGCAGCACCGCCGTCTTGCCTCGGATCTCAGTCACGCGGGCATACAAACTGGGCTCACCCGGTGCTTCAAAGTAGACAAACTGGTTCATATACAGGCTGGGCACCACCGGGCCGGTGATCCGGTAATAGGTGTGTGTGCCTTGCTGCCAGCTTTCCACGGTTTTGCCGTGCTTGGTCCAAAAGTCGGTGGGCAGGGCCAAAGAGCCTGGGTAGAGCAGGTCGCCGTCTTCCAGTGTCTTGTCGTTCTGGTAGTCCTCGGCTTGCAGGCCCAAGGCGCGGGCCTTGACCCTCATGTTGATGTCCTTGGAAACCAACACCACTTCACGAGGCTTGTGCAGTTCACCCAAGGCTTTGACCACCCCCAGAATCTGGTTGTCGGCTTTGCCTTGTGGCAAGGCCAGCGGCAAGCTCAGGTCCAGCGCTTGCGTTTGGAAAAAAAGCTGCCCCAAAGCATCGGTGTAACCCGTTGTGTTCAAGGGTGACCCTTTGCCCAAGTCTGCGCCTTGGGCTGACGCAAGGGCGTCCAGCGATCGGCTGGCTTGGCGCGCATTGCGCGCCACCTCGGTCATGCCTTTTTTGTGACCGTCCAACTCCTCCAGAACAATCATGGGCAAGAAGACGTCATGTTCTTCAAACCGGAACAGACTCATCGGGTCGTGCATCAGTACATTGGTGTCCAGAACAAACAGCTTCGTTGGACCTGTATGGCGTTTGCTGCGCGTTGGTTTGGTTTTTTCGCGCGCGTTGTCACGGGACTCAGGGGCTGCAGCTTGAGGTGCGGCGGCCAATGGTGCAGTGTTGCGAACGGCGGCGGTTTTGCTGGACTTCGCTGTGCGTTTGGCGTTACGGGACTCTTGCGATGGCACGGGCTTGCTCGTTGCCTCTGTTACTGCGCCGTCATTGTCATCGGGCTGGGTGTCGAAAGCCTTGTGGGTCAGACGGCTGGCGCGTTGGGTGGGAGCGGGTGGCAGTGGCATGGACGTAAGCCTCTTGAAAAAGTGAAACAGATGCCGTTAAAAAAGAAAAAGCCGCCTGGAGGCCAAGGCGGCTTTTACGTGGTGTGTGGGGCTGATGTTCACCGGCATGAATTCATTATGCACGAGCCCTGTGACAACTTTCGAGAAATGATTTTAAAAAATCATTTGGCCTTTTTCAGGTCTTTGACGGCCTTGAGGACTTCTTCCACATGACCGGGAACCTTCAGGCCACGCCACTCTTGCTTGAGTGTGCCATCTTCGCCGATCAGGAAGGTGCTGCGCTCGATACCTTTGACCTTCTTGCCGTACATGATCTTGTTTTTGACCACACCAAACATGTGGCACATTTTTTCTTCGGTGTCGGCGATCAGCTCGAAGGGCAGTTCCAGCTTCGTCTTGAATTCGTCGTGCGATTTCATGTTGTCGCGTGAAACGCCAAAGACCGCTGCGCCTGCTTTGACGAAGTCCTTGTACTTGTCACGAAACTGCATGGCTTCGGTGGTGCAGCCAGGGGTGTTGTCCTTGGGGTAGAAGTACAACACGACAGTTTGGCCGAGATGGGAAACGTTCGAAACTTTCAGACCGCCGGTGGCGTTCGATTCAAATTCGGGGAGGGGCTTGTTCAGAACGATCGCCATAAAACTTTGATCTCGCTTGACTGGTTGAGCGTTTGCCACCATCGGTTGGCGTCAGCTTCGCTAAAGGCCATGAGCCTTGACAACCTGCTATTTTACTCTGAAAGCGCCAGGGTCAGATGCCCAGTATCCATGAGCAGGTCATAAGGTGGATATGCATGCTTTAAGGTTCGATCAAAAGCGCAGCCAGCACTCTGCGACCCTCGCTGGCCAATATGTTGTAAGTGCGACATGCGGCGGAGGTGTCCATGGATTCCAGGCCGATACCTTTCGAAATCAAGGGAGCCATCAAGGACGCTGCTGGAAACTGCAGCCGTTTGCCGCAGCCCAAAATAACCAGCTCAATGCCGTCTTGGGCCAGAGCCTCAAAAGATTCAACGGTGAGCTGACCAAAGTTGTTGGCCTGCCAAGTCCAGGAGGGCAAACCCTCCAGACTGCTGACCACCACGGACTGCGTGTGCTTGAGTCCATTGACTTCAACCCAATCAGGTCCATAGGCATTGATGGTGGGGGCGTTGGATTTGTCGGGCTGAAGTTTCATGGGGTGGATCCAATGCGCGTCTTATGGCTTGTAGGCTGCAGGCCGAAACAGGCCTGAAATTGTGGTCAAATTATAGGTTTTCCCTCAATGCAACTGACTTTGGAGGCACTTTGAAGCCTATTCAGAAATCCGCCAAGCTCGCCAACGTCTGTTATGACATCCGCGGCCCCATCATGGACCGCGCTCGCCAGATGGAAGAAGACGGGCACAAGATCATCAAATTGAACATCGGGAACCTGGCGGTTTTTGGTTTTGACGCGCCCGAAGAAATTCAACAAGACATGATCCGCAACCTGCCCAATTCGGCGGGCTACTCGGACAGCAAAGGCATTTTTGCAGCCCGCAAGGCGGTGATGCACGAGACCCAAAAGCAAGGCATTTTGGGCGTGACGCTGGACGACATTTACCTGGGCAACGGGGCCAGCGAATTGATCGTCATGGCCACCAATGGCTTGCTCGACGATGGCGATGAATTGTTGCTGCCGTCCCCCGATTACCCACTGTGGACCGCTGCTGCCAGTTTGTCGGGCGGCACGCCAGTGCACTACCGCTGTGACGAAGCCAACGGCTGGATGCCTGACCTGAACGACATCCGAGCCAAAGTCACACCGCGCACCAAGGGCATCGTGGTGATCAACCCGAACAACCCAACGGGAGCCTTGTACTCAGACGCGCTGTTGCAGGGCATCGTGGCCATTGCGCGCGAACACGGCTTGGTGATTTTTGCCGATGAGGTCTACGACAAAGTTTTGTATGACGGCGTCAAGCACACCCCTTTGGGCAGCTTGTCGCAAGACGTGCTGACCTTGACGTTCAATTCCTTGTCCAAGAGCTACCGCTCCTGCGGCTACCGTGCAGGCTGGATGGTGATCTCGGGCGATAAGAAAGTGGCCAAGGATTACATCGAGGGCCTGAACATGCTCTCGAACATGCGTTTGTGTGCCAATGTGCCCGGCCAGTGGGCCATTCAGACGGCGCTGGGTGGGCATCAGAGCATCAACGAGCTGGTGGGCGAGGGCGGTCGTCTGCGCAAGCAGCGCGACCTGGCCTATGAACTGATCACCGCCATTCCCGGCGTCAGCTGCGTCAAGCCACAAGCGGCGCTTTACATGTTTCCCAAACTCGACCCGAAGATTTACCCGATCCAGGACGACCAAGATTTCTTCTTGCATTTGCTGGAGGAAACCAAGGTGATGTTGGTGCAAGGCACGGGTTTCAACTGGCCTGACCCTGACCATTTCCGGATCGTGTTTTTGCCGCATGTGGACGATCTGCGCGAAGCGATTGGCCGGGTGGCCCGTTTCCTGGAAGGTGCGCGCAAGCGTTTTGGCACCGAACACCTGGTGGCCTGATATTTTTAGAATCATGACCCGGAATCTCCGGGTCCAACTGTAGAAGAGAAGTCGATGAAACCGATCAAAGTGGGCCTGTTGGGCATTGGTACCGTGGGCAGTGGCACTTTCAATGTGCTCCAGCGCAACCAGGAAGAAATCCAGCGCCGTGCTGGCCGTGGCATTGAAATCGCCATGGTGGCCGACCTGAATGTGGCCCGCGCCCAAGAGGTGGTGGGTGCTGGCGTGAAGGTGGTGGCCGATGCCCGTGAGGTGATCGCTAACCCGGACATCGACATCGTGATCGAGCTGATTGGCGGCTACGGCATCGCCAAGGCCTTGGTGCTGGAAGCGATTGCCGCAGGCAAGCATGTGGTCACGGCCAACAAGGCCTTGCTGGCCGTGCATGGCACCGAAATTTTTGCGGCTGCGCAAGCCAAGGGCGTGATGGTGGCGTTTGAAGCCGCTGTGGCCGGGGGCATCCCGATCATCAAGGCGCTGCGCGAAGGCTTGACCGCCAACAGCATCCAATGGGTGGCCGGCATCATCAACGGCACCACCAACTTCATCTTGTCCGAAATGCGCGACAAGGGCCTGGACTTTGGCGTGGTGCTCAAGGAAGCGCAGCGTCTGGGTTATGCTGAAGCCGATCCGACTTTCGACATCGAAGGCGTGGACGCGGCCCACAAAGTGACTTTGATGAGCGCGATTGCTTTTGGCATTCCAGTTCAGTTCGACAAGGCCTATGTCGAAGGCATCACCAAGCTGGGTGCTGCCGACATCAAATACGCCGAGCAGTTGGGCTACCGCATCAAGCTCTTGGGCATCACCAAGCGCACGGCGCAAGGCGTGGAGCTGCGCGTGCACCCCAGCCTGGTGCCGACACAGCGTTTGATCGCCAACGTCGAAGGCGCGATGAACGCCGTGATGGTGCAAGGCGACGCCGTGGGCACGACCTTGTACTACGGCAAGGGCGCAGGCTCCGAGCCAACGGCCAGCGCCGTGATCGCCGATTTGGTGGACATCACCCGTTTGCACACCGCCGATCCGCTCAACCGTGTGCCGCATCTGGCCTTCCAGCCGGGCGCCATGAGCGATCTGAAGGTCCTGCCCATGGCCGAAGTCGTCACCAGCTATTACTTGCGTTTGCGCGTGGCCGATCAAGCCGGTGTGCTGGCCAAGCTGACCGGTTTGCTGGCCGATGCGGGCATCAGCATCGATGCCGTGTTGCAGCGCGAAGCCGATCAGGTGAGCCAGGCGGGTGAAAACCAGACCGACGTGATCATCCTCACGCACGACACCCGCGAAGGAACACTGAACGATGTGCTGGCCCAAATGCAGGCCTTGCCCACCGTGATGGCCCCGATTGTCCGCATTCGCAAAGAAGAGTTGAACTGATGCGTTATTTGTCCACCCGCGGCCATGCTGACCGCAAACGCTTTTGCGAAATCCTGCTCGAAGGTCTGGCGCCCGATGGCGGTTTGTACCTGCCCGAGTCATACCCCCATGTGGATGTCGATGCTTTGACGCGTTTGCGCCAAGTCTGGCAAAGCCAGGGCTATGCCGCGCTGGCGTTTGAGATCTTGTCGCTGTACATCGACGACATTCCAGCCGATGACCTGAAGGCCTTGTGCCAGAAAACCTACACGGAAAAAGTGTTTGGCAGTGCTCAGATCGTGCCGCTTAAGCCTTTGCAAAGCGCTGGCAGCAGCAAGCCGGATGTGTACCTCGAAGCTTTGTCCAATGGTCCGACACTGGCCTTCAAGGACATGGCCATGCAATTGCTGGGCAATTTGTTTGAGTACGAGTTGGCCCGCCGCGGTGACGAGCTCAATATTTTTGGCGCCACCTCGGGCGACACCGGCAGTGCGGCCGAGTACGCCATGCGCGGCAAAAAGGGTGTCCGGGTTTTCATGACCAGCCCGCATGGCCGCATGAGCCCGTTCCAGCAGGCCCAGATGTTCAGCTTGCTCGACGAAAACATCCACAACATCGCCATCGAAGGCGTGTTCGACGATTGCCAGGACCTGGTCAAGGCGGTGTCCAATGACTTGGCGTTCAAGCGCCAATACAAAATCGGCACAGTCAACTCGATCAACTGGGCGCGCTTGCTGGCCCAGGTCGTTTACTACTTTGCGGGCTATTTCCAGGCCACCACCAGCAATGACCAGAAGGTCAGCTTCACGGTGCCCAGCGGCAATTTCGGCAATGTCTGTGCCGGCCATGTGGCCCGCATGATGGGGCTGCCGATCGACCGCCTGGTCGTCGCCACCAACGAAAACGATGTGCTGGACGAGTTTTTCCGCACCAGTGTTTACCGTGTGCGCGGCACAGCCGACACGCATGAAACATCGAGCCCTTCGATGGACATCTCCAAAGCCAGCAACTTCGAGCGCTTTGTCTTTGATTTGCTCGAACGCGACGCGCCCAAAACCCAGGCGATTTTCGGTGAAGGTCTCAGCCGTGAAGGCTTTTTTGACTTGTCGACCGATCCCCGTTTTGCCAAAGCCGCCAGCTTTTACGGCTTCGAGAGCGGCAAAAGCACCCATGCCGATCGCCTCAAAACCATCCAGCAGGTGTTCGCACAGTACGGCGTGATGGTCGATACCCACACCGCCGATGGCATCAAAGTGGCCAAAGAGCATCTGAATCCGGCGGTGCCGATGATCGTGCTGGAGACGGCATTGCCCATCAAATTCGCAGCCACCTTGGTGGAAGCCTTGGGCCGCGAGCCAGACCGTCCTGCTCAGTTTGAAGGCATTGAGCTATTGCCCAAACGTGTCATGGTCATGAAAGCGGATGTGGCGCAAATCAAGGCCTATATCGCAGCGCACTGCGATTGAGAACGCCCATGCCCAGCGCCCCACGAAAGCCTTTAATGCCTCTGGATGAGGCACTGTCCACTTTGCTTCAGCAGATCACGCCCTTAACGGGCGCTGAGCAACTTGCCACCTTCGACGCGGATGGCCGTGTGCTGGCCGAGGATGTGGTGTCCTCATTGCAGGTGCCGGCATTCGACAATTCGTCCATGGACGGGTACGCCGTTCGCTGTGCGGACTTGCTGCCCGACGCTGAGCTGTCGGTGACCCAACGCATTCCCGCAGGCCATCAGGGGCAAGCTTTGCAGCCAGGTCAAGTGGCACGCATTTTCACTGGTGCACCTGTGCCATTGGGAGCCGATGCCATCGTGATGCAAGAGCAAGCCGAGTTGGTGGCCGACGGTGAAATTCCCCGTGTGCGTTTCACACACCAGCCGCAAGTCGGTGAGTGGATTCGGTGCAGTGGCGAAGACATCCGGCAGGGGCAAACCGCTTTGCGCCGTGGTCAGAAGTTGGGGCCTGCTGAACTGGGTTTGGCTGCCAGCCTCGGATTGGCTCAATTGCTTGTGGTGCAGCGTCCACGCGTGGCCTTGTTCTCGACAGGCGATGAACTGGTGATGCCCGGTGATGTGGCGCCGCAAGACATGCCCGCAGGCGCCATCTACAACTCCAATCGTTTTTTCCTGCGGGCTTTGCTGCACCGACTGGGCTGCGAAGTCAGTGATCTGGGCATCGTGCCCGACCGCCGCGACGCCACATTGGCTGCACTCAAAACGGCAGCCGACCACCATGACCTGATTTTGACCAGTGGTGGCGTGTCGGTGGGCGAGGAAGACCATGTCAAACCCGCTGTGCAAGCATTGGGTGCTTTGGCTTTGTGGCAAATTGCCATGAAGCCCGGTAAGCCCTTTGCCTATGGCCATGTGCGCCGGGAAACGCAAACCGGCACAGCCCATTTCGTGGGCTTGCCGGGCAATCCGGTTTCCAGTTACATGACTTTCCTGCTCTTGGTCAGGCCCTTGATCCTGAAATTGCAAGGCGTTGAAAACCTCACACCGCCTTGCCTGCAATTGCCCGCGCACTTTGACTTGCCCAAGGCCGACAAGCGCCGGGAGTTTTTGCGCGCTCGCCGCAACGACCAAGGGGGGCTGGATCTGTTTGCCAACCAGAGCTCGGGGGTACTGACCTCGGTGGTTTGGGGGGATGGCGTGATCGACAACCCATCGGGTAAGACGATCGCCCGTGGTGATGTCGTCAACTTCTGGCCTTTTGCAGGATGGTTGTCATGAAGATTCAAATCCGTTATTTCGCCTCTTTGCGCGAGACTCTGGGCATGCCCGGCGAAACACTGGAGACCACCAGTACAGATGTTGCGGCCTTGCGCGCCGAGTTGATGGCCAAGGGAGACGCCTATGCGCAAGCCTTGTCCTCGGGTCGTGCTGTACGGGTTGCGGTCAACCAGGTCATGGCCTCGGGCGATACACGCTTGAGCGAGCATTGCGAGGTGGGCTTTTTCCCGCCTGTGACTGGGGGCTGAAGCCATGTCCACACGTGTGCTGATTCAAACCGCTGACTTTGATGTCAGCGCCGAGATGGATGCGCTCCGTGCCCAAGATTTGCGCGTGGGGGCGGTGTGCAGCTTTGTCGGCACGGTGCGCGATACCCAGGCCTTGACCGGGCAAGCACAAGACGAAGTGCAGGCCATGGAACTGGAGCACTACCCGGGCATGACCGAAAAATCCATCGAAGCCATGATCGATGAAGCGCACACACGCTTTGATTTTTATGGCGCGCGTGTGGTGCACCGGGTGGGACGCTTGCTGCCTGCGGACCAGATCGTGCTGGTGGCGGTGACGTCCGCCCATCGGGGTGAGAGCTTCAAAGCTTGTGAGTTTTTGATGGACTACCTCAAGACCCAGGCGCCTTTCTGGAAGAAAGAACAAACCCCTGAAGGGGCGCATTGGGTGGATGCCCGGGTGTCCGACGATGCCGCCTTGGCCCGCTGGGGCATTCAGTCCACCAACGCTTGAGGGCTTGGCGCGCTCAGTGCGTGTAGCGCGGTGGCGTTTCTGTCACCAGCGCTGCTGGCTCGGCAGATACAGGCGCGTTGGGGGTCGTGGTGAAGCCCCATTCGGCCTTGACCAAGGCTTGCTGGATCAAATGCACCAAGCCGTGCACCAGGCTCGCTTGCAGGTTCAGCTGGCAAGACTTGACGGCACCCTCTACCGATTTTTCCTGGAAAGTGATCAACAGGCCGCCGCCGGCTTGCAAGCTCAGCTGCGCGTCGGTGATCAAGAGTGGCTCTTCGCCCAGAGGTCGTTGTTCAGCTTTGGCCTCGAACGGGGTGGCGAAATCGGCTTTCTGCAAAAACGCATCCCGTTTGATTTCGGTGAGTATTTTTTGCGATGAAGGATCAGGCGCGGCCACTCCCGGCTGACTGGCCTCCAGACGAACCACCGACTGGTCAATCGCAGGCATCAGACGCAGGCACATGCGGCGTGTCAGCCAAAAGCGGAACTCTTGCTTGTCGAGTGTGTTCAAACGCAACAAGATGCGGTCTTGGCGTTCTTCATAACTGACGGAAAGCTGGTGAATGTTCATGATTTGATTTTAGGCAAATTCCATGCAGGCCATAACGCTTGAAAATGCCAAGAACGGCCCAAGCTTGGAATCATTGGAGAAACATACATGCGCATCGATAAATTGACCACCAAATTTCAGGAAGCCTTGGCCGATGCCCAGTCTTTGGCGCTGGGCCGCGACCATGCTTACATCGAGCCGGCGCATGTGCTGGTGACCATGCTCAAGCAAGACGAAGGGCCCAAAGCCCTCTTGCAACGTGCAGGCGTTCAGGTCCAGGGTTTGCTGCAAGCCTTTGAGGCGGCCGTGACACGTTTGCCCCAAGTGACGGGCCAAGACCAGGTGCAGGTGGGGCCTGACTTGGCCAAACTGCTGCAAGCGGCCGAAAAGGAATCCATCAAGCGAGGCGACGCATTCATTGCCAGCGAATTGTTTTTGCTGGCCTTGGCAGACAGCAAGTCCGAAGCAGGGCGCTTGTGCAAAGAAAACGGGCTCTCACGCAAGAGCCTGGAGTCTGCCATCGATGCCGTGCGTGGTGGTCAGACTGTGGGCAGCGCCGATGCCGAAGGCCAACGCGAAGCCCTCAAGAAATACTGCATTGACCTGACCGAGCGCGCCCGCATTGGCAAGCTCGATCCGGTGATTGGCCGTGATGACGAAATTCGCAGAGCCATCCAGGTCTTGCAGCGTCGCACCAAAAACAACCCGGTGCTCATCGGCGAGCCTGGTGTCGGCAAGACCGCCATTGTCGAAGGCCTGGCCCAGCGCATCGTCGCCGGTGAAGTGCCTGACTCTCTCAAGGGCAAGCGTGTCTTGTCGCTGGACATGGCCGCTTTGCTGGCGGGGGCCAAGTTCCGTGGTGAATTTGAAGAGCGCCTGAAAACCGTGCTCAGCGAATTGGCCAAAGATGAGGGCCAAACCATCGTGTTCATTGACGAACTGCACACGATGGTCGGCGCGGGCAAAGGCGAGGGCGCGATGGACGCTGGCAACATGCTCAAGCCCGCGTTGGCCCGAGGTGAGTTGCATTGTGTGGGGGCAACCACGCTCAATGAATACCGCAAGTACATCGAAAAAGACGCGGCATTGGAGCGTCGTTTTCAGAAGATTTTGGTCAGCGAACCTTCTGTGGAAGCCACGATCGCGATCTTGCGCGGCTTGCAAGAAAAATACGAAATCCACCACGGTGTGGACATCACCGATCCGGCCATTGTGGCAGCAGCTGAGCTGAGCCACCGTTACATCACGGACCGCTTCTTGCCCGACAAGGCGATTGATTTGATCGACGAGGCCGCCGCCAAGATCAAGATTGAAATCGACTCCAAACCCGAGGTGATGGACAAGCTCGATCGCCGATTGATCCAGCTGCAAATTGAGCGTGAAGCCGTGCGCAAGGAAAAGGACGAAGCGTCTCAAAAACGCTTGACCTTGATCGAGGAAGAGATCATCAAGCTCAAGAAGGAAGCGGCCGATTTGGAGGAAATCTGGCAAGCCGAAAAAGCCCAGGCCCAAGGCGGCCAGCAAGTGCGCGAGCAGATTGACCAGTTGCGCCAGCAAATCGAAGAGCTGACCCGCAAGGGTGATTTCAACAAGGTGGCCGAGCTGCAATATGGGCAATTGCCTGCCTTGGAAAAAACACTCAAAGACGTGCAGGCCAAAGAAGCGGCACCTGGCGAAAAACCGGTGCACCGCTTGCTGCGCACCCAGGTGGGCGCTGAAGAGATTGCCGAGGTGGTCTCGCGCGCCACTGGCATTCCCGTGTCCAAGATGATGCAGGGGGAGCGTGAAAAACTGCTGCAGATGGAAGACAAATTGCACCAGCGTGTGGTGGGGCAAGACGAAGCCATTTTGGCTGTCGCCAACGCCATTCGCCGTTCGCGCTCTGGTCTGTCTGACCCGAACCGCCCCACAGGTTCTTTCTTGTTTTTGGGCCCCACCGGTGTGGGAAAGACAGAGCTGTGCAAAGCCTTGGCCGGCTTCTTGTTCGACAGCGAGGACCACCTGATCCGTCTGGACATGAGCGAGTTCATGGAGAAACACTCGGTGGCCCGTTTGATCGGTGCGCCACCGGGCTATGTGGGCTACGAAGAGGGCGGGTACCTGACCGAGGCGGTGCGCCGCAAGCCCTACAGCGTGTTGCTGTTGGACGAAGTGGAAAAAGCCCATCCGGATGTGTTCAACATCTTGCTGCAAGTGCTGGACGACGGCCGACTGACCGATGGCCAAGGCCGTACCGTGGACTTCAAAAACACGGTGATCGTCATGACCTCCAATTTGGGCTCACACCTGATCCAGGCCATGGTAGGGCAGCCTGCCGAAGAGATCAAGGACGCTGTCTGGGACGAACTGAAGACGCATTTTCGTCCTGAGTTCCTCAACCGCATTGATGAGACCGTGGTCTTTCATGGGCTGGATGCACAGCACATTGCGTCGATTGCCAGCATCCAATTGCAAGCCTTGCGCGATCGCCTGACACGCATGGACTTGAGTCTGAATGTCAGCACTGCGGCTTTGTCTGAGCTGGCCAAGGTGGGTTTTGATCCGGTGTTTGGTGCGCGTCCGCTCAAGCGCGCTATTCAGCAAAGGCTGGAAAACCCTTTGTCTCGCTTGTTGCTCGAAGGGCGCTTCCCGCCCAAGAGCACCATCGAGGTCTCGGTGGACCCCGTGCAAAACCCGGGGCATTTCGATTTCAAGGTGATCGAAGCGGCCGTTTGAAAGCAGCGCTTCCCATAGGGGCATGGTGGCGACACCATGCCCCTTTTTTCATGGCTAAACTGCAGCATTTGCAGCGCGCCAAGCCTTCACATTCTTGAAGCCGCCCGTTGCAAGCACGAAAGAACAGACGTTTATGCAACTGGCCTCATCGGGTTCTGAGCCCACAGTTTCCTTGCAAAGTGACGCCAAAGTGATGGGGCTGGTCGGTTTGGCCCATGCCAGCTCGCACTTTTCGCACCTCTTGCTGCCCTTGATGTTCCCCATCTTCATTCGGGACTTTGGTTGGTCTTATTCAGAGCTGGGATTGCTCACCACTTTGTTTTTTGTGGTCTCGGGTGTGGGACAGGCTTCGGCAGGCTTTGTGGTGGACCGCTTGGGCGCCCGTCCGGTCTTGTTCAGCTCCCTGGTCTTGTTCACCTTGGCTTGTCTTTTGGCTTCGGTGGCCGAGGGCTATGCGGCGCTCATGGCGGTGGCGATGCTGGCTGGCTTGGGCAACGCACCGTTTCATCCGGTGGACTTCACGATCTTGAACCAACGCGTGTCGTCTCCGCGCCTGGGCTATGCCTTCAGCGTTCATGGCTTGAGCGGTAATCTGGGCTGGGCTGTGGCCCCGGTGTTTTTCACGGTCACGGGTGCGCTTTGGGGCTGGCGGCAGGCGTTTGTGGCAGCTGCAGGCCTGTATGGCCTGGTCTTGTTGGTTCTGGTGCTGAATCGTTCTGTACTCAAGACCGAGCCCTCTGCGCGTGCACAAGGTGATGCAGGTGTGGCGAATGACTTGGCTTTCATGCGCTTGCCCGTGGTGTGGTGGTGTTTCGCCTTCTTTTTGCTGTCCACTGTGACGCTGGCGGTGGTGCAGAATTTCTCCGTGCCCATCCTCAAGGCCTTGCATGGGGTGAGCTTGGAGCTGGCCTCCATGACACTGACCGCGTACATGCTGTGCGGCGCTGTCGGCATGCTGATCGGTGGTTTTGTGGCGGCGCGCTGGCCGCGCTGGAGCGATCGCGTGGTGGCCGCATGCATGGCGGGTGCAGCAGTTTTGATGGCCTTGTGTGCCAGTGGCTTGTTTGGTCAGATGGGTACGCTGTGGGTTTTGGCCGCTACAGGTTTTGCCATTGGCGTGGGTGGGCCGAGCCGCGATTTGATGATCAAGAAGGCGACGCCTAAAGGCGCCACGGGGCGGGTCTATGGCTTGGTTTATTCTGGTCTCGATGTGGGTTTTGCCTTGTCGCCCGTATTTTTCGGTGCGCTCATGGACCGCGGGCTTTACCAAGCGACCTTGCTGGGTGCGGCTTTGGTGCTCTTGTTCAGCGTCGTGGCCGCTTTGGGTGTAGGCAAGCGAACTGCAGTGCCCGCTTGAGCACTTAACGCTTGGGCGACAGATGGCCGCAATGGGCTTGGGCAAAATCAGCGCATGACACAAAAAATTGCAGGCCACCTTCTCGTTGAATGCCTCTTGGCCCAAGGCGTTACCCATGCGTTTGGCGTGCCGGGTGAAAGTTATCTGGCGGTACTCGATGGTTTCCACCTGCACCGCGACCAGATCCGTTTTGTGATCTGTCGCCAAGAAGGTGGCGCGGCCTTCATGGCCGAAGCGCAAGGCAAGTTGACGGGCCGCCCCGGTGTCTGTTTCGTCACCCGGGGTCCAGGTGCGACCAATGCCTCGATTGGCGTGCACACGGCTTTTCAGGATTCCACACCGATGGTGCTCTTTGTGGGCGATGTGGCCAGCGATACACGCGACCGCGAGGCCTTTCAGGAAATGGATTACACCCATTTCTTCGGCCCGTCGACCAAAGGCATGGCCAAGCGGGTCGAACGCATCGACGACCCCGAGCGCTTGCCCGAATACGTGGCGCGGGCATTTGCAACTGCCATGAACGGACGTCCGGGTCCTGTGGTGCTGGTTTTGCCCGAAGACATGTTGACCCAGGCCGTTGACCATGTGCAGGCTTTGCCGCGCGTGGAGCCTGTGCAGGCCTGGAGCGACCCCGGTGCACTGCGCACGTTGCGGGACATGCTGCTGCAGGCCCAAAAACCACTGGTCATTTGCGGCGGCGGTGGGTGGACCGTGCAGGCTGCGCAGGCCTTGCAGCGCTTTGCGGAGAACTGGCAATTGCCTGTGGGCAACGCATTCCGCTTTCAGGATACTTTTGACAATCACCATCCTCTTTATGCGGGCGATGTGGGCATCGGCATCAATCCAGCCTTGGCGACTCGTGTGCGAGACTCGGATTTGATCCTGGCGATCGGCCCACGTTTGGGCGAGATGACGACCGGCGGCTACAGCTTGCTGAAGGCACCCAAGACGCAGCAAAAGCTGGTGCACATCCATGGCAGTGCAGAAGAGTTGAACCGGGTCTACCAAGCCGATCTGGCCATTCTGTCCACCATGAACGCCGCGGCCAGGAGCCTAGAGGTGTTGACCGCTCCCGCCGACTTGCCATGGACAGATTGGGCGCGTTCAGCCCATGCCGATTACCTGGCCAATCTGCAGCCGCAAGCACTGCCTGGCGACATCGACATGCCGGCCATCGTGGCCACGCTGAAAAAACACCTGCCTGAAGATGCGGTATTGACCAACGGCGCAGGCAACTTTGCCAGCTGGATGCACCGGTTCTTCAAACACCATGGGTTGGTCAAAGGTCACAAAACCCAGCTGGCGCCAACCGTTGGCGCCATGGGGTATGGCGTGCCGGCGGGCATTGCCGCCAATCTGTTGACAGGGCGTTTGGCCTTCACGATCGCTGGTGATGGTGATTTCCTGATGAATGGGCAGGAGCTGGCCACTGCCGTGCAGCATGGCGGCAAGAGCATCATCTTGCTCTTGAACAATGGCATGTACGGCACGATCCGCATGCACCAGGAGCGTGAATACCCCACACATGTGACGGGTTCACAACTGAGCAATCCTGATTTCGTGATGCTGGCTCAGGCCTACGGCTATGCAGCCACACGGATTCACAAAACGGCAGAGTTCGAGCAAGCCTTGCTCGATGCACTGCAAAGGCCGCAGGGCACCTTGATTGAGGTGATGCTCGATCCGGAGGTGATCACCACCCGAGGCACGCTGAGCGCCATCACCGAGTCTGCCTTGGCCAAGCGCCAGGCTTGAAAACTTGCACGCTGCGCTGTTGGCGCTGCTTTGGACATGAAAAAACCCGCCGAAGCGGGTTTTTTCATGGGCTCACCAGAATCACTTCAGGTGCTTGCCGATCAAGCCAGCCATTTCGAACATGGTGACTTGCGCTTTGCCGAACACTGCTTTGAGCTTGTCGTCAGCATTGATGGCGCGGCGGTTGGTTGCGTCTTGCAAGTTGTGTTTCTTGATGTACACCCACATCTTGCTCACGACTTCAGTGCGCGGCAGGGGAGTTGCACCCACCACAGCGGCCAATGCGGCGCTGGGGGTCAGTGCTTTCATGAACGCAGCGTTGGGTGTGCGTTTGCTCGCGGGAGCTTTGGCCGCTACTTTTTTAGCGGGTGCTGCAGCTTTGGTTGCTGGAGCGACTTTCTTTGCCGGTGCTGCTTTTTTAGCGGGAGCAGCTTTTTTAGCCGGAGTTTTTTTCGCAGTTGCCATGGTTAAGTTCCTTTGATCGGAAGTTGGTTCGCCGCTGAAAAACGATGCGTTTTCAGCTCAACGCATGCTACTGGAGAAAGCTGTACTTTCCAAGCGGAAAAATCAATTTTTGCTAGGGGTTGTTCCGGATTTGTCTTGCTCCTCGCGCATTTCAAGACTTTTTGCCCCTGCATGGTGCGTATGGACTGTGTAAGTGAGCTGATTTCCACTCTCACTTTTTTGAAGGACTCCGCCATGCCCACAGCATCCTCGATTGCTTTTTCAACGTGTGATTTTTGTGATGACCAGAAAACGAACGGCATCGCAGACTTTCGCGTCATTCCAACGGTCTTCCAGAACTATGGCGCTCGCGTGAAATTTGCTGGCCCTGTCTTGACGGTCAAATGCTATGAAGATAACAGCCATGTCAAGCAGGCGGTGGAGTCCGAAGGTCACGGCCGCGTGCTGGTGGTCGATGGCGGAGCTTCAATGCGTCGCGCCTTATTAGGAGGCAATCTGGCCACTGCTGCTTTGCGCAATGGCTGGGCTGGCATAGTTATTGATGGTTGTGTGCGTGATGCAGCCGAGTTGGCTGCCCTGGAGACCGGCATTCGCGCACTTGCTTTGAACCCCATGCCGACCGATCGTTCTGCACAGGGGCAGACGGGCTTGGTCATTCACATACAAGGCGTTCCAGTCAAAACCGGTGACTGGCTCTATGCCGATCTGGATGGCATCGTCATCAGCAGCATTGCTTTGCATGCTGTTTCATGATGCACATTCAGTTTTTTATAATATGAAATAAACACATGCGGCACCGCTTCATTTTTTCTCAATATGGGAAATACAATTTCGCATTGAGAAAATATATGCGTAAGTTGCTGAATTTAAACAAATAAAAATAACTCTTGTATAAGACATAAGAATAAGAATATGTCTTGTACAAGAGTTAAGCTTTGTCCAACGACAAAGCAGAATCCGCTGCCCACATCGCCCGATTTCAACTTGACTTCAGGAGTCCTGACATGCCAGCAAACCTCAACCAACAATTGAGCCGTGAACAACAAATCGCCGCCCTCGAAAAAGACTGGGCCACCAACCCCCGTTGGAAAGGCGTCAAGCGCGGTTACTCCGCTGCTGACGTTGTGCGTCTGCGCGGCAGCATGCAAATCGAGCACACACTGGCCAAGCGCGGTGCAGAAAAGCTGTGGGAAAAAGTCAACGGCGGCGCCAAAAAAGGTTACGTCAATGCCTTTGGCGCCATCAGCGCTGGCCAGGCCATGCAACAAGCCAAAGCCGGTCTGGAAGCTGTGTATCTGTCCGGTTGGCAAGTGGCTGCTGACGGCAACACATCGGAAACCATGTACCCCGACCAGTCGCTCTACGCCTACGACTCGGTACCCACCATGGTTCGCCGCATCAACAACACCTTCAAGCGCGCAGACGAAATCCAGTGGGGCCGTGGCATCGAGCCAGGTTCCAAGGACTTCATCGACTACTTCCTGCCCATCGTGGCCGACGCTGAAGCCGGTTTCGGTGGCGTGCTCAACGCTTTTGAACTGATGAAGAACATGATCTCGGCAGGTGCTGCTGGCGTTCACTTCGAAGACCAACTGGCTGCCGTGAAGAAATGCGGCCACATGGGCGGCAAGGTGTTGGTGCCTACACAAGAAGCTTGCGAGAAATTGATCTCTGCACGTTTCGCTGCGGACGTGATGGGCACATCCACCATCGTGTTGGCCCGTACCGATGCTGAAGCTGCCAACTTGATCACATCTGATCACGATGCCAATGACAAGCCATTCTTGACCGGCGAGCGCACACAAGAAGGTTTCTACCGCGTCAAAAACGGTTTGGAACAAGCCATCAGCCGTGGCGTGGCTTACGCTCCCTACGCTGATTTGGTGTGGTGCGAAACAGGTGTGCCAGACATCGGCTTCGCTCGCGAATTCGCACAAGCTGTGCACGCGGCATGCCCCGGCAAGTTGTTGTCTTACAACTGCTCGCCTTCTTTCAACTGGAAGAAAAACCTCAACGACAGCCAAATCGCTTCGTTCCAAGAGGACTTGTCGGCATTGGGCTACAAGTACCAGTTCATCACCTTGGCGGGTATCCACATCAACTGGTACAACACCTTCCAGTTCGCCAATGCATACGCCAACGGCGAAGGCATGAAGCATTACGTCAACATGGTGCAAGAGCCTGAATTCGCAGCACGCGACAAGGGCTATACCTTCGTGTCACACCAACAAGAAGTGGGCGCAGGCTACTTCGACGACGTGACCACTGTGATCCAGGGCGGTTCGTCTTCTGTGAAAGCTTTGACAGGCTCTACAGAAGAAGAGCAGTTCCACTGATCAACCAATTAAAGTGCGCTCTAAAAGCGCATTTCTTTAGAAAAAGCCACCTGCTGCGAGAGCATCGGGTGGTTTTTTCGGCTTCAAAATTAAAATGGTTTTGTGACAGCAAAGTTGATCCGCATATCTCCAGGCTGTGTATTCGCTGTGGTCCATACGCTGGGTTTTTTACCGATTGCCACGGCCATTGACAAGGTCCAATACGCTTTGTCAATTGTGCCCCCGAGTTGCATGCCTGCACCTTGGAGCATGTACGCGATGGAGTTTGTTGCGCTGCTCACTGGTCTGTGATCACTCTTTACTGCACCTATGTCATAAAACAGACCGCCCCAAACTTCGGGCACAACTTGGTGAGTGAAATCAAACGAGAGCTGCGCCCCTTGGTCGCCAACCCCGTCGATCGACGAGAAAGACCGCATTCCGTTGATACCGCCCAACGCAATTTTGTTGTAACTGTCCAGATTTTTGGATGCAGCTTGAGCTCTCCACCGGATGGATCCCGTGTAAATGCCATCCTTATCGAGTCTTTGCGATACGCCGCCATTCATTTCCAGCTTTTGGTACTTGCCAGCGACTTTCAATGTCGATGCATCGTAAAGTTTGTCGGTGTCAAGTCGATCTAAATTGATATAACCCGTGGTCAAAATCAGTTCATTATTGAAGCTGTCCGTCCATCCTTTAGAGGATTCTGCACGCAGTTTCAGTCTCAGTTGTTGGTCTACGCGATTGGCTGTCACAAGACCAACCGTAGAGTTTTCTGTTTGACGGCGTGATACTTCCATAGCAGCTAACCAACGACCGGTGCGATCCGTGCTCAATAACTTCGTCAAACCGGCTCCGAACTCCTGTGACGAACCATTGGTTTTAATCGATTGGCTTTTGACGTCACTGCCATACACTTTCCAGCGCACACCCCTTGCGATGCCAGGGGCTTCGTAATCGGCACGGTAATAGCCGACACCTTCAGATTGTTGTGTTGTCAAACCAAGTTCAGACAGTGGCGTGAAGCCAGCAATGCGAACATTGCCGAGCAATTGCGCACGTCCAAATTGCTGTAATCCATAATTGTTGGCTTGTAATATGCCGCCCAGCACATGGCCTGTTTGAGCGTCAACAGTTCGCAAGTGAATGACAACATCCACCACAGTGCGGTTGGTTTGACGCATGCTCACTTCAAGCTCAACAGGAAGATCATAGGTCACGGCATTGAGCTGGTTTTCAAACCCTTGAATATCGACGGTCGTGCCTGACTTGTAAATGGTGCTGAAGCGACGAGTCACCTCGTCAGCGAACTCTTTTCCCTTGTTACCTTCTGTTGTCACAACAAACACTTTTCCTACAGTCGGAAACACAGTGTCCACTGTCAAAATTGTGCCTTCTGGTGTCAATTCAGTACTGGTTGTGATGTAGGCCAGATAGCCTTTTTTTTGAAAGAAATTCCATGCGAAAGCTTTGAACTCACTCATCTTTTGGGCTGGAACGGGCTTGTTGATTTCACTCTTCCAGAACGCCATCAGCTCTTGTTGGTACATAGGGCTGGTCACGTGAATTTCTTTAAGGAGAGAAAACCCTTGATCGGTTGTGACGGATGGGGTTTCTTGCTGGGCCGCTGGTTTTTGAGTTGAGCGACTGAAGTCAATTTTGTTTTGCTCGATGTTGCGCAGAACGTCGGCAGCGGAAGGGGCTGTTTGAGCGTATGCAGTCCTCGTGAGAAAAACACATATGCACGCACTGGCAATGAGCCCAATTTTGAAACCGGGTTTAATTATTTGATATTTTTTCATTTGGAAGAAAGTCCTGTCAGTAACGATCGAGGTTTATTTTTAATTTCTTTTTCGTAGCAAACAATCACTTCTTCATGGACAGTCGATGCTTCGCAAAAGCATGTCTCAGGGTCGTTTTCAAAACAAGTTTCTTCAGCAACATTCTCGCTAAAAGTACGCTCAGATAAGGGCTCTGAGCCAAGGTTAATTTTCACGCGAGAAGTCAGATCCTTAGGTTTGCTTGGTGAAATCGGCGGTACCGGTTTTGACGGTTGATCCGTGATCGTTGCTTTGGTCGTTGCGGCGCCTGAGGTGCTGAGCTTGTAGTTATTCCAGTTGCCTGTGCCGTTGGTTTTTGTCAGTGTTTCCACATTGTTCACGGTCACAGTTTTAAGGCTTCCTGGTGCCGAATCAGAAAAATTGCCTTTACCGCTGATCAATAGAATTTCAGTTTCAATGCCAGTGTTGATTACCCCAGATGTGATGGTGGCCTCTGTGGTGCCGTCGAACATCTTGTTTGCAGCTGTGATACTCTCGAGTGTCACGTTTTTGGGCTTGATATCGGCCATTGTCCTCGCCGAGCCGGTCGACGTCAGGTTGTAGTTGTCCCAAGTACCTGTGCCATTGGTTTTGAGCAATGTGGCGACATCTGTCACAGTCACAAGCTTGCCCGCAGCGGCATTTTTGTCAGAAAAATTGCCCGCTCCACTGATGGCCAAAGTCTCGGAAGTCACGCCAGTTGGGATGTCGCCTGAAATCACAACGGCATCGGTGTTGCCGTCGTAGGTTTTGTTGGCTGCTGTGATGCTCAGTAAAGAAACATCTTTTTTGCTGATATTTGCGGTCGCTGTGGCCTGATCGGTCACGCTGTAGTTGCGCACATCTGCACCCCCAAAGGTGTTGTTCAGGCGCACGGTTTTGCCATTGGCGGCATTGTTGTCACTGAAGTTGCCGGTGGAGGTGACGGTCAGTTTGTCGCCCGCAACCAAGTCGCTGAAGACGGCATTGGAGACAAAGATGTTGGCACTGCTGGTACCGTCATATGTTTTGTTAGCTGCGACGATGCCCGACAAGGCGACTTTTTTTGGTGTGATGTCGGCGATGGTGAAGCTTTGGCCTGCAACGTTGTAATTGCTTAGATCTGGACCACCCAGGGTGTTGTTGAGATTCACCGTCTTACCCGTTTCAGCATTTTTGTCGCTGAAGTTACCGCTAGAGGTGACGGTCAACTTGTCGCCTGACTCGATGCCATTGAACAGGGCATTACCTGTTTCGATATCGGCATGTGTTTTGCCATCGTAGATTTTGTTAAAAGCGGTGATGCCTGACAAGGTGATGGATTTTGAATTGACCACATAGTTCTTGTCGGTGGTTGTGAGTCCGGCAAAGCTGTAGTCGCTTGAATCGTCACCAGTGATCGCTGTGGCGGTCTGCTTGTAGCTGCCCGCTTTGAGATTGCCGCTTGAACTTGTGGCGGCGTCCACGATGGAGGCGGAGGCCGTCACCTTGTCAGCACCTTGCACGTTGCCAAAGCTCACGGCACCGGCGTCAGCTGCTGTGGCGTAGGTGGTGGTGACGCCAGCAATGGCGGCATTGGTCAGGGCCAGTTGATTGACGACATAGTTCTTGTCGGTGGTTGTGAGTCCGGCAAAGCTGTAGTTGCTTGAATCGTCGCCCGTGATGGCGTTCGACGTCTGCTTGTAACTGCCCGCTTTGAGATTACCGCTTGAACTTGTGGCCGCGTCCACGATGGAGGCGGAGGCCGTCACCTTGTCAGCACCTTGCACATTGCCAAAGCTCACGGCACCGGCGTCAGCTGCTGTGGCGTAGGTGGTGGTGACGCCAGCAATGGCGGCATTGGTCAAGGCCAGTTGGTTGACAACGTAGTTCTTGTCGGTGGTGGTCAGTCCAGCAAAGCTGTAGTTGGCAGAATCGTCGCCGCTGATGACGGTGGCGGTCTGCTTGTAGCTGCCCGCTTTGAGATTGCCGCTGCTGCTGGTGGCAGCGCCCACGATGGAGGCTACAGAAGTGACCTTGTCAACGCCTTGCACATTGCCAAAGCTCACGGCACCGGCGTCAGCTGCAGTGGCGTAAGTGGTTGTGACGCCAGCAATGGCGGCATTGGTCAAGGCCAGTTGATTGACCACATAGTTCTTGTCGGTCGTGGTCAGCCCAGCAAAGCTGTAGTTGGCAGAATCGTCACCGCTGATGACGGTGGCGGTTTGCTTGTAGCTACCCGCTTTGAGATTGCCGCTTGAACTTGTGGCGGCGTCCACGATGGAGGCGGAGGCCGTCACCTTGTCAGCACCTTGCACGTTGCCAAAGCTCACGGCACCGGCGTCAGCTGCTGTGGCGTAGGTGGTGGTGACGCCAGCAATGGCGGCATTGGTCAGGGCCAGTTGATTGACGACATAGTTCTTGTCGGTCGTGGTCAGCCCGGCAAAGCTGTAGTTGGCCGAGTCGTCACCAGTGATCGCTGTGGCGGTTTGCTTGTAGCTGCCCGCTTTGAGATTGCCGCTGCTGCTGGTGGCAGCGTCCAAGATGGAGGCGGAGGCTATCACCTTGTCAGCACCTTGCACGTTGCTGAACGTCACCACACCTGCATCGGCTGCTGTAGCGTAGGTGGTGGTGACACCGGCAATGGCGGCATTGGTCAGGGCCAGTTGGTTGACCACATAGTTCTTGTCGGTCGTGGTCAGCCCGGCAAAGCTGTAGTTGGCCGAGTCGTCACCAGTGATCGCTGTGGCGGTCTGCTTGTAGCTGCCCGCTTTGAGATTACCGCTGTTGCTGGTGGCGGCGTCCACGATGGAGGCGGAGGCCGTCACCTTGTCAGCACCTTGCACGTTGCCAAAGCTCACGGCACCGGCGTCAGCTGCTGTGGCGTAGGTGGTGGTGACGCCAGCAATGGCGGCATTGGTCAGGGCCAGTTGGTTGACGACATAGTTCTTGTCGGTCGTGGTCAGTCCAGCAAAGCTGTAGTTGGCAGAATCGTCACCGCTGATGACGGTGGCGGTTTGCTTGTAGCTGCCCGCTTTGAGATTGCCGCTGCTGCTGGTAGCAGCGCCCACGATGGAGGCCACAGAAGTGACCTTGTCAACGCCTTGCACATTGCCAAAGCTCACGGCACCGGCGTCAGCTGCAGTGGCGTAGGTGGTGGTGACGCCAGCAATGGCGGCATTGGTCAGATCAAGCTTGTTGACCACATAGTTCTTGTCGGTGGTCGTGAGCCCGGCAAAGCTGTAGTTGGCCGAGTCGTCACCAGTGATCGCTGTGGCGGTCTGCTTGTAACTGCCCGCTTTGAGATTACCGCTTGAACTTGTGGCAGCGTCCACGATGGAGGAGGAGGCTGTCACCTTGTCGGCACCTTGCACGTTGCCAAAGCTCACGGCACCGGCGTCAGCTGCAGTGGCGTAGGTGGTGGTGACACCGGCAATCGCGGCATTGGTCAAGGCCAGTTGATTGACGACATAGTTCTTGTCGGTGGTTGTGAGCCCGGCAAAGCTGTAGTTGGCCGAGTCGTCACCAGTGATCGCTGTGGCGGTCTGCTTGTAACTGCCCGCTTTGAGATTACCGCTTGAACTTGTGGCAGCGTCCACGATGGAGGCGGAGGCCGTCACCTTGTCAGCACCTTGCACATTGCCAAAGCTCACGGCACCGGCGTCAGCTGCTGTGGCGTAGGTGGTGGTGACGCCAGCAATGGCGGCATTGGTCAGGGCCAGTTGGTTGACGACGTAGTTCTTGTCGGTGGTAACGATCCCGGCAAAGCTGTAATTTGCGGAGTCGTCACCAGTGATCGCTGTGGCGGTTTGCTTGTAGCTGCCCGCTTTGAGATTACCGCTTGAACTTGTGGCGGCGTCCACGATGGAGGCGGAGGCGGTCACCTTGTCAGCACCTTGCACGTTGCCAAAGCTCACGGCACCTGCATCGGCTGCAGTGGCGTAGGTGGTGGTGACACCGGCAATCGCGGCGTTGGTCAAGGCCAGTTGGTTGACGACGTAGTTCTTGTCGGTGGTGGTCAGTCCAGCAAAGCTGTAGTTGCTTGAATCGTCACCAGTGATCGCTGTGGCGGTTTGCTTGTAGCTGCCCGCTTTGAGATTACCGCTTGAACTTGTGGCGGCGTCCACAATGGAGGCCACAGAAGTGACCTTGTCAACGCCTTGCACGTTGCCAAAGCTCACGGCACCGGCGTCAGCTGCTGTGGCGTAGGTGGTGGTGACACCGGCAATCGCGGCATTGGTCAAGGCCAGTTGATTGACCACATAGTTCTTGTCCGTGGTTGTGAGTCCGGCAAAGCTGTAGTTGGCCGAGTCGTCACCGGTGATCGTTGTGGCGGTCTGCTTGTAGCTACCCGCTTTGAGATTACCGCTTGAACTTGTGGCCGCGTTCACGATGGAGGCGGAGGCTATCACCTTGTCAACGCCTTGCACATTGCCAAAGCTCACGGCACCTGCATCGGCTGCTGTGGCGTAGGTGGTGCTGACACCGGCAATGGCGGCATTGGTCAGGGCCAGTTGGCTGACTTTATAGTCGCCTTTGATATCGGCAAAGCTGTAGTTGTCTTTGTCAACACCATTCAGGCCAGTGAGGGATTGGATTGCCGCGTAATCACCGGCTTTGAGGTTGCCGCTTGTGCTGGTCCTGCCGCTGGTATCGATGTTCACACCACTGGCATGGACATCGTCTGAACCGACCTTGTTGGTCAAGTTCACTGTGCCAGCAGTCATGCCAGAGCCATAAACGCTTACACCTTGTGCGATGGAGCCGGTCAGTGCCAGTTTGTTGACCACATAGTTGGCGGTCGGCGTGGTCAGACCTGCAAAGCTGTAGTTGTTGGCGTCTGTACCAGTCAAGCTTGTGCCGACGGTTTGTGCATAGTTGCCTGCTTTGAGGTTGCCACTGCTGCTGTTGGTGCCGTTGACCAGGGTTGCAGCGCTGGAAGCCAGAACATCGTCTGTGCCGATTTTTCCGATCAAACTGACTGCGCCCGTGGAGGCCGGTGTGCCATAAGTGGTGGTCACATCCGCGATGCTGCCGGTCAATCCTTTGGCCGACAGCACAGCCGTATTGCCAATGCTTGCAGCACTCAAGGCGGGTAATTTGTAATCGTTGGCCAAAGCCCCATTGGGACCATCGATCAGGGTCACCGCATTCACAAAGTTGATGCTGTTGTCAGCCACGTTTTTGCTGTTCATCGTGGCATTGGTGTACCCAAGGCTCTCTGTGCCTACACCGGTGGTGATGCTCAGCTGGGCACCTGTGAGTGTTTTGTTGCCGTCGTAAATTTTGCTGGCCGCCAGGCTGACTTCTTTTTGGTCAATGAACAAGCTGCCATTGATTTTGGTGATCGCGTAGTTGCCGTTGGTGTAAGACGCGTCATTGAGCGTGCTGCTGTAAGTACCTGCATGTGTACCCTTGGCGCCAGCGGAGATGCTGGCCAGGTCCACCGAAATGCTGTCAGTTCCCTGCAGACTCCCGCTGGTGATGGCAAAGCCATTCACACTTTGTTCCGTGCCGTTGTAGACCTTGCTGGTGTCGCTGTTGGCCGTCAAAGTCAGGGGGGCTTTGTTGATGGTGCTTGTGGTGTTGTTGGCATAGGTCACGGTGTAGTTCTGCCCGTTGTTGCCATCGTTCACGGTCACAGCCGAAACTTCAACCACTTTGTTACCGGTGCCTGCATTTTTATTGGTGAACGTGAATGCACCACCACTGAGGTTGTCTGAACCAAACAACTGTGTGTTTTGTGTGACCGCAGCAGAACCCGAAGCGCTGGTTGTGCCATCGTAAGTTTTGATCACATTACTGGAAGTCAGCACAAGTGGCGCAGCAGTGATGGCGCCGTCTGCCCCTGAGAGGCTGGATGAACCACCGCTCAGGTGGTAGTTGCTGGCATCGGCACCACTCAATGCGATGTTGGCAATGGTGTAGTTCAGGCCCGTGCCCACATTCTTTTGAGAAAACGCACCGTTGCCGCTGATGGACAAGTTGTCGCCAGTGATTTCACCTGTCAAACCCACCTGCACATTGGTCATGGCCGTGGTGCTGTCGTAAACCTTGCTCACGCCGGTGGCATTAGGGGTGATGGCCTTGGTGGTGATGCTCAGGCTGCCAGCAAAGACAGGCGCACCGACAAAGTTGCCCCCCACCACTGTGGGACTGACGTCCTTGATGCTGTAGTTGCCTACCACCGTGTTGCCAGAGCTGCTCAGCCCGGCTGGGCTTGTGCCTGCATAGGGCTTGAGCGTTGCAGTGACCGAAGTGCCTGCGCCATCGCTGAAAGTAAACCCGCTGCCGCTGACAGTGCGGTTGAGTGTGATGATGGTGTCGTTTTTGCCGTCCAAGTACTGGGCTGTGGGGTTGTAAGTCCAGTTGCTGCCATATGTGGTGCTGATGTTGTCGTTGCTGATCAACAACTGATTGGCCGGCACGATGGTGTAGTTGCCGGTGGCATAGGCAATGCTGTAGTTGCCCGAAGTCAGTCCGGATGGCGACAAAACACCTGCATAAACACCAGCGCCCAGGGTCGAAGCATTGGTGCGCGTGATGGCCAGGGTGCCGCCCAGCACGCTGCTGGTCTCGCCATTCACCAAACCTGTGTAATAGGCCCCTTTGAAACCAACGGTGTCTGTGCGTCCTACAAAACGGGCATCGTCGACTGCCGTGACTGTCAGGTTGGCCTTGTTGATCAGGCTGCTGGTGTTGTCGGTGTAGGTGATGTTGTAGTTGCCGGTCATGTCGGCATTTGCCGCATCTTTGATCGTCACACCAGAAGCTCGCACAGTTTTATTAGAGCCCGCATTGGGGTCCAAAAAGGCTTGGGTGCCTGTGCTGTTGACCACATCACCGCCCCCCGCACCCGCCAATGAAGCTACCGTGCCCAAGCCCGAAGCGTTGTTGGTGCCGTCATAAGTTTTGGTGACAGGGTTGGCTGTGATCGTCAGGTTGGCCTTGTTGATGGTCAATTCGCCCGCGCTGTAGGTCAGACCATAGCCCAGCGCGTTTTTACCGCCTGCGTCGATGGCCGAAATCACATACGGTGTGGCCGATGCATTTTTAGTGCCCTGCGAAGAGCCACCGAATGCAACGTTGGCCGTGAGCCCAGCCAATGTGTCGCCATTGGCCAATGCCCCGGATGTCAATGTACTGTTGAGGGAGCCACCGCTGAAGCCGAGGCCATCGTAGGTTTTACTCACACTGTTGACCTGCACGGTCACCAGAGGTTGTTCGCGGTAAATGGCATAAGCGCCAGAGCCCAAGGCTGAGGTGTAGCTGGTGGTGACTTCATCGCTGTTGTAGCGGTTGTTGCCGGCCAAGACCCCCATGCCGGTGCTGCCCAAAATAGAACCCGTCATGTAGGTGGCGCGTCCACCGCTGCCCACGGTGACCGCACCGCTGCCCGAAATCTGAATGTCGCCGCCTGTGGCTGTGCCCGCTGCCGTGGCTTTGCCGGATTCGAGAAACACGGCTGACGCCGTGGCGTTTGTCGTGCTGATGCCTTGCTTCACCAACAGGTTGCCATCGGTGACCAAGTTCGCCGTGCCGCCTGTCAGGTTGATGCTGCGGTTGACCGTCAGGTCACTGGTTGCACCCGTGATGTTGGCCGACACGTTGCCTGCGCCAGAAATGGTGTTGGCGATGGTGGTGCTGGCGGAGCGCACATAGCTCAAAGTGGCGTTGTTGCTGAGCGTGACATCGCCTGCGCCCAAGGTGCCTGTGCTGCCACCGTTGCCCACCTGCAAGGTGCCACCACTGACGGTGGTGGTGCCTGCATACGTGTTGTCTGCAGCCAAGGTGCTTGTGCCCGAACCCATTTGGGTCAAGGTGCCTGTGCCGCTGATGGCACCGCTCACCAGCAAGGCGTTGGAACGGTTGAACACCAGATTGGTGTTGTTCACCACTGCGCCAGTGCCCAAGGTGCCAGCGGTGCCACCGTTGCCCACTTGCAAAGTGCCTGTGCTGATGGTGGTGGTGCCCGAATAGGTGTTCGTGCCTGTCAGGATGGTGGTGCCTGTACCGGATTGCGTCAGCGTGCCCGTGCCGCTGATGGCGTTGCCCACGGTCAGCGTATTGCTGCGGTTAAAGACCAAAGCGGCGTTGTCCACCACCGGACCTGTGCCCAAATTCCCCGTGGTGCCGCCATTGCCGACCTGCAAGACACCCGCACTGATGGTGGTGGTGCCGGTGTAGGTGTTGTTGCCCGTCAGGATCTGCGTGCCTGTGCCTATTTTGGTCAGTTTGGCTGCTTGTCCGTTCGCATCCTGGATGACCCCTGAAAATGTGCCTGAGCCGTTGTTGACTCCCACATTGATGCCATACCCATAACCTGGAAACCCTGAGTTGACCGTTCCACCGCCGGTCAAGGCATCCACGGTGATGTTGCCTTCCACACCCTGAAACGTGGCGCCGGTTGCAACATTCAGTGAAGCTTTGTTGTTGGTCCAGATGTCATTGGCACTGTTCGATCCAACAAGAACCCCGGCTTGCACATCGATCAAACCGCCGGTCATGCCAAAAACAGCAGAAGCACTACTCCAGGTTAAACCACCTGCACCCGTTTTTTGCAGCGTGCCTGTTCCTGTGAACGTGTTACTGGTTAAATAGTTGGCTGTTGTTCCCGTCTTGACGTTGAAATTCAGGGTGGCACCCGAAGCGATGTTGGTCGTACCTGAACCAATCTGTCCGTTGTTGGTTCCATCGCCAATTTGCAGCATGCTCGACACCACATCGGTGCCACCTGTGTAGGTGTTGACACCGGTCAAGGTGGTGACACCTGT
The DNA here is from genome assembly GCF_003063575.1 of Limnohabitans sp. Jir72. GTDB lineage: Bacteria > Pseudomonadota > Gammaproteobacteria > Burkholderiales > Burkholderiaceae_C > Limnohabitans_A. The sequence continues at coordinate 149,658 of NZ_NESC01000001.1, forward strand.
CCCTGACTGGGTCAATTTTCCTGATCCACTGATGATCTGGCTGATCGTGACCGCATCGGAATGTTTGATCACCAGATTGCCGTTGTCCACAATGTTGCCGGTGCCCAAATGGCCCGATGTGCCACCATCGCCCACTTGCAAAGTGCCGGCACTGATGGTGGTCACCCCGCTGTAGTTGTTGGCACCATTGAGGCTGGCCGAGTCCATCAATGTCAGCGTGCCAGTGCCGGCCTTGGTCAACCCACCCGTTCCGGTGATTTTCTGGTCAGCCGTGATGTTGTCGCTGCGATTGAAAGCCAGTGTGCCGTTGTCTGTGACGGTGGTGGAGGTTCCCAGTGTGCCTGTGGTGCCGCCATTGCCAATTTGCAAAGTGCCTGCGCTGATGGTGGTGGAGCCGCTCCAGTCGTTGTTAGCTGTCAGCGTGGTCATGCCTGTGCCCGCCTGGGTCACAGTGCCCGTGCCAGAAATTTTGGCACTGACCACCAAAGCGTTATCGCTGCGGTTAAAAATCAGTGCACCGTTGTCGGTGATGGCACCTGTCCCAATGGTGCCCGCCGTACCACCGTTGCCAATTTGCAAGGTGCCTGCGTTGATGGTGGTGGTGCCGGCGTAAGTGTTGTTGCCCGCCAGAACTTGTGTGCCCGTGCCGTTTTTGACCAAGTTCAAGGGTGATGAAGTCCCGACGATGGTGCCGGTATACGTTGCACTGCTGCTGTTGTTGCCCACGCTGAAGGTGGTCAGCAAGCCGCCTGAAGTGCTTGCGGTTTCGACTTTGCCCGAACCCGAAAGCCCATCGATCGATTGGTGATTGCCATCCAGCATGCGCAGTGTGCCGTTGTTGATCACATTCGTCGTGGTGGGCAGGTTGTACTTGGCGCTGGCTTGAAGTACCGTGCCCGAGGAAATGGTGACATTGCCCACAAAATCATTGGCCGAAATTCCTGTACCGCTGACGGCGCCCATCGTGATGCGGGTGCCGGTCAAGGTGATGTTGCCCGTGCCTGTGATTTGACCGTCCAGTGTCAATCGGTCGTTGGTGGCATCGTTGATAAACACATCCCGGTTCAGGGTGATTTTGCTGTTGACCGTCGACCAGCCCCGCCCCGTCTCGCCCGCAGGTCCATAGGTGGTGCCCAAGGTGGCTGTGCCTGTGCCATTGTTGGTGAAAGTGATGTCTCTGGTCAGGTAACCCCATTCATTGCCAGGCGTGCCTTTTTCGACCAGCAAACTCACGTTGTTGTTGCCCGTATTGAGATCGCCCACAACGATCGCGCCGGTGCCTGCCGTTTTGTTGTAGTTGCCACCGCCATGCCCGATCACCAGTGCGCCTTGACTGATGGTGGTGCCCCCCGAGAATGTGTTGGTCTCGTAGTTCCCTGTGGTGGCGTTATAGGCTGACAAGGTCAGTTGACCTGCGCCTGATTTCAGCAGTGAGCCGGTGCCGCTGATCGTGCCCGAAATGGAGCCCACCGCAGGGTTGGTGACGGTGAGTTGGGTGCCAACAGAGATGTTGCCAGCAGCCACCAAAGAAGTGCCAGAGCCCACCCCGCCAGAAGTCAATGTGGTGGCTTGTGTGGATGTCAACCTGGCAGCACCATTGCTGATGTTGATCGCCGCGCCGGATGCGCCGGTGTTTTCGCCGTTGATGGTGATGTTCGCGGCCGTCAAAGCGGCGGAACTTTTGATTTCAACACCGCTGCCCAGAGTGCTTGCCTTCTTGCCGCTCAAAACGATCTGACCCCCGTCAGTCGCGGTGATGGTGCGCAGCATTGGGTTGCTGGCCAAATTCGGGTCGGTGGCTCGCAAGCTGTCAGCGATTTGGACGCCTGAGCGGCCAGAGGCTGTGGACACACCACTGCCTGCCGTGAAAACGCCCCCAGCGAACGTGCCGCCCGTGTTGTCGATGATCACGTTCTTGCCGGTGATGGCCGTTGAGGTCACCGAGTTGGGTACCCCGTCTTGAATCAAGATCGAACCTTGATTGCTCTTGAGGGTGGTGTTGCCGCCTGTCGATACAAATGAAGATGCGCCGCCTATATAGCCTGGAGCTGGGACACCTGCAAAGTATGCGGAAGAATTGATGAAAATCGCGTCTGTAGCGGCGTTGTTGGTGGTGGCACTGACGGTCAGGTCCCCGTCGGCCCTGGCCTGAACACCCACCATGCTGATGGTGGGACTGGTGTTGGCCGCAGAGGCGTTGGTGCCAGTGATGCTGAGGGTGCCACCCGCTGTGTACGCGCTGACCAGGTTTTGCCAGCTGGTCGTGCCGTGATCAATGGCTTTGCCGGAGCCTTCGCCATTCACGGTGCCGGTGATCGACAGATTCCCGGCTGCTGTAACGGTGTTGCCCGCGAATGCACCGATGTAGCTGAGAAAACCCGATGAACCCGCACCCGATGTGCTGCCATGGATGGAGACATTTTTGCCCAGCAACTTCATGTTGTAGGCGTTGCTGTATGTCAAATTGTTGAAAACGCCGTGATTGCCTGTGGACGTCCCCGTGATCGAAATGTCACCTGTGGTGCCTGCATCGATGAGGGTGTTGTTCAAGGCAACACCGTAGCCTGTTCCAGAAGTCGATGTGCCCGTGACCGTCACAGCGCCTGGGGTGGTGATGCTGGCACCAGAACCGAATTGGACGCCAGCCCCTGCACCCGTGTTTTTGTTAGTGCCCGTCAAGGTGACCGCGCCATTGGTGTTGATGGTGCTGCTCAGCACAATGCCTTGGCTGCTGGCGTGTTCGGCTGTGTTGCCCTGGTAGTTGCCGTTGGCCGTCAAGTTGACGTTGACCCGTTGAGCGCTTGCGGCGTTGGTGGTGATCGATGCGCCCGCGTTTTGCGTGATGCCGTTGTCGGCCACCAGGTTCAAGCTGGCGTCTGTGGCCCCTTGGTTGTTGAAGAGCAAGGCGTTGGCGAGGGTGATGTTGCCAGCGCCCGTGGTGTTGCTGTCATTGGTGGTTTTGATGGTGACGCTGGTGCCCGCGTTGATGGCCGTCTGAATGGTGTTGACGCTGACCACGCTGCTGGTGCCCGTGGCCCCGTTGGGCGTGGTGTCGGCAGGGCTGGTGCCCGTCACATTGCTGTCGGCGGCGCTGGAGATGGTGATGTCGGACGGGTCCAGCAACCACTCGGCTGCTTTGACAGAGACCTCGCGTGTGACCAGGTGGTTGCCCGAAGTCTCGACAAAGCCGCGCTGGCTTTCCAACTTGGCACCGCTCACGTCGGTGGCCTTGGCCAATGCACCCGTTTGTTCATCCCGGCCAATGACAATATCGCCGCCTCGATTGGCTTGGCCATCGGTGTGACCTGAGCTGTTGGCTGTGATGCTGCCATCGACCTTGATGACGCCTCCATCAGCCAAGACCGTGACCGCCCCCGCTTGGGGGGCTGATGTGTCGATGTGTCCGCTGTGCGTCACGCTGGCTACTGCCGTGCTGAGTGCAGCTGCTTGCAGCAATACTTGTCCACCCTCTGTGACGATCACGCCGCTTTCGGTGTTGTTCACTGCGGTGTTGATGGCCGCTGGGTCCAGCTCCAGGCGCACGCGTTTGCTCAATGGCACGCTCACTGTGCTGGGGGGGGCGGGCAGGGTGGCGTTTTCTGCGGCCACCAGCATCACATCGCCTTGGGGGGCGTGGATGATGCCTTCGTTGGTGACTGTGGCACCGATCAAGGCCACAAAGCCTCCGGCAGCAGTTTCAATCGTGCCTTGGTTGACCACAGACGCTGAGCTGCCGTTGCGCTTGTATTTGTACAGGCCGGCCTTGAAATCAGCATCACTCAAGCCGAAGGTGCTGGCTGTAAAGGCGCTGGCTGTGACCGAGCCATCTTTGCCGAATACGATGCCGTTGGGGTTGAGCAAAATCACCTGTCCATTGGCTGAAAGCTTGCCCAGGATTTGACTGGGGTCGTTGCCGATCACACGGTTGAGCAATACCGACGATGCACTGGGTTGTGTGATGTTGACAGCCGCATCGCTGCCAATGCTGAAGCTTTGCCAGTTGATGCTGGCCTTGTCGGTGCTTTGGTTGATGGTCATTTGGGCACCGTTGTTGCCAATGGTGGCCGAACCCGTGCTGACAATGCCTCCTTGAGGCAAAACGGTAGAGAACAAGTTGCCGCCTGCTTTCGCTTGCGTTGTTCCCAAAGCGATGCAAACCAAAGCCCCTGATGCAAAAATCAGCCGCAAAATGCCCACAAAACCTTCGAACACGGTGTTGACCACTGCCTGTGGTGCCACGTGGCCATGGCAAGCTTGGCCGCTTGCTGTTTTGCTTGTGGCGGTGGCATGTTCGCCCACAGCCACGAGCGCGCCCAGGCGTTCAGAGAAGATGGTTTTATAGCAATTGGTGTTCATATGGCTTGCAGTCAGCAAATTTCTTGAATTTATTGAAGACTTATGAATTCTATTGAATTTGCTTAATACGTATATACGCTGATTGGCGTATCAAATTAAATTATTTGTTATTCGTGATGAAAGTGCCACCCTGCTGGACGGTGTCACGCTGGTGCGTGCGTTTGGCGGTCATTCAATGCGCTGTGTGGCCAAGCAAGCCTGCGCCATACGACCCGCAAAGGGGCCTTGAAGCAATGAATCAAAAGCCAAGCGCCATTGGGAAATGGGGGGGAGGGCGGGGAAAAAGAGGGGTGAGGGAGGCGCAGACAATGTCTGGCCAACAAGCCGTACAGGGGCTTTGCCCTGAGCACCTGCATTGGGCGGCGTAAAATCTACCCTCAGCGTTTAGATATCTCTTTCAAGCGCGGCCTTTGCCGCGCTTTTTTAATTGCAAACTCATGGTTCAGATTACCCTTCCCGACGGTTCATTGCGTGAATTTCCCGGCCCTGTGACGGTGGCCGAAGTGGCCGCGTCCATTGGTACAGGTTTGGCCAAGGCGGCTTTGGGCGGCAAGGTCAACGGTCAATTGGTTGACACCAGCTTCAGCATTGCGGGCAATTCTCAACTGGCCATCGTCACTGCCAAGGACCCTGAAGGTCTGGAGTTGATCCGTCACTCGACCGCCCACTTGCTGGCCTATGCCGTCAAGGATCTTTTTCCTCAGGCGCAAGTCACCATCGGTCCAGTGATCGATAACGGCTTTTATTACGACTTCTCCTACAGTCGCCCTTTTACGCCAGAAGATTTGGTGGCCATTGAAAAACGCATGACCGAGCTGGCCAACAAGGATGAGCCCGTGGTGCGTCGTGTTTTGCCGCGTGATGAAGCGGTGGCCTATTTCAAGAGCCTGGGCGAGCACTACAAAGCCGAGATCATTGCCAGCATCCCCACCGATCAGGACGTGAGCTTGTACCGAGAAGGCGCGTTTGAAGACCTGTGCCGCGGCCCGCATGTGCCCAGCACCGGCAAGCTCAAGCACTTCAAGCTGATGAAGGTGGCAGGCGCCTATTGGCGAGGTGACAGCAAGAACGAGATGCTCCAGCGTGTTTATGGCACCGCATGGGCCAGCAAAGATGACTTGCAGCTGTACCTGACCCGCCTGGAAGAGGCCGAAAAACGCGACCACCGCAAATTGGGCCGCGAACTCGACCTGTTCCACATTGACGAACACGCGCCAGGCCTGGTGTTCTGGCACCCCAAAGGCTGGACCGTCTGGCAAACCATTGAGCAGTACATGCGTCAGGTGTACCGCGACAACGGCTACCAAGAGGTCAAGGGTCCACAGATCATTGACAAGAGCCTGTGGGAAAAGACCGGCCACTGGGACAAGTACCGTGACAACATGTTCACCACCGAATCGGAAAAACGCGATTACGCCTTGAAGCCGATGAACTGCCCGGGTCACATCCTGATCTTCAAGCAAGGCATCAAGAGCTACCGCGATCTGCCTTTGCGCTACGGTGAATTTGGCCAGTGCCACCGCAACGAGCCTTCGGGTGGCCTGCACGGCATCATGCGCGTGCGAGGCTTCACGCAGGACGACGGCCACATCTTCTGCACTGAAGACCAGATCCTGCCCGAGTGCGACACCTTCACCAAGGTGCTCAAGAAAGTCTATGCCGATTTCGGTTTCACAGACATCCTTTACAAGGTCTCCACCCGGCCAGCAGCGCGCATTGGGTCGGACGATCTGTGGGACAAGGCTGAGAAAGCCTTGATGGACAGCTTGCGTGCCTCGGGTTGCGATTTTGTGATCTCTGAGGGTGACGGCGCTTTCTACGGTCCCAAGATCGAATACACCCTGAAAGATGCGATTGGCCGTGAGTGGCAGTGCGGCACGATTCAGGTGGACTTCAACCTGTCCGAGCGCCTGGATGCTGAATACGTGGCCGAAGATGGCTCGCGTCAAAGGCCCGTGATCTTGCATCGCGCTATCGTGGGCAGCATGGAGCGTTTCATCGGTATTTTGATCGAGCAACACGCAGGTGCCTTGCCCACTTGGCTGGCACCGCTTCAGGTCTCAGTGCTCAACATCACCGATGCGCAGTCCGATTACTGTCGCGAAATCGCTGCAAAATTGCAGAAATCAGTGTCAAATCAAGGCCTTAGGGTCGATTTTGACCTGCGCAACGAGAAAATCACGTATAAAATACGTGAGCATTCGTTGCAAAAGCTGCCTTACATCCTTGTCGCTGGCGATAAGGAAAAGGCAGCAGGTACCGTCGCAGTGCGCGCCCGAGGCAACAAAGACCTCGGTGTGATGTCGATCGATGCGTTCATTGAACTCATCGCTTCCGACATCGCTTCTAAAGCCTGAAGGTGAGTTTCGCCACAAGCTTTGGCCCGTGGGCACAAAGGCGGTTAGGCTGCTTTTCGCAGTTTTTACCCTTGAAGGATTGAGTCATCGCTACCGAATTTCGTGATCGTCGCCAACGCGAAGAACGCAAACACCGTTTGAACCGTGAAATCATGGCCCCTGAGGTGCGTGTTTCCGGCCCTGAAAACGAGCCATTGGGCATTTTGTCACTGGCAGACGCCTTGCGCATGGCAGGTGAGTTGGACGTGGACCTGGTTGAAATTGCCGCCACTGCCAATCCACCTGTGTGCCGTTTGATGGACTACGGCAAGTTCAAGTACCAAGAGCAAAAGCGTGCGGCAGAAGCCAAAGCCAAGCAAACGGTCATTGACATCAAGGAAGTTAAATTCCGCCCTGGTACCGACGATGGTGACTACAACATCAAGATGCGCAACATCCGCCGCTTTTTGGCAGATGGCGATAAATGCAAGATCACTTTGCGTTTCCGCGGTCGTGAGATCACCCACCAAGAGCTGGGCATAGCCTTGCTGAACCGGATTCGTGATGAGCTGGCTGATTTGATTCTCGTTGAGCAGTTTCCTAAGCTCGAAGGTCGTCAGATGATCATGATGATCGCGCCTGGCCGTAAAAAACCTGCAGGCAAAGCAGCGGACACGGCAGCATCTGCAGAATCGGCTTGAAGAAGAATTTGACTGGCCTTCGGGCTGGTCGAGTCTGAGACCACCTTCGGGTGGTTTTTGTAAAAGTGGCTCGGGGCCATCAAGGCTGCAAAATTTTTGCAGACGCCTCACGAGCACAAATAAAGGAGCATTGATATGCCCAAGATGAAGACCAAAAGCAGTGCTAAAAAGCGCTTCCGTGTTCGTCCAGGTGGAACCGTTAAACGCGGTCAAGCCTTCAAGCGTCACATCCTGACCAAGAAGACCACCAAGAACAAACGCCACCTCCGCGGTGCAGTGGCTGTGCATGAGACCAATATGGGTCACATGGCGCAGATGCTGCCTATGGCTGGCCTGTAATTCACTGACGAACTAGGAGAAAAATATGCCTCGCGTTAAACGTGGTGTAACGGCACGTGCCCGTCACAAGAAAGTTTTGGCCCTTGCAAAAGGTTTCCGCGGTCGCCGCGGCAATGTCTTCCGTATCGCCAAACAGGCGGTGATGAAGGCTGGCCAATACGCCTACCGTGATCGCCGTACCAAAAAGCGTGTGTTCCGTCAGTTGTGGATTGCCCGTATCAACGCCGCTGCGCGTGAATGCGGTCTGACCTACAGCCAGTTCGCCAACGGCCTGAAAAAGGCTGCCATCGAAATCGACCGTAAGATGCTGGCGGACATCGCCGTGCACGACAAGGCCGCTTTTGCTGGCATCGTGAACCAAGTTAAAGCCAAGTTGGCCTCAGCTTGATTTCATGAGTGACATGAACCTTTGGTTCATGCCGCGCACTCGATCAAAGGGATTGAGGCTCACAAAAGCTTCAATCCCTTTTTTATTCCCCATTACACAGATCACCCACAGATCTCCCACACCATGAACGAGCTGGACACCCTGGTCGAATCCGCCCGCCAGAGTTTTGCGCAGGCACTGACACCTGCTGACCTCGAAAACGCCAAAGCCCAATTTCTGGGCAAAGCCGGTCGCCTGACCGAGCTGATGAAGGGCATGGCCGCTCTGAGCGTGGAAGACAAGAAAACCCGCGGTGCGGCCATCAACCTCGCCAAGCAAGCGATCGAGGCCGCGCTGAACGGCTGCCGCCAGGCTCTGGCCGACGCCGAGCTGCAAGCGCAGCTCAAGGCCGAGGCGCTCGATGTGAGCTTGCCGGGCCGCAGCGCCAATGTAGGCGGTTTGCACCCCGTCTCACTCACGCTCGAACGCGTGGAACAAATTTTTGGCTCCATGGGCTTTGAAGTGGCCCAAGGCCCAGAGATCGAGACCGACTGGTTCAACTTCACCGCGCTCAACACGCCAGAAGACCACCCGGCCCGCTCCATGCACGACACCTTTTACGTCGAAGGCGGCCACCTGCTGCGCACGCACACGAGCCCCATGCAGATTCGCCATGCAGTGCAGCACGTCAAGCGCTACACAAACCAACTCGATGCGGGTCAGGGCATGCCCGAGATCCGAGTCATCGCGCCAGGCCGCACTTACCGCGTGGACAGCGACGCCACCCACTCACCCATGTTTCACCAGTGCGAAGGTCTGTGGATTGGTCAGAACGTGAGTTTCAAAGACCTGAAGGTGGTGGTCACCGATTTCTGCCGCACCTTCTTTGAAAGCGACGATCTGGTGCTGCGTTTCCGTCCCAGCTTCTTTCCATTCACCGAGCCCAGTGCCGAGATCGACATCCAGTTCCAAAGTGGCCCGCTGGCTGGTCGCTGGCTTGAAGTGGGTGGCTCTGGCCAAGTCCATCCTAACGTGGTGCGCAACATGGGTCTGGACCCCGAGAAGTTCATCGGCTTTGCCTTTGGCATGGGCATGGACCGCTTCACCATGCTGCGCTACGGTGTGAACGACCTGCGCCTGTTCTTTGACGGCGATGTGCGTTTTCTGAGCCAATTCCAATAAGCCTCTTCCTGTCTTCCCTGAACGCTGGCCTGGTGTGCGCCCGGCAGCGAAAAGAAGTGAGTTCTGCAAATGCAATTTCCTGAATCCTGGTTGCGCGAGTTCTGCAACCCGTCCTTGACGACCCAGCAACTGGCCGACACCTTGACCATGGCTGGCCTCGAAGTGGAAGAGCTCGAGCCTGTGGCCCCGCCGTTCACCCACATCGTGGTCGGTGAAATCAAGGAAGCCGTGCAGCACCCCAACGCCGACCGCCTGCGTGTGTGTCAGGTTGACGTGGGGCAGGGCGCACTGCTGAACATCGTTTGTGGTGCACCCAACGCCCGAGTGGGCATCCGCGTGCCTTGCGCCATGGTCGGGGCCGAATTGCCTCCGGGTGAAGACGGCAAGCCATTCGTCATCAAGGTGGGCAAGCTGCGTGGTGTGGAAAGCCAAGGCATGTTGTGTTCAGCCAAAGAACTGAAGATAGCGGATGACCACGGCGGCCTGCTGGAGTTGCCCGCAGACGCGCCTCTGGGTCAGGACATTCGTGAGTACCTGAATCTGGACGACACCCTGTTCACCATCAAGTTGACGCCCAACTTGGCCCATTGTTTGAGCGTGTACGGCATTGCCCGTGAAGTGGCTGCCCTGACCGGTGCGCCGTTGAAGGCCCCATCCTCCCCTGCTGTGGCGACTCAAATCCAGGACAAAGTGGCGGTGCAAGTGCAAGCCACCGACCTGTGCGGGCGCTTCAGCGGCCGTGTGGTCAAGGGCGTAAATACCCAAGCCCAAACTCCCAAGTGGATGGTGGACCGCCTGGCCCGTTGCGGCCAGCGCAGCGTGAGCCCATTGGTGGACATCTCCAACTACGTGATGTTCGAGTTCGGTCGACCTTCGCATATTTTTGACCTGGACAAAATCCACGGCGACCTGCAAGTGCGGTGGGGCAAAGCAGGTGAGTCTCTCAAGCTGCTCAACGGCAACACCGTGACCGTGGATGAGAAGGTCGGCGTGATCGCCGATGACAGCCAGGTCGAGTCATTGGCCGGCATCATGGGTGGGGACGCCACTGCCGTGTCCGACGACACACAAAACATCTACATCGAAGCCGCCTTCTGGTGGCCCACGTCGATCGCAGGCCGTTCGCGCCGCTTCAACTTCTCGACCGACGCCGGTCACCGCTTTGAGCGTGGTGTGGACCCGCAGCTGACCGTGGAGCACATTGAGCGCATCACCCAGCTGGTGCTCGACATCTGCGGCACACCCGAGACAAAGGTCGGCCCGATTGACGACCAAATTCTGAACATCCCAGCGATCACACCCGTCACACTGCGCGTGGCCCGTGCGGTCAAAGTCATCGGCATGCCGCTCACGCAGCAGCAGTGTGCCGATGCTTTGCGCGGTTTGGGCTTGCAAGTCGCCGAAGGCGAGGGCACCGTCACCGTGACACCGCCCAGCTTCCGCTTTGACCTGCAGATCGAAGAAGACCTGATCGAAGAAGTGGCCCGCATGGTGGGCTACAACAACCTGCCAACCAATCCGCCGCTGGCCCCCATCACCGCCAAGGTGCGCCGCGAGACCGAGCGCAGCCCATCTGCCGTGCGCCGCGCCATTGCGGCTCTGGGTTACCAGGAAACCATCAACTACAGCTTTGTTGAAGAAGCTTGGGAAAAAGACTTGGCGGGCAATACCAGCCCGATCCGCCTGCTCAACCCGATCGCCAGCCAGATGAGCGTGATGCGCTCCAGCCTGATCGGCTCTCTGCTGCAAGTCGTGAAGTTCAACGCCGACCGCAAGGCCGACCGCGTGCGCGTTTTCGAGCTGGGCCGCGTATTCCTGCGCAATGCCACGGTGCAAAGCACCGACACCACGGTGGAGGGGTTCGAGCAACCCATGCGCGTGGCAGGCATGGCTTGGGGCCCGGTGGAGCCTTTGGGTTGGCAAGGCAAGGCCCGCAACGTCGACTATTACGACGTCAAGGCCGATGTGGAAAAACTGCTGGCCCCACGCAAAGCAGAATTCGTTGCCGCTGAACACCCTGCCTTGCACCCTGGTCGGTCGGCCCAGGTGCTGTTGGAGGGGGTTGTCATCGGTCATGTGGGCGAATTGCATCCCCGCTGGCGTCAGGCCTGGGAGCTGAGCAGCGCACCCGTGGTGTTCGAGCTGTCGCTTGAAGCCGTCACGGCCCGCACGGTACCTGTGTCCCAAAACGTGGCCAAGCACCAGCCGGTGGAGCGTGACATCGCTGTGATCGTGGCCGAATCGGTCACCCATGTGCAGTTGATGCAAGCCATCCACGCAGCCCCCACCGAAGGTTTGCTCCAAGGCGCGGTGTTGTTTGACATTTACCGCCCCAAGGCCGATGCAGCGGGTGCAAGCTTGACGCAGGGTGAGAAGAGTTTGGCCGTGCGCCTGACCTTGGCCAGTCCCGATGCCACATTGACCGATGCTCAGATCGACGCCGCCATGAACGCGGTGTTGGCCCACCTGGCCAGTCAAGTGTCCGCGCGTTTGCGCGCTTAACAGGGTGGGTGTGATGGAAATTTCAGTTGAAAGCCTTGAAACCCCGGCCTTGACCAAGGCGCATCTGGCCGATTTGTTGTTTGAACAAATCGGCTTGAACAAGCGCGAGTCCAAAGACATGGTCGATGCCTTCTTTGATTTGATGGTGGACAGCTTGATCGAAGGCACAGACGTCAAGATTTCTGGCTTTGGCAATTTCCAAATCCGCACCAAAGCAGCTCGTCCCGGGCGCAATCCGCGTACCGGAGAATTGATTCCGATTGATGCACGTCGCGTCGCGACCTTCCATGCCAGCCATAAACTCAAGGCTTTGATTCAGGGCGAGACTGACGAAAACAGCACCATGGAGATGCTGGGTATTTGAGTCGGACCTCTGAAGCTTCTAGGAGGACCCCATGCTTTTCAAATTCAAATCTGCCGCCGCCAGCGACCTGATCATGCTGGAGCTTGACGCCCGCAAATTGCTCCAGATCATGCTGGGGGACGATCCTGTGCAAGGCATCATGCTGGCCAACACCCTGTCTGCACGCATCCAGACATTGGAAACTGCCGTGTTGCAAGACGAAACCTTGCGCAAACGGCTTGCGCAGCAAGCTGCATCGGGCGCAAGCGACTGCGACGAGAGAGAAGTGGCGCTGGATGCCGTGCGTTTGTCTCAAAGGGCCACGCCCATGCTCAAACTCTTGCAGCGCAGCTTGGCGGAAAGCTCAGACGTGGTTTGGGGCATTTAAGGCGGGGTCAACCCCGGCCTTAAGGCGATCAGCGGGCAAATGCCTGGCCACCCAACTGGTAGCCCGCCTTGATTTGCCGTTTGGCAAACCAACCGACATTCATTTCCAGCACAAAACGCACCGGTCTGGTAGAGCAGTGGGAATCATCGCTTTGGGGCTTCATGTCGGCCAAGTTCACGATGGTGCCATCTTCGGCAATGAAAGCCGCAGTCAAAGGGATCAACGTGTTGCGCATCCAGAAACATTGTGTGGCGGGCTGTTCAAATACAAACAACATGCCTTCGTGTTGGGGCATTTCTTTGCGAAACATCAGGCCGATTTGACGTTGCTCAGGCGTTTGGGCCAGTTGAACGTCCAGCATGTGCATGCCCGCCGTCAACTTGGTGCGCGGCAACTGCATTTGTGGACCGGCTTGCGCCGCAGCCAAGGTGCTCACCGCTGCCAGCAAACATCCAGCAGTCCAATGCATGGATTGGGTGCAAATACGGGAAATCAAGCGAAAAGTCATTGAGAAAATCCATCCGAGCAGGTAGCACAAGCCCACAAGGATAACGCGTACCGTAAACACCGCTAAGCAGGCGACCCCCAATCAGGTGACAGGACCCGGCGAGTCCTGTGCCGCTTGCGCGGGCAATGCTGCACTCCGTTCAGCCAATATATGAGTGGCCATCAAGCCTTTGGCTCCGTTGTTGAGCTCGAAACTGACCCGAGCACCCTCTTTGAGACTTTTGAACCCTTCGCCCTCAATGGCTGAAAAGTGGGCAAAAGCATCCGGACCACCGCCATCGGGCTGGATGAACCCGAAGCCCTTGGCATCGTTGAACCATTTGACCGTTCCGGTGGGCATGGCGTGTCTCCATTTTTTTGTATGCACCAGTTTGAAGCGTGCCTGTTGATTTTGTCAATGTGAGGTTTTCCCCGAGATGCAAGGCCACATCCAAGTCTTTTCAGGCCTTGCGCTTCAAGGGCTTGAAAGCACCGATAGAATGAAAACATGGCTACGAAAAAACCACAGAATCCAACGCTGCCGCCATCAACGCCCAGCACCACAGACGGTGGCGACTCGGTGGTTCTAGAGCGACGGGCCCAGAAAGTTCAGCCGCCCCAGATGTACCAGGTGGCCATGCTCAATGACGACTACACCCCGATGGAGTTCGTGGTGATGGTGATCCAGGAGTTCTTTGGCAAAGACCGCGAGGCGGCCACCCAGATCATGCTCAAGATCCATCTCGATGGCAAAGGCGTTTGCGGTGTGTATTCCCGCGATGTGGCCGCCACCAAAGTCGATCAAGTGCTCGATGCCGCCAAGCAGGGGGGACACCCCTTGCAATGCATCAGCGAACCCATTGAATAGTGGGCAGGATGCCCCACATGCACAAAATCTCTCAGCAAGGCAAAAAGGAAATCACATGATTGCCCAGGAATTGGAAGTCAGCTTGCACATGGCCTTTGTCGAGGCCCGTCAGCAGCGCCACGAGTTCATCACGGTCGAGCACTTGTTGCTCGCCTTGCTGGACAACCCCAGCGCGGCCGAGGTGTTGCGTGCTTGCGCCGCCAACATCGACGATTTGCGCACCGCCTTGACCAACTTCATCAAGGACAACACCCCCCAGGTGGCAGGCACCGAAGAGGTGGACACCCAGCCCACCTTGGGGTTTCAGCGCGTTATCCAGCGCGCCATCATGCACGTCCAATCAACGGGCAATGGCAAAAAAGAAGTCACCGGCGCCAATGTGCTGGTGGCCATCTTTGGCGAGAAGGACTCCCATGCCGTGTATTACCTGCACCAGCAGGGCATCACACGCTTGGACGTGGTCAACTTCATCGCCCATGGCATCCGCAAAAGCGATCCGCCTGAAGCGGCCAAATCTGCAGAAGCACCGTCCAATTCGGAGTCTGAGGAGTCGTCGGGTGGCGAGCGCAACGAAAAAGCTTCGCCCCTTGAGCAGTACACCAACAACCTGAACCAGGCCGCGAAAGAAGGCAAGATTGATCCGCTGATCGGCCGCGAGTACGAAGTCGAACGCACCATCCAGATCCTGTGCCGTCGCCGCAAAAATAATCCGCTGTTGGTGGGCGAGGCCGGTGTGGGTAAGACTGCGATTGCCGAGGGCTTGGCCTGGCGCATCACGCAAGGCAGCGTGCCCGAGATCCTGACCGAGGCCACGGTGTATTCGCTCGACATGGGCGCTTTGCTGGCCGGCACCAAATACCGGGGCGACTTTGAGCAGCGCTTGAAAGGCGTGCTGAAGTCGCTCAAGGACAAGCCCAACGGCATTTTGTTCATCGATGAGATCCACACCTTGATCGGTGCCGGGGCGGCCTCTGGCGGTACGCTGGATGCGTCCAACCTGCTCAAGCCTGCACTGTCCAGTGGTCAGCTCAAATGCATCGGTGCCACCACCTTCACCGAGTACCGTGGCATCTTCGAAAAAGACGCGGCCTTGAGCCGCCGCTTCCAAAAAGTGGACGTGGTTGAGCCTACCGTGTCTGAGACTGTGGACATCCTCAAAGGCCTCAAGAGCCGTTTTGAAGACCACCACAGCGTCAAGTACACCATCGCCGCCCTGCAGGCCGCCGCCGAACTGTCGGCCAAGTTCATCAACGACCGCCAACTGCCCGACAAGGCGATTGACGTGATCGACGAAGCCGGTGCCGCACAGCGCATTCAAATCGCTTCCAAGCGCAAGAAAACCATTGGCAAGGCCGAGATCGAAGACATCGTGGCCAAGATCGCCCGCATCCCGCCGGCCAACGTGTCCAACGACGACCGCAGCAAGCTGCAAAGCATCGAGCGCGACCTCAAGTCGGTGGTGTTTGGCCAGGACAAAGCCCTTGAGGTACTGGCCTCTGCCGTCAAAATGGCCCGCTCGGGCTTGGGCAAGACCGACAAGCCAATTGGCTCGTTCCTGTTCTCGGGCCCCACCGGTGTGGGCAAGACCGAAGCGGCCAAGCAACTGGCCTACATCCTGGGCATTGAGCTGATCCGCTTTGACATGTCCGAGTACATGGAGCGCCATGCGGTCAGCCGCTTGATTGGCGCGCCTCCAGGCTATGTGGGCTTTGACCAGGGCGGCTTGCTGACCGAAGCGGTGACCAAGAAGCCGCATTGCGTGCTCTTGCTCGACGAGATCGAGAAAGCACATCCGGACATCTTCAATGTGCTGCTGCAGGTCATGGACCACGGCACGCTGACCGACAACAACGGGCGCAAGGCCGACTTCCGCAACGTGATCATCATCATGACCACCAACGCGGGTGCCGAGACCATGAACAAGGCCACCATTGGTTTCACCAATCCGCGTCAGGCCGGTGACGAAATGGGCGACATCAAGCGCTTGTTCACCCCTGAGTTTCGTAACCGCCTGGACGCCATGGTCAGCTTCAAACCGTTGGATGAACAAATCATCCTGCGCGTGGTGGACAAGTTCCTGCTGCAACTGGAGCAACAGCTCGGAGAGAAGAAGGTTGAAGTCACTTTCACCGACAACTTGCGCAAGTTCCTGGGCAAGAAGGGCTTTGATCCGCTCATGGGCGCTCGCCCGATGCAGCGCCTGATCCAGGACACGATCCGCAAGGCCTTGGCCGATGAACTGCTGTTCGGTCGCTTGACCGAGGGTGGTCGCCTCACGGTGGACATCAACGACAAGGACGAAGTCCTGCTGGACATCACGCCACTGCCCAAGAAGGAAGGTCGCGCATCACGCGTGGAGCCTGCTGAGCCGGAAGAGGCTGCAGCGAGCTGACGCACAGCTCAAACCATGAAACAAGCCAGACCGAGTGATCGGTCTGGCTTTTTTTCATTCTGCATTTGGAATCAGCGTCTGCGTTTACCGCCAGCCGACCCCAGCAATCCCCCAAGCACGCCGCGCACGATCTCCCGGCCGATGGCCGAGCCGACGTTGCGCACAGCACTTTTCACCAACAGTTGCGCCACGCCGTCGTGTTGACCGCCACGCGGGCCGGTGGAGCCGAAGATGAAGTCGGACACTGTATTCATGAGGCCTGAGCCGCTTTCGGCTGGGGCACCGGCTGCACCCGTTGGGGCTGGGGTGCCATTGGCAGCCGGTGAGCCTTTGAGTTTTTCGTAGGCCGATTCGCGGTCTTGCGTGGTTTCGTAAACACCGGCCACCAGGGAATTTTTCAACAAGGCTTGGCGCTGCTCCGGCGTGATCGGGCCCAACTGGCTGGCCGGTGGCATGACGAACACACGCTCGGTCTCGGTAGGGCGGCCTTTGGCGTCCAGCAGGCTGACCAAGGCTTCGCCCACGCCCAGCTCGGTGATGGCCGCTTCGATGTCCAGGCCCGCCTTGGGGCGCATGGTTTGCGCCGTGGCGGCCACGGCTTTTTGGTCGCGGGGCGTGAAGGCGCGCAGCGCATGCTGCACGCGGTTGCCCAGCTGGCCCAAAATGCTGTCTGGGATGTCCAGCGGGTTTTGGGTCACGAAATACACCCCCACGCCTTTGGAGCGCACCAGTCGCACCACCAGCTCGATGCGTTCGATCAAAGCTGCAGGTGCGTCTTTGAACAAAAGGTGGGCTTCGTCAAAGAAGAACACCAGTTTGGGTTTTTCAGGGTCGCCAATTTCGGGCAAGACCTCGAACAATTCTGAAAGCATCCAAAGCAAGAAGGTCGCGTACAGGCGCGGCGAGTTCATCAGCTTGTCGGCGGCCAGGATGTTGACCACACCCATGCCGTCGGCGGTTTGCATGAAGTCTTCGATGTTGAGCATGGGCTCGCCAAAGAATTGGTCGCCGCCCTGGGTTTCGATCTGCAGCAAGCCGCGCTGAATGGCGCCGATGCTGGCGGCGCTGATGTTGCCGTATTCGGTGGTGAAGTTTTTGGCGTTGTCGCCCACGTGCTGCAGCATGGCCCGCAGGTCTTTCATGTCCAGCAGCAGCAAGCCGTTGTCGTCGGCGATCTTGAACACCAGGTTCAGCACACCGGCCTGAGTCTCGTTGAGCCCCAGCATGCGGGCCAGCAGCAGGGGACCCATGTCGGACACCGTAGCCCGCACGGGATGGCCCTGCTGTCCAAACACGTCCCACAAGGTGGTGGGGCAGGCCAAGGGCTCGGGCAGGGCGATGCCCCGGTCCTTGAGCACCGCCGCCAGCTTGTCGCCGATGTGGCCAGCCTGACTGATGCCCGTCAAATCGCCTTTGACGTCGGCCATGAACACCGGCACGCCCAGGCGTGAGAAGTTCTCAGCCAGGGTTTGCAAGGTCACGGTTTTGCCGGTGCCAGTAGCGCCGGTGATCAGGCCGTGGCGGTTGGCCAGGCTGGGCAGCAGGTGGCACTGTGCCGTCTTGTTTTGGGCAATCAACATGGGTTCGGCCATCAAAAAATCCCTCACGCGTGTGAAAAGTAAAATCTACCCATAGGTTAAATCAACATTCAAGGAATTCCCGATGGCTGGCCACAGTAAATGGGCAAATATTCAGCACCGCAAGGGCCGACAAGACGAAAAAAGGCAACGTATTTGGACCCGGGTGGTTCGCGAGATCATGGTCGCCGCGCGCACCGGCGGCGGCGATGTCTCGGCCAACCCCCGTTTGCGTCTGGCCATTGAAAAGGCCAAGGCGGCCAACATGCCGGCCGACACCATCAAGCGCAACGTCGACAAAGCCACCGGCAACCTCGAAGGCGTCAGCTACGAAGAAATCCGCTACGAAGGCTATGGCATCGGTGGCGCGGCCGTGATTGTGGACACCATGACCGACAACCGCGTGCGCACGGTGGCCGAAGTGCGGCACGCCTTCAGCAAGCATGGGGGCAATTTGGGCACCGAAGGCTCGGTGGCTTTCCAGTTCAAGAATTGCGGTCAACTGATCTTTGCCCCGGGCACCGACGAAGACAAGGTCATGGAAGTCGCCTTGGAGGCCGGTGCCGAAGATGTGATCACCGATGAGGAAGGCGCCATCGAGGTGCTGACCGCACCGGCTGATTTTGAAGCCGTGAAAAACGCACTCGAAGCTGCGGGCCTGGTGGCCGACATGGCCGAAGTGACCATGCGTGCTGAAAACACCATCGCGCTCAGCGGTGATGACGCAGCAAAAATGCAAAAGCTTCTGGACATTCTGGAAGATCTGGACGACGTGCAAAACGTGTTCCACAACGCCGAGATGGAAGAATAAGGAAATCTGATGAAAGTTTTAGTGGTCGGCCATGGTGGCCGTGAACATGCCATGGCCTGGAAATTGGCCCAGTCTCCCCGCGTGCAGCAGGTGTATGTGGCCCCCGGCAATGGCGGCACAGCCCGCGACAAGAATTTGGTGAATGTGCCCATCACCGACATCCCGCAGTTGCGCCAATGGGCGCAGGACAACCAGATTGGCTTGACGGTGGTGGGCCCCGAAGCCCCCTTGGCAGCTGGCATCGTGGACGACTTCAGCGCCCATGGTCTGCGTATTTTTGGCCCGACCCAAAAGGCAGCGCAACTGGAAAGTTCCAAGGCATTTTCTAAAGCCTTCATGGAGCGCCACAGCATTCCCACGGCGGAGTTCGAGACCTTCACCGATCCGGTGGCGGCACACGCCTACGTGGACCGCAAAGGCGCACCCATTGTGGTCAAGGCCGATGGTCTGGCCGCTGGCAAGGGCGTGGTCGTGGCCATGAGTCTGGCCGAAGCGCACGAAGCGATCGACTTCATGCTGGTGGACAACACCCTGGGCGTGACCCACAACGAAGGTGGCGCCCGCGTGGTGATTGAAGAGTTTTTGCAAGGCGAAGAGGCCAGCTTCATCGTGCTGTGCGATGGCAAGAACGTGACCGCTTTGGCCACCAGCCAAGACCACAAGCGCTTGCTGGACGCAGACGAGGGCCCCAACACCGGCGGTATGGGCGCCTATTCGCCAGCGCCCGTGGTCACGGCCGATGTGCACGCGCGTGCCATGCGCGAGGTGATCATGCCCACCATCAAGGGCATGGAAAAAGACGGCATTCCCTACACCGGCTTCTTGTACGCCGGCCTGATGATCGATGCCCAAGGCAAGCCCAAGACGCTCGAGTTCAACTGCCGCATGGGTGATCCTGAGACTCAGCCGATCCTGATGCGTTTGAAGTCCGATCTGTTGGAAGTCATGCTGGCCGCGACCTCCGAAGGTCTGGACAAGATCGAGCTGGCGTGGGACCGCCGCGTGGCTTTGGGTGTGGTGATGGCCACGGCCGGTTACCCGCTGAACCCACGCAAAGGCGATGCCATCACCGGTTTGCCTGCAGATGCTGAAGAAGCCATGGTGTTCCATGCGGGCACGACTGAAAAAGAAGGCCAGATCCTGACGTCCGGTGGTCGCGTGCTGTGCGTGACGGCTTTGGCCGATTCGGTGCGCCTGGCCCAGCAAAAGGCTTACCAGACTGCCAGCAGCATCCGGTTTGACGGCATGCAGTTGCGCAAGGACATTGGCTTTCGCGCCATCAAAAACTGAAGCAAACCCGAAAGACCCCTCTTCATGGCACACCCTGTGACGTTCAAAGGCTCTCGCTTGGCCCGATGGATTTTGAAAGCCTTTGGTTGGAAGCTGGCCTTTGAGGGTTTCCCCACGCTCCAAGGGGTGGCCATCGTGTACCCGCATACCAGCAATTGGGATTTCCCGGTTGGCATTCTGGCCAAGTGGGCCTTGGGCATACCTGCGAATTTTTGGGGCAAGGATTCCTTGTTCAAATTGCCGGCAATCGGGGCCTGGATGCGCTGGGTAGGCGGCGTGCCAATTGACCGCAGTTCGCCCAAAGGCGTGGTGGGCGAAATGGTGCAGGTCTTCGTGCAGCACAAACGCGAGGCTCGACTGCTTTGGCTGGCCTTGGCCCCAGAGGGCACGCGCAGCCTGACGCCCGGTTGGCGCAGTGGTTTTTACCAAGTGGCCAAAGGGGCTGACGTGCCTTTGGCGCTGGTCAAGATCGATTGGGGCACACGCACTTTGTCCTTGGTCGATTTCTACAATTTGACGGGCAATGTCGATGCCGACTACGCCCACATGGCACAGGTGTTTGATGGCGTCAAGGGGTACAACGCCCTTCAGGCATCGCCAGTGCTCCCTTGGAGTCCTCCTGCGCGAATTGAGCCTTTGGCCTCCAGCACTTGTGCAAGCGATGTAAACAGCACCCACAAAAATTTGCATTCATGAACGACGCCATTGATCTGGGCGCTGTGCGCCAATACCTGCTGGGCTTGCAATCGAGCATCACCCAAGCCTTGACCGACATCGATGGCACGCCTTTTCTGGTGGACCACTGGACCAAGCCCGCTGGCGAGAAACTGCAAGGCAGGGGCGTCACCCAGATCCTCGAAGGTGGTCCGATTTTCGAACGCGCCGGTTGTGGCTTTTCGCATGTGAGTGGCCCGCAATTGCCGCCATCGGCCACGCAGCACCGCCCTGAACTGGCCGGTTCGGCCTTCGAGGCCATGGGCGTTTCGCTGGTGTTCCATCCGCGCAATCCGCATGTACCCACAGTGCACATGAACGTTCGCATGATCGCGGCCAAGCCCGAGGGGAGGGCGCCTGTGGCCTGGTTTGGCGGCGGCATGGACCTGACGCCTTACTACGGCCATGACGAAGATGCGGTGCATTTCCACCAGACCTGCAAGGACGCCTTGGCGCCGTTTGGCGAAGGCCTTTATCCGCGTTTCAAGACCTGGTGTGACGATTACTTTTGCAACAAACACCGCAACGAACAGCGCGGCATTGGCGGCATCTTTTTTGACGACTTTTCCGAGCTGGGCATGGGCCAGAGTTTTGCCATGCTGCAAAGCGTCGGCGATGCTTTGTTGAATGCCTATTTGCCCATCGTCCGGCGCCGCAAAGACATGGCCTGGGGTGAGCGTGAGCGCGATTTTCAGCTGTACCGCCGTGGCCGCTATGTCGAGTTCAACCTGGTCTGGGACCGGGGCACCCACTTTGGCTTGCAGTCGGGTGGCCGGACCGAGTCGATCCTCTTGTCCATGCCGCCTGAGGTGCGCTGGTCCTATCAGCGCCAGGATGAGGCGGGTTCGCCCGAGGCGCGGTTGCTCAGCCACTATCTGGTGCCCAAGGATTGGATTTGAGGACTGCACAGCCACCGATGCGATTGGGTGTTTTTGGCGGGGCGTTTGACCCGCCGCATATCGCCCATGTGGCCTTGGTGGAGGCGGCCATTGGCCAGCTTCAATTGGACGCGGTGCATGTCTTGCCCACCGGGCAAGCGTGGCACAAGCCCCGCTTGCTCAGTCCGGCCGCAGACCGGTTGATGATGGCGCAGTTGGCTTTTGCGCCCTTGCCGCAGGTGGTGGTCGATGACCGTGAAATGCAGCGCCAAGGTCCCAGCTACACGGTTGAGACTCTGCGCGAGCTCCAAGCCCAATTTCCGCAAGCCCAGCTGTATTTGTTGCTGGGCGATGACCAGCGCCGCTCACTGCCATCTTGGCACCAGATCGATGAAATCGCCCGGCTCGCTATAATCTGTGCCGCAGGCCGCGATGCAGCCGTTCAGGCTTGGAGTGATTCCAGCACAGGAACCCCATCCCTGGCCCTTGACCCCTCATTTGATGCGCGCATCCACTCCTTGACGATGCCGCTCATGCCCCACAGTGCCACGGACATCCGTGCGCTGGTGGCCACAGACCACAGCATTGCAGGTCTGGTGCCCCCGGCGGTTGAGCGCTATATTCACGAACAACACCTCTACAGGCCCCATTGATGACCGAAACCGCTGCCAAAAAAGACATCCAAAAACTCCAGCGTGCCATTGTGGACGCCCTGGAAGACGTGAAGGCGCAAGACCTGCAGGTCTTTGACACCGAGCACCTTTCCCCTTTGTTCGAGCGCGTGATCATCGCCTCGGGCACCTCGAACCGCCAGACCAAAGCCCTGGCCGCCAGCGTGCGAGACAAAGTGCGCGAAGCCGGTTTTGGCAAGCCCCGCATTGAGGGCGAAGACAACGGTGAGTGGATCATCGTGGACTGCGGCGCGGCTGTGGCGCACATCATGCAACCCACGATCCGTACTTATTACAACCTCGAAGAAATCTGGGGCGACAAGCCTGTGCGCTTGAAGTTTGGCGCCCCCAAGCCGGTGGCAACCGAACCCAAGGCCACAACGCGTAAAGCCGCTGCCAAGAAGTCTGCAGCCAAATCGCCAGCGGCTAAAACCAGCGCGGCCAAGCCTGCAGCCAAAGTTGCTTTGAAAGCCCCCGCCAAGAGCACCCGCTCTGCGGCCAAACCTGCAGCCAAGTCGGCCGCAAAAGCACCGGCTAAAACACCGGCTAAAACACCGGCTAAAACACCGGCTAAAACACCGGCCAAGTCCGCAGCTGCTAAGTCCAAAGTGGTGAAGGCGCCTGCCAAGACAGCGTCCAAACCCACCGTGAAGACGGTGGGCAAACCATCGCCCAAAGCCGCAGCCAAAGCCTCGGCAGCCAAGACACCCGCTCGCAAGGCCCTGAAGGTGCCTACCCGCCGCAAAGCCGATTGATCTTTCATGAAGCTGCTGATCGTTGCGGTCGGCCAGCGTGTGCCTGACTGGGCGCAGACCGCCTGGGACGACTATGCCAAGCGTTTCCCGCCCGAGCTCAAGGTCGAGCTCAAGGCGGTGAAAACCGAGCCACGCGGCTCCAAAACCCTGCCCACGTTGTATGCGGCCGAGCGCCAACGCATCGAAGCGGCCATCCCTCGCGGCACCCGCATTGTGGTGCTGGACGAGCGCGGCACCAACCTCACCACACAGGCACTGGCGACTCGACTGACCTCTTGGCAATTGGGAGGTGACGATGTGGCCTTGGTGATTGGCGGGCCCGATGGCTTGGAGCCAGAATTTCGCCAAGCGGCACACGAGCGCATCCGCCTGTCCGACATGACTTTGCCCCACGCCATGGCCCGGGTGTTGCTGATCGAGCAGCTTTACCGCGCCTGGTCAATCAACGCCAACCACCCCTACCACCGCGAATGAGTGCATTCATTTACCTGGCTTCGCAAAGCCCGCGCCGCAGCCAGCTGCTGACGCAAATTGGCGTGACCCACGAGCTCCTCTTGCCCGACCCCGCCGAAGATGCGGAAGCCTTGGAAGACATCCGTGGCAGCGAAGCCCCTGGCCGTTATGTGGCCCGAGTGACGGGTCTCAAGCTCGATGCCGCTGTGGCCCGCCTCCAGCGTTTGGGCTTGTCCGCAGCGCCGGTGCTGTGCGCCGACACCACCGTGGCCTTGGGCCGCGAGATTTTGGGCAAGCCAGCCGATGAAGCCGATGCCCGGCGCATCTTGCAGCAACTGTCGGGTCAGACGCACCGCGTGCTGACCGCTGTGGCTGTTCAGTCTGGCCGCAAACGCGTTCAGGCGGTGTCCGAGTCTTGGGTGCGTTTTGCGCCCATGAGCGCTGCGCAAATCAAGGCGTATGTGGCCAGCGGCGAGCCCATGGGTAAGGCGGGCGCTTACGGCGTGCAGGGCAGGGCCGCGTCGCACATCGAACAGATCCGTGGCAGTTATTCGGGCATCATGGGCCTGCCCCTGTTCGAGACGGCGACGCTTTTGCGATCAGTGGGCATCTCTTGCTGATCCTTGTCGGCTGACCGACACCCCTCATCTCACACGAAGCGTTCCATGCAACAAGATATTTTGGTCAATTGGTCCCCGCAGGAGACGCGTGTGGCGGTCGTCGAGTTCGGCGCCGTGCAAGAGTTGCATGTGGAGCGCACGCTAGAGCGTGGCTTGGTGGGCAATGTTTACCTGGGCAAAGTGGCCCGCGTGTTGCCGGGCATGCAGTCGGCTTTCATCGACATCGGTCTGGACAAGGCCGCGTTTTTGCATGTGGCCGATGTCTGGCAAAAACACACCGATGGTGATGCCTCTGCACGCACAGGCCAACCCCTGGTGCCTATTGAAAAGCAGGTGTTTGAGGGCCGGGCCATCATGGTGCAGGTCATCAAGGACCCGATGGGTACCAAAGGGGCCAGACTGTCCACCCAGATCAGCATCGCTGGGCGGCACTTGGTGTTTTTGCCGCAAGATGATCACATCGGCGTGTCGCAAAAAATCCCGTCTGAGCAGCGCGATGCTTTGCGCAAACGCGTGCAAGCCTTGGTGGGGCCCGCCGGTGGAGGCTTCATTTTGCGCACCAACGCAGAAGACTCCAGCGACGAAGAGTTGCAAGACGACATCGCCTACCTGCGCAAGACCTGGGCCCGAATTAAAGAAGCGTCGATGCGCTTGCCGCCTGCGTCGTTGTTGCATCAGGATCTGACATTGCTGCAGCGTGTCTTGCGCGACTTGGTTGGGGATGTCACGCAAAGCATCCGCATCGATTCGCAGGAGCAGTACGCGCAGTTGGAGGCATTTGGCCGCGAGTTCATGCCCAAGGCGGCCGAGCGCTTGCAGCTGTACAAAGGCGAACGACCAATTTTTGACTTGTATTCGATTGACGAAGAAATTGCCCGAGCTTTGGGGCGCCGTGTTGACTTGAAGTCGGGGGGTTACCTGATCATCGACCAGACCGAGGCCCTGACCACGGTGGATGTGAACACCGGGGGTTATGTGGGGGCCCGCAATTTTGAAGACACCATCTTCAAGACCAATCTGGAAGCGGCGCAGGCCATTGCCCGCCAACTGCGCTTGCGCAATCTGGGCGGCATCATCATTGCCGACTTCATTGACATGTCGCGCAGCGACCACCAAGAGCAGGTGTTGGGTGAGTTCCGAAAACAGCTTTCGCGCGACAGGGTCAAGACCATGGCCGGTGGGTTTTCATCGCTGGGTTTGCTGGAGATGACGCGCAAGCGCACCCGTGAATCGCTGGCACACATGCTGTGCGAGCCATGCCCCAGTTGCCAGGGCAAGGGCATCGTCAAGACGGCTCGATCGGTCGTTTATGACATCTTGCGTGAGATCTTGCGCGAAGCCCGTCAGTTCAACCCACGTGAGTTCCGCGTGGTGGCGGGGGCGGCGGTGATCGATTTGTTGCTCGACGAAGAAAGCCAGCACCTGGCGGGCTTGTCGGACTTCATTGCCAAGCCGATTTCTCTGCAGGTGGAAACGTCGATGGGCCCCGAGCAGTACGACATCGTGCTGCTCTGAGGGCCGCTTCACGCCTGTGGGGTCACCCACTCGCCTCGGTGGTGCAAGCGGGCGTAGGCACCGCCTGCAGCCAGCAGCGCCGCCGGTGCGCCTTGTTCCACAATCTGTCCTTGCTCCATGACCACCACCCGGTCGGCATGCTCGATGGTGGACAGGCGGTGTGCCACGATCAAGGTGGTGCGTCCT
Organism: Limnohabitans sp. Jir72; assembly: GCF_003063575.1. Taxonomy (GTDB): domain Bacteria; phylum Pseudomonadota; class Gammaproteobacteria; order Burkholderiales; family Burkholderiaceae_C; genus Limnohabitans_A. Next base: position 175,388 of record NZ_NESC01000001.1, read on the forward strand.
TGCATGAGTTTTTGCAAGGCGTCCTGTACCAGCCGTTCCGATTCGTTGTCCAGCGCTGAGGTGGCCTCGTCCAAGATCAGGATGGGCGCGTCTTTGTAGAGAGCTCTGGCGATGGCCAGGCGTTGGCGTTGGCCACCAGACAGCTGGCTGGCGTTGTGGCCGAGCAGGGTGTCCATGCCATGCGGCAATTGCACCACATGGGTCCACAGGTTGGCCGCTTCAAGACTTTTCTGAATGCGCTCACGATCTGGCGTCTGCCCCAGGCACACATTGGCAGCCAGCGTGTCGTTGAGCATGACCACATCCTGGCTGACCATCGCGATTTGTTGGCGCAGGCTGCGCAAAGTCCAGTCCTGTACAGGCACTTGGTCGATCAGCACCTGCCCGGCAGTGGGGTTGAGAAAGCGCGGCAGCAGCTGAATCAGTGTGGTTTTGCCAGCACCAGAACTGCCGACCAGAGCCACGGTTTCTCCGGCTTGCACCATCAAGGACACGGCATGCAGCGCCGGTGGACTGTCCGGCTTGAATTGCAGGTCCACGTTTTGCCATTCAATCGCACCGGTGGCCCGCATGGTTTCATACGTGCCCTGGGTTTCTTCTGGTGCGTCTTGCAGCAAAGCCAGACCACGCTCCAGCGCGGCCAGACCGCGCGTGATGGGGTTGGCCACTTCGGCCAAGCGTTTGATGGGCGACACCAGCATCAGCATGGCGGTGATGAAGGCCACAAAACTCCCGACAGTAGCGCCTGAGGCGCTGTCCCGGCTTTGGACCAAGGCGATGACCAGCACCAGTGACAGGGCAATGGCCGACATGATCTGCGTCAAGGGCGACATGGCGGCCGAGGCGGCGGTGGACTTGAGGGCCAGTTTGCGCAAATTGCGGCCCAGATCTGCAAAACGTTCAATTTGCTGGTTTTGGGCCCCGTGCAGCCGAATCATGCGGTGTGCCAGCACGTTTTCTTCGACCACATAGGCCAGGGCATCTGTGGAGTCCTGGCTTTCGCGGGTGAGGCGGTAAAGGCGCTTGGAAAGGGCTTTCATGATGTAACTCAGGGCTGGGGCCACGATGAACACCACCAGGGTCAGCTTCCAGTTGAGCCACATCAAATAGCCCACCAGGGCCAACAAGGTGAAGCCGTCGCGGCTCAGGCCAATCAAGGCAGAGATCAATTGGGCCGCCCCGTTCATCACCTCGTAAACCACGGTGTTGGACAGCGCGCTGGCCGACTGGCGGTTGAAAAGGCCCAATTCGGCCTTCACCAGTTGGGCAAACAAATCATTGCGCAGCTTTTCCATGCCATCGTTGGTCACGCGTGCCAAGGCGTACTGCGCCAAAAAAAAGGTGATGCCCCGGATGGCGAACAAACCGATCACCGCCACCGGGATGAACCAAAGCGGCAAACCTTTGCCCGTAAAACCTTGGTCCAGCAGTGGCTTGAACAAGGCCGGAATCAAAGGTTCGGTCATCGCTGCGACCACAGTGGCACCGATGGCGACCCCCCATATGCCACGCTGGCGCACAAAATAGGGGGCCAATTTCAACAGTCGACTGCGAATGTTGGCAGCAGGTGGGGGGGCTTCGTCAGTGATCATGTGCGCTAGATTGTAGTAAGCGAGGTCTTCCCCATGGCAGGGTGGGCAGAAAAGGGCCTTTGACGGTGTACGATCACGGCTTGTCTTTAAGGCCGTCTGGTCACTGTGCTGAAAATGAAACGTTTTTTTGTCCGAATGGTGCGCTCGATCCGATGGCTTGAGCTGACCGCTTTGGTGTGTCTTGTAGCGCCTGCATGGGCACAATTTCGAGTGGAAGTCACGGGTGTTGGCATGACGCAATTGCCCGTGGTCATTGCCCCATTCAAGGGGGAAGCCCAGTCACTCCAAAAAATCTCAAGCATTGTTCAGGCAGACCTAGAGCGCAGTGGGCAATTCAAGGGCTTGCCTGCCGGCGGTACTCAGCTGGATGAAATCAGCCGCCCAGATTGGACCGTGTGGCGTCAACTCTCAACAGAGGCTTTATTGGCCGGCTCGGTCACGCGCTTGGCCGATGGCCGACTGGACATTCGTGCTCGATTGTGGGACGCGGTCAAAGGGCAGGAAAAATCCGACTTTCGTGAAACCGTGGTGGCGGCTGATCTTCGTTTGTCTGCGCACCGCATTGCCGACTGGGTTTACCAGCAATTGACAGGTGGGCAAGGCGCGTTCGCTACGAGAATTGCCTACGTGACCAAATCTTCGGGGCGCTACACCTTATGGATCGCTGATTCCGATGGTGAGGGTGCCAAGGCGGCCTTGAGCAGCCCGGAACCCGTCATTTCACCTTCATGGGCACCCTCGGGCACCCATTTGGCTTATGTCTCGTTTGAATCGCGCAAACCCGTGGTGTATGTGCACGAGCTTGCATCTGGGCAACGCCGTGCTGTGGCCAACTTCAAGGGGTCCAACAGTGCCCCGACCTGGGCACCAGATGGTCAATCTTTGGTCGCCACACTCAGCCGTGACGGTGGATCACAGCTGTTTCGCATCGAGTTGAAGGGTGGGGAACCCCGAAAATTGACCCATACAGGCAGCATCAATACCGAGCCGAGCTTTTCTGCCGATGGCGGCACCTTGTTTTTTGTCAGCGATCGAGGCGGCAGTCCACAGATTTACCGCATGCCCTCACAAGGCGGGCCCGCCGAGCGGGTGACCTTTGCGGGCAATTACAACATTTCACCGGCGCTTAGCCCGGATGGCCGCTGGCTGGCTTATGTGGCGCGCAGTGGATCGTCATTTCGCCTGCATTTGATGGACTTGGGTACGGGACAAGTCACGCCATTGACCGATACTTCGGCTGATGAACGACCGAGCTTTGCACCCAATAGCCGCTTGCTGATGTATGCCACTTTGCAGCAAGGCCAAGAAGCCTTGATGACGACGACCTTGGATGGGCGCATCAAAGCACGCTTATCGGGGCAAGGTGGCGATATCCGTGAGCCCCATTGGGGCCCATTGCGGAAATAAAATTTCTGTTTTTTTATAAATGAGGTGGATGATGAAAAAGAGTATCTGGGCGGGTTTGTTGATGGTTGCACTGCTGTCAGGTTGTGCGTCAGGCGTACGACTTGAGGATGTTCCGGTGGAAGACAAGTCTGCAACGTCTACAGGTGCCTCTGGTGCCAACAGCCAGGGCATAGGCGCGGGCCAAAACGGTGTTGCAGGTGTATTGAGCAGTAAATCAGGTGATGGCGTTGGACCCGCAGGCGTGGGCACGGTCGTTTATTTCGATTACGACAGCTATGTGGTCCGTGCTGAAGCCCGACCATTGATTGAAACGCATGCACGATTCCTCAAGTCCAACCAACAGCGCAAAGCTTCGCTGGAGGGTCATACCGATGAGCGTGGCGGACGTGAATACAACTTGGCGCTGGGTCAAAAACGTGCCGAGGCTGTGCGCCAAGCGATGACTTTGCTGGGTGTATCCGATGCGCAAATCGAAGCCGTCAGCTATGGCAAGGAAAAGCCTGCGGCCATGGGCTCCTCTGATGCAGACTTGGCGAAGAATCGCCGCGTTGAAATCCGTTACTGATCGCCATGAGTTCGTCCTTGAATTTCACCGGTACCCTGTGCCGATTTGTTTGCGCTCTGTCCTTTTTGACATTGACAGGGACTGCTCAAGCGGCTTTGTTTGATGACGATGAGGCTCGACGTGCCATCCTGGACTTGCGCCAACGGCTTGAGCAGACCAACAAGAATTTGAGCGACGAAAACGCACAATTGCGCCAGTCCATGCTTGACCTGCAGTCTCAAATCGAGGCCCTTCGCAATGATGTGTCTCAAACACGTGGTGCTCAAGAGAATCTTGTGCGCGATGTTTCTGAGATTCAGCAGCGGCAAAAGGACGTGGCTGCGGGTGTGGATGAGCGCATTCGCAAACTTGAGCCCATCAAAGTTTCCGTGGATGGTCGAGAGTTTCTGGCGGAACCGGCTGAAAAGCGTGAATATGAAGCAGCCATGGAGATTTTCCGCCAAGGTGATTTTGTGTCGGCTCAATCTGCATTGGTTCAGTTCCTGAATCGCTATGGAAAAAGTGGCTATGCGCCTTCCGCCTTGTTCTGGCTGGGCAATGCACAGTACGCGACGAAGGCCAATAAAGAGGCTATGGCGAATTTCCAGCAGATGCTCAACCTTGCGCCTGGGCACACGCGTGCACCCGAAGCTTTGCTGGCAATTGCCAATGTGCAGCTTGAACTCAAAGACAGCAAGGGTGCGCGCAAATCGCTCGAAGATTTGATCAAGGCCTATCCCGCATCCGAAGCGGCAAGCACCGCACGCGAACGCATTGCCCGGATGCGGTGAGCGGCATCACCATGGATTTGAACGAAGATCAAGCGCAACGCCGCTTTGGAGGCTTGCAGCGCCTGTATGGCATGACCGGAGCCCAGCGCATTCGACAAGCTCACGTGGTGGTGGTCGGCCTGGGCGGCGTGGGTTCATGGGCTGCTGAGGCCTTGGCGCGCAGTGGCGTTGCTCGCCTGACTTTGGTCGATATGGACCACATTGCCGAATCGAACATCAACCGCCAGATTCATGCGCTGATGTCCACCGCCGGCCAAGCCAAGGTGCAAGCCATGCGTGAACGCATTGCCTTGATTCACCCGCAGTGCCAAGTCGATGCGGTGGATGATTTTGTATCGCCCGAAAATTGGCCGTCGCTGCTGCCCGCGATACCCGATGCCGTCATAGATGCCTGCGATCAAGTCACGGCCAAAGTCAGCATGGCCGATTGGGCATTGCGCCATCCAATTGGATTCATCACCGTGGGCGCAGCGGGTGGCAAACGGTTGGCGCACAAAGTAGATGTGGATGATTTGTCAAAAATCACGCACGATCCTTTGCTGGCACAGCTGCGCTATCGCTTGCGCAAACACCATGGGGCCGCCAGAGGTGACAAGCGCATGGGCGTTCAAGGTATTTTCAGTCGTGAATCAGTCGCACCTCCAGATGCCTCCTGCGCAGTCGATGGCGATGGCTCTCTCAACTGCCATGGCTATGGATCGGTGGTCAGCGTCACCGCGACTTTTGGCATGTGCGCTGCGGCAGAAATTTTGAATTTTTTAGCCACACGTCCCGGCGAGGACAAAAAATAACGCTATAATTTGAGTCTTGCTGCAGTGCAGGTCACAGCAGCAAAGGGACCATAGCTCAGTTGGTAGAGCAGCGGACTTTTAATCCGTTTGTCGTGGGTTCGACCCCCGCTGGTCCCACCAATCCAAAAAGCACTTTGTATGTGAATACAAAGTGCTTTTTTCATTGGCGATATTCTCTGCCTTGCGTCACGTTTTGACCGAAAGAACCCCGACATGTCCGCCAAATTGAACATCCAAAATGAACTGAAAAAGATGACCCTTTGCGAGCCGTGCTCAGGCATCCAACGCAATTGGCGGCGCGCGCCTGGTCACGCTGAACTCGTGCAAGGTGCCAACCATAAAGAGCTGCGTGACAGTGGCACAGTCACCATCACACGCTACCGCTGTGACCGCTGCGGCACCAGTTGGGAATATGAAAACAACAAGGCCGATCAACACGCTGGCTGGTCTGTGGTTGGTGGCTGAGCTTTGTGCTGACTATGAAAAAAACCGGGCAACCCCCAAGGGTGCCCGGTTTTTTCATGTTGCTTGGCGTTTTTAAGCCGCAGCTTCCAGCAAGGACGACAGCTCCAGCCAACGCTCTTCCAGCGAGGCCACTTCATCGCTCAAGGACTTCAGGCGGCGGCCAGCTTCAGCGATTTCGGCGGGTGTAAGGGGTGTGCTCAACTGCGCTTCAAGCGCAGCTTTTTCTTTTTCGATCACAACAGTGCGCTGCTCGTTTTGTTCCAACTCTTTTTTGAGCGGACGGGTTTGCGCGGCCAATTGCTGGCGACGTTGCGCATCGAGCTTGCGTTGCTCTGCACTGCTGGCAGAAGGCTGCACAATCGGTAAAGCAGCCGCAGGCGCTGCCACTTTTGCGGGCACAGCGACTTCGGCAGGCACCGCCAAGGTGCTGCTGGCCGAGTCTTTGGCTGAATTTTTGGCCTCTTCGCGCAGGCGCTTGGATTCTTCCAGCAAGTACTTTTGATAATCGTCCAAGTCACCATCGAATGGATCGACCTTGCCTCGGCCCACCATCCAGAACTCATCGCACACGGCGCGCAACAAAGCGCGGTCGTGACTGACCAGCATGACGGTGCCTTCGAACTCGTTGAGCGCCATCGACAGCGCTTCGCGTGTGGCCAAGTCCAGGTGGTTGGTGGGCTCGTCCAGCAGCAAGAGGTTAGGGCGCTGCCACACGATCATGGCCAGCACCAGACGGGCTTTTTCGCCGCCGCTCATGGTGCCCACGGCCTGCTTGACCATGTCGCCTGAGAAGTTGAAGGTGCCCAGGTAGTTGCGCAGGTCTTGCTCTCGGCTGGGCTCGCCACTGCCCAGCTCTTTGGCCAAGCGGATCATGTGCTCCAGTGGGTTGTCGTTGGGGTGCAGCACATCCAGCTCTTGTTGGGCGAAGTAGCCAATGTTCAGGCCCTTGCCTTCGGTCAGCGTGCCCGCCAGCAGCGGCATGGTGCGGGCAATGGTCTTGACCAGCGTTGATTTGCCCTGGCCGTTCGCGCCCAAAATGCCGATGCGTTGCCCGGCCAGCACCGATTTGCTGACCCCTTGCAAGATGGCTTTGGGCGCATCGTCCACGGTGTAGCCAAAGCTCGCATCGCTGATGGCCAGCATCGGGTTGGGCAGGTTGTTGGGCTCTTTGAAACCAAAGGTGAATTCGGCGTCGGCCAGCAGAGGGGCCACTTTTTCCATGCGCTCCAGGGCCTTGACCCGGCTTTGGGCCTGCTTGGCTTTGCTGGCCTGGGCCTTGAAGCGGTTGATGAACTTTTGCAGGTGGGCAATTTTGTCTTGCTGCTTGGAAAACGAGGCTTGTTGCAATTCCATCTGCTGGGCACGCAGGATTTCAAAGCCGCTGTAGTTGCTGCCGTAACGGGTCAGTTTGGCGTGGTCGATGTGCAGCGTCACATCGGTCACCGCGTCCAAAAACTCCCGGTCGTGGCTGATCACGATCATGGTGCCCGCGTAGCGCTGCAGCCAAGCTTCCAGCCAGACCAAGGCATCCAAGTCCAAGTGGTTGGTGGGCTCGTCCAGGATCAGGATGTCGGACGGGCACATCAGTGCACGGGCCAGTTGCAAGCGCATGCGCCAGCCGCCCGAGAAGCTGTTGACCGGGTTGTTCAGTTCGTCCACCCGAAAGCCCAAGCCCAAAATCAAGGCTTCGGCGCGGGGCAGGGCGTCGTGGTCGCCCGCGTCGGCCAAGTCGGTGTAGACGTGCGCCATTTCCATGCCGTCGCCACTTTCTTCGGCCAGCACCAAGCGTTGGCGCAGCTCGGCCAGGCGCGTGTCGCCCTCCAGCACAAAATCAGATGCGGGCTGGTCGGTCTCGGGCATGTTCTGCGCCACTTGGGCCATGCGCCAGGCTTTTGGCATCTCGAAGTCGCCCCCGTCTTCATGCAGGGTGCCATTGAACAACGCAAACAAGGTGGATTTGCCCGCGCCATTGCGCCCGACCAAGCCGACTTTCTCCCCCGGGTTGAGGGTGACCGAGGCTTGGTCCAGCAGCACTTTGGTGCCGCGTCGAAGGGTGACGTTTTTGAGGTTGATCATGAAAAAGCAATGTCCGGAGGGATTCCGGTGGGGCAAGTTGTTTGTCATTCCCGCGCAGGCGGGAATTCAGGGCATTGGAGATATTGCTGTTTGCGCTGACATGGATCTCCGCGTGCGCGGGGATGACATTCAGTGGATGGCAGCGATTTCCGGTGGTGAGGCTCGAATTATCGGCGCTTAAGCAGGGCTTCCCGGGTGACCAGCAAAACCTGATCGTCGCCCGCACTCGTGTCGAGCCAGGTCGCTTCGAGTTCGGAAAAAGCCGCGATGAAGTGTTCTGCCTCGTTGCCGATCTCCAGCACCAGCACTGCATGTTCGCTCATGCATGCTGGTGCATCCTTGAACAACTGGCGCACAAAGTCCATGCCGTCTGTGCCACCGGCCAGCGCCAGTTCGGGCTCGGCGCGGTATTCGGCGGGCAGCGCGTCCATGCTGGCTTGGCACACATAAGGCGGGTTGCACAGGATCAGGTCAAACGGGCCGGGCAAGTTGCTCAAGCCGTCACTGTGCACCAGCGTCACGCGTTCTTGCAATTCATGACGCGCCACATTGATGGCGGCCACGGCCAGCGCATCGTCAGAAATGTCGGCCCCGGTGACTTGCACCTCGGGCCAGGCCAGCGCCGCCAACACGGCCAGGCTGCCGTTGCCGGTGCACAGGTCCAGTACTTGCTGAGTTTGCTCACTCAGCCAGGCGTCGATCGTGCCATCGGCCAACACCTCGGCGATCAGGCTGCGCGGCACAATGGCGCGCTCGTCGATGTAAAACGACACGCCTTGCAGCCAGGCTTCACGCGTGAGGTAGGCGGCGGGTTGACGGGTGGCGATGCGCTCTTCGATCAGAGCGGCGCATGAAGCTTGCTGTTCTGGTGTCACGGCTTGATCAGCCACATCATGGAGATCGGTGTCCAGCGGCAGGCCCAGACGCCAGAGCACCAGCCAGACGGCTTCGTCAAAGGCGTTGAGCGTACCGTGGCCAAAAGCCACCTCGGCGTTTTCCAGTCGGGCTGCTGATTGACCAATCAGCGCAGACAAAGTCATGGCGCTCATGCGGACAAGCCCAGGTTGAGTTGTTCCAGTGTGCGGCGGTAGATGTTTTTCAGTGGCGCGATGTCGGTCAAGGCCACATGTTCGTTGACCTTGTGGATGGTGGCGTTGGGCGGGCCGAATTCGATGACCTGCGGGCAGATCTGGGCGATGAAGCGGCCGTCGCTGGTGCCGCCGGTGGTGGACAGCTCGGTGCTGAGGCCTGTTTCGTCGGCAATGGCTTTTTGAATCGCCGCGACCAAGGTGCCGGGCGTGGTCAAAAACGGCAAGCCGCCGATGGTCCATTTCAAATCGTACTGCAGCCCATGTTGGTCGAGCACGGCGCTCAGGCGCTGCTGCAGGCTCTCGGGTGTGGATTCTGTGCAAAAGCGGAAGTTGAAGTCCACCACGCAGTCACCGGGGATCACATTGCTCGCGCCGGTGCCCGCGTGGATGTTGCTCACCTGCCAGCTGGTGGGCGGGAAAAAGGCATTGCCTTCGTCCCAGCGGATGGCCACCAGCTCCGCCAGCGCAGGTGCCAGGCGGTGGATGGGGTTGTCCGCCAGGTGCGGGTAGGCGATGTGGCCTTGCACGCCCTTCACGGTAAGTTTGCCGCTCATGGTGCCGCGTCGGCCGTTTTTGATCATGTCGCCGGTTTGTTGCACAGAGGTCGGTTCACCCACGATGCAAAACTGTGGTGCGTCGCCACGTTCTTTGAGCTTGTCGCAAACCACCACTGTGCCGTCGAGCGCCGGGCCTTCTTCGTCGCTGGTCAGCAAGAAGGCCAGCCCCAAAGCCGGGTTGGGGTTGGCTGCCAGAAATTCTTGCACCGCCACCACCATGGCTGCCAGCGAGGTTTTCATGTCGCTCGCGCCGCGCCCGAACAGTTTGCCGTCCTTGTGGGTGGGCGTGAAAGGGTCGCTGTCCCATTGCGTCAGCGGCCCGGTGGGCACCACGTCGGTATGACCGGCAAAAGCCAGCGTTTGGCCCGATGTGCCAGCGCGCTTGGCCCAGAGGTTGCGCACGCGAAAGGTCTCGGGGCCGGAGTCCACGAATTCGCAGTCAAAGCCCAGAGGCTTCAAAGCGTCGGCGATCACATCCATGCAGCCCGCATCGTCGGGCGTGACGGAGGGGCGTGCGATCAGCTGCTCAGCCAGGCGCAGGGTGTCGTGACAGGTGCTCATGGTCAAGGCTTGCTCGGGTGGGCACGCACAAAGCGGGCGATGCGCTCGGCCGCTTCCAGGCATTCGGCGGTTTCGGCCACCAAGGCCATGCGGATGCGGCCACGGCCAGGATTGAAGCCCTTGAACTCTCGCGCCAGATAGCTGCCCGGCAGCACGGTGACGTGTTCTTTTTCGTACAGCGCCTTGGCAAAGGCTGCGTCGTCGCCTTGCCAGCCGGCAGGCACACCGGCCCACAGGTAAAAGCTGGCGTCGGGCAGCTTCACGTCCAGCACTTCGGCCAGCACGGGTGTGACCTGGGCAAACTTGGTGCGGTACTGGTTGCGGTTGTCCACCACATGGCTTTCGTCGCCCCAGGCGGCGATGCTGGCGGCTTGCACCACCGGGCTCATGGCGCTGCCGTGGTAGGTGCGGTACAGCAAAAACTGTTGGATGATGGCCGCGTCTCCGGCGACAAAGCCGCTGCGCAGGCCAGGCACGTTGCTGCGCTTACTGAGGCTGGTGAAGGCGATCAGGCGTTTGAAATCGGTGCGGCCCAGCTGGTGGGCGGCTTCCAGACCGCTCAAGGGCGCTTCTTCTCGGAAATAAATCTCGCTGTAGCACTCGTCGGACGCGATCACAAAGCCGTGCTGGTCGGACAAGGCAAAGAGCTTGGCCCATTCCGTCAGCGGCATGACTGCGCCCGTGGGGTTGCCGGGCGAGCAAACAAACAACAGCTGTGTGCGTGCCCAGACATCGGCAGGCACGCTGTCCCAGTCGTTGGCAAAGTTGCGCGCCGGGTCGCTGGGCACGTAATACGGCTCTGCGCCAGACAGCAAGGCCGCGCCTTCGTAGATTTGATAAAAAGGGTTGGGGCTGACCACCGTGGCCCCGGGTCGGGTCGGGTCGATCACGGTTTGCGTCAGGGCAAACAGGGCTTCGCGCGAGCCGTTGACCGGCAACACTTGCGTGGCTGGGTCGAGCGTCAGGCTGTAACGGGTTTGCAGCCAGGCGGCACAAGCCTTGCGTAATGCAGGCTCGCCCGCTGTTGCCGGGTAGGCCGACAAGCCGTTGGCGACTGATGCCTTGAGCGCTTCCTGAATGAAGGCGGGCGTGGCGTGCTTGGGCTCGCCAATGCCTAAGCTGACGTGGCGCAGGGCTGGGTTGGGCGTGACGCTGGCAAACAGCTGTTTGAGCCGTTCAAAAGGGTAGGGCTGCAGCTTGGCAAGAAGGGGATTCATCCCTCGATTATCCCGGATCAAACGGGGTGCTGGCGCAGGATGTACAGAAAACCGCCACCACCTGCAAGCGGCAGGCATGACCTTTGCGCTGGTGACCACGCGCAGCGGCGGCAGGTCAGTGTCGAAACACCGCATCCTTTGGGGATCAACACATCCGCACGCATGGTGCGGCTCCTGCGACGCTGTGATTATTCCGCCTTCGCCCCCGACTCCTTGACGACCTTGGCCCATTTGGTGATTTCAACCGCTTGGTATCGGGCCAGTTCTTCGGGCGTGGACAGCACGGGGTCAAGGCCCAGGGTTTTCAGGCGGTCTTGAACTTCTGGCAGGCGAAAGACGCGGACGACTTCGGCGTTGAGTTTGTCGATGACCGGCTTGGGCACGTTGGCCGGTGCAAACATGGCAAACCAGGTGGTGGCCTCGAAGCCGGGCACAAATTCGGCCATGGTCGGCACATCGGGCGCGGCGGGGGAGCGTTTGGCGGTGGTTTGCGCCAAGGCGCGGATTTTGCCGTCACGAGCCATGGGCAGGGCCGAGGGCATGTTGTCAAACATCAGCTGGATGCTGCCGCCCACCAGGTCCGGGATGGCGAACTGACGGCCTTTGTAGGGCACGTGGGTCATGCTGGTGCCGGTCATGGATTTGAACAATTCGCCCGAAACGTGCACCGAGGTGCCGGTGCCAGGCGAGCCAAACGACAGTTTGTTGGGGTTGGCCTTCATGTATGCGATCAGCTCGGGCACGCTTTTGACGGGCAGGTCGTTGTTGACCACCAACAAGTTGGGGGCCGAGGCGACCATCGAGATGGGAGAGAAGTTCTTCACCATGTCGTAGGGCATCTTGTCGTAAAGCGCTCCGTTGATCGAGTGCGTGCCCACCGTGCCCATGACCAGGGTGTAGCCGTCGCCGGGGGATTTGGCCACGATGTCGGCACCGATGTTGCCGCCCGCGCCGGGTTTGTTGTCAATGATGACGGGTTGGCCCAGTTGGGCTTTTTCGCTGAAGAGCCGGGCCAGAATGTCGGGCGCGCCGCCGGGCGTGAAGGTCACGACCAAGCGGATGGGCTTGGCGGGGTAGGTCTGTGCCAGTGCGCTGGTGGCTTGGAGTGCCATGAGGCCGATCAGCAGGGCGCTGGACAGGGTTTGTGCGAGGGGGAATTTCATGCAAATGGCTCCTTTGTTGCCACTTTAGAGATTTGCATGCCAGCCCCTGATGGTGAAAACCCTTTGACAGCCTGTCGCAGCAACAAGCTTGCGCCGTTTTCAGATGTCTTCGAGCAGTGGGTAGGGCAAGGGTTGGCGTGTCAGCACCGGGCCTGTGGGGCTGAGGGCATTGAGTTGTCCGGGTGTGGTTTCGGCAATGGTTTGCATGGAGACGATGGCATCAAAGCCGCCTGTGGGGCAGGCCGCTCCAGCGACGACCATGCCGCAGGCTTGGTCTGTGTCGCTGGTGTGGAAGACTTCTTGTCCGCTTTGCAGCGGGGCATCGGCATGGACCAAGTAGGCGCGGCGTTTGAGGGTGCCTCTGAATTGACTGCGGGCCACGACTTCCTGGCCGGGGTAACAGCCTTTTTTGAAGTTGACGCCGCCGACCGATTCGTAGTTGAGCATTTGTGGCACGAAGGCTTCATAGACGGCTTGGCTGATCAAGGCGACGCCGCTCATGACCTCGGTCCATTGCCAGATTTCGGTGCTTATTTCGGTGCCCGCTGGTGTGGCAGGGCCCGTGGGTGCCACCCAAAGGGCCCGAGCGACTCGGGTGTCGCCCAACACCGCAGGGTACAGCGCCACGGTGAGTGCGCCATCGGTCGCAACCGTTTGCCAAGCCGCGGCGCCTGCCAGCACCGCTTGGGCGGTCTCGCCCAGCAGGCCGCGCAGTTGCCATTGCGCGGTGGCGTCGGTCATTTTGACTTTGGCGCGCAGTACAAACATGGACAGGCGTTTGAGTGTTTGGGCCAGCAAGTCTTGCGGCATGACCAGCAGCACAGTGTCGGGCGCGGTTTTGATGAGCACAAAACTGGCTTGCATGCGGCCTTTGGCCGAGCAAAAAGCGGCCAAGCGCGATTGGCCAACGGGCAGCAGCAAGACGTCGTTGCTCAGTTGGTTGTGCAAGAAGTTGGCGGCGTCTTCGCCCTGCGCCTGGATCACACCCAAGTTAGGCAAGGGGGCTTGGCCGTTGAGCTGGAGGGCCATGTCTTGGCTTGTTGGGGGTTTGTTTATTTGGGGCATGTTTTGTTCGTGTTGCCCCTATGGGGCGGGCGATGCCTGAATTATGATCAAGCCGAGTTGGGTTCGGTCTGGTGTGGCCATTTTTACGGGCATTTTTGAAGGCTTCGGGTGATCAAAAGTTTGTTCAAAGTGGTGGGGGTGTTGTTGTCGCTGGCCGGCACCTTGGCGGCGGCGGCTTTTTTTTGGCTGCACCAGCCCATGGGCTCTCGCGTGGCAGGGACACCTGCAGATGCGGTGTTTGACTTGTCGATAGAGCCCGGCACTTCGCCCAAAGCCATGGCCCAGTTGGCTGTGGACGCCGGTGCCGATGTGCCGCCCATGGCTTTGTATGCCTGGTTCCGAGTGTCGGGCCAGTCACGCCAGATGCGGGCGGGCAGTTACGAGTTCAATGCACAGACCACGCCGATTCGCCTCTTGGCCATGCTGGTGCGGGGCGAAGAAAGCCTTCGCACCCTGACGCTGGTGGAGGGCTGGAACATCCGTCAGCTGCGCCAGGCCTTGGCCCGGGCCGATCAGCTCAAAGCCGACAGCCAGTCCATGGACGATGAGGCCTTGATGGCGCAATTGGGTCGGCCTGGGGTACACCCTGAGGGCCGGTTTTTCCCGGACACCTACAGCTACGCCAAAGGCTCGAGCGATCTGGCAGTGCTCAAGCGGGCGATGAAGGCGATGGACAGGCAGTTGGACAAGGTCTGGCAAATCCGCTTCCCCCTTACGGCGGTCAAGTCGCCCGAAGCGGCTTTGATTTTGGCCAGCATTGTCGAGAAGGAAACTGGCAAGGCCTCGGACCGGCCGCAGATTTCGGGGGTGTTCAACAACCGCTTGCGCATCGGCATGATGCTGCAGACCGACCCTACTGTGATTTATGGCTTGGGGGCTTCGTTTGACGGCAATTTGCGCCGCAGCGATTTGCGCTACGACACCCCTTACAACACCTATGCGCGCGCTGGCTTGCCGCCCACGCCGATTGCCATGCCGGGCAAGGCGTCTTTGTTGGCCGCTGTTCAGCCGGCCGATACGCGTGCGCTGTATTTCGTGGCCAAGGGCGATGGCAGCAGCCATTTCAGCGCCACGCTGGACGAGCACAACCGCGCGGTCAACCGGTTCCAGCGGGGGCAGAAGTAACCGGTGTTGACAAGACCCTATCGCAGTCTGTGACCGCTCCCACGGGGGGTCGGCACCTGCGACAATCGACAATTCACTTCACATCTCTATGACACGCGGCACATTCATCAGTTTTGAGGGCATCGACGGTGCGGGCAAGTCCACGCACGTGGCGTCCGTGGCCGCGTTCTTCCGCCAGGCGGGGAGGGCGGTGGTGCTCACCCGCGAGCCCGGTGGCACGACTTTGTCTGAGAAGCTGCGCGAGCTGGTCTTGCATGAGCCCATGGACGCGCTGACCGAGGCGCTGTTGATGTTTGCCGCACGCCGTGAGCATTTGGTGCAGGTGATTGAGCCTGCGTTAGCCCGGGGCGATGTGGTGCTGTGCGACCGTTTTACCGACGCCACCTTTGCCTACCAAGGCGGCGGGCGTGGCTTTGACTGGCAGGTGCTGGTCCAGCTGGAGCGCAGGGTGCAGGCCTTGCCCGATGGCAGCTTGCGCCAACCCGACCTGACCGTGTGGTTTGATCTGGACCCGCTGATTGCGGCCGAGCGCTTGGCTTCGGCCCGGGTGCCAGACAAATTTGAGTCTCAACCGGTCGATTTTTTTGCCGCTGTGCGTGCCGGTTATGCCCGTCGGCAAGCCGAGATGCCCGAGCGTTTTGCCCGCATTGACGCCGCACAGACCCGCGAGGCGGTGGGTGCCGATGTGGCCCGTGTGGTGACGCCCTGGTTGCAGCGGAGTGCCGCATGAGAGTCGTGGTGAACGCGCCCTGGATTGCCCGACAGGCCACCGATTTGTTGGCTCAGCGCGGCCATGCTTGGTTGTTGCAAGGGCCCTCGGGTTTGGGCCAGTACGAATTGGCGCTGGCGATGGTCTCGGCTTGGTTGTGCGAACAGCCCAGCGCCCATGGCGCTTGTGGCGATTGCCCCAGCTGCCACGCGATTGCGGTGCGCGCCCATGCCGACTTGGCGGTGCTGATGCCCGAGACGGTGATGCTTGAGCTGGGCTGGCCTTTGTCGGAAAAGGCCCAGGACGAGATCGACAAGAAAGCCCGCAAGCCGAGCAAAGAGATCCGAGTGGACGCGATGCGTGAGGCGGTGGAGTTTTCACAACGCACCAATGCGCGTGGACGCGGCAAGGCGGTGCTGGTGTTTCCGGCCGAGCGCATGAACACGATCACCGCCAATGCTTTGCTCAAGACGCTGGAGGAGCCGCCCGGCGATGTGCGTTTTGTGCTGGCCACCGAGGCCAGCCATTTGTTGCTGCCCACCATCCGCAGCCGCTGCTTGGCCCACACCATGAAGTGGCCCGAGGCAGATGAGGCCATGACCTGGTTGACCGAGCAGGGCGTGCCTGCCGATGTGGCGCAGGCTTTGCTGCGCAGTGCGGGCGGCCGCCCCACCGATGTGCTGCGCCAGGCCGAGGCCGGCTTGTCGCCCGACTGGTGGGCGGCGCTGCCCAAGGCCATGCGTCAAGGCGATGCCCGGCATTTGTCGGATTTGAGCCCCGCGCAAGCCATCGATGCTTTGCAAAAGCTTTGCCACGACTTGGTGTTGCGCCAGTCGGGCGCTGCGCCGCGCTTTTTTGACGTGGCCCAATTGCCGCCGAGCCAAGCGTCGGTGGTGGTACTGACCGATTGGTTCAAGCGGCTGATGCAATCGGCCCGCACGGCCGAACACCCTTTCAATGGCGGTCTGATGCTCGAAGCGCTGACCGCCGATGCCCAACAAACCCTGATGTCCAAGGGCTGAACCATGTACACCGATTCCCATTGCCACCTGAATTTCCCCGAGCTGATGAGTCAGCTCGACAGCATCCAGCAGGCCATGCAGGCTGCCCAGGTGACCCGCGCACTTGTCATCTGCACCACGATGGAAAAATTCAACGAAGTGCATGATCTGGCGCTTGCCCACGACAACATGTGGGCGACTGTGGGTGTGCACCCCGACAACGAAGGGGTGCTTGAACCCAGCTTGCAAGACCTGCTGGACGGCGCGGCGCGCCCCAAAGTGGTGGCGATTGGTGAGACCGGCCTGGATTACTACCAAATGGATGAACGCAAGGGCGGTCGCACTGTGGCCGATATGGAGTGGCAACGCGAGCGTTTTCGCACGCACATTCGGGCGGCGCGCCAAACGGCATTGCCCTTGGTGATCCACACGCGCCAGGCATCGGATGACACCATTGCAATCCTGAAAGAAGAGGGCGAGACTGGGGGGGCGGGGAGCGCGGGAGGCGTGTTCCACTGCTTCACCGAAAGCCAGCAGGTGGCTCGGGCAGCGCTGGACCTGGGTTTTTACATCTCGTTTTCTGGCATCTTGACCTTCAAGACGGCCGCCGATTTGCGTGAGGTGGCCAAGTTCGTGCCCGATGACCGTTTGTTGATCGAGACCGACAGCCCGTATTTGGCACCTGTGCCACACCGGGGTAAGCTGAACAACCCTTCTTATGTGCCCTTTGTGGCGCAGCAATTGGCCGAGCTTCGTGGCTCTACCGCTGAGCGCATAGGGGCTTTGACCAGCGCCAATTTTGACCGACTGTTTTCACGCGTGATCGCCTCCTGAATCGATGTTTAACTTTAATTTTCTTAAAAAGTCCATTGTTTTTTCTGGGTTTTTATTTCAAATACTCTTTTCTCATGCGGGTTCTTACGACGACTTTTTCAAAGCCGTGAAGCTCGATGATTTGCAGGCCGTTCAGGCTTTGCTCCAGCGTGGTTTTGATCCCAACACCTTGGATGAGCGCGGTCAGTCGGCTTTGGTGCTGGCACTTCAAGCGCCATCGCCCAAGGTGGCCGAAGCTTTGATCCGGCTTGCCCAAACCCAAATTGAACTGCGAAATGACAAGGACGAAAGCCCTTTGATGTTGGCCGCACTGCGCGGTCAAAAGAGCCTTGTTGAGCTGCTGATCTGGCGCGATGCAGATGTGAACAAAACCGGCTGGACGCCTTTGCATTACGCTGCCAGCGGTGGCCATGCTGGGATAGCCCAGTTGTTGTTGGACCACAGCGCCTACATCGATGCAGAATCACCCAACGGCACCACGCCCTTGATGATGGCGGCCATGTACGGCACGCCGGAGGTGGTCCAGTTGCTCTTGGCACAAGGGGCCGACCGTGACCTCAAAAACCTGCTTGGCATGACAGCACTGGACTTTGCCAAGCAAGCCAGCCGCAAAGACGCAATGCTGTTGTTGAGTGCGCCTGCGAACTTGTCCAATCCGACCACGGGGATTTCCTCTGTACCGCCCAAGCGGTGAGCACACTTGGGCCATTTCCAGATGGCGCAGCACTGTATTTGCTTGCTCAAGCTGCCACTTTGGATTCGCACGATGTATATTATGTTAAGTTACTAATGGGGACTCAAACGTCGCACCGGGATCGGTTGGTGAATCACGCAGTCATGGACTGCCAGCGCATGAAATGCGCGTGAGCGCACCGACATCGCTGCATTGAAAAAATACCCTTGTACTTGTTCACAAAGATCTGTGATGACACAGCTTGGGACAGCACAAGGAGATTTGGAAATGAAAAATACAAACAGCATCATTGCGGCACTGTTAGCGGTGACTCAAGCTTGTTGGATGCTGGAGCCCGCAGGGGCTCAATCTGCCGAGCACGGCCGATACGAAAACAGTCAAAAAGACATGCATGCCGATCGACAACTGGAATTGCGCAAGGAACACCAGCAAGGCAGACCCCGCACACAACCCGGAGCAAATCATGCAGATGGTCCGCATGAAGGCATGCGTTCGCCAACCTACAACGGCCCTGTGCAGATCGGCACATATTTCCGGGAGCACCACCGTGAAGCGGCTCGTGAATATTACGAACGGCCGGAAAATAGGGGCTTTTGCCCGCCTGGATTGGCCAAAAAAGGCAATGGCTGCATGCCGCCAGGTCAGGCAAAAATATGGCGACGCGGCTATCCACTGCCAGCGGGCGTGGTCTATTACGAGGTACCTCGTTCGGTTGCGCTCAGCCTGGGTATGGCACCCCCAGGTTACAGGTATGTGCGGGTTGCTTCCGATATTTTGCTGATCACGGCAGGCTCCAGCATGGTGGTGGATGCCATCGAAGATCTGGTGCATTGACCAATGCCTCGGGCACACGGTAACCAAATCGGACTTAAATGTGGCCCCAAACCATCAGCGCATCACGACCTTCGGTGACCAAATCCACCTTGGCCCCAACGGGCAGCAGCACCTTGGTCTGTACATGGCCAAAAGGCAAACCGGTGAGCACGGGGGCCTTGATCTGGCTGCGCAACCAGTCGACGACAGTGGCCAGCTTGAAGCCCTTGTCGTGGGCAGGCACCAGCTTGTAGTTGGTGAATTGGCCAATCAGCACCGCTTTTTGTTGGGTCAGTACACCCGCGTGCAGCAGCTGCGTCAGCATGCGCTCGATGCGGTAAGGGTGCTCGCCTACGTCTTCAAGAAAGAGCACGCCACCTTTGACATGCGGAAAGTACGGCGTACCCAGCAGCGATGTCAGCACGGTCAGGTTGCCACCCCACAGCGTCGCGTCTTTCACCAGCACGCGGCGCTCGGCCTCAAGCTTGGGCAGTTGCCAACCTGTGCCCTCGCCCTGCTCCAGCAGCAGGTCGTCAAAACAGGCTTGCATGATGTCGTCGGGATCTTGGCTTGGACCAAAGTCTTCGCCCAATGCAGGTCCTTGCCAGCTGATGCGTCCGGTCTTGGCATACACCGCTTGGTTAAGGGCTGTGAAGTCACTCAGACCGACAAACTGCGTGCCGCCGTCGATGGCTTTGGCAATGGCTTTGTAGGGCAAGGCAGGCAGGATGCGCGTGAGGCCGTAACCGCCGCGCGAGATCATCGCCACATCGGCCCCGCTGACTGCGGCACGATGGATGGCGGCGATGCGTGTGGCGTCGTCGCCCGCAAAGCGCATGTGGCTGTCCAAAGCGGTTTCGTCCACCTCGACTTCATGGCCTTGGGCTTGCAGGCGCTTCACGCCACGGCGAAAAGCGGCTTTGTCGCGCACCGCGCTGGAGGGGGAAAAAATGTAAATGTGGGCCATGTTTTTGAGTTGAATGGTGATGCAGTCGGAACCCACCCCGTGGGCGATGCCATTGTTGTTAGAACCCACCCCGTGGGCGATGCCATTGTTGTTGGAGCCCACCCCGTGGGCGATGGCATGCTGTGGCAGTGTGCCCAAAATCGCCCACAGGGGTGGGCTCCTGCAGGGAGAAAAAAAAACACTTGCATCAAGGCCTGAAGTGTCGCACAGCCGCCTCGGCGATCGCCCTGCCCTGCTCCTGAACAAAATGGCCCGCATCGGGCAGCAGCATGGGCTCGGGACAGCCCTTGATTTGGGTTTGCAAATGTCGCATCACCGGCTCGCCCAGCACCGGGTCTTGCTGGCCAATGGCCATGAAACTCTGGCCTGGCCAAGCGTTGCGCCAAAAGTCCCGAGCTTGCCGCGAAATGGCCGCGCCGGGCGAATCGGCAAACTCCGGCACCATGGGCGGAAAGGCCCTGAGCGCGGCGCGGAAACCTTTGTCCGAGAACGGTGCGTTGTAGGCGGCCGTCTCTGCAGGCGTCATGCTGCGGTTGCCGCGTGCAAACAACTTGCCCACATCGAACAGCGTTTGGCTTTGGCACCAATTGCGCCAAGCCAAAAAGCCGTCGCTCAGCGGCTGCTCGCCCGTGGCCAGCGTGGTGTTCATGACCAGCAAGCCCTTGTAACGCTCAGGCGCGGCCATGGGCAAAGTCAGGCCCAAAATGCCGCCCCAGTCCTGCACCACCAGCACCACGCGCTGCAAATCGAGCCGCTCGATCAAATCGAGCAAGGACTGGCGATGGGTTACAAACTGGTGAAAACTGTCCTTCTTGGGCTTGTCGCTCTTGCCAAAACCGATCAGATCGGGCGCGACCACGCGGTGCCCCGCCGCCAGCCAGACCGGGATCATCTTGCGATACAGGTAGCTCCAGGCCGGGTTGCCGTGCAGGCAAAGCCAGGTCAATGGCGCATTCCCATCGCCCTCGTCCAGGTAATGCATGCGCAAGCCCGAGATGCTGGGCAGGTCGTTCACGTAGCGCGGCGGCCAGGGGTAATCGGGCAAATCGGCAAAGGCTGCTTCGGGCGTGCGCAGCGCGTCTTCGCGCACCGGGGCGGCATTCACACGCCGGGGTTTGAAAAAGTCTTTCAGCAATTGCCCGCACTCGTCGGCCAGCACGCCACCTGTGACCTGCGTCTGGTGGTTCAACTGCGTGTGCCCAAACAGGTTGAGCACCGAACCCGCCACCCCAGTGCGCGGATCAGCTGCGCCAAACACCACCCGGTCCACCCGCGCATGCAGCATGGCACCGCTGCACATGGCGCAGGGCTCCAAGGTCACATACAGGGTGCAGCCGTCCAGCCGGTAATTGCCCAGCAAACGGGCCGCTTCGCGCAGCGCCACCACCTCGGCGTGCGCCGTTGGGTCGTGGCTGGCGATCGGGGCGTTGCGGCCGGTGGCGATCACCCGGCCGTCCTTGACCACCACCGCGCCCACCGGCACCTCGCCCGCTGCGGCGGCTTCGCGGGCCTGCTCCAGCGCCAGGCCCATCCAGTGTTCGTCGGAATGGCTCACACCAGCCCCAATTTTTTCATCCAGCCTGCCAAGGCTTGTTCTTGTTCGCCGCCTTGCGCGTAAGCGGCATGCATGGCCGCATGGGCTTCGGGCCGGTGCTGGTTGAGCTTGACGGCGCATTGCAAGCTGACGATGCGCAGCTCAAAGGCCTGGATCGCGTTCAGCATCTTGACGGTGTAGTCCTCAGGCAAGCTGCGCCATTGCGCCGCATAGGCCGGTTCATGGTCAGAGATCAGTTGTTTGAGCAACGCGTCTTTGGCTTCTTCGCCTTCAAGCAAGCGCGCCTGCACGCGGGCTTGTACGGCCAGATAAGTCCAGGTCGGTACGCGCTGCTGGTCGGTATACACCTGGGGCGACATATAGGCCTGTGGGCCCATGAAACTGGCCAAAGCCTCAGGGCGCTCCGTCAGGTAACGGGCCAAGGGATTGCCCCTGGCGCAATGCCCCAACAAGCGAACGGGCTGAGCACCCTCCTCTTCCAATTTGAGGGGCAGGTGCGTGACAAACGGAAAGCCCGTGTCGTCCGTCGTGATCAAACTGGCAAAAGGATGCCCGCGCATGATCGCGCAGGCATGCTCAGGCTTGTCAAACTGTTGGGGCAAATACATGGCTCAGCCTTTGACCATGCAAAAGGCTGCCAACGCGACGGCTTTGTCCAGATCGTTCGTGCCCACGCAGGTGTAAGCCATCATTCGCGTCTCCTTTTTCTAAAAGCCCCGAATGTACACTGGCCCATTGCTCTGAAATGGCCGCTCAAGGGACAGCCAGCCAGCCCAATCCTTTCGCATGCAGGCTCTGAATGTAGAGACGATCGGCCGTCTCGGTCACACCCGTGCTTTCGGGGTACTTGCCGCTGGGGTCTTGCAGGTCACGCACCACTTGGCCGTCTTCCGTGAAAGCCATCACATGGCCATAAGCCTTGGGGATCGGCCACAGGGCTCGGGGCAAGCGCAGTGTGACCTTGCGCATGAAAGGCTTGTCCGCCAGTTTGTCGATGGTCGGGTTGCGCGGCTTGGCAAAGCCCAGCCAGATCTTGCCATCGCGACCGCGCATGAGGTTGTCGGGATAACCTGGCAAGTTGTCAAACAGCACGCGGGCCTGTTCGCCGCCTTGCCTGACGTCCAGCCCTCGGGCTTTGACGTCGATTTTCCAGACACGGTACTTGCCGGTCTCGTTCACAAAGAGGTGCTTTTCATCTTGGCTCAGCGCCACACCGTTGGCAAAACTCAGGCCTTGGGCCACCACGCGGGTTTGACCATTGGCGGGGTCAAACTCCAGAACGCGCCCTGTGGCAGATTGCTCCAGAATATCGAGCACACTGGCCTCGAACGTGCCGCCCCAGTCCTTGGGGGCAAATCGAGTGGAGGCGTCGCTCAGGTACATCTTGCCGTTTTGCGCGACCACCACGGCATCGGCGTAGCGAATCGGGTCAGGCTTTCCCCCCACGCTCACTTGATCGGTGAGCAGTTTGATCGATTTATCGGGGGCAATCGAGAGCAGGCCCTTGACGGCGTCCGCTGCGATCAGGTGCCCCTGAGCATCAAAGTCAAAACCCAAGACCCTGCCGCCTGTTTGCGCAAACACTTCTTGCTGGCTGCCGTCAGGCTGCATGCGCAAAATACGGCCACTCTCCACCGTGGTGTAGAGCTTGCCGTCCGGTCCGATGGCGATGTGTTCCGGCCCGGTTTCGACACCCAAATCAATCATGCTGAGTTGGGCCAATTTGTCGTTGACGGCGTGCGGCCCGGCGTAGCCTGGCGCAACAGGGGCCACCCAGCTCACAGGCTCAATCGGAATAGGCCACAAGCAAAAATATGCCAAACCTGCCAGGACCAGTCCACCCAAAACGCCAAACAGCTTTTTCATCATGACTCCATCATGAGCCCCGATCAGGGCACCTGTGAGCATTGAAACAGCTTCAAGCCTGAGTGGCCTCAGAGCAAACCCTTGAAACCAAGCATGACGGCCTTCCAACTCACACAGGTGGTGGCCGGCATGTTCAAACTGAATCTCAAGAGATCAAGCGCTCAAGCCAACTGTCAGCATTGGCTACCAACAGCGGCTGAGTTCATTGACTTACAGTCAAACTTCGCGTAAAATTTTCACAGTTTCATTGATTTTGTTAATTTTATTGGATAGTTATGTCAAAAATTCGCCGTAAATTGAGTCTTATCCTCGGACTTGCTGCTGCTTCATTTGCCGGTTTGGCTATGGCAGCAAAAGGTAGTCCATCATTGATGAGTGATGCTGATCTTGACAAAATCAATGGTGCCGGTGGGGGCACCATTGGAGGCCGTCCGGACTCTAATGACCAGCGCAGACCTAGCGAAAAGAAGCATCGTTGATGCATATCTCCATGCAGCGCTTGGCTTTTTGGCTGTAATTTTTTTGATTACTCAAATCTTATAGCTGGATGTAAACCTTTCCACTTCAAGTCAGACAACCCTCAATCTTTGAGAGATCTGTGCTGGTTAAAAAATTACTTAGAGTGCTTTGACTATCAAGTTATGTGCATTCAAGTTCACATACCTAATGTGAATGCTTGGCCTGTCCTCCAAACGTTCACAAGGCTTGGCATGAGTGCCCGGGTTCCGACAAAGCCAATCGGAATTATTTAATAAACGCCATAAAATCGGCCTGCATGCGCTGGTCCTGCTCCGGAAGCCAGAAAATCATGGTGTCGAAATTCAGTCATGAAATTTCAAAGTGCGGTTGATCGGCTCAGAGACTGGTCAGTTCATTTCCTGAAGAATGCAGGAGAGCTACCAGACGAATTTGATTGGCGCACATACCTGCTGGTCAATCCCGATGTTCGCGCCGAAGGCTTCGAACCCGTGCTGCACTACATCAAACACGGCAAATCTGAAGGGCGCATTTACGCATTCGACTCGTTTGCAGTTAATCCCAAAAACTATTCGTCTAGGCTGCAAAACGTACTTTTAGTCACCCACTCGGCATCCCGCACTGGAGCACCTATCCTTGCTCTGAACCTGATCGAGGACTTGAGCTCACGTTTTAATGTTGTGTGTCTGATTCTGGGCCCTGGATCACTCATTCAACATTTCAAGTCTTTGTGCTCGCTCGCATACGAGCTACCCACAGGCGCAGGCGGGGCTTATGAATTCGAATTGCTGCGCCATCTCAACGCCCAATTTCATTTCGAGTTTGCAATGGCCAATACTATGGAGTCGGGGCGTGTTTTGCCATGGCTGGCATACATGGACTTGCCAACCATTTTGCTTGTCCATGAGTTCGCGACCAACTACGCGCCTGCCCACCATGCTGTTGCACACATCGCCACTTGGGCCAGCAGGCTTGTCTACTCCAGCGATCTGACGCTCGAAGATGCACGGCACCACTACCCCAAGCTCAATACACAACGCGTGCATGTCGTCCCTCAAGGCAGGTGCAGTGTGCCTCAAGAAGGCAATGCACAAGATCAGGGCATTGAACGACAACGGATTCAGAAACTGGTCCGCCCGGCAGATCTCCCCGTATCGAGCGTTGTCATCCTGGGCATAGGCTCAGTTGCACTGCGCAAAGGCGTAGACCTGTTCATTCAGACCGCATCCGAGGTCATTAGGCGCGAACCGTCTCTTCAATTCCGGTTTGTCTGGATTGGACTGGGCATGGAGTCTGCACTGGACCCTTCTGAATACGCCACATACGTACTCGATCAGATCCGCCGATCCGGTTTGCAGGATCAAATCGTTTTTGGTGGTGAAACATCGCAAGTCGATACGGCCTACAGCGCATCAGACATCTTCATTCTTCCCTCCAGACTCGATCCCTTGCCAGGCGTCGCTTGGGAAGCCATGGACCATGGACTGCCCGTGGTTTGTTTCGATAATGCCACAGGCACTGCGGAATTCCTTGTTCAGTCAGGTTTGCGCCAAACATGCGTCGCCCGCTACCTCGACACCTCGAACATGGCCGCCAAAATCATCTCCTTGGCGCTTGACCCAGCGCTACGCAAGAGCATTGGCAACAGCCTTCGCCAGCGCGTCGCAGACGAGCGAGGCATGAAGCCTTATGTGGCCCAACTTCTGAAAGTGGCAGATTTGGCCACTCGGCAGGAAACCGACCTCCAAAAACAGCAATCGATTGATATTCAAGACATCATTGACAGCAATTTGTTCAGGCAAGACTTCTTTTCTGCACAAGGTCAACATCCTCCATTGCAGTCCGACGTGCGAGATTACGTTCGATCTTGGGCCAAAGGCCCGGCGCAACGCAAGGGCTTGCCCGGATTTCACCCCGGGGTCTATCAAACCAGTCAGAAATCCTCCATCGATCCATGTGACCCTTTGGCACATTATTTGCGTGCAGGATGCCCTGATGGGCCCTGGCTGCAAACCCTCATCAGTCCTGATCAGAAATCAGAAAAAAACTTTATCCCTGCGTGCGATCAACGGGTGGCTTTGCACATCCATGCCTACTACCCTGATCTGTTGCCCTCCATCCTGGATCAGCTGGAACGCAACCGCATTCGCCCAGACATCTTCATCAGCACCTGCAGCAAGGAAGCGCGACAGGAAGTTTTGCGCGTTCTTAAAGGCCGGGGGCTAAGCACCATTTCTGTGCAGGTAGTTCCCAATCTTGGCCGAGATATTGGGCCTTTGTTGACGGAATTCGGTCAAGCGTTGCACGATCAGTACGACATCGTGGGTCACGTACACACCAAAAAGAGTCTTCATGTGATCCAGCGTGAATTCCTCGATCGCTGGAACACATTTCTTCTGTCCAATGTACTGGGTGAAGTCGATTGCCCAATGGCAGACATAGTCATCAGCAGGATGTGCGAAGACCCCAATATCGGTTTGGTGTTTCCTGAGGATCCCCACGTGATCGGATGGGATCTCAATCTGCATGAGGCCCAAAAGCTCGCGAAAGTCCTTGGCCTAAGCGACTTGCCCCAACACTTCAACTTTCCAGTTGGCACCATGTTCTGGGCCAGAACCAAAGCACTGGCTCCGCTCTTTAACCTGGGACTGGGTTACGCAGATTACCCTCGCGAGCCCCTGCCCATCGATGGCACCATTCTTCATGCCATTGAAAGGATACTGCCCATCGTTTGTACAAGCAGCGGATATCAAGTGGCAGTCACCAACATACCGGGCGTCACACGCTGATGACTATGCCACCTGCAAACGCCAATCGATTTCATCGCATGCAATCTCACTTACTCAGACGGCTAAGCCGGTGCTGTTTGCTTGCTTTAGCATTTACAAATGTGTGCATGGCCGAGGAGCCCGCCTGGTTCAATTCACTTCAGGAAATCCGGGAACAAGGCGTGGTCATGCAGGAGTGGGAAAACAGCTGTGCCGCTGCCAGCCTTGCCACCGTACTCACCTTCGGATTTTACGATCCCGTCAGCGAGCAGCAAATTGCATTGGACATGCTGTCAAACACCAGCCCGAACAAAGTCAGGACACGTGGCGGGTTTTCTATGCTTGACATGAAAAACTACTTGGTCAGGCGAGGTTATCAGGCAGATGTCTTTCAGGACCTCTCACTGGAACAGCTGAGCGTGCTCAAAGCCCCCATCGTCATCATCGAAAACATGGGTGTGCCTCACTTTGTGGTTTTTGATCAACTCAGCCAAGGTCAAGTTTCCCTGGCCGACCCTGCGTTTGGAAATCGCCAAATCCCAGCCGAAGCTTTTCAGCAAATCTGGAGACGGGGCATAGCACTATGGATCAACAGAAAATGATAAAACCCAAACACCTATCTCTCCTACTCGCCACAATGTGGCTTGCGCTAGGTACCTGCACCCCGGCGTTCAGCGGCGAAACCCCCACCCAGGTCGGCTCACAGTCTAATGAAGTGGAAACTCTGCGAAGCCAGATCAAAGCCCAGCAATTGCTGATCAAGCAATACCAGCGCAAATTGCAGGAACTCCAGCAGCAACTGGAAAAATCGACCAGTGCTGCAGAGCCACCCACAAGTGGTGCTCTTGACAAACAAGCCTCATCCCCCTCTAGCCCCACGCCCAGTGCAAAAGAAGCCAGCGCGCTCGAACAGAGCCTGCAGCTCAAAGGCATCTCCATGATGCCAGTGGGCAGCGTCAGGCTCAACAACGGCTTTTCCTGGTCGCACTACGGTGCCAACATGAGCTTTGAAGACTCCTACAAAGCCAGGTTGGGCATGGACGTGGGCCTGCCTGGCACCACGATGTTTTCTGTGGCAGTTCCTCTGGTCTCTCAAAATTACGCCATCGGCAACTCCAGAGGGGTTGGAGACATCTCCGTCTCCTTGGCTCGCGAGTTGGTTCAGGAAACCCGAAGTGCTCCGTCCCTGGTCAGCAGCCTGTCCTACACCCACAACACGGGCAAAGACCCCTTTGAGCAGGTCCCCATCGGCTCGGGCTTCAGGAGCATCTCGGGCAATCTCTCAGTGCTCAAACACCTCAACCCGATGGCGGTCTACGGTTCCTTAGGCATCAGCCATCCTTTTGCGCGACACGTATCCACCCTAGACGGGTCGGCCTTCAATGGCAGCATCACGCCCGCCAATTCATACTCTGCATCTCTAGGCGCATCTCTGGCCGTTAGCCCTAGCGCCTCTATCAATATGGGCTGGTCTTACGCCCGCAACGGAGCGACCATTTACCAGCCGGGCCTCGGCACCCCTTACTTGGGTACACCTGGCAATGCCGCCTACCTCCAGATTGGTGCAGGATTCGCATTGACCAAGAACTGGTATCTTGACATCTCTGCTGCTGCAGGCGTCACCCGCGACGCCTGGGACCACATCTTTACAATTTCACTGCCTTACAGATTCTGAAGTCCGCCGCAATCCCGTGCACTACCCACACACGCGTAAGCTTTCCAATTCATGCAGTCAACATGGAACCTCGTGAACTCGCGGACTCAGGATCTCCAAAACAGAAAATGGCTTGATGCCATCTCGGAATGCGACCGTGCCATTGCCATCGACCGAGATGATGTGCAATCATGGTACGAAAAAGCTCTCGCTCTGATGCAACTGGGGCAGCATTCGAAAGCGCTTGAATGCTTCGATACCGCCCTCGGGCTTGATCCTGATCTTGATTTTGCATTCGGAGAACGGCTGAACGCATTGCTCAAAATGAGTGATCTCGATGGCATAGTGCAATCTCGCTCGCTGCTGCAGCTCATGCTCCAGCGAGGTCAAAGTGCCTCCATGCCTTTTGAGGTTCTAGTCCTGTTCGACGACCCATCGCTGCAGCAACATGCAGCCAGCCTGTGGGTCCAATTCATCCAGTCACAAACCAAATCACGCTCCAATCAGCCCAATCCACTCGCATGTGATCACATGCATGGACAGACAAAACCAAGCACGGCAGGGTACCCTGATAATTCAGATCTGGCGAATCGAAAAATCAGAATTGCCTATTTCTCGGCCGACTTCCGAAACCACCCGGTCACCACCCTGCTGCAAGGGGTGATCGATTGCCACAACAGACAAAAATTCGAAGTCATCGGCATCTGCCTGCACAGCACGCATGACCCGATGCGTCAGAGAATCCGCGACGCGTTCGATGAGTTTCATGAGTTCCAGGATCACTCTGATGAAGCAATCGTTGAATGCGCAAGACGCTTGCGCATCGACATTGCCGTCGACCTTGGTGGTTTCACACACCACAACCGGTTTGCAACTTTCCTATCACGTCTGGCCCCTGTGCAGGTGAACTATCTGGGCTACCTGGGCACCAGCTCCAGTCAAGCCATCGACTACCTGATCGCAGACCCAGTGCTCATTCCTCCTGAGCAAAGGCAGTACTACAGCGAAAGCATCGTCTATCTGCCGTGGTACCAACCAAACCCGGCCCACAGGGAGGTCGCATGCCAGAATATCACCCGCGTCCAGCTCGGCCTGCCATCCTACGGGTTTGTGTTCTGCTGCTTCAACGACAACTACAAAATTTCTCCAGAAACCTTCCAGTCATGGATGCGCATTCTGCTCAGGGTGCCTGAAAGCACATTACTGCTGTACGTCGACAACCCATCTTCTGCAAACCACCTGAGACAACAAGCCCGTGCATGCGGCATACAACCCAGACGCCTGGTCTTTTGCGGACGCGTACCCGTTCCGACCTACATGGCGAGATTTGGTGTTGCTGACCTGTTTTTGGATACCCTGCCCTATAACGCGGGGACCACGGCCAGCGATGCTGTTTGGACCTCGACTCCTGTCATCACCCTCGCAGGCCAGAGCTTTGCTGCACGCATGGCAGCGAGCGTGCTCATCAGCATCGGCATGGATGAATTGGTGACCCACTCCTGCCAGCAGTACGAAGATCTGGCCGTCTCCATCGCCGCAGACCCTGACCGCCTTCAAGGACTTCGAAAAAAACTGGCACGATGCAGATCATCGAGACTTTTTGATCCACAGGCCTACACATACCATCTTGAAACAGCCTACACGCAAATGTTTGAAAGAGCCTTGACTCGTCTGCCCGCACAGGATCTCCACCTTACTCTCTCTGCTTCTGACAACCGGACTGTTCGCCTAGAACATCAACCACACAACATGCACGCCAAGCTCCAACACAAAATTCTGGACCATGTGCTCGTTCGACCCTACGAAATGCCATTGGTGCCATACTTCAACGGAGGTGCCGTTCTGGAACAGGACTCAGAGGGGTGCTTGCGTCACACCAGAAATCACCTCCCGTTTGATCGCATCACGCCGCTGGAGCCAGCCGAACGCGGTGCACTGCCTGTGTTGCCAGGCCGTTTCATCTACGGAGGCCCACTCTACCGACACCACTTTGGGCACTTCATGGCTGAATGCATTCACCGCATCCTCCCGTCCAGAAACGTTTTCAAGGAAAACGAATGGTTGTTTGTTGTGGAGTCAGGCTGCGCACAACATGACAACCGCCTGCCTGAGTACATTGAGCAGGCGTTTGATCTGCTGGGCATCGATCCGGAGCGGGTGACGCTCATTGACCAACTCACCGTTGTGGAGAGCCTCGCGATCTGCGAGCAAGGCTCTGATCTGGGTGGCGGACCAAAAGACGGATACCTGCAGGACCTGCATGACTACATTACCCCCAGACTCAATGCCCTGTACGGTAAAAAAAACCGAACGTCCAAGGTGTATGTTTCCCGATCAAACATCCTCACGGGTGGAACCTTTTTAGGAGAGCGCTATCTTGAATCGCTGCTGCAAGAAGAAGGTTTTGAAATCTTCAGACCGGAAGACCACTCATTGACCTGGCAATTAGATGTTTACCGCAGTGCCAAAGCGCTTGTTTTTCCGGAAGGATCCGCATGCCACGGAGTTGAGCTGCTGGGAGCCGGCTCGCTGGGGCACTGCTACCTGATGGCTCGACGTCAGGACATCGCACAGGAATTCTTTGCCAGGATTCTGCAGCCACGTGCCGAGAAATTTCTTGTGCTCAACGCCAACAAGCCTCTTGGAACCATCATCGTCGATCCCGCCCAGAAGGTTCCCCAACCACATCGGGAAGTCTGTCTTTACGATGTAGATGCATTGATTCGTTTCTTTCGCGAAGAGTCCCTGGCCAATCTCAGGAATTTCGATAAGGACAAGTACTACCGGGCTGCAGCCCAGGATTTGTGGCGATACATCAGCCACCATTTCCGGCATCATCGCGAGTGGCTTGAGTTGAAACTGCTTCCTCGTCTTTTGCTAAACTACCTTCGCGAAGGCTCAATCTGACTACTTCATCATCAGTGCAGATTCATATGAACGATGAGACTCGCCACAATCGGAATATTCAATGGCATAGAGCAAGTGTGACCCGCATGCATCGGCAAGTACAAAATGGTCACAGCAGCGTCATTGTCTGGCTGACCGGACTCTCGGGTGCAGGCAAGTCCACCATTGCCAATGCAGTCGCATCGCAATTGCACAACAACTGTTGCCACGCCTACGTTCTCGATGGCGACAATTTAAGACACGGTCTTAACGGCGATCTCGGATTCAGTGACATCGACCGATCAGAGAACATTCGTCGCGTCGGCGAAGTGGCCAAACTGTTAATCGACGCAGGCGTCATCACCATTGCAGCTTTCATCTCTCCATTTAGCAAGGACCGTGATCGCGTCCGTGCGATGGTGGGGCCGGATGACTTTATTGAAATCTACTGTCGATGCCCCATTGAGGTGTGCGAGCAACGTGACGTCAAGGGCCTTTACAAAAAGGCACAATCAGGTGAGCTCAGGCAATTCACTGGGCTAACTTCTGCCTACGAACCCCCGGAAAACCCCGATTTGGTTCTTGACACAGACCAAATGGATCTGGCTAGCACAGTCCATCAGATACTTGCCCTGCTTGAAAAAAAGCAACTCGTCGCATTTCTAAGCCGTGGCTAGAACTCCAATGCAGCATGCTGACCCCTTAAGACACTTGCCTTGTAGAAACAAACAATGATCATTGTGGTAATTGGCACGCACAGATCGGGCACATCGATGGTGGCCCACGCACTACATGGCATGTGCATGAACCTTGGCGAGCAGATCGACATTGAGCCACACCCCGCCAACCCCAACGGGCGCTGAGAACACAGCTTAGTCTGGCAAGCACAGGAGAATTTACTGATTGATATGTGACGGGAATGGCTAACTATTGGGCCTCAGGTTTGAGGCTCAGGAGCGGCTATAGATTCCGCATCGATCCACAATGTTCTACAGCAATTCGATCCATTTTTAATTGATCCGTCTTCGCCATAGGACAAAATAGGTAGCAACCAGCATAATTCACCATACATATAATGCTTCTACCGTTAACTTGTAATTTTCACAGTCGTAGTTACTTGTAAAGTTGAAGCCAAGGAGAAAATTTTGATTGAAAATAGATGTGACAGCTCTCTACCAATCGACTTCGATTCGGCAGCCTACCTAGAATTAAATCCTGACGTTGCCTCAGCTGGCATGGACCCTGTAGCTCACTATTTGAACCATGGACGGCTGGAAAAAAGAAGCTACAAAATGAATGGTTCCCTGAAATTCATATATGGAGACACTCTAGATTTCCCAACACACTATCAAGCACCCAAAAAAATAGTTTGTATTTACTTCATACCTAGAAGCGGCTCCAATTACCTGGCTGATTTATTAAGACAAACAAATCTACTGGGGTTCCCACTTGAATATTTTCCGCCAGGAAACAACGGAAGCATAACCCCATACATGCTCAATCGACTCAAGACAATTCATGGAGTCATCAGCAAAAGAACTTCACCCAACGGTGTTTTTTCTTTCAAATGGAATTCATCGTTTCATAGCAACTGTGTCACACAAGATCTGAGCCTCAAGATAAAAAACAAAATCACACATAAAATATTTATTGACCGAGAAGATCGGTCAGCTCAAGCCAGGTCTTATGCTATTGCGAAAAATAATAACAATTGGGTTACTGTTAAAAATCAAGAGCGAAAAATTTTCCATGTGGACAATTTGTCAACCAATGACCTGCGCAATGCAGAAAATTTCCTGTCGAAAATTCGTACCGAAACCTTACCCCTTCTTGGTGACAATTTTCTCAATATCCGTACAGAGAAACTCCTAAGCGATCCGAAATCGACTCTATCTAGGATATTTGAATTTTGTGAAATATCAATCGGTGACATTGAAATTCCGGATAAATCCCTTTGGACTCTGCCCACTAAAATGGTGGGCGACTCCATTTAATTAAACCATAGACATATCATGATCACAGTCGTTATTTCATCGTTCAATTACGGCCATCTGGCCTCGCATTGCATTGAATCAATAATCAGCCAAACAAGCAGTCCCGAACGCGTAATTTTTGTTGATGACGGTGCTGGCGACTGCAGACATTTACAGAAATATTATCCGGAGATTGAATACATTCATCGCGAAAAAAATCTTGGAGTAGTGAATAATTTCGATGACATGCTTTGCAGAGTGACTTCCGACTATGTCATGTTCGTGGGTGCAGACAACTGGCTGAGATCTGATGCAATTGAATTACTTGAAAATAAACTAAAAATCGATAATACTGATATAGTCGTATATGACATCATGGTCACCGGCGAACTCAAGAGTGAAATACTCTTAAGACATCCCAATGAAGTTCACCCCTGCCACGGCGACTACTACTGGACAAGAAATGGTCATCATGGATCCATGGTTTATAAAACCAAACTGGGGCAAGAAATAGGATACAAAAGAAGACTGGAAGATTCTATCCATCCAGAGGAGGACTGGAACCTATGGCTTGAAATGGTCAAGAATAATGCAAAAATCAGTCACATCCCTCAGGCCCTGTTGTATTACAGAAGGCATCGCAATAATTTCCTGAAATATACTTGACCATGCTCGCATCTTCACACAGTACTGATTCGATGTGTGACCAATCAAGCGATCTTAACTTATGATCGCCGCGTAAGTTGTTGGTTTAATTGACAAATCGGTTTTACTGACCATTTTTGAACGGTGCAAAACCAATTCTGGTTTATTCCCACTCAATCGTCGCTGGCGGCTTGGAACTCACGTCGTAGGTCACGCGGTTGATGCCGCGCACTTCGTTGATGATGCGCCCCGACACTTTCTTGAGCAGCGCATAGGGCAGCTCGGCCCAGTCGGCGGTCATGAAGTCGCTGGTTTGCACAGCGCGCAGGGCCACCACGTAGTCGTAGGTGCGGCCGTCGCCCATCACGCCCACGCTTTTCACGGGCAGGAATACGGTGAAGGCTTGGCTGGTCAGGTCGTACCAGGTCTTGCCTGATTCGTCGGTGAAGTTGCGCAGCTCTTCGATGAAGATGGCATCCGCACGGCGCAGCAGGTCGGCGTATTCTTTTTTGACTTCGCCCAGAATGCGCACGCCCAGGCCTGGGCCTGGGAAGGGGTGGCGGTAGACCATCTCGCGCGGCAAGCCCAGCGCCACACCGAGTTCGCGCACTTCGTCTTTGAACAATTCGCGCAAGGGCTCCAGCAATTTCAGTCCCAGCTGCTCGGGCAAGCCGCCCACGTTGTGGTGGCTCTTGATGGTGACGGCTTTCTTGCTCTTGGCGCCGCCCGACTCGATCACATCGGGGTAAATCGTGCCTTGGGCCAGGAAGGTCGCGCCTTTGACGGCTGGTCGGCCGTCATTCCCATCTTTGCCGCCGTCGGCAGCTTTCAATTTCGCAGCCTGCTCTTTGAACACATCCACAAACAAACCACCAATGATCTTGCGCTTGGCTTCGGGCTCGCTAACGCCGGCCAGTTTGCCCAAGAACAAATCGCTGGCATCGACACGGATGACTTTCGCGTGCAACTTGCCGACGAACATTTCCATGACCATGTCGCCCTCGTTCAGGCGCAGCAGACCGTGGTCCACAAACACGCAGGTCAGCTTGTCGCCAATGGCGCGGTGAATCAGGGCTGCAGCCACCGAAGAATCGACGCCACCCGACAAACCGAGGATGACTTCTTCGTCGCCGACTTGCTCGCGGATTTTGGCAACCGCTTCTTCGATGTAATCGCCCATGATCCAGTCAGGGCGGGCCTGGCAAATGTCGAGCACGAAACGGTTGAGCAGCGCCTGGCCCTGCACGGTGTGCGTGACTTCGGGGTGGAACTGCACCGCATAAAAGCGGCGGGCCTCGTCGGCCATGCCGGCAATCGGGCAAGCCGGGGTCGAGGCCATGACCTTGAAGCCCTCGGGCATCTGGGTGACCTTGTCGCCGTGACTCATCCAGACCTTGAGCATGCCGTGGCCTTCCGGCGTGGCAAAGTCTTCGATGCCTTTGAGCAATTCGGTGTGGCCGTGGGCGCGGACTTCGGCATACCCGAACTCGCGTGTGGTGCCCGCTTCGACCTTGCCGCCGAGTTGCTGCGCCATGGTTTGCATGCCATAGCAAATGCCGAGGACTGGGATACCCAACTCAAAAACAGCATCGGGTGCGCGGTCATCGACTTCGTAGACGCTGGCATGGCTGCCCGACAGGATCACGCCTTTGAGGTTGCCGTCCTTGGCGTACTCGCGGACCCAGTCACTGCTCACGTCGCAGGGATGCACTTCGCAAAACACATGCGCTTCGCGCACGCGACGGGCAATCAGCTGGGTGACTTGCGAGCCGAAGTCGAGGATCAGGATCTTGGAATGGGACATGCGAAAAGGAATGCGTTAAGTGTTGGAAGATTCATCGGCAGCGAGCATGGACTGCAGATTTCTGAGGGTTGCGTCGTAAAGCACTTCATCTTGCGTTAAGTCACCACGCGCCTGAATACGCTCAATTTTGGCGGCCACATCAAGGATGTGAAGCGCATAGGCACGCCATGACTTACTCATAACGGTACAGCTTCAGCCAGGACTTGCGCTCTGACATGGGGGTTCAACTCGTGCTCTGGGACCAGATCCACTTTGCGATGCAACACATCACCTAAACCCTGCGCCAGGGCCATGCGCTGGGCGAACAAGTCATACCCGCGCGGGAGTTCGACGAGAAAGTCCACATCGCTGTCCGAGGTCTCTTCGCCACGCGCCACCGAACCAAAAACGCGCAGACGAGAAGCACCAAACTGATCAGCGATGCTGTTCAGGCGGGTGTTCATCTGGCGAAGTTGGTCAAGCAACACGGTGGATCCCTTAACGACTCACAATTTTGGCGCAATGCATGAAATCAGCTCAAGCATCATTCAGCCCGGTAATTCGGCGCTTCTTTGGTGATCTGCACGTCGTGCACATGGCTTTCGCGGATACCGGCAGCGGTGATTTCCACAAACTGCGATTCCTTGTGCATGGCTTCAATGGTGGCGCAGCCGCAATAACCCATGCTGGCGCGCAAGCCGCCCGCCATTTGGTAAATGATGGAGACGACCGAGCCTTTGTAGGGCACGCGGCCTTCGATGCCTTCAGGCACCAGTTTGTCCGCATTGGGGTTGCCGGTGCTGGACTCCTGGAAGTAGCGGTCTGCACTGCCTTGCTGCATGGCGCCAATGGAGCCCATGCCGCGGTAGCTCTTGTAGCTGCGGCCTTGAAACAGCACGATTTCGCCAGGCGCTTCTTCGGTGCCCGCAAACATGCCGCCCATCATCACCGTGCCCGCACCTGCGGCAATCGCCTTGGCGATGTCGCCGCTGTAGCGGATGCCGCCGTCAGCGATCAAGGGCACGCCTGTACCCAAGAGGGCCGTGGCCACAGAGTCCACCGCCATGATCTGCGGCACGCCCACACCCGCCACGATGCGGGTGGTGCAAATGGAGCCGGGGCCAATGCCGACCTTGACGCCGTCCGCACCCGCCTCGACCAAGGCCAAAGCAGCAGCGCCGGTGGCGATGTTGCCGCCAATGACTTCGATGTGCGGGTAGTTTTGTTTGACCCAGCGCACGCGGTCAAGCACGCCTTTGCTGTGGCCGTGTGCAGTGTCCACCACGATGGCGTCCACACCGGCACGGGCCAGCGCTTCCACGCGCTCTTCGGTGCCCTCGCCCACACCCACGGCCGCGCCCACGCGCAGCTTGCCTGCGGCGTCGCGTGCCGCGTTGGGAAAGTTCAGCTGCTTGGTGATGTCCTTGACGGTGATCAAGCCCTTGAGTTCAAAGGCATCGTTGATGACCAACAATCGTTCGAGCTTGTGTTTGTTGAGCAGGTGCTTGGCTTGCTCAGGGGTGGTGCCTTCGGGCACGGTGATCAGGCGCTCGCGCGGCGTCATGATCTCGCTGACCTTTTGGTCGTAGCGGGTCTCAAAGCGCAGATCGCGGCCTGTGACGATACCGACCACTTGGCGGCCATCGCAAACCGGAAAACCCGACACGCCCAGCTCGTCAGACAGGGCCATGACCTGGCGCACGGTGGTGTCGGGGGTGATGACGACCGGGTCGCGCAGCACGCCAGACTCGTAGCGCTTGACCTTGGCCACTTGGGCGGCTTGCTCTTGCGCTGTCAGGTTTTTGTGCACGATGCCGATGCCGCCTTCTTGCGCAATGGCAATGGCCAGACGCGCTTCGGTCACCGTGTCCATGGCGGCGGACACCAAGGGCAGGTTCAAGCGGATGTTGCGGGTGAATTGCGTCGCCAGCGACGTGTCCTTGGGCAGGACTTGGGAGTAGGCAGGGACGAGGAGAACGTCGTCGAAAGTAAGGGCTTTACCGAGTAGGCGCATAAGCTAAGGCTCCAAAAAATGGATTGTACCCGCGCCGCGCAAGGGATTTCCCTGCCGGATCGCCAAAAAATGGCCCTGCTTGAGGCTTTTAAGCGCTTGTCAGGCATTCTGGTAATGCAAGACTTTGAGGGATTTTTCGGGTGAAACATCCACAAATGCGGCCGGATTGGCCAAGCGCTCAACAAAACGCAGACTGGGCGCAGCCTCGGTCACCTGGCTGTGCAAAAACTGCGTGTCCAACTCCGGGGCATTCAGGCACAAGAGCACATGGCCTTGCGGCTCCAGCAGGTCAGGCAAGCGACGGATCAACTTGATGTAGTCCTTGGTCGCGATGAAGCTGCCCTTTTGGTAGCTGGGCGGGTCGATCACGATCACACCATAGGGCCCCATCTTGTTGATCTTGCCCCAGGTCTTGAAGATGTCGTGCCCCAGAAAACGGGCTTTGGGTGGCAGATCGTTCAGGCGGTGGTTTTGCTGGCCCACCGCCAAAGCGCCCTGGCTCATGTCCACATTGACCACTTGCGCTGCCCCACCTTGCAAAGCCACCACCGAAAACGCGCAAGTGTAGGCAAACAGGTTGAGGATGTTCTCGTGCTTGGCATGTTGTCTAAGCCATTCACGGCCATTGGCCATGTCCAGAAACAGGCCATGGTTTTGACCACGCATGACGTGCACCAGGTAATGGGCCCCCTGCTCGGTCACCACATGCTTTTCGGGCACGCTGCCCGCCATGAGCCGGGTTTCGGTCTGACCGGTGGCTCGGCACTGGAACACCCAGTTGAGCGGCTCATGGGGTGCCAAGGCTTGCCAGCGCTGTTCGAGGGCGTTGTGGCACTGGGCCAGTTCTTCGTCGGTGACGGGCTTGAAGCTCGTCAAGACCCAGACCGGTGCAAACCAATCGAGCGTCCACTGTTCGCTGTCGGGATAAACACCGCCGCGACCGTGGAAAACACGGCGCGCATCGGTGGTCTTGTCCATCTGGGCGATGGCGTTCAAAAGGGCTTGCATGGTGTTTGGGTTGAAGAGGACATGGGTAGGTCAGTGGCTTGAGCCCCGACATGAGTTGAATGCAGGCGTCGGAGCTGAAGCTGCCGACCTACAGAGTCACTTAGACGCCTCAATAGCCTGCGGCCACGCCGCTTTTGCGGTTGGCAAACAAGCCGGTGCGGCCTTTGCCTTGGCGTTTGAAACGTTGGCGACGTGCCACTTTGGGATCGACCTTCAGGTCCCGGTACAGCTCAATGCGATCACCTTCGTGCACACGGGCTGTCCACAACACCTTGTGCCCCCAGATGCCTGGGTGCATGAAAGGCAATTTGGCCAGGTCAGCCCCCGACACCTGGGGCAAGCCTGCGGTCAAAACCTGCGCCATCAGCGACTGGACCGTGCTGCCCTCGGGCACTTGCATGGCATGTTCCTGCACCTGGCGAGGCTGCAGGCTCCAGCACAGCGTGATCTGAATCATCGGTTCAGCCATAAACGGCTTCTGCACGCTTGACGAAGGCATCTACTAGGCTGGCCGCGATCTTGTCAAACACCGGTCCGATCAGCGCCGCCAAAGTGGTACTGGAGAAACCGTATTGCAAGTCCAACTCCACCTTGCAGGCCCGCTGCGAGCCATCACCCACGGGCAAAAAGCGCCATGTGCCATTGAGCTTGGAAAACGGCCCCTTGACCAGACTCATGCCCACCGAGCGTCCTGCTTCGTGGATGTTGCGGGTGGTGAAGGTTTGGTGGATGCCGCCCAAGCTGATGCCCACCTCGGCCAGCATGCCCTGCGCATCGCTTTCAAGCACACGCGACTGGTCACACCAAGGCAAAAACTCGGGGTAGCGGGCCACATCGGTGACCAGGCGAAACATTTCCTCAGGGGCATACCAGATGAGGACGGACTTGTGGATATTCTTCATACAATGGTGCGATTGTAGTTTTCCAATTCGGCGCTTTTCTTTACAGCCGTTTGGACTTCCTTGAGAACGGCCTGGCCGTCCCTATCTGTTGACCATGGCCACCACCAAAAAAACAAGCGCTGCCCCCACCTTTGCCAAGATCGCCGAAAACAAAAAGGCGGCCTTCGACTATTTTTTCGAAGAGCGCTACGAGGCAGGCATGGTGCTGGAAGGCTGGGAAGTCAAAGCCATCCGTGAAGGCAAGGTGCAACTGACCGACGGATATGTGGTGATCCGCAACGGCGAGCTGTTCATCATCGGTTGCCTGATCAACCCGCTCAAGACCGCGTCTACCCACATCAACCCGGAAGCCGCACGCACGCGCAAGCTCTTGCTGAACAAGGAAGAGATCAAGCGCCTGATCGGCAAGATCGAGCAAAAGGGCTACACCCTGGTGCCGATCAACCTGCACTGGAAATCAGGCAAGGTCAAATGCGACATCGCGCTGGCCAAGGGCAAGGCCGAGCACGACAAACGCGACACCATCAAGGACCGCGAAGGCAAGCGCGAAGTTGAACGCGCCATGAAGAGTCGCCACCGCTGAATTGAATGTGGGAGCCCCGCGCTCGGAGCGATGAAGCAGCTGAGCTGAGCACAAGCCTTTCGCGGCGGGGGGCGCCGCTCCTACATCAAATCGCGCAGCGGGTGGTGATCTGAAGGCCAAGGGCTGACAAAGAACCGTTCCGCTTCGGATGCATCCACTTCTTCCACTCGCGCAGGCTTCCAGTTCGGCGAGTGGTCTTTGTCTACCGCCAAGGCGCGAATACCTTCGACGGTGTCGCTGTCGCCGACTGCACGCAAGTGGAAGCAGTGGTGCACCATGTCACGCTCCATGCGCAGGTCGTCGGCCAGGCTCATTTGACGCGCACGGCGGATTTGCGCAAGGACAACATGCAGCATCAAAGGCGAGCGGTGACGCAAGGCGTGCGCAGTTTTCTGACTCCACTCGTCGGTCGCCGACTCCAGCTTGTCCAGCATGTCTGAAATGGTGGGCAGACCAAAGACTTCATCGATCTGAGGCTGTGGCGTCAGCTTTTCTGGCGTCATGGCACCTGCTTGGGCCAGCACCCAGCGCTCCACCGATTCAGCATTTTCAAAAGGGCTGCTGATCAAGGTTTGCCAGATCGGCTCCAGCATGCCGCTGGGCAAGGCGATGTCGGCCAGCTTGGCGGCCACGGCCTGTGCCCCCCCCAGCATGTGCCCGGTCAGGCCCAGGTACTCCCCGAGGCGACCTGGACAGCGGCTCAGAAAATAGCCGCCGCCTACATCGGGAAAGAGCCCAATATTGGTTTCGGGCATGGCCATCTTGGTGCGTTCAGTGACCACGCGCACACTGGCGCCTTGGCTGATGCCCATGCCACCGCCCATGACGATGCCGTCCATGAAGGCGATGTAGGGCTTGCTGTAAGTGTGGATCAGGTGGTTGAGGCGGTACTCTTCGGTGAAAAAATCACCCAAGGCAGTGTCGCCTGCATGTGCGGCTTGATGAAAGAAGCGAATGTCGCCGCCTGCACAAAAAGCACCGAAGGGACCCTCTTTGCCCGTGCCGCGAACGGCCACCGCCAACACCTGAGGATTGTCCTGCCATGCGAGCAGCGCCTGGGTCAAAGAACGCACCATGTCGAGCGACAAGGCGTTCAGCGCCTTGGGGCGGTTCAGGGTGATGCAGCCGATGCGGCCTTCAATTTGCGCGATGACATCAGACATTGTTTTGTCTCCAGCCTAACCATTCATTGAGAAGCAAGGCACCCAAGACCAAGGTGCCTCCCAAAAGTACGCTCAGCTGCGGTGTTTCATCAGCGCCCCACCAAGCCAAAGCGATACCAAA
The DNA here is from genome assembly GCF_003063575.1 of Limnohabitans sp. Jir72. Classification (GTDB taxonomy): domain Bacteria; phylum Pseudomonadota; class Gammaproteobacteria; order Burkholderiales; family Burkholderiaceae_C; genus Limnohabitans_A. The sequence goes on from NZ_NESC01000001.1 coordinate 216,249, forward strand.
AACAATTTCAAGCAAAGCCAGCAACGCCACTTCAGGAGCTTTGAGCACCCGAGCACACACCACCGACAAAGCGCAGGGGATGGCCAATTGAAACAAGCCCAGCATGGCCAGCAAACCCACATCATGAACTGAGGCCTGAAACGGCATGGACAAAGGTAAGGTCAGCAACGTTGACAGGATGGCCCCCAGCATGACCGAGGGCACGAGATCCAGATTTTGGCCTTCGTTCTGACTTTTTTGCACCAGCGTCCATTGCACGGAACCCGCAATGGGCACGCACAGGGCGACCAAAGAACCGATCAGCAAGTGGGGATCGTCCAGACTCAGTTGCGAGCCATACATCCAGCCAATGCCAACGCCAGCCAACACAATCGCCAACCAAGTGCGCCCTGGCAGACGGTGACCCAAAAACACCCGGGTGATCAGCGCCGTCAGCAAAGGCCCCGACGCCATGGTGATCAGCACATTGGCCACAGCGGTCAGGGTGAGCGCCACCATGAAGGCGGTGAACATGACACCCCAGCAAATGCCGGAGGTCCAAAAGTAACGGCTGCGCAAAGGCAGCCGTGACCAAACACTTCGGCCCTGCCACAAAGGCAGGATGACCAGCAAGGACACCACGGTGAAGAAGCTGCGCCAGAAGGTGACTTCAAAGCTGCGCGCTTGCTCCAGATGCCGCGTCACCACACCGGCCATGGACCAGAGGGCAGCGACGCCCACCATGGTCCAGGCGGCCGTGCCGTGCGTTAAACGCATGATCGTCAGCCGATCACTTGTTGCGCTTGCGGTCGCTTTCCTTGAGGAAACGCTTGCGCAGACGCACGCTCTTGGGCGTGATTTCGACCAGTTCGTCGTCCTCGATGAACTCGACGCCGTATTCCAGTGTCAAATCGATGGGAGGCGTGATCTTGATCGCGTCTTCCTTGCCAGACACGCGGAAGTTGGTCAGCTGCTTGGTGCGCGTGGCGTTGACCACCAAGTCGTTGTCACGGCTGTGGATACCCACAATCATGCCTTCGTACACAGGATCGTTCGCCTTGACGAACATGCGACCACGGTCGTCCAGCTTGCCCAGGGCGTAGGTGAAGATTTCACCGTCGTCCATGGAGATCAGCACACCGTTCTTGCGGCCACCGATGTCACCTTTGTGTGGCTCGTAGCCGTCGAAGATGTTGGAGATCAGGCCGGAACCACGGGTCAAGTTCAGGAATTCGTTGGAGAAACCGATCAGGCCACGGGCCGGGATGCGGTATTCCAGACGAACGCGACCACGACCATCGGGTTCCATGTTGACCAACTCGCCTTTGCGCTCGCCCAAGGCTTGCATGACGCCGCCTTGGTGCGTTTCTTCGATGTCGGCAGTGACCAACTCGATAGGCTCATGGCGCTCGCCGTCCACATCACGGAACAGCACGCGAGGCTTGGACACGGCCAATTCGTAACCTTCGCGGCGCATGTTTTCCAAAAGAATAGTCAAGTGCAATTCACCGCGACCCATGACTTCAAAGATACCTTCTTCGTCGGTTTCATTGACGCGCAGGGCCACGTTGTGTTGCAGTTCTTTTTGCAGACGGTCCCAGATTTGACGGCTGGTCACAAACTTGCCTTCACGACCGGCCAATGGCGAGGTGTTCACGCAAAAGTTCATGGTCAGTGTCGGCTCGTCCACTTTCAACATGGGCAGTGGTGCTGGGTTGGCCGGGTCGGTCACGGTCACGCCGATGTTCAGGTCGGCAATGCCGTTGATCAACACGATGTCGCCAGGGCCGGCTTCGGTCACTTGCACGCGGTCCAGACCTTGGAAGGTCAGCACTTGGTTGACGCGGCCTTTGATGGAAGAACCGTCCGGGCCTTCCATGACCACCACGTCCATGTTGGGCTTGATGGTGCCTTGGCTGATGCGGCCCACGCCAATACGACCGACGAATGTCGAGAAGTCGAGCGCCGAAATTTGCAATTGCAGCGGAGCTGTTGGATCGCCTGCGTTGGGCTTGACGTGCTTGAGCACGGTGTTGAACAGGGCCGACATGTCGGGACCCCACTGTTCACCAGGAGCGCCCTCTTCCATCGATGTCCAACCGTTGATACCGGAGGCATACACCACGGGGAAGTCCAGCTGCTCGTCGTTCGCACCGAGTTTGTCAAACAGGTCAAAAGCGGCGTTCACCACTTTGTCGGGGTTCGCACCGGGCTTGTCGACTTTGTTGACCACCACGATGGGCTTGAGACCCAAGGCCAAGGCCTTTTTGGTCACAAAACGGGTTTGAGGCATAGGGCCTTCTTGTGCATCGATCAACAGCACCACGCCGTCGACCATGGACAAAGCACGCTCCACTTCGCCGCCGAAGTCCGCGTGTCCGGGGGTGTCCACGATGTTGATGTGGGTGCCTTCCCAGCTCACGGCACAGTTCTTGGCCAGAATGGTGATGCCACGCTCGCGTTCGATGGCATTGTTGTCCATGACGGTGTCGACCACTTTTTCATGGTCAGCGAAGGTGCCCGACTGACGCAGCAGTTGGTCGACCATGGTGGTTTTACCGTGGTCAACGTGGGCGATGATGGCGATGTTGCGAATTTGCTTGCTCATGCTTTCTCTTCCTTTAAACCTGCTCGGCCAGCAAAGGCACGTTGACAGGTGATTTTTCCAAAATCTGTTGAATTTCGATCGGGCTCAACAATCGACCCGGAATCAATTCGCCGCCACGCACATGTGCTGTTCCCAGCAATGCCCGAGGATGTTCTCCATAGACGGCCACATGATCACAATCAACCCAAGGGCCGCGTCGGCGCACCCCACTCAAAAATCGTCCAGCGTTCTCGCTGTCAAGGCTCACTTGCGTGAACCCCGGCAACAAGGCATCCACCGGCAGCAAAGCGCTCAGGCGCTCAGCTTCATCCATGGCTTCCAGCGCTTGCAGCGTCACGCATTGCGCGGCACCAAAAGGACCGGTTTGCACCCGGCGCAAAGCACTCAGATGGCCCCCACAACCCAGGGCTTGGGCAATGTCCTCACCCAAGGTGCGGATGTAAGTGCCTTTGCTGCAGGCCACACGCAAACGTAAAAAAGGGGCATCCCCTTGCAGTTGCATGTCCAGTAGTTCCAGATCATGGATCACCACCTTGCGCGCTTCGCGCTCAACGGTCTCGCCCTCACGGGCATATTCGTACAAAGCTTTGCCGTCCTTTTTCAAGGCACTGTGCATGGGCGGCACCTGGCTGATCGGGCCCATGAACTGGTCCAGAACTTCCACCACACTACCAGACGAACATGACACTTCACGTGTCTCAATCACTTCGCCCTCTGCGTCAGCGGTGCTGGTCTTCAAGCCCAGCCGCACGGTCGTCTCGTAAACCTTGTCGGCATACAAATGCTGCTGACTGAACTTCGTGGCAGCGCCAAAGCACAAGGGCAATGCCCCCGTGGCCAAGGGGTCCAATGTGCCCGTGTGGCCCGCTTTCTCGGCGCGCAACAACCATTTGGCTTTTTGCAAAGCCTGATTGCTGGACAGTCCCAGCGGTTTGTCGAGCAGCAACACCCCGTGCACAGGGCGCCGCTGCACCCTCGTGCGTGGCGCTGTGTTCATTCTTCTGCGTCTTTTGCCCGTGAAGCCACGGCTTTGGAGATCAAGGCATTCATGTCCGATGCACGCTCAGTGGTGCGGTCAAACATGAAATGCAGTGTGGGCACGGTGTGAATGTGCAAACGCTTGAACAAACCATTGCGCAGAAAGCCAGCTGCAGCGTTCAGGCCTTCCGTCGCCTCTTCGGGGTTGCCCGTCAAGACGCTGAAAAACACTTTCGCATGCGCGTAGTCGGGTGTCACCTCGACCGCGTTGATCGTGACCATGCCCACGCGCGGGTCTTTCAACTCACGCGCAATCAACTCGGCCAGATCCCGCTGGATCTGGTCGGCCACGCGGAAACCGCGGTTCGGCACGGATGAAACCTTCTTACGGGCCATTTACAGCGTTCTCGCAATTTCCTTGACGTCGAAGAATTCGAGTTGATCGCCTTCTTTGATGTCGTTGTAGTTCTTGAGCTTGATACCGCACTCGAAGCCTTCCTTGACTTCGCGCACGTCGTCTTTGAGGCGCTTGAGGGAGTCGAGCTCGCCGGTGTAGATGACCACGTTGTCCCGCAGCAGGCGGAATTTGGCATTGCGGGTGACTTGACCCGAAGTGACCATACAACCTGCAACCGTACCGATCTTGGAAGCCACGAACACGGTCCTGATTTCGGCCATACCCATGATCTCTTCGCGTTGCTCGGGTGCCAGCATGCCGGACATGGCGGCTTTGAGTTCATCCACAGCGTCATAAATGATGTTGTAGTAATGCACGTCAACGCCATTGCCTTCGGCTGTTTTGCGGGCACCTGCATCGGCGCGCACGTTGAAACCGATCACGATGGCCTTGGAGGCGATCGCCAGGTTGATGTCAGACTCGCTGATACCGCCCACACCGGAGTAAACCAACTGGACTTTGACCTCTTCGGTCGACAGCTTGAGCAAGGAAGCACCCAAGGCTTCTTGCGAACCCTGAACGTCGGCCTTGATGATGATCGGCAGCATCTTGACTTCGCCAGCAGACATGTCGGTGAACATGTTCTCCAGCTTGGCCGCTTGTTGCTTGGCCAACTTGGTGTTGCGGAACTTGCCTGCACGGTAAGTGGCGATTTCACGGGCTCGGCGTTCGTCGCCCATCACCATGAATTCGTCACCGGCTTGTGGCACTTCGGTCAAGCCTTGGATCTCGACCGGAATCGAAGGTCCTGCCGACTTGATGGCCGCGCCGTTTTCGTCCAGCATGGCACGAACGCGGCCAAAAGTTTGACCAGCCAACACCACATCGCCAGTGTTCAAGGTACCGGATTGCACCAGGATGGTCGCAACGGGACCGCGGCCCTTGTCCAGACGGGCTTCGATGACCAAACCCTTGGCAGCGGCTTGCACCGGTGCCTTGAGTTCGAGCACTTCAGCCTGCAAGAGCACTTGCTCCAGCAAATCATCGATGCCCATGCCGGTTTTGGCAGACACAGAGACAAAAGGCGACTCACCGCCAAATTCTTCGGGCACGACTTCTTCGGAAATCAGCTCGGCGCGAACGCGCTCGATGTTGGCATCGGGCTTGTCCATCTTGTTGATGGCCACCACGATGGGCACACCGGCCGCTTTGGCGTGCTTGATGGCTTCCTTGGTCTGAGGCATCACGCCGTCGTCACCGGCCACGACCAAGATGACGATGTCGGTGGCTTGCGCACCACGGGCACGCATGGCCGTGAAGGCCTCGTGACCAGGGGTGTCCAGGAAAGAGATCATGCCGCGTGGTGTTTCCACGTGGTAAGCACCAATGTGCTGCGTGATGCCACCGGCTTCACCCGAGGCCACTTTGGCGCGGCGGATGTAATCCAGCAAAGAGGTCTTGCCGTGGTCAACGTGGCCCATGACAGTCACTACCGGGGCGCGTGGCAGCGCCTCGGCATGCTGCTCAGAGACTTCTTCGTCGGTGAAGGCTTCTGGATCGTCCAGCGCCGCGATCACCGCCTTGTGGCCCAGTTCTTCCACCACAATCATGGCGGTATCTTGGTCCAGCGGTTGGTTCATGGTGGCCATCAGGCCCAGTTTCATCAAGTGCTTGATGACCTCGGAAGCCTTGATGGCCATCTTGTGGGCCAACTCGGCCACGGTGATGGTTTCGGGCACGTGCACTTCGAGCACACGCACTTCTTGCGGTGCCGATTGGCCATGCGAATCGTCACGGTCACGCTCATTGCCACGGCGACCGCGAGGACCACCACGCCAGTTGTTGCGACCCACGCCACCACTGCTGTCGCCACGTGTAGGAATGGCTTTCTTCTTGGCCGGGTCGCCTGCCCAGCTGGACGACAACTTGGCAGATTTGACTTCCTTGTTGCCTGCCGGGCCGGTGGCATCACCGGCTTTGGCTGCGGCCGCGCGAGCGCCTGGCGCTGGCGTGCCGGCGGGCTTGTGCAGCGTGCCTTTGACTGCGGCTTTGGGCTCGACCTTGGGTTCTTCTTTTTTCGCGACGAGCACCTTCTTGGGCGCGTTCATCATGGCGCGAATGGCCTCGGCTTCAGCCAGCGCTTTGCGGCGGCGCTCGTCCAAATCGCGGGCTCGAGCAGACTCTTCGTCGGCACGGGCTTTGGACTCGGCAGCGACTTTGGCCGCCGCATCTTCGCGAGCGGCCTGATCGGCCTTGGCCTTTTCGGCCGCTTGTGCAGCCGCTGTTTCTTGCGGAGAAATCGCAGGTGCAGGAGCAATCATAGGCTTGGCTTGCGAGGCATTGATACTGGCCGCTTCGGCGCGCGCCAATTGTTCACGCGCTTCACGGGACAAAACCGGTTTGGCTGCAGCCGTTTGTGCCGTTACTTGTGCCGTTACTTGTGCGGCTGCCAGTGCAGCGGCCTGAGCCTCGGCTTGGGCTTTTTGCTCCTGTGCCAACACCTGAGCACGTTGCTCGGCCTCTTGGGCTTCACGCAAACGGCGTTTTTCCGCCAATTCCTCTTCCTGACGGCGAATCAATTCGGCTTGACGGCGGGCTTCTTCTTCTCGACGGGTCAACTCGGCATGGTCAATGACCGGCTCTTGAGGTTCCTCAACAACCGGCGCAACATCGTCGTCACGCTTGATCAGCGTGCGCTTTTTACGCACTTCAACCTGAATCGTACGGGCTTTGCCTGTGGAGTCGGCTTGCTTGATCTCGCTGGTCGATTTCTTGACCAAGGTGATCTTCTTGCGATCCCCGGCTTGGGTGCCGTGGCTGATTTGCAAATAGCTCAAGAGCTTTTGCTTATCGCTGTCGTTCAGGGTATCGCTGTCCGATGTTTTGGCTACGCCTGCTGCGCTCAATTGCTGCAACAAGACATCGGCGGATTTTTTGAGTTCATTGGCGAACTCGGCAACTGTGGTGCTGGACATAATGGTGTTCAAGCCTCCGTTAACTTCAGGCCTGGCCTGCGAACCAATGTTCGCGGGCTTTCATGATCAGGGCGGTGGCATCTTCGGCGGATTGAGCAGTGATATCGGTCAATTCGTCGGTGGCCAGATCAGCCAGGTCGTCACGGGTATGAACACCCGCTTCCACCAGCTTGGAAATCAGCTCAGGCGTCAAGCCTGGCAGGTCACGCAGGTCTTGAGAGACGTCTTCAACACTCTCTTCACGCGCAATCTCTAAGGTCAACAAAGCGTCTTTGGCGCGTGAGCGCAGCTCGTTGATCGTGTCTTCGTCAAAGCTTTCGATCTCCAGCATTTCCTGAATGGGCACATAGGCCACTTCTTCCAAGCTGGTGAAACCTTCTTCGATCAGGATATCGGCGATTTCCTGGTCAACATCCAGCTTTTCCATGAACAGCTGGCGGATGCCAGAGCTTTCCTCGGCTTGCTTTTGGGCCGATTCGGCGGCGTCCATGATGTTGATCTTCCAGCCGGTCAGGTCGGAAGCCAAGCGAACGTTTTGACCGCCGCGACCAATCGCGATCGCCAGGTTTTCTTCGTCCACCACCACATCCATGGCGTGCTTTTCTTCGTCCACCACGATGGACTGCACATTGGCCGGGGCCAGAGCGCCAATCACGAATTGGGCGGGGTCTTCGCTCCACAACACGATGTCCACGCGCTCGCCAGCGAGTTCGTTGGTCACGGCATTCACGCGGGTGCCACGCACGCCAACGCAAGTGCCGATGGGGTCCACACGCTTGTCGTGTGAGAGCACGGCAATCTTGGCGCGCGAGCCGGGGTCACGGGCGCAAGTTTTGATTTCCAACAAGCCCTGCTCGATCTCAGGCACTTCTTGGCGGAACAGCTCGATCATGAATTCAGGGGCCGAACGCGACAAGATGATCGGCGCACCGCGCAAGGTCAGGTCCACGTCCATGATCATGGCGCGCACGCGGTCACCACTGCGCAGGTTTTCTTTGGGAATCATCTCGCTGCGGCGCAGACGGCCCTCAACGCGACCTGCTTCACAGATGAGGTCGCCCTTGTCCATGCGTTTGACGGTGCCGACAAAGATTTTTTCGCCACGTGACATGAAGTCGTTCAGCAGCATTTCACGCTCGGCATCACGAATCTTCTGCAAGATCACCTGCTTGGCCGCCATGGCACCAATACGGCCAATGGGCAAAGACTCGATAGGCTCTTCGATGTACTCATCGACCTCAATGTCGGGGATTTGCTCTTTGGCTTCAAACAACAGGATTTCCTGCTCTGGCAATTGCAAGCCCGCTTCATCGGGCACCACGTGCCAGCGACGAAAGGTTTCGTAACTGCCACTGTCGCGGTCAACCGCAACGCGGATGTCCACTTCGCCCGAATACAGCTTTTTGGTGGCTTGGGCCAAAGCGGCCTCCACAGCACCAAACACCACGTCGCGCTCTACGTTCTTTTCACGTGAGATGGCATCGACCAACATCAACATTTCGCGATTCATGACTCGACTCTCCTGTTCCATTGGGACTTGTGATTCAGCCCCGATTCAAATATTCAAAAAGCTACCGCAAGGGTCAAGCTTGCGCCTTGGACTTGCGCCCTTTGAAATCCACCACGGGCGCCAAACGGGCCTCGCGCAATTCGTCCAGCCTGAAACCCAACGCGTGCAAAGGCGCGGGAACTCGTTTTTTGCTGATCCGTTGACCTGGTTTGACAGCAGGCTCATCGCTCCAGACGATTTGCCAGCCAGCACCTGTGGCGTCACGCTCGAGCGTGCCGCGAAATTTTTTACGACTCGCACTGACCATGCCTTGTGCGCTTTCACCCATGGGGGCTTTGAGCGTCAGGTCGATCAACTCGCCCACAAAACGTTCAAAGTCTTTGTCGTGGCGCAACGGCCGGTCAATGCCGGGGGATGAAATTTCAAGCCGGTTGTAGGTCACGCCATCGACTTCGAGGGCGAACTGCAACTGCCGATTGACTTTTTCGCAGTCTTCCACTGTGATGAAAGCATCTGAACCAGGCTGCCATGGCCAATCGATGGTGATGCGCAGCAAACCGCCCGCAGTGCGGTCAATTTCGACCAGGTCGTAGCCCAAGCCGATCACGGTTTCTTCAACGATTTGTTGCAATGCCACAGAACTTCGAAATGTCAAACGTAAAAATGAAAGACCAAAAAAAACGGGCGGTGAAAACCCGCCCGTTTGGTCGTGAAGCCAGTATTCTATCTGAAAAATGCGCTAAGTGTGTGATTTTCAAGGAAAACAAGTCCTTTGAAGCGCCTAGATTTGGATGATCAAGGGAAAGCGTCCAGCAAAGTACGCGTGTAGGGGTGTTCAGGCCTGTTAAGCACCTGCGGTGCAGGGCCTGCCTCCACCACTTGACCGGCCTGCAAAACCAGAATCTCATGCGCCATCGCGCGCAGCACATCGACATCGTGTGTGATCAACAAATAGGCCATGCCCCGGGTTTTCTGCAAATCCTGCAGCAAAGCCAGGATTTGCTGCTGGACGGTGACATCCAAGGCGCTGGTGGGCTCGTCCAGCACCAACAACATGGGAGTGACCACCAAAGCGCGGGCCAGCGCAATGCGCTGGCGCTGCCCGCCCGAAAAAGCATGCGGATAGCGGTTAAGCACATCGGGGAACGCCGCCACAGGCAGCCCCACCTCGCCCAAGGTGGCCAGCACCTGCTGCTCAATTTCAGCCGCAGACCATTGTGGATGGTGCAGTCGCAGACCTTCCGAAACGATCTCGCCGACTGTCATACGAGGCGACAAACTGCCAAAGGGGTCCTGGAACACCACCTGGACTTGCGCCCGCAAGGCGCGGTCATGCGATGGCGAGCCCGACCAGGTTCGCCCTGAAAAGCGCACACCCCCCTCAAACGGTATCAAGCCCAACACCGCCTGGGCCAGGCTGGACTTGCCAGAACCGGACTCGCCCATGACCCCCAAGGTCATGCCGGGACGGACTTCAAAATCGGTGTCCTGCAAGGCGGTGAAGCGGCGCGGCTTGAACCAACTGCGAAAGCCACCGCCCGCCATGGGGTAATGGATGGCCAAGGCCTTGACTTGCAGCAAAGGCAACAACGCCAGATCAGCTTGGGCCAAACCCGCCCGGCTAGGGCGGCTGTCCAGCAGTTTGCGGGTATAGGCGTGCTGAGGCTTGGCAAACAGCTGCGCCATTGGCCCCTGCTCCACCAGTCGGCCTTTTTCCATGACGGCCACCCGATCGGCAAAATGCCGCACCAAGGACAAGTCGTGCGTGATCAAAAGCACCGCCATGCCGGTCTTGCGCTGCAAGTGCCCCAGCAACGCCAGCATTTGCAGGCGCAAGCTGGCATCCAAAGCCGTGGTCGGTTCATCGGCCAACAGCAATTTGGGCTCGCACGCCAGGGCCATGGCCATCATGGCCCGCTGCCGCTGACCGCCCGACAGCTGATGGGGGTAGGCGTCAAAACGGCGCTCAGGATCGTCGATACCGGTGTCTGCCAACAACTCGACCGCGCGGGCCTTGGCGGCATTCGGGCGCAAGGCCTTTTTCAGCTCGAGCACTTCTGTGATTTGTTGCCCCACCGTGAGCACAGGGTTCAAGGCCGTCATGGGCTCTTGAAAAATCATGGCGATCTCGTCACCGCGAATGCGCTGCATGTCGGCCGAGGACTTTTGAATCAGGTCCTCGCCTTGCCAAAGCACCTGGCCCGACAGTCTGGCCGATTCCATCAAACGCAAGATCGACAAAGCAGTGACCGATTTGCCAGAACCCGACTCGCCCACCAGGGCCAGACGCTCGCCCGATTGGATGGTCAGATCCACACCGTGCACGACGGCACTGTCGCCAAACCGGACGCTGAAGTCTTTCAGTTGCAACAAGGGGCTGTTCACGATTGCGCCTTTCGCGGGTCCAGGGCGTCGCGCAGAGCATCTCCCATGAAGGTCAGCAAGAGCAAGGTGACCACCAGCACGCCGAAGGTGGAAATCGAAATCCACCAGGCGTCAATGTTGTTTTTGCCTTGTGCCAGCAACTCGCCCAAAGACGGCGTGCCCGGCGGCACACCCAGGCCCAGAAAATCCAGCGAGGTCAAAGCCAAAATTGCACCGCTCATGCGAAACGGCAAGAAGGTGACCACAGGCGTCATGCTGTTGGGCAGCACATGACGCCAGATGATCTGTGCATGGCCCAGGCCGAGCGCTCTGGCCGACTTGACGTAGTCGAGCTGGCGGTTGCGCAGGAATTCGGCCCGCACATAGTCGGACAAGCCCATCCAGCCAAACAGGCTGAGCAAGACAAGCAGCAAACCCACACTGGGCTCGAACACCGCAGAGAAGATGATGAGCAAATAAAGCTCCGGCATGGCGCTCCAGACCTCGATGAAGCGCTGGAACACCAAATCGATCTTGCCCGCAAAAAAGCCCTGCACCGCCCCCGTGAGCACACCCAGCAGCACGCCAAAAATGGTCAGGGCCAGGGCAAACAAAACCGAGATGCGAAAGCCATAAATCAGGCGCGCCAGCACATCGCGCCCGCGGTCATCCGTGCCCAGCCAGTTGCGTGAGGTCGGAGGTGCCGGGTTGGGCAATGGCGCAAAGTAGTCCAGCGTGCTGTGGTGGTAAGGGTTGGGTGCCTTGAGCACCCAATTGTCCGCTGCTTGCAATTGTTTCTGAATGAAGGGGTCAAGGTAATCGGTGGGCGTTTCAAAGTCCCCGCCAAAAACCTTTTCAGGCAAAGTCTGCACCACCGGAAAATACCAATGGCCTTGGTAGCGCACCAGCAAGGGTTTGTCGTTGGACAAAAATTCGGCGCACAAGCTGAGCACAAAAAAGACCATGAAAATGACCAGACTGCCATAGCCCAGACGGTTGTGCTTGAAACGCAACCAGGCACGGCGTGCAGGGGACATCTGAGGGCTGGCGATTGTCATTTGTCGAACTTCACGCGGGGGTCAACCCAGAGGTAACACAGATCGCTGATCAGTTTGGTCACCAGACCGATCAAGGTGAACAGGTACAAAGTGCCCAGCACCACCGGGTAGTCCCTGCGGATCACCGCCTCGTAGCTGAGCAGGCCCAGGCCGTCCAAAGAAAACAGTGTCTCGATCAGCAGCGATCCGGTGAAAAAAGCCCCGATGAAGGCCGCAGGAAAACCCGTCACCAAAGGGATCAGCGCATTGCGCATGACATGGCGGTACAGCACACGGCGCTCACTCAGGCCCTTGGCGCGGGCGGTCAGCACATATTGCTTGCGGATTTCCTCGAGGAAGGCGTTCTTGGTCAGCATGGTGATGACGGCAAAAGCACCCAACACACTGGCCGTGACGGGCAAGGCGATGTGCCACAAATAATCGGTCACCTGGGCACCCCAGCTCAGTTGCGACCAGTTGGACGAGGTCAGCCCCCGCAGCGGAAACCATTGCAACTGCCCGCCAAAAATCACCAACAGCGCCACGCCCAAAACAAAGCCGGGTATGGCGTAACCCACCAACACCAGCAAGCTGGTCAGCGTGTCAAAGCGCGAGCCCGCCCGCACCGCCTTGGCAATGCCCAGCGGCACGGACACCAGGTAACTCAAGAAGAATGTCCACAGCCCCAAGCTGATGGACACTGGCAACTTCTCCCGGATCAGGCTCCAGACATCCTTGGGGTAGAAAAAACTCTTGCCCAAATCAAAGCGTGCAAACTGCTTGAGCATCATCCAAAAGCGCTCAGCGGGCGGCTTGTCAAACCCATACAAGGTCTTGATTTCGGCAATCCGTGCCGCGTCCACGCCCTGCCTGCCCCGGTAACCGCTGCCCGAGGTGGTGGCACCCTCCCCGCCCGAATCACGGCCTTGCAGTTGGGCCACCATCTGCTCCACGGGGCCACCCGGCACAAACTGGATGACCACAAAGGTCATCAGCAACACGCCCAGCAAAGTCGGGACCATGAGCAACAAGCGTTTGACGATGTAGGCGAACATGCTCAAGGCCTTTTGGCAGATGGGGACCACCACACCGTCGTCACCAAAGCCTCGGGCTGGTAGTAACGGGGCAAGACTTCAGGCCGATCAAAAGCCGCAGCCCGCCATGACACCCGGTGTACGGCGCCATACCAATGCGGCACCACATAGTGACCGTGCCTGAGGACACGATCCAGGGCGCGCAAGCTGGCCACCAACTGCGGGCGGGTGGTGGCGCTGACCACCTTGTCGAGCAAGGCATCCACAGCCGGGTCCTTCAGGCCCAGCACATTGCCCGAGCCTTCGGCATCGGCCGATTTGGACCCAAATCGTTCAAGCAACTCGGTGCCAGGTGCCTCGCTGCCCACGGTGCGGTTGCTCACCACATCAAAGTCGAACACGTCCATGCGCTTTTGCAGCAAGGCAAAGTCAATCACTTTGTACTGGACTTGAATGCCCAGCTTCTCCAGATTCTTGGCAAAAGGTGTGACCACCCGGCCCATGGAGCCGGAACTGTCCAAGAATTCAAGCACCATCGGCTGGCCCTTCGCGTTGCGCAATGCGCCGTCCCGGTACGTCCAGCCCGCCTTGGCCAAAAGATCACGCGCTTGGCGCAAGTGGTCGCGCAGGGTGTGCCCGGAATCAGCGGCCAATTCGGTCGCCGGTGGCTGCGGTACGTCGGCATCCCACACCGCTGCAGGCAAGAGGGCCCGCAAATGCTCCAGAAGTGGCAACTCATCAGCGCCCGGGCGGCCCTTGGCCTCAAAATCACTGGCCACGAAATAACCTCGCACCCGTGTATAGGCGTTGTAGAAAAGTTGGCGGTTGAGCCATTCAAAATCCATCGCCAAAGCCATGGCCTGGCGCACCCGCACATCTTGAAATTTTTCGCGGCGCAAATTGAACTGAAAGCCCTGAAAGTCACCGGCATTGCCGTGTGGCAATTCGGCCTTGAGCAGTTCACCACGGTCAAACGGGCGGCCGGTGTAGGCCCGGGCCCACTCACGCGCCACAAAAGACTGCATGTAATCGAACTCCCCGGCCTTGAAGGCCTCAAGCTGCGCCGTGCTGTCCTTGTAAATCTTGTAGGTGATGCGGTCAAAGTTGAACAGGCCCTTGCGGACATTCAAGTCACGCGCCCAGTAATTGACATCGCGCACATAAGTCACGTCCCGGCCGAACTGCACCGGCCCGATGCGGTAAGGCCCCGATGCAATGGGCATGTCCGTCACCAGCTGGTCCAGCGGCTTGTGCGCCCCCGCCTGCCAACCCCATTGGCGGCTGAACACGGGCAAAGTGCCCACAATCAAAGGCAACTCGCGGTTGGGTCTTTGAAAATCAAACCGAATTTGGCGCTCGGACAGCACAGTGGCAGATTTCACCTCGCCAAAATAAGTGCGGTACTGCGGCGCCGCTTGCTTGCTGGTGATGCGCTCAAACGAATGCTTCACATCGGCCGCCAGGACAGGATCGCCGTTGTGAAAGCGCGCCAACGGATTCAAGGTGAAGGTCGCCGACAAGCGGTCAGGTGCGACCAGAACATCCGAAGCCAGCAAGCCATAAGCGGTGGTCGGCTCGTCCATATTGCCCACCAGCAAGGTGTCAAACACCATGCTCAACATGCCAGGCGGCGCGCTGCCTTTGAGGGTGAACGGGTTGTACTTGTCAAAATTCGATTGCCGCGTAGGCGGCACCAGCGTGATCTCGCCGCCCTTGGGGGCCTGCGGATTGACATAACTGAAATGCGCAAAACCAGCCGGGTAGCGCACATCGCCAAACTGGCCATAAGCGTGCGCGGCCCAAACGGGCATCGCCAAGCAGGCCATGACCGCCAACAGGCAACTTCTTCCGATCCGAACCGTGTGTCTTGGCATGCGACAATTCTGCACATATTTTCTCGGAGTTGAAGACATGACCCAAAAAACAGGATTTCTGGCTGGTAAAAAACTGCTGATCACCGGCGTGTTGTCCAACCGCTCGATCGCTTATGGCATCGCCAAGGCCTGCCATGCCCAAGGTGCCGAGCTGGCCTTCAGCTATGTGGGTGAGCGTTTCAAGGACCGCATCACCGAATTTGCGGCCGACTTCGGCTCCAATCTGGTGTTCGACTGCGACGTTGGCAGCGACGAGCAAATTGAAAAGCTGTTCACCGACCTGTCGGCCCACTGGCCCAAGTTCGACGGCTTCGTGCACGCCATCGGCTACGCCCCCCGCGAAGCGATTGCAGGCGACTTCCTCGACGGTCTGTCGCGTGAAGGCTTCAAGATCGCCCACGACATCAGCGCCTACAGCTTCCCTGCGATGGCCAAGGCTTGCTTGCCCTACCTGAACGACAAGTCCTCTGTACTGACCCTCACCTACCTGGGTGCCATCCGCAACGTGCCCAACTACAACACCATGGGCCTGGCCAAAGCCAGCCTGGAGGCCTCGGTGCGCTACCTGGCCGAATCTCTGGGCAGCCAAGGCCGCGGCATGCGTGCCAACGGCATTTCGGCCGGCCCCATCAAAACCCTGGCCGCCAGCGGCATCAAGGGCTTTGGCAAAATTTTGTCCGTGGTCGCCGAAACATCACCCATCCGTCGCAATGTGACCATCGAGGATGTGGGCAACGTCGCAGCCTTCTTGTTGAGCGATCTGGCCGCTGGCGTGACCGCCGAAATCACCTATGTAGACGGTGGATTCAGCCAAGTCGTGGGCGGCATTGCCGAACCTGCACAAGCGGCCTGATTGGCGCTGAGCCCCAACAAAAAAGCGGCCGAGGCCGCTTTTTTATTGTCGTGATCTTGGCGCAAACCAAGCGCCTAAGCGCTCAAGACTCCTTCACGCAATCGGCAAAATAACGCTTCTTGCCATCCTCGCTCTTGATTTCGACCAAGCCGTGGATGTCGGTCTCAAAGCCAGGGCACTTTTCGTTGAACTCGCGGGCAAATTTGAGGTAATCCACGATCTTCTTGTTGAACACTTCCCCGGGAATCAGCAAAGGAATGCCAGGTGGGTAAGGCGTCACCAAGCCCACAGTAATGCGGCCTTCCAAATGGTCAATTTCCACGCGCTCGGTCTTGCGCTGGGCAATGTGAGCATAGGCATCCGAAGGCTTCATGGCAGGCGCAAGGTCTGACAAATACATGTCGGTGGTCAGGCGCGCGATGTCGTACTTGGCGTACATCTCGTGCACATGCTGGCACAAATCACGCAGGCCCATGCGCTCGTAGCGAGGATGCTTCTGGCAGAACTCCGGCAGGATTTTCCACATCGGCTGGTTCTTGGCGTAATCGTCCTTGAACTGTTGCAAAGCCGTCAGCAGCGTGTTCCAGCGGCCCTTGGTGATGCCGATGGTGAACATGATGAAGAAACTGTACAGCCCCGTCTTCTCGACCACCACACCGTGCTCGGTCAAGAACTTGCTGACGATGGATGCAGGAATACCGGTCTTGTCGAACTTGCCATCCAGATCCAAACCGGGCGTGACGATGGTCGACTTGATCGGATCGAGCATGTTGAATCCGTCAGCCAGTTGCTGTCCAAAGCCGTGCCATTTGCTCGCCTTCTTGCGCGGATCATTGCGCAAGATCCAATCGTCGGCGCGGCCAATGCCCTCTTCGCCAAACTTTTCAGGGCCCCAGACCTTGAACCACCAGTCCTTGCCGTATTCGGCATCCACCTTGCGCATGGCACGGCGAAAGTCGAGCGCCTCGGCAATGCTCTCTTCCACCAGCGCGGTGCCGCCGGGCGGCTCCATCATGGCGGCAGCCACGTCGCAGCTGGCGATGATGCTGTACTGCGGGCTGGTCGAGGTGTGCATCAGGTAAGCCTCGTTGAACAGCGGGCGGTCCAGCTTGGTGTTTTGCGCGTCTTGCACGAGCACATGGCTGGCTTGGCTGATGCCCGCCAGCAACTTGTGAATGGACTGTGTCGCGTAAACAATCGACTCTTTCGGTCGCGCACGTTTTTTACCCATGGCATGGTATGGGCCATAAAAAGGGTGGAATGCCGCATGCGGCAACCAAGCCTCGTCAAAGTGCAGGTTCTCCACATAACCATCGAGCATGCTCTTGATGGTTTCGGTGTTGTAGAGCACGCCGTCATACGTTGACTGGGTCAGCGTCATCACGCGCGGTTTGACCTTTTTGGCATCCACACCTTTGAGCAGCGGGTTCTTTTTGATCTTGGCCTGGATGGCCGCAGGCTCGAACTCGCTCTTGGGAATCGGACCGATGATGCCGAAATGGTTGCGTGTCGGCTTCAAGAAAACCGGAATGGCACCGGTCATGATGATCGCGTGCAAGATGGATTTGTGGCAGTTGCGGTCCACCACCACCACATCACCCGGCGCCACGGTGTGGTGCCACACAATCTTGTTGGACGTGCTGGTGCCGTTGGTCACAAAGAAGCAGTGGTCGGCATTGAAAATACGGGCCGCGTTGCGCTCGCTCTCGCCGATCGCGCCGTTGTGGTCCAGCAGCTGACCGAGCTCTTCTACCGCATTGCACACGTCAGCCCGCAACATGTTTTCACCATAGAACTGGTGGTACATCTGGCCCACAGGGCTCTTCAAGAAAGCCACGCCACCCGAGTGACCCGGGCAGTGCCACGAGTAAGAGCCATCTTCGGCGTAATCTAGCAAGGCCTTGAAAAACGGTGGCTGCACGCTTTCCAGGTAGCTCTTGGCCTCGCGGATGATGTGACGCGCCATGAATTCCGGCGTGTCTTCGTACATGTGGATGAAGCCGTGCAACTCCCGCAGGATGTCGTTGGGCAAGTGCTGGCTGGTCTTGGTTTCGCCGTAAATGTAGATCGGCACCTCGGCATTTTTGCGGCGCACTTCGTCGATGAAGGCGCGCAAGTTGATCACCGCAGGGTCCAGATCCGGCCCGGGCGAAAACTCCTCATCATCGATCGACAAGATGAACGCACTGGCACGGCTTTGCTGCTGCGCAAACTGCGACAGGTCACCGTAACTGGTCACCCCCAACACCTCGAAGCCTTCGCTGACGATGGCGTCCGCCAAAGCGCGGATACCCAAGCCTGAAGTGTTTTCAGAACGGTAGTCTTCGTCAATGATGACGATGGGAAAGCGAAATTTCATGGCGGAGGTGGGCTCAAGCCCCAAAGAGGGAGAAACAGGCGCGAAGTTTAAGGATAAAAAGTGACTTCCACGCGACAAAAAGCAGAATTACTCAAAAAACCTCATGCGCAGCCGCGATACGAATTGTCAGAGGACACCCAGAACGCACTTTTCCGCTGCTACAATCAGAGGCTCTGGAACGGTGGATGAGTGGTTTAAGTCGCACGCCTGGAAAGCGTGTGTGGGTTAATAGCCCACCGCGGGTTCGAATCCCGCCTGTTCCGCCAGATGTAAACCCTAAGTGATTGATTCACTTAGGGTTTTTTCTTTTGTACTCTTGCTGAGTCACACTTGAAGTCACACTAATGTGCTGGACTTCACCCCTCTAACCACGACATTTCTGGACAATGTTGCTTGGACACACCAATTTCTAAGGCAAGCGCCCTCCTCCATATATATATGTACGAGAGATGGTTGCTGGCTCTGGGTGTATCTCAAACCCAGTACAACAGGTCATAGAGTGTGACTTGCCGCCATAACCGTCAACCTGAAGTACAGCCTATCTTCACAGCGCCGATCCAGTCCAATAGTGTCAGGATAGAGTCCATATTTATTTGTTTGACACCCTGTAAAGGTCCATCTAAGATCCTTGTTAGACAAAACGAGGTATCAAGCGATGGCAAAAGGACAATTGGTCGGTTACATCCGAGTGAGCACTGAAGAGCAGAACACTGCCCGTCAGCAAGAGGCATTGGCCGACTTCAATATCGACAAAACCTTCACCGACAAAGCCTCAGGCAAAGACACTGAGCGCCCACAACTTCAGGCAGCGCTGGCCCATCTCCGTGAAGGTGACACATTCATCATCTATTCCATGGATCGGCTGTCCCGCTCACTGACTGACTTGATCAACACAGTCAGGGGTTTAACAGCCAAAGGCGTGAAAGTTCAGTTCATCAAGGAAGCGCTGACCTTCACGGGCGACAACAACCCGATGGCCAATTTGTTGCTAGGCGTCATGGGATCTCTTGCCGAATGGGAACGAGCCGTCATCCGTGAGCGTCAGTTGGCAGGTATTGCCATTGCCAAAACAAAGGGCGCCTACAAAGGCCGAAAGCAAGCTCTGAGCAGTGAAGAACAAACCAAGCTCAAAACACTTGCCGAATCTGGTGTCAGCAAGTCAGTGTTGGCCCAACAGTTCGCCGTGTCCCGTCAGACGGTCTATGCCTATCTGAAATAAAAAAATCAGATATTTGATTGCCGGGATAAATACCTGGCATGAGAACAACCCTTCAAGATCAGATCACAGACGCTGCCGAGCAGCGCCAGCGAGAGCATAGGCAAGACCACTTCGAGTGGATGCTTGCCCATGCGCACCTGATCACCCATGCCGTCACACTGACACTCGATCCGAAAAAGATCGATGCCTACACCGCTGCCTTCAATCGCTCACTCACTCGGAACCATCCGGAAATGATCGAGCGCTACAAGGACAGCGTGAAACTGTTTGCCAATATTCTTGATCGCTCCCTGTTCGGGAACATGAATCAAAGAAAAGGCAGTCCGTTCCTGTTTGTGCCGGTGATTGAGGGATTGAACAACGGGAAAGTCCCACACTTTCATTGCTCAGTCGGCATCCCGGAAAACCGATTCGATGTCTTTGAGCAGAAGGTGCTGGACGCTTGGCACCGTGTGCCGTTCTCAGGCTTTGCCGTCAAGGTCGTGCCATATCGTGATGAGGGATGGCTCAACTACTCAACCAAGGGATGTAAGTTCCCCAATCGTGAGTCCATCGATTGGCTGAATGTTCGTATTCCCAGAAGTCCTGACCTCATCACCACCAAGTCCTGAGCCACGCTCGTCAAGGTGTAGGTCAACCGCTCTCACGGGATCGGTAATGGCCTCGCCTTGCTGATTTAGGCTTCAATGTCAGAAAGGTAATCAATGATGCCGGTGACGCTAAGATGGAGAAATCTTCATTGCTGAAAAACTGGAATCGAGTTTATGAAACCAATCTCTAAATTTGCTGTGGTGGTCATTTCTATCTCAATTAGCCATACAGCTAGTGCCGGCTGGTTTGACACCGTGAAGCGGCTGGACTGTGGTGTGGAAGTAACCCGGGGGATCGTTCAAAGAGTCCTGTTAGAGCTCAATCTAACAACTAAGAAGGTGAATATTTTTGGCCCAGGATACGGTGTCCATCCTGGTGACGGAGTCATCCGTTATGAAGTTCTCAACATCCGAGAGTCGACTGACACTTTGACATTTGGTGGCATCGGAGAAAAAAATCCAACATATGATCTGGATAGAAAGTCATTACGCCTTTCTTATAATTCAAAATTTTACAAAGAAATTGGTTCTGGACAATGTCAGGTAATTGATAAGTTTGAATTCAAGATGATTCCAATGGACAAGAACCAAATCTGAAAATTACTGAAATGCCATAAGCAAATCTCGATATGAGAATGACACAGCATAGTTTTTTTATGCTGGATTGGCCGTAGATTCGAGTTGCCAAGAGCGAAAGTTACCACTGATCAAAACCGGCAGCAAACGGCCAAGATGAGTTCATGGCTCCCGATTGATGTCTGCCAAATGATTCTGAGCAACACGAACCCGATTGATGGCCTTGGTCTTTCGCTCTTTCTTTTTGACTGCCTTCTTGGCATCAGCCATGGATTTCTTCATGCCCTGTTTCGGGGTCATGGGTTTGATTGACTTGATGATGCCGCTCTTGGGCTTGATTGGTCGAATCACGCTTGTTGATGGTTCGATAGGCTTGATTGACTGCTCTAGCACGGTCTGATGAACGCTCTGGACATTGCCACGACCGTAGAGCCGTGTCAGCAGATACCGAGCCTGAATGAGACCATCACAGCGGATCTGAACCCGTATGGTCACCGATCCCATGCCATCGACAGCACAGCGAACCACGGCCACGAATGACTGAAGTCCATCCCCCACGACTTCGCTGATTTTCATTTCATGCTCCTCATGACTTCGAGGTAGCGCCCACACATGTCACGGGCACTGCTGTTTTCATGACTGAGCCTCAGGACATCCAGTGACATGTCGAGGTTCTGTTTTGACCTGAAGACGGGCAACCAAATATTGGCAATGACCTCGGCAATTTCCTGAGTGCTGTCGCTGTCGGCATAAATCATTGCTTCGGCTAGAACTTCGATGGCGCTTGGTGGGTGTTGAGTAGCTTGGGTGTTCATGTCTTATTTATTTGATTTAGACAGAACACGACTCCATAGGTATTTGATTGCCTAGCCACGGCACATCGCTGGAAAGGCCCTAAACGCTCTTGTTATGAATAAATACATCAATCAAACAAGGAGCACACACCGCCATGATGCTGAACAAAATTCCAGCCAACACATCCCTTCAATCCGTCCTGACCTATCTGGTCACATCCACCAAGTGGGGAGCCAGAAATCGGGCACTGTTCGCCGTTCGCCAGCAACTCAGGATCAAGGACATCGCCCAATTGACGGTCTCAAGCGTCGTGAATTTAGACGCTTCTATCCGTCGATTTGTCTTGGCTCCAGACTGCACTCGATTCGAATTGAGCGAAGCGACACAAGCAGAGGTTCGCCGCTATTTGATTGCCCGCTTCGACATCGGGGGTGATACATTGGAGCCGCTGTTGGCGCTGGACCTCGATGTATCGCTGTTCCCGACCCAAAAGCGCTGCCAGTTCTCACCGAACACATTGGCCCAGCACTTCAGTCACCTCGCCAAGCTCATCCATCAGCGGTTCAATGCGACAGGACGAAGCAGGAGCGCTCAAAACAGATCAGTCAGTAGTACCATACCCGAAACAGTAATTGGGTTGACCTTGAGTAAACTCCTGACTTCACTTGGTGTCAGCCAAGAATATTCACCATGATGCAAATTGAACCATGCCCTAGAACATTAAATAACAAGATGCCCAACTCATCAAACCATAAAAGTCCTAAAATGGAAAATAATAGAACCTACACTTATAAAGCCGTATTGTCTAATAAGGCTGCTTTGGCTGGTGCATTGGCAACTGTTTCAGCATATACAGACATTTTCCATGGCGCCAACCCCATTGAAAGCATTGGTGCAGAAATTTTTCAAGAAATGGCCGGAAATTCAATGCTATTAGAATTTGAAAAATTAGGAAACAAAGAATATAGAGATATTTCCATTGAAGAAATAAAAAACAATAAAGACATGGCAAGAGTCTTCAATTCACTAAAGAAAATTCCACCGACTCCATTTATGGGCAACATTTCAAAAAATATTGAAGATGGCTATATTGAAGTCACATCAAAAGGTATATCGCCGAACGATTATATATTCATCATATCTCCTGAGTTTCTTGCTGCAGTTTATAAATTCAAGGATGTCACCTTGCCGAATGATGATCTAAAAAGGTCTGCAGTAAATAAATTATTTTCTGAATTCAAAAATAATCCTGATAAATTTCCAGAATTTTACAAAGAAATATCTGAAAAAGGACTCGAAAAAGATTTCACAAACTTTGGATCCGATTTTCTTAGCGAAACACTCAAGCAGGGCTTAGAATATGGTTCAGAAAAATTTATAATTAAGTCACTGATTGACAACAATGTCGGACAATTTGTTATATTCGAAGAGGATCATGAGTGAACTATTGATTTGAAATATATTTTCAATTTCTTTATTTCCATTTTTCGAACCTGATTCCCACTAAAATGACAAAGGCCCTGCCAGAGCAGAGCCTTCGATGGTGGACCTCATTCCGTCAGTGCCCGGAGACCAGCGCTCGAACATCCGACTCACGCCAACATGTGGTTCGGGTACCGAGCTTGATCGGCGTCGGGAATTTGCCCTCAGCGACACCCGCCCACCAAGAGCTTTTGGAGATCGGGATGATCGGCGGGATGCCGTTGCTCTTGTCACCCACGATGTCTTTGATTCGAAGCAGTCGTTCCATGTTTTTACTCCTTAGATTTGTTCAGTTCCAGAAACCACGATCAGTTGGGGCTGGGTCGGTTTGGGTAGTGCCGATGTCCTCAGCAACCCTGCCTGTTTGAGCGCCAGCATCTTGTCGATGGTCCTGAGGTAGTCACGGACATCCCGATTGCTGCCGGTGTATTTCTCAAGATTCTTGGTCACCTCAGCCAGCGTCATCACCACACCCTCTTGCTCAAGGATGTGCTGAGCACGAGGCGCAAAATCCTGTGGCGAGATCTGGGTGAACTCGTATTTGTCACAGCGAGAGCGGACGGCATTCTCGAACTTCATCGGGTCATTTGTCGTGAAAATCACCATCAGACGGTCTTTGTAGTCGTCCAATGCGATCCACAGGCGGCTCAGGCTTTTGCTGTATTTGTCCAGTTCATGGAACACAACGACACAGCGCTGGTGCTGGGCATCACCGTAGTACTGGACGGTGTTGGACAGGTAGTTGGCCAGGTCCTCACGGCTCAGGAATTGCTCGATGCTGTCTTGAATGAGCAGACCCGATCCACCAGTCAGCGCTGTGGCCACCAGATTGGCAATGGTCGTTTTGCCATTGCCGTTGGTGCCATACAGCATCAGGTTGTCACAGGAATACTGCCCAGAAATGATCCCCTTCACGAAGAACTCGGTGTCAGGGTCATTGAAAACCACATCATTGATGGTCTGAGGGGCATACTTGATTTCGGTGCGAATGGTCATTTTTTCTCCTTTGGATTTGTGGGTGGCTGGCACACACGACACCATTGCCGTGTGTGCCATGTCGGTCAGGCGGCCTTGAGTTCCTGCTGATCGGCGGATTGAATGAACTTTTCAGCCTCAGCATTGAGCAGGCTCATGGACTGATTGGCTGCCTTCCATTTACGGGCGGCGCTACGAACCAGCGAGTTGTAGACAGCCGTCTCGATGTCCTCAACGACACAAACGATCTTGAGTTCGCCATTGGGGCCGGGCTGAGTGATCAGGGCGCTGATGCTCTGGCAGCAGGTTCCGGTGATAGTCACGGAAGCCAGAGGCTGGCCCTTACGCTTTTCAATGACAGCATTGATTTGTGTGACTGCCACTTCCAGTTCTTGGCGCTTGGCAACCTTGGCTTGGTTCTCTTTGGTCAACTTGGCAACGCCGTCAATGCCATGATTGCCACGGAGCCAGTCAGGAAGTACAGTCGGCTTGACGCTGAACTTTTTGGCAACCTCCACGGCCTTCTGGTAGCAAAGCACACGCTTACGGTCGCTCTTGAACACATAGCGAATCAGAAGACCCAGCACACTGGAATTGCTCTGGACACGGACACCGGATTGGGTGAGCTTGCTGGCGATTTCTTGGCGAAGGGCCAGGCGCTCCTCAGCGCTACGGTTGATGAACGAGTCCTCGTAGAAGCCGTAGACCTTGCCAAGGAGGCCATAGAGCGCCTCGGTGGCCGTCTGGTAAACCGTGCTTTCCCAGACCTCACGCTCACCAGACAGGGCTTCAAGTTGCTGGATCGCGTTGCTGGTATAGACTTGAGTGGCCTTGGCGATGGTTTTGGTTTTTTTGGTTGCTTTCATTTCTATCTCCTAGAATCGTCGGCTGTTTAGCGAAGCGCTCACATTTGTTTCACCGACCTAGGAATGATCTGAAGCTGTGCGCCGACGATCTCGGTCCGGATGACAATGATTGATCCCCGAACCATGACCAGCAATCCCATCCAAGACGAATACGAAGAGCCCCGCCAGAAAGGCATGACCCACTTCCGGCATGCCACCATGGAAGAGGAAATTGCCGATGCCAGCACCAGCATCCGTCGGTGGTGGTGGGAATTTCTGAGGCTCAGCAAGGACTATTGGCTGCTGTGCCAGAGCACTCAGGGCGGAGAGCCTGTGACCTACGATGAGCGGCTGGCCCAGATCTATCGAGACTTTGGCAACATCTACGACTGCTCATTCGAAGAGTGGTGGCGTCGCACTGGCTCCCAGTTGTTCAAGGAGCAGCAACTCCCGCCCCGTGTCCAGCAGATCACATCCGTGGAAAGTGCTGTTTCGGGCAATCGGGCTGGAAAAATTCTGGTCGAAATACCGCTCCAACTGAGCAAGGAAACGGTCCAAAAACAAATCAACTGGATTCTTGAGTCGTTTCAGGACCGACGCCCATCAAACCGCTTGGAAACCAGCACCTCACGCTATCCGATCAATGTGACGCTGGCCCGTCTCAATGTGCTCCAAAAATCACATGAGGTGTATTGCTTACATCATGAATTGATTGCCAAACCCACAGCCATGGCTCAATCGAACATGAGCCGGTTAGATACTGAGTTCCAGGAGCGGGCTGACCTGTTCAAGATCGGCAAGGCGCTCCGAATCAGCCCAGGCAATGAGAGCTTAACCGGCACAAAAGAGCAGATCGACCGCCGTGCTAACAGCATGAGGCAGATGGTCTGGGTCTTCATGAACAGAGCCAGAGCACTGATTGCGAATGCCGAGCGTGCCGTGTTTCCAGACGCTGAGATGCCCGAAAAGACACCCCCTCGGTTTTCGTCCAAACAAGACGCCCAGCACAAGGAACTGGAAGCCCAGTGGTGGGCACTGGACCTGTCATCGACACTGAGCGAGAACAGGCTGGCCATGGCCCGAAAACTCCACTACGACGGCAACTGATCCATGTCGTGGGCGTCTAAAAACAGGACGCTCACTTCAAAATTTAAAACCACATATATATAATTTCTTTTTTTAAGTGGAAAATATTTCGTGAAAAAAATCGACATTTTGCTCCAAAGTAACCCAACTCACATCTCTGCCCCTGTTGTTTGGAATAAAGCAGTTATGATGAGTCACGGCGAAGATGACTATGGCCTATTTATAAACATCTTCCCATCTGGAAGATTAATTATGGAAAGAGATAACTGGGGAAACTCTTTTAAGGAAACCAAGAAGAATATTGAAAAACTCACAAATAATAAAGTGCAAGAAATTGAATATGCCACATGGAATGGATGGGAAGAAAATAAATACTTCTGCGATATAAAATCAGTGAAGTCAGATGAAAATAAATTTTACACAGGGAATAGCATTTGTCACATGAAGAGGTGGTTTTGTGACAAAAACAAAGTTATAATTATATTATTCAATAATTCTGAGCTTATATTTGAACACGAATTAGGCGGACCAAGTAGCTTGGAAATAATCAAGAAACTTGAAAAAATCGAAAGTGATGCATTTATAGCGATCAAGCCAAAGGGCTTCTTTCATCCTATGTCAATAATTTGTGAGCAGTGTTACTTTACAGATGTAACTCCCATTAAAGAAGGCTGGCTATTATCTGAATCCAAAGCTCATCCATGGATTTATAGCACTGAACAGCGAACAACAAAAAATAGATTTATAAATGAAATAGTATCGCATCTGTATCGCCGGTATGAAATTGAGATTCCATTCAACTGGAATTGGTCAAATGAACTCTATCGCAATGAAGTTTATGTGGTTATGGAAAGCAGCATGCTGAAAAATGAAAACAGACACATAACATGTAGTGCAACGCCTATATATCGAGATAAATCGACAAATAAATTACAACGCATTGATAACAGCTCATTGCAAAAACATATTTTAGAGATATGCAATTATGATCTAGGAATGCTGCTTAATTACTTTCATACAAGTTACATTGATCAGATGGCTAAAATTTTATAGGAAATTTTAAATCATTTATTCTAATTAATAGAATTTATTTTCCAAATGAATAAAACAAGAAGTAATTACTTGGATATATATTTTTAAAAAATCATCATTTGCAATTTAAAATACAACACTCAACCGATTACTATCTTTGCTTCTATTGCCTTTTTCATCAAAGCTTGCCCGCAAGTTTCCATTAACAACGCTTCTTCATGAGTGAAATTATCAACAGAATTATTTATTATTTTCAGATATATATCATGCCCATCTACAATCAACTTGTATGCGGCACCACCAAGAATTATTGCCATGCAAGAATTCACACCATTGGTGAGGTATTCTCTGCCTTTGATATAGTTTTTTATTTTAAATTCCGATATTGCGAATGTTAAGGCATCAGTTGAAACTTTTTTTGTGGCAATTTTCCCATCTTTGTCCTTTGATAGCCATCCTATGTCCTGGGAAGCAGCACGCTTCAAGAATTCCAAAATAACATCATCATCTTTCGTTATGTCATTGGATTGATTATTTTTGAATGAATTACAATTTGCTGCAAAATACAATTCAGCAGATTTTATGAAGCGCTCTTTATCCATTGGTTTGAACTTCAGATTTTATTGGTTGATTTTATTTTATTGATCAAAGATGAACGACCAATTTGCACTATTTCCCATCTTAACCGGCCACAACACTTAAATCAATGCTTCGTTCTAGTCTGAAGAAAATTATGCAGGTTGAGCCACAAAATTTGCCCAACCTGCCATCAACGCTCGGCGCTTCTCTAGGTAGTCTCCACGCTGATAGGCTGCTTCGGTCTGATCAGCCAGCGAGTGAGCCAGCGACTGTTCGATGACTTCTCGGCTATGCCTAGATGTCTCACCTGCCCAGTCACGGAACGACGAGCGAAAGCCGTGAACGGTGTATTCCTTGAATCCGAGTGTACCCTTCAAATAGTTACTCATTGCCATGTTCGAAAGCGGCTTGCCCTTGCCTCGGCTATCGAACACCCAAGGCGAGTCATCAACTCGGTTGATTGACTTCAAAACTTCAATCGCCTGATCTGACAGTGGCACCCTGTGCTCACGCCCCTTTTTCATTCGCTCTTTCGGGATCGTCCAAATCGCCTTGTCAAAGTCGAATTCATCCCACTTCGCTTCAATCGTCTCGCTGGTTCTGGTTGCCGTCAGAAGACACAGGAGCAAGGCTTTTGCCGACAACACTGGCGTGATACCAATCGTATGAAATAACGCTGGTATATGAGCGTAAGGCATAGCGGCATGGTGCTTGACCCGCTGACGCTTGCTGATTGACGGCAGCAAGTGAGCCAACTTGCCTTTCCAGATTGCCGGGTTGTCGCCTGTTCTGTGACCGGACACAACGGCCCAATCCATGATGCTTTCAATACGACCTCTGAGCCGTGTTGCCGTCTCGTTCTTTGTCGTCCAGATTGGCTTGAGGATTTCCAGCACCAACTCAGTCGTGACATCAGAACAGGCCAAAGTGCCGATGACCGGATTGGCATAAGTTGAGATTGTGTTTGTCCACTGGTCAGCGTGTTTCAAATTTCGCCAGCCGTGTCGCTTTGTCTCAATGTAAATTTGGGCAGCTCGTTGAAAAGTCATGACATCACTGGCAGCGGCAGCCGCCGCTTGAATCTTGCTTCGTTCAAGACGGGGATCGCCGCCCTGTCTCACCAGTCGGTGATGTTGAACTGCTGTATCTCTTGCCTCAGCCAGGGTGACATCCCTGAGCGGACCCAATCCAATCGTGTTTTTGCCGCCAGCGCCCCACCGAAAAATCCAACTTTTGTTTGGCTGACTCGGGTCGGGTGAAGCCTGAACCTTGAGGTACAGCCCACCACCGTCAGCGTGAAGGCCGACCGTCTTGAGTGACTTGATTGAAAGCGCTGTAAGTTTGCCCATGATGTCTGTGTATCTTGAAATCCAAGATACATTCTAAGACACACTAATGAGCAAAACGCTATAGGATTTGGTTGGACAAACAAAGATCAATAAAATTCATAAGTCATTGATTTGTATAGAGTAAAAGAGATTTATTGGTTGCTATTGAACAGCGTTGGACAACATAGTAGAATGACGCCTGTTCCGCCAGAAACGAAAAAAGCCTGCACGCAAGTGCAGGCTTTTTTTTGCCCAAACGCCCCCGTTTGAGGGCGAATGGCTTCAGCGAACCACGGCCAGCTGGGCGCGTTCACCACCTTTGTAGGTGTACAGCGTCAAAGCGCCATTCTTGATGTCGCCTTTTTCGTCAAACGCAATGTCTCCGGTCACGCCTTTGTACTTGATGGCTTTCAGAGCTGGCAAGTACTTGGCAGGATCGGCAGAACCGGCGTTCACCATGGCGGTTGCCATGACTTTCACAGCGTCGTAGACATAGGGCGCGTAGACCTGCACATCGGCATTGAACTTGGCTTTGAAGTCTGCGCGGAACTTGTCCATGCCGACTTTTTGCTCGCCTTCCACACCGCCGGCCTCAGCGCAAAACACAGTCTCGTCTTTCATGGCGTCGCCAGCCAGTTTGGCCAGCTCGGTGGTGCAAATGCCGTCACCGCCCATGAATTTGGCACTGATGCCCAAGGACTTCATCTGGCGCAGCATCGGTCCAGCCACCGCGTCCATCCCGCCAAAGAACACGATGTCAGGCTTCTTGGCCTTCAGTGTGGTCAAGATCGCATTGAAGTCGGATGCCTTGTCGGTCGTGAACTCATGGCCCACGATGGTGCCGCCCGAAGCCGTGGCACCCTTTTTGAACTCTTCAGCCACGCCCTGGCCGTAAGCAGTACGGTCGTCGATCACGGCGATGTTCTTGCCCTTGAGGGTTTCCACCGCGTATTTGCCCAGTGTGCCACCGAGGTGAACGTCATCAGCCACCACGCGGAAAGCACCGGTGTAACCCTGTCGGGTGTATTTGGGGTTGGTGGCCGAAGGCGAAATCTGGGGAATGCCTGCCGTGTTGTAAATCTGCGAAGCAGGAATGGTGGTGCCGGAGTTCAGGTGACCGATCACGCCATTGACCTTGGCATCCACCAGTTTCTGAGCGGCTGCTGTGCCTTGTTTCGGGTCGGATGCATCGTCTTCGGCCAGCAGCTCAAACTTCACGGCCTTTTCGCCAAACTTCAGACCGGCGGCATTGAGCTCTTCGATGGCCATGCGTGCGCCGTTCTCGTTGTCTTTGCCCAAGTGTGCAATGGCGCCGCTGACGGGGCCCACGTGACCAATCTTGATGACTTGCGCGTCCGAAGCCGCTTCTTTTTTACCGCAAGCGGCCAAAGCCACTGCAGCCACGGCAACAGCGATCACAGACAAGGAACGACGACTTGAAAATTTCATGAAAACTCCGAGGAAGAAATTGCTTCAATCAAGCAAGCCTGAACCATACCGCAACTGGCCCAGCTTGTGACTCAGGAAAAACCTAAATGACACACTTCAGATCGCCGTTGAACTGCTCGTTTTATAGATCTCTGCCCGCTTGGCCCACATGCCCTCAACACTTCTTTGCGCCAGTTCGGCCGCCATGCGGTCCAATTCTGGCCGCAGACTGAGCATCAACTCCTGGGACAAACCCAATATCATGGCCCTTTCAGCCTGTCGGGCTTCCAAAGCAAGCAACAAGGGCTGCGGGATGTCCTTGGCAGAAATCTCCCGGGTCAAAACCGGGATCGTCTGCGGGGGCACATCGCTCAAAGCACGGGCAACAGAGGCATACGTCATGACAGGCTCCGCTTCGATAAATCATGTTGCACCAAATCATAGCCCTGCGCCGTGTAGTGCTTCCAGCGCTGACGCGCCGTCATGCGGCCGTGGTCATCCACCGCCACAATTTCAATCAAGCGCCCAAACTGCTCGAAACCGGCGGGCACTTCATCACCCAAATTGACGAGCACATCCCTGCCAGCGCAGCGCTCAGGATCTTCACTCAGCAAAATGGCTGAAACATCTTGAACATCAGCGCCCTCAGAGGATGTGCTGTGAGGCAAAAAGTCCACCGCCGAGAAAGTCCACAGCGCTGAGTCGAGTTGACGCAAGGCCTGAGCCGAGCCCACCACGCCGATGCGCAGCTTTTGCGTGTGCGCCTTGCGCAACAAACGACACGCATACTGCAAGCGCTCGGTGGCATTGAAATGAAATTCAATCCGGGTCATCGCGGTGCTCATGCAGGGCGACCGGCCCTCGCTGGCACCTTGGCCTTGGCCTTGGCCTTGGCCAGCAAATAGTGCATCAGCAAGGCCACAGGGCGACCCGTTGCGCCTTTGGCAGCGCCGCTCTTCCAAGCGGTACCGGCAATGTCGAGATGAGCCCAAGGGTATTTATGGGCAAAGCGCTGCAAAAACTTGGCGGCGGTCACCGCCCCTGCAGCCCTGCCCGCCACGTTGGCAACATCCGCAAAACGGGTCTTCAAACCTTCGGCGTAGGGGTCGTCCATTGGCATGCGCCAGCACAAGTCGCCCGAGCGGTCACCGGCTTGCTGCAGCTGCAGCGCCAATTCATCGTCACTGCTGAAAAGGCCAGAACGCACGCCCCCCAAGGCAATCACGCACGCGCCGGTCAAAGTCGCAACATCGATCACGCATTGCGGCTTGAAACGCTCAGCGTAGGTCAAAGCATCGCACAGCACCAAACGCCCTTCAGCGTCGGTGTTGAGGATCTCAATGGTCTGCCCGCTCATGCTGGTGACGACATCGCCGGGTTTGATCGCCAAACCATCGGGCATGTTTTCGGTGGCCGGAATCAGCCCGACCACGTTGATGGCAGGCTTCAATTCACCCAAGGCTTTGAACACCCCCAAAACACTTGCGGCACCGCTCATGTCGTATTTCATTTCATCCATTTCGGCAGCAGGCTTCATCGAAATGCCGCCGGTGTCGAATGTGATGCCTTTGCCCACCAGAACAACCGGCGACTGTGAGCTTGCCGCACCGTTGTAACGCATGACGATGAAGCGCAAAGGCTCGGCCGCCCCTTGAGCCACCGCCAAAAATGCGCCCATGCCCAATTTGGCAACATCTTGGGGGCCAAGCACCTCGCATTTGAACGACGGGCCTTTGGCCAAGGCCTTGGCCGCTTGCGCCAGCATGGTGGGTGTAGCGTGATTGGCTGGCCGATTGGCCCACTCCTTGGCCAGCTCCACACCTGCGATCAGGGCTTGGGCCTGCGCAAGCGCCATGCACAACTCCGAGCTGACTTCGGCGGCACTGAATAAGACCTGCTTCAAGGTCCTGTGATGGGGTTTGCTGAGCGTGGTGGTGTAGCTGTAGCTCGCTTGTGCCAGCGCAGACGCAGCAGCATCCAGGCCGCTGGCAGACCATTCACCCGCCAAATAAACACCCAGCTTTTTGGCCTTGCTCGCCTTCAATGCACTCCAAGCGGCCAGCATGGCACTGCGAATTTGGTCTGGCGTGTTGTCTTGCGAGCACACGACAGCCACATGGCGAGCCTTGATGCCCGCTTGACCGTACATGGCCAAAACAGCCCCCGCCTTGAGCTCCAAATCACCGGCTTGAACGGCTTGACTGACCAGGGTCGACAGAGGGTCTTTTTCTGAAGGCGTCGCTGCAGTTTGCGCGGGCCAAAGAACAATCAAAGCATCAAGATCATCACGAATGACACGAGACAGGGCGCGTTTTTGGATTTCGAAGTTCATAATTCAGTTTTTCCTTCCCGCCAATGTTATTCCATTCCACTTTACGCAAGGACCTGGCTCGCAATTTCGGAGCCACGCTGGTGATTTTGATCACCATCGTGATGACCGTCATTCTGATCCGCACCTTGGGTCAAGCCAGCCGCGGCAGCGTCAACCCCTCGGAAGTCATGCTGATCATGGGCTTCAGTGTGTTGAGCCAGATGACCACCATCGTCACCCTCAGTTTGTTCATAGCGGTGGTCTCCACCCTCTCGCGCATGTACAGCGACAGCGAAATGGTGATCTGGTTTTCCAGTGGCCAGGGCCTGGCCCATTTCGTCAGGCCCTTGTTGCACTTTGCCTGGCCGATTTTGCTCATGATCGTTTTGCTGGCCTTGTTTGCCTGGCCCTGGAGCAACTTGCAACTGCAAGAGCTGGAAAGCCGCTTCGAGCAACGCAACGACCTTGAACGCGTAGCCCCAGGACAATTCCAAGAGTCCGCAGGCGGAAAACGCGTATTTTTCATCGACAAAGACAGTCCGAACAACCGTTTTGGCAACCATGTGTTCGTCTCCAGCCTGGAAGACGGCACGGAAACCGTCACCACCGCCCAACAAGGCCGCATCGATATGGTGCGCAACGAACGCTTTCTGATGCTGGACAAAGGCCAGCAATGGCTGACCAACCTGCAGACAGGCGAGACCCGGTTGACCCAATTTGAGCACTATGAAGTCTTGGTCGATGCCAACGCCACATCGGACACCAAATCACTGAGCAGCCGACACGCCGACAGCTGGACTTTATTCAACAACCCGACACGCGAGAACTTGGGCGAGCTCGGCTGGCGACTGGGTCTGGGTCTGGCCGCCATCAACTTGGTGCTGATGGCCCTGGCCGTGTCTGCCATCAACCCTCGGGTCGGTCGCAGTTACCACCTGGGCTTGGCGCTGTTCATCTTCATCGCTTACTACAACATGCTCAACGTGGGCCAGAGCTGGGTCACCACAGGGCGTGTCACGTTCGCATCGTTCATGTTGGTGCTGCATGGCAGCGTGTTCGCCATCGCCATCACGTGGCTTTATGCCCGCCACATGAACTGGTCTTGGCGTGCACTTTTGACCCGGCGTGAACACACCGCCAAGGTGATCGCATGAAAACCGTTCGTCGACTGCTGTACCGCGAAATCATCACGGCCGTTGCTTTTGTGGCGGTAGGCTTTTTGGCCTTGTTCATGTTTTTCGATTTGGTCGATGAGTTGCAATCCGTCGCACGGCATGCATCGCAGGGGTATCAGCTGCAACAAGCGCTGCTCTACATCGCACTCAAGACGCCCGAGCACTTGTACCAGTTGCTGCCCCTGTCAGTGCTGATCGGGTGCATTTTTGTCATGGCCCGGCTCGCGCAAAGCTCCGAATACACCATCTTGCGCACAGGCGGACTGGACCCCCTGCGGGCTTTGGGCACTTTGCTGCAACTGGGGCTGGCACTTGTCGCATTGACCTTTGTCATCGGAGATTACGTGGCCCCCTGGGCAGACCGACAAGCCATTCAAATCAAGGCCATTTACCAAGGCCACTTGACGCTGGGACAAACAGGCGCATGGCTCAAAGAAAATCAAGGCGAACGACATTTTGCAGTCAATGTTCGCAGCTTTGACGGCATCGAACACATGCGCAATGTTCGCATCCACGAATTCAACGAAAACGGTCAATTGCTGGGCATCACCACAGCCGAACAAGCCGAAATTCTGAACGGGGCCTGGCAACTGCAACAAGTACAGCAAAAAACCATGCAGATAGAACCCCGCTCAGGCAAACTCCAATACGAATTGTTGCCCATGGCAGCGCAAACATGGCGCACAGGCATCAGCGCGGACATGGTGGCAGCCGCCTTGCTCAGCCCAGAACGCATGCGCACTTGGGAACTCTTCAAGTACATGCGGCACTTGTTCAGCAACAAGCAAAACTCACAACGCTACGAAGTCGAATTCTGGCGAAAAGTGTTCTACCCCTTAAGCTGCCTGGTGATGCTGGTTCTGGCACTGCCCTTTGCATACCTCCACTTTCGGACCGGTCAGATTGCCGGTCATGTGTTCATCGGTGTGTTGGCGGGCATCAGTTTTTCCTTGTTGAACAACGTCTTCAACTTCATCGGCGTCTTGCAAAATTGGGAGCCCTGGCTAACCTCAGCGGCACCCTCGTTGATTTACAGCGCCATATCTCTGGCAGCATTTTGGTGGATGGTCTTAAGGCGATGACACAGCAACTTCCAATCGGCACGGGCGTCATATTGTTTGCGCACGGTTCACGCGATCCCTTGTGGCGCTTGCCCATCGATGCCGTTGCACAAAGCATGCGCCAGCGCTGGCCCCATTTGCCAGTGGCCTGTGCATTCTTGGAATTGACCACACCGGATTTGCCCACCGTGGTCGAACAATTGATGGGGCAAGGCTTGAGCCAGCTGCGCATTGTTCCCATGTTTCTGGGTGTTGGACGCCACGCCCGGGAAGACCTGCCCAAGCTCGTTGACGAACTCCAGCAAGCGTATCCCCAGATGCAGTTTCAACTCACGCCCTCGGTCGGCGAGCACCCGGCCATGACGACACTGATGGGCGACATCGCTGCCGGCTCAGCATAGACCTGTAAAGCATAATGATGACAATCCATAGACATTCTGCGCATGAACCTTCATCAATTTCGCTTCGTTCAGGAAGCCGCCCGTCGCAACCTGAACCTCACTGAAACCGCCAAGGCACTGCACACCTCACAGCCCGGCGTGTCCAAAGCCATCATCGAACTCGAAGAAGAACTGGGCATCGAAATTTTTGCCCGACATGGCAAACGCCTCAAACGCATCACAGAGCCCGGACAGCACGTGCTTCAAAGCATTGAAGTGATCTTGCGCGAAGTAGGCAACCTTCGCAAAATTGGTGACCAATACAGTGCCCAAGACAGCGGCACCTTGTCGATCGCCACCACCCACACCCAAGCCCGCTACGTCTTACCACTGCCCGTGGCCAAACTGCGCGAGAAATACCCACTGGTCAACATCAGCCTGCACCAAGGTGCACCAGACCAAGTGGCCCAAATGCTGCTTCAAGAAGTGGCTGAAATCGGCATCGCCACCGAATCACTGTCGGCCTACGAAGAACTCGTCACCCTGCCCTGTTATGAATGGCAACACGTGCTGGTCCTGCCCCTGGACCACCCCCTGGCCGCCAAGCAAAATGTCTCACTCGAAGACATCGCTGAGCAATCCCTGATCACCTACCACCCCTCCTTCACAGGGCGAAGCCGCATCGACCAAGCCTTTGCGGCCAAAAAACTGCACCCACGCATCGCACTCGAAGCGATCGACTCGGACGTCATCAAAACCTATGTTCGGCTCGGACTGGGGATCGGCATCGTCGCCGAAATGGCCGTCAAAGACGATCCCGTGCAAGATCTGGCGGTCAGGCCATTGGGACGCTTGCTGGGCATGAACGTGGCGCGTGTCGCCTTCAAGCGCGGCGCTTACCTGCGCCACTTTGTCTACCATTTTGCGCAATTGCTCAGCGACCGACTGACCGCCCCCCTCATCGCCAAAGCCATGACGGGCCACGTCAACGACTACGAGCTTTGATCTCGCACCCACTCTGTTTGTCTACATTCCCCCACCAAGACACCATGAACGCACACACCCCGAACCTGGTCTCCAAAGCCCCCCACATGGGCACCACCATCTTCACCGTCATGTCCGCACTGGCGACTGAGAAAGGCGCGGTCAACCTCGGCCAAGGCTTTCCCGACTTTCCGTGCGACCCGCACTTGCTCGATCTGGTGAACAACGCCATGCGCGAAGGCCTGAACCAATACCCCCCCATGACGGGAGTCGCACCGCTGCGCGAGGCGGTGTCGCAAAAGATCCAGACACTGTATGGCCGCCACTACGACCCCATCAGCGAAATCACCGTCACGGCCGGAGCCACCCAGGCCATCCTCACCATCATCTTGGCCATCGTTCACCCCGGCGACGAAGTCATCGTGCTCGAGCCCTGCTACGACAGCTACGTGCCCAACATCGAGCTGGCAGGCGGCGTGGTCGTGCGCGTGCCACTCACACCCGGTACCTTCCGCCCCGACTTTGACAAAATCCAGGCGGCCATCAGCCCCAAAACCCGCGCCATCCTCATCAACTCGCCGCACAACCCCAGCGGCATGATCTGGTCACGCCAAGACATGCTGCGCCTGCAAGACATCCTTGCGCCGACCGAGGTGCTGCTCATCAGCGACGAAGTCTATGAACACATGGTCTATGCACCCAACCAACACTGGAGCGCTGCGCACTTTGACGGCCTGGCCGCCCGTGCATTCATCGTCTCCAGCTTTGGCAAAACCTACCATGTGACAGGCTGGAAAATCGGCACCGTGGCCGCGCCCGCCTCGCTGACGAGCGAATTTCGCAAAGTGCACCAGTTCAATGTGTTCACGGTCAACACCCCCATGCAACACGCCCTGGCCCGCTACATGGCAGACCCCAAACCCTATCTGGACCTGCCCGCGTTTTACCAGCGCAAACGCGATCTGTTCCGCCAAGGCCTGGCCCAAACCAAATTCAAACTGCTGCCAGGTGAAGGCACCTACTTCCAGTGCGTCGACATTTCAGCACTCGATGTGCCCGAAAAAAACCTGGGCGAAGCCGCCTTCTGCCAATGGTTGACCACCGAAATCGGCGTCGCCGCCATCCCCCTGTCCGCGTTTTACGGCAACAACTTTGACCAGCAAGTCATCCGCTTTTGCTTTGCCAAGAAAGACGAAACGCTCGAAGCAGCCCTGGACAAACTCAAACGCCTTTGACCACTCAATCGTCGGTGTTGTCGTCCAAACCCGGAAACAGCACCGACGTGAAGCCAAATCGGCTGAAATCCCTCACCCGCATCGGGTAAAGCTTGCCAATCAAATGGTCACACTCGTGCTGCACCACCCGGGCATGAAAACCCTCGGCCGTGCGAACGATGACCTGACCCTTGGCATCGAAGCCCGTGTAGCGAATACGCTGCCAGCGCGGCACAATGGCCCGCATGCCCGGCACCGACAAACAGCCCTCCCACCCCTCTTGCTCCTCTTCACCCAAAGGCGTGATCACCGGATTGATCAACACGGTTTGCGCAAACGCCGGCTCATGCGGATAACGCGGATTGACCTGGCCGCTGCCAAAAATGACCACCTGCAAATCCACCCCGATTTGAGGAGCAGCCAGGCCAGCGCCATTCACAGCCCCCATGGTCTCCAGCAAGTCCGCCACCAAAGCATGCAACTCAGGCGTGTCAAAAACAGTCACCGGCGCAGCGGTACGCAGCAAACGCTCATCGCCCATCTTGAGAATTTCACGAACAGTCATTCAAGGTCCCCAGTAAAACCAACAGCATATCGCCATCCCCGTAGGAGCCCACCCCTGTGGGCGATGAGCGTGGTACACGCCCCCCCAAAAACCATCGCCCACGGGGTGGGCTCCTACCTGGAGATCGCGCAATGGGGCATGCCGACGGCATCATCCCGTAGGAGCCCACCCCTGTGGGCGATGGGCGTGGCACACGCCCCCAAAAACCATCGCCCACGGGGTGGGCTCCTACCTGGAGATCGCGCAATGGGGCATGCCGGACGGCATCATCCCGTAGGAGCCCACCCCTGTGGGCGATGGGCGTGGCACACGCCCCCAAAAACCATCGCCCACGGGGTGGGCTCCTACCTGGAGATCGCGCAATGGGGCATGCCGACGGCATCATCCCGTAGGAGCCCACCCCTGTGGGCGATGCCATCCCCGTGGGAGCCCACCCCTGTGGGCGATGGGCGTGGCACACGCCCCCCAAAAAACCATCGCCCACGGGGTGGGCTCCTACCTGGGGATCGCGCAACGGGGTGGGTTCTTGCAGAAAGATGCCTGATTGCTCAAGCCCTCAAAAGGCTGGATCAATTGGGTTTTTGCCCCAAAAGCAGCGTGGCCAAACCTGCATCGTCGAGCACCGGCACGCCCAGAGCCTGCGCCTTGTCGAGTTTGCTGCCCGCCTCGGCACCGGCCACCACGTAGCTGGTTTTTTTGCTCACCGAACCGGCCACTTTGGCACCCAAGGCTTCGAGCTTGTCTTTGGCTTCATCGCGCCCCATGCTTTGCAAGGTGCCCGTCAACACCACCGTGACGCCCGCCAGCGGCATCTCGGTCGGGGCCAGGGCATCGCCCTCGGCCCAGGTGATGCCTGCATCGCGCAGGGCCTGTACCACTTCGCGGTTGTGCGCTTGGTCGAAAAACGTGCGGATGCTGTGCGCCACGATGGGGCCCACATCGGCCACTTGCAAAAGCGCATCTTCGCTGGCCACCATGATGGCGTCCAGCTGCCCAAAGTGCCGCGCCAGCTCCTTGGCGGTGGCCTCGCCCACATGGCGAATGCCCAAGCCGAACACAAAGCGCGGCAATGTGGCTTGCTTGGATTTTTCCAAGGCATCGAGCAAATTGACAGCCGACTTTTCGGCCATCCGATCCATATTGGCCAGGTTCTCCAGTTTCAGGTGGTACAGGTCTGCCAAGGTGTTGACCTGACCTGAGTCGACCAATTGGTCCACCAATTTATCGCCCAAACCATCCACATCCATGGCGCGGCGGTGTGCAAAATGCCAAACCGCTTGCTTGCGCTGCGCACTGCAAAACAGCCCGCCGGTACAGCGGTGGTCGGCTTCGCCGTCATCGCGCTCAGCCAAGCTGCCGCACACCGGGCAGTGGCTCATCATGGTGAACACCTGAGCATCTTCTGGGCGCTTGTCCAGCACCACCGACACCACCTCGGGGATCACATCGCCCGCACGGCGCACGATCACGGTGTCGCCCACCCGCACATCCTTGCGGCGGGCCTCCAGCTCGTTGTGCAGCGTGGCATTGGTCACCGTCACGCCACCCACAAACACCGGTGCCAACTTGGCCACCGGGGTCAACTTACCCGTCCGCCCCACCTGCACATCGATGGCCAGCACGGTGGTCATCTCTTCTTGCGCCGGGTATTTGTGGGCCACGGCCCAGCGGGGCTCGCGGGTCACAAAACCCAGTTGTTGCTGCCAGTCCAAGCGGTTGACCTTGTACACCACGCCATCGATGTCATACGGCAAGGCATCGCGCTCGGCGGCCATGCGCTGGTGAAAGCCCACCAGACCTTGAGCACCATCCACACAGGAAGTTTGCTCGGCCACCGGAAAGCCCCAGCGCTTGAGTTGTTGCAAGGCCTGTTCATGCGTGGCCCAAACGGGAGCGCCTTCAGACGGCGCGCTGATGTCGCCCCAGCCATAGGCAAAAAAGCTCAAGGGCCGCTCGGCCGCGATGCCCGAATCCAGCTGGCGCACCGCACCTGCTGCGGCATTGCGCGGATTGACGAAAGTTTTTTCACCCTTCATGCCCGCAGCAATGCGGGCACGCTGGCGCTCGTTGAGCTTTTCAAAATCATCGCGGCGCATGTAAACCTCGCCGCGCACCTCCAGCACCGCAGGGGCATCGGCCGGCAAGCGCAGCGGGATCTGGCCAATGGTGCGGATGTTGGCCGTGACCTCTTCCCCCGTCTCGCCATCGCCACGCGTGGCGGCCTGCACCAGCACACCGGCTTCGTAGCGCAAGCTCATGGCCAAGCCATCGAACTTCAGCTCGGCCACATACTGAACGGCAGGCTCGGCCTCGCTCAGGCTCAGCTCTTTGCGCACACGGGCATCAAAGGCCTCAGCACCGCTGGCCTCGGTGTCGGTCTCGGTGCGGATGCTCAGCATCGGCACCCGGTGCCGCACGGGCGCAAACGCATCCAGCACCCGACCGCCCACACGCTGCGTGGGCGAATCCGGCGTCAACAACTCGGGGTGCACCGCCTCCAGCGCTTGCAACTCGCGAAACAGCCGGTCGTACTCCGCATCTGGCACCTCGGGCGCATCGAGCGTGTAGTAGCAATGCGCGTGGTGGTGCAGCAACGAGCGCAACTCGGCGGCCCGGGCCAAATTGCCCGCTTTGTCTGCGCCGCCGGTCGAGGCCTCCCCAAACAAGTCCCGTGTGGCCATGCTTGCACCGATCACGAGAAAAGGCGGCGCGCCTGCAGCGACCCCGCAGACAACTCGCGCTGGTCGAGCGCATCGTACAAGTGGCCCAGATCAGCGGCAATCTGATCGAGCACCTCGTCACCCAAAACCTGACCCGCGCCATCGGTGACCCAAGCATCCATGTCCTTGGCCAGTCGGCTGGCCGATTGGCGCAGTCGCTCAAAAGCCTGGTCCTCGCGGGCAATCTGGGGCAGATCCAGGCTCAAGGAAAACTCGCGAATGGCCGACAAAGTCGGGTCATCGGCCATGGCCGCGTGGGTGTCAAAAGTCAAAGACAACACCGGCGCCAAGCCCTGCACGCCCGATGGCAACACCATGCGCCCGGGCATGGCACCGGGCACAAACCCCAAACGCCCAGCATGCTGCTGGATGTAGCCCGGGCTCCAGGCGGCGGCACGGGCACAAAGCGTGAAACTCAGCTGCGCATCATGGTCGCTGGCAAATTGGTCCAACTCACGGGCGCGGGCCACTTGTTCCAGCATCTCGCCGAAAGTGGCCGTGCCATTGACCGCATCGGCAAAGGCCTGCGTCTTGACCACGAACTCGGAGAACTCGATTTCATTGAGTGCGCCCATGCGGTTGGCCATTTGCACCCCCGCCTGAAACGCCGTATAGCGGCGACCCGGCAGCAAAGGCTCCCACTCGCCATTGAGCTGGCTGCAGCCCTCCACATTGAACGGCTTGGTGCCCACGCGGCGGGTGCTTGGCAAAGCCGCCAAGGCGGCATCGCCCGACACCGGCTGGTCCACCTCCACCATGGCGATCACATCGATCAAACCATCCAGCCGCGCCTTGCGCTCAGGCTGGGGCAGGTTGGCAAAATCATCGGTCAAGACCGGCTCCAAGGGCTCGGAAACACCCAACCCCAAAGCTTGCTCGGGCAAAGGCTCGGTCTGCGGATCGGCCTGGCGAGGCGCATTTTTGCGCGACATCCAGTGGTTGTAGATCACGACCCCGACCAAGGTCAGGCCACCGATACCGGCCAAACTGATTTGCAAAGAACTCAAAGAATCGGGCATAAAAAAATCTTCAATTTCAGGCCATATCGGCCATCGACACCGCAGACTCCATGTCCACGGCCACAATGCGCGAAACGCCCTGCTCCTGCATCGTCACGCCAATCAGTTGCTCGGCCATTTCCATGGCAATCTTGTTGTGGCTGATGAACAGAAACTGCGTTTCCTTGCCCATGCCCGCCACCAGCTTGGCGTAGCGCTCGGTGTTGGCGTCGTCCAGCGGCGCGTCCACCTCGTCCAGCAAGCAAAACGGCGCCGGGTTGAGCTGAAAAATCGCAAACACCAGCGCAATCGCCGTCAGCGCTTTTTCGCCACCCGACAGCAGGTGAATCGTCTGGTTTTTCTTGCCTGGCGGCTGCGCCAAAACCTGCACGCCTGCGTCCAAAATTTCGTCGCCCGTCATCACCAAACGCGCATTGCCACCGCCAAACAGCTCGGGAAACATGCGGCTGAAATGCTCGTTCACGATCTTGAAAGTGCCGCCCAACAACTCGCGGGTCTCGCCATCGATCTTGCGGATCGCGTCCTCCAGCGTGTTCATCGCCTCGGTCAAATCGGCGTTTTGCGAATCCAAGAAAGTCTTGCGCTCACGCGAGGTGCTCAGCTCTTCCAGCGCGGCCAGGTTGACCGGCCCCAAAGCCGTGATCTCGCGGTGAATGCGGTCGATCTCGCCTTGCAAACCCGTCACGCGCACCTGGCCCGTCTCGATGGACTGGGCCACGGCCTCCAGATCGGCCTGCGCATCGGCCAGCAGCTGGGTGTATTGCTCCAGACCCAAGCGGGCGGCTTGCTCCTTGAGCTGCAAATCGGTGATGCGCTGGCGCAGCGGGTCGAGTTCGCGCTCAAAAGCCACCCGGCGCTCGTCACTGGCGCGCAGCTTGGCGGTCAGCTCGTCATAGGCGCTGCGGCGAGCGCCCAAAGCCTGCTCGCGCTCCATCTTGACGGCCAGCACATTCTGCAAGCCCGCCTGGGCCGCAGCATCGGTCAAGCGGCTCAGTTCATCGCGGGCACGCTGCATTTCGGCGTCGATGCTGGCCACTTGCTGCTGCGCGGTTTCAATCGTGCGGCTGAGTTCTGCGCGGCGGGCGTCCAGACTGCGCTGCGAGAACTGCGCCTCTTGGGCGCGGCGCTCCAAGCTGCGCTGTTGTTCGCGGCACTCGCTCAGCTTGCGTTCGGACTCGATCACCCGCTCGTCCAGTTGGGCGTGGCGCTCCTGGCTGTCGGCCAGTTGCATGTCCAGCTCTTCAAAACGGGCCTCGGCCGTCACGCGGCGCTCTTGCAGCTCATCCAGCAAAGCCTCCACTTCGGCCAGATCGTTGGCAATCTGCTCGCTGCGGGCGCGGGTCTGCGCCACCAGCTGCGACAAGCGCAGGGTTTCGACCTGCAGCTCGTGCGTGCGCGACTGGCTCTCGGCCGCTTCGCGGCGCACCGCGACCAAACGCTGCGTGGCATCGGCATAAGCCGCCTCGGCGCGCACCAAGGCACTGCGGCTTTCCTCGGCGATCAAGGTCTGGGCGCGCTGCTGCTTTTCAAAATTTTCAATGTCCTGGGCGCGGCCCAGCAAACCGGCTTGCTCGGAGTCTTGTGCATAAAACACCACGCTGTTCAAGTCCACCGCATGGCCGGCCTGCACCAACAAAGTCTCGCCGGGCTGCAGCTGGCCTCGCCAAGCCAAGGCTTCTTCGATGCTGGGCGCGGTGTAACAGCCCTGCAGCCAATCGGTCACCAAAGCCGACAAACCGGCATCCGAGATCCGCAGCTTTTGCGCCAAAGGCACGCAGCCGCCAGGCAAGCCACTGCGTGGCTTGGCGGTACAGGCCAAAGGCGAAGTGAAGAAAGACAACTTGGCGGGCGGCGCATCGTTGGCAAAGGCGCGCACCATGTCCAAGCGCGACACCTCCAAGGCCGACAAACGCTCGCGCAAGGCCGACTCCAACGCGTTTTCCCAACCCGACTCGATGTGAATGCGGCTCCACAAACCTTCCAGCCCATCCATGCCATGCTTGGCCAGCCAAGGCTTGAGCTTGCCGTCGGTGCGCACTTTTTCTTGCAAAGCCTTGAGCGCCTCAATGCGGGCGCTCAACTCGGCCAAGCGGGCCGACTCTTCATTGACCGCTTTTTGGCGCACACGGCGGTCTTCGTCCAGCGCAGGCACCTGCTCCTGCAAGTCATGCAAGCGGGCCTGTGACTCAGCCGCCAAGGCCTCAGCCTGTGACAACTGCGCTTGCAGCGCGTGCAGGCGCGCCTCGTCGGGCGCGGCCAGCGCATTGCGATCGGCCAGCAAACGCTCACGGCGGTTTTCAAGCTGGCGCGATTGTTCTTCCACATTGCGCTGGTCAGCGGCCAACACACCAATTTGCTGCTGCACCTGCACCACGCTGGCGCGCTGAGCATTGGCATCGTTTTGCGCTTTTCGCAGCGCCTCCTCCAAATCGGGCAAAGCCATGGCCTGGTCTTCCACCTGGGCGGCCAGCGTCATGCTCTGGTCTTCGGCCATGGCCGCTTGCTCGGCCAGCGTTTCCAACTCGGCCTGGGCATCTTCGCTGCGGGTGCCCCATTGAGCGGTTTGTTCGATCAACTGCTGCAAACGCTGCTCGGCACGCTGGCGGCCCTCCACCACAAAACGGATTTCGGCCTCCAGGCGGCCCACCTCGGCGCTGGCCTCATACAAAGCCCCCTGCGCCTGGTTGACCTGATCGCCCGCGTCGTAGTGCGCCTGGCGGATCGTTTCCAAGTCGGACTCCACATGGCGCAAATCGGCCACGCGCGACTCCAGCGCATTGACCGCCTGGTCCACATCTGACTTGACCTTGCCCTGATCAGCCTCGGCATCGCGGCGCTTGAGGAACCACAGCTGGTGCTGCTTGAGCGTGCTGTCGGCCTGCAAATTGTTGTAGCGCTGGGCCACCTCGGCCTGCTTTTCGAGCTTTTCCAAATTGGCGTTCAGCTCGCGCAAGATGTCTTCAACACGGGTCAGGTTCTCACGCGTGTCGGACAAGCGGTTCTCGGTCTCGCGGCGGCGCTCCTTGTATTTGGACACACCAGCGGCCTCCTCGAGGAACAAGCGCAGCTCCTCAGGGCGCGACTCGATGATGCGGCTGATCGTGCCCTGGCCAATGATGGCGTAGGCACGTGGGCCCAAGCCCGTGCCCAAAAACACATCCTGCACATCGCGGCGGCGCACCGGCTGGTTGTTGATGTAGTAACTGCTGTTGCCGTCGCGGGTGAGCACGCGCTTGACGGCGATCTCGGCAAACTGGCCCCACTGACCGCCCGCACGGTGGTCGGCATTGTCAAACACCAACTCCACACTGGCACGGCTGGCCGGTTTGCGGGTATTGGTACCGTTGAAAATCACGTCTTGCATGGACTCGCCACGCAACTCGGACGCCTTGGACTCGCCCAACACCCAAC
Source organism: Limnohabitans sp. Jir72 (assembly GCF_003063575.1). Lineage (GTDB taxonomy): Bacteria > Pseudomonadota > Gammaproteobacteria > Burkholderiales > Burkholderiaceae_C > Limnohabitans_A. The sequence goes on from NZ_NESC01000001.1 coordinate 260,992, forward strand.
GCACCGCGTCCATGATGTTGGACTTGCCACAACCGTTGGGGCCAACCACGCCCACCAACTGCCCAGGCAGCACAAAATTGGTCGGCTCAGCAAACGATTTGAAGCCAGAAAGCTTGATGGAATTGAGACGCACGTCGGTCGAATCGATCAAAAAAAGAGTGAACCGGATGACACCACACAAGGCGCATCAGCCCGATTGAAAGCCCAAACCCGCAGGCCCGGAACAACCATCAATATTAACCCAGCCGCCCCCCTCAAACACACAGCGCCACAACACCCCATCACCCACAAGGTGGGCGCCCATACAGACCGTGTGGATGTTTGTAGGAACCCACCCCCGTGGGCGATTTCGCGCAAACCCCCAACGCAAGCCATCGCCCACAGGGTGGGCTCCTACAAAGGCAAAGCCATCGCCCACAGGGTGGGCTCCCACAAAGGCAAAGCCATCGCCCACGGGGTGGGCTCCTACAAAGGCAACGTGGGGTTTTTGTAGGAGCCCACCCCCGTGGGCGATGGTTTTTGGCGCATCAAAGCCACGCCGCATCCCAGTGTGAATACGCCCCCACCGAAACACTCAAACCCGCCCGGACGGGATTGGCAATCACATACCGCGCCAAGGCCTTGATGTCTTCTTCGCGCCGCACCGCATGATCGTGGTAACCCCGCTGCCAAACCTGCTGACCCAAACGGTGCGTCGTGATCGACTTGATACCGCGCACACTTTGAGCCAACGACGTCGACTCGCCCAACTGCATCAACCAATGCAAATGATCGGGCATGACCACAAACGCCAAGCTTGAAGCACGATGCATGTCACTTTCTGCTTTGAGAATTTGAACCAGCACACGCGCAGCAGAAAAATCATCAAAGATGCGCCGCCTTTCAGCCGTGATCAGCGTGACCATGTAAATCTGTCCGGCCTGCGAAAAGCGGCCCGAGCGCAAACGATGCGCATGCGGCTTCGAATCGTCCATTTGTTGCTCTCTCCCTGAAGAGAAAGACTACCCAAAAAATCGCAAACTGTGAATCGGGCAATCGCCCACGGGGTGGGCTCCTACGGTTTTTTGTGGGAGCCCACCCCTGTGGGCGATTTCACGCATACCGCCAATTCATGCAATCGCCCACGGGGTGGGCTCCTACGGAGGCAAAACCATCGCCCGTGGGGTGGGCTGCTGCGAGGACAAAAATCACATCTTGTATAGATGTGGTTTTTTGAGGACGTGCTTGACGGCCAATCTCACACCGAATGCATGCTGCCGAGCAATTGGTCTGCTAATTCAGAAAAAACCGATCTGGCCTCTGCAAAAGACACCGTTTCGCCAAAAACCAACTCGTCTACAAACTGCAAATAGTCACGCTCAAAACCATCTGCTTGCGCGTGAAGTGCTTGGAGCACATCGCGCATCTGGCCAACAGGGTTCAGCTCAAACTCAGGGTACTGGTTGCGGTATTGCGCAGCATCGCCCGCCACCAGCGCTGCAAAATGCGCATGCGGCGGCTCGCTCTTCAAGCGCTCATGGTGCGCCACAATCGCCTGCACATCGTACAGATGGCGAACCAAACGATCATCGTATTCAGCGCGATTGCGCCCTGCCCGCACCTCTGCCGTGCGGCGCAAAAACGACAACACCTTTTCGGCCAAAGTCTCGTCCACGCTGATGCACTCGATCTGGAAATCATCTGCGCGGTCAGCGATCAACTCAGCCAGCATCGAGCGGATCGGCAAAGGCGCTGTGGGCAAAACCGGTGGACGCGCATTGAACTCCACCTTGATCTCGGGGCGCAGACTGGCCACAGGCGAAAACCGACTCTCGTAAAGCAAATTCATCGCCACATAACTGTTCTCGTCACGCGCCACGACCTGCTCTGGCGGCACATGAAAACCCGCTTCCTGAAACACCAGCGTCACCCTCTTCTTGAACTGACTGAGCCGCTTACTGCGGGCCGTGCGCGACAAGCCCTCGGGCACCACCAGCTTGAAATCGACATCTTCGGACATCCGATCAATCAACCTGTGTGCTTTGGAAAGGCATGTCCCACCGCAAAACACCAAGCCCACGCCATCCGTGTCCGTGCTGGCGATGTGCCGAAGCGCCTGGGTCAAGAGCAGGTCTTTTTCGAATATCCCAGGGGGCAACGACGACAAGGATTCGTTGCGAATATCCAGAATTTGCTTATGCTCTTGCGCTGTAATTGTTTTCATAACGCACCGTGCTGATACCGACTGTGATCTTGCGGGTGATGCGGCGATCACCCGTATCGAATGTGGTGCGCACCGGAATCTGCGTCGTCCGCCTTTCGATATAAGCACGCTGCGCACGACCCAAAGTGACAGGCACATTCAGTTTTTCAAATGTCTCTTGCGCCAACTCTTCAAGCGACACACGCGGCACGGGCTTGCCCGAGAGACTGCTGGGCCGAGCCTTGGCATACGTGCCATAACCCAAACGCACCAGCTTGCCATCGGCCACCAGCTGCTTGAGCACGCGGCTGATCTGACTGGGGCTGCCCATGCGCTCGAAATCGACACGCATGACCACCTCTCCTTTGCGCAAAGCAATGGAACGAACCATCCTGTCCTTCAAGCTGTACCGGCTCATGAGGGCCTCCCAAGTGATGCAAACAATGCTCATTCACTATACAACAAATCAAATATTCAATCTTTTTAAAACCCATCAACTACAGGGCCCAGCATGCGTAGGAGCCCCACCCCTGTGGGCGATTTCGGGCATACCTCCAACGCAGGCAATCGCCCACGGGGTGGGCTCCCACGGTTTTTTGTAGGAGCCCACCCCTGTGGGCGATTTCGGGTGTACCTCCAACGCAGGCAATCGCCCACAGGGTGGGCTCCTACGGTTTTTTGTGGGAGCCCACCCCTGTGGGCGATTTCACGCATATCGCCAATCCATGCCATCGCCCACAGGGTGGGCTCCCACGGTTTTTTGTAGGAGCCCACCCCTGTGGGCGATTTCACGCATATCGCCAATTCATGCCATCGCCCACGGGGTGGGCTCCCACAGTTTTTTGTAGGAGCCCACCCCTGTGGGCGATTTCGCGCATATCGCCAATTCATGCCATCGCCCACAGGGTGGGCTCCCACGGTTTTTTGTAGGAGCCCACCCCTGTGGGCGATTTCTCGCATACCTCCAACGCAGGCAATCGCCCACGGGGTGGGCTCCCACGAAGGCAACGTGGGTGTTTTGTAGGAGCACACCCCTGTGGGCGATTTCGGGCATACCTCCAACGCATGCCATCGCCCACGGGGTGGGCTCCTACGGTGTTTTGTAGGAGCCCACCCCTGTGGGCGATTTCGGGTGTACCTCCAACGCAGGCAATCGCCCACAGGGTGGGCTCCCACGAAGGCAACGTGGGTGTTTTGTGGGAGCCCACCCCTGTGGGCGATTTCGCGCATATCGCCAATTCATGCCATCGCCCACAGGGTGGGCTCCCACGGTTTTTTGTAGGAGCCCACCCCTGTGGGCGATTTCGGGCATACCTCCAACGCATGCCATCGCCCACGGGGTGGGCTCCTACACAAAACAAAACCCCACGCCCTTGTGAGGCGTGGGGTTTGTTTTTGGTGATTGATTGAGTGAGTGAAACAGCTTATCGCTGCGCTGCCATAGGTGCTTTACTGACAGAGTCGATGATGTCCAATTGACGCTTTGTAGCGCGCTGCATCACGCGGGTATAAACGACGGCCTTTTCTTCAGGCGTGGCGCTACGGAAAAACCGTGCAAAAGGTGTTTCAACAACCGAGGGGGATTTTTTAGGCGTACGTTTTGGCATGTGAGTTCAATTGTGGATGGCAATTTCCATGACTTGCTCTCGGTTAAATCGTTCAGGAACCAACTTGTCAACATTATCCACATCGGCAAATGACCGCTGTGTTGAGCCATCCGTGTTCTTTAACAAAACGTCTACACGGATTTGATGGTCGTACTTGTCCTTCAATTTCTGAACAACCTCACGAGCCAAAAAGTATTGATCTACAAACTTCTCTGGTGGGATGTACCTGCCTTCATGCACCTCTCTGGCACGCACAAACTGCCATGCAAAAGCAGGCTCTTGATACACGTACAGAATCTGCACAAGACGTCCACGCTTGAGTGAACGTTCTATGTTTTTCTGGGCCACTGCGTAATTAGACAAAGTTCCGTCAAGTAAAAAACTTTGACCTTGGGCCAAAGCGCGGTCATGAATGCGCTCAACCAACAATGCCACAGCTCCTTGAAATAGCCAAGAATTTGAGCCTCCATAAGCTGGAAACTCAACACGCAAATCATCTGGGTCTATGCGAAGAATCGAATCAAACTCACTCAGCAGCTCCATAGATGCCTCGGTCTTTCCTGCACCAGGCGAGCCCGCCATAAAAACTGAAACAGGCTGCTCTTCACTTGGGAACTTATCTAAATCCGTTCTTTCACGCGCAATGCGCGTGCGGTGTGATTTGGCATAAGCCAGCGCTTGTGCTTGCACTTCTTCATTGGTTTGAATCATTGCCACCCCTTTGCTCGCAATTTAACGTAAAAACCCCACGCCCTTGTGAGGCGTGGGGTTTGCGCGTGAAAGCCTAGCTTTCCACGGAACAAATCTGACACACGTGGTTGCGTCACACTCAATCAAGCGTGTAGTGAACGCATGGCCAGTTCCGGGGACGTCGACACAATTTTCAACAATGCCGCTGCGGGACCGGTTGGGTTACGGCGGTGTTGTTCCCAATTTTGAAGCGTCTTCACGCTCACACGCATCATCTGCGCGAACTCGGACTGCGACAAACCCACTTGCTCGCGAAGCAGACGCACATCAAGATTGTCGATCTCAAAGCGTCGTGAAGCCTGGGCATTCCCCTTGGAAATCGCTTTGGCCTCTTTCAAACTTTGTACCAAATCATCGAACAATGCTTTTTCCATTTTCACAACTCCTTCACCAAGTCATATCGTGTTTGTAGGAGCCCACCCCTGTGGGCGATTTCACGCATACCGCCAATTCATGCCATCGCCCACTGGGTGGGCTCCCACGGTTTTTTGTAGGAGCCCACCCCTGTGGGCGATTTCACGCATACCTCCAAAGCAGGCCATCGCCCACGGGGTGGGCTCCTACACAAAACAAAACCCCACTACCTTGTGAGCCGTGGGGTTCAAGCCTGAACTGAAAAAGATTAAGCCGCGTGTCCGTGTAGCACCTCAACAGGCAGTGCACCATTTGCACGGGCGTCCAGCACGACGACTTCAACGGCGGTGCCATCAGCGGCGAAGCTGACATGCGTATTCCAGTCTTGCGACACCTTGCGAGTGATAGGTTTGTCTGACAGATGAATCAGCAAAATATCATCGTCGGCGTCATAAGTAGTTTGCATCGTTACTTCACCAAAACAAAATATGAGTGAAATCAAGAAACTTCGACGCAGGCCATTTCGTGAATTAGCAGCGACTCTTGAATCTGTTGCCTGTTATCCAACAAAATTTTCAACGTTGCGGCTCGTGAAAAATTTTTTGTTTTCAACCAAATCACTTGTGGGGTGGACCCCATACCAAAGACAACTCTTGAAAATCTGCATCGCGCGTCACGATGACAAAACCATGCTTTTTTGCATGATTCCAAACATCCGTGTCGGAGCCGGACTCCAAGCCCTCGAGCACGACTTGCGAAGAGGCTGGGAAATCGTGCTGTAAAAAAGGAACCAATCTGCGGGACAGGTTTTCGTCCAACAACAACTTCATTGCACCGCCAGCGCGTACACCTTGTGTTCACGGTCTGCGGCAAAAGCCAACACCGCCGAAATGTCTTCCTTTTCTAGCTCAGGAAAATCTTCCACGATGTCATCGGCAGACATGCCATTGGAGAGCATCGACAGCACGTCGTAAACCGAAATACGCAAACCACGAATGCACGGGCGACCGCCGCGCTTTCCTGGCTCTAAAGTAATTCTGTTCATACCAACTCCAATCCGTGTTCGATGCGAACATTTTGCAATAAACCCTGCACAAACAAAAACCCCATACCCTCGTGAGGCGTGGGTGCGGGTGTTTTTTGTAGGAGCCCACCCCTGTGGGCGATTGCATGCGTTGTGGGTATGCCAGAAATCGCCCACAGGGGTGGGCTCCTACAAAGGCAAAGTCATCGCCCACAGGGGTGGGCTCCCACAAAGGCAAAGTCATCGCCCACGGGGTGGGCTCCCACAAAGGCAAAGTCATCGCCCACAGGGGTGGGCTCCCACAAAGGCAAAGTCATCGCCCACGGGGTGGGCTCCTACAAAGGCAAAGTCATCGCCCACAGGGGTGGGCTCCCACAAAGGCAAAGTCATCGCCCACGGGGTGGGCTCCCACAAAGGCAAAGTCATCGCCCACAGGGGTGGGCTCCCACAAAGGCAAAGTCATCGCCCACGGGGTGGGCTCCCACAAAGGCAAAGTCATCGCCCACAGGGGTGGGCTCCCACAAAGGCAAAGTCATCGCCCACGGTGGTGGGACTTACACGGCACGAAGTTCTTCGCGCACGACTTGGCGAATCAGGTGGCTCAATGAATCGGCCTCCAGGCTTTTGCGCAACGTTTCGTTGATCAGGGTTTGATAACCGCGACCACCCGCCTTGGCTTTAAACGCCTGCAATACGGTGTCATCCACCATGATGGTGATGCGTGTTTTTCCTGAAACGATCGAAGGAACAACTTGCGGCAGCAGCTTCATCTTTTTGATTTGAGCCAACGTCAACTCTGGACTCTCATCGTCAGGTTTTTCGCGCAACGCTGCGGCATCCACTTTGTCCCAATCAATGATGGGAAGCTCTTGCGAAGGTTTGAGTGTCAAATTTTTTTTGCTCACGATGATTCGCCTTTCTGAAAGAAATGATGTGAACCGTTTGAGGGTCTGGGATGCAAAAAACCACCACCATTAATCGCCCACTCAAAAAATTCATACCTATAAAACGTTGCTCGGGATAAACCTTGCGTACATCCTCAATGACAACCATGTGCACATCAAACATCCCCCTGGCCGCCAGTAAGGGCAGACCTCGATCACGTTCATTCGTCGCACTTTTGATGGCATTGCAAGTGAAGATCAGATCTTCATTTAAATGCATATTATCATGCATATAAATTATCTTCCATTTCAAAATATTTTTTGGGATTAATTCGACAAACCAATGACCCATGGGTGTTTTGTAGGAGCCCACCCCTGTGGGCGATTTCGGGCATACCTCCAACGCAGGCAATCGCCCACGGGGTGGGCTCCTACAAAGAAAAAAACCCACATCCTTGTGAGATGTGGGTTTTTTGAAAGCTTCAGGCTTGAAGGCCTTGGCTTGGGTTTAGCTGTGCTGTGTCATCAGCATGTGCTGGTCGATCAGCAGTTGGGCTGATGCGTCGTTGGTGGCGTTGTAGACCGCGTAGCTGTGGCCGTTGTCGGTCACTGTCGTGCCCGTGTTGGTCCAGTGGGCGGTGTCCAGGTCCACCGTGTCGTTGGCGTCGCCCTCAAAACGAAACTCGCGCTCTTATGAGGCACCGGTGCGGATGATTGTTGTAGGAGCCCACCCCTGTGGGCGATTTCACGCATACCGCCAATTCATGCAATCGCCCACGGGGTGGGCTCCCACGGTTTTTTGTAGGAGCCCACCCCTGTGGGCGAATTCGGGCATACCTCCAATTCATGCAATCGCCCACGGGGTGGGCTCCTACGAAGAAAAAGCCCACACCCTTGTGGGGTGTGGGCTCTGTCGCGGGTAGCGGCGGGGTCGTGTTACGACATCGTCGCTTGCTGCATGTGCTGCTGGTCGATCAGGGCTTGCAGGGTGGCGTCGGCTCTGTGATGTGCATCTCCACATCGAGACCCATTTTTGTGGCCATCGCCACTGTGTCCAACGCAAACAGTTCTATCTTTCCACGGAACAAATCTGACACACGTGGTTGCGTCACACTCAATCAAGCGTGTAGTGAACGCATGGCCAGTTCCGGGGACGTCGACACAATTTTCAATAATGCCGCTGCGGGACCGGTTGGGTTACGGCGGTGTTGTTCCCAATTTTGAAGCGTCTTCACGCTCACACGCATCATCTGCGCGAACTCGGACTGCGACAAACCCACTTGCTCGCGAAGCAGACGCACATCAGGATTATCGATCTCAAAGCGTCGTGAAGCCTGGGCATTCCCCTTGGAAATCGCTTTGGCCTCTTTCAAACTTTGTACCAAATCATCGAACAATGCTTTTTCCATTTTCACAACTCCTTCACCAAGTCATATAAAAGCGCCACCTCTTTATCGGTCAGCGTGTCCTTGGCTGACTTCGGGTAAGCCAACAACAAATAAATCTGAAACTCATCTTTGAGCCAGTAATAAATCACCCGGACCCCCGCACTTTTGCCACGCCCTTGCACTGCATAGCGCAATTTGCGAATCCCTCCGCCGCCTCGGATCAGATCGCCAAGAGCCGGATTTTCAACCAATGCCATCTGCATTTGCGCATAAGAATCATCCGACAACAACACGGTGATCGTGCGTGTAAAAGTGGGAGTTTCGATGAATTCCACACGACTCCATTCTATACGCCATTGGCGTATCAATTTTATTTAAAAACCAATCGCCCACAGGGGTGGGCTCCTACAAAGAAAAAAACCCACATCCTTGTGAGATGTGGGTTTTTTGAAAGCTTCAGGCTTGAAGGCCTTGGCTTGGGTTTAGCTGTGCTGTGTCATGAGCATGTGCTGGTCGATCAGCAGTTGGGCTGATGTGTCAGTGGCCGAGTTGTAGACCGCGTAGCTGTGGCCGTTGTCGGTCACTGTCGTGCCCGTGTTGGTCCAGTGGGCGGTGTCCAGGTCCACCGTGTCGTTGGCGTCGCCGGTCAGGGTCAGCTGGTGCATGCCGTTGGTGGTGGGCAGGCTCAGCACATCGGACAAGTTCAGCTTCAAGGTGTTGGCACCTGTGCCGGTCAAGTCCACGGCGGTTGCATTGCTGTGCGCTGCCAACACGCCCGACAAATCGAGGCTCATGCCGCTGCCCAAGAAGTCCACCATATTGGGGGCCACCGGGTTCACCGCCACTTGCTCGTTGGGGCTTGCGGGCAACAGCCAGGCATCGACCACTTCATGCTTGACGCCATCTGTCGTGGTGAACGACGAGAAGCCGCGCAAGTAGTTGCCGTTTTGCGCCACCATGGCGTCGTCGGCTGCCAAGTTGATGTCGACAATGCCCACATCGGCCATGGTGCTCAGCTCGCCAGCGTCGGTCACGCCGTCGCCATTGGCATCCACCCACACACGCAGCTGGCTGAACACCGCGTCAGCGGCATCGATCTTGCCGTCTGCATTGGTGTCGTGCTGCGCCAAGGCTTGCCAACCATCGGCGGCTTTGCTGCCATTGGCCAGCTGGGTGCCAGAGCCGAGCAACTCGGTGCCGCTGTTGATCTGACCGTCGCCGTTCAGATCGATGGCCAGCAAACCATCGTGACGGTCCACCCAAGATGTGACCTGCTTGTGACCTGTGCCAGCCAAGTCGAACACCACGCCAGCGCTGGTGTCCACGGTGTGAACCCCATCGCCATTCAAGTCCAAGACCAAGGGGCTCGTGTAAGCCGCACCAGTTGTGCTGGTCAAGTTGTACATTTGCGGCAACGTCTTGGACACGCCGTTGTAAACCAGCACCGCCGAGTAAGAGCCAATCTGGGCAGAAGTGATTGTCCATTGCCCGCCACTCGAGTTCGTGGACGGGCTCAAGTAAGCAGCGTAATTACCAGAATCTCCAGCAGTGATCGTGTGCGAACTCACAACCGTGCTACCGACATAGACGGTCACAACCCCGCCCACAAACAAGGGGTTGTAATAAGCATACACATGCACAAGGTCAAACACACCATTGGTCATACCAGCGTAGCCAACGGCTACACCGTCGGCCGCGCGCGTTGCACCATTCAACGACGTGTCCAGACTGAACGACACCTGCCCTGCCCCGCCATTGTTGCCAGCCACATCGGTGTAGCTGTTGGCGGCAACGCTGAACAGATTGCTCGCATTGGTGACACCCGGTGTCGGGGTGTAGGTCGCCGTCCACACCTTGTTGTCAGAGGTGGTCACGTTGGACAGCGTGCCATTGGCCACCGTCACGTCGGCGTTGCTGAACCCAGCCACCGCCTCCGAGAAAGTGAAGGTCACTGGCGTGGCACCGTTAACTGTCGTGGTGCCTGATGGCAAGCTCACCGCCACCGTAGGCGCCAACATGTCCACCGTGGTGGGCGTGGCGTACTTGGTCACCAGGGTCGAGCCGTCAATGCCCGTCTCGCGCACCTGCACCGTGTTGGCCGCATACTTGGCCGCTGGCAAGGTGAAGCTGGTGCCCGAGCCGGTTTGCCAAGTGACACCCGAATCGGTGGAGTACGACCAAGCATCACCCGCATGCGACAAAGCCACATTCATCAAACCATTGTTGGTGATCGAATCGCTGGTGCTGGTGCCCGTATCGCTGGCCAAAGCCAAGGTCGCAGCCGACAAATGGAAGCCCGACAAAGTGACCGCATTGCCGCTGTAAGGCGTGCTGCCGCCATGCAAGGCACCGGACACGTCCACGGTGGCGCCCGAGGCGGGGGCCACGGCAGCCGAGTCGTCGACCAGGCGGGCGGTCAGGTCTTGCTTGTTGACCAGCGAGGTGTTGGTGGCCGAGGGCACAAAGCGGATCAAGTCGGTCTTGGCCAGGAACACCGAAGTGCTGTCGGACAAGCCACCGGCCAGGGGAGTCCAAGTGGTGCCGCCGTTGCTGGAGTACTGGTACTGACCCAAGCTGGTGACGTTGGCCGCCGTGCCCGCCGAGGTGATGACCACGCCACGCATGGTGTCGAAATCGGCGTCGGTGTAAGTGCCGCCGAAAAGGGCTTCGACGGATTGGGCGGGAGTGGCCGTAGACACTGGAACCGAGACTTTGGCAAAAATGCCGTTAGGTGCGCCGCTGATGTAATCGTCCATTACGGCGATGCTGCTGATACCCTCCGGAATGGTCGATGCATCAATGGTCAAAGTGCCATTGATATTTGGAGCAGTAGTACCAGAAAGACCAACACAGTTAATCAGTGAACCTGCTGCATCAAATACCGGTGTCACAGAAATATCTGCCATTGAGGATGGCCATACCTGATCTCTGCCGAGCAAGGTTTTGAAATTGGCTGCGGTTAATTTGTATTGCGTTCCATTGATAAAAACCCGCAAGATTTCATTGTCGTTAGCTAAAGTCGTTGGATTCAGCATTGCAAAGTCAACCTGAACGCTGGCAACAGGCTGTGCGAAGCTGATGGTTGCCGTCTCGTCAACGTTTGCATCACCCAAGCGGAAACCACCTGAGGCTGGGACGTACTCCAATGTACTGCCAGTCAGTACGCCAGTATTACCGCTCACGGTTGCAGTGTTGGTGCCAAAGGTGAATGGGCCATTGCCTGTGAACGCAGAGAAACTGGTCAGAGGAACAACCGCCGCCCCCAACAAATCCCCATAAACCACCCCATCCGCATCCGAAGACACGGGTGCGCGGTTGAGCAGGTTGATGGTCACGGTGTCGCCCGTGCCGCCGCTGTTGCCGCCGCTGAAGGCGGTGGAGCCGCCGTTGACGCTGGCGTTGACCGTGCTGCCGGTGGAGGCCGCTGTCAGCGTGCCCGTGCCGGTCAGGCCCGAGTTGTCCACCAAACGCACCGTCAGGTTTTGCGGGTTGATGACGTCCACGCCGCTGGCACCGGCAAAGCGGATCAGCGCGGATTTGTCGGCGTAGACCGCTGTGGTGTCGGTCAAGCCGCCGGCCACGGCGGTCCAGGTGGTGCCGCCGTCTTTGGACAGTTCGTAGTGACCCAAGGTGCCGTTGGTGGTGTTGGCCTCAGCAGCTGTGCCCGCTGCGGTGATGGCCACACCCTTGAAGGTGCCGTTGGCCGTGGCTGAGGCGTTGCTGTCGGTGAAGGTGGCTGCAAACAGGCTGTCGATGGTGACGGCTTGGCTGTAGGCCAGTTTGGGGGTTGTCGATGCCGCTTTGTTGTAAACCGTGTAGTTGTTGTCCACAAACAAGGTGGCACCGTTGAGCGTGTAGGCCTTGTAGGTGTGACCTGCCAAGAAGTTGTATGCACTGCCATAAACCGCGGTCAGGCTTTCAGCGGTTTGAGCGGCGCCCACGTTCCAAAGCGGCAGATGAACCAGGTTGAGCGCTTCTGTGGCGGCCAGGTCGCTGCTGACCACCAGCATCTTGGACTCATCGGCCATGGTGCCAGCCACATCGGTGGCCCCGGACAGGGACACCACTGCAGCGTAGTCCAGCGTGAGGGTGCTGCCGTTGCCGCCCACACCGCTCATGTCGATGCTGCTGAAGTTGTGCACGCGGGCACGCACAGCGGCGTCGGTCAAGTCCAACACCGTGGCAGGTGCAGCCGAGACGGCCGACAGCTGTAAAAAGTTCACCCCGCTGCCGCCGTCCACGGTCATCACGCCCGCGTTGTTGTTGTTGAAGATGACGGTGTCGTTGCCTGCACCGGCGTAGACCTTGTCGGTGCCGGTGGCGGCGGTGGTGGCGGCGGTGGCGATGTTGAAGGTTTCAGCGGCGTCGGTGCCGGTGAGCACGTCGGCGGCGGTGGTGCCGACAAAATTTGTAGTCTGATAGCTGCTGGCGATTTGCTCTACAGACAGCGAGTCAACGACAATGGCCCCCTCTGACACCGTTCCACCCAGATTCGAGCTATCCAAGCTGACGACTGCGGTACTGCCCGTGGCTGTAAAGGTATAAAACACTTTTTGCCAACCATCAGTTAAACCGGCGCTGCTGGTAAATGTTTTCGAAACACCATTGATGGTCATATTCAATCCACCACCCTGCCGGGTCGTTCCATCTTGAAATTTCATGGTGATTTGCTGCCACTCCACGCCATAAACATAAGTTTGGCCTGCAGTCAACCCGGTCAATGTGCGAGTTATACCTTCCAGATATCCGCCACCGGTCGCTATCAGCATTTCTGCGTATGTCCCTCCATTGGTTGAAATACCATTCAAATTACTCTGTGTATAGGTACCCGCATTGTTGTAATTGGTTCCCCATGTTGTGTTGACGTAATCGTTCAAGTCTGGTGTACCAATATGCACCGTCCAACCATCTGGCGCTTTACCTTGGCCGTCTGCACCTGTCGTTGTGCCATCAATCACGGCTGTAATAGCTGTAGTGACCGGCGCATATGCCTGCGTCGCAGAGTTACCCAGCCCATTCACACCGGCTGCATTGGTGTAGCTGCCGTCAGCCAAGCTGATGGCGGTTGCACCTGCGCCGGTAGCAGGCGCACTCGCCTTCACCGTCCAGGTGGTCGCGTCCACTTGCGTGAGCGAGCCTGCCACCAAAGTGCCGTTGGTCACGGTCACGTCGCCTTCAGTCAAGGTGCTGGCCTTGATGGCTTCGCTGAACTTGAGGGTGTAGGTGACTTGCGTGCCGTTGGTCACGCTGGCGGCGCTTTGGTCGTCGGTGATGGTCACCTCGGGCGCGGTGGCCGTGGCCGCAAACACGTTGCTCACCACAGTCGGGTTGGCCACGGGGGCGGCGTTGAGTTCGGCGGTGCTGTGCAGGGTGACGGTGTCGCCGCTGTACGGGGTGCTGCCGCCGTTGTGGTCCACGGTGTCGACAAGGTCGGCGTCGGAAACGTCGATCACTTGGCCGCTGGTGGGGGCCACGCTGGCCGAGTTGTCAACCAGTCGAGCCACCAAGTCGGGCTTGGCGAGTGTGCTGGTGTTGGTGCTGGAGGCGACGAAGCGCACCAGGTCGGTCTTGGCCAGGAAGACGGCTTTGGTGTCGTCCAGGTCTGCGGCCAGGGTGGTCCAGGTGGTGCCGTTGTCTTTGGAGTACTGGTAGGTGCCCAAAGCGCTGGCGTTGGCCGTGGTGCCCGCCGAGGTGATGGTGACACCTCGGAAGGTGTTCAACGCGGCGTTGGTGTCGACGTCGGTGAAGGTGGGGCCGAAGAGTTGGTCGACGGTTTTGGAGGCGGTGATGGCGGGGCCACTGGATACACCCGTCGAGACGGTTGCATATATTCCGTATGGCGTACCAGAAATCACGTCATTGGTCACAGTGACGCTGTTGATGACCCCGCCGGGAATGTCCTTGGCGTAAATGGTGATGGTGCCATCAATGGCGGTTGGGTTAGATATCCCTGCAATCAATTGAGTACCTGGAGGACCTCCCGCTGAAAATCCGTCGGCAGAAATCACGGGCGTGACGACAGTGGTTTTATCTCTATAGTTGACAAACGCCAAATCAGCTTTGCGCAGATCAAAGGCTTGGCCATTGATGTTGATGCGGATCACCTCTGTGGCACCATATGTCGTGTCATTGTCCAGACTATTAAAGGTGATTTTCACCATGGAGGGACTGGATGTGACCGCGTACGTTGCACTTGCGTCTAGCTGAGCTGAGGGTCCTCCGGGTACCGACAAACCAACTTGATCACCTGAACTGAAGGAGCCCGAAGGAGGTGTAAGCGTGGTGTATGTCACTGAAGAGGCCGCCACCGCCCCCAACAAATCCGTCGTGATCACGTCGTTGACGTTCACGTCGCCGTTGGCCACGGGGGCGTGGTTGACGTTGGCCACCACGATGTCCACGGTGTCTTGGTCGGTCAGTGTGCCGCCTGTGCCGGTATTGCCGTTGTCGCTGGTGGTCATCGTCAACTTGTCGGTGCCGCTGTAGCCGCTGACGGGTGTGTAGGTCACGGCGTTGGCGCTGGCCAGCAAGGCGTTCAGGTTGGCTTTGGTGCCGCTCAGGGTGACGCTGCCAGTGCCATTGGTGCCCAGGGTGATGCCGGTGCCGGTGGTGGCCACGTTGATGGTGCCGTGGTCCACCGCCAGGGTGATGCCAAAGACCAGAGTACCGGCGGGGTCGTCCACGTCGGCAATGGCCAAGCCGGTGATGACTTTGGCGGTGTCTATGCCGGTGCTTTGTGCGCCGGGCACGGTGTTGACCGGCGCGTCGTTGACGGCTGTCACGCCGAAGCCCAAAGCTGCTGTGGTGGCCGAGTAGGCGCCGGTGGCGCCTTCAAGGGCGCTGATGTTTTTGTAGGCGCCAGAGGTTGCGCCGTCAGTGCCGTCCCACGTTCTCACAGTGGCCGTGCCTAAGGTGCCATTGGCGTTGAGGTTGCCTTGGAAGTACACGCGTGCGGTGGATGCCAACACAAAGGCGTTGGTTTCCGATGCCGTGGCCAATGCTGTGGTGAGGTTGAGCCAAGTGGTGCCACCGTCAATGCTGTACCACGCTGTGCCAAAGGTGGAGGTAATGGGGGCCACAAAGGCTAAGCCCACCGCTGCGCCTTCCACGTCAAGGCTGGCACCGTTGATGCCGCCCAAGCTGGCGATGGTTTGACCAAAGCTCGCGCCCGAGGGCGCGCCTTGGTCTTCCGCGCTGGCCGTGGAGCTGATGTTGGCGGGCACAGTGGGCTGGTCGTTGGTGCCGTGGATGGTCACGTCGAGCACTTGGCTGGCGGTGCCGTCCAGGCTCTTGACGGTGATGGTGTCGTGCACGGTGTCCGTGGCTTTGAGCGCGTTGGTGGTGGCCTTGGTGTTGTCCAAGGTGTAGGTCCAGGCACCGGTGGCGGTGTTGAAGGCGAAGTTGCCGTAGGTGCCTGCCAAGGTGGTGGGCGTGGCAAAGATGGCTTCGCCGGTGTCCACGTCGGTCACGGTCAGTTTGCCTGTGGCCACGGTGGTGGCGTTGTCTTCGGTCAGGTCGCCCACAGCTTGGCCGGTGATGGTGGCCGTGTCGTTGGCACCGGTGATGGTGACGACGATGTCTTTGCTGGCGGTGTCGTCCAAGCTGGTGACGGTGAGTTTGTCGGTGACTTGCTGGCCTGCGGCCAAGGCCTGCGTGGCGGCTTTGGTGTTGTCCAGGGTGTAGGTCCACTGGCCGGTGGTGGTGTCCAGGGCAAAGTTGCCGTAGGTGCCTGCCAGGCTGGCGGGGGTGGGCGTTTTGAGGCCTGCTTCGCCTGCATCAGGGTCGGTGACGGTGATGGTGCCGGTGGCGGTGGGTGTGCCTGCAATGGCGTTGGCCACGCCGCCTGCTTCGACCGCTGCACCGGTGATGTCGCCGCCGATGGTGGCGTTGTCGGCCACGGCGCTAACGGTGATCGCGACGGTGTTGATGGCGCTGGTGGCGCCTGCGCTGTCTTTGGAGACGATGCTCAGGGTGTCTGCGCCGTTGTAGTCGGCGTTGCCTGTGTACTTCACTGTGGCCAGCGCGGCGTTGATTTGCGCTTGGGTGCCGCTCAGGGTCAGGGTGCTGTTGTCGTTGGCACCCGAGGTGATGGTGGCACCCGACAAGGTGACGTTGATCGTGCCGTTGAGCACGCTCAAGGTGGTGCTGGCCAGGTTGCCATCGGCGTCGCTTGCGCTGATGCCGGTGATGGCCAGGGCAGTGTCTTCGGCCACGGTTTGTGCGCCGGGGTAGACGTTGGTGGGGGCAACGTTGCCGACGGTGGCGAGCACGGCTTCGTCACCGCTGTACGGGGTGCTGCCACCGCGTGTGGTGACGTTGAGTGTGGCACCAGATGCAACGCCTGGGCCTGTGTTGTCGACCACGACGGCACGCAGTTCGGTGTGGCTGGCGGGTGTGCCCACCCATCGCACGAGGTCGGTGCCTTTGAGGAAGACGGCGGCGCTGGTGCTGGCACTGGTCAGCGCGTTCCAGGTGCTGCCGTTGGTGGAGTATTCCCAATGGCCTGCCGGGTTGGTGGATGCGGCTGCAGCTGTGAAGGCGTAGCCTTGCACAGTAGCGCCGGTGTCCACGTCGGTGCTGGCGGGCATGAGCGAGGCCACGGTGGCACCTGCGGCGGGGGTTGCTTGCGAGGCAAGGTAAGCGTTGAGTTGGCTTGCGCTGAGTGAGTCGACAACGATGTAGCCGTTGCCTGTGGCCCCTTCGCTGTTGGTTGTGTCGGCACCTACTGTTAAGGTTGTGGTTGTTTGTGTTGCTGTAAACGTGTAGGTGGCGACGTCCCAGGCGTCCGTTGCTGCGCCGACCGTTTTGTTGTATTCCTGACGCGTTGTGCCGTCAGAGATGAACATTGAGCCACCACCAGCAAATTCTGTTGTGGCACCTTGCCATTGCAAAGCCACGGTGTAGGTTTGCCCCACCACAGTTGTCAATTTTGTCGACATCGATTCGAAGTTGCCGGTTGAGGTGGAGGCCCACATACCGGCCATGCCGCCACCATCAATGGATGTTCCGGCAATAGAAGATGCGACCAGTTTACCTTGACCTGTTCCTTGGCCATTTACGCCTGTCAGGGTATCGGGCGTTTGACTTGCAGGTGTCCAGCCAGTGGGTGAGGCACCTACGACCGCAACCCCATTGATCGGTGTCAAGCTAAGCGGCGTTCCCGGAACGGTTGCTGTTGACTCAAAAAGACCTGCCTTCGATGTCATGGGCTGACTCGTCAGAACTGGGGCATCGTTCAGGCCGGTGACGGTGACGGTGATGTCTTTGCTGGCGCTGCCGTCGGTGCTGGTGACGGTGAGTTTGTCTGTGACTTGCTGGCCTGCGGTCAGGGCCTGCGTGGCGGCCTTGGTGTTGTCCAGGTTGTAGGTCCATGCGCCGGTGGCGGCGTTGAGCACAAAGCTGCCGTAGGTGCCTGCCAGGCTGGCGGGCGTTTGCAGGCTGGCTTGGCCTGCGTCGCCGTCGGTCACGGTCACGGTGCCGCTGGCGCTGGCCGTGGTGTCTTCGGTCACGCTGCCGCTGAAGGTGCCGCCCAAGGTGGCGGCGTCGTCGTGGCCGTGGATGGTGACCTTGATCTCTTGGCTGGCTGTGCCGTCTGCGCTCTTGACGGTGACGGTGTCGTACACGGTGTCACCGGTTTTGAGCGCGTTGGTGGCGGCCTTGGTGTTGTCCAAGGTGTAGGTCCAGTCGCCGGTGGCGGTGTTGAGCGTGTAGGTGCCGTAGGTGCCTGCCAGCGTGGTGGGTGTGGCAAAGATGGCTTCGCCGGTGTCCACGTCGGCCACAGTGAGTTTGCCGCTGGCCACGGTGGTGGCGTTGTCTTCGGTCAGGTCGCCGACGGCTTGGCCGGTGATGGTGGCCACGTCGTTGGTGCCGGTGATGGTGACGACGATGTCTTGGCTGGCGGTGCCGTCCAAGCTGGTGACGGTGAGTTTGTCGGTGACTTTTTGGCCTGCGGTCAGGGCCTGTGTGGCGGCTTTGGTGTTGTCCAGGGTGTAGGTCCACTGGCCGGTGGTGGTGTCCAGGGCAAAGTTGCCGTAGGTGCCTGCCAGGCTGGCGGGCGTTTGCAGCATGGCTTGGCCTGCGTCAGGGTCGGTGACGGTGATGGTGCCGGTGGCGGTGGGTGTGCCTGCAATGGCGTTGGCCACGCCGCCTGCTTCGACCGCTGCACCGGTGATGTCGCCGCCGATGGTGGCGTTGTCGGCCACGGCGGTGACGGTGATGGCGACTTTGTCGGTGTCTTGCGCGCCTTGGCTGTCGGTGGAGACGATGGTGAGTTCGTCTGCGCCGTTGTAGTTGAGATCGCCTTTGTACTGCACGGTGGCCAGGGCGGCTTTGATTTGCGCCTCGGTGCCGCTCAGGGTCAGGGTGGCGCTGTTGTTGGCACCGGTGCTGATGGTGGCGCCGCCTGCCAGGCTGACGCTGAGGGTGCCGTGTGCGACGCTGATCTGGCTGGTGGCCAGGTTGCCGTCGGTGTCGGTCACGCTGATGGCGTTGGCTCCGGTGAAGGTCAAGGCGGTGTCTTCGGCCACGGTTTGCGCGGCGGGCACGGTGTTGAGCGGCGCGACGTTCAGGTTGACGGCGTAGTTTTGCATGGCGTTGGCCACGGTGCCGCCGGTGCCGGTGATGCTGGCTTCGATTTGGGTGTTGGCGTCGGCCACCAGTTGGGCGGCGGGCACGACGATGCTGTAGCTGCCGTTGCCTGCGGTGCCGGTGTAGCCCGTGCCGTTGACCATGATGGTGACGATGTCGTTGGGCGCAAATGCGCCGGTGACTTTGCCGGTGAGGATGATGCTGCCGGTGTTTTCTGCGCTGACGATGATGTTGTCGGCGGTGACGGGGTCGATGCTCAGCGCCGTGAGCTTGCCTGCGGTGGCTCCGGTTTCGACCACGTAGTCTTGTGCGGCCACGGCGGTTTGCACGGTGCTGCCGACGGTGGCGGCGATGCGGGCTTCGACTTTGGTGTCGGTGTCGGCGATCAGCTCGGCGGTGGGCACGGGGATGCTGTAGTTGCCTTGTGCGTTGACGGTGCCGGTGTAGGTTTTGAGGCCTGTGGGCAGGTCGAGCGTGATGGTGACGGTGTCGCCTGCGGCGAAGGTGCCGGTGGCTTTGCCGGTGAGCGTGGTGGTGGTCACGCCGCCCTCAGCCACGGTGATGATGTTGTCACCGGTGATGGGGTCGAGCCACAGGGCGGTTTTGGCGGCTTCGGTGTGGGTGTCGCTGTCCATGGTGTATGGACGCGGTGTGGCGGTGTAGGTGCCGGTGTTGCCTGCGGCGTCGTGGGCCAGCACGGTGGCGTCCACTTTGTGGTCGCTGTCGGGGCCGAATTTGCTGCCGTCGACGCCGCTGATGCTGTAGACGCCTGCGGCGTTGACGGTGCCGCTGTAGTTGGCTGCGCCCACGGTGATGGTGACGAGGTCCCCTGCCCTGTATTCGCCGGTGACTTTGCCGCTGATGGTGACGGTGCCTGCGGCTTCGTTGCCGGTGATGAGGTCGTCGCCGGTGATGGCGTCGATGCTGATGGCGCCCACGGGGGCGCTGGTGTCGAGCACGGCGGTGTCTGTGCCTTCGGCAGAGGCTTGGTTGCCTTGGTCGATGAGTTGGGCTTTGACGTTGATGGTGGTGCCGCTGGCGGGTGCCGTGAGTTCTTTGGTGATGCTGCCTGCGCTGATTTGCGCGGCGGTCAGCACGATGGTTTCGGGCGTGCCGTTGACGGTGACGATCAGGCGGTCTCCGGCCTTGGCGGCGGTGGGGATGCTGATGTTGACGCCCACGGTGCCGCTGAGTTCGGCGGCGTTGATGTAGGTGTCGTCGTTGGTGTCTTCGGTGATGGTGACCACGGGTGCACCGGCGATGGTGGTGCGCATGATGGCGCTGTCGGTGGCGTCGGGCGCTGGGCTGGCGTTGCCTGCGGCGTCTTTGATGCTGGCCGTCACGGTGAAGGTGTTGCTGTCGCCGACGCTGTTGTAGTCGGTGATGACGTATTTGCCTGCGGCGATGTCGGCGGCGGTCAGGGTGACGGTTTGGTCGTTGTTGCCGCTGGCTTTGATGGTGAGGGTGTCGCCCACGGCTGCGCCTTGGGGCAGGAGCACGGTGACTTTGATGGTGCCGCCGGTGGCGGCCAGCTCGGCGGCGGTGATGATGCCGTCGCCGGTGGCGGGGGCGTCGGTGTCGATGTTGACGCCGACGGCGCTGATGCGCGGGCCGTTGGGGTTGAGCGGGTCAACTTTGCTGAAGTCGGTCAGGTCGAGCTTGGCGCTGTCGGTGCCGGGGTTGCTGATGTTGCCCGAGGAGGCGGCTTTGAGTGTGGCGCTGACGGCGAAAGTGCTGCCGTCTGCAGGTGCTGCAAAGCTGGTCAAGATGCCGTTGGCGATTTGCGTGGCGGTGAGCGTGAAGGTTTGCGGTGTGTTGACGCCGTCGGTGACGGTGATGGTGTCGCCCACCGCTGCGCCTGTGGGCACGGTGACTTTGACGTCGATTTGGCCCGAGAGTTCGGCTTTGTTGATGTAGCCGTTGTTGTCGGCGTCTTCGAGGATTTTCACGTCTGGCGCGCCGGCCAGGTTGGTGTCGATGGTGGCGCTGTCGCTGACTTTGCCGCTGGTGTTTTTGGCCAGGTCGCTCAGCTCGGCTGTGGCGACAAAGTTGGTGCCGTTGGCCGGTGCGTTGAAGACGACGAGCACTTGGCGGGCTGCGACTTGTTCGGCGCTGAGGGTGAAGTTTTGTGGCACGTTGCCGGTGCCTTCGACCACCAGGGTGTCGCCTGCTTTGGCGTCTGCGGACAGGGTGACGGTGGCGTTGATCTTGCCGCCGGTCAGCTCGCTGACGCCGAGGACGGCGTTGTTGTCACCGTCCGAGGTGATGACGATGCTGACGTTTTTGCTGGCGTTGGCGGGGTTGGTGTCGGGGCCGAAGTTGGAGGTGTCCAGTTTGGCGCTGTCGGTGGCTTCAGGGGTGGCGTTGCCAGCGGCGTCTTTGAGGATGGCTTTGATGTTGGCGCTTTGGCCTTCGGCGGGCACGGGCACGCCTGTGAGCGTGACTTGGCCTGCGGTGATGGCAGCGGCGTCGATGGTGACGGTTTGTGTGCTGCCGTCGGTCAGTGTGAAGGTGACTTTGTCGCCCAAGCTGACTTTGGTTTTGTCAAAGCTGGCGCTGACGCTGAGGCTGGTTTTGTTGCCCAGTTCGGTGCGGTTGATCCAGCCGTCGTTGTTGCCGTCGGTGTCGATGGTCAGGCCCAGGGCGTTGCCGCCGTTGGGCAGTGTGGTGTCGATGGTGGCGGTGTCTGTGCCTTCGGCCGAGGCTTGGTTGCCTTGGTCGATCAACTGTGCCTTGACGGTGACGGTTTGGCCGTTGGTGGCGCTGACTTCGCGGGTGATGCTGCCTGCGGCGATTTGCGCGGACGACAGGACGATGGTTTCTGGCGTGCCGTTGATGTTGACGATGAGGCGGTCGCCTGCCTTGGCGGCGGCGGGCACGGAGATGTTGACGCCCACGGTGCCGCTGAGTTCAGCGGCGTTGATGTAGGTGTCGTCGTTGGTGTCTTCGGTGATGGTGACCACCGGCGCACCTGCGATGGTGGTGCGCATGATGGCGCTGTCGGTGGCGTCGGGCGTGGGGCTGGCGTTGCCTGCGGCGTCTTTGATGCTGGCCGTCACGGTGAAGGTGTTGCTGTCGCCGACGCTGTTGTAGTCGGTGATGACGTATTTGCCTGCGGCGATGTCGGCGGCGGTCAGGGTGACGGTTTGGTCGTTGTTGCCGCTGGCTTTGATGGTGAGGGTGTCGCCCACGGCTGCGCCTTGGGGCAGGAGCACGGTGACTTTGATGGTGCCGCCGGTGGCGGCCAGCTCGGCGGCGGTGATGATGCCGTCGCCGGTGGCGGGGGCGTCGGTGTCGATGTTGACGCCGACGGCGCTGATGCGCGGGCCGTTGGGGTTGAGCGGGTCAACTTTGCTGAAGTCGGTCAGGTCGAGCTTGGCGCTGTCGGTGCCGGGGTTGCTGATGTTGCCCGAGGAGGCGGCTTTGAGTGTGGCGCTGACGGCGAAAGTGCTGCCGTCTGCAGGTGCTGCAAAGCTGGTGAGGATGCCGTTGGCGATTTGCGTGGCGGTGAGCGTGAAGGTTTGCGGTGTGTTGACGCCGTCGGTGACGGTGATGGTGTCGCCCACCGCTGCGCCTGTGGGCACGGTGACTTTGACGTCGATTTGGCCCGAGAGTTCGGCTTTGTTGATGTAGCCGTTGTTGTCGGCGTCTTCGAGGATTTTCACGTCTGGCGCGCCGGCCAGGTTGGTGTCGATGGTGGCGCTGTCGCTGACTTTGCCGCTGGTGTTTTTGGCCAGGTCGCTCAGCTCGGCTGTGGCCACAAAGTTGGTGCCGTTGGCCGGTGCGTTGAAGACGACGAGCACTTGGCGGGCTGCGACTTGTTCGGCGCTGAGGGTGAAGTTTTGTGGCACGTTGCCGGTGCCTTCGACCACCAGGGTGTCGCCTGCTTTGGCGTCTGCGGACAGGGTGACGGTGGCGTTGATCTTGCCGCCGGTCAGCTCGCTGACGCCGAGGACGGCGTTGTTGTCACCGTCCGATGTGATGACGATGCTGACGTTTTTGCTGGCGTTGGCAGGGTTGGTGTCGGGGCCGAAGTTGGAGGTGTCCAGTTTGGCGCTGTCGGTGGCTTCAGGGGTGGCGTTGCCAGCGGCGTCTTTGAGGATGGCTTTGATGTTGGCGCTTTGGCCTTCGGCGGGCACGGGCACGTTGGTGAGCGTGACTTGGCCTGCGGTGATGGCAGCGGCGTCGATGGTGACGGTTTGTGTGCTGCCGTCGGTCAGGGTGAAGGTGACTTTGTCGTTCAAGCTGACTTTGGTTTTGTCAAAGCTGGCGCTGACGCTGAGGCTGGTTTTGTTGCCCAGTTCGGTGCGGTTGATCCAGCCGTCGTTGTTGCCATCGGTGTCGATGGTCAGGCCCAGGGCGTTGCCGCCGTTGGGCAGTGTGGTGTCGATGGTGGCGGTGTCTGTGCCTTCTGGGCTGGCTTGGTTGCCTTGGTCGATGAGTTGGGCTTTGACGTTGATGGTGCTGCCGTCGGCGGGGGCGGTCAGTTCTTTGGTGATGACGCCTGCGGCGATTTGCGCGGCGGTGAGCACGATGTTGTCGGGCGTGCTGGTGCCGTTGATGTTGACGGTGACTTTGAGGGTGTCGCCTGCTTTGGCAGCGGCAGGCACGGTGATGGTGACGCCGACGGTGCCGTTGAGTTCGGTGGTGTTGATGTAGGTGTCGTCGTTGGTGTCTTCGGTGATGGTGACCACGGGTGCACCTGCGATGACGGTGCGCATGATGGCGCTGTCAGTCGCGTCGGGCGTCGGGCTGGCGTTGCCTGCGGCGTCGTGGATGTTGGCGCTGACGGTGAAGGTGTTGCCGTTGGTGACGCTGCTGTAGTCGCTGATGACGATTTGTTTGGCTGCGATGTCGGCGGCTGTGAGCGTGATGACGCGTTGGCTGTTGCCGCTGGCGTCCACTGTCAGGGTGTCGCCCACGGCTGCGCCTGCGGGCAGGCTGATGGTGACTTTGATTTTGCCGCCGGTGGCGGCCAGTTCGGCGGCGGTGATGATGCCGTCGCCGGTGGCGGGGGCGTCGGTGTCGATGTTGACGCCGACGGCGCTGATGCGTTTGCTGGCGTCGGTGGGGTCGACTTTGCTGAAGTCGGTCAGGTCGACGATGGCGCTGTCTGTGCCGGGGGCGCTGACGATGCCTGTGGGGGCGTTGCCGCCGGTGGCTTTGAGCGTGGCGGTGACGGCGAAGTTGCTGCCGTCTGCGGGGGCTGCAAAGCTGGTGAGGATGCCGTTGGCGATTTGCGTGGCTGTGAGGACAAAGGTTTGCGGCACGCCGTTGCCGTCGGTGACGGTGATGGTGTCGCCGGGCACTGCGCCTGCGGGGGCGGTGATTTTGACGTCGATTTGGCCGTTGAGTTCGGCTTTGTTGATGTAGCCGTTGCTGTCGGCGTCTTCGAGGATTTGCACGCCCGGCGCGCCGGCCAGGTTGGTGTTGATGGTGGCGCTGTCGGTGACTTTGTTGCTGGTGTTTTTGGCCAGGTCGCTCAGTTGGGCAGCGGCGGTGAAGGTGGTGCCGTTGGCGGGTACGTTGGCAAAGGTGACGAGCACGGCTTTGTCAATGATTTGCTGGGCGCTGAGGGTGATGGTTTGGGCGTTGTTGCCGGTGCCTTCCACCACCAGGGTGTCGCCTGCTTTGGCGTCTGCGGACAGGCCTACTTTGACGAGGATTTTGCCGCTGGCGAGTTCGTTGACGTCGAGCACGCCTTGGCCTGTGCCTTGGGCGTCAGAGGTGATGTCGATGGTGATGTTTTTGTTGGCGTTGGCGGGGTCGACGTTGGGGTCCACGGGGCCGAAGTTGGAGGTGTCGACTTTGGCGGTGTCGGTGGCCTCGGGGGTGGCGTTGCCAGCCGTGTCTTTGAGCACGGCTTTGACGGTCATGCTTTGGCCTTCGGCGGGCACGGGTACGCCTGTGAGCGTGACTTGGCCTGCGCTTTGGGCTGCGGCGTCGATGGTGACGGTTTGTGTGCTGCCGTCTGGCAGGGTGAAGGTGATTTTTTCGCCGACTTCGACTTTGGTGGCGTCAAATTTGGCGGTGACGCTGACGGTGGTTTTGGTGACGTTGTTGGCAACGAGTTCGCTGCGGTTGAGCCAGCCGTCGTTGTTGGTGTCGGCGTCGATGGTCAGGGCCAGGGCGTTGCCGCCGTTGGGCAGTGTGGTGTCCACACGCGCTGTGTCGGAGCCTTCGGCCGAGAGTTGGCCGCCGACGTCGAGCTGGGCTTTGACGGTGATGGCTTGCCCGTTGACGGGGGTGACTTCTCGGGTGATGGTTTGCGCGCTGATTTGCGCGGCCGTCAGCACGATGGTTTCGGGCGTGCCGTTGATGGTGACGATGAGTTTGTCACCGGCTTTGGCAGCCGTGGGGATGGTGATGTTGACACCGACGGTGCCGCTCAGTTCGGCGGCGTTGATGAACCCGTCGTCGTTGGCGTCTTCGGTGATGACGACGACCGGGGCACCCGAGACGGTGGTGCGCATGAGGGCGCTGTCTGTGGCGTCGGGCACGGGGCTGGTGTTGCCTGCAGGGTCTTTGATGCTGGCGGTGACGTTGAAGGTGTTGTTGTCACCGACGCTGTTGTAGTCGGTGATGACGATTTGCTTGGCCGCAATGTCGGCGGCGGTCAGGGTGATGTTTTTGTCACTGTTGCCGCTGGCTTTGACGGTGAGGGTGTCGCCCACGGCTGCGCCTGCGGGCAGGCTGATGGTGACCTTGATTTTGCCGCCGGTGTTGGCCAGTTCGGCGGCGGTGATGATGCCGTCGCCGGTGCCTGTGGCGTCGGTGTCGATGTTGACGCCGACGGCGCTGATGCGCGTGCCGTTGGGGTTGAGCGGGTCAGGTTTGCTGAAGTCGGTCAGGTCGACGATGGCGCTGTCTGTGCCGGGGGCGCTGACGATGCCTGTGGGGGCGTTGCCGCCGGTGGCTTTGAGCGTGGCGGTGACGGCGAAGTTGCTGCCGTCTGCGGGGGCTGCAAAGCTGGTGAGGATGCCGTTGGCGATTTGCGTGGCTGTGAGGACAAAGGTTTGCGGCACGCCGTTGCCGTCGGTGACGGTGATGGTGTCGCCGGGCACTGCGCCTGCGGGGGCGGTGATTTTGACGTCGATTTGGCCGTTGAGTTCGGCTTTGTTGATGTAGCCGTTGCTGTCGGCGTCTTCGAGGATTTGCACGCCTGGCGCGCCGGCCAGGTTGGTGTTGATGGTGGCGCTGTCGGTGACTTTGTTGCTGGTGTTTTTGGCCAGGTCGCTCAGTTGGGCAGCGGCGGTGAAGGTGGTGCCGTTGGCGGGTACGTTGGCAAAGGTGACGAGCACGGCTTTGTCAATGATTTGCTGGGCGCTGAGGGTGATGGTTTGGGCGTTGTTGCCGGTGCCTTCCACCACCAGGGTGTCGCCTGCTTTGGCGTCTGCGGACAGGCCTACTTTGACGAGGATTTTGCCGCTGGCGAGTTCGTTGACGTCGAGTACGCCTTGGCCTGTGCCTTGGGCGTCAGAGGTGATGTCGATGGTGATGTTTTTGTTGGCGTTGGCCGGGTCGACGTTGGGGTCCACGGGGCCGAAGTTGGAGGTGTCGACTTTGGCGGTGTCGGTGGCCTCAGGGGTGGCGTTGCCAGCCGTGTCTTTGAGCACGGCTTTGACGATGAGGCTTTGGCCTTCGGCCGGGGTGGCCACGGTCACGGCGACTTGGTTGGCGGCTTTGGCTGCGGCGTCGATGGTGACGGTTTGTGTGCTGCCGTCGGCCAGGGTGAAGGTGACTTTGTCGCCGATGTCGACTTTGCTGCCGTCAAAGGTGGCTTTGACGGTGACGGTGGGGCTGGCGGTGCCGTTGGTGACGAGTTCGCTGCGGTTGAGCCAGCCGTCGTCGTTGCTGTCGGTGCTGATGAGCAGGCCCAGGGCGTTGCCGCCGTTGGGGGGGGTGATGTCGGTGTTGTAGGCGACGCTGATTTGGTTGTTGGCTTCTTGGACGGTGCCTGCAACGCCTGCGGCGTAGGTGTCTTTGTTGAGGTTGCCGGTGGTGTCGCTGAATTTGCCCGAGGCGATGCCGATGGTGGCGGTGCCGACCTGCCCTGCTGCGGGGGTGTAGGTGGCGGTGTATTGGGTGTTGTTGCTGCCTGCAACGGCGCTCAGGCCGGTGATTTGGCCGCTGGAGACGTCGATGTCAGAGGTGACGAAGCTGGCGGGGTTGACGGGTTCGCTGAAGGTGAAGACGATGGTTTCGGTGGTGCCGCTGGCACCGATGCCGTTGCCGACCACGTTGGTGCCGGTGCGGGTGATGGCCACGGTGGGCGCTGTGGTGTCGGCGGGGTTGGCGGTGGTGTTGAAGGCGGCGCTGACGAGGTTGTTGGCTTCGTAGTTGGCGCTGGTGTTGTCGTAGGTGTCGGTGTTGAGGTTGCCTGCGGTGTCGCTGAATTTGCCTGCGAGCACGCCGATGCTGGCGGTGCCGGTGCTGCCGCTGTTGGGCGTGAAGGTGGCGGTGTATTGGGTGTTGTTGCTGCCCGCAACAGCGACCAGGTTGGTGATGGTGCCGCCTTGGGCGTTGATGTCGCTCAGGGTGAAGTCGGCGGTGGCTTCGGTGAAGTTGAAGTAGATGGTTTCGGCACCGGTGATGGTGCCTGTGCCGGTGCGGATGACTTCGACTTTGGGGGCGGTGGTGTCAACGGTGTTGGTGTTGAAGCCGATGCTGACTTGGTTGTTGGTTTCAACAACGTGGTTGGCGACGTTGTCGGCGGTGGCGCTGTAGGTGTCGAGGTTGTTGTTGCCTGCGGCGTCGGCAAATTTGCCTGCCGTGACGCCGATGGTGGCTGTGCCGCTGGCGCCCGCTGTGGGCACGAAGGTGGCGGTGTAGAGGTGGTAGCCGGTGCTGGCGTTGCCCGAGCTGGGCACGGCGCTCCAGTTGGTCAGGGTGCCGCCGGTGACGGTGATGTCGCTTTGGTCGAAGGTGAGCGAGTTTTCGCTGAGGGTGAAGGTGATGGTGTCGCTGTTGCCTGTGGCCAGGTTGCCTGTGCCTGCGCGGGCCACGCTGATGGTGGGCGCGGTGGTGTCGGGCGTGGGTGTGGGGTTGGCGGTTGTGTTGACGGGGATGTCAATTTTGTTGTTGGCTTCCAGCACGTCGGTGCTGGCGTTGGTTTGGTAGGTGTCGAGGTTGCTGTTGCCTGCGGCGTCGGTAAATTTGCCCGAGAGTACGCCAATGGTGAGGGTGCCGTTTTGTCCGGCAGCGGGCGTGTAGGTGGCGGTGTATTGGGTGTAGCCGGTGCCTGCGGTGCCGCTGGTGGGCACTGCGGTGAAGTTGCTGAGTGTGCCTTTGCTGGTGTCGTAGGTGACGTCGCTCAGGGTGAAGTCTTTGGTGGCTTCGGAGATGGTGAAGCTGATGGTTTCGGCGCTGGTGAGTGTGCCGGTGCCCAGGCGCGCCACGGCAATGGTGGGCGGTGCGCTGTCCACGCTGGTTTGGTTGGTGGCGAAGTTGACGGTGTTGTTGGCTTCTGCGCCGTCGTTGTTGGCGTTGGCGGCGGCGTCGGAGAATTTGCCCGAGGCGACGCTGACGGTGCCGGTGAAGCCGCTGCCCGCTGTGGGGGTGTAGGTGGCGGTGTAGGTGCTGCCCGAGCCTGCAAAGTTGCTGAGGGTGCCGCCGGTGACTTGCACGTCTTCGGCTTTGAAGTCGGTGACGGCTTCAGAGACGGTGAAGGTGATGGTGCTGGTTTGGCCTGCGGTGAGGCTGCTCTTGTCGGCGCTGACCACGATGGTGGGGGCGACGGTGTCGATGGTGAAGGGGGTGCCGTTGGTGGGCGCACCTGCCGCGCCGCCCACGGGGGTGACGGTGATGACGGGGGTGTAGGTGTTGTCTGGCAGGGCCGCAGGGACGTTGATGGTGTATTGGCCGTTGGCGTCTGCGGTGGTGGTGTAGTGCACGCCGTTGATGAGGACGTCTACGGCCGAGCCTGCAGGGGCGGTGCCGCTGTAGGTGGGGGTGTTGTCTTGGGTGAGGTTGTCGCCTGCGGTGCCGGTGTCGGAGCTGCTGGCCAGGGCGCCGGTGGCGGTGCCGCTGATGACGGTGTTGGTGCTCAGGCGGACTTCGTTGTTGGCGTCTGCGCCGTCGGCGTTGGCGTTGCCTGCGGCGTCGCTGAATTTGCCGCTGTCGACCCGGATGACGCTTGGCACGGTGCTGTTGGCGTTGGGGGTGTAGACGGCGGTGTAGACCAGGGGGTTGGCGCTGCTTTGGACCAGGTTGGCCATGGTGCCACCGGTGACGCTGACGTCGGCGGTGGTGAAGTCTGTGCTGGCTTCACTGAGGGTGAAGGTGATGATGCTGGTTTGACCGGCCAGGAGCGCGGTTTTGTCGGCGCTGATGGCGATGGTGGGGGCCACGCGGTCGACACCGGTGGTGTCGGTGGTGAGGGTGAGTTTGTTGTTGGCGTCTGCGCCGTCGGTGTTGAAGTTGCCTGCCGCGTCAGACAGTTGCTGCGAGGCGACGCTGATGACGCCGGGCGTGGTGCTGCCCGCTGTGGGGGTGAAGGTGGCGGTGTAGACCTTGGGGTCGGTGGCGCTTTGCACCAGGGTGCTGAGTTTGCCGCCGGTCACGAGCACGTCGCTGTCGGTGAGGTCTTTGACGATTTCGGAGGTGGTGAAGGTGATGGTGGCGGTTTGGCCGCTGGCCAGCGTGGCTTTGTCGCTGCTGATGGCGATGGTCGGGGCCACGGTGTCGATGGTGAAGGCGGTGCCGTCGGTGGTGACGGGGGTGCTGCCTGAAGCTGCAGGGGTGATGGTGATTTTGGGGACGTAGGTGCCGTCGGGCAGGTTGTTGACGGCGGGGATGGTGTAGGTGCCGTCGGGTGCTGCGGTGGTGGTGTAGTGGACGTTGTTGATGACCACGTCGACTGCCGAGCCTGCTGGCGCTTTGCCGGTGATGCCGGGGGTGGTGTTGTTGGTGGTGTTGTCGCCTTTGGTGCCGCTGTCGGTCGCCGCAGACAGGTAGCCCGTGCCGCCACCTGCGATGGTGTTGGTGGGGATGCTCAGGGTGTTGTTGAGGTCTGCGCCGTCGGTGTTGAAGTTGTTGGCGGCGTCAGAGAATTTGGACGAGGCGACGCTGATGACAGCGGGCGCATTGCTGTTGGCTGCAGGCGTGAATGTGCCTGTGAAGACGCCGTTGCTGCCGGTGATGTTGCTCAGGGTGCCGCCAGTGACTTTGATGTCGGCGTCGGCGAAGTCGTTGACGCTGGTGTCTACCGTGCTGTCGGTGGCCGACTTGGAGATGGTGAAGGTGACGGTGGTGGTTTGTCCGGCCAAGAGGCTGGCTTTGTCGGCCGTGATGGCGATCACGGGGGCGGTGGTGTCGATGGTGAAGGGGGTGATGTCTGTGGAGACAGGCACGCCGCCGCCTGCCGGGGTGACGTTCAGAACCGGTTTGTAGGTGCCGTCTGGCAGGTTGGTGGGTTGGGTGAAGTTCCAGCTGCCGTCGGGTTTGACGGTGACGGGGTAGGTTTGGCCATTGATGGTGACGGTGGCGCTGGCACCCGGGGGGATCTTGCCGCTGAGGGCGGGGGTGTTGTCGTTGGTGTTGTTGTCGCCCAATACGCCGCTGTCGCTGCCGGCGTCGAGTTTGCCGTTGGCGGTGCCGGTGCTGTTGTTGCCGTCGGCTTTGGCGGTGTTGCCTGCGGTGTCGACCGCTGTGGCGGTGATGGGGCCTGCGGTGACGTTGCTGGTGGGTGTGAAGCTCCACTGGCCTGAGGCGTTGGCGGTGGTGCTGCCAATGACTTGGCCATTGATGTCTTTGAGGGTGACGATGTCACCGGCTTCGGCGGTGCCGACGATGGCGTTGGTGGTGCCTGCGGTGCCTGAGTTGGTGATGGCCACCGTGGTGACGGTGTCGATGGTGAAGGGGGTGCCGCTGGTGGGCGTGCCTGCGGTGCCGCCCACGGGGGTGACGGTGACCGATGGGGTGTAGGTGCCGTCGGTCAGGCCGGTGGGCACGTTGAGGCTGTATTTGCCGTTGGCGTCTGTGGTGGCTGTGAAGGGGCCGTAGGTGGTGCCGTTGGGGCCTGCCAGGGTGACGGAGACGGTGGAGCCTGCGGGGGCTGTGCCGGTGATGTCGGGGGTGTTGTCCAGGGTGCGGTTGTCGCCTTGGGTGCCGCTGTCGCTGGATGAGGCCAGGCTGGCGGTGGCGGTGCCGATGACGGTGTTGGTGTCGATGCGGACGGTGTTGTTGACATCCGAGCCGTCAAGGTTGTTGTTGCCTGCGGCGTCGGTGAAGGCGTTGTTGCCCACGCTGATGACGGCTTGTGCGGTGCTGCCCGGTGTGGGCGTGAAGATGGCTTTGTAGACCTTGGGGTCGGTGCTGCTTTGCACGAAGTTGGACAGTGTGCCGCCGGTGACGGTGATGTCGCTTTGCACAAAGTTGGCGCTGGCCTCAGACAGTGTGAAGGTGATGACCGAGGTTTGGCCTGCGGTGAGCGCGGCTTTGTCGGCGCTGATGGCGATGGTGGGCGCGGTGGTGTCAACAACCGTGGTGTCGGTGGCCATGAGGACCGCGTTGTTGGCGTCGTTGCCGTCGGTGTTGGTGTTGCCTGCGGCGTCGGTGAAGACGCTGCTGCGCACGCGCACGACGCTGTCGGCTTTGCTGGCCGCTGTGGGGGTGAAGCTGGCGGTGTAGACGGAGGGGCTGACTTGCGTGAAGTTGCTCAGGGTGCCGCCGCTGACTTCGACGTCGCTTTGCACGAAGTCGGTGACGCCTTCAGACAGGGTGAAGGTGATGGTGGCGCTGTCGCCGGTGCGCAGTTGCGTTTTGTCGCTGCTGACCACGATGCTGGGGGGCACGGTGTCGATGGTGAAGGGGGTGCCGTTGTGCGGCGTGGTCACGCTGCCGGTGGTGATGTTGAGCACCGGGGTGTAGGTGCCGTCAGGCAGGTTGGTGGGCTGGGTGAAGCTCCAGCTGCCGTCGGGGTTGACCGTGACGGGGTAGGTTTGGTTGCCGATGGTGACGCTGGCTGTGGAGCCTGCAGGCACGGTGCCTTTGAGGGTGGGCGTCGTGACGTTGGTTTTGTTGTCGCCTGGCAAGCCGCTGTCGTTGGGGGCTGCGGGGTCGAGGTAGGCGGTGCCGCCACCGACTTTGGTGTTGGTGGGGATGGCCAGGTTGTTGTTGAGGTCTGCGCCGTCGGTGTTGAAGTTGCTGGCGGCGTCAGACAGGCGGCCGTTGGTCACGCTGATGGTGCTGGTGGCGGTGCTGCCTGCGGTGGGCGTGAAGGTGGCGGTGTAGACCGTGGGGCTGACTTTGGTCCAGTTGGACAGGGTGCCGCCGGTGGCTTGCACGTCTTCTTGCTGGAAGTCGCTGACGGCTTCTGAGACGGTGAAGGTGACTTGGGTGGTTTGACCGGCGAGCAGCTGGCCTTTGTCTGCCGTGATGGCGATGGTGGGGGCCGTGTTGTCAATGGTGAAGGGGGTGCCGTCGGTGGGCGTGCCCGCCGTGCCGCCTGCGGGCGTGACGGTGATTTTGGGGGTGTAGGTGCCGTCGGTCAGGTTGGCGGGTACTTTGATGCTGTAGTTGCCGTTGGCGTCGACCACGGCGCTGTAGGGGCCGGTGGTGGTGCCGTTGGGGCCTGCCAGGGTGACCGAGACGGTGGAGCCAGGGGTGGCTTTGCCGGTGAGTTCGGGGTTGACGTTTTTGGTGACGTTGTCGCCTTTGGCACCGCTGTCGCTGTCTGTGGCGAGGAAGCCAGAGGTGTTTGCGACTGGAGTGACGGGGGTGACGCCACCACCGCCGCCACCGCCTGCTGCAGCTGCCGCACCTGCCGCACCTGCCGCACCTGCCGCACCGAGCGCGGCCAGCAAGGGGTTGAAGGCCAGCACGGCCAAAGCGGCACCAGCGCCCTGCACTTCTTGGCCACCCAGGGCCACGTTGACGGCTTGGCCGTCTTGGGCCAACTCAGGAATCAGGCCTTTGACGCTGGGGTCTTCGGGCACGTATTCGTAGAAAGAGCCGTTTTCTGCCTGACCAATGACGCCGTTGTAGCCGTCGGTCATGACGTTGTAGTAGTCCTCAATGATCAGGTCGGCAGCGCTGTCGTCTTCAAAAATGATGTGCAGGTCTTTGCCGACACGTTTGACTTTGACGTATTGCGGGGCTGCGTTTTTGTCTTGACCGACTTCTTGAAGTTGGTACTTGACGCCCGCTTGGGCTTTGATTCGAACAGGTTGACCACGGTCACCAGCGCCTTGCTCAATGTCAATGGTCTGGTTGTTTTCTGCTTTACCAGATTTGACGAGAACTTTGTATTGCTTGTTGCTGGTTTTGTTGGTTGCCATGATTATTCCTGTTGATTGATGAATACGGGGGTTTCCCAAATATCCGCGAATCAAGTTTGCCAAAAAAAAGTGCAGGAACAATACGCTAGTTGGCGTATTTAAGTTGCAAATTTGTAAAACATTTGAAACTGAATTGAGATAATTAGTTTTTTAATGATTCAAACTGATAAAACCAACTTTTGAAGAACACTCATTCTTCTAACTTTGTCAGTTCTAGCAAGTCGAACCTGTCTGAAATTGCAAGAACTTCGCAGTGTGGAAATTGTTGGGTTGATTTCAAAATTAGCAAAAAACCAGCGGCCAGGGTGTTTTGTAGAAGCCCAGCTGGACGTTTTGTAGGAGCCCACCCCCGTGGGCGATTTCGGGCATACCGCCAACGCATGCCATCGCCCACGGGGTGGGCTCCTACAACAAATGCAATCGCCCGTGGGGTTTTGTAGAAGCCAAGCTGGACGTTTTGTAGGAGCCCACCCCTGTGGGCGATTTCGGGCATACCGCCAACGCATGCCATCGCCCACGGGGTGGGCTCCTACAACAAATGCAATCGCCCGTGGGGGTTTGTAGAAGCCCAGGTGGACGTTTTGTAGGAGCCCACCCCTGTGGGCGATTTCGGGCATACCGCCAACGCATGCCATCGCCCACGGGGTGGACTCCTACAACAAATGCAATCGCCCGTGGTGGTTTGTAAGAGCCCAGGTGGGCGTTTTGTAGGAGAGCCCAGGTGGACGTTTTGTAGGAGCCCACCCCTGTGGGCGATTTCGGGCATACCGCCAACCCATGCCATCGCCCACGGGGTGGGCTCCTACAGCAAATGCAATCGCCTTCGGCTGGGGTGATGTGGCTGTTCGTTTGGTAGAACTTGTGCGCAGATCAAAAAAACGCCTTGGGCTCCAGAGAGCCCAAGGCGTTGAAATTGAAGCTTGGCGGACGCCGTTCAGTTTTTGCGGTGTACGCCCGAAATTTCGACCACGACGCGGCGGTTGGGCTGGTTGCACTGGATTGCAGTTGCGCTGAGTTCCCGACCGCATGTGGTGACCACCGGCTCGCGGGCACCTTTGCTTTGGCCAGTGATGCGGGTGTTTTGCAAGCCGTGGCTGAGCAAGTACGCGCGGACTGTGAGGGCGCGGTCGTTGGCGAGTCGTTCGTTGAGGGCTTCGTTGCCCAATGGGTCGGCGTGACCGACCACGTTGATGCGCTCAACGCTGAGGTATTCCGCTTTGATTTTGCTGATCAAGTTATCCAACGATTGACGACCGGCGGCTGTCATGCTGTTTTTGTCAGATTTACTGAATGCAAACAAGGCATCTGCGGCCAGGTTGATTTGATCTGGCTTGGCTTGCGCTGGCACAGGGGTGACTTGGGGTTCCGATGCACCGTCGACGCATTCTTGGGCGTCAGCCACTCGGCTGAGTGTGTGGATTTGCTGGCGTGTGGTCTGGAGTTCAGCCAGGGCTTCGTTGGCAGCGATGGGCTGAAGTGTGGCGCGGGATGTACCGGGTTCGCGCACACGCAAGAAGGTGGTTTGGCCCGCAGCCAAATTGACGGGGGCTGTGGTGTCCAGGCCGTCTTTAGCGGGATCTCCGACTTTGACCATGCGCACGCCAACAGTGGCTTGTTTGGGCAGCATGCACAGCTGGGCGTAACCACCGGGAATCAGCGAGGCGTGGTATCTGCCGTTGACATAGACGGTTGCAGCGCCGGGTTCTTTTTGGGTGGTGGGACGGTAAAAAATGACACGGGTTTGTTTGGCTGTGACGCGGTCAAATATGGAAAAGCTGTCGCCCAGAGGCTCTTGGATGTTGCTAACGGCACTGGTTTTGGCGGCTTCGGTGTTGTCTGCTGCAAACGCATAGGAGGTAGTGCCGCCCGCACAGGCGCACGCGATGGCCAGAACGACGGATTGCAAAGATCCCAATTTGGCAAACTTCATGTGATAAATCCCATTAAATGTGTTTTTTGATAAAAAATTTTTGATAATTCTCCAAGTATTTGCGATTGAGTAAATACGCCAAATGGCGTACATTTGTCCATTTTCGTAGCCTTATAGGATTTGAATTTTGCATCCAAGGATGCCGCTTAGCGCGGCATGGTCGGTGCCGAATGGCTGCAGTCGTCAGTCCAATGGCGTCACCACCCACCGAGGCAAAGACAAAGCCACGCCTGGGAGGTGTTGTAGGAGCCCACCCTGTGGGCGATTTCAAGTGCACCGCTATGGCATGCCATCGCCCACAGGGGTGGGCTCCTACCAAAGGGCAGACCATGCCTGTGCACACAGTGGTGGGAGCCTACCGAGGCAAAGACAAAGCCATCGCCTGGGAGGTGTTGTAGGAGCCCACCCCGTGGGCGATTTCAAGTGCACCGCTATGGCATGCCATCGCCCACAGGGGTGGGCTCCTACCAAAGGGCAGACCATGCCTATACACACAGTGGTGGGAGCCTACCGAGGCAAAGACAAAGCCATCGCCTGGGAGGTGTTGTAGGAGCCCACCCCGTGGGCGATTTCAAGTGCACCGCTATGGCATGCCATCGCCCACAGGGGTGGGCTCCTACCAAAGGGCAGACCATGCCTATACACACAGTGGTGGGAGCCTACCGAGGCAAAGACAAAGCCATCGCCTGGGAGGTGTTGTAGGAGCCCACCCCGTGGGCGATTTCAAGTGCACCGCTATGGCATGCCATCGCCCACAGGGGTGGGCTCCTACCAAAGGGCAGACCATGCCTGTGCACACAGTGGTGGGCGCCTACCGAGGCAAAGACAAAGCCATCGCCTGGGAGGTGTTGTAGGAGCCCACCCTGTGGGCGATTTCAAGTGCACCGCCATGGCATGCCATCGCCCACAGGGGTGGGCTCCTACCAAAGGGCAGACCATGCCTGTGCACACAGTGGTGGGCGCCTACCGAGGCAAAGACAAAGCCACGCCTGGGAGGTGTTGTAGGAGCCCACCCCGTGGGCGATTTCAAGTGCACCGCCATGGCATGCCATCGCCCACAGGGGTGGGCTCCTACAAAAGAACAGACCATGCCAGTGCACACAGTGGTGGGCTCCTACCAAAGCGCAGACCATGCCTGTGCACACAGTGGTGGGCTCCTACCGAGGCAAAGACAAAGCCACGCCTGGGAGGTGTTGTAGGAGCCCACCCTGTGGGCGATTTCAAGTGCACCGCTATGGCATGCCATCGCCCACAGGGGTGGGCTCCTACCAAAGGGCAGAACATGCCAGTGCACACAGTGGTGGGCACCTACCGAGGCAAAGACAAAGCCATCGCCTGCTTAAAGCCGAGTTGTCAGTTCAGTGTCTTGATCATCTCGATGTGCGCAATGCCTGCCTCTTCAAAAATGGCCCCGTGAGTCTCGAAGCCGGAGCGTTTGTAAAAGCCTTCGGCGCTGCACTGCGCGTGCAGCACGACTTGCGTGTCGCCGCGCTCTCGGGCTGCGTCCATCAGGGCATGCAGCACCCGGCGGCCCAGCACGCTGCCGCGCATCTGCTTTTTGACGGCCATGCGGCCAATGCGGGCCACGCCCGGGGCGTGTTGCAGCAAGCGGCCTGTGGCCAGCACCATGCCCATGCGGTTGATGGCCACGCAGTGCAGCGCGCTCGCATCGTCGTGGTCCCATTCCATGTCGGCCGGGACTTTTTGCTCGTCCACAAATACCTCGGTGCGCAGTGGCGCAGCCAGCTTTTGGAAGTCGTGCCACGAACCCAGGTGCAGTTGCACCATGTCTTCGCCGCGCTCAAAGCCTTCGAGCATCTCGCGCAACTGCGGCGGGATGGGCTGGCTCTTTTTGGCGACCGGGTCGGCGTAAACATAGACCAGCTCGCTGGTGATCAACAGCTCTTCGCCCCGAAAGATCGCGCCCGCAAAGGTCATGGACGAATTGCCGATGCGGTCGCAGCGCATGCACACGTCGAGGTAGTCGTCCATCTCGGCGCTGGCGTGGTACTCGACACTGGCCTTTTTGACGTACAGGTCACCACCCAGCTGGTGCATGGTGTCGGCGTAAGGCATGGCCAGGCGGCGCCAGTAGTCGGTCACAGCGGTGTCGAAGTACATGAGGTAGTGACCGTTGAAGACGATCTTTTGCATGTCCACCTCGACCCAGCGCACGCGCATGCGGTGAGAAAAACGGAAGTCCTGGCGTTTCATCTTGTTCCTTTGGGCTTTTTATCGCAATGGGGTTCAGTGACTTGTGGGAGCGGCGCCCTCGCCGCGATGGTCTTTTGCAAAGGCTGATCGCTGCGAGGGCGCAGCGCCTACAAAAAAGCGTGTTTCAGGGCCCGGCCCGCATCGGCATGGGCCTTGAGGGCATCGGGAATGGCGCGGCCCATGGTGATGAAGCCATGGATCACGCCCCGGTAAATCTCCAGATCGACAGGCACGCCCGCCATGCGCAGCGTGTCGGCGTAACGCACGCCCTCGTCCACCAGCGGGTCGCATTCGGCCAAGCCCATCCAGCACGGGGCCAGGCCGCTGTGGTCTGGTGCATTGCCGGGGGCAAAGCGCCAATCGTCACGGTCTTGGGCATCGATGTAGCCGTCAAAAAACCAGGCGATGGTTTCCTTGTCGAGCATGAAGCCTTCGCCAAAACTGTGGTGCGAGGCGGTGTCCTGCTTGGAGCCGCAGCCTGGGTAAAACAGCATCTGCAAGGCGAGCTCAAGACCCGCATCGCGGGCCATCAAGGCGCACACGGCACTGAGCGTGCCCCCAGCGCTGTCACCCCCCACGGCCAGGCGCGTGCTGTCTAGGCCCAAGGTTTGGCCGTGCTGGTGCAGCCAGTTCAGGGCGTCCCAGGCGTCGTGCACGGCGGTCGGAAAGCGGTGTTCGGGTGCCAGCCGATAGTCCAGTGACACCACGGCGCAGTGGCCCTGGCGGCTGAGTTGGCGGCACAGCACATCGTGCGTGGTCAAACTGCCCACGGTGAAGCCACCGCCGTGGATGTACATCAGCACCGGCAAGGGGGTGTCGCTTTGCGGTGCGTAGAGGCGAGCGGGCATGGCGTGGCCATCGCGTGCTGGGATGGTGATGTCTTGCACACGGTCCACATGGGGCGCAGGTTGAATGTCCAAGATGGGTCCGCCGATGTCGTAAAACTCGCGGGCTTGCTGGGCCGTCAAGGCGTGCATGGGCGGGCGGCCTGCGCGCTGGACGCGGTCAATCAGGGTGCGCGTGGCCGGGTTCAGCAAGGATCGGGGGTTGGTGTGGTGGCTGCTCATGAAGGCTTGTGGGTGGTCAGGCGCGTAGGCATGCGGGTGTAGCCAACGTGACGGGCTTGGCGTTGCGCCGGATGGACAAAGGCGGTTCCTGAATCAAAATGAACGCAAATCGTACAACGCCCCGCACACGGGGTCTGTCACCTGCTCACACACCGGAGAACTTGGCATGTCTTTCATCAATTACGTCACCCAGATCCAGATCGACTTTGGCGCGATCAGTCTGCTCAAGGCCGAGTGCGAGCGCGTGGGCATCACCCGCCCCTTGATCGTGACCGATGCGGGCGTCAAAGCCGTGGGCATTTTGGACAAGGCCCTGGCTGCCCTGCCGGGCCTGCAGGTCAGCGTGTTTGACCAGACCCCCTCCAACCCAACCGAAGCCGCTGTGCGCGCCGCTGCCGCCGTCTACAAGCAAAACAACTGCGACGGCCTGATCGCCTTGGGCGGCGGTTCGTCCATCGACTGCGCCAAAGGCGTGGCCATTGCCGCCACGCACGAAGGCCCACTCAAAACCTACGCCACCATAGAAGGCGGCTCACTCAAGATCAGCGACCGGGTGGCCCCGCTGATCGCCGTGCCCACCACGGCTGGCACGGGCTCCGAAGTGGCCCGTGGTGCGATTTTGATCGTCGACGACGGCCGCAAACTGGGTTTTCACAGCTGGTTCATCGTGCCCAAAGCCGCCATTTGCGACCCCGAACTGACCTTCGGCCTGCCGCCTATGCTGACAGCGGCCACCGGCATGGACGCGATTGCGCACTGCATGGAGACTTTCATGGCTGCGCCCTTCAACCCGCCCGCCGACGGCATTGCGCTGGACGGTTTGGCGCGTGGCTGGGCCAACATTGAACGCGCCACCACCAACGGACAAGACCGCGAAGCGCGTCTGAACATGATGAGTGCCAGCATGCAAGGTGCCATGGCTTTTCAGAAAGGCTTGGGCTGTGTGCACTCGCTCAGCCACAGCCTGGGTGGCGTGAACCCGCGCCTGCACCACGGCACTTTGAACGCCATGTTTTTGCCCGCTGTGGTCACGTTCAACGCCGCTGCCGAATCGGTGCAAAAAGAAAACCGCCTGAACCGCATGGCCCAAGCCATGGGCCTGCAAAGCGGCGGCGACATTCCAGACGCCATCAAGGACATGAACGCCCGTCTGGGCCTGCCCACAGGCTTGGGGGCCATGGGCGTGACCGAAGGTTTGTTCGATCAGGTCATCGCCGGGGCGCTGGCCGACCATTGCCACAAGACCAACCCGCGCATCGCCTCGGCGGGCGAATACCGGGACATGTTGCTCACCAGCCTGTGAGACTTGGCGAAAGCCTTGTTTTTGTAGCGCCCAACCGTGTGGACGATTTTGGTCATAGCGCCAAGGCATGACATCGCCCACGGGGTGGGCTCCTACAAACGCAAATCCATCGCTCCTACTAACGCCCACGGGGATCGGTATTCGCAGGAGCCCACCCTGTGGGCGATTTTGGGCGTAGCGCCAAGGCGTGACATCGCCCACGGGGTGGGCTCCTACAAACGCAAATCCATCGCACCTACAAACGCCCACGGGGATCGGTATTCGTAGGAGCCCACCCTGTGGGCGATTTTGGGCGTAGCGCCAAGGCGTGACATCGCCCACGGGGTGGGCTCCTACAAGGATAAGAAACCATCGCCCACGGGGTGGGCTCCTACAAGGATAAAAACCTTCGCCCACGTGGTGGGCTCCTACAAGGATAAAAACCATCGCCCACGGGGTGGGCTCCTGAAAAGTGAGCGAATGTCAGCCCAGTGTGCGTGCGGGCGCTGGACGGGTTTTCAAACGGGCTTTGGCCCTCTCGCGTGCCTGCGCCTTGGCCAAATGCCCTCGGGCTGCGGCTTCCCAGGCCGAGCGGGCCCAGTGCACCGCCTCGGTGGGCTCGTCAAAAATAGCGTCGGGCGCAGACCAGTAAGACAAAGCCACTTCCCTGCCCTTCATGGGGAAAGTGAAAGGCGTAAGGCACAGGGCTTCAAAGTCGGGGCGGTTGATGTCGTCCGCCTTCAAGTACAGGTGGTTGTTCATGACGATGGCGAACATCAAGCCTTCGTGGTACAGACCATGGCCGCCAAACATGCGGCGGGCCGATACGCTGCCCCACCCGTCCAGCAACTCCTGTACAAAAGGGATGAAGTCACTCATGTTCTGCTTGCGAGCGCTGGCATTCAAGGTGCCTCGTGGTCAGGCATCTTGGCCCCTACATGCAGCTCGCCCCGCGCTTCGGCCAGCTCCACCTGGCGCTGGCGTTCGGCCAGCTTTTCTTTTTGCTCAGGCGTGCGCTGGTCATGACAATAGGCGCAGCTCACGCCCAAAACGTAATGCGGCGACTGCTTGTCTTGCTCGCTCAGCGGCCAACGGCAAGAGCGGCACAGCTCGTGGTGACCCAGCCCCAAACCGTGACCCACGCTCACGCGCTCGTCAAACACAAAGCAGTCACCTTCCCAGGTGCTTTGCTCGGGCGGGATTTCTTCGAGGTACTTGAGGATGCCGCCTTCCAGGTGGTAGACCTGGTCAAAGCCGCGCATTTTCATGAGTGCGGTGGATTTTTCGCAGCGGATGCCGCCCGTGCAGAACATGGCCACTTTGGTCTTTTTGGCGGCTTCGCCTTGCAGGGTTTCTTGCGCGTCCAGCCAGGCGGGCAGCTGCACAAAGGTCTTGATGTTCGGGTTGACCGCGCCCTTGAAGGTGCCAATGGCCACCTCGTAGTCGTTGCGCGTGTCGATCACCACCACATCCGGGTCGGCCAACAAGGCGTTCCAGTCGGCGGGTTTGACGTATTGGCCCACGGTTTTGTTCGGGTCCAGCTCGGGCACGCGCAAGGTCACGATCTCTTTTTTGAGCTTGACCTTCATGCGGGTGAACGGCGGCTTGGGGCTCCAGGACTCTTTGTGCGGCAAGCTGGCCAGGCGCGGGTCGGCTCGCAAAAACGCCAGCACGGCGTGGATGCCGGCCTCGGGTCCGGCAATCGTGCCGTTGATGCCTTCGTGGGCCAAGAGCAAGGTGCCCTTGACCTCGTTGGCTTCGCAACAGGCTTGCAAAGGGGCTTGCAGATCGACGAAGTCGGGCAGATCGACGAATTTGTAGAGGGCGGCGGTGAGGTAAAGGCTGGACTCGGACATGGCGTGATTATCCCAGCCTGTTCACAAAGGTTGAATGCGCTCAACGTCCGGCCGAGCAAGCCAGCGCGCAAACTCGTCCGCCAGCTGCTGACTGGCCCGTGCCGCCGCCGTCCACGCCTTGACGCGCCCCGCCAAATCCCGGTCGTAGGTCATGAAGTCTTTGCGGTCAGGCAGCTTGCCGCCCGGCAAGGTCTTGACCCACTCGGGGTTGGGGGCCAGGACGATGGTGTTGTCCAAAAACGGGGTGGCACCGTGTCGCCACTTGAGTGCTTTGTCGAGCCAGCCGGGCACCACGTTGTGCTGGAAGTGCGGGTACAGCACGATGGACCGGTCCGGCCCCTGTGATGGCGCGGTCCAGTTCAGGTGCAGGTGGTAGTCGGTGATGCCGCCGTCCCAATACGCGCCAGCGGGTGCGCCGGGGATGTCGTGCACGGCTTTCAGGGCAAAGGGAATGGAGCAGCTGGCCTGCAGCGCGGGCATGAAGTTGCCCTCGGTCAAGGCCACTGTTTGGGTGCGAAAGTCTTGTGCGTCAAAAGGCAAGGCTGCGCCCTGCGCAGAAAATACCACCCGCTCCAGCCAACCGCCCAGCGCCCGGCGGCTCACGGCGTTGCTCAGGTAAGCCCCGGCATAGCCCAGCGGCGTGGCCAGAGGGTGCTCGCGGTGCAGGATGTGCCGCCCGCGTGAGGTGACGATGTGCAGGCGATAGCGCGGGTTGTTCACAGCTTGGTCGATGCGGCCGCCGTAAAAGGCTTGAAGGCTTTGGCCAAAGGCCTCGCTCACCTGCTCGGCCGTGACGCGCTTTTGTCCGGGCAGCGGTTCGTAGTGCTGGTGGATGTAGTCGTGCTCCAGCCGCTCGAATGCCGCCACCGGGTCATTCAGGCAGGCCGTGGCCATGCGCCACGCGCCAATCGATGCGCCCACCAGGTCCACGGGCTGCGTGCTTTGGACGAGCCATTCGCCAAAGATGAAGCGGTCGAGTGCACCGAGGATCAGGCCTTTGGGGCCGCCAGCAGCACCCGGAATGACGCCGATGTGTTCGGGCCGCAGGCCGTGTTCACGGATGTGGGCCAGGGCATTGGGGCCGGCGTGGATGTGCAGGGCTTGCATGGTCAGGTTCTCTCATAAGCGCTCATCTGCTTGAGCATTTCAATTGTAGGAGCCCACCCCTGTGGGCGATTTCGGGCATACCTCCAACGCATGCCATCGCCCACGGTAGGCGATTTCGGGTATACCTCCAACGCATGCCATCGCCCACGGGGTGGGCTCCTACAAAGGCAAAACCATCGTCCGTGGCTTGGGCCAGGATGGGGCTTGGTAGGAGCCCACCCCTGTGGGCGATTTCGGGCATACCTCCAACGCATGCCATCGCCCACGGTGGGCGATTTCGGGTATACCTCTAACGCATGCCATCGCCCACGGGGTGGGCTCCTACAAAGAACATAGCCATCGCCCATGGTGTGGGCTGCCACGAGGTCTGTTTTTCACTTTTTCAGAGCTTGCAACTTGGCAAAGGCGCTGGCCATGGCCGAGCCTGCAGCGGCTGGTGGCGAGGTGTAGCCCCCACCCGATCCTGCGCCGCGCTGGCGGTTGCCTGGCCCTGCCCCTTCAAACTTGTTGTCGCGTGGCGCATCGCGCCGGGCAGGCGCGGCGTCGAGCTTCATGGTCAAGCTGATGCGCTTGCGGGCCACGTCGACTTCGAGCACCTTCACTTTGACGATGTCGCCGGTCTTGACCACCTCGCGGGCGTCGGTCACGAACTTGTTGGCCAGCTGGCTCACATGGACCAAGCCGTCCTGGTGCACGCCCAAATCGACAAACGCGCCAAACTGGGCCACGTTGCTCACGGTGCCCTCCAAGGTCATGCCCTCTTTCAGGTCCTTGATGTCTTCCACGCCGTCCGCCAGACGCGCCACTTTGAAGTCGGGGCGTGGGTCACGGCCGGGTTTTTCCAACTCACCCAGGATGTCTTTGATGGTGATCGCGCCAAACTTGTCGTTGGCAAACAGCTCAGGCTTGAGGGTTTTCAAAACGTCCGAGCGGCCCATGATTTCTTGAATGGGCTTGGCGGTCTTGACGATGATTTGCTCGACCACCGGGTAGGTTTCGGGGTGCACGCCCGTCATGTCCAGCGGGTTGTCGCCACCGCGAATGCGCAAAAAGCCCGCGCTTTGCTCAAAGGTCTTGGCCCCCAGGCCGGTCACTTTGAGCAAGTCCTGCCGGGTCTTGAACACGCCATTGGCATCGCGCCAGC
This sequence comes from Limnohabitans sp. Jir72, assembly GCF_003063575.1. Taxonomy (GTDB): domain Bacteria; phylum Pseudomonadota; class Gammaproteobacteria; order Burkholderiales; family Burkholderiaceae_C; genus Limnohabitans_A. The sequence continues at coordinate 304,647 of NZ_NESC01000001.1, forward strand.
GCACGACCGACTTGGCCACGCTGGCCGACAAACCTGACACACGGGTCAACAAAGGAACGCTGGCGGTGTTCAGGTCCACGCCCACCGAGTTCACGCAGTCTTCGACCACCGCATCCAGCGTCTTGGCCAGCTCGCTTTGGTTCACGTCGTGCTGGTACTGGCCCACGCCAATCGCTTTGGGGTCGATCTTGACCAGTTCAGACAACGGGTCTTGCAGGCGGCGGGCAATCGAGGCCGCGCCGCGCAGGCTCACGTCCACGTCGGGCATCTCTTGGCTGGCAAATTCGCTGGCCGAGTACACCGAAGCGCCTGCCTCGCTGACCACCACCTTCTGGATCTCGACACCGTCCCGAAGCCGGGCCAGTTGCTTGATCAGGTCACCAGCCAGCTTGTCGGTTTCGCGGCTGGCGGTGCCGTTGCCAATGGCGATCAGGTTGACGTTGTGCTTTTCACAGAGCTTGGCCAGGGTGAACAGCGAGCCTTCCCAGTCCTTGCGGGGCTCGTGCGGGTAAACGGTGGAGGTGTCCACCAGCTTGCCGGTGGCATCGACCACGGCCACTTTCACGCCGGTGCGGATGCCCGGGTCCAGGCCCATGACCACGCGGGGGCCTGCGGGTGCCGCCAGCAGCAGGTCGCGCAGGTTGTCGCTGAACACCTTGATGGCGACTTTTTCGGCCTCTTCGCGCAGGCGGGCGAACAGGTCGCGCTCGGTGGACAGGCTCAATTTCACGCGCCAGGTCCAGGCCACACATTTGCGGATCAGGTCGTCCGAGGGGCGGGCCGCATGGCTCCAGCCCAGGTGCATGGCGATCTTGCCTTCGGCGATGCTGGGTTTGCCAGGCTCGGGCTCCACGGGCAGCACCAGCTTGGCGTCCAGCATTTCCAGTGCACGGCCACGGAACACGGCCAAAGCGCGGTGGCTGGGCACACGGCCAATCGGCTCGTCGTAGTCAAAGTAATCGCGGAACTTGGACACGTCGGCGTTGTTCTCGTCCTTGCCGTCCGCCAGCTTGCTTTTGAACAGGCCTTCGTGCCACAGCCATTCGCGCAGCGCTTGCACCAGTGAGGCGTCTTCGGCCCAGCGCTCGCTCAGCAAATCGCGCACGCCGTCCAGCACGGCAGCAGTCGTTGTGAAGTCGGCCCCTTCAATCGCGCCTGCGGCCAGCACAAAGGCTTGCGCCTGGGCGTGCGGATCGAGCGTCGGGTCGGCAAACAGCTTGTCGGCCAGCGGCTCCAGCCCGGCTTCGCGGGCAATCATGCCCTTGGTGCGGCGCTTGGGCTTGTAGGGCAAATACAGGTCTTCCAGCTCTTGCTTGGTGGGCGCGGCGTCGATGGCGGCCAGCAATTCGGGCGTCATCTTGCCCTGCTCGGTGATGCTTTTGATCACGGCGGCGCGGCGGTCTTCCAGCTCGCGCAGATAGCCCAGTCGGGCTTCGAGTTCGCGCAGCTGGATGTCGTCCAGCCCGCCGGTCACTTCTTTGCGGTAACGGGCGATGAAGGGGACGGTGGCACCGCCGTCGAGCAGCTCCACAGCGGTTTTGACCTGCTCAGGGCGGATACGGATTTCTGCGGCCAGTTGGGCCAGGATTTTCTGCATGCGGAATTCGTGAATGTAAGACGAAGCGGGCGAGTTTGCCACAGTGGCTTGGCCGCCCTCGGGCATCGTTTTTTGAAATTACGATCTGGATGTTTTTGATATTTATGAGTATCAAATAATTAAATTCGCCACTTTATGGCTAATTTATTGAAGTTTTCACATCAAAGGCATTGACTGAACTAAATTATAAATTTACATTAATTGTAAATAATGACAACTCAAGTCGCAAAAAAACAGCCAAGCGGCGTAAAACCATGAAAAACATCAATTTAACCGCACTCGTTCGATGCCTGGGGGCGGGCTTTGTGGTGGCTGCACTGTCGGCCTGCAACGCCTTGCCCATGGAGGAATACACACAATTCCAGCCCCTGCCCACCCACAAGCGCGTGATGAACCAGGTCAAGATCGGCTGGGAAGTGCGTGACGATGTGGCCGACTACTGCGCCAAAGCCAAAGGCATGGGCAAGGAGGCGGCCTTCTTGACACCGCCGCTGGCCTGCGCAGTCTGGAACACGCCCGCCAAGGAATGCACAGTGGTCACCGGTAAAACGACCACCCACACGGCCTTGGGGCACGAAATTCGCCATTGCTTTGAGGGTCACTTTCACTGACCCTGTGCACAAACCCAGACTCAGCTGCGCAAAGCCGCCTTGAGTGCCACCCCGATTTCAGGCTTGGCAGCGAATGGGTCGGGCGGATTGATGCCCTGAACGATGGCTTCCATGCGGCTTTGCACATTGCCCAGCGCATGCGGGTGGCTGTAGATGTAGAACTGGTCATGGGCGACCGCATCGAACACCTTTTGCGCCACATCGGTGGCCGACACTTTGCCACTGCCCACCGCTTTGTCGCTCTGCGCCTGGCCGATCAATTGGCTGGCTGTGGGTTTGTCCGCCGCCAGCGCAGAGGGCCGATTGCGCTCGCTTTGACTGATGCCCGTGGGCACAAAGTAAGGGCACAACACGCTCGCGCTGATCTGGTCAGACACCAGATGCAAATCTTGGTAAAGCGTTTCGGTCAGTGACACCACGGCGTGTTTGCTCACGTTGTAGATGCCCATGTTGGGCGGCGTCAGCAAACCGGCCATGCTGGCGGTATTGACGATGTGGCCACGGTAAGTCGGATCGGCTTTGGCGGCTTCGAGCATCATGGGCGTGAACAGGCGCACGCCGTGCACCACGCCCCAGAGGTTGACGCCCAGCACCCATTCCCAGTCTGCGACCGAGTTTTCCCAAACCAGGCCCCCTGCTCCCACGCCCGCGTTGTTGAACACGAAGTGCGGTGCACCAAAGCGGGCTTTGACGTCGGCAGCGAGTTGCTCCATGGCTTGGGCGTTGGAGACGTCCACCTTGCGGGCCAGCACCTGCACGCCTTGGGCTGTCATTTCGGCTTCGGCCTTGTCCAGCGCGTCTTGCTGCACATCCACCAGCACCAGGTTCATGCCCAGCTTGGCACCGATGCGGGCGCATTCGAGACCAAAGCCCGAACCTGCGCCGGTCAATACAGCGGTTTTACCTTGAAAGTTGTCGATCATGCGGCGGCCTTTTTGAGTGTGAATCCCACGCGGGGGAAATGAACATGCACCGTGCCTGCGCGCTCATCGGTGCGGCGCAAGGTGTAGCGGGTACGGGTGGCAGCCATCAGGTCGCCCTCGGTGGGCTCCAAGCCAAAATTGTCGGCAGCGATCACCACTTGGCTGCCCAGCGCGATGCCGTGCTCGTCTTGGAAAACCTCGCCTTGCACAGAAACGGGCGTTGAACTTTGGGCTGTTTGCAAGGCTTCTTCGGCACTGCATTTGCCGGGGGTGCCGTGGCCGATGGCCTTCATGCGGGCCATCCAGCTTTTGACTTCGGGCGTGGCGTCCAGAATGCCCGCGAGGGCTGGCGTGCGCTCTTGGGTGAACCACAGCGGGTGGTAGAGCGCAAAGTCGGCCACGCAGGGCTGCGCGCCCAACACAAAGTCTTGCCCGTGCAGCATGTTGGCGATGCGCCGCAGGTAGCTTTTGTAGGTGGCGGCGGCGTCTGTGGACGACATGCGCGCCGCGCCACTGCGCATGGCGGCGCGGTCGGCCACAAAGGCCTGCACGCCTTCGGCGGGTGTGCCCGCAAAGACTTGCGCCACGCCCGCAGGCTGGAAGTTGTAGGCCATGGCCGCGGTGAACAAGGCGGTGTCTGCCCACTGCGTCACGATGCGCGCTGCGCCGTTGAGGGCCACGGGGTAGAGGCTGGGCGTGGGTGCGAGGTGCTCCAGCACCTCGCAAATCAGCGCCGTATCGCAGTAAATGTCGGCCCCGATTTGCAGCACAGGGGTGCGGCGGTACCCGCCTGTCAAAGCGGTCAAATCGGGCTTGGGCATGATCATCGGGATGAACACGCTCTTCCAAGCCAATTGCTTGTGGCCCAGAATCAAGCGGACCTTCTCGGCGAATGGCGAGGTCGGGTAGTGGTGCAAGATCAGGTCGGACATGTTGGCTTTCAGAGCAACTTGACCAATTGCTTGCCGAAGTTCTTGCCTTTGAGCAGGCCGAGGAAGGCCTCAGGTGCAGCCGCCAGGCCCTGAGCCACGGATTCACGGGGGCGCAGTTTGCCCGTGCCCACCAGGGTGCCGAGTTCTTGCAGAGCTTCGGGCCAGACTTCCATGTGCTCGCTGACGATGAAGCCTTCGATCTTCATGCGGTTGACCAAAATCAGCGCAGGGTTGCTCATGGGCAGGGGCGCGCCGTCGTAGCCAGCGATCATGCCGCACACCGCGATGCGGGCAAACGCGTTGGTGCGCAGCATCACGGCGTCCAAGACCATGCCGCCCACGTTTTCAAAGTGGCCGTCGATGCCATTGGGGCAGGCTTCGCGCAGCGCCTTGGACAGGCTCAGATAGTCTTTGTGTTCTTTGTAGTCGATGCAGGCGTCAAAGCCCAGCTCGTTGACCACGTAGTCGCACTTGTCTTTGCCACCGGCAATGCCCACCACGCGGCAGCCACGGGCTTTGGCCAGTGCGCCATAAGCGCTGCCCACGGCGCCGCTGGCCGCGCTCACGGTGACGGTCTCACCTGCTTTGGGGTTGATGATCTTGACCAGGCCATACCAAGCGGTCACGCCGGGCATGCCCACGGCGCCCAGGTAATGCGACAGCGGCACATGGGTGGTGTCCACTTTGCGAAGTGCGCCGATCACGTTGGCGTCGACCACGCTGTACTCTTGCCAACCGCCCATGCCAACCACCTGGTCACCGGCTTTGAATTTGGGGTGGCGGCTGTCCACCACCTCGCCCACGGTGCCGCCGATCATGACGTCACCCAGCGGCTGGGGCACGGCGTAGCTCTTGCTCTCGTTCATGCGGCCACGCATGTAGGGGTCCAGGCTCAGGTAATGGTGGCAAACCAAAACCTCGCCGTCTTTCAGTTCGGGCAATGGCAGCTCGACCATTTTGAAGTTGTGGGTGGTGGCTTCGCCTTGTGGGCGGTTGTCCAAAACGATGCGGTGGTTGATGGGCATGTGTGTCTCCAGTGAAATTGAAAAGGTGAATGGGTCGGGCTCAGTCGGTCGAAGGTGAAGGCGTCTCGCGACGGCTCACGTACTTGAAGGTGCCGGTGGCCGTGGCGCAGAGCTGGCCTTCGGTGTCGTAAATGCGGCCTTCGGTGAAGGCCATGCTGCGTGTGCGGTGTTGCAAATGGCCTTTGCCCACCAGCGCCTGACCTGCAGGCACTTTGGCTGGGCGCATGAAGGTGGTTTTCATCTCGATGGTGACCACGCCCATGTCGGGGTCGACGCTGCGCGCCGCCGTGGCCATGATCACATCCAGAAAAGTCATGACGGCACCGCCGTGCGTGACGTCGAATGAGTTGAGGTGTTCGGGTCGTGGCGCGAAATGCAGCTCGGACTGGCCGCCCTCAAACTTCTCCAAAGTAAATCCCAGATGGTCAACAAAAGGGATCTTGGCGCCGAAAGGGATGCTCATGCTCAAGGACTTTCGCATCAGCCGCCGATGATGGCGCTGACGCCACCGTCCACGGCCATCCACTGGCCGGTGATGTGCTTGCCTGCGTCCGAGGCGTACAGCAAGGCCAGGCCTTTGAGGTCTTCGTCATCGCCCAAGCGGCGCAGGGGGGCACCTTGAGCCATCTTGTCGGCGCCCAATTTTTCGAGCAGGCCGTAGGTCATTTTGCTGGGGAAAAAGCCGGGGCAAATCGCGTTGACGGTGATGCCATGCTCGCCCCACTCGCCTGCCAATGCACGGGTGAAGTTGATCACTGCGCCTTTGGAGGTGTTGTAGGCGATGGTTTTCATCTCGGACGGGTTGCCCGCCAAGCCCGCAATGGACGCCACGTTCAAGATGCGGCCTTTTTTGCGCGGGATCATGCACAGCTTGGCCACTTCTTGGGCCAAGATGAAATAGCCGCGCACGTTCAGGTTCATGACCTTGTCCCAGGCATTGACTGGGTGTTCTTCTGCTGGCGCACCCCAAGTCGCCCCTGCGTTGTTGATCAGGATGTCGATCGGGCCCATGCGCTGCACCGTCTCGGCGGCGAGTCGGCGGATGTCTTCTTCCTTGCCACAATCTGCGGCAATCCATTGCGCCTCAATGCCTGCGGCTTTGAGCTCTGCGGCGGCGGCTTCCAGGTCTTCGGCCTTGCGCGAGCTGAGCATGATTTTGGCACCCGCCTCGCCCAAGGCGTGGGCCATTTGCAAGCCCAGGCCGCGCGAGCCGCCGGTGACCAAGGCCACTTGGCCGGTCAAGTCGAAAAGTTGTTGGATGGTGCGTGTCATGGTGTCTTTCTTTTATTTCATCAAATGCTTGGCCAATGCCATGTAGGCGGGCAAAGAGTTGGGGTCATTGAAGGGGTTGTTGGGCATGGGGTGCGAGGCAAAACGGACGATCACCATCTCGGCCTTGGGGTCGATGTAGATCGCCTGGCCGTGGATACCACGCGCTGAATAGGCGCCGTGTTCGTTGTTCGAGACCCACCACATGTTGCGGTAGGACCAGCCCGGCAAAGTGGGGAAAGTCGCTTGCGGGAAGGCGCTCTTGTCACCGCCTTTGGCGATGTCTTGCACGACAGCTGCGGGGATGATTTGCTGACCGTTGAACTTGCCCTGGTTGCGCATCATCTCGCCAAAGCGGGCCATGTCGCGCAGGCCGGCATTGAGGCCGCCGCCAGCAAACTCGTTGCCCACGCTGTCCACGGTGAAATAGGCGTCTTGCTCCATGCCTAAGCGCGACCAGATCCGCTCTGACAAGAGTTGCCCGATCGATTGACCTGTGGCGCGGCGGATCACCCAACCCAAGGCGTCTGAGTTGACGGTCTTGTAGGCAAAGGAGCCGCCGTGTTCGCCCTCTTTCTTCACGGTTTGCAAAAACTCGTAAAAAGTTTGTGGTCCTTGGTAGCCGGGCGGGCGCGGCAGGACACCGCCAGCACGGGTGTGCTGCCAGATTTCGGCATTGGGGTCGAGGTAGTTTTCGCTGTACTTCAGGCCGGTGCGCATGTCCAACACCTGGCGGATGGTGGCGTCACCAAAGGCACTGTCTTTGAGCTCGGGAACATAGCGGGACACCGGGGCGTTCTCGTCGAGTTTGCCTTCGGCCACCAGCATCGCGCCCAAGGTGCCAAAAAAGGATTTGGTGACCGACATCGAGATGTGTTGGCCCTCAGGCCGCAAAGCTCCCGCATAACGCTCGTACACAATCCGGCCCTTGTGCAAGACCACCACACCATCGGTGTAGTTGGCATCAAAGGCCTGAGCCCAGGTCATGGGCGTGTCTTTGCCTAAAGGAACAAAGCTGACCGCATCAAGGTCGTCTCGCAAGGCACGGGGCAAAGGCACGGGTGCACCCGTGCCGCGTGAAACCTGGGTGGTCGGGAGGAGTTGCCGGAAATTCGAAAAACTCCAACGCGTTTGCGGAAATTTGTAACCCGATCCATCGGCAAAACGGATCAGTTTGTCGGCAGGCGGCGGCGAGCCCACCATCCAGCCCAAAGCCACCGGATCGGTTTGAGCCGCTGTTGGCAATGTGGGGGTTTGTGCCAACAAACCGCTTGCTGCGGCGGTCATGGTCAATCCCATCACAGTGCCTCGCAAAAGTGAACGTTTCATGTGTTGTCTCCAGTGCTTGAGGTCTTGGGACCTTCTTTACAGGGGGTAATCCATGCAGCGGCGCTCTTTGACGACCGCCTTCATGAAAGGCTTGATGGCCAGATGTTGCGGGTGATTTTGGTATGCCGCTAGCACCTGCGCGTCATCGACCAGCATGTGCAGCACCAGGTCGTTGGTGCAATCCATGCCGGGTACGGCGGTGGCCACTTCAAAAGTCTGGATGCCGGGCACCACTTGGGCGCAAGACAAAAGCAATGCTTTGGCTTTGTCCAGATTGGTGGCCTTGTCGGTCCCTTCGGCGTGGTCTTGCAGGTTCCACATCACGATGTGTCGGATCATCAGAAAGCCTCCTCGGGCAATTCGGCGCAGGTCGGGTCGCGGCTTTTGACCACATTGAGCCAAGCGCCAATTTTGGGCAATTCGTAGCGGAAGAAGTAACGGCAGGCGGCGCGGCGGCCTTGGGCCGCTGCGCTGCTGTCGTCGCCCAAGCTGTGGGCCACGTCGAGCCAAATCCAGGCAATGACGGTGTGGCCAAACGCTTGCAAATAAGGCACGGCATTGGCCAAGGCCTGTGCAGGTTCGGCACCGGCCCAGGCTTGCTGGGTGGCTTGGCCGATTTGCTGGAGGGCATCGCGCAAGGCGGCGGCTTCAGTTGCCCAGCCCGTCTCGGCCTTGGCGGCTGTGGCCATCATGCGTTCGCCCAGCAGTTGCAAGCCGCGCCCGTTTTCCATCAGCACCTTGCGGCCCAGCAGGTCCATGGCCTGGATGCCGTGGGTGCCCTCGTGGATCATGTTCAGGCGGTTGTCGCGCCAGTACTGCTCCACCGGAAAGTCGCGCGTGTAGCCATAGCCGCCGTGGATCTGGATGGCCAGGCTGTTGGCTTCCAGGCACCACTCGCTGGGGAAGCTCTTGACGATGGGCGTCAGCACCTCCAGCAGCAAACGCGCCACATCGGCGTCTTCTGCCGTGCCGGTGTGCTGCTCGTCCACCAGGCGGGCGCTGTACAAAGCCAGCGCCAGAGCGCCTTCGCTGTAGGCCTTCTGAGCCAGCAGCATGCGCTTGATGTCGGCGTGCTCGATGATGCGCACCTGCGGACGGCTGGCGTCTTTGCCCCCTGCCCCACTGGGTCGGCCTTGCGGGCGGTTCTTGGCGTAGTCGAGGCTGGCGTAGTAACCGGCCATGCCCAGCATGGTGGCGGCCATGCCCACGCCAATGCGGGCCTCGTTCATCATGTGGAACATGCAGCGCAGGCCTTCGCCGGGCTTGCCGACCAAGTAGCCCACGGCGCCGCTTCCGGCACCGTCCAAGCCTGCGCCCGATTCACCGCGAACGGGGTACTTGCCTTCGCCAAAATTCAGCAGCGTGTTGGTCGTGCCGCGCCAGCCGCATTTGTGGTTGAGCCCCGCCAGCGCCACGTCGTTGCGCTCGCCCGTGAGTTGCCCCTGTGTATCCACCAATTTTTTGGGCACGATGAACAGAGAGATGCCTTTGACGCCCGGCACCAGTTGGCCATTCGCATCCGGAATCTTGGCCAGCACCAAATGGATGATGTTCTCGGAGAGTTCATGCTCGCCGGAGGAGATCCACATCTTGTTGCCCTTGAGGCGGTAGCGTGCCCCCAAAGCATCAGCTTCAAAGTCAGTGCCATCGGGTGTGGCGCGGGTGGTGACGTCACTGAGCGACGAGCCCGCTTGCGGCTCGCTCAGGCACATGGTGCCCGAAAAGCGGCCACTGAATTCGTTCAGGGCAAACACCTGTTTTTGCAGCTCGGTGCCATGGACCATCAGCAAATTGGCGTTTCCGCTGGTCAGCATGCCCGAGCCGATGCTCACCGAGGCCATGGCAAAAAACGCATTGGCCGCCGCCTCCACGGTGTAGGGCAATTGCATGCCGCCAAACTCATAATCTTGCGCGGCGCTGAGCATGCCCGACTCGGCATAGGCCTTGTAGGCGTCGTGCGTGGCTTGGGGCAAGATGACTTTTTCGCCGTCAAACTGCGGCTCTTGTGTGTCGACCAGGCGGTTGAACGGTGCGTACTTCTCGCGGGCAATGCGCTCGCAGGTGTCAAGCACCGCGTCAAAGGTTTCACGCGAGTGGTCGGCAAAACGTTCGCGGGACTGCAGGCGTTCCACCTTCAGCCAGTCGTGCAGCAAAAAATCAACGGTGGGGCGCAGGCTCATGTCGCATCATCCCGGTTCAGAAAAAAAACAGACAAAGAAAAAGGCGGTCAGCTGCAAACCGACCGCCTTGGTGTTGATCAGGCGTCAACAGCCAGGGGCATCACAGCACTTCAAAAATGCCGCAAGCGCCCATGCCGCCGCCAATGCACATGGTCACCGCCACGCGCTTGGCACCACGGCGTTTGCCCTCGATCAAGGCATGGCCTGTCAGGCGCTGGCCTGACACGCCGTAGGGGTGGCCCACCGCGATCGCGCCGCCGTTGACGTTCAAGCGATCGGCCGGGATGCCCAGCTTGTCGCGGCAGTACAGCACCTGCACCGCAAACGCTTCGTTCAATTCCCACAGGTCGATGTCGTTGACGGTGAGGCCCAGACGCGCCAGGGCTTTGGGCACAGCGTAGACGGGGCCAATGCCCATTTCGTCAGGCTCGCAACCGGCCACAGCAAAACCCAGGAAACGGCCCAGTGGCTTCAAGCCACGTTGCTCGGCCAGCTTCTCGTCCATCAGCACGCAAGCGCCTGCACCGTCCGAAAATTGGCTGGCATTGCCTGCCGACACCAGGCCGCCGGGCAGCGCAGAGCGCAGGCCGCTGATGGCTTCCACGGTGGTGCCTTCACGCAGGCCTTCGTCCACGCTGACGGTCACTTGCTTGGTGGTCATGCCCATGACTTTGTCGATCACGCCTTGCGTGACGGTGATGGGGGCGATTTCGTCGTTGAACAAACCGGCAGCTTGCGCAGCACAGGCTTTTTGCTGGCTGGCCGCACCATACGCGTCCATCACATCGCGGCCGATTTTGTAGCGCTTGGCCACTTGCTCGGCGGTTTGCAGCATGTTCCAGTAAATCTCGGGCTTCATTTTGGCCAGCGCCAAGTCTTGCAGCATGTGGGTGTTCATTTCTTGCTGCACGCAAGAGATGCTTTCCACGCCACCGGCCACATAGACCTGGCCTTCGCCCGCGATGATGCGTTGCGCAGCCAAGGCAATGGTTTGCAAGCCGGAGGAGCAAAAACGGTTGACGGTCATGCCCGACACAGAAATCGGCAAACCGGCTTTGAGGGCGATCTGGCGGGCGATGTTGGCACCGGTGGCACCCTCGGGTGTGGCGCAACCCATGATCACGTCTTCGACTTCGGCGGCGTCAATGCCTGCGCGGGCCACGGCGTGTTGCACCGCGTGGCCACCCAGAGTCGCGCCGTGGGTCATGTTGAAGGCGCCTTTCCAGCTCTTGGCCAGCGGTGTGCGTGCGGTAGATACGATGACAGCATTCGTCATGATGGTCCTTTCAAGTGGGGGACAGAGCTGAAGATCTGTCCCGCCAAAAATTTAAAAAATCAGTTGAATGTCTTGCCTTCGGCCACCAAACGAGCCAAGAGAGGCGCGGGTTGCCAGAATTGGGCGTCGTCATGTGGGTTTTTGGCAAAGCGCTTCATGGCTTCGGCCACGTTGAACAGGCCAATCGTGTCGGCGTAGTTCATGGGACCGCCGCGCCAGAACGGGAAGCCGTAGCCGGTGATGTAGACCATGTCGATGTCGCTGGCCTTGCTGGCAATGCCTTCTTCCAGAATGTGGGCGGCTTCGTTGACCAGCGAGAACACCAGGCGTTGCACGATTTCTTCGTCCGAAATTTTGCGTGCTGTGATGCCCATGTCGGCGCGGTGTTTTTCGATCATCTCGACCACCACGGCGCTGGGGATCGCGTCGCGCTTGCCCGCTTGGTAGTCGTACCAGCCTGCGCCTGTTTTCTGGCCGTAGCGGCCCATTTCACACAGCAAGTCAGCGGTTTTGCTGTACTTGAGGTTGGGCTTTTCGGTGTAACGGCGCTTGCGGATCGCCCAGCCGATGTCGTTGCCAGCCAAATCGCCCATGCGGAAAGGGCCCATGGCAAAGCCGAACTTCTCAACAGCCTTGTCGACCTGCGCAGGGGTGCAGCCCTCTTCGATCAAAAAGCCGGCCTGGCGGCTGTACTGCTCGATCATGCGGTTGCCGATGAAACCATCGCACACGCCAGAGACCACCGAAGTTTTCTTGATCTTCTTGCCAATCGCCATCACGGTGGCCAGCACGTCTTTGCCGGTCTGCGCGCCGCGCACGACTTCGAGCAACTTCATGACGTTGGCAGGGCTGAAGAAATGCATGCCGATCACGTCTTGCGGGCGCTTGGTGAAGGATGCGATTTTGTTCACGTCGAGCGTTGAGGTGTTGGACGCCAAGATCGCGCCGGGCTTCATCACTTCGTCGAGCTTCTTGAAAACGGCTTCTTTCACGCCCATTTCTTCGAACACGGCTTCGATGACCAAGTCGGCTTGGCCGATGTCGTCATAGCTCAGCGTGGTGCTCAGCAAGGCCATGCGCTCGTCGTATTTCTCTTGCTTGAGCTTGCCCTTTTTGACCTGTGCTTCGTAATTTTTGCGGATGGTGGCCACGCCACGGTCCAGCGCGTCTTGCTTCATCTCGAGCATCTTGACCGGGATGCCCGCGTTCAGGAAGTTCATGGAGATGCCGCCACCCATGGTGCCTGCACCGATGACGGCGATGGCTTTGATGTCTCGCATGGGGGTGTCGGCTGGCACATCCGGAATCTTGGACGCTGCACGGTCGGCCATGAAAATGTGGCGCAGTGCACGGCTTTCTGGCGTCAACATCAAGTTCATGAAGATGTCGCGTTCAACGACCATGCCGTCTTCAAATTTTTTCTTGGTGGCGGCTTCGACCGCGTCCACGCACTTGACGGGTGCGGGCAGGTTTTTGGCCATGCCTTTGACCATGTTGCGGGTGAACTGGAAATAGGCATCGCCTTGTGCATGCTTGCAAGGCAGATTGCGCACCAAGGGCAACGGCGAACCGTCTGCATGGGCTGCAGCCACTTTTTGAGCCAGTGCCAGCGCCTCTTCGGCCAGGGTGTCGACCGATTTGGCCATCGCGTCAAACAGCTTCTGGCCGGGCAACATGGCCAGCATCTCACTCTTGATGGCTTCGCCGCTGACGATCATGTTGAGCGCGGCTTCGACGCCGATCACACGGGGCAGGCGCTGTGTGCCGCCCGCGCCGGGGATCAGGCCCAACTTGACTTCGGGCAAGGCAATCGAGGTGCCAGGCGCTGCAATGCGGTAGTGGCAGCCCAAGGCCAGCTCCAAGCCTCCGCCCATGGCCACCGAATGGATGGCGGCCACAACAGGTTTGGCCGAGTTTTCGCAAGCGCGGATCACGCTCAACAAATTGGGTTCCTGAATGGCTTTGGGCGAGCCAAATTCACGGATGTCCGCGCCGCCCGAAAAGGCTTTGCCGCCACCGGTGATGACAATCGCCTTGACGGCTGCGTCGTTGTTGGCTTTTTCCAGCCCATCGGTGATGCCGATGCGGGTGGACAGACCCAAACCGTTGACGGGCGGGTTCATCAAGGTGATGACCGCGACATCACCGTGGACTTTGTATTCAGCTGTCATGCTGGCGTTCCTTTGCGTGAAATAAAGCTGGGAATAAAAAAGAACGGTCGTTCGTTTTTAAAGATTGTAGTGGCTGATAGAGAGAATGGCATCCCGGACTGTCTCAACCGGGACGGCGCTCAGACTTCCAGCCACTCCTTGCGAATGTAGGTGTTTTGACGGAGCTCCTCGGGCGTGCCCTCAAACACGATGCTGCCATGGCCCATGACCAGTGCGCGGTCTGAAATGTTCATCGCGATGGTGAGCTTTTGCTCGATCAAAAGCACCGAAATGCCACGGCTCTTGAGCTCCTGAAGGTACTGACCCACCAGTTCCACAATCTTGGGGGCCAGGCCTTCGGTCGGCTCATCGATGATGATCAGGTCGGGGTCACCCATCAGGGTGCGGCAAAGCGTCAGCATCTGCTGCTCACCGCCTGACAACACCCCAGCCTCGGTGTGTTCGCGCTCTTTGAGCCGAGGGAACATGGCGAACATGTCGTCAAAAGACCAACGCCCGTTTTTTCCGCTGCGCTTTTGACCGAGCTGCAGGTTCTGGCTGACGGTGAGCTTGGGGAAGATGTCCCGGTTCTCGGGCACATAGCCAATGCCCAGATGCGCCACTTCGTAGGCTTTCTTGCCTTGAATGGCTTGACCTTGCCAGTCGATGCTGCCTTGGCAGTCCACCAGACCCATGATGGCTTTGGCCGTGGTGGAGCGGCCTGAGCCGTTGCGCCCGAGCAAAGCAACGATCTCACCTTGGCCCACACCAAAGCTGACGCCATGCAGCACATGGCTCTTGCCGTAATAGGCGTGAAGGTTGTCAATTTTGAGCATCTCAGTGGCCTCCCGCCTGGCTGTCGGCCACACTGGAGCCCAGATAAGCCTCTTGTACTTTCGCATTGGCACGCACGGCCTCGGGCGTATCAAAGGCGATCACCTCGCCATAGACCACCACCGCGATCTTGTCGGCCAAGCCAAACACCACTCCCATGTCGTGCTCCACCGTCAGCAATGTTTTGCCCACAGTGACTTCCTTGATCAGGTGGATGAAGCGCGAAGTTTCGCTCTTGCTCATGCCGGCCGTGGGTTCGTCCAGCAAAATCACATCTGAGCCACCCGCAATCGTCACCCCAATCTCCAGAGCGCGTTGCTCCGCATAGGTCAGATTCATCGCCAGCACATCGCGTTTTTTGTCGAGGTGAATCATGTCCATCAACTGTTCGGCGCGCTCGTTGGCGTCTTTCAGCCCCGAGAGGAACTTGAAGAAGGTGTACTTGTAGCCCAGGCTCCAAAGCACCGCGCAGCGCAAGTTCTCGAACACACTCAACTTTGGAAAGATGTTGGTGATCTGGAAGCTGCGCGACAACCCCATGCGGTTGATCTCGTAGGGCTTCTTGTGCTGAATGGCTTGGCCATTGAGCAAGATGTCGCCGCTGGTCGGGCCAAAGCGGCCGCTGATCAGGTTGAACAAGGTGGATTTGCCCGCGCCGTTGGGGCCGATCACGGCCACGCGCTCACCGGCCTGAACGGCCAAGTTCACACCACGGATGATTTCGGTCTTGCCGAAGTTCTTGCGAACGTCTTTCAGTTCCAGTGCGTAGGTCGTACTCATACTGCAGTCTCCCGGCGCTTGATTTCTTTTTCAATTTCGGTCTGGATGTCACCCCACTCGCGCATGTACTGGCGGCGAGACAGTTCAAACAAGCCCAGACCGGTCAGCATGACAAAGGCACACCCGAACCAGCTGTCCAGCCCCTTGGCATTGAGCGTGGCGCCCATGAACTTGACCGTGTCACCCAAAGCCGAGTTCAGCTGCAAGTGGTAGACCATCTCGATCATGGCGCCTGCTCCTGCCAGCATGACAAAGGCCGTCAGGGCCAGGCCCAAGTAACTGGTCCAAATCTGACGCAGCTTGCCAAACTTGGCCACCCGCAGGTTCATCATGATCAGGCTGGCAATGCCGCCGGGGGCGTACATGACCATGAACAGGAAGACCAAGCCGAGGTACAGCAACCAGGCTTTGGTCAGCTCGGACAGCAAGACAAAAGCAATGACCATCAAGACGGCGCCGATGATGGGGCCAAAGAAGAAGGTGGCGCCGCCCAAGAAGGTGAACAGCAAATAAGCCCCCGAGCGCCCTGCCCCCACCACTTCGGCGGTGACGATTTCGAAGTTCAGCGCCCCCAGCCCCCCTGCAATCCCCGCGAAGAAACCGGCAATGATGAAGGCGATGTAACGCACACGCTGGGTGTTGTAGCCGATGAACTCGACGCGCTCCGGGTTGTCACGCACCGCGTTGAGGATGCGACCCAAAGGCGTCTGGGTGAAGGCAAACATCAGCGCCACACACACGAAGGTGTAGGCGGCGATCAGGTAATACACCTGAATCTGGGGCCCATAGGTGATGCCAAAGAAGGCTTGCCCGGCCACACGGTTGCCCGAGACACCGGCTTCGCCCCCGAAGAACTCGGAGAACATGAGCGACATGGCAAACACCAGCTCGGCCACGCCCATGGTGATCATGGCAAAGGGTGTGCCCGATTTGCGGGTGGTCACATAGCCGAGCAAGATCGCAAAGCCCATACCTGCCACACCACCGATGATGGGCAAAAGGCTGACCGGTATGTTGAGCTGGCCACCACTGACCGCGTTGAGTGCATGAATGGCCATGTAAGAACCCAGGCCGGTGTACACGGCATGGCCAAAGCTGAGCATGCCGCCTTGCCCCAAGAGGATGTTGTAGGACAGGCAGGCAATGATGGCAATGCCCATCTGGGCCAGCATGGTGGTGGACAAATTGCTGGTGAAGACCAGTGGTGCCACCAGCAGCACCAAGGCGAACAAGCTCCAGATGACCCAGCGGCCGACGTTGTATGGTTTGAATTTGTAAACAGCAGCCATGGCTCAACCCTCTCGTGTGCCCAAAAGACCCTTGGGCCGGAAAATCAGGATCAGCACCAGGAACAGGTACGGCAAAATCGGCGCGACTTGCGACACCGTGAGTTTGGCAAATGTGTTGTCTTGCGCAGCGGCAGACACTGCCCAGCCCATGTCTTTGGCCAAGACCAGGAAGGAGTAATCAATGGCCACGGCAAAAGTCTGGATCACACCAATCAGGACCGATGCCAAGAACGCGCCAGACAACGAGCCCATGCCGCCGACCACCACCACCACAAAAATGACCGAACCCACCGTGGCGGCCATGGCCGGTTCTGTCACAAAGGTGCTGCCACCGATGACGCCCGCCAGGCCCGCCAAGCCGGTGCCTGCACCAAAGACCAGCATGAACACGCGGGGCACGTTATGGCCCAGCGATTCGGCCATTTCAGGATGGGTCAAGGCCGCCTGGATGACCAAGC
This sequence comes from Limnohabitans sp. Jir72, assembly GCF_003063575.1. Lineage (GTDB taxonomy): Bacteria > Pseudomonadota > Gammaproteobacteria > Burkholderiales > Burkholderiaceae_C > Limnohabitans_A. The sequence goes on from NZ_NESC01000001.1 coordinate 321,300, forward strand.
CGATGCGGGTGCGCGTCAGCAAGAGCCACAAGGACAGCAGCATCAACAAGGCCACCAGCATCATGAATGCGCGTGTGGCCGGGAATGGCGAACACACGACCCGGATGGCCGCATCGGCAGCACTGCACATTTCAGCAGGCGCAGAGCCCCAAACCATGCTCAGACCATTGAGTGAATGGTTGATCAGGGTGAATGCCGAACTGCGCAAAATCTCTGGCGGTGTGAACTCGACCGCGGTGCGGCCCCAGACCAACTGGATCAACTCCAGCACGACGTAAGACAAGCCGAAAGTCACCAACAACTCGGGCACGTGGCCAAAGGGGTGGACTTTGCGCAATGTGATGCGCTCAAACAATGCGCCGCAAGCCCCCACAAACAGGGGGGCAATGACCAAGGCAGGCCAAAAGCCAATCCACCCCGACAGGGTGTAGCCGAAATAGGCGCCGATCATGTAAAAACTGGCGTGCGCAAAATTGAGCACCCCCATCATGCTGAAAATCAAGGTCAGCCCAGAGCTGAGCATGAAGAGCAACAGCCCGTAACTGAGACCGTTGAGCATGGAGATGATGAAAAACTCCATAGATACTGCTACTTTCCAGGCTTTGAGCGCCTAACTGCGTTACCGAAAGTGGGTCATGTCAACCCGAGTGAAGACGGTGTGTGAACACCCAAGAAAAAGGCCCGACAACGGTGCATGTCATCGGGCCCGCGAGCCAAACTCAGATCAGCCAGGGCGCTTCATCTGGCAGCTGGTGGGTGTGCTGGACACATAGGATGGGAACTCCTTGACTGGGGCCAAGGTCATGCCGGTGTTTTCGGGGCTGTAGGGGTACTTCTTGTCCGCCTTTTGCCACACGGTCATGTACAGCGGCTGCTGCAGCTGGTGGTCGGTCTTGCGCATTTCCACTTCGCCGTTGTAATTCTTGTACTTCAAGCCCTCCATGGCCGCAGCCACTTTGGCGGGATCGGTCGACTTGGCCTTGGCCATGCCCTCGCCCAGTGCGTTGAAGATGGAGATCACCGAGCCGGTGTAGAAATCGTCGTTGAACTTGGTCTTGAACTCGGCCATCCACTTGCCCAAGTCCCCACCCATGTTGTAGTGGTTGTAGGCGATCTGGTAAACACGGCCTGCACCACCTGTACCCAACGCTGTCGGGGTGCCGGACACACCTGTGTAATAGGTGTAGAACTTGCCGTTGTAGCCGCCTTCGTTGGCCGCTTTGACCAACAGCGCCAGGTCAGAGCCCCAGTTGCCGGTGATCACGGTGTCGGCACCCGAAGCCTTGATTTTGGCGATGTAAGGCGAGAAGTCACGCACTTGGGCCAGCGGGTGCAGGTCTTCGCCCACGATCTGGATGTCGGGGCGCTTGCGGGCCAGGTTTTCCTTGGCGAACTTGGCCACTTGTTGACCATGTGAGTAGTTCTGATTGAACAGGTAAACCTTCTTGATGTCCTTGTCGTCTTTCATGAAGGTGGTCATGGCCTCGATCTTCATCGAGGTGTCGGCGTCAAAACGGAAATGCCAGTAGCTGCACTTGCTGTTGGTGAAGTCCGGGTCCACGGCCGAGTGGTTCAAGAAAATGATTTCCTTGCCGGGGTTGCGCTCGTTGTGCTTGTTCACCGCCTCGATCAGGGCACCAGCGACAGAAGATCCGTTGCCTTGGGTGATGTAACGCACGCCCTGGTCCATGGCGGCTTTGAGCGCGTTCAGGCTTTCGGCGGGGCTCAATTTGTTGTCGATGCCGATGACTTCAAACTTGACGCCAGCCGGGTTGGTCTTGCTGAATTTTTCGGCAAAAAACTGGAAGCTTTTCAGCTGGTTGCTGCCGACCGGGGCCATCAGGCCAGACAGTGGATCAATCCAGGCAATTTTGACAGTCTCGCCCTTTTGGGCCATCGCGCCAAAAGCACAGGTGGTCAAGGCTGCGGCAGCGATCAAGCGGGTGGTGAATTTCATTCAAAGTCTCCTGCGTTGTGAATCAGAACAACTCCAGCGTAACCGCTCAATTCACAAACCCGCTCGGGGTTTGCCCCTAAGCTGTATCACCCGTGCGACTTATTGATGTGGGCCCATGAAGGTTGAAGGGACCTTGTGTTTGACCGTCATGCGCCTATTTTTGTTATGCAGGAACCCACCCCGTGGGCGATGGCGTGCTTTGGGGGTGTGCGTGCAATCGCCCAGATGGGTGGGCTCCTACAAAAAACAAGATCAAGAGTTGTCAGTGCGGTTTGCCTTGCATCAAAGGCCTGGCAAGACGTAGTCGGCCAGCTGTTCGCGCAAGCGGGTTTTGAGCATCTTGCCAGTGGCACCCAGTGGGATCGCATCGACAAACACCACGTCATCGGGGATTTGCCATTTCGCGGTTTTGCCGTCATAAAACTGGATCAACTCGTCACAACTGACTTCGGCACCGGGCTTTTTGACCACGCACACAATCGGACGCTCGTCCCACTTGGGATGGCGAATGCCCACGCAGGCCGCCATGGCCACCGCTGGGTGTGCCATGGCAATGTTCTCCACATCGATCGAGCTGATCCACTCGCCGCCGGACTTGATCACGTCCTTGCTGCGGTCGGTGATTTGCATGAAACCATCGGCATCGATGGTGGCCACATCACCGGTCGGGAACCAGCCATCGACCAAGGGGCTGGCACCCTCTTGTTTGAAATACGAAGCGATGACCCACGGGCCTTGCACCAGCAAGTCGCCAGCAGCTTTGCCGTCATGTGGCAGCTCTTTGCCTTGCTCATCCACGATCTTCATCTCGATGCCAAAAATGCAGCGGCCTTGCTTCATGCGCAGCTTCATCTGCTCGGCTTCGGGCAAGTTCTGGTGCTTGTTTTTGAGTGTGCACAAAGTGCCCAGCGGACTGAGCTCGGTCATGCCCCAGGCGTGCAGCACATCCACGCCGTAGTCCTCGCGGAAGGCGGTGATCATGGCCGGTGGGCAAGCCGAGCCGCCGATGACGGTGCGGTTGAGCTTGGAAAACTTCAGGCCTGCTGGCTTCATGTGGCCCAAGAGCATTTGCCACACGGTGGGCACACCCGCCGCAAAGGTCACGCCTTCGGCTTCGATCAATTCGTACACCGACTTGCCATCGAGTGCCGGGCCGGGGAAGACCAACTTGGCACCCACCATCGCCGCGCTGTAGGGAATGCCCCATGCATTGACGTGGAACATGGGCACCACCGGCAAGATCGAATCGCGCGCCGAGATGCACATGACATCGGGCAAGGCAGCGGCATACGCGTGCAAAAGTGTTGAGCGGTGGCTGTACAGCGCGCCCTTAGGGTTGCCCGTGGTGCCGCTGGTGTAGCACAAGGTGCAAGCGGTGTTTTCATCCAATTCGGGCCAGGTGTAATGGTCAGACTGCTGCCCCATCCAGGCTTCGTAACTGACCAAGCCAGGAATGCCCGTGTCGGCCGGCAGTTTGTCTGCATCGCACAGCGCCACATATTGGCGAATCGTGGCGCATTTGGCGTGCACGGCTTGCACCAATGGCAGGAAGCTCATGTCAAAGCACAGCACCTGGTCTTCGGCGTGGTTGGCAATCCAAGCGATCTGGTCGGGGTGCAGACGCGGATTGATGGTGTGCAAAACGCGGCCAGAACCGCTCACGCCAAAGTAGAGTTCCAGATGGCGGTAACCGTTCCAGGCCAGCGTGGCCACCCGGCTGCCGCGTTCAATCTGCATGCCATCCAGTGTGTTGGCCACCTGGCGCGATCGTTTGGCCGCTTGGGCCCAGTTGTAGCGGTGGATGTCGCCTTCGACACGGCGCGAGACGATCTCGCCGTCGCCGTGATGGCGCTCGGCAAATTGAATCAAGGAAGAAATCAGCAAAGATTGCTGTTGCATCAGTCCCAGCATGGGGGTCTCCTGTTGGTGGTTGATTGGATGCGTTCATTTTGCACCCGCCTTGCGCACCGACTCGAACGAAGACCCGTCAAACCATGTGTCCTTGTCAAGGGCGTGACAATGGAGCCATGTTTTCTGTCTCCGAGCCCTCTTGTGCCCCATTGCCCAAATGGGATTGGACGCACCGCCTGACCCAATTGGGCCCCCGTTTTTTCACCCGGCTGCACCCCACGCCTTTGGCGGCACCGGTCTGGGCCATGCGCAACCTGGCCTTGCTGGGCGAGCTGGACTGGTCCCCGGACTTGCTGGATGACGAACACTTGAGCGCATTTGCGGGCAACAGCGTACTGCCCGGCTCGGACCCCATGGCCACGGTCTACAGCGGCCATCAATTCGGCCAATGGGCAGGCCAGCTGGGCGATGGCCGCGCCATTTGGCTGGGCGAGGCACCGTCTCGTCTGGGTCCGCAAGAAATCCAGCTCAAGGGCGCGGGCAGAACCCCTTACTCTCGCGGCGGCGATGGCCGTGCGGTGTTGCGATCGAGCATCCGCGAATACCTGTGCAGCGAAGCCATGCACGGTCTGGGCATTGCCACTACTCGGGCCCTGTGCCTGGTGGCCTCGCCCGAGCCTGTGCGGCGCGAAACGCTTGAGACCGCAGCCGTTGTGACCCGCTTGGCCCCCAGCTTTTTGCGCTTTGGGCATTTTGAGCACTTTGCTGCACAAGGCGATGTGCAGAGCCTGCGCACGCTGGCGGACCACGCGATCGCGCACCACTTGCCCGAATGCCATGCGCGTGCAGAACACCTGAACGGCAACGTTTATGCCGCTTTGCTGCAAGTGGTGCAAGAACGCACGGCGCATTTGCTGGCGCAGTGGCAGGCGGTGGGCTTTTGCCACGGCGTGATGAACACCGACAACATGAGCCTGCTGGGCCTGACCATGGACTATGGGCCGTTCCAGTTCATGGACGGCTTTGACCCCGGCCACATCTGCAACCACACCGACACCCAGGGCCGCTACGCCTACAGCCGCCAGCCCAACATCGCTTACTGGAACCTGTTTTGCTTGGCGCAAGCCTTGCTGCCTTTGATCGACGACCAGGACCTGACACTGCAGGTGCTGGAAGGCTACAAAATCGGTTTTCCCCGCGCACTGGGCGATGCCATGCGGGCCAAACTGGGTCTGACCGGTGACTTGGCCACAGAAGAACAACGCGAAGCCGACTGGCAACTGGTCGAAGACCTGCTGCAACTGCTGGCGTCCGAGCGGGTGGACTTCACCCTGTTTTGGCGCTGCCTGAGCCATGCGGTGGCCAGCGGATGGAGCCAGCAAGCGCGAAAGGCCCCCGCCACCGACGTCCAGGACCTGTTCATCAACCGCAACGCCTGGCAAGCCTGGCTCAGCCGCTACAAGGCGCGCCTGGGACAGGCCAACCTGGCCCAGGTCGGACAAACCATGTTGCGCACCAACCCCAAATTTGTCTTGCGTAACCATTTGGCCGAAATCGCGATCCGCCAAGCGCAAACGGGTGACTACTCGGAAATCGAGACCCTTCACAACTTGCTAAAGTCACCCTTCGACGAGCATCCGGGCTTTGAAGCCCATGCCGACCTGCCGCCCGATTGGGCCCGTCAACTGGAAATCAGCTGTTCATCATGAGCCTTATCAAAACCGAACAAGAATGGCGCGACATTTTGCAAGCCAAAGGCGCCGAGCCTGTGGCCTACGCCGTGACGCGCCAAGCCGCCACTGAGCGCCCCTACACCGGCAAATACGAAGGCCACTGGGCGACAGGCATCTACCGCTGCATTTGTTGCGATGCCGAATTGTTCAAGTCCGACACCAAATTTGACGCCGGTTGTGGCTGGCCGAGCTTTTCGCAGGCCATTACCGACAAGGCCATCAAGGAGCATGTGGACCGCAGCCAAGGCATGCGCCGCGTTGAAACCGTGTGCGCCCAATGCGGCGCGCACCTGGGCCACGTGTTTGAAGATGGCCCTGCCCCCACCGGCCTGCGCTACTGCATGAACTCGGCTTCGTTAGACTTCGAGCCTCTGTGATGAACCCGGCCCACGATTGACCTCATGAAATTCCTGATCGATTTTTTCCCCATTGCACTGTTTTTTGGGGCTTTCAAAATGGCCGACATCTACACCGCTACGGCGGTGTTGATGGCCGCCACCGTGGTGCAAACCGCCTTGATCTACAAGCTGGACGGCAAGCTGCAGACCATGCACAAGATCACCCTGGTGCTGGTGTTGGGCTTTGGTGCCTTGACGCTGGGCCTGCACGACGAGCGCTTCATCAAGTGGAAACCCACCTTGCTGTACACCGGCTTGGCCGTGGCTTTGGCCATCGCGCATGGGGTCATGAAAAAGAACTTTTTGCAAATGATGCTGGGCCAGCAACTGCAATTGCCTGACCGGGTTTGGCACCGCATGAACATGGCCTGGATGCTGTATTGCCTGTTCATGGCCACCATCAACGGCTACGTCGCCGCTTATTTTTCGACCGAAGACTGGGTCAACTTCAAGGTCTGGGGCTACGTGTTCCCCTTGGTCTTCATCGTGGCGCAAGGCGTTTACGTGGCCCGTCACCTGCCCAAAGACGAATGATCGCCATGCCCACAGTTGCCGAACAAATCCACATGCGCCTGACACAACAGCTGCAGCCCACCAGCCTGAAGGTGGTCGATGAAAGCGCTGCCCACGCCGGGCACGCAGGTGCCAGTGCCACTGGCCAAGGCAGCCACATGCGTGTGTGCATTGCTTCACCCTTGTTTACATCACTTTCACGCGTTCAGCGCCATCGCCTTGTGTATGATGCGCTGCAAGATTTCATCGACCAAGGTTTGCATGCCTTGGCCATTGAGCTGATCTGAACTCCCGCCTTTATTTCATACCCAACGAACCGTCATTGAGGAAAAATCCCATGAAAAAGCAAATGCTCAGCGCCGCGACCGCCGTTTTGGCATTGATGGCTGCGCCAGCTTTCGCCCAAAACCTTGCTGTGGTCAACGGCAAGCCCGTGCCCTCCTCCCGCGTGGAAGTGCTCAAGCAGCAAGTCGAACGTTCCGGCCGCCCTGTGACGCCTGAAGTCCTGGCCCAAATCAAGGAAGAGTTGATCGCCCGTGAAGTCTTCATGCAAGAAGCCAGAAAACGCGGCATGGACGCCACCGAAGACTACAAAAACCAGCTCGAGTTGGCCCGTCAGACCCTCCTGATCCGCGAGCTGTTTGCCGATTTCCAGAAAAAGAACCCGGTGACAGACGCCGACATCAAGGGTGAATACGACAAGTTCGTGGCTGCCAACGGCGGCAAAGAATACCGTGCCCGTCACATCCTGGTGGAAAAAGAAGACGAAGCGCTGGCCCTGATCGCAGACATCAAAAAAGGTGCCAAGTTTGAAGACCTGGCCAAGAAAGCCTCCAAAGACCCAGGGTCGGGTGCCAACGGTGGCGACCTGGACTGGGCTGCAGCTGGCAGCTATGTGCCCGAGTTTTCTGGCGCCATGGTCAAGCTGGACAAAGGCCAGATGACCGACACCCCCGTCAAGAGCCAGTTTGGCTACCACATCATCCGTGTGGACGATGTGCGCGAGGCCCAATTGCCCAAGCTGGAAGAAGTCAAACCTCAAATCTCGCAGCAACTGCAACAGCAAAAGCTGACCAAGTTCCAGGAAGATCTGCGCAGCAAAGCCAAGATCCAGTGATCTGGAATGGCCTTTCTTGAAAAACGCGACTTCGGTCGCGTTTTTTGTTGTCTGGGGTTCTGTGGTCAAAAGGCATGGGCGCGGGCTGGGATTCAGCCCCCCCCCCCAGGAGCTGAAGGGTATCCCCAGGGGTAAAGGGTACAAGCTGGGATAATCCCAGTCCATGCAGCCTCACCAACTCGAACTCCTCGCCCCCGCCCGCACCTTTGAGATTGGCATCGAAGCCATCAACCACGGAGCGGACGCGGTCTACATTGGCGGCCCGTCTTTTGGAGCGCGCTCCACGGCGGACAACTCAATCCAGGACATTGCCAAGCTGGTGCAATACGCCCACCGCTTTCACAGCCGCATTTTTGTCACGCTCAACACCATTTTGCGCGATGACGAACTCGAAGGCGCACGCCAACTGGCTTGGCAGATGTACGACGCGGGTGTGGACGCGCTGATCGTGCAGGACATGGGCCTGCTGGAGATTGACATGCCACCCATCCAGTTGCACGCCAGCACCCAGACCGACATCCGCACGCCCGAAAAAGCCAAGTTCTTGGAAGACGCAGGTTTGAGCCAAATCGTGCTGGCCCGCGAACTCACGCTGCCGCAGATCAGCGCGATCCGCGACGTGATCGACACCGAGCGCACGGTGATCGAATTTTTTGTGCACGGCGCTTTGTGCGTAGCCTACAGCGGCCAATGCTTCATCAGCCACGCCCACACCGGCCGCAGCGCCAACCGGGGCGACTGCTCGCAGGCTTGCCGCTTGCCCTACGAGGTCAAAGACGCGCAAGGCCGCATCGTGGCGCACGACAAGCATGTCTTGAGCATGAAGGACAACAACCAAAGCGAGAACCTGCGCGACTTGGTGGACGCGGGCATCCGCAGCTTCAAGATCGAAGGCCGCTACAAAGACATGGCCTATGTCAAGAACATCACGGCCCACTACCGCAAGCTGTTTGACGAGGTGCTGAACGAGCGCCCGGAGTTGGCTGCTGCCTCACACGGCCACACCACCTTCAGCTTTGAGCCCGATCCGAACCAGAACTTCAACCGCGAGTTCACCGACTACTTTGTGCAGGGCCGCAAAGAAGACATTGGCGCGTTTGACACCCCCAAAAATCCCGGCCAGCCGATTGGCTGGGTCAGCAAGGTCACGCCAGAGCACGTCGAAATCACCACCGACGACCCGGCCACCGAGCTGCACAACGGCGACGGCCTTTGCTATTACGACCTGCAAAAAGAATTGATTGGCCTGCAGATCAACCGCGCCGAAGCGCAAAAAGCCAAAGGTGTTTGGCGTCTGTTTCCCAAAGACCCCATGAACGGCTTCAAGGACCTGCGCAAAGGTGTACAGGTCAACCGCAACCGCGACATGAGCTGGGTGCGCACGCTGGACAAAAAATCGGCTGAGCGCCGCATGGGTGTGTGGATGCAGCTGGCTGAAACCGCAAGCAGCAAGGGTGAAGGCCTGCAACTGACGCTGACCGACGAAGCAGGCCACACTGGCACGGCGCAAATGGCCATGGCCCGGCAAGCCCCCAAAGACGCCGCCCAAGCCGAGGACAAACTCAAGGCTGCTTTGGGCAAACTGGGCGACACCTTGTTTGAACCGCTGGATGTGCAAGTCGCCCTGCCCCGACCCTGGTTTGTGCCGCCCTCACAGCTCAACGCCCTGCGCCGCGACGCCGTTCAGGCACTCGAAGCCTCACGCGCCCAAGGCCTGCACCGCCTGCCGCGTGCGGCGCCCGTCGAACCGCCTGCCCAGTACCCCGAGGACACCTTGACCTATCTGGCCAACGTGTTCAACCAAAAAGCCCGCGACTTTTACGCCAAACACGGCGTGAAGATGATTGATGCGGCCTATGAAAGCCAAGAAGAGCTGGGCGAAGTGAGCCTGATGATCACCAAGCACTGCGTGCGTTTCAGTTTGAGCCTGTGCCCCAAGCAGGCCAAGGGCGTGACCGGCGTGCAAGGCACGGTGAAAGCCGAGCCCATGCAATTGATCAACGGCAAGGAAAAACTCACCCTGCGCTTTGACTGCAAACCCTGCGAAATGCATGTGGTGGGCAAGCTCAAAAAATCGGTGCTCAACGCAGTGCCTGAAAGCCCAGTGCAGTTTTACAAGACACGCCCAGCGGTTGGCATGCATTGATTTGTCCTTCATGTTAATTCCGAGTTGAGCAGCATCGAAGGGTACGGTCCTGCAAATGGACACCGCCGAAGGACAAGCGAGAATGTATTTTCGTCCTCAAGATTTGCATGAAAAATGGCTGCTTACAACGTACAAAGTCTCTTCGTTTTCTTCGCCATCATTTCCCTTTTAGGCGGTGGCGTGGCCAGCCTGTGTTTCAAGCGACTGGACACTTCGGCCAAGTACTGGACCGTGGCCACGGTGTTGTGGGGCATCACAGGCATGGTCACCGTGTTTCGCAACGAGTTGCCACAACTGTGGTCTTACAGCATCGCTATTGGGGTCAACAGCGCCAGTTTTATCCTGATGGGGCTGGGCATTGTCCGTCTGTATAAACAAGGGCCTCAATGGCCCAGCTTGCTGGCGTTGAGCCTGGCAACCGTGGTGTACACGGTGACCATGGAGTTGTGCCGCCTGCATGCGGGCCCCAAAGTCACCTTGGTGCTGTCGGGTCTGGCTTTTGGCTTGTCGTCCATTTGGTGCGCTTATCCGGCCCATGTGCATTTCAAATTGACGCGCAACCGGTTTTCAATGCACATGCGCTGGGTGATGGCTGGGCTGGGGCTATTGCACTTGGTGCGCATGCAAGGCGCCCTCACCGGTTGGGGTGTGGAGACTTTCGGGCAAGATGCTTGGACTCTGGGGATCTGGTCGGCGATTTTTGTGTTCGGCATGATGCGGTATTTCACTTATGTGGCCATGCGCATTCAAGAACAAAACGATGCCAGAATCAAAGCCGCTGCCGCACTGGCACGCGAAGAAGAAGGCAGGCGTTTGGGTTCACAGCTCGCTCAGCTTGAGCGCCAACAAAGTCTGGGCATCATGTCTGCCGCCTTGGCGCACGAACTGAATCAGCCTCTGGGGGTTATCCTCAACTACGCGGAGTTGCTACAGCATCAACAGCGCTCAGGAACAAGCGAGCCGGCCATGACCCTGAGTGTGTTGGATGACATCATCGCCAACACCTCTCGAGCGAGTGAAATCATCCGGCGCATCAGACGCTTCATTCAACCGCGCCAAATCCAAAAAACCGAGCACTTTGACATGCGCACCGTGATGGAAGACGTCTTGGCGCTGGTGGCCCCCGAGGCTGTACGCTCGGCGATCACTGTGACCAAGTCTTCAGTGCCTGAGCCCATGTGGGTGCGGGCAGATCCTGTTTTGTTGTCTCAAGTTTTGTTCAATGTTCTGCGCAACGCCATGGAGGCCATGGCGGACAGTTCTGTGCGCCACATCCGTCTGGACATCGGCCAAAACAAGCAGGAAATCCAAATCGGGGTGGCCGACAGTGGCTCGGGATTGAGTGAGGAAGCCATTCAAAAAGTGGGCGAGCCTTTCTACACGACCAAACCCTCGGGAATGGGCTTGGGCTTGTCCATCTCCAAAAGCATCCTGAGCCAATACGGCGGAAGGCTTTTGCTCACGAACACAGGCTCCGGAACGCATGCATTGATGTGTCTACCCAAGGGTTCACCTCCTGCCGTCAAGCAAGGGGCAGATCGACCGGACCGAGCTCCGGGTGAGCAGGAGCACTGTGCGCGCCCGATTCTGTTACAAAATTTCGACCTGAACAGGGCAATTGATCAGGTCGCCTGCTAGCATGGGCCGATGACGTTCCCCAAGAGTCTCCCCATGAATTTCACACCGTCCGCTGCACACGCTTTTCATTTCTCCTTGGCTTGCAGTTTGTTCGCGCTGTCAGCATGCACAGGCATGGGTGGCAGCGGTGCAGGCTCGCCGGTGCTCTACCCTAATGCGGCTTACAAGGCCATGGGCGAGGCGGCGGCCCGTCAGCATTTATCGCATTGCCTGAACCTGGCGCAATCGAGTGGTTTGGACCAGATGGACAACAAACACTCTGCAGCCTCTGGTGCAACCATGGGTGCTGCCGTGGCAGGCGTCACAGGCGCGGTGGGTGGTTTGGTTTTTGGCCGTGGTGATTTGAACCAGGCCATCAAATATGGAGCCCAAAGTGCCGTGGTGGGTGCTGCAGCCGGTGGCACACGCGGTGCCATGAGCCAGCAGCCCAACAGCACTTACCGCCAGTTTGTCCAGCGTTGCGCTGGCGAAAAAGGCCTGGACATCATTGGCTGGCAATGACACAAGGGACCCTGCGCTGAGCGCACAAGGCTTGTGTCGGTGCCTGCGTCCCGACATGCCAGCACAGCCGCTCCCACTCAGCCCAGCGGCTTGAGCAATTCGTTCAAGTCGGCCTCGCCAAACAAGGGCTCTTTGCGCTGCACGGCGCCTTCGTACATGTCTTGAGCCAACTGGGCCTTGCGCTCTTGCAGGGCCAGCATGCGCTCTTCAATGGTGCCTTGCGCCACCAGTTTGACCACCCAAACACTTTGCTTTTGCCCGATGCGGTGCGCTCGGTCGGTGGCCTGGTTTTCGACCGCCGGGTTCCACCAAGGGTCATAGTGGATCACGGTATCGGCCTGCGGCAGGTTCAAGCCCACGCCACCGGCTTTCAGGCTGATCAGGAACAAAGGCACCTGGCCGCTGGTGAACTTGTCGATGATGGCGTCGCGGTTTTTGCTTTGCCCTGTGAGCTTGACCCAAGGGATGCCCAGCGCAGGCAAGGCTTTCTCGATCAGACCGAGCATTTCGGTGAACTGCGAGAACAACAAAATCTTGCGGCCCTCGGCCACCATCTCGGGCAGCATGTCGAGCAACTGCTCCAGCTTGGCCGATTGCTGCACCTGGCTGGCGGCGCTCAACTTGAGCAATCGTGGATCGCAGCAGACCTGGCGCAGCTTGAGCAAAGCATCCAAGATGGTGATTTGCGAACGGCCAAGGCCCTGGGTGTGCAGCGCTTCGCGCACGGTTTTTTCCATGCCCAGGCGGATGGTTTCGTACAGATCAGCTTGCTGGCCCAGCAAGGGCACGGGCATCAGGGTTTCGATCTTGGGCGGCAATTCGCTGGCCACCAGGTCTTTGGTTCGGCGCAGCATGAACGGCGTCACCCGCGCACGCAACTGGCTGAGTTTTTCGGTGCTGCCCTGACGCTCGATCGGGTTGCGGAACAACTCGGTGAAGCGTTTTTGGCTGCCCAAAAATCCGGGCATCAAAAAGTGGAACTGGCTCCAGAGTTCACCCAGGTGGTTTTCAATCGGCGTGCCCGACAGGCACAGGCGGTGCACGGCCGGGATCTCGGTGACGACCTGCGCAGCATTGGTGTTGGCATTCTTGATGTTTTGCGCTTCGTCCAGCACCAGCAAATGCCAAGGCACTTGCAGCCACATGTCGCGGTCACGAGAGAGCAGCGAATACGCGGTGATGACCACGTCATAGCGGCACAACTCCTGCGGGGTTTCGTGCCGCGACAAGCCGTGGTGAACATGGGTGGTGAGACCCGGGCAAAAGCGTGCCGCTTCGCGCTGCCAGTTGCCCAACAAACTCACAGGTGCCACGATCAGCGCCGGGTGCGTCAAACGACCGGCGTTCTTTTCGGTCAGGATGTGGGCCAGCGTTTGCAGGGTCTTGCCCAGACCCATGTCGTCGGCCAAGATGCCCGCCAGCCGGTGCTCGCGCAAGAACTGCAACCAGTTCAGGCCTTGCTGCTGGTAAGGGCGCAAGGTCGCTTGCAAGCCATCGGGGACCGGCACAGCGGTCAAGGCGGCCTGCCCGCGCATCTGCTGCACCAGAGCCAGCATGCGGCTGGCACCTTGCCAGTGCGCGCCCTCGCCCAGCGATGTAGCGGTACGCAGCGCATCCATGCGCGACAGGCGCAAGGCATCGCCATCCCAGTCGCGGCCGCGCTCGCCGTGCAGTTCCATCAGCATGCTCAACCAGGGCTTGATCCGGGCCGTTGGCAAGCGCACATACCCCGGGCCTTGCAGATCTGGCAAATACAAGTGGGCGGGCAAGCCCTGAACGTCCGCAGAAAGGCCCGAGCTTTTGACCCCGGCCAAGGCCGCCAGGATGGCAGGCACCCAGGGCAGGATGTTGACCCGCTGGCCATCGATGTCCATGCCCAGCGATAAATTGAACCACGGGGATGTTTCATCGACACTGTCTTCGCCCGACAGATCGATGTGCACGTCATCGGCCAAACGCAACCAAGTGTTCAAGCCACTGTCGGTGTGGACCTGCAGACCTGCTTCGCGCAGTGGTTCAAAGTCGCTTTCCAGCCATTCGAGCCAGAGCGCTGCGCTTTGTGAGCCGGTCAGGCTGAGTGTGGCGCCATGCGCCACATCGAAGCCCAAATCCTCCAGCGCATCCAAAATACGTTGTTCGGCCACCAGTTCGCGCTGCAACATGCGCGCAGACGATCCTTTGCCAAGCGCCACACGCCTTTGGGCATGGGTCCAGTGACCTTGTTGACCGTCGTAATCAAAACTCAATTGCGCCTGAAAAATCCCTTGATCCATGCGCTTTTGCAAAGGTACCGCCGAAATCCGCAGCACCCCCACAGGCTCCACACCCCGGATTTCGGGCAGCTTTTGAATGACAGGCGGCAGCGGCATGGGGCCGAGTCGCTCAATCAACTGCTGCTGGAACTTGAGCGCCACACGCTCGGGCAAGACGGGCGACTGCGTCAGCAGCAGCAAGCTCTCTGCGCTCAGGCCCTGAGTATCCAATCGGCCGCAGCGACCCCGCGCCACGTCCACAAAAATGGGCGGTTCGTTCAGCCCGTGAACCACACCCTCTGAACCGGCCTGCATGTGCAGTTGCCAGCCTGCAGGAGCGCCGTCTTGCTCGGGCACGGCCTGCCAGGTGCCGCTGATGCTCAGGGCATCATCGGTCCAGAGCAAAGGCGTCATGGCTTTGCCGTCTTCCCACATCAGGCGACCGGTCTCGCTGCATTTTTGCAGCAGCAGTTCAGCCACCAGGCCCTGCAGCTTGACCGCGCTGTGAAAACCGTAAGAGCCGAAACTGTTGGTGGCGGGGCAGGCTTTGAACAGGTCAAAAATACCGCGCTCGGAGGCGGTCGCACCGCGCCAGATCGGGTCATGAGGCAAGGGTTCGCTGGTGACTTTTTTGGGTTTGCCCCATGCCCCTTCGCGCTTGAGGATGGCGCGTTTGATGGTCAGGTGAAACACCGGGCGCTGCCCTGCTGTCTCGACCGAGAGGCAATACAGAAAATGCTCGGGCGTGCTGCTGGGCAAGCTGAAGTGCTGCGCCACATCGGCGGTTTCCAGGCGGCCCAGCCAATCGCGCACTTGGTACTCGGCCTGCTGCAAGGCGCGCTCTTGCCGCGCCTGGACTTGCTGTTCGGAAAGCTCCCCAGAAGGCGCTTCGTCTTGGGCTTCGCGCAAGGACTGGCCTTGCATGGCCACATGAATGCCCAAGGCCGCGCCGTGCTTGCACATGCGCCCCACGGCGCAGGTGCAGGTGGAGCGCCAGGCCTGCAGGTTGCCCCCGTCTGACACGCGCAAATGCGCCGTGACGGTAAAAGGCGATGCCTGCAACTCGGGCACCTGAGCCACCAGCTTCCAGCCATCGGCTTCGGGGCTCAGCTGCGCAACGATGTCATCGTTTTGCAGGTACAGCGCCGTGCCCTTGGCCCAGGCATTGGAGTCAAAGTAAAAAGCCAGCTGAGATGGTGGAAACCACTGCTCAGACACTTCAGATCTCACACGCACCGGCGGTCAACCTACCCACTTGCGGGCGTTTTGCCACACGCGCAGCCAGGGGCTGGTGGCGTCGATGCCACCCGACTGGCCCAGGTCTGTCCAGCTCATTTGCACATTGCGGAACACCCGCTCGGGGTGCGGCATCATGGCCGTGAAGCGCCCATCCAAGGTGGTCACAGCCGTGAGGCCGCCCGCGCTGCCGTTGGGGTTGAAGGGGTACTGCTCGGTGGCTGCACCTGTGTTGTCCACAAAGCGCATGGCCCCCAAAGCTTGGGCCGCATTGCCCCGGTGCTTGAAGTTGGCGAAGCCTTCGCCGTGCGCCACGGCAATCGGCAAGCGGCTGCCCGCCATGCCCTGCAAGAACAAGCTGGGCGATTCCAGCACCTCAACCATGGACAGGCGGGCTTCAAAACGCTCGCTCTGGTTGGTGGTGAAGCGCGGCCAGGCCTCGGCACCGGGGATGATGTCTGCCAGTTCGGCAAACATCTGGCAGCCGTTGCACACGCCCAGACCAAAGGTGTCGGTGCGGCCAAAGAAGCCTTTGAACTGCTCAGCCAATGCGGGGTTGAAGGTGATGCTGCGGGCCCAACCGATGCCCGCGCCCAGCGTGTCGCCGTAGCTGAAACCGCCACAAGCCACCAGGCCTTTGAAATCGGCCAAGTTGGCGCGGCCCGATTGCAGGTCGGTCATGTGCACGTCGTGCGACTCGAAGCCCGCTTTGTGGAAGGCGTAGGCCATTTCCACATGCGAGTTGACGCCCTGCTCACGCAGGATGGCCACTTTGGGACGCGACAAATTCAGAAACGGCGCGGCCACATCCTGTGCCGGGTCAAAGCTCAGCGACACATGCATGCCGGGGTCGTCGGCGCGGCCCGCGGCGGCGTGTTCGGCGTCGGCGCAAGCGGGGTTGTCGCGCTGCTGGCAAATCTTCCAGCTCACGTTGTCCCAGACCTGGTGCAGGTCTTCCAGCTTGGCAGCAAACACCTCTTTGGTGTCGCGCCAGATGCTGAGCTCGCCCACGCCTTTTTGGATGATCGATTGCACGGGGCGGGTCTTGCCAATGACATGCGTGTGCTTGGACAGGCCGTGTTCGCGCAGGGTTTGCAGCACCGCGTTCCGCTCGGCCGTGCGCACTTGCAGCACCACGCCCAGCTCTTCGTTGAACAGGGCCTTGAGGGTGAGTTCTTCGCGGCGGGCGCTGACCTGGCCCGCCCAGTTCTTGGCGTCGCCATGGTCGGCGCGGCTGTCGGTGATGCCGTCGCCTTCGGTGACCAGCATGTCCACGTTGAGCGCCACGCCCACATGGCCGGCAAAAGCCATTTCGGCCACAGCGGCGAGCAAGCCGCCGTCGCTGCGGTCGTGGTAGGCGAGGATCTGGCCTTGCGAGCGCAGCGTGTTGATGGCCTTGACCAGATGGACCAGCGCTTGCGGGTCTTCGAGATCGGGCACTTGGTCGCCAAACTGGCCCAGCACCTGACCCAGCACGCTGCCACCCATGCGGTTTTGGCCTTGGCCCAGGTCGATCAAGAGCAAGCTGGTGTCATCGGTTCTTGCGTCCAGTTGCGGCGTGAACGTGCCGCGCACGTCTCTCAGGCTGGCAAAGGCGGTGATGATCAAGCTCACGGGCGAGGTGACTTTGTGTGTTTCCCCGTTGTCGGTCCACTGCGTGCGCATCGACAAACTGTCTTTGCCCACCGGGATCGAGATGTCGAGCGCCGGGCACAGTTCCATGCCTACGGCCTTGACGGTTTCATAGAGTGCCGAGTCTTCGCCCGGCTCGCCGCAAGCGGCCATCCAGTTGGCGGACATCTTCACTCGGGGCAGCTCGATCGGCGCGGCCAGCAAATTGGTGATGGCCTCGGCCACGGCCATGCGGCCAGAGGCTGCGGCATTGAGCGAGGCCAGCGGTGTGCGCTCGCCCATGCTCATGGCTTCACCGGCAAAGCTGGCGTAGTCGGCCAGGGTCACAGCCACGTCAGCCACCGGCACTTGCCAGGGGCCGACCATCTGGTCGCGGTGCGTGAGGCCGCCCACGGCGCGGTCGCCAATGGTGATGAGGAAACGCTTGGACGCCACCGTGGGGTGGCTCAGCACATCGATCACGGCTTTTTGCAAACTCACGCCCGTCAGGTCCATCGCGGGTGACTGGCGCACCACGGTGGTCACGTCACGGTGCATCTTGGGCGGCTTGCCCAGCAGCACGTCCATGGGCATGTCCACGGGCGACTCCTGGCCTTGGTCTTCCAGAACCAATTGGCGCTCATCGGTGGCCACACCGATCACCGCAAACGGGCAGCGCTCGCGCTCGCAAAAAGCGGTGAACTGCGCCAAAGACTCGGGCGCAATCGCCATCACATAACGTTCTTGGCTTTCGTTCGACCAGATTTCTTTGGGCGACAAGCCAGATTCTTCGAGCTTGACGGCACGCAAATCAAAACGTGCACCGCGACCAGCGTCATTGGTCAATTCAGGGAAGGCGTTGGACAAACCGCCCGCGCCCACGTCGTGGATAGCCAAGATGGGGTTATTCGCGCCCTGTGCCCAGCAGTGGTTGATGACCTCTTGCGCACGGCGCTCGATCTCGGGGTTGCCGCGCTGCACCGAGTCAAAGTCGAGGTTGGCGGCGTTGGTGCCTGTGGCCATGGAGCTGGCCGCGCTGCCGCCCATGCCGATGCGCATGCCGGGGCCACCCAGCTGGATCAGCAAACTGCCCGCCGGGAATTCAATCTTTTTCGTCTGGTCCGAGTCAATCTGGCCTAGACCGCCCGCGATCATGATGGGCTTGTGGTAACCACGCACCACGCCGTCCACGGTTTGTTCGTATTCGCGGAAATAGCCCAGCAAGTTGGGGCGGCCAAATTCGTTGTTGAACGCCGCGCCACCCAGCGGGCCTTCTGTCATGATTTGCAAGGGGCTAGCGATGTGCTCGGGCTTGCCGCCCAATTGGTCGGACATGCCACCCCAGAGTTTGGACACGGTGAAACCCGACAAACCCGCTTTGGGCTTGGAGCCACGACCGGTTGCGCCCTCGTCACGGATCTCGCCGCCCGCGCCCGTGGATGCACCGGGGAAAGGCGAAATCGCGGTCGGGTGGTTGTGGGTTTCGACCTTCATCAGCACATGGTGCAAGGCTTCTTCGGCTTGGTAGGCCGCGCCCTGCCCCGAAGTCCGGGCCACAAAGCGCTCCACGGTGTGGCCTTCCATCACCGAGGCGTTGTCGGAATACGCCACCACCGTGTGCTGGGGGCTGAGCTGGTGCGTGTTGCGGATCATGCCGAACAGGCTCTTGGGCTGGGCCACGCCGTCGATGGTGAACTCGGCGTTGAAAATCTTGTGGCGGCAGTGCTCGCTGTTGGCCTGCGCGAACATCATCAACTCCACATCGGTGGGGTTGCGCTTGAGGCCAGTAAAAGCGGTGACCAAATAATCGATTTCGTCTTCGGCCAGGGCCAGGCCCCAAGTCTTGTTGGCGTCTTCCAAAGCAGCGCGACCGCCCACCAGCACATCCACATGCGCCATGGGCGCAGGGTCCAGGGCAGTGAACAAGGCGGCAGCCTCATCGCGGCTGGGCATAGCCGACTCGGTCATGCGGTCGTGCAGCACAGCAGCCACTTGACCCAATTGCTCAGGGGAGAGTTTGGCGCTGCTCAGCAAGCCGGATTTCAATGTCAAGCGGTATTCGGTCAGGCGCTCCACACGGCGCACATCAAAACCGCAGTTGTGGGCAATATCGGTCGCCTTGGACGCCCAAGGTGACACCGTGCCCATACGCGGGCTGACCACGATCACGGGACCATCGGTGGGCCCTGCGTAAGGCTCTCCGTAGCTCAATAAGGCCGAGAGGGTTTGTTTTTGGGCATCACCCAAAGGCGCTGCGGTGGCCACCAAGTGCACAAAACGGGCGGCGATGCCCACAATTTGTGGAGAGATTTCTGCCAGACGTGGCAAAACTTGGGCAATGCGAAAGTCGCTGAGGGCGCTGGCGCCTTCGAAAGTCGTGATGTGCAGGGACACGGGGTGGCCTTGTGAAGAGACGGGAAACCGCAGCGCCGGGGCCGCTGACTGGGGCTGACCGGCAAAGGCGGTATTTTAGCCGTGGAAACCCTGACGCGATGGCCTGCAAACGCATTTCAATCCACATGCAGGCCTCTTGGCCCCGCGCATGCAGCGCGCACATGTAAGAAAAGTTAATTATTGGGTACAAAAGTCAACTCATTACCGACAGACGCGTTAGATGAGCTTCATCTGAACAGAAAGAATGCACCATGCAATTTCCCCCCAAAGCCATCCTCGCCATCGCCCTGCTGGGCATGGTGCAAATCAGCCATGCAGGCAACCCACTCGGAACCATGTTGGGGCAGGAAGCAGACAAACTTCAGCAGCGAGGCAAAGACCACGCTTTGGACGCCGCACAGCATGGCCACACAGCGGACAGGCAGCATGAACACGCACACGAACAACATGGGCAAGACCAAGCCGGCAGCGGTCAAACCTGTCCCGACGAACGCGGCCTGCGCTCGGCTCAAGGCAATGTCCACACCACCATGAACTTCCTGAACAAACGCGTTCATGAGGTTCGCACTTATTGGCTGGACTACCAGGGCCGCAGGGTTTTCTACAAGGCGATTCCTGCCAAAACCCGCTACACACAACCCACTTACCAAACACATCCTTGGGTGGTGACTGACCAGCGAGACAACTGCATCGGCGTTTTTATTTCCAACACCCGCTCTGGGATGGCCGAAATTCGCTGAGCCAAGCAAACACACCCTACGCTGCAGATAACTCGTCCCTTTCAAGGCGTGCGGTCTAGTCAGGGCCATCGCGCCTTTGGCTGTGCTGAGGGATAATCGCGTCCCATGACGATCACCATCAAAACCGCCGAAGACATCGAAGGCATGCGCGTAGCTTGCCGCCTGGCTTCGGAAGTCCTCGACTACATCGAGCCCTTCATCAAGCCGGGCATCACCACCAACGAGATTGACAAGCTGTGCCACGACTACATGGTCGATGTGCAAGGCTGCATCCCCGCGCCGCTGAACTATGCGCCAGGTGGCTACAAGCCCTACCCCAAGTCGATCTGCACCTCCATCAACCACCAGGTCTGCCACGGCATTCCGAATGACAAGCCCCTCAAAAAAGGCGATTCGCTCAACGTCGACATCACCACCATCAAGGACGGCTGGCACGGTGACACCAGCCGCATGTTCATGGTGGGCGAGGCCTCGATTGCCTCCAAGCGCCTGGCCAAGCTGACGTATGACGCCATGTGGAAAGGCATTGAGCAGGTCAAGCCCGGTGCCCATTTGGGTGACATTGGCCATGCGATTCAAAAGTTTGCCGAAGGCCACGGCTTTTCGGTGGTGCGCGAGTTTTGCGGTCACGGCATTGGCCGGGGTTTTCACGAAGAGCCACAGGTGCTGCACTACGGCAAGCCCGGCACCCTGATTGAGCTGGTGCCCGGCATGATTTTTACAATCGAGCCGATGATCAACGCGGGCCGCAAAGAGATCAAGGAAATGGGCGATGGCTGGACCATTGTGACCAAGGACCATTCCTTGTCGGCGCAATGGGAGCACACCGTGGTGGTCACCGAGACTGGCTACGAGGTGCTGACCTTGTCGGCAGGCAGCCCCGCTATTCCCGACTTCATCACCTCCAAAGCGGCCTGAGATGACCGAGCTGGCTGCGCTGCGCGACGCCTACAAGCGCGACAAGGCAGCGGTGCTGCAAACCCTGGCCGAATCCAAGGCCAGCACGCGCAGCCTGCAACGCACACTCAAGCACCTGGCGGCTTTGGCCGACGGCTTGCTGATTGAGCTTTGGCGTCAAGCAGGCTTTGCCCCTGCGTTGTGCCTGGTTGCCGTGGGTGGCTTTGGCCGAGGTGAGCTGTTCCCGGCTTCCGACGTGGACGTGTTGCTGCTCTTGCCCGCAGGCCAGTCACCAGAAACCTCGCCCGAGCTGCAAAGCCAGCTGGAGCGCTTCATTGGCAGTTGCTGGGACACGGGCCTGGAAATCGGCTCCAGTGTGCGCAACCTGGACGAATGCCTGGCCGAGTCGGCCAAGGACATCACGGTCCAAACATCTTTGTTGGAATCGCGCCTGATCACGGGCAACGCAGTGCTGTTTGCGGATTTCCAGAAGCAATACATCGGCGCGATGGACCCGCAAGCCTTCTTCGTGGCCAAGTCGCTGGAGATGCGCCAGCGCCACACCAAGTTTGAAGACACACCCTACGCGCTGGAGCCCAATTGCAAAGAGTCCCCCGGTGGCCTGCGCGACCTGCAGATCATTTTGTGGGTGGCCCGTGCAGCCGGTCTGGGCAGCAGCTGGGACGATCTGGCGCGCAACGGCCTGGCCACGCCGCTGGAAATCCGGCAAATCAAGCGCAACGAAGCCCTGCTGGGCCTGATCCGTGCGCGTTTGCATTTGCAAGCGCGCCGCCGCGAAGACCGGATGGTGTTTGACTTGCAAACCGGGGTGGCCGAGTCGTTCGGCTACAGCGCCGATGTCTTGCCCGATGGGCGCTTGGCTTTGCGTGCCAGCGAAAAGCTGATGCGCCAATACTATTGGGCCGCCAAGGCGGTCACGCAGCTCAACCAGATTTTGCTGCTCAACATCGAAGACCGCCTCAAAAGCGACCGGGGCGAGACCCTGGGCAGTTTTCGCCCGCTGAACGAGCGCTTTTTCGAAAAAGCCGGCCTGATCGAAGTCGCCAGTGACGACCTCTACGAAAAGCACCCCCACGCGATCCTGGAAACCTTTTTGCTGTACCAGGCCACACCGGGAGTGACCGGTTTGTCGGCCCGCACACTGCGGGCACTGTACAACGTGCGGGCCATCATGAACGGACGCTTCAGGGCCGACCCGGTGAACCGCCAGACCTTCATGCAAATCTTGCAGCAGCCCTTTGGCATCACCCATGCCATGCGGCTGATGAACCAGACCTCGGTGCTGGGCCGCTATTTGTGGGTGTTCCGTCGCATTGTGGGTCAGATGCAGCACGACCTTTTCCATGCCTACACGGTGGACCAGCACATCTTGATGGTGCTGCGCAATGTGCGGCGCTTTTTCATGGCAGAGCATGCGCACGAATACCCGTTTTGCTCGCAACTGGCCGCCGGTTGGGACAAGCCCTGGATCCTTTACGCCGCTGCGCTTTTCCACGACATCGCCAAAGGCCGTGGCGGAGACCATTCGCAACTGGGCAAGGCCGAGGTGCGTGCCTTTGCGCGCCAGCACCAACTGGACAAAGCCGATGCGCAGCTGGTCGAGTTTCTGGTGGGCGAGCACCTGACCATGAGCCATGTCGCGCAAAAAGAAGACCTGAGCGATCCCGATGTGATCGGGCGGTTTGCCCAGCGCGTGGGCAATGAGCGCAACTTGACCGCCTTGTATTTGCTGACGGTGGCCGACATCCGTGGCACCAGCCCCAAAGTCTGGAACGCCTGGAAAGGCAAGCTGCTGGAAGACCTCTACAAATCCACGCTGCGTGTGTTGGGTGGCCGTGCGCCCGATGCCAACGCCGTGGTGGAAGCGCGCAAGCGCGATGCCCTGGTCGAGCTGGCCCGCCACGCCGAACCCCACGAAGGCCACAAGGCCTTGTGGGACACGCTGGATGTGGGTTATTTCATGCGCCACGATGCCAGCGACATCGCTTGGCATGCCCGCCAACTGTCGCGCCATGTGGCCAAACCCGATCCGGCCGGGCCGCGCACCATCGTGCGTGCCCGCATATCGCCCGTGGGCGAAGGCTTGCAGGTGCTGGTGTTCACCCCGGACCAAGCCGATTTGTTTGCCCGCATTTGCGGTCACTTTGATCAGGCTGGCTTCAGCATTTTGGACGCCAAGGTGCACACCACCCGCACGGGCTGGGCGCTGGACACTTTCCAGATCGTGACCAACACACTGCCCGAGCATTACCGCGAATTGATCTCCATGGTGGAGTCAGATTTGGCCCTCACGATCGAGCGCCAAGGCCCCCTGCCCGCGCCCTCGCGCGGCCGTGTCTCACGCCGGGTCAAGAGCTTCCCGATGACGCCGCGCGTCACGCTCAAACCCGATGACAAGGCGCAAAGTTGGTTGCTCAGCATCTCGGCCAGTGACCGCATAGGTTTGCTCTACAGCATCGCCACCGTGCTGGCCAAGCATGGCATTGACCTGCAACTGGCCAAGATCAGCACCTTGGGCGAGCGGGTGGAAGACACCTTCTTGATCAGCGGTCCGGCCCTGCAACAAAACAAGGCGCAAATCGCCATCGAAACCGAATTGCTGCAGGCGCTTGAAGCGGTCTGAACAGACCTGGGTGCGCCTTGGCCTGCGCCTTACTGGCTCATGCGAGACGAGTAACGACACACGCGTGGGTCAAACCAGGTTTTCGAAAATTCAGCCACTTCGTTGCCAGCGGTCCAAGAAACGCGCTCAATGTAACCGGCCCACGCGCCGGGGCTCAGCAGCAATACCGAATCGGCCCAATCGGGCGCGGGTGCTGCGCTGATCTGGTCTTCCACCCGGGCAATCCAGACATTCAAGCGCTGTTGGTAGAACAGGTACATCGAGTCGCCCAACTCGGAAGCGCTCAACTGTGGGCAGCCCTGGGCGGTAAACCAGATTTCCTCCAGCGCCACCGGCACTTGGCTCAAATAACGCAAGCGGCGCACCCGCCAGCAGGGCGCACCCTCCTCACCGAGCGCATCACTGCCCAGCTGAGGCATGCCAGGCTCGGCCTTGAGTTGGCGGACCTCGAGAATTTTGGCCGTTGGCAAGCCCGGCCCGTCGGTCAATTCCAGGCGAAACAGCTCGTAAATCTGCTGCGAACCCTGCACACTTTTCACATAGGTGCCCGAGCCCTGAATGCGCTCGAGCACGCCTTGACTCTCCAAAAGCGCCAGCGACTTGCGCAACGTGCCCACCGCGACAGACAGCGTTTGTGCCAGGGCCGCTTCGGTCGGCAAACGCTCGCCACGGTGCCAGTAGCCTGCCTTGATTTGACGAACCAACAGTTCGGCAATTTGCAGGTAAACGGGGAGCGGTTGAGCGTGATTTGCAGCTTTCATGGCCCACAGTATGACAAATTGGTGGAAACCCCCAAACCAACACGCGTCAATTCCTATACTATTCATTCATTAATTCAGGAGATCTGACATGAGCATCGTTCCCGTCAAAGGACAAGACGTCCAAGGCGCTGAAGTCGCTTGGTTTGCACCGCTGTGTTCGGATGATTTTCGCCACCTGGGTGTGCCCGATGGCGACTTGCGCAGCAACTGGGCCAACACCAGCCGCATCGTCGAAAGGGCCGATGAACTCGGCTATCGCAACATCCTGTGCCCATCGTCCTACCAGGTCGGGCAAGACACCCTGACCTTTGCCGCCGCCGTCGCCCACAAAACCCAGCGCATGAACCTGCTGGCAGCGATCCGCTGCGGCGAGGTGCACCCTGCCATGCTGGCGCGCACCGTGGCCACGTTGGACCACATTCTGGAAGGCCGCCTCACGCTGAACGTGATTTCGTCTGACTTTCCCGGCCAACAAGAGGACAGCGCTTACCGTTACCGCCGTTCGTGGGAAGTGGTCGAGATCCTCAAACAAGCTTGGACCCAAGACGAGATCAACTACGACGGCGAGATCTACAAGCTCAAGGGCCTGTCCACCGACCCTGTGCGGCCTTACCAAACCAACGGCGGCCCCCTGCTCTACTTTGGGGGCTACAGCCCCGACGCACTGGCCCTGTGCGGCGCACACTGCGACACCTATTTGATGTGGCCCGAGCCCAAGGACATGCTGGCCCAGCGCATGCGCGATGTGCATGCCCAGGCCGAGAAATACGGCCGCTTGCTGGACTATGGCTTGCGCGTGCACATGATCGTGCGCGACACCGAAGCCGAAGCGCGTGAATATGCGCGCGAGTTGGTCTCGCAACTGGACGATGAAAAAGGCCGCGAAATCCGCCACAGGGCCTTGGATGCCACCAGCCTGGGCGTTTCGCTGCAAAGCGCCAACCGCGACCGCGCCGACGACGAAGGCTATGTCGAGCCGCATCTGTGGACCGGTGTGGGCCGCGCCCGCAGCGGCTGTGGCGCTGCGCTGGTGGGCAGTGTCGATCAGGTGCTCAGCGAAATCGAGGCTTATCAAAAGATGGGCATCCGGGCCTTCATCTTTTCCGGTTACCCTCACCTGCAGGAGTGCGAGATCTTTGGCACCAAAGTCTTGCCACAGCTCAAGACGGTTTCCCTTGCACAAGAATATGGCCGCGTTCCGGCCCAAACACCGCCCACACCGTTGGGCACAGGAGTTCGCAAATGAGTTCAAAGCAAATCGGCCGCCTTGCGCTGCCCAACGGGCGCAGCCTGAGCCGCATGGCCTATGGTGTGTGGCGCCTGTCCGAGGCCACCGACCACTCGGTGGACGCCAACTTGGCGCGCATTGACGCTTGCTTGGCGCAGGGCATCACCACTTTCGACCATGCCGACATTTACGGCAATTACAGCTGCGAAGAACTGTTTGGCCAAGCCATCAAGGCACGCTCCAGCCTGAAAGACCAGATCGAAATCGTCACCAAAACCGACATCATGCTGCTGTCGGACAAATGGCCGGACACCCGCGTCAAGCACTACGACACCAGCCCGGCCCATGTGACCGCCAGCGTGGACCGATCCTTGTCGCGCATCGGTGTGGATGTGATCGACCTGCTGCTCATCCACCGCCCCGACCCGCTGATGGACGCCCAGGCTTTGGGTGCGTGCCTGGATGGCCTGATCGACAGCGGCAAGCTGCGCGGCGTGGGCGTGTCCAACTTCATGCCCTGGGATGTGGACTTGCTGCAGTCGTGCATGAAGCACAAGCTGCAAACCAACCAGATCGAGCTGAGCCTTTTGAACACAGCACCGTTCACCAACGGTCAGATTGCGCATGCGCAACAGCACCGCATGCCGGTGATGGCGTGGTCGCCCTTGGGTGGCGGTCGCCTGCATTCGCAAGCGCACACGACAGGCACAGCCGCCGCACGCTTGGCCCCCGCATTGGCCAAACTGGCGCTGGCCTCGGGCAGCGACACCACCGCCGTGGCCATGGCCTGGCTGATGCACCACCCCGTGGGCATCTTGCCTGTCATGGGCACCAACCAAATGGAGCGCATCCAGCGCTTTGCCGATGCGGCGCGGATCCCCATGGACCGCCAGACTTGGTATGAACTGTATGAATTGGCCAACGGCCATGAAGTGCCTTGAAGAAAGTGCCCATGCGCCACATGCCCGATGACATCACTTCAGCAGCCACTGCGGCTGCCCCCGTGAGCGACCCTGCCGATTACCGCAAAGCCCTGGGCTGTTTTGGCACCGGCGTCACGGTGGTCACCGCACACCACGAGGGACAAGACTGGGGCATGACCTGCAACTCCTTCAGCTCGGTCTCCTTGAACCCCCGACTGGTGCTGTGGAGCATCCGCAAAGAAGCCAGCAGTTTGCCCGCGTTCACGCAATCGGGCGGCTTCACGGTCAACGTTCTGGCAAGCACTCAAGCCACCGTGGCCAACCAGTTTGCCAAAGGGGCCATGGCCGAACGATTTGCAGGTGTGCCGGTTCACCGGCAAGCCAGCCAGCGCCTTCGGCTGGATTCATGCGTGGCTTGGTTTGACTGCACCGTTCACCAATTGGTGGACGCGGGCGATCACCACATCATCATCGGCCAGGTCAGGGACTTTGGTTGGCAAGACGCAGCGCCCCTGGCTTTTTGCCGCAGCCAATTCGGCTTGTTTCAGCCTTTATCGAGCTGATGGGGCTGATGGGGCTTTTGCGGCACGCCGTGTGCTGCAAAAGCCCGATACAGACGCGCCCCTCTCAGTCGAACTTCAGGCGGGAGATGACGCCTCAAGCCTGCACGCTGGAAGACACGGGCAGCAACGCAGACAAGGCCGTCTGGTCCAATCCCGTCGCCATCCAGAAGGGGTACGACGCGGCCTCGCGAAGCACCAATAAACGGTTGGCCAACGGCCCGGCCTGGGTCACGGCGGGGTTGATGAGCAGCACATAACGCGAGGCCTGGGGCCCAGCTTCATCACGCAGCAAGCCCACCCAATCGAGGCTTCGCAAAACCTCCAGGACCGACAAGACCTCGCGCAAATCCAGACGCAAACGCACACTCAAGGCCTCGGCGCTCAGGCCATGCGGGGACAACTGCCGCTGGGCATTGAGCGTGGCCGTCACCTCCAGCGCGACCCGAAACGCCCAGCCCGCGCCATCCGCTTGGCGCAGCTGTTGACGCCGCACCTCGGGCATGCTGGCCGCAATCACCGCCCCCAGCAGCACAATCACCCAGGTCACATAAATCCAGACCAACAAAATCGGCACAGCGGCAAAAGCGCCATAGATCACCGAATAGGTCGGAAACTGGATGAGGTAAATCGCCAACAACTTTTTGGCGATCTCGATGCCGCCCGCCACCAAAAAACCCGCCGTCAGCGCATGGCGCCACTGCACCCGAGTATTGGGTACATAAAAATACAGGCCGCTCACACAAGCGACCAACAAGAAGAACTCCACACCGTCGAGCAAGCCGCGCACGATACCGGGCAAAACATTCACCACATCTTGCGAGGCGGTCACCACATACGAGGTGATGGCCAGACTGGCACCCAGAAACAAGGGGCCCAACGTGATGGCCGACCAGTACAGCAAGACCCTCTGCGCCAAGGGACGCTGCCGGTCGATGCGCCAGATCTGCCCCAGCGTGCGCTCGATCGTCACCATCAAAGCGACCGCAGACATGACCACCGCCACCAGACCGACCGCACCGAGTCGACTGGCTTTGCGCGAAAACTGCGTCAGGTAACTGAGCACCTGCCGCGAAATGCTCTCGGGCACCAAGCTGTCGATCAGCCAGCGTTGGATCGTGTCCTGGAACTTGCCAAACATCGGAAAGGCGGCGAACACCGACAAGCCCACCACAAACAAAGGCACCAGGGCCAGCACGGTCGTGAACGTGAGCGAACTGGCGCTCACGCCCAAGCGGGCATCGCGAAAACGCTGCGCCAAAACGCTCAGCATCTGACGCCAAGGCAGCTCGGTCAGCTCTTGCCACCAAGCTTTGAAATGTTCGCGCCAAGTCAGCACGGGAGGAAGGGATTTCATGACCGGTATGATGCCACCGCCATGAACACAAATACTGACAACATCCCCTCTGGCGTGAATTTCACGCGCTGGCTTGCCGTGGGCAGCTTGCTCGGCCTGATTTTGGTGGGCCTGGCCTGGGAGTTGTGGCTTGCCCCGCTGCGCCCGGGCGGCTCTTGGTGGGCCATCAAGGTGCTGCCTTTGTGCCTGCCTCTGGCCGGTTTGCTCAAGCACCGCATGTACACCTACCGTTGGGTGAGTCTGCTGGTCTGGCTGTATTTCACCGAAGGTGCCGTGCGGGCCTGGGGCGACAAGTGGCCATCGAATGGCCTGGCCCTGCTGCAGGTGCTGCTGTGCACCAGCCTGTTTGTGGCTTGCGCCCTGCATGTGCGCATCCGCATCCAAGCCGCCAAGGCGACGGGCAACTTCGTGCCCGTGCCCAAAGATTGAGTTTTTTGAACCTCACGGCCCAAGGGCCGTGCGCATGCACATGAACACCCCTTTGCCATCGACCGCCTCGCTGATTGCTCAACTGCGCCAGATTTGCGGCGCGGCCAACGTGCTCACCCACGATGACCCCGGCGCCGACCTGAGCCCCTGGGAGCAGGACTGGCGCAAACGCGTCAGAGGCAAAGCGCTGGCCGTGGTGCGCCCAGGCAGCACCCCCGAAGTGGCCGCCGTGGTCAAGGCGTGTGCGGCAGCCCACACACCCATCGTGCCGCAAGGCGGCAACACCGGCCTGGTGGTGGGCGGTGTGCCCGATGACTCGGGCACGCAGATCGTGTTGAGCATGACCCGTATGAACGCGGTGCGCGCCATCGACCCCGCCAACTTGACCATCACGGTGGAGGCCGGTTGCGTGCTGCAAAACCTGCAAGCCGCAGCCGAAGGTGCGGGCTTTTTGTTCCCCCTGAGCCTGGGGGCTGAGGGCAGCTGCACGATTGGCGGCAACCTGGGCACCAACGCAGGCGGCACGCAAGTGGTGCGCTACGGCAACACGCGCGAACTTTGCCTGGGCCTGGAAGTGGTGACCGCACTAGGCGAGGTCTGGAACGGCCTGACCGGCCTGCGCAAAGACAACACCGGCTACGACCTGCGCAATTTGATGATTGGCAGCGAAGGCACGCTGGGCATCATCTGCGCCGCCACCATGAAGCTCTACCCCCTGCCTGCAGCGCAGCTGACCGCCTGGGCCGCTGTGCCCAGCATGCAAGCGGCGGTCGATCTGCTGGGTCTGGCGCATCAGCGCCTGGGCCCGGGCCTGACGGGTTTTGAAGTCATGAACCAGTTTGCGCTGGGCCTGGTGGACAAGCATTACCCGCAACTGCGCGTGCCGCTGTGGCAGGGCACCCCCTGGTGCGTGCTGCTGGAAAACTCCGACAGCGAAAACGAAGCCCATGCGCGTGCTCAGTTCGAAGCCTTGCTCGAAGCCGCTCTAGAGGCAGGCTTTGTGAGCGACGCGGTGGTGGCCGAGAACCTGACCCAAGCCCGAGGCCTGTGGCACATCCGCGAAAGCATCACCCTGGCACAGGCCGCCGAAGGCCTGAACATCAAGCACGACATCAGCATCCCGGTCTCGCGCATACCGGCCTTTGTGGCCGAGACCGATGCCCTGCTGGCGCGCGAAGTGCCCGGCGTGCGCATGGTGGACTTTGGCCACCTGGGCGACGGCAATCTGCACTACAACGTGCAAGCCCCTGAAGGCGTGGATGGCCAAGTCTTTTTGCGCGAGAACGAAGAGCGCGTGAACACCTTGGTGTTTGACCAAGTGCTCAAATTCGACGGCTCGATCAGCGCCGAACACGGCGTGGGCGAGCTCAAAGTGGGCAAACTGCCCGACTACAAAGACCCCACAGCGCTGGCCATGATGCGGGCCGTCAAGCAAGCGCTGGACCCACAGAACCTGCTCAACCCGGGTCGCGTGCTGACCCGGCCCTGAGACCGAACGCCGTCCGCAGCGCCTCATCGGTGCAATGGCACGGCCCACGCCGGTTTTCAGCCCTCCACAAACACCCGCGCCTTGCGCGGTGTCAGCACCAGCGTCTCGCCCTCTTTGAAGTCTTGCTGGCGGTATTGCGAAGCCGACAGCTGCGCTTCGATGATCGCGTCTTTGCCGAAGTGGCTTTCCACGGGCTCCAACTCAAGACGGGCCACCGGGCCCACCACGATGGCACGGGTCAGCTTGGCCACGATGCCCGTGTTGACAACGCCGGGCGTGTAGCGGGCTACGTCCAAATCGTGCGGGCGCACGTAAGCAAAAGCCTTGGCGTCTTGCACCTGAGCATGTTCAGGGCTGTCCAGTCGAACCGCATGCTGGTCGGCACCGATCAGCATCTCGCCTTCGTGTGCACGGCCGTGGAACAGGTTCACGTCGCCCAAAAAGCCATACACAAACGGGCTGGCCGGGTGGTCCCACACGTCTTGCGGCGAGCCGATCTGCTCGATGTTGCCTTTGTTCATCAGCACCACGCGGTCGGCCACTTCCAGGGCTTCTTCCTGGTCGTGCGTCACAAAGATGCTGGTCACATGCAATTCGTCGTGCAGACGGCGCAACCAGCGGCGCAGCTCTTTGCGCACCTTGGCATCCAGCGCACCAAAGGGCTCGTCGAGCAGCAGCACCTTGGGCTCCACCGCCAGCGCACGGGCCAGCGCAATGCGTTGGCGTTGCCCGCCTGACAGTTGCGAGGGGTAGCGGTCGGCCAGCCAGTCGAGCTGCACCAAGCCCAGCAGCTCGTGCACCTTGCGCTGGATTTCCGATTCGCTGGGGCGTTCTTTGCGGGGCTTGACGCGCAGGCCAAAGGCCACGTTCTCGAACACCGTCATGTGGCGGAACAAGGCGTAGTGCTGGAACACAAAACCCACCTGACGTTCGCGCACATGCACATGGGTGTTGTCTTCGCCGCTGAAGCCAATGGTGCCGCTGTCGGCGGTCTCCAGCCCCGCGATGATGCGCAGCAGCGTGGTCTTGCCGCAGCCCGATGGCCCCAGCAAAGCGACGAGTTCACCCGACTCGATGTCGAGGCTGACGTTGTTCAGCGCGGTGAAGTCGCCGAATTGTTTGTTGACGTTGCGGATTTCGATGCTCATGGTTTCTCTCGATGGGTGTACCGTGGCTGATGGCTGATGGCTGATGGCTGATGGCTGGTTGTCGGTGACTGTTGTTGTAGGAGCCCACCCCGTGGGCGATTTCACGCACACCGCCAAGGCATGCCATCGCACACGGGGTGGGCTCCTACAAAAATTCAGTGTGGGCTCTGTGGATGGGTGGGTGGGCTGGGCCGCTCAGGCGCGGTATCAGCCGTGGCTTTCATGTCTTGCTCGTGGCGCCACTCGATCACCGACTTGATGACCAAGGTCACCAAAGCCAGCAAGGCCAAGAGCGAAGCCACCGCAAAGGCGGCCACCGATTGGTATTCGTTGTACAAAATTTCCACGTGCAGCGGCATGGTGTTGGTCTGCCCACGGATGTGGCCCGAGACCACCGACACCGCGCCGAACTCGCCCATGGCCCGTGCATTGCACAAGATCACGCCGTAAATCAGGCCCCACTTGATGTTGGGCAGCGTGACGTACCAAAAGGTCTGCCAGCCGGTGGCACCCAGCACAATGGCGGCTTGCTCTTCGTCGTTGCCCTGCGCCTGCATGAGCGGGATCAGCTCGCGGGCAATGAAGGGGAAGGTCACAAACACCGTGGCCAGCACGATGCCGGGCACCGCGAACACGATCTTGATGTCGTGCGCCTGCAGCCAAGGGCCAAACCAGCCCTGCGCGCCAAACATGAGCACATAAATCAAACCGGCCACCACGGGCGAGACCGAAAACGGCAAGTCCACCAGCGTGGTCAAAAAGGCTTTGCCCTTGAATTCGTATTTGGCAATCGCCCAAGCCGCTGCGACCCCGAACACCAGGTTCAACGGGACCGCAATGGCGGCTGTGATCAAGGTCAATCGGATGGCCGACCAGGCATCGGGCTCCTTGAGCGCTTCAAAGTACGCCTCAAACCCCTTGCGCAAAGCTTCGGTGAACACCGCCGCCAAGGGCAAGACCAGAAACAAAAACATGAACACCAGCGCGATGCCGATCAGGCTGTAACGCACCCATGCTGGCTCAGTGGTGCCCGCTTGCGCGCGGCGTGAAGAACTGTTCGTGCTCATGCCGGGGCTCCTGTGTGACGGCGCTGCCAGGCTTGCAGCGCGTTGATGACGAGCAGCAAAACAAAAGAGAACACCAACATGACCAAGGCCACGGCAGTGGCACCTGCGTAGTCGTATTGCTCGAGCTTGCCAATGATGATCAGCGGCGTGATCTCGGACACCATGGGCATGTTGCCCGCGATGAAGATGACCGAACCGTATTCACCAATGGCACGCGCAAACGCCATGGCAAAGCCCGTGAGCAATGCGGGCGCGATCGACGGAAAAATCACCCGGGTGAAGGTTTGCCAGCGCGTTGCGCCCAAGCAGGTGGCCGCTTCTTCAAGTTCTTTCTCGGCGTCTTCCAGCACAGGCTGCACCGTGCGCACCACAAAGGGCAAGCCAATGAAGATCAAAGCGATCACCACGCCATTGGGGTTGAAGGCCAGTTGAATGCCCAGAGGCTCCAGGTACTGCCCCACCCAACCATTGCCCGCCAGCAAAGCCGTGAGCGAAATGCCCGCCACCGCCGTGGGCAGCGCAAAAGGCAAATCGACCAATGCGTCAATGAGCTTCTTGCCAAAAAAGTTGTAGCGCACCAGCACCCAAGCCACCAGCAGGCCAAACACCACATTGACCATGGCTGCGATCAGCGATGCGCCAAAGGTCAGGCGATAAGAGGCCATCACACGCGGCCCCGTCACAGCGGCCCAAAACTGGTCCCAGGTCAAGGTGAAGGTTTTGAAAAACAGTGCCGACAAGGGGATCAGCACGATCAAGCTCAAATAGAAGATGGTGAACCCCAGGGTCAGGTTGAACCCGGGCAACACTTTGGCTGGCACCCGCCGTTTGGCAGGCGCCGCAATGGGCAATGCGGTCATGGGTGGGAAAACTTATTTGACGGTGTACAGCTTGTCGAACTGACCGCCATCGTTGAAATGGACCTTTTGGGCTTCGCTCAAAGAGCCAAACAGCTCCTGCACAGTGAACAGCTGAATGGGCTTGAAGGTGCTGGCGTATTTTTTGAGGATCGCCGCATTGCGGGGGCGCAGTGCATGCTTGGCGGCGATCTCCTGCGCCTCGTCGGAGTACAGGTAGTTCAAATAAGCCTTGGCCAAATCGCCCGTGCCTTTTTTGGCCACAGTGCGCTCCACCACGGCCACCGGGTTTTCAGCCACGATGCTGATCGAGGGGTGCACCGCATCGACCTTGCCCGCGCCAAACTCGTTGTCCACCGAGACCACTTCGGACTCGAAGGTCACCAGCACATCACCGATGTTGCGCTGCAAAAAGATGGTCGTTGCATCACGCCCACCTTTGGCCAAGACCGGCACATTCTTGTACAGCTTGCCCACAAACTCGGCCGCCTGTGCATCGCTGGCCCCTTTCTTCTTGGCATAGCCCCAGGCCGCCAAATAAGCCATGCGGCCATTGCCACCGGTCTTGGGGTTGACCACGATCACCTGAATGCCGGGCTTGGTCAGATCGTCCCAGTCCTTGATGTTTTTGGGGTTGCCATTGCGCGTGAGGAACAGCATGGTTGATGTGGTGGGCGAGGCATTGTTGGGGAAGCGCTTGGGCCAATCCTTGGCCACCACACCGGTGCTGGCCAAAAAGTCCACATCGGTGGTGGTGTTCATGGTCACCACATCGGCGTCCAGGCCATCGTTGACCGCACGCGCCTGCGCGCTGGAGCCGCCATGGGCCTGGTCGATCTTGATGTCCTTGCCCGTGGTCTTTTTGTAGTTGGCAATGAAGGCCGCGTTGTAGTCTTTGTAGAACTCGCGGGCCACGTCATACGAGGCGTTGAGCAAGGTTTGTGCACTGGCGCCCAGGCCAGACAAAGCCAGCGTGGCGGCCAAGGCGATGTGTGTGAGTTTTTTCATGCGGTTTCCAATTGAGATTCAGGGGTACCGCTCCAAGAGAGCGAACCGGTCAGGGATTGCAGCAAAGCCAAGCCCAATGGCCATTCGCCAAAGCCCGCTTCGATGTTGATGTGCCCTGCATTTTGCAGGCGCACCACTTCACTGCCCCAAGACCGGGCATAAGCGCCTGCAGTGCGCACGGGGCAAAAGGGGTCGTTGGTGCTGGCCACCACGATGCTGCGGTAAGGCAAGGGCTGGTAAGGCACGGGCGCAAAGTCCGCCAAGGGGCCACGGCGCTCCGGATCGGCCGGTGCCACGAGCAATGCACCGCTGATGCGGCCAGCCACCTCAGGCGGCAACAGCGTGGTGGCGATGCACCCCAAACTGTGCGCCACCACCACCACAGGCCCCGGCTGCGCCAAGATGGTCTTGGCGATGGCCTGCAACCACACCGCCTGCTTGGGGCGCTGCCAGTCCTCGTCGGCCATCGCCACGCGCACTGCGCCCGGCAGGCGCTTGGCCCACAAGGTTTGCCAGTGGCCGGGGCCAGAATCTTTCCAGCCGGGAACGATGACGAGGGTGGTTTCGCAAGACATGTGGGCGATTGTCCCGGCCGCCCTTTAAAACCCAAACTACTTTTTTATTGTTTGTTAATGACTAAAACAGATAAAGATTTGTATCGCTCCAAAGAATTTCTTTATTTTGAATCATTAAGCAGTCGTTGCGACCATTCGGGCTGATAACGGTCCGCCTGGATGTCCGGCGTCACACCGTGCGTGAACACCTCGTCGGTGATCGGGATGAACTGCGCGTTCCAGTCCTCCCACTTTTGGCGCAAGCGTGCAAACACCTCGGGCAGCTTGTTCTTGAGGTTGGCGCGCTCCAGCGTGTCGGTGACCACGTCAAACAAAAATTCGTGCTCGTTGATCTTGAGGTACTTGTAGGGTCCCTCGCGCACGGCCCGCTGGGCCTGCGCTTTGTAGCGCCAGAACAGGCTGCGCTCGTGCACCGGGGCCTGGCCCTGCAGCACGGGCAGGATGTTCTCGCCGTCGGGTGCGTAGTCGGGATGCGGCTGCAGCCCCGCAGCGGCCAGCAAGGTGGGCAGCCAGTCCATGCTTATGGTCACCTGCTCGCTCACCTGCGGCTTGAGGCCCGCTGGCCAGCGCAGCAATGTGGGCACGCGCAAGCCACCTTCGAGCAGTTCGGTCTTTTGCCCGGTGAAGGGCCAGGTCTTGGCAAAGCGCTCGCCGCCGTTGTCGC
The DNA here is from genome assembly GCF_003063575.1 of Limnohabitans sp. Jir72. Taxonomy (GTDB): domain Bacteria; phylum Pseudomonadota; class Gammaproteobacteria; order Burkholderiales; family Burkholderiaceae_C; genus Limnohabitans_A. Next base: position 356,994 of record NZ_NESC01000001.1, read on the forward strand.
TGCTGAACACCACGATCGTGTTGTCATTGAGCCCCTGGCGTTTGAGTTGGCCCAGCACCTGCCCCACCGCCGCGTCGAGCGATCGCACCATGCGTGCATAGGTGGCCAGGTTGCCGCCGTCGTAATGGAACAGGTCTTTCAGGTTGCGTGAGACTTCTTCGTCCTCCGGCCCCACCCAGGGCCAGTGCGGCGCGGTGAAGTGCAGCGACAAGAAGAAAGGTTTGTCTTGGCTCTGCTGGCCGATCCAGTCACTGGCCTCATCGGCCAGCAGCTGGGTGTAGTAGCCCACGCGCTCCACGGGCACCTCGCCCTCGTACAAATCACGCGGCACTGCCTCGCCCACACCCGGCTTGTGCGTGAAGTAGTCGATGGCGCCGCCGTAGTTGCCAAAAAAGCGCTGGTAACCACTCTTGAGCGGCCCGAAACTGGGCAGGCTGCCCAGATGCCACTTGCCGATCAGCGCGGTGTTGTAGCCCGCATCGCGCAAGAGCGAAGGCAGCGTGGGATGTTCGGGCGGCAGGCCATAGCGCTGCGCCTGCCGCACCAAAGGCTCTTCGAGCCCGCCACGAAAGTGGTACTGGTAACGCCCGGTGATCAGCGCAAAGCGCGTGGCCGAGCACACGGCCGAATTGGCATAGGCCTGCGTGAAGCGCACACCCTCGGCGGCCATTTGGTCCAAGTGGGGCGTGGTGAAGGCCGTTTGACCATACACACTCAGGTCGGCCCAGCCCAGGTCATCGGCCAGGATGAAAACAATGTTCGGTGGCTTGGTGCTCATGGCTTCACTTCGCCTTGGGTTTGGCCGCTTTACCAACGGCTTGGCCTTGCGCGTCCAGCTCGGTCCAGAACTTCTCCAGCTTCAGGTCCTTGACGGCCTGCTGCACAAACTGCGGGGCAAACCATTCCTTGACCGCAAAGCCCTGCTTGATCAAGCCCAGCTTCAGGCCCTCGTCCACCACGCGCTGGTAGTCGGCCACCAGGTCTTCGTCGATCAGCGGCGAGAACCGTTCTTTGAGGTTTTCACCTTCAAACTCAGACCGGATGCCCAGCTCGGGGTTGCCGCTGTGCTCGACCGACAGCTTGATGAAGGCCTCGCGGTTGGACTCTTGCGACGCAAAGTGCGCTGCACGCACCAGCTGCTTGACCAGACGCGCCGTGACCTCGGGGTACTTGGCAATGAAGTCTTCGGTGGCCAGCACGCCCGCGTCGATCTTGAACGCGGGACCGCGCCCTTTGGTGCTGAGTGGAATGTTCACGCCCTTGTCTTTGAGCAAAAACAGGTCCGAGCCGCCAAAGGTGGCGTCGATATCTTTGGACACCACGGCGGTCTTGGAACTGGGCCAATCCAGATTGATGAGCTTGACGTCTTTTTCGGTCAGGCCTGCCGAAGCCAGCAGGTTGTCAAAAGGCCGCTGGTAGGCCGTCCCCTTGAGCACCGAAATCTTCTTGCCCTTGAGGTCGGCCACGGTTTTGATGTCCACGCCCGGCGCGGTGGCCAAGTAACTGTTGGAGCCTCTGCCCGAAGCAAAGATGTACTGGGTGGGCAAGCCGCGTGCACGGCCAATCACCGAAGCCAAATCACCCAAAAACACCACGTCCAGCTGCTTGGCCGCCAGCCCCTCGGCAATGGCGGGGCCTGCGCCGCGAAAGAAGTTCCATTCGATCTTGATGCCGTCTTTGGCGAACTCTTGTTCCAGCCACTTGTGCGACTGCACCACCGTGAGCGGCCCGGCGCTGGCCGAAGGCTTGCCCGCCGTGCCCAGGTCGGGCGAGCCGATGCGGATCACGGTGGGCGCATCGGCCGCGTGCGAGGCGGCAGACCACAAGAGCGCGGTGCTGGCCAAGGCGAACAAGGCCGAAGCCACCACGAGGCGGGGGATGCGGTGAGTCAAAGTTGTTTTCATGTTGTGCTTTCAATAAGTCAGGCGACACAAAGCGTGTCGATGCGCTGACTTTATGAAAACATCCATGTGATGAAAACGAATCAAAACAGATAAGCAACTGCTCAGAAGTTTCAGGCATATGCTTAGATTCGACAGTGCCCGTTGCCCCATCAACAGTCAATGACTCTGCTAGACTGATTGTGATTGAAAATTGCTTTTAGCACGACGCCAAGACCCCTCCAACACGCTGTGCAGGTCACCCCGATGAGCAACAAAAAGACCCCTCTGTCCCTACCGTCCAAAGTGCTGGTGCGTTCCTCGGCAGCGGAGTACCTGACCTTTGTGGCCGCTGCTGGGCAAAGTGGTGTGGAAGCGATCTATGCCGACGAAAACGTGTGGCTGACGCACAAGATGATGGGCATGCTCTATGACGTGGAAACCCACACCATCAACTACCATCTGAAAAAAGTGTTTGCCGATAGCGAACTGATCGAAGATTCAGTTATTCGAAATTTTCGAATAACTGCCGCTGACGGCAAAAACTACAACACTCAGCATTACAACCTGTCGGCCATCATCGCTGTCGGCTACAAGGTCAATTCAGACCGTGCCGTGCAATTCCGAAAATGGGCCACAGGCATCGTCGAGTCGTTCACCATCAAAGGCTTTGCGATGGACGATGAACGCCTGAAAAACGATGGCTCGGTGCTCACACAGCAGTATTTTGAAGAGCAGCTGCAACGCATCCGGAAGATCCGTCTATCGGAACGCAAGTTTTATCAAAAGATCACCGACATCTACGCCACGTCGATTGATTACGACATCAGTGCGCAGGCCACCAAACGGTTTTTTTCTACGGTCCAAAACAAACTGCACTGGGCAATCCACGAGCAAACCGCAGCCGAAGTCATCGTCCAGCATGCCGATGCCCAAAAGGAAAACATGGGCCTGACCTCTTGGAAAGATGCGCCCAGCGGCAAGATCCAAAAGTTTGATGTGGTCGTCGCCAAAAACTACCTGACCGAAACTGAAATGGCGCAGCTGTAACGTCTAGTGTCAGCCTACCTGGATGTGGCCGAAGATATGGCATTGCGCAAAATCCCCATGACCATGCAAGATTGGGAAACGCGCCTGAACCGCTTCATCGAAGCCACCGACCGAAATGTCTTGCAAGATGCAGGCAAAGTCACCGCCGAAATTGCCAAGGCCCACGCTGAATCTGAGTTTGAAAAATACCGCATCGTTCAAGACCACTTGTTTGAAAGCGACTTTGACCGCTTGATCCAACAAATCGGGGTAGACAAGAAACGGTAGAGGTCGCTCCTGCGGGCGAATGTCGGCTGTGCCCTGCGGGTCATCGCCCACAGGGTTGGCTCCTACAAGAGTCAGGTCAAACGGCAAACTGCCAAGCGTCGATGGCAGCTTTGGCGAGCAGTGGCTCGCGCAGCGGCGGCTCGGCCAGGTCGGCGGGGGAATGCTCTGCAAACTCGGCCAGCACCCGGTCTTTGACCTGCGCAAAGGCGTAGCTGGCGCGGTCGCGAGGGTGCGGCAGGTCCACAGGAATGGTGCGGCGGATGCGCCCCGGGCGCGGCTCCATCACCACCACACGGTCGCCCAGGTACACGGCTTCTTCCACGTCGTGCGTCACCAAAATCATGGTGATGCCCTCGCTCTGCCAAATGCGCTTGAGCTCTTGCTGCAGGTGGGCGCGTGTCATCGCGTCCAGTGCGCCAAAGGGCTCGTCGAGCAGCAATATTTCGGGCCGGTTGACCAGCGCACGGGCAATCGCCACGCGCTGCGACATGCCGCCCGATAGCTGGTAGGGGTAAGCCTTTTCAAAGCCCAGCAGGCCCACCAGCGCGATGTGCTCGCGCACGGCGATGCGACGCTGGCCCTCGGTCTGGTTCGAGTTGAGCAGGCCCAGACCAATGTTTTCTTCCACGGTGAGCCAAGGGAACAGGCGATGCTCCTGAAACACAATGCCGCGCTGCAAGCTCGTGCCCTTGACGCGCTGGCCGTCCAACGCGATCTCGCCGTCATAGCCCTCTTCGAGCCCGATGATCAGGCGCAGCAGCGTGCTCTTGCCACAGCCGCTGCTGCCGACAATGCTCACAAACTCGCCCGGCGCAATACTCAGGTTGATGTCCTGCAACACAGGCAAGGTGTCACCCTTGACCTCGTAGTTTTTGTAAAGGCCCGTGATGGCCAATGTTCCGGCGTGTGCCATAGGGAAGTCTTTCAATACTGGGCAATGGTGTTTTGACGCCATGCCAACAAACGTTTTTCAATCAATGACAGCGCGAGGTTGAGCACATAGCCCACCGCACCGATCACCAGCACGCCGAACAGCACCAGGTCCATCCAGAAGTGCTCGCGGCCGTCGATCAGGGTGTTGCCAATGCCTTGGCCCGAGACCAGCAGGTACTCGGCCCCGAGCGTGGCCAGCCAGGTGTAGATGAGTGACAGGTGAATGCCCGTGAAGATGGACGGCGCTGCCGCAGGCAAGACCACCCGCCGCCACAACTGCAGCGGCGAGAAGGCGAACACCCGGGCCACCTCGATCAACTCGCGCGGCACGCTGCGAAACCCCTCAAAGGTGTTGAGTACCACCGGAAAGAACGCTGCCATGGCGATGAAGGCGATCTTGGCGCTGTCGCCCAGGCCAAACCACACCGACAAAAGCGGAATCCACGCGAACAGCGAAATCTGTTTGAGCGTGTGAAAGCTCGGGCCCAGCAGCTTTTCAAACCAGCGCGACGCGCCCAGCAACGAGCCAAACAACAGCCCCGCCAGCGTGCCGATCACAAAGCCCTGCGCATCGCGCCACAGGCTGGCCGACAGCGCCGCCCACAACTCGCCACTGGCCACTTGCGCCACAGCGCGGTCCCACACGGCCACGGGCGACACCAAAATCGGCGAGGTGGACCACTTCAGCTCCACCGCCAGCCACCACAGCAGCAGCAAAGCGGCTGGCAACACAAAGCCACGCAGGCTTTTCAAATTCAAGTTCAAATGAAACATGCCCTGTCCTCTCACAAACCCGGGTTGCGCCAGCGCAGCAAATGCGACTCGGCCGCGCCCAACACCTTGTCGATCAGGTAACCCAGCACGCCCACCACCACCACGGCGGCCAGCACGATGTCGAGCTGGAACAGCTGGCGGCCATAGACGATCATGAAACCGATGCCCTCGGACGAGGCCAGCAACTCCACCACCACCAGGGCCAGCCAGGCGTGGGTGAAGCCGTAGCGCAGCCCGTTCCAGATCTGCGCCGTGGCGGCCGGGAACACCACTTTGGTCAGCAACTGCCAGCGCGTGAAGCGAAACACCTTGGCCACCTCGACATACGCGTTGGCTACGCCCTGAATGCCCTGGCAAGTGTTGACCGCCACCGGCACCAGCGCCGCCTTGGCGATGAGTAAAAACTTGAGCGCCTCGTCAATGCCCACCAGCAGCATGAGCAGCGGCAGCCAGCCGATGACCGGCACCTGGCTGATGGCCTTGAACAGCGGAAACACATAGGCGTTGAAGCTGCGCGACAAACCCAGGGCCACGCCGAGCGCCAGACCGACCGACGCGCCGATGCCAAAGCCATACAGCACCCGCACCGCGCTGATCTGCAGGTTGTCCAGCAACTCGCCCGAGCGGGTCAGGTCCACCAGCGTGGCCCACACCTGCTGCGGGCTGGGCAACACCTGCAAGGCGATCCACTCGTGGTGGCTGGACAAAGCCCACAAGCCCAGCAAGAGCAAAGGCACCACCCAAGCCAGCAACCAGTCCACAGCCCAGGCACGCAGCCCTTGCAGCCAGACCCGGCTGCGCGCAGGCGCTAACGGGCGGGCGATTTTATGCTGGGGCGTCACGGGCAATGACGAGGTGATGGCAGAGGACAAAGCCGAAGGCACAGTGGCCGACAACACCAAATTCAGAACAGCAGGCATCCGACACCCCACTCAGCGGCCGACCTGCTGGCCGTTGGCCGCGTAGGCAGGCCAGTAGTTTTCGAGCTTGAGTTCCTTGAGCGCGGCGTTCAGGTAGCTGCGGTCAAACCAGCTGTCGATCTCGGGCTTGCCTCGGGTCAGCTTGAGGTCAAACGACTCGTTGGCCGCGTCCTTGTAACGCGCCACCAAGAAAGGATCGAGCAACGGCGAGAGGCGCACGCGCAGCGGCTGGCCAATGAAGTCTTCGCGCCAGATCTTGTCGGGGTACTCGGCCTTGCCCCAAGCGTCAAACAGCTCGGCACGGCGGTTTTCGTCAGAGTATTTGTGGGCGTATTTCACAATCACCTTGACCACGCGCTCCACCGCTTTGGGGTGCTTGGCGGCAAACTCGTCGGTCACCAGCAAGGCGGTCTGGCGGGTGTATTTGAAGTTGTCCTCGTGCGCCGACCAGATGATCTTGGCCAGCCCCTTGTCACGCAGGTTGAAGAGGCCGACGTAGTCAAAACTCGCGTCAATGTCCTTGGACACCAGCGCCGCCGCAGAGGCCGCTGGGTCGAGGTTGATCAGCTTGACGTCTTTTTCTTTCAGGCCGTGGTCGGCCAGCGCACGCACAGCGGCCAGGTGCAGGTTGGTGCCCTTGAACACGGCCACCTTTTTGCCACGCAGGTCTTCGATGCGGCGGATGTTCGACTCGGGTGCCACGCCCAGGTACAAACCATTGCGCACACCACTGCCCAAAATGATCTTGGTCTTGACCCCGGCAGCGCGGTGCACGATGGAAGGCAAGTCGCCCTGCCAAGCCAAGTCCAGCTGCTTGTTGACCAGCGCCTCGTTCACAGCGGGGCCAGCGCCCTTGAAGAAAATCCACTCGACCTTGGTGCCGTCCTTGCGGAACTCGTCTTCAATCGCCTTGTCGGCATAGGCCAGCGCAGTGCTGGTGCCGCCATGCCGAATCGGGTTGCCCACGCCCACGGTGGCCACACCAATGCGGATCACGGCAGGTGCCTCTGTTTTGATGTCTTGCGCCTGCGCCAGTGCTCCCCCCAACAGGCCCCAAGCCAAAGCCCAATGGGCAATTCGTCTGTTCATCACTCACTCCTTGTTTGTGCAATGGAGTGACTTTATTCACGCGACCTTGTGATGAAAACGAATCAAATCAGATAAGAAATGGCTTAGATGAGTTGGGAATATAGATAGATGGTGGCGGGCTGCGATTCAGACTTCTGGACTCAAAGAAGTGCAGCCAATCCAGTATTGCAGCGAATGCCGTCCTTCGCGTACTGAACTCACCATCCATAATTTACCGTTCAGCATTTGAACTGAGCGGCAAGCGTCGCTAACCGCCACTGGCATATTGCTTTACCAGCAACTCTGCCAGCTTCTAGGGGCAATCGTGCAGCGAAGGCTGCAGAATGATTAGGAATGGTTCCCACTCCCGCGCATCAGTGGCGATCTCTCGGCCATACCTGGCGTTGTCTGTAGGTATCGTCGCTACTGCTGCCAGCTGGGCCAGTCGTGCGGCACCAGCGCTGGCGGACTCATCCAAGGTTCCTCCACGAGCGCATCTTGGAACCACTCGTCCGCGAAGTTCGCATGTTCTGTGACGATGATTTGGAATCCAGGTACCACCTTCTTCGTGTAGTTGAGAAGAATCTCGAACAAGCGCCTTGCGGCAACCAAGTCCGCGTCTTTTGTTTGCTGCACACGCTGGATGTCGCCGGCAGCCGCCTCATAGGCAATCTGCGTGGGGAAGTACACCTGTGTTGGCTGGTCGAGCATCAAGAAGCGAGGGATCGGGACACCGTTCTTGGACGCGTAGTGATGCATCGCCAGCAGGGCGGACATGTGATATGCGAGCCAGTTGGCACCACCCCCCGTCCGCTTCATGGGCACCGGATTGCCGGGCCTCTGAACCACAACCGTGAGATCGCGCATGTCCACCCAGAACGGAAACTCCCAGAAAAACGGCTTGAACTCGCCAATGAGCGAAGTCATAGTTGAGGAGATATTCGTCAAAACCGAGTGCATCCGCGCTTCAGCATCGTCCTCCGCGCCGGCGTCCAGAATGAGCTCATCAAGTTTGGCCTGGAGTCGCTGGACCTTGAGCTTCAAGGTGTTGATGGCGTCGCTAGGCTTTAGGCTTTCAAGGTAGAAGCTCACACGGCCCTGCACCCTGGACGCCTGAGCATTAGCATCCGCCAACGCCACGGCCTTCTCTTCAATCAGCACTGCGGCGTTGATGCTCTGCTCTAGCTGGCGAATTTCAGCTGCCAGGCTGCTGGACTTCTCGGTCAAGGTCGCAAGTCGCTGATCCAGCCGCGGACGGGCGCCACCGACGGACTGAAGTTCTTCGCTGAGGCTGGAGAGTTCACCCAAAAGCGCCTGAGCAATGCCGTCCATGCGGGCGTCCTCCTCCCTGAGGAACGGCCACTGCCAAGCGCCATCTGCGCTGCGGGGCAGGGCGTTGATGGATTCCAACCTTGCCCGCTGCTCGTGAATCTCACTCTCGAACTCTGAGGCCCCTTTCACATACCGCTGGGTGGCGGCAATCTCGCCCTGCACGTCGTTGCGCTGCATGCGCAAGCTGAGCCGACGCGCCTGCAACTTGGCCATCTCGCTGTTAGCCATCAAAGGAGTGGATCCAGGTCTCCAGCTCAGTACCTGACGCAGGGATGCAACCAGATCACTGGCCGGCCCAGTGCTCTCAGGCATATCCGATGCCGATGCGCTGCCGAATTGGATGCCGACGGCTCGCGCTTCGGCAAGCAGCCCAACACCCTTGGTGTCCAGCGCTTCCTCTGCCTCCTCGGCGGAACGCAGCTCCTTAGTGGCAATCTTCAACTCACGCTGCGTGGCTCGACGGTTGGCCTCCGTCTCCATGTCAGCAAGCTGCGAAATCCCGAACAGCACAGCGAAGGTGTCGCGGATAGCCTGAGGGAGGTGTTCTTCGCTCTGCCTGTAAAACAGAAGATCCTTGCTGGCGACCAGTCCCTGCTTCTGGAACAGGTAGTAGGTGGTGTGCTTGACGTTCACTGAGTAGCTGACGCGGCTGCTGCGCTCCGGCACCGCAGTCTTTGTCTCAGGGATACCGAGCATCGAAGACAGTACCTGCTGAACAAGTTCATCGCCGCCGTTGTGAGCGAGATCCTCGAAGTCAGGAGTCTTGATTTTCGCACCGCGCAGCAGCATCGCGAGAGAGCACTGGACACGCCCGGGCCTCGGATTCGGCTTGGCCACAAACACCTGCTGGCCAGGAAACTGGAAGGTGACAGCAAACCAGGACACCTTCTCGCGAATGAAGCCCTCTGCAATCTTGCAGTCGGCCTCGCCCATGCAGTACTCGACGATGTCGGAGAGTGACGATTTTCCAGTGGACGCCAGGCCCGTGATGATATTCAGCCCTTCGGTTTCAAAAGGCTGATCCCGCCGGCGACCGTCATGGCTGTAGATATGGATAGAGGCAATTTTCATGGGCGGATAGACAGGCTTGTGTAGATCGTCACGCGGTCATTGATTCGTGCGAAGTCACGGCCGACGACCGTGGCTGCCACGCGGCATGCTTCTGCATCTGCTGTAGGCAGCGATTTAGGAGACACCTTGCGAGGCAGCAAACTGATGCATCCGTCGTCGGTGACCTCGATACAGCCTTTGCTCGACAGCAGGGCGAACGCCTCAAGGGCGTACTGCACGAGAGCTTTGGCACGGGGCGCGAAGTGAATCAACAGCTCGGGACGCAGGGCGATGACCCTCAGGACGGAGATTGACTTGTTGTCGAGGATCTCATCCCGGGTCGTTGGGTGCAGGCAAAGCGGTAGCACCAGCAGCGCGAGTGAGTAAGGCATCGGCTTGCCCGCAGTGCGTTCGTGCGCACGGATGGCTGCGGCGATGACGAGCGCGCAGAACGCGGGATTGAAGAGGTTGCGCTCCTCGAACGGTCGTTCTCTCCAGTCAATCATGGTACCGCCCCCACCGGGGTCTTCAGCATATCGAGGAACTTCGGATGCCAGTAAACACGTGGTTCCGGCTTCTCATCAGCCAGAATGTGGAAGCTACCTCGACGGATGAAGTCCTCGGTGACCTGCTTGCGTATCTGCAGGTGCCTCGACTCGTTCTCGGCCCATTGGTACAGGAGCTGCCCAGCTTCCAGAACCTGAGCGTCGGTGCTAAGGCCTTTAATGGAAACCCACGACTTCGCACGCTTCCATTCTTCGACAAGCCGGGCTTCGAACCTCTTCATCTCGCCACCCAGCAACACGTCAACCCGTGCCCAGTGCGAGCGCTGGGAAACGGCGCGGTAGAAGTCCAGGATGGCCATCTCGAGCCCGACGGTATCGATACTTATTGAGCGAAGCTGCTGGACGAACTGGCGCGAGTCGTTCAAAGGGTCAACCCCTTCAGGCGGAACCTCTTCCTCGAACGTGACTGGTAAGCGCTCATCGTGGTACTGGTTGGAGATGGAGGAGACCATCAACCACACTTCCGAAGAAGTTATGGGTGCGCGCTTCTTCCGGATGAGCTCAATAGCCTGACCAAACCACCAGCCTTCAAGGCGCTCGCGGACGTCAGTGCGGAACTTGGGGATGACCGACTTCAGCTGGCTGGCGACTGCGGCCTCGAGCTCGTTGATACGAAGAGAGCAGTCGGCGATGACGATGCGGGAGAAGAAGTCGCCGAGTTCGGTGTCGCTCAGGTCGGCCATCGAAGCTTTGATCTCTGTGGTCAGCTCAGTCGAGGAGTTCTGCAGCTCGGCAAGCAGCTTGGCGGCGAAGTCCGCCGGCTGAGGCTCTGCATCGGCCTGGAAATGCTTCAGCATCGAGTTCGGACCGACACGAGCCGTAGTGGCCATGCAGTAGGCGTGGCTGCAGGCCAGTTTGCCATCCCGTTTGTATCGGTCCAGCCAGATACGCACGGACTTCCAGAAGTCGACAGAAAGAGTGCCTACGGTTTCGCCTTCCTTCTTGTGCTTGAGGGAGATCAGTTTGTCCTTGCCGTTGACGTCCTTCACCTGGACATCGTCGTCGGCCTCGATGAGAAGGAACGAACTCTCGTCGTCCTGCCTCATAAGGTGCGCCAGTGCGAACCGAATTTGGTACACGTAACCTAAGCCTTGCTCGCCTGCGGCGTACTTGTCTGTCTTTGTTACCACGTCCCTTTCCCCCTTATAGCCATCAGCTAACCGCATGGGGGTAGCCGTAATCCAAATTCCGTTGGCCGGATTCTCCAATCTGAATAACCTGCGCTCTGGCGACTCAGCTGATCCCATCAACACCAATGACTAGATTGCGTAACATTCAGGCTGGACATCCAGCTTTTAAGGTGCCACATAGCAGCCAGTCTCGATCTTGCGCTTTCAGCTTTTAGTTGACTTTGATTGCGCATGATTCTGCCCAAACCGCCAACCTATAAATCTATCAAAACCATGACCCAATCAGCTCTCAATCCCCTGCCCCAACAAACAAAAAAACCCACGGCTTTCGCCGTGGGCCAAATGAACCCGCCAAGATTCAGTCAACAAGGGGTATGCGATCAGAACGCCTGATCCGCCGTGAAGGTGATGCGGTGCAGCTTGCGGTGTTGCGGGAAATAGTCGCCCACGGCGTAGTGCTGGGTGGACCGGTTGTCCCACACGGCCAGGGTGTTGGGCTGCCAGCGCAAGCGCGCCTGGTATTCGGGCACGGTGATCAGCGCATACAGCTGCGTAAGCAACGCGTCGCTTTGCGCACGGGGCAGGCCCTTGATGTGGCTCGTGAAAGTGGGGTTCACATACAAAATCTTTTTGCCTGTGACGGGGTGCACGCGCACCACGGGGTGTTCAACCGGCGGGTATTTGGCGCGGGCCCCGGCCAAAGCTTGCACTGATAGACTTCATTACTGGTGCATACAAGTGCCAGCCAGTGACTCAGACAATTTCAATCAGGGAGACATTCACATGGCAAAAATTGAAGTGAAAGGCACATCAGTTGCTGTCGTTTCTATCAACGACATGGACTTTATTTCCTTGACCGATATGCTCAAAGCCAAGGATGGGGACTTCTTCATATCCGATTGGCTGCGCAACCGCAACACTGTTGAGTTTTTGGGAATCTGGGAACAAGTCCACAATCCGGCGTTTAATTACGGCGAATTCGCCACAATTAAAAGTCAGGCGGGTCTGAACAGCTACAAGATCAGCGTCAAGGAGTGGGTGGAAAAGACCAATGCCATCGGTCTCACTGCCAAAGCAGGACGCTATGGGGGTACTTATGCCCACAAGGACATTGCTTTTGAATTCGGCATGTGGATCAGTGCCGAATTCAAAATTTACCTGATCAAAGAATTCCAGCGCCTCAAAGATATCGAACAACAGCAGCTTGGCTGGGACATCCGTCGCAACCTCACAAAAATCAACTACCGCATCCATACCGATGCGATCAGGGCGCATTTGATACCGGCAAAAATTACTGCAATACAAAGCGGCATGATCTATGCCAACGAAGCTGACTTGCTCAACATGGCATTGTTCGGCAAGACCGCCAAACAGTGGCGAGACGAGAACCCCGCGCACAAAGGCAATATCCGTGATGAAGCTAACGCAGCGCAATTGGTCTGCTTGGCCAATCTCGAAACCCTGAACGCGCATTTCATTGGACAAGGCTTGCCACAAGGTGAGCGCTTGAAGCTGTTAAACCAAACCGCTATCGGACAAATGACACTCCTGCTGGCGGACGCCAGGGTTCAACAGTTGGGTAAAAAATCAAACGCCAATAGCCACAAAAATAGCCATAAATATCCATAAAAAAACCCACGGCTTTCGCCGTGGGCCAAATGAACCCGCCAAGATTCAGTCGACAAGGGGTATGCGATCAGAACGCCTGATCGGCGGTGAAGGTGATGCGGTGCAGCTTGCGGTGCTGCGGGAAGTAGTCACCCACGGCGTAATGCTGGGTGGATCGGTTGTCCCACACGGCCAGGGTGTTGGGTTGCCAGCGCAGGCGGGCCTGGACTTCAGGCACGGTGACGAGCGCATACAGCTGCGTGAGCAGCGCGTCGCTCTGGGCTCGGGGCAGGCCTTTGATATGGCTCGTGAATGTGGGGTTCACATACAAAATCTTTTTGCCGGTGATCGGGTGCACACGCACCACGGGGTGTTCCACCGGAGGGTATTTGGCGCGGGCTTCGGCCAGTTGTTGGCCGCTGCTGTCTTTGCCCAGCAGGTATTCGGTCCAGCGGCTGATTTCCCAGGTGTGCACGGCCGTGAGCGTTTCCAGGTAGGCCTTGAACTCGGCGGGCAGCTTATCAAACGCCGTGGTCAGGCTGGACCAAATGGTGTCGCCGCCGCTGGCCGGGATGACTTGCGCATACAGGCTGGTGCCCACGGGCGGGTTGTCGCGCCAGGTGATGTCGGCGTGCCAGTTGTTGGCGGCGCTGGGGCGCTCGGCGGTGCTTTCCACAATCTCGATCTCGGGCTGGCTTTCCACGCGGGGAAAGAAAGCCTTGACTTCGTTCACATGGCCAAAGATGCGGGTGAACTCGACCTGTTGCGCGGGCGTGATGACTTGGTCACGGAAGAAGAGGACTTCGTAGGTGGCCAGCGCTTGCTTGAGTTCGCTTTGGGCCACATCGCTCAGGGGCTTGGACAAATCCAGCCCATGGATGGTGGCACCAATGGTGGGGGTGTAGGGCTCGACCGCAAAGCGGGTGTAGGCCTGGGGCAGATCGTTGAGTTTGGACATCTCGTGTTCCTTTCAAAATTGACTTGAGATGGCTCTACCTTAAAAACCATTCGCACTCAGGTCAAAGAAGGTTTTGGCGCATCGATATATGCAAATGAGCGCAGCGTTTGTTCATGCCATTTGCTTCGTTGTGCGGGCGCGGTGGCCGCCCAAGAATGCCTGTCTCTTCAACTTTTGCGGGACACGACATGAGCCAACCCAACACCCCCAAACGGCAACTGCGCCTAGGCGCTTTCATCATGCCCACGGGCCACCACATTGCCGCGTGGCGGCACCCCGGCTCACAGGCCGATTCGGGCGTGAACATTGACCACTACATCGAGGTCGTCAAAACGGCCGAGCGTGGTCTGTTTGACCAGGTGTTTGTGGCCGACAGCCCCGGCATCTGGCACCAGGGCGATGACGAGTCGTTCAGCCGCCAGGGCCGGGTGTCGCACTTCGAGCCGGTCACGCTGTGGGCCGCGCTGTCTGCCGTGACAAAGCACATTGGCTTTGTGGCCACGGCGTCGACCACTTACGAAGACCCGTTTTTGCTGGCGCGCAAGTTTGCGTCGCTGGACCACATCAGCAAAGGCCGCGCCGCTTGGAACGTGGTGACCACCAGCGCAGAGTCGGTTTATGGCAACTTTGGGCTGGACGCGCACCCCGACCCGGCCACGCGCTACGAGCGTGCGCACGAGTTTGTGGAGGTGGTCAAAGGCCTGTGGGACAGCTTTGAAGACGACGCCTTCAGCCGCAACAAAGACAGCGGCGTTTACTTTGACCCGCACAAGCTGCACAAGCTCAACCATGTGGGCCAGCATTTCAAGGTGTCGGGCCCGCTCAACATTGAGCGCCCGCCGCAGGGCCACCCGGTGATCGTGCAGGCAGGCTCCAGCGAAGACGGCAAAGAATTGGCTGCCGCCACGGCCGAGGCGATCTTCACCGCTTGGACGAGCCTGGCCGAAGCGCAGGCCTTTTATGCCGATGTGAAAGGCCGACTGGCCAGACACGGCCGCACGCCCGACCAGCTGCTGGTCTTGCCCGGCATCTCGCCCGTGGTGGGCCGCACACAAGAAGAGGCCGACGCCAAATGGGCCGCGCTGCAAAAGCTGATCCACCCTGCCGTGGGCTTGGGCACCTTGGCGCCCTTTTGGCCGCTCGACGAATTGCAAAAATGGGACTTGGATGCCCCACCGCCCTACTACCCCGAGCCGCCCAAGGGCGTGAACAGCCGAGCGCATGTGGTGATCGAGCTGGCCCGGCGCGAAAAGTACACCATCCGTCAGCTCTACGAATACCTGGCGGGCGCTCGCGGGCACCTGGTGGTGGTGGGCACCCCGGCCAAGATCGCTGACACGATCCAAGAGTGGTTTGAACAAGGTGCCGCCGACGGCTTCAACGTCATGCCGCCTGTGCTGCCCGAGTCGCTCAACGACTTTGTGGACCTGGTCATCCCCGAGCTGCAACGGCGCGGGCTGTTTCGCACCGCCTACGAAGGCAGCACCCTGCGCGAGAACCTGGGTCTGGCCCGGCCGGAGAGCCGGTATGCCAGCGTGCTGAAGGTGGCTTGAACTTTAGGAGACTACCCCGTGCGCGATGGCATGCATGGGCGGTGTGCGAGCAATCGCCCACAGGGGTGGGCTCCTACAAAATACCTAACAGGCGACGGCCTTCTACATTTGTAGGCGAAGCCTGCGTCGCGATGCGGCCTCTGCAAACTGCAGGCGTGCCAACGCGGGGGGCGATCCTACAAAGTTGATTCAACTGACGGCCAGCGCCTGCTCCACCGCCTCACGCGTGAGGGTGGGCGCAAAGGTTTCGATGAAGCTGTAGGCGAAGCCACGCAGCCAAGCACCACGGCGGATGGCCAGGCGGGTCTGGTTGATTTCGAACAGATGCCCGGCGTCCAAGAGGCGCAGGTGTGTGTCACGGTCCGAGTCCACCGCAATCGACGCGACGATGCCCACGCCCATGCCCAACTCGACATAGGTCTTGATCACGTCGGCGTCCATGGCCGTCAGCACCACATCGGGGCTCAGGCCTTCCTTGGCAAAGGCGTCGTCGATGTGCGAGCGCCCGGTGTAACCATGCTCGTAGGTGATGATGGGGAACTTCGCCAATTGCGCCAGATTCACGGGGCCACTCACCTCCAGCAGCGGGTGGCCCGGCGGCACCACGATGCTGTGCGTCCAGCGGTAGCACGGCAGCGCCACCAGCTGCGGGTATTGCGCCAGCGCTTCGGTGGCCACGCCGATGTCGGCCTCGCCCGAGAGCAGCATTTCGGCCACCTGCTTGGGCGAGCCCTGGTGCAGGTGCAGCGACACGTTGGGAAACAGTTGCCGGAAGTCGCGCACCACATGCGGCAAGGCATAACGCGCCTGCGAGTGTGTGGCCGCGATGGAAAGTTGCCCATTGAGCTTGGCGCTGAAGTCGTCGCCCACGCGCTTGATGTTGTCGGCACCGAGCAACAATTTTTCAACCAAGGGCAACAAGGTCTGACCGGGCGGTGTGAGCCCAGTCAGGCGCTTGCCATTGCGCACAAAAATTTCAATACCCAGCTCGTCCTCCAGCTCGCGGATCTGACGGCTCACGCCGGGCTGCGAAGTGAACAGCATGTTGGCCACTTCGGTCAGGTTGAAGTTGCAGCGCACGGCCTCGCGCACCGATTTGAGTTGCTGGAAATTCATGACTCAAACCGCACCGAGTTGAAAGTCTTGGGAATGCTCACAGTTTGGCAATCGACACTTCCGTCGACTTCACCAAGGCAACGACTTCAGAACCAACTTGAAGGCTCAAGTCGTCCACGGATCTGGTAGTGATGACCGAGGTGACGATGCCCCAAGGGGTTTGCACATCGATCTCAGAAACAACATCACCACGGATGATTTCTTTGATCTTGCCTTTGAACTGGTTGCGAACGTTGATGGCTTGGATGGACATGGGTTTCTCCTTGAAAGTCCGTTGATGAAAAGATGAAAACTGGACAGCAGGCAAGGCTTCGCCCGTGCCGCTGTTGCGGGTTCTATGGCTCAGGCGCTACGAAGTGTTGTGCCAAGGCATGGAGGGCATTGGCTTGTAGGAGCCCACCCCGTGGGCGATGTGCGTGGCGTCACCCCCCCTGCAAGCCTTAGCCCAAGGGGTGGGCTCCTACAAAGTCAAGGACAACGCCACACCTCAAACGCTGCACCGCACTTCAGAAAACGGCACCGACCTGAAGCGCCCTGAGTTGGACAAGCCCTGGATGAGGTTTTCCACCACCAGGGTATCCACCGCTTCATCCAGTCGGAGGCCGATCTCGCTGTCCACTTGGTAGCCGCCTTCGGGGGTGACCACCACTTGCGCATCGGTGGCATAGATGCCGGGCAGGATGTGCTTGGCGCCCAGCGACTGCAGCACTGGGCGCAGTGCATAGTCCAGCGCCAGCATGTGATGTGGGCTGCCGCCGGTGGCCAGGGGCAGTACAGTTTTACCTTTGAGCGCAATTTGCGGCAGCAAGTCCAGAAACACTTTCAGGATGCCGCTGTAGGCCGCCTTGTAGACCGGTGTGGCCACCACCAGCACCGAGGCTTGGGCCACCAGCTCTTGTGCGGCCAACACAGACGGATGTCCGAAGTCGGCCAGCAGCAGCGCCTGAGGGTTAAGGTCACGCACCCGCAGGCGCTGCACTTGCACGCCCCGGGTTTCCAGCCGCTGGCCTGTGGCCTCCAGCAGCGCCGCCGTGCGTGAGCGTTCCGACGGGCTTCCTGCGATCAATAAAACAGACATGGCGGCTTCCTTGCGTTCAGAGCTGGATCAGTTCTTGGTGTAAATCTGGTCGAAGCTCGCGCCATCGGCAAAGTGGTCCTTGGCCGCTTTGGTCCAGCCGCCAAAGGCTTGGTCGATCGTCACCAAATTGAGCTTGGGGAACTGCTTGGCGTATTTGGCCTGGGCCTTGGGCGCAATGGGACGGTAGAAGTTCTTGCCCACAATGTCCTGGCCTTCGTCGGTGTACAGGTACTCCAGATAAGCCTGCGCCACAGCGCGGGTGCCCTTCTTGTCCACGTTTTTGTCGACCACGGTCACAGCGGGTTCGGCCAGGATGGACAGTGAGGGGTAGACCACGTCGAACTTGGCCGAGAACTCTTTTTCGAGCAGGTAGGCCTCGTTTTCCCAGGCGATCAGCACATCGCCCTGGTTGCGCTGGGCAAAGGTGATGGTGGAACCCCGGGCACCGGTGTCCAGCACGGGCACATTTTTGTAAAGCGCCGCCACAAAGTCTTTGGCTTTGGCGTCACCGCCCAATTTGCGCTTGGCAAATTCCCAGGCGGCCAGGTAGTTCCAGCGGGCTCCGCCCGAGGTCTTGGGGTTGGGCGTGATCACTTTCACGCCAGGTTTGACCAAATCGTCCCAGTCTTTGATGCCTTTGGGGTTGCCCTCGCGCACCACCAAAACGATGGTCGAGGTGTAGGGCGAGCTGTTGTGCTGCAGGCGTTTTTGCCAGTCTTTGGGGATCAGCTTGCCGTTGTCGTGCAGGGCGTCGGTGTCACCGGCCAGGGCCAGGGTGGCCACATCGGCGTCCAGGCCGTCGATGATGGAGCGGGCCTGTTTGCCCGAGCCGCCGTGCGACTGCTTGAAGCTCACGTCCTGACCGGTCTTGGCTTTCCAGTGTTTGGCAAAGGCCTGATTGAACTCCACATACAGCTCACGGGTGGGGTCATACGACACATTGAGCAGGCTGACCTGGGCTTGGGCGGCCAGACCGCTCAGGCCCAGAGCGGCGGCGGCGACCAGTTGAGAGATCTGACGAGAGAATTGACGATGGTTGTTCATGTTCGGCTTTCAAAATGGCTTCGTCTTTTTGACGATGGGATGGATTCTGAAAGCCAGTCCTTAAAACTCAAACGACTGAATAATCATTTCCAAATGAGGGAAACATCTATGGAAAAGAACTGCACGGTCAATTCAGGGCCTGCAAGTCGCCGCAATCCCCCAAGGCCAATGCCGTAAACTGACACCCCATGAACACGCCCGCCCGCCCCATCCGCAGCCAATACGAAGACTTCATGCGCCATGTCTACACGACCGGCGTGCAAAAAGGCGACCGCACCGGCACCGGCACGCGCAGCGTGTTTGGCCACCAGATGCGTTTTGACCTGAACGAAGGCTTTCCGCTGGTCACCACCAAGAAGGTCTTTTTGAAGGCCATCATTGTGGAGTTGCTGTGGTTTTTGCGCGGCGACAGCAACGTGAAATGGCTGCAAGAGCGCGGCTGCACCATCTGGGACGAATGGGCCCGCGAGGACGGTGATTTGGGTCCGGTGTACGGCGTGCAGTGGCGCAACTGGCCCACGCCCGGTGGTGGCCACATCGACCAGATCCAGCAGGTCATGGACACGCTCAAAAACAACCCCGACTCGCGCCGCATCATCGTGAGCGCCTGGAACGTGGCAGAACTCGACCAAATGGCGCTGATGCCATGCCATGCCTTCTTCCAGTTCTATGTGGCACCGCCCAAAAAGGCGGGCGACAAGCCCAAGCTCAGCTGCCAGCTGTACCAACGCAGCGCCGACATCTTTTTGGGCGTGCCCTTCAACATCGCCAGCTACGCCCTGCTCACCCACATGATCGCGCAGCAGTGCGACATGGACGTGGGCGACTTCATCTGGACGGGTGGTGACTGCCACATCTACAGCAACCACCACGAGCAGGTCGAGTTGCAGCTGAGCCGCTCGCCCATGGCCTACCCCACGCTCCACATCAAGCGCAAACCCGCTTCGATCTTTGATTACGAATACGAAGACTTTGAGGTGCTGGGCTACGAATGCCACCCGGCCATCAAGGCACCTGTGGCCGTTTGAGTGGCGGTTTGATGAAACTGCACCTGATTTATGCCCGCGCCCGCAATGGCGTGATTGGTGCCAACAACACCCTGCCCTGGCACCTGCCCGAAGACCTGGCGCATTTCAAACGCACCACGCTGGGCCAGCCGGTCATCATGGGTCGCAAGACCTGGGATTCGCTGCCGCCCAAGTTCCGCCCTCTGCCTGGCCGCGTCAACATCGTGGTCACCCGCCAAGCCGATTGGCAAGCTGAAGGCGCTTTGCGCGCAGGCTCCATCGACCACGCCATGCAGCAGTGCCCCGAAGCCACCGATGCCTGGGTGATCGGCGGCGCCGAGATTTACGCGCAGGCCGAACCGCACGCCATCACAGCGGTCGTCACCGAGATTGACCAGGAATTTCAAGGGGATGCATTCGCCCCTACACTCGGCCCCGGCTGGCAAGAGGTCCAGCGCGAACAGCATGTAGCAGCCAGTGGCTTGCCCTTCAGTTTCGTCACCTACCAACACAACATCTGAGGAGACTTCCATGTCAGGAGATGGTTTTCACGTTCACGGCCCGCACGACCACGAACTCGAGCACGCCGCGCAAGGCCATGGCGACAGCCACACCAGTTCGATCGCCATGTTCACGGCGGTGATCGCCACGGTGGGTGCCTTGTTTGGCTACATGGGCGGTGCCACGCAAGCCAATGCAGGCCTGTACAAAAACAACGCAGCCATCAAGAAGACCGAGGCCTCCAACCAGTGGAACTATTACCAAGCCAAGAGCAGCAAGCAAAACCTGAGCGAGCTGGCCATGGAGCTGGCACCTGCGAAAAAAGAGTTCTACCAAGAAGAAATCAAACGCTACAAGTCAGAGAAGGCCGAGATCAAAACCGGTGCGGAAAAACTCGAAGCCGAGGCCAAAGCCTGGGATGAAAAGTCTGACGAACAAATGCACCAGCACCACCGCTGGGCACAAGCCACCACCGTGCTGCAAGTGGCCATCGCCATGGCCGCGATTGCCCTGCTGTCCAAAAAGAAATGGCTGGAATATGTCATGTACGGCGCAGGCACTGGCGGCGTGGTGGTCGGCGTGTTGGCCTACCTGCACATTTAAGAGAAACGCTGCCTCATGAAAATTGCGACTTGGAATGTGAACTCGTTGTCGGTCCGCTTGCCCCAGGTGCTGGACTGGCTTGCCGCCAACCCCACCGATGTGCTGGCCCTGCAAGAACTCAAGCTGACGGACGACAAATTCCCGGTCGCGGCTTTCAACGAAGCCGGTTATCAAGCCCACTGGTTTGGCCAAAAAACCTACAACGGCGTGGCGCTGATCTCGCGCAGCGAAGGTGTGGATGTCGTCAAGAACATCCCCGGTTTTGAAGACGACATGTCACGCGTGATTGCCGCGACCTACAGTGACGTTCGCGTGATCGGCGCGTACTTTCCCAACGGCCAGGCGCCCGACAGCGACAAGTTCGTCTACAAAATGCGCTGGCTCGACGCGCTGCGCGATTGGGTCAAGGATGAGATGACACGCCACCCGAATCTGGTGCTGCTGGGCGATTACAACATCACCTTTGACGCGCTGGACATGTGGGACCCGATCGCACTGGCGGGCACCATCCACTGCACCGATGCAGAGCGTGAAAAACTCCAAGCCCTGATCGATCTGGGCTTGACCGACAGCTTCCGCCTGTTCGAACAGCCTGAAAAAAGCTACAGCTGGTGGGACTACCGCGAATTCGCCTTCCGCCGCAACCGAGGCCTGCGCATCGACCACATCCTGATCACAGAGGCGCTCAAGGCCCGAGCCACCGCCTGCGTGATCGACCGCGCACCCCGCAAGAACGAACGCCCCAGCGACCACACGCCGGTGGTGTTGACGCTGGCTGATTGACCATCTGCATCGCCGCGGCAAGGCGAGAAGCCCTGTAAGCCAGCGCGTCAACTCAGGCACCAGCAGCGCCATGAGCCACTTTGCCGGGGCGAAAGCCAACGCCCTGTCAAGCTTCACCCGCGCGGGTGGTGTTGCGCGTGCAGGCTTTTGAGCCGCTCCCGCGCCACATGGGTGTAGATGGTGGTGGTCGAGATGTCGGCATGCCCCAGCAACATCTGCACAGCGCGCAGATCGGCCCCGTGGTTGAGCAAGTGCGTGGCAAAAGCGTGGCGCAAGGTATGGGGCGACAGCGGCGAGGTGATGCCCGCCTGGATGGCGTAGCGTTTGACCAAGTTCCAGAACATGACGCGCGACATGGCCGTGCCCGGCTTGGGGCCGCTGGAGGTGATGAACAGGTCTTCGGTCTGCCGCTGGCCCAGCAAGGCCGGGCGGGCTTGCCCCATGTAGCGCTGCAGCCATTGCTGCGCTTCCTGACCAAAGGGCACCAAGCGCTCCTTGCTGCCCTTGCCCATGATGCGCAGCACGCCTTCGTTGAGTGAAACATGCAAGGTCTTGAGCTGCACCAGCTCGCTCACGCGCAGGCCACTGGCGTACATCAACTCCAGCATGGCGCGGTCACGGGCACCCAGATCGGTGGCCGTATCAGGGGCGCTCAGCAAAGCATCGACCTGAGCCTCGCCCAAAGTCTTGGGCACACGCAAAGCTTGCTTGGCCGCCAGCATGCGCAGCGTGGGGTCTAGTGGCACCAAGCGCTCAAGCAGGGCCCAGCGAAAGTAACGTTTGAAAACCGTGAGCCTGCGGTTGGCCGAAGTGGCTTTGCTTTGGGCGTGACGCTCGGCAAAGTAGGCCTGCAGGTGATGCTCTTGCGCGGCATCCAGCGCCAGCCGATGTGTCAGGAACAGCCAAGTGGCCAACAACTCCAGATCGCGGCGGTAGGCCGCCAAGGTGTTGGCGGCAAGGCCATCCTCCAGCCAGAGGGCATCGGCAAAGCGGTCGATGGCCGACTGGCTGTCTGGGTGCATCAGTCCAGCTTGAGCTTTTGGGTGTCGACGACCTTTTTGTACACCTCGAACTCGGCCTTGATCTGGGCTGCGAATTCCTCAGGTGTATTGGCCACCACCAAAGAGCCCGTGTCCTGAATGCGCTTGACCACGGCCGGATCTTGCAGCGCCTTCTTCACGCCTGCGCTGACTTTCTCGACCACTTCCTTGGGCAAATTCTTGGGGCCATAAATGCCGTAATAAGCCATGCGGTTGACCGGCTCCAGACCCACTTCCTTGAAGGTGGGCACATTGGGCAACTGCGGCAAGCGCTGAGGCGCAGCCACCACAATGGGGATCAGCTTGCCTGTCTGAATGAAGGGCATGGCCGAGGGCATGTTGTCAAAAATGATCGGCACCTGACCGGCCACGGTGTCGTTCAGTGCTGGGCCCGCACCGCGGTAAGGAATGTGGGTGATGAACACACCCGCCAAGCCCTTCCACAGTTCGGTCTGCAAGTGGCCAATGCCACCCGTGCCCGAGGATGAGTACGAATATTTGCCGGGGTTTTTCTTCAACTCAGCGATAAAACCCTTGTAATCATGTGCCGGAAAGCTCGGGTGTACCGCGATCACATTGGGCGTGGCCGCAATGTTGATGATGGGGGTGAAATCGGTGACGGGGTTGTACGGGATTTTGGTGTTGATGGCGGGGTTGGCGGCCGTGGTGGACACGGTGGCCACGCCCAACGAATAACCATCCGGGCTGGACTTGGCGGTTTCATTGGCACCGACCACACCGCCGCCACCGGCCTTGTTTTCGACGATGACACTTTGGCCCAGCGCTTTGCCCAAGGGTTCTGAGATCACACGCGCCACGATGTCGGTGGTGCCGCCGGGTGCAAAGGGCACCTGCAATTTGATGGTGCGGTTAGGGTAAGCCTGCGCCCAAACCGAACCGCTGACCAAGGCCAAGGTGGCCACCGAAATCCAACTGCTGCGTATCATGTCAAAACTCCTAAAGACAGCGCCCATCATAAGCACAAAAAATGACCATTCCGCCAAGAGGAAATCCTTGAAAAAGTCCTCGCCTTCACCGATGCGACACGGCCAATTCGATGCCACTTCAAGCACGGTTATGCTCAAGCCGTGAACTTCGCTCAACTGCTCTTCCCCGATTTCTCGCTCATTCTGTGCGGGTACCTGATTTGCCGCTACACAGGACTGAACCGTCCCGTTTGGCAATCGGTCGAAACACTGGTGTATTTCTTCCTGTTTCCGGTCTTGCTGTTCCACTCGATCATCAAAAGCCCGATCGACCTGAACACCGCCTCCAGCCTGATTGGCGCGGGCTTGAGCCTAGGCCTGTGCGCGATTGCCTTGTCCTACAGCCTGCCGCATTGGCCCTTTCTGGGCAAACGGCTCGACAAACGCGATCACGCCGCCAGCGCGCAGGTGGGGTTTCGCTTCAACTCCTTCATCGCACTGGCACTGGCTGACCGCCTGGCGGGCCCCGAGGGCTTGCTGATGATCTCGATGCTGATTGGGGTTTGCGTGCCCTTGTTCAACATCGCTGCCGTCTGGCCCATGGCCCGGCACGCCAACAAGGGCTTCGTGGGCGAGCTGATCCGCAACCCCCTGATCGTGGCCACAGGCACAGGCTTGATCGCTAACTTGATGGGTTTTCGGATGCCGCAGTGGCTGGACCCCAGCATTGGCCGCATTGGTGCATCGTCTTTGGCGCTGGGCTTGATGGCCGCTGGCGCAGGCATGCAACTGGGCACCCTGACGCGGGGCAAATTGCTGGGCCTGAGCGTGTTGTCGATCAAACACTTCTTTTTGCCCTTGATCGCACTGGGCATGTCGCGGCTGTTTGAACTCAACCCGACCCAGACCACCGTCTTGCTGGCGTTCTCGGCCTTGCCGACCGCATCGACTTGCTACGTGCTGGCCGCCCGCATGGGCTACAACGGGCCTTATGTGGCGGGTTTGGTCACCTTGTCCACCCTGTCGGGCATGTGGAGTTTGCCCTTTGCATTGGGCGTATTGCGCTGATCCAGGTTGGCATCTGTAGGTCGGCAGCGTCAGCTCCGACATGGATTGATCAACCACAACCATTTGCAGGGGGTGAAGCCACCGACCTGCAAAAATTTCAAAACTTGGCCAAGGACCAAGCCACCTGCTCTTGCACCACGGGGTCCGCATGCGCTGTGAGGGCCCTCAAAGACTGCTGAAGTTTTTGCCGCTCTGAAAGCGCCAGCGCATCAGCCGCCAGCGCATTGCCCGCCGCCAGCGCCAAATTGCGCAGCCAGCGGGCGTGGCCGATGCGGCGGATCGCGCTGCCTTCGGTGCGGCGCAAAAACTCGGCTTCGGTCCAGGCCATCAAATCCACGATGTGGCCAGCACTCAAGCCTTCACGCGGCTGCCAGTCGGGCAGCGTGCTGACTTGCGCAAACTTGTTCCAGGGGCAAGCCAACTGGCAATCGTCGCAGCCGTAGATGCGGTTGCCGATCAAGGGGCGCAGGGCTTCGTCAATCGGCCCGGCGTGCTCAATCGTCAAATACGAAATGCAGCGCCGCGCATCCAGCTTGTAGGGCCCAACAATGGCCTGGGTCGGGCACAGGTCCATGCAAGCGGTGCATTGGCCGCAATGGCCGCTGACAGCAGCGGTCTCGGGCAAGGCGAAGTCCACGAACAGCTCACCCAAGAAAAACATCGAACCCGCTTCCCGGTTCAGCACCAGGGTGTGCTTACCGCGCCAGCCCAGGCCGCTGCGCGTGGCCAGTTCGGCCTCCAGCACCGGGGCCGAGTCGGTGAAGACGCGGTGACCAAAAGGACCGATCGCATCGGCAATGCGGTCTTGCAGTTTTTGCATTCGGCTGCGCAAGACCTTGTGGTAATCGCGCCCTCGGGCATAGACCGACACCACCGCCTCGCCTGGCTGCTGGCTGCGGGCGGTTTCGCGGGCCACCCAGTCGGGCGGTGTGCCCTGCGGCAGATAATCCATGCGGGCCGTGATCACGCTCACGGTGCCCGGCACCAGCTCGGCCGGGCGTGCGCGCTTCAGGCCGTGAGCGGCCATGTAGCCCATGCTGCCGTGAAATCCAGCATGAAGCCAGGCCTGTAATCCGGGCTCGGCGCTGGACAAATCGATGCCCGTCACGCCAATTTGGGACAATCCCAATTCCAGCGCCCAGATTTGCATCTGGGGCCACAGTTCAAGAAGGTCGATTTGAGTACGTTGAGCAGTCACACACCGATTGTAGAAAGCCCCGCCACCACCCCGCCCTTGCCCGCGGTCTGGACGGGCTTTTGGCCCGATGAATCGGCCACCCAAAGCTTTGCCGCCCAACTGGCCCAGGCCCTGCAAACCTGGCCCGGCGGACGCGATGCGCGCATCGAGCTGCGCGGCAACCTGGGCGCGGGCAAAACCACCTTGGTGCGCCACCTGCTGCGCGCCGCCGGTGTGCAAGGCCGCATCAAAAGCCCCACCTACGCCGTGGTAGAGCCCCACCAAGCCGGCTCAGGAGCATCTGCCTGGCCCATCTGGCATTTCGATTTTTACCGCTTCAGCGACCCGCAGGAATGGGAGGACGCGGGCTTTCGCGACATCTTTGCCGGCCCAGGCCTCAAGCTCATGGAGTGGCCTGACAAGGTGGCTGGCCAGCTGCCCCCTGCCGATCTGGTGATCGCGCTGCACGCGCTGGACGAAGACCAGCGCCAAGTCAGCATGCGCGCCCACACACCTGCTGGCCAACACTGGCTAAGCAATTGGATGGCCAGTGAGCATGCGCGCTGACCGACGACGCCTCGTCAAGGCTGGTTTTCTGGCGCTCAGCCTGGGGGCCTCGCACATGGTGCGCGGCGCCACCATGATGGCCGTGCGCATCTGGCCGGCCGCCGATTACAGCCGGGTCACGCTCGAATCGGACAAACCCCTGCAAACCCGGCAGAGCTTCATCGCCTCGCCGCCGCGGCTGGCGGTGGACATCGAAGGCATGGAACTCAACCCCGCGCTGCGCGAGCTGGTGGGCAAGGTGCAGGCCACAGACCCCAATATCGCGGGCATCCGGGTAGGCCAGTTCAGCCCGAACGTGGTTCGGCTGGTGATAGATCTCAAGCGCCCCATTGCGCCGCAAGTGTTCACCCTGGCACCCGTGGCGTCCTATGCCAACCGCTTGGTGCTGGACCTCTACCCGACGCAAGCCGTGGACCCGCTGGAACAGTTGATCCAGGAACGCACCGCCCCCACAACGGGCACATTGCCGACCCCGCCAACGCCCAGCGCGGACCCCTTGGGCGAGTTGATCGCCAAACAAGGGCAAAAACTGCCTTTGCCTGTGCCATCCACACGCAAGCAAGATTTTGAGCCGCCACCCACGGCCTCGATGGACAGACCCGACCATCCGCCACGCCTCATAACGACCACGGACCGGCTGATCGTGATCGCGATCGATCCCGGTCATGGTGGCGAAGACCCCGGTGCCATCGGCCCCGGCGGCACGCAGGAAAAAGACGTGGTGCTCAAGATCGCCCACCTGCTGCGCGAGCGCATCAACGCGGCCAGCGTGGGCGGCAGCCCCATGCGCGCCTACCTGACGCGCGATGCCGACTACTTTGTGCCACTGCAGGTGCGTGTGCAAAAAGGCCGCCGCGTGCAAGCAGACCTGTTTTTAAGCATCCATGCCGATGCCTTTTTCACCCCCGAAGCCAGCGGCGCCAGCGTGTTCGCGCTCAGCCAGGGCGCAGCCTCCAGCACGGCAGCGCGCTGGATGGCGCAAAAAGAAAACAAGGCCGATCTGATTGGCGGCATCAACCTCGGCAGCCAAGATGCCCAGGTCCAACACGCCTTGCTGGACATGAGCACCACGGCCCAAATCAAGGACAGTTTGCAGCTGGGCGGCCATTTGTTGCGCCAGATTGGCGGTGTGGGGCGGCTGCACAAACCCCGGGTCGAGCAAGCCGGATTCGCCGTGCTCAAGGCGCCCGACATCCCCAGCGTGCTGGTCGAAACCGCCTTCATCAGCAACCCGCAAGAAGAAGAAAAGCTGCGCAGCGAGACCTACCAAAAGCAACTCACCGACGCCCTGATGCGCGGCATCTTGCAATACTTTTCACGCAACCCACCGCTGGCGCGCAATCGGTCCATTTGAGGTCAAAAAACACTCAACAAGATCAAACTGTGCCCGCCTGCGCCACCGCCAGCTTGCCTGGAGGCGGGCCATCATCGCCCACGGGGTGGGCTCCTACAAAACGGCCTGCTGGCTCGTTTGCACGTCTTGGTCAAACTGGGCCATCGCGGCCAGCGTCAGCGGGTCGGTGGCCAAGCCAGCGGCGAACTCGGGGCGCACCGTCACGGCATGGGCACCGCATGCGATCAAGCGCGAGAGCACATCGGGCGACTTGATGCTGGCGGCCAGCAGTTGCAGGCCATCGGCTTGCAGGGCCACGCAAGCCTCGATCAGTGCCCAAACATCGCGCCCATCGGCTTGCAGGCGGCCCACATAGGGCGCGACATAACTGGCCCCTTGCGCTCTGGCCCACAGCAGCTGCAACGGGTTGGACAAACCTGTGAGCAGCGTGGGCACGCCCCAGGCCTGCACCTCGCGCAGCACGGGTTGCCAGTCGGGATGGCATGGGAGTTTGATGGTCAGGCGCACACGGGCCTGCACCGCAGCGGGCAGCAGCACTTCGAGCCACTGCGCGGCTTCGCCCACATCGGCACGGGGCAGTTGCAGCATCAGCTCCGGGATTTTGGCCTCACCCGCCTGTGCCACCAGTTGCAAATAGCCAAGCAAGCTGACCGGTAAACCCGCTTGCATGACCAGCGTGGGGTTGGTGGTCACGCCCTGCACCGGCGGGCAACCTGCGGGCAGCGCCCATTGGCGGGCATCGGCGGAGTCGAGGTAGAACTTCATGCGGCGTCCTGCTTGAGGAAGATGTCTTTGTCGGGGAAGAACTGGCTGTGCAGCGGCAGCAAGGCCCCGCCCAAAGCGCGGGCATGCGCGCCCACTTGGCCCGCCAGCAGTTGCGGCTGGTGCATGCCGTCAAAGCGGTAACCGGCCAGCGCCTCTTGTGTGGCGGCCATCAGGGCGCACATGAGCGGCGCGCCCAGCGAGCCGTCCATCACCACAGCGTCCAGGTCGAGCAAGGCGGCTGAACTGGCCACCGTCATGGCCAGCGCTTGGCTGGCCTGAGCGATCCAAGGCGCGGTGAATTCGGCATGAGCCGCGTCCATGATGGCGTTCTGGTGAATCAGCAAGGGGTTATGCCCTGCGGCGAGCAAGGCTTGTTCGAGTTGCCAGCCCGAGGCTTTTTGCAGCAATTGCGGCGGCATGCCTGAGCCCTTGGACTCGGATGTGGCCAAGCCAACCGGCAGTGAACCAATGGCCCCGGCGTTGCCGCGCTCACCGTTCATGATGTGGCCCGACAACACCAGGCCACCACCAATGAAGGTGCCCACAAAAACATACAGAAAACTGCGCACGCTGCGGCCATGGCCTTGCAGCAATTCGGCCACGCAGGCGGCGGTGGTGTCTTTGGCAAACACCACCGGCAAATCGGTCAGGCGCTGCACTTCGGCGGGCAGATCGATGTGTTCCCAGCGGGCCAGGGCTTGTGAGGCTTGCCCACCCATCAGGTCGGCCCATTTGTGCAACGACAAGGGGGCCGTCAGGCCCACGCCCACGGTGCGCGCCCACAAATCGCCCATGCGTTCTTTCAGCGTTTGCAGGCCCCGGGCCATGGACTGGAACAACACATCCGGATCGGGATAGTTGTAAAGCACTTCCACGCGCTCGACCGGCTGCCCGGTGAAGTCGGCCACCAGCAACTCCAGATTGCGCCGCCCCACCTGAATGCCCACGCTGAACGCACCTTGCGGGTTGAGCGACAGCGGCACCGAAGGCTGGCCGATCTTGCCGCGCACCCGGTCTTGTTTGAGCAGCAAGCCATCGTCGAGCAATCGCCCCACGATGATGGCCACCGTCTGGGTGGACAACTGGGTGAGGCGGGCCAGATCAGCCTTGGGGATGGCCCCGTGGTGGCGGATGGCCTGGAGCACGATGCGCTCGTTGAACTGGCGCATGCCGACGTGGTTGGAGCCGCGCATGGCTGAATTCGGGATGGCGCTGTTCATTGAAAACCTGAATGGCTTGGGTGACAAAGAGTTAAAGCAGGATCACGCCCTTGCAGAACAAGGCGTTGCCGTAGGCCGTGCCTTCGCCGCTTTGCACAATCAGGCTGGCCCCTTTGATTTTCTCGTAAAAGGCGTAGCGCTCGACGGACTCGACCTGTTCGGCCTGAAAGCCCTCGGCCACGACCAGATCCACCACCGCCTGCTGGGCCGCCGTGCGGTGACCGTCAGCGCTGTGGCACACGCGCATGAAAGCGGCCGGTTGCGCCACATCGACTGCCAGCGGCAACACCGACAGCACCGCTCGGCTCACGCGCTCCAGGCTGTGCCCGGGGATGCGCACCACCGGCTTGCCCTGGCTCAAAAAATCGGCCGTGAAATTCGCGTCCACCACCGCCACCCATTCGCCATGACCCATGGCGCACAGGTGCATCAGCAGCTCGGGCGTCAGCAGCGGGTCGATTCCTTTCAGCATGTGACGGCCTCATTGACTTCTGAAGAGCGCAAGCTGGCCGGGTCGATGGCCCCTGTGATCAGGCCCACGATTTCTTCGGGGCTGGTCTCGCGGGTCAAGCGGCTGCAAATGATGCGGCCTTGGCGGAACACCCAGATGCGGTCCACCAGATCAAAAACCTGGCGCAGGTTATGGCTGATGATGATGAGTGGAATGCCACGCTGCTTGAGGCCCTTGATGATTTCTTCCACGCGGGCCGTCTCTTGCACGCCCAAGGCTGCGGTGGGCTCGTCCAGGATGATGAGTTTTTTGGCAAAACCGGCGGCGCGGGCAATGGCCACGCACTGGCGCTGACCGCCCGACATGCCGCGCAGGCTCTCGGACATGTCCTGGATTTTCACGCCTGTGGTGGCCAACATGGCCGCTGACTTTTCGCGCATGGCCTTGTGGTTCAGGATGGACAGCGGCCCCAGGTTCAGGCGCGTGATCTCGCGGCCCAAAAAGATGTTGGCAGGGACATCCAGGTCTTCGGCCAGCGCCAGGGTTTGGTACACCGTCTCGATGCCCTGCTCTCTCGCATCGAGGGGTGACTCGAAATTCACCTTGCCTCCGTCCAGCAGGATGTCGCCCGAATTGGGCTGCTCGGCACCGGTGATCAGGCGCACAAAAGTGCTTTTGCCTGCCCCGTTGTCGCCCACGATGGCGGCGTGCTCGCCGGGCAGCAGTCGAAATTGCGCATCGGTCAGGGCTTTGACGCCACCGTAATGCTTGGTCAATTTCTGGATTTCAAGAACAGCTTGGGGTGTGGACATGGCAATCACTTTCACGGGGAATGGCGGCAAGCATCGTGGATTTGATGATTTATTGCATTAGTAAAACTACTAGGTTTACTTAGTCGGTGTTTTAGATTCCAATCCGTTCGCGGTCAGAAAAAGCGGAGCGATGACCGAAAACCTCAACAACGGAGATAAAACCCATGATCACCAAACGCACATTCGGCCGCCTGGCCATCGCTGCAGCAGCGGCCACCCTGTTCACCTCGGCCATGGCGGCTGACGTGACCGTGGCCTACATCACCAACGGCAACACCAACGAAGGCTGGACGCTGATCAACGGTGGTGCCAAGAAAGCCGGTCAGGCCAAAGGTGTGAAGTTCATCGAATTGGCCGCAGAAAAAGGCGAGCTGTCCAAGCAACTGGCCATCGTCGAAGACATGATCACCCGCAAGGTCAATGCGATTGCCATCGCGCCTGTGGACTCCGCTGGCATCGCCCCCGCCATCAACAAGGCCCTGAAAGCCGGCATCGCTGTGGTGGCCGTGGACACCGGCATCACCGGCGCAGCCATCACCTCTTATGTGGCCACCGACAACATCAAGGCCGCCAATGTGCAGGGCAAGTGGGCCGCAGGAGAGATCAAGGACGGTGACACCGTGATTTATGTGACCGGCGACCAAGGCCAGTCCACCGGCCAGGAGCGCAAAAAAGGTTTTGTGGACGCTTTGAATGCAGGCCGCAAGAACATCAAGATCGTTGAAGTGGCCACCACTTGGGACCAGACCATGGCCCAAAACGGTGTGGAAGCCGCTTTGCGCGCCAACCCCAATGCCAAGGTGATCGCCTGCGCATGGGACGGCGGCGCGCTGGGTGCCAAGGCAGCTTTGATGGCCGCGGGCAAAAAACCCGGCGACGTGAAGATCGCTGGCTTTGACGGCTCCCCCGGCGGTCTGGACATGATGAAGCAAGGCTGGCAGCAAGCCAACGCCGCGCAAATGCTGGCCAAGATCGGGCAGGTCGGCGTGGAAACAGCTGTGGCTGCGGCCCAAGGCAAGAAGGTGGATGCACGCATCGACACCGGCTCCTTCCTGGTGCTGCCGTCCAACGTGGACAAGTTCGCGGCCGACTCCGGCGTGGGCCAGTTCATGAAGGTCAAGGCCAAATAAGTCAAGGCCGCGATATGGCCCGCCCGGACCAGCGTGTCCGGGCTTTCCTCCTGATGTAGGAGCCCACCCCTGTGGGCGATTGCACGGCCAGTGCGCCACAGCCAATCGCCCACGGGGTGGGCTCCTACAGCAAGACATGCTTTGAAAATTGAAAAGATCATGAAATCCATCACCCGACAAGAGTGGTACGGCGCCTTTGTGGCGGTCATCGTGCTGGGCGTTTTGCTCACCTTCGCCTCGCCTTACTTCCTGACCACCGGCAACCTGTCCAACATCTTGGTGCAGGCCTCGGTGATTGCCTTGCTCGCGGGTGGACAAACCTTTGTGATCCTGACCGGCGGCGTCGACCTGGCTGTGGGTGCACTCACCGCGCTGGCCGGTGCGGTGGCGGGTCACCTGATGATCAAGGTCGGCATCGATCCATATCTGGCCATGTTGGTGGCGCTGGCCATCGGCGCTGCGGTGGGAATTTTCAACGGGTATTTGGTCGCGTTTGTCGGCATTCCAGCCTTCATCGTCACCTTGGGTGGCCTGACACTTTGGCGCGGCTTGGCCTTTGATTTGACCGGCGGTTTTGACAACGCGGGCTTGCCCGAGCCCTTCCCTTTCCTGGGCTATGGCGATGTGTTCGGTATCCCCATGCCCACGCTGATCACGGGCCTCTTTTTTGTGGTGATGGCCTTCATTTTGTCGAGCACCAAGATCGGTCGCTATGTGTACGCCATGGGCTCCAACGAAATGGGTGCCCGCCAGGTGGGCATCAACATCCGCTGGTACAAGCTGGGCGTGTACGTGGTCTCGGGCCTGAGCTGCGCGCTGGGTGCCATCGTGCTGATGGCCCGCATGGACTCGTCGAGCGGCAAGATGGCGCAGATGTTCGAGCTGGACGCGATCGCAGCGGTGATCCTGGGCGGCACATCGCTCTTTGGCGGTCGCGGCAGCATCTGGGGCAGCTTGCTGGGCGCGGTGCTGATCACCATGATCCGCAACGGCATGAACCTGATGGAAGTCTCCCAGTTCAAGCAAATGATGGCGATTGGCGCGGTCGTGATCGTGGCCGTGTGGATCGACGTGGTGCGCCGCAAGCACCTGCTCAAGAAGTGAATCCCCTGCCTTGATTTCCGACATGACCACTTCGATTTTTGTGCTGGGCGAAGCCCTGATGGACTGCATCGCGCAGCCAGATGGCCAATTGCGGCCGCTGATGGGCGGCAGCCCCTACAACCTGGCCCGCGCCGCCGCCTTGCGTGGGGCACCGGTCACTTACTTGAACCCGCTGTCCACCGACAACTTTGGGCAACAACTGCGTGCGCAGCTGGTGGCCGATGGCGTGCAGCTGCTGGCCCAGCCCTCGCGCCAACCCACGTCACTGGCCGTGGTGCAGGTCAAAGACGGCCAGCCGAGCTACGGCTTTTACCGTGAAGGCATCGCCGACCGAGACTACAGCGTGGAGAGCGTACTGGCCCAACTGAAAAACACGGTGCCCGGCATCTTGCACACCGGCTCGCTGGCCTTGGTGCCGCCCGAACACGAGAAAGTGCTGGCCATCGTGCAAGGGGCCAAAGCCCTGGGCTGGACCGTGAGCGTGGACATCAACCTGCGCCCCAAACTGGCTGCCGACCTGAACGCCTATGTGGCCGCCGTGCGCTCGGTCATGGTGCTGGCCGACTGGATCAAGGCCAGCGACGAAGACCTGGAAACACTGGGTTTTGAGGGCGTCAAACTGGCCGAGTCAGCGCGCCTGGTCGCTGAACTGCGATCAAGCGCCACACCCGGCGCTTTGAGCCGCATCGCCCTCACCTTCGGGGGTGATGGGGCCTGTCTGGACATCGACGGCCAGCACCACAGCCTGCCCGTGCCCCGCATCACCGTGGCCGACACCGTGGGTGCAGGCGACACCTTTTGGGGCAACACCCTGGCCGACTGGGCATTGCAGACCGAAGGCGCAGCGCAGCGCGTGGCGGCCACGCTGGAACTGTCCATGAAAGCAGCAGCCATCAACTGCACCCGCCAAGGCTGTCAACCGCCGACTTGGGCTGAAGTGCAGGCGTTTTATTGATCAGGCCCTTCAGAGTCTTAAACAACCGGCAAGGGCTATTTTGTAGGGCCCACCCTGTGGGCGAGGTCTGTCATTTGCGCGCCCGCCACGCACCGATGACGGCGATCAAGCCCGGTACAAAGATCAAAGCCCAGATGATCTTGGACAGGTGCGTCTGCACAAAGGGCAAGTTGCCAAACAGGTAGCCGGCCAGCGTCAGGCCCACCACCCAGATGGTGCCGCCCACCACGTTGAACATCGTGAACTTGTGGCGCGTCATCTCGGCCACGCCTGCGACAAAGGGCACAAAAGTGCGGATGAAGGGCATGAAGCGGGCCAGCACGATCGTGATGCCGCCGTATTTTTCATAAAAAGCGTTGGCCTGCATGAAGGCTTGGCGGTTGAAAAAGCGCGAGTTCTCCCACTTGAACACCTTGGGGCCAAAGTAACGCCCGATGCTGTAGTTGGTCTGGTCGCCCAGAATGGCGGCCGCCAGCAGCAAAACCACCGTCAAAGGCAGGTTCAGCAAATCGGCGCCACACAGCGCGCCGACGATGAAGAGCAGGGAATCGCCTGGCAAGAACGGCATGATCACCAGGCCGGTCTCCACAAAGATGATCACGAACAAGAGGGCATACACCCACGCGCCGTGCTGGCCCACAAAGGCCTCCAGGTAGCGGTCCACGTGGAGGATGAAATCGAGGAGTTGCAAAAGGATGTCCATCGCAGGATTATCCCCTGTGAAGCCCTAAAATCAGGCGGGTGACCTCCGAACAAACCCCGGCTTCCGCGCGCCGCCCCATTCGCGAACTCCCCGATGAACTGATCAGCCAAATCGCCGCAGGCGAGGTGGTCGAACGCCCAGCCTCGGTCGTGCGCGAGCTGGTGGACAACGCCATGGACGCGGGCGCGCAAAGCATCACGTTGCGACTGATGGGCGGCGGCACCCGGCTGATTTCGGTGGAAGACGACGGCGGCGGCATCGCCCCGGATGAGCTGGCCACCGCTTTAAAACGCCACGCCACCAGCAAGATCGGCAACCTCGATGAACTCGAATCGGTCATGACCATGGGCTTTCGGGGCGAGGCGCTGGCGGCCATCAATTCGGTGTCCGAACTCACCCTGCTCTCGCGCATGGACGGCCAGCCCACCGCCTTTGCGCTGGACGGTCGCACCGGAGAAATTCGCCCCGCCGCCCGCGCTGTGGGCACCACGGTGGAGGTCAAAGAGCTGTTTTTTTCGACCCCCGCCCGCCGCAAATTTTTGAAAAGCGACAGCACCGAGCTGGCGCACTGCATCGAGGCCGTGCGCCGCCACGCGCTGGCCCGCCCCGATGTGGGCTTTGCCATTTGGCACGAGGGCAAGCTGGTCGAGCAGTGGCGCGTGCACCCCGGTGCGGCGGGCTTGGAGCAGCGTTTGGCCGATGTGCTGGGCGAAGAATTCGTGGCGCAATCCATTGCCGTCGAATACAACGCCGGGCCGCTCAAAGTGATCGGCCGCGCTGGCCTGCCCGACGCCGCCCGCTCGCGCCCCGACCACCAATTTGCCTATGTGAATGGCCGATTTGTGCGCGACAAGGTGGTCATGCACGGTGCGCGCAGCGCCTACGAAGACGTGTTGCACGGCCACAAGCAACCGGCCTATGCGCTTTTCATGCAGATCGACCCCACGCTGGTCGATGTGAACGTGCACCCGACCAAGATCGAGGTGCGTTTTCGCGACAGCCGTGCTGTGCACCAAGCGGTGCGCCACGCGTTGGAAAACGCGCTGGCCGCACCGCGTTCGCAAAACTTGGCCGATTCATCCTCAGAGACCCCGAGCGGTTTCGACCTGCAAGCCCCCGCCCCCAAAGCCCTGCCCGAGTCGGCCAGCTGGCAACAAGGCGGCATGGCCTTTGAACGCCCCGGCCCCGCCACCTTCAGTGCCCCGGCCTACAAACCCGCTGATTTTGTGCGCCCCCGCGTGGATGGCGAACAGGCCATGGCCGACCTCAAGGCGCTGTGGCAACCCGCTGCGGATTCACGCGCAGGCACTGCGCTCAAGGGCCAAGAAGACGACCCCATCCAAATGCGGGCAGAAGAAAGGTCGGGCATGTGGTCCGTCGGCCCAGGGGCCGTCGAAGCATCGCGCATGGGGGTGCGCGCCTACAGGGAACACAGCGCCCAGCCAGCCCCCCTGCCCGAAGGCGACTGGCCCTTGGGCCGAGCCGTCGCACAGCTGCACGGCGTGTACATCCTGGCCGAAAACAAGCAAGGCTTGGTGGTGGTGGACATGCATGCTGCGCACGAACGCATCGTGTACGAGCGCCTGAAAAACCAATTGAACACCACCGACGGCGAAGGACCGCGCATCGCCAGCCAGCCGTTGCTGATCCCTGCCACCTTTGCCGCCAACCCCACCGAAGTGGCCACTGCAGAAAGTTGCGCCGAAGTGCTGGAACAACTGGGCCTGGAAATCTCACCCCTGTCGGCCAAGACCCTGGCCGTGCGCGCCGTGCCCACCAGCCTGGCCCAAGGCGACGCGGTCGAGCTGGCCCGCAGTGTGCTGGCCGAGCTGGCCCAGCACGATGCGAGCACCGTGGTGCAACGCGCCCAAAACGAGATCTTGGCCACCATGGCCTGCCATGGCGCAGTGCGCGCCAACCGCCGCCTGACCTTGGACGAAATGAACGCCCTGCTGCGCCAGATGGAAGAGACCGAGCGCTCTGACCAATGCAACCACGGCCGCCCCACTTGGCGGCAGATGACGATGCGCGATCTGGACGCCTTGTTCTTGCGGGGCCGTTGATGGGTCGGCACTTTGTTGTTGTGTTGTTGGCCCTGCTGCTCGGGGTGCAGGCGGTCACCACCGACTTGTACCTGCCCACCCTGCCCGCCATTCGCGACAGCCTTGGGACCAGCATGGGCGAGATCCAACTGACCCTGACCGCGCTGCTGCTGGCATTTGGTATTTCGCAGCTGGTCTGGGGGCCACTGTCTGACCGCTTTGGGCGCAGGCCCGTGTTGCTCTGGGGCATGAGCGCTTATGTCCTGGCTTCGCTGGCATGTGTGGCAGCGCCCAGCATTGATTGGTTGATCGCGGCGCGCACAGTGCAAGGCATCGCCATGGGTGCCGGCGTCATGGCCGCACGCGCCATCGTGCGCGACCTGTACCCGCCGCACGAAGGCGCGCAGGTCATGTCGCAAGCCCTCACAGGTCTGGGCATGATCGCCTGCACCTGTGCGCCCATGGGCGGTCTGCTCAGCGACTGGGTGGGCTGGCGCTACGCTTTGTTTTCCGTGACCTTGTTTGGTCTGCTCACCTTGGGCCTGTTGATTTGGGGCTACCGCGAAACCCTGCCACAACGCCGTTTGGACGCGCTGCAATGGCGTTCCCTGTGGCGGTCCAATGTGGAGATCTTTCGCCACCCGACATTCCTCACCTGGTGCGCGCTGTCCTCAGCGTCTTACCTGGGGCTGTTCACATTTTTGGCCACATCGTCCTTCGTCTTCACGCAACAACTGGGCTACAGCAAAACCACTTACGGTCTGCTGATGCTCACCATGTCCTTGTCCTACATCGTGGGCACTTTTTGGGGGCGCTGGATGTTGCGGCGCACCAGCATCCACCGCACTGTGGGCTTGGCCGCCGTGCTGTCCTTGTTGGGCGGCGCGTTGCTGACGGTGCTGGCCCATCTGGGCGTGGGTCAAGCTTGGTACGGCGGTTGGGCTGTGATGCTGCCGGTGTACTGCTACATGTTTGCCCATGGCGTGCACCAGCCTTGCGGTCAAAGCGCAGCGGTCGCCCCCTTCCCGCTCAAGGCGGGTACGGCCTCGGCACTCAACGGTTTTCTGATGATGTTGGGTGCCTTCTTCATGGGTGATTGGCTGGGGCGCAACATGGACGTGCCGGTCTTCGCCTTGGCGCATGGCATGCTGGTTTGGAGCACGCTGTTGGCCATCATGGCCTGGACCGCGGTGCAACGCCATGGCAAACCCTTGGCGCTGAAAGCCGCATGAGCAAGCCCATTCACACCCAGTCACTCGACGCCATCGCCATCGTCGGCCCGACCGCCAGCGGCAAAACCGCTGCAGCCCTGGCATTGGCACACGCGCTGCGACAGCAAGCTCATGGCGGAGCCGAAATCATCAGCGTGGACTCGGCCTTGGTTTACCGGGGCATGGACATCGGCACCGCCAAGCCCAGCCGCGAAGAACTGGCCGCCGTGCCGCACCACCTGATCGACATCCTCGACCCGCTGCACAGCTACAGCGCCGCCGAGTTTGCGCGTGACGCCAGCCGCCTGATCGGTGAGATCCGCGCACGCGGTCGCATGCCGCTGTTGGTGGGCGGCACCATGCTCTACCTCAAGGCCTTGCTCGAAGGCCTGAACGACATCCCCGCCGCCGACCCGCAGGTACGCGCCAACATCCAGGCCCGCGCCGAACAAGCCGGCTGGCCCGCCCTGCATGCCCAGCTGATGCAGATCGACCCTGTCACCGCTGCCCGCCTGGCTCCTGGTGACAGCCAGCGCATCGGACGCGCTCTGGAGGTGTGGACCGCCACGGGACAAACCCTGTCGGCCTTTCATCAAAGCGCCAAGGCCGCTGCACCCGACTGGCACATCCCGGTGCTGAGCCTGGAGCCACAGGACCGCAGCTGGCTGCACCAGCGGATTGCCCAACGGTTTGAGCTGATGATGGCGCAAGGCTTCATCCATGAAGTGCGCCAACTGCGCGCACGCGGTGACCTGAACCCCGACCTGCCCTCAATGCGCTGCGTGGGCTACCGGCAAGCTTGGCAAGGGCTGGACGAAGGCTGGAGCGAAAAAGAAATCGCAGAGCGCGGCATCTTTGCCACCCGCCAGCTGGCCAAGCGCCAGATCACCTGGCTGCGCAGCATGAACGGCCGTCAGGTGATCGCTGCCGATGCGCCGGATGCTTTGGCGCAGGTGCTGGCCACGGCCCAGCGCCTGCTGCTCTGAGCCACCCTCAATATGCGTCGTCTTTACGACGCGTGCTTTTCAATTTGGCCTGTATCGCCTTGCCCTGCAAGCGCCGCTGCACAGCGCCGTAGCTGGGCTTGGTGGCTTTGCGGGCTTTTGGCGCTTTGGCAAATTGGTCGAGCAGTTCGTACAGTCGTGACCAGGCATCCTGGCGGTTGGCTTCTTGCGTGCGGTAACGCTGGGCCTTGATGATGAGCACCCCTTCTTGCGACAGGCGGCTATCGCCCGACTGCAGCCACCGCGCCTTAACGGCTTCGGGCAAGGAGGAGCCAGCCACATCGAAACGCAGCTGAATGGCGGTGGAGACTTTGTTGACGTTTTGCCCACCCGGGCCTTGGGCACGGATGGCGGTCAGTTCGACTTCAGCCTCGGGAATGTGCAGGGAAGTCATGGACTGCTCAGGCTGGGCATCGGTCAACAGCCAAGTTAATGACCAGCTTCAAAAGCGGCCAGTCGTTCCTTCAGACGCGGCAGCTGCGCCAGCATGGCCACGCGGCCCGCTTCAATGGAGCGGCGGCGAGCGCTGAAGTCGGCGCTTTTGACACCGCTGAGCGCCGGACGGATCACGATGTCCGCCTCTTTGAGCGCCAAGGTGTTGATGCTTTTGCCCATGATGGTGAAGGTCTGCAGCAAGATCTGGAAGGTGTCACCTGCGGGGTTGCCCTCGGGGTCGCTGGAGATGTCCACGGCGATCACGAAATTGGCCCCCATCTCGCGCGTCTGATGCACCGGGACTGGTGCAACCAGGCCGCCATCCACGTACTCCCGGTCCCCAATGCGCACTGGCTGAAACACGGCCGGCACCGCGCTGGACGCACGCACCGCCGAGCCCGTATTGCCCCGGCGGAAGGTGATGGCCTCGCCGCTGCGCAAATCGGTCGCCACAATGCCAAGCGGTATCTTCATGTTTTCCAAGTTGCGTCCACCCACCTGGGCGTTCACATATTTGGCCAAAGCTTCACCCCGCAAAGCGCCCCGGTTGAGCAAGGGCACCATCCAGTCGGTGATCTCGGCTTCTTCCATCGTTTCGGCGGCTTTGCGCAGTTCTGCCACACTTTTGCCGCTGGCATACAAAGCCGCCACCAGCGAACCCGCCGATGTGCCCACCACGTGGCTGGGCTTCAAACCCGCCTCCTCCAGCACCTGGATCACGCCCACGTGCGCAAAGCCACGCGCAGCGCCACCGCCAAGTGCCAAACCCAGATGCACCGGTCGGCGCGCCAAGGGCACTTCAGCGGTGGGCGCGGGCGTGACTGGCGTTGGGGCGGTATTGACCTCGGTGTTGACCGCGACCGGCGGCAAACTGGTGCAAGCACCGAGCAGCGCGAGCAAAACGCATGCGCTGCTTCTGATCAAGCACTGCGGCAAGCTCTTGTGTCCGTTCATCTTTTTCCCTGATTTCAAAACGTTATTGATAATGATTCTCATTTGATATAGAATTTTCACATCGAAACAAAGCCTGAGAGCACCCCATGCGCCTCCTGCCAGCCGCCATCACACTGCCCTTGCTGATCGCCTCGTCCATGGCTTTTGCCCAAGACAAAGTGGTCAACATCTATTCGGCTCGCCACTACCCGACCGATGAAGCGCTCTACAGCGACTTCACCAAGGTCTCCGGCATCAAGATCAACCGCGTCGATGCCGACGATGCCGGTATTCTCGCTCGCCTCAAGGCCGAGGGCGCTGCCTCCCCTGCGGACGTGATTTTGCTGGTGGATGCCGCCCGCCTGTGGCGCGCCGAAGTCGATGGCCTTTTTCTGCCCGTGCAATCGAAGACACTGCAGGCAGCCATTCCCGACAACTTGCATGCCAAACCGGCCGACAACGGTGCCATCGCCTGGTTTGGCTTGTCCACCCGCGCCCGTGTCGTGGTCTACGACAAGCTCAAGTTCAACAAGTCCGATGTGGACAGCTACGAAAAACTGGCCGATCCCAAGCTCAAAGGCGCTTTGTGCATCCGCTCCGGCTCGCACCCCTACAACCTGAGCCTGTTCGGCGCGATGACCGAGCACCTGGGCGTAGAAAAAACCGAAACCTGGCTCAAAGGGCTGGTGGACAACATGGCGCGCAGCCCCAAAGGCGGTGATACCGACCAAATCAAAGGCGTGGCCTCAGGCGAATGCGGCGTGGCCGTGACCAACACCTATTACCTGGCCCGCATGATGCGCTCGGCCAACCCGGCCGACAAAGCCGTGACAGAGCGCATCGGCGTGGTCTTTCCGAACCAGTCGAGTTGGGGCACGCACGTCAACGTGGCCGGTGGCGCTGTAGCCCGCCATGCCAAGAACCCGGACAACGCCATCAAGTTCCTGGAATACCTGGCCAGCCCCTCAGCGCAAAACCACTTTGCCAACGGCAACAACGAGTGGCCAGCGGCCAAAGGCGTGAGCTTTGACAACCCAGCGCTGAAAGCCATGACCGGCGGCAGCTTCAAAAGCGAGCTGATCCCGATCAGCGCCGTCGGCATGAACCAGATCAAGGTCCAGCAAATGCTCGACCGCGTGGGCTTCAAGTAAAGCCCCCTCGGGCCGAACGGCACGTTCGGCCTGCCCACCCTCTTGAGCCAGCCATTCACCCCGGACCCGCCGGGGGTGATAGCCAGCCATCGCCTGTTTTCCCGAAAACCGCCGTTTTCGGCCGCCTTGGATTGGACTTCACCATGCACACCGCCTCCACAAAAACACCCCTATTGCCCCTGGCCGCACTCATGCTGGCGGGCGCCGTGAGCCCCACCGCACAAGCCCAGTCCGAACGGGAGATGGGCACGGTGGTCATCAAGGACACCCGCATCGAAGACGCCAAAAGCGTGCTGCGCGTGCGTGAGACCGAGATCGGCAAGGGCCGCCAGGCGTTGCGCGACATCCCGCAAACCGTGACGGTGATGACCGAGCGGCTGATGAACGACCGCAACATGGACGATCTGCGCGAAGTGCTCAAAACCACCGCAGGCGTGACCTTTCAGGCGGGTGAGACCGGCGAAGAAGATGTGCGCCTGCGTGGCTTCTCGCTGGGCCAGGCCGGCGACATTTATGTGGACGGCCTGCGCGACGCGCCGCTGATCGAGCGCGACACCTTCAACCAGGACCGGGTCGAAGTGCTCAAGGGCTCGGCTTCCATGCTGTTTGGCAAAGGCTCCACCGGCGGCGTGGTCAACCAGGTCAACAAAGCGCCGCAACTGATCGAACAGCACGAGCTGAACCTGACCGTGGGCAGCGGCAACCAGCAGCGCCTGACGGGCGATTTCAATTGGGTCACCGGTGAAGACGCGGCCTTGCGCCTGAACGCCATGACACAC
This sequence comes from Limnohabitans sp. Jir72, assembly GCF_003063575.1. GTDB lineage: Bacteria > Pseudomonadota > Gammaproteobacteria > Burkholderiales > Burkholderiaceae_C > Limnohabitans_A. The sequence goes on from NZ_NESC01000001.1 coordinate 399,042, forward strand.
CAAGCCGACAACTGGGGCGCGAAGGTGGACAAAAAAGGCATTGCGCCGACTTTCCGCTGGGGCATCGGCCACCGCGATGAATTCAGTGTGGGTCTGTACCACCTGGAAACCGATGGACGCCCGCTCTACAACCACCCTTGGTTCATCCAGAACGGCGTGATCGTGCCCACCTTGCCCGCCCAAAACTACTACGGGCTGGCCAGCGACTACCTGCGCACCGAAAGCACTTACGGCACCTTCAGCCATGTGCACCGCTTGGGCGCCGACAGCCAGATCAAGACCCAGCTGCGCCAAGGGCACTACGAGCGCGACCTGTGGGCCAGCGCCATCGCTTTCGTCAACCCAATCACCAGCTTATCGGACATCACGGCCAGCACTGCGCTCAAACGCACGCCCAAGGGCCGCTTGGGCGTGAGCGATTTGACCCAGGTGCAAAGCGACTACTCCGGCAAGTTGCAAGCTTGGGGTCACACGCACCAGCTGATCACCGGCGTGGACGCTTACCGCGAAAACGCCCAGCGCAACCAAAGCTTTGCAGGGGCAGCCTCGGGCCTGAACACCGCCGTGGGCACGCCCAACGACGGCGCTTGGCGCGCCGACATGCGGGGCAACGCCCCCATGAACACCTTCAAGGCCCAAGGCCTGGGGGTCTATGCCCAAGACACGGTCGAACTGGTGCCCCACATCAAATGGGTGGCGGGTTTGCGCTTTGACCACTTCACGGGCGACTACCGGGACCCCAGCGGCAACCGTTTTGCCATGAGCGAAAACCTCTGGAGCCCGCGCACCGGCTTGATCTTCCAGCCTGACGATTTGAGCAGCTACTACGTCAGCGCGGGCACTTCGTACAACACCTCGGGCGACACCTACCAGTTTGCCCTGGGCAGCTTTGCTGAGGGCGGTGCCAATGCCAAACTGGCCAACACCCCGCCCGAGAAAAGCCGCAACGTGGAGTTGGGCGGCAAGTGGGAGGTCTTCAACAAGAAAGCCTCGTTGGGCGTGGCCCTGTTCCACTCCGAGAAATACAACGAACGCAACACCGACCCGGATGCCGCTGCGGCGCAAATGCTCTTGTCGGGCAAGCGCCACGCGAGCGGCATGGAGTTCAACCTGGCAGGACGCCTCACGCCGAAATGGGAAATTTTCTACAACCAGACCTGGATTCCCAGCGCCCGCATTGACGAGAGCAACATCACCAGCGGCAATGCACAGCGCCTCGGCGATCGCCCTGCCCTCACCCCCAAGCAAAGCGCGAGCCTGTGGACCAGCTACCTGCTGAGCAGCCAATGGCGTATGGCTGGCGGCCTGAACCACCGGGGCGAACAATCGCCCGAAGGCAACCGCAACGTGGTGGCCGCCGCCTTCACCACGCTGGATGCCATGGCCGAATACAGCTTCAGCGAAGCCACCACGCTGAAACTGAACGTGAGCAACCTGACCAATAAGCTCTACGCCGACACCCTGTACCGCGGCTTTTATGGCCCGGGCGCACCGCGCACGGTGCAGCTGTCGCTCAAAACCATGTTCTGAGGTCCCTGTGCTGCTGCATCTGCCCCATATCCTGAACCCCCAAGAGTTGGCCACGGCGCGCCAGCTGTTGGGCAATGACGCGCCCTGGAACGATGGCCGCAGCAGCGCCGGGCCGCAAGCCGTGGGCCAGAAAAACAACCAGCAATTGCGCCAAGACAGCGATGCGTCCCATCGGCTGCAGGCCATCGCCTTGCAGGCTCTGCAGCGTGAGCCCATGTTTTTGTCGGCCGCGCTGCCCAGGCGGATTTTCAATCCCCTGTTCAACCGCTACGGCGGGCAGACCAACCACTATGGCGACCACATCGATGGTGCCGTGCTGCGCAGCGCCAGCACCGGTGAATGGGTGCGCAGCGACTTGTCGTGCACGCTGTTCCTGTCGGACCCATCGGACTATGAGGGTGGTGAACTGGTGATCGAAGACGCCATGAACAACGCGGCAGTGGCTCAGAGCCTCAAATTCTCTGCCGGCGATCTGGTGCTCTACCCCAGCACCCATGTGCACCGAGTGGAACCAGTCACCCGGGGCGTTCGCCTGGCCAGTTTCTTCTGGGTGGAGAGCATGGTGCGCAGTGGCGAGCAACGGCGCATCTTGTTCGACCTGGACATGAACTTGCTGAGGCTGCGCCAGCAGCTCGGCGAAACCGACGAGACCACGGCCCTGACCGGGGTCTATCACAACCTGCTGCGGCAATGGGCCAGCACGTGACCCACACCGTCAACCTGCAAGACCACGAAGACGCCGCCCGTGCTGTGCTGGACGATGGCGCCTGGGCGTATTTCTCGGGCGGTGCGGCTGACGAGATCACGCTTGGCCGCAACCAGCAGGCCTGGCAGCAATGGGCGCTCGCACCGCGGGTCTTGCAAAACCTGCGCGGCGGGCACACGCACTGCCAGCTGCTGGGCCAAACCTGGCCCTTCCCTTTGCTGGTGGCCCCGATGGCCTTGCAGCGCTGGGCGCACCCCGATGGCGAAGCGGCCATGGCCCTGGCCGCCGCCAGCCAGCAATGCGGCATGGTGCTCAGCCACCAAACCAGCACCGACTTGCACACGGTCGCGCAACTGACCCGGCAAATGGCACTGCAGGGCACCGAACGCGGCCCCCTGTGGTTTCAGCTCTACGCACACGGCGACCGGGGCGCTCTGGCTGAATTGGTCCAACAAGTGGAGGCTGCGGGCTATGAGGCACTGGTACTGACGGTGGATGCGCCGGTCAGCGGTGCACGCGACCGCGAGCGTCGCCATGCGGCTGCAAGGCCCGCCCACATCCACGCGGTCCATGCACAACCACCCGCAGTGGCTTCAGCGATAGGCTTGTGCCAAGGCCTGGCCAACAGCGCCCCCACTTGGGACGATGTGACTTGGCTGCAAAGCCGCACGCGGCTGCCCATCTTGCTCAAAGGCATCACCCACCCTCTGGACGCTAAGCAAGCCGCCCAACTGGCGCTGGCCGGGCTGATCGTGAGCAACCATGGCGGACGCACGCTGGACACGATGCCCGCCACCGCAGAACTGCTGCCGCGCGTGGCCGATGCCGTGCAAGGCGAGATGACGCTGCTGGTCGATGGTGGCATCCGGCGCGGCACCGACATCTTCAAGGCGCTCGCCTTGGGCGCCGATGCCGTGCTGGTCGGGCGCCCTTGCGTGTACGGCCTGGCGCATGCCGGGGCGCAAGGCGTGGCCCATGTGCTGCGCCTGCTGCGCGATGAGTTTGAAATCGCCCTCGCCTTGTCGGGCTGCGCCACGCCTGAAGCCATCACACGGCACCACCTGTTTGGAAACACGCCATGAATCAGCCCGCGCAGCCTTTGCGGCCTCATCAGGAAGTGCCTCGCGCGAGTGGTGATCGAACGACCGTGCCCCTCTTCAACAGCCGAGACTTGTTTGGCGATGGCTCTTTGGTGTTCATCGACCACCAGGGCGAGCGCTACCGCTTGCAAATGACCCGGCAAGGCAAGCTGATCTTGACCAAATGACTGGGCACTTGCGTCATTGCAAGTGCCCTGAAGTGCCCTGTTCAGACCGCCGATGGCATCAAAAATTCCCGGCTGATGCGGCCGCCCAGCACGTTCACGCGGTCCAGGAACTGTGTCAAATACGCGTGCAAGCCCGTGGCCAAAATCTCGTCGATGCGGCCAAAGGCCAGCTCTGACAGTAGGCGGCCTGCGTGGCGCAGGGTATCGCTTTCGGGGTCATGCGAGACCAGCTTCAAGTTGGACAAAACCTCGTTCAGACTGGCGTGCAGCGAGCGTGGCATGTCGGGGCGCAAGATCAGCAACTCGGCCACCCGCTCGGGGCGGATCACATCGCGGTAGACCTTGCGGTAAACCTCGAAGCCGCTGACGCTGCGCAAGATGGCGCTCCAGTGGTAGAAGTCGTATTCCTGCGTGGTTTCTGCGCCAGCCGTGCTGTATTGAGGTGCGCCAAAAAAGTCGTTGTTCATGGCATGGAACTTCACGTCCACCAAGCGTGCCGTGTTGTCGGCCCGCTCCAAGAAGGTGCCCATGCGCATGAAATACAGCGACTCGTCCATCAGCATGGTGCCCACCGTCACACCGCGTGACAGGTGCGAGCGGAATTTCACCCACTCAAAGAACTGACCCGGATCGCGCTCGAACTCGCCGCTCTTGAGCATGCGGTTGACTTCCAGCCAGGTCTGGTTTTGTGTCTCCCACACCTCGGTGGTCAGCGTGCCGCGCACAGCACGGGCGTTCTCGCGGGCAGCGCGCAAGCACGAAATGATGGACGAGGGGTTGTCCACGTCCTTGACCATGAAGGCCATCACATCGCGGGACGTGATGGTTTTGTACAGCGCCAGGTACGCGGGCAGCAATTCGCTGATCGACAAAATGCCTTCCCAGCCAGCCTCTACCGCGGCAGCAGATTGGGGCAAGAGCGAGGTCTCGTAACTCACATTGAGCATGCGGGCGGTGTTCTCTGCCCGCTCCATGTAGCGGGACATCCAGAAAAGGTGGTCGGCGGTTCTTGAAAGCATGTGTGTTCTCCCCTTTTCAATCCTGCAAAATCCAGGTGTCCTTGGTGCCGCCGCCTTGGCTGCTGTTGACCACCAAAGAGCCTTCTTTCAAAGCCACGCGGGTCAAGCCACCGGGCACCATTTGCACGGTGCGGCCGCTCAGCACAAAGGGGCGCAGGTCGATGTGGCGCGGCGCGATGCCACTGTCCACAAAGGTCGGGCAGCTCGACAGGCTGAGCGTGGGCTGCGCGATGTAGCCCTCGGGGTTGGCCAGCAGTGCGCCACGGAATCGCTCAATCTCTTCCTTGGTCGAAGCCGGGCCGACCAGCATGCCGTAGCCGCCTGCGCCGTGCACTTCCTTGACCACGAGGTCTTTCAGGTTGGCCAGGGTGTACTTCAAGTCATCGGGCTTGCGGCATTGAAAAGTGGGCACGTTTTTGAGGATGGGTTCTTCGCCCAGGTAGAACTTGATCATGTCGGGCACATACGGGTAGATCGACTTGTCATCGGCCACGCCCGTGCCCACCGCGTTGCAAATCGCCACATGCCCGGCCTTGTAGGCGTCCATCAGGCCCGCGCAGCCCAGCGTCGAGGTGGGGCGGAACACATTCGGGTCCAAAAAGTCGTCGTCCACCCGGCGGTAGATCACGTCCACGCGCTTGGGGCCGCGCGTGGTGCGCATGTAGACGAACTTGTCTTTCACGAACAAGTCTTGGCCTTCGACCAACTCCACGCCCATTTGCTGCGCCAAAAAGGCGTGTTCGAAATAGGCGCTGTTGTACATGCCGGGCGTGAGCACCACCACCGTGGGCTCGGCCGTGGTGGCGGGGCTTGAGGCGCGCAGGGTCTCCAGCAGCAAGTCAGGGTAATGTGCCACCGGGGCCACGCGGTGCTGGCTGAACAATTCGGGGAAGAGCCGCATCATCATCTTGCGGTCTTCCAGCATGTAGCTCACGCCGCTGGGCACGCGCAGGTTGTCTTCGAGCACGTAGTACTCGCCCTTGCCCGCGCTGTCCGGTGCGCGCACGATGTCGATGCCGCTGATGTGCGAATAAATTTGGTTGGGCACGTCCACACCCACCATCTCGGGGCGGAACTGGGCGTTGTTTTCGATCTGCTCACGCGGGATCACGCCGGCCTTGAGGATGTCCTGGTCGTGGTAGACGTCGTGGATGAAGCGGTTCAGCGCGGTGACGCGTTGCACCAGACCGGCCTCCATGCTCTTCCATTCCTGGGCGGCGATCACGCGGGGAATCAAGTCGAAGGGGATCAGGCGCTCGGTGCCTGAGCCATCCTCGTCCTTGTCGCCATAGACCGCGAAGGTGATGCCCACGCGGCGGAAAATCATCTCGGCTTCTTCACGGCGGGCTGCCATGGTTTGGGGGTCTTGCGCCTGCAACCAGCGGGCATAGGCCTCGTAGTGTTGTCTCACCTCACCCGCATCGCCTGATGCAGGCAAGCGGCTGTACATTTCATCGAATTGGCGCATAGCTCGGTACTCCTGCAGTGAGGATAGCAAGATGCGTACCTGCTCGGACTGGCAGGCGTCAAGGCGGGGCGTGGTGCCAATAGCGGCGCGCGCGCTCGCGCTCGCAAACCAGCTGCTCAGGTGCATCGCTGCGCCAAGTGGCCGCGCCGCAGTGCACGCTGTCCACCACACGGATGCGCAGGCCTTGGTAGCGGGCCAGCACTGCGGGTGCCGGGTGGCCAAAACGGTTGCGGTAGCCCGCTTGCACCAGCGCCAGCTGAGGTGCCAAGGCGTGCAAGAACTCGGGCGTCGAAGAGGTCTTGCTCCCGTGGTGCGGCACCAGCAGCAGATCGACCGGCGCCAGTCCTGCCGCCACCAAGGCTTGTTCTTGCGGCGCTTCGATGTCGCCCGCGAGCAATGCCGAATGCACGCCATCGCTGATGCGCAAAACGCAACTCAGCGCATTGGGCTTGATCGGCTTGTCCAGCGGCAGCTGAGGCAGTGCCGTGGGGTGCAGCACCTCGAAACGCACGCCGTCCCAGACCCAAGCCTGGCCCCGTTGGCAAGGCTTTGTGCTGACGGCCACCGCATGCAAAGGGTGCCCAGCTTCCAGCGATGACCACAGCGCCGCTTGCGGCTGCATGGCCAATACCGCTGGCGCACCGCCCGTGTGGTCAGTGTCGCGGTGGCTGAGCATCAGCACATCCAGCCGCTCGGCCATCTGCGCCAGCAAAGGCACCAACACGCGGTGACCGGCATCGCTTTCGGGCGAATAGCGCGGCCCCGCGTCGTACAGCAAACTGTGACGCGCCGTTCGCACCAAAACAGCGTTTCCCTGCCCCACATCGGTGATGAGCAATTCATAAGTACCCATCGCAGGCCGAGGCGCCGTCCAAAACAGTGCAGGCCACAGCAGGGGCAAGCTGGCCAGCTTCCACGACTTGGGCCAGCGCGACACCCACAACAGCGCCGCCAACAAAGCCAAGACGGCAAAACCCCAGGGCGGCAAAGCCAGGCTCACACTGGCACCCGGCCAGCTGGCCATCCAGACCAACAGTGTGGTCAAAGGCCTGAGCGCCGCTGCAGCCAGCACCGCAAACCCCGACCAGAGCACCCCCAGCATGGCCAGCGGCGTGACCACAAAACTCACCCACGGAATGGCCACCAGATTGGCCAGCAAACCCACAAGCGAAACCTGCCCAAAGAAGAGCAAACACAAAGGTGCCAACGCCAGCGTGACCACCGATTGCTCGCGCAACAAGCCCCACACCCGAGCACCCCAACGCGCCAAGCCTTGCGGCCACACCACATGCACCCCTGAAAGCCCCCCAAGCCACGCACGCCAGCGGTGCACGCCCCGCTCAAGCACAGGCTTGGTGCACAAGCAAGGCGGATCGGCCTGCGGTGCATCGGTTCTGGGCCCCTCGCGCTGGCTGGTCCACAGCAGCACCGCCACCGCCACAAAGCTGAGCCAAAAGCCCGGCTGCAACAATGCCCAAGGGTCCAGCGTCAACACCACGGCCGCCGCCAGCAAACACACCAGACCGGCCGACCATTGCCGTGCAGACAAGCGCAAGAGGACCACCACGCCCAGCATCCAGACCGTGCGCTGCGCAGGCACGCCCCAGCCACTGAAGGCGGCATACAACGCCGCCAGCCCCAAGCCCGCCACAGCCCCCACCTGCGGCGCAGGCCAATGCAAAGCCCCCTTGAAACCCCACAGCGCAGACCGGCGCCAGCACCAGCCCACCGTCATGGCCGCCAGCCAGGCGAACATGGTCACGTGCAGGCCCGAGATGCTCATCAGGTGCGCCACGCCGGTGGCCCGAAACACATCCCAGTCGCTGCGGTCGATCGCCGCCTGATCGCCTGTGACCAGCGCCACCACGATGCCGCCGACGTTCAGGCCCGCGTTGCCAGTCACCCCCAAGCGCGTCTGCAGCCGGTCGCGCACGCTTTGCCGCCACCACTCCATCGGGTGCCGCCAGGTCTGCGCCAGGCGCAGGGGTGCGGGGTGGGCCGCCCCGGCGCGGACCGTTCCGGTGGCGCGAATGCCCTGCTCCCACAGCCACAGCTCATGGTCAAACCCCCGGGGGTTCAAGTTGCCGTGCGCGGCCTTCAGGCGGGCACGCAAACGCCAGCGCTCGCCGGCCTGCACCGGCTCGGGCAAGGCCGTCAAATTCCAGCCGCTGTCCGTCACGCCGTCTTGCCCATACCAGGCCAAATGGATGTGCTCGGGCACCTGCACGCCTTGCCCACCTTGGACCGCGTGCGCCTGCTCCACCTGAAACCTGAAACGCCAGCCGATGTCTTGCCGCTGCGGCATGGCCTGCACCACGCCCACCAGATCCAGGTCTTGCCCCTCCAGCGCCGGGTCCATGCCCGGCGACTTCCACAGCGCATGCCCCCCGGTGCAGGCAAAAGACAACAAGGCACTCGCCAAACACATACCAAGCGATGGCATCGCACCCCAGCAGCGGCGCCGCCACAGCACCAGCAAGGCCAGTGCAGCCAGCGCGGCATACGCCTCAGTGGACCAAAGGGCGGGCTGCTGCAGCTCAAGCGCCACGCCTGCGCACCAGGCCAGCAGCGCAGGCCCCAAGCCATGTGCCCAGCGCAAGTCATGCATCGTCAGCCCCCCTGAATCGGCTTTTTCATGGGCGCCTGGCCTCGGGCTGGCGCGTGTCTTGCTAGTTTAAAAAGCCCAAGCTGCACTTGTCATGCGTGCAGCCCCTGTTGCGCTCGAAGAAATATGTCGATACACGTTGCCCTGCACCACGTCACCCATTACACCTACGACCGGCCGGTTCAGCTCGGCCCGCAAGTCATCCGCTTGCGCCCCGCACCGCACAGCCGCAGCCGCATCCTGAGCTACAGCCTCAAGGTCGAGCCCGCAGATCACTTCATCAACTGGCAGCAGGACGCCTTTGCCAACTACCAAGCGCGGCTGGTCTTCCCCAAAAAGACCACCTCGTTCAAGGTGACCGTGGACGTGGTCACCGAAATGGCCGTGTTCAACCCCTTTGATTTCTTTCTGGAGCCCTCGGCCGAGGAAGTGCCCTTCAAGTACTCGGACCTGGTCAAGGAGGAGTTGCAGTCTTACCTGGACAAGGACAACAAAACGCCCTTGTTCAAAAAATACCTGGCCAGCCTGGACCGCAAGCGCCAGCGCACCATCGACTTCCTCGTCCAGATCAACCAGCGCCTGCACCAGGACATCCGCTACACCATCCGCATGGAGCCCGGGGTGCAAACGCCCGAAGAAACGCTGACCCTGAAAAGCGGCTCTTGCCGCGACTCGGCCTGGCTGCTGGTGCAGCTCTTCCGCCACATGAACATCGCGGCCCGCTTTGTCTCGGGTTACCTGATCCAACTCGCCCCAGACGTGAAATCGCTCGACGGCCCCAGCGGCACCGAAGTCGACTTCACAGACCTGCACGCTTGGTGCGAGGTGTATTTGCCCGGCGCAGGCTGGGTGGGGCTGGACCCCACATCGGGCCTCTTGGCCGGTGAGGGGCACATTCCGCTGGCCTGCACCCCGCAACCCTCAGCAGCGGCACCGATCGAAGGCCTGATGGACAAGGCCGAGGTCGAGTTCAGCCACGAGATGAGCGTGACGCGCATCCACGAGTCGCCCCGCGTGACCAAGCCTTACACCGACGAGCAATGGGCCCAGGTGCTGCAGCTGGGCGAACAGGTCGATGCACAACTGGTGGCTGAGGACGTGCGCCTGACCATGGGCGGCGAGCCCACCTTTGTGTCCACGCAAGACCCCGATGGTGCCGAGTGGAACACCGATGCCCTGGGCCCGACCAAGCGGGGCCTGGCCACCGAGCTGGTGCACAAGCTGCGCCAGCAATACGGTCAAGGCGGCTTCTTGCACTTTGGCCAAGGCAAGTGGTACCCGGGCGAGCAGCTGCCACGCTGGGCGCTTTCCATTTACTGGCGTGCCGATGGCTCGCCCTGCTGGCAAAACCCCGAGGTGTTCGCCGACGAACGCGAGCCCAGCCACTACACCAGCGCCGATGCAAAGCGTTTCGTTCAGGGCCTGACACAGCAATTGGGCTTGCCAGACGACACCGTGCTGCCGGGCTACGAAGACACCTGGTACTACCTCTGGCGCGAACGCCGATTGCCGGTGAACGTGGACCCGTTTGACGCCAAGCTGGACGACGAGATGGAGCGCAACCGCCTGCGCCGCATCTTCAGCCAAGGCCTGGACCAGCCGGTGGGTTATGTGTTGCCGATTCAGCCTGTAGAAGCGGACACACCCGAGTTGACCGACCCACAGTGGCAAACCGGCCGCTGGTTCCTGCGAGACGAACGCATGTACCTCATGCCCGGCGACTCGCCCATGGGCTGGCGCCTGCCGCTGGACTCGCTGCCTTGGGCCGCGCCGACCGACCGTTGGCACATGATCGAGCAAGACCCCTTTTCGCCACATCTCGCCCCACGCCACCCCCTGCCCTCCATGGCGCCCGTGACGCAGCAGGCGCGCCATGCCAAAGCCATGCCCGCGCAAGCGCCGGTGGCCAAGTTCGAGTCCGACCCGTCGGTGGTGCGAACCGCTTTGTGCGTGGAAGTGCGCGACCCCAACCGCGCCAACGGCCCCAAGGTGGAAGCCGAGGCCATGGCCAAAGGCGAAAAATCTGGCGTGCTTTACGTCTTCATGCCGCCCCTGGCGAGGCTGGAAGATTACCTGGCCTTGGTCAGCGCCGTGGAGGCGACCGCCGTGAAGCTGGGCCTGAAGATCGTCATGGAAGGCTACCCGCCGCCGCGCGACCCACGCCTGAAACTCCTGCAGGTCACGCCCGACCCGGGCGTGATCGAGGTCAACATCCACCCGGCCCACAACTGGACCGAGCTGGTCGAGCACACCGAGTTTTTGTACCAAGCGGCTTTCGAGACGCGCCTGTCGGCCGAAAAGTTCATGACCGATGGCCGCCACACCGGCACCGGCGGCGGCAACCACATGGTGATGGGCGGGGCCACACCTGCTGACAGCCCCTTCCTGCGCCGCCCCGAGGTGCTGGCCAGCCTCATCCTTTATTGGCACAACCACCCGAGCTTGAGCTATTTGTTCAGCGGCATGTTCATCGGCCCCACCAGCCAGGCACCACGGGTGGACGAGGCTCGCAACGACCAGGTCTATGAGCTGGAGATCGCGCTGCGCGAGATCACACGCAACCGCCAGAAGTTTGGTGCCGACATGCCGCCGTGGCTGGTGGACCGCACCCTGCGCAACATTTTGGTGGACGTGACCGGCAACACGCACCGCAGCGAGTTTTGCATCGACAAGATGTACTCGCCCGACAGCAGCACAGGGCGTTTGGGCCTGTTGGAGCTGCGGGCGTTTGAGATGCCGCCGCACGCCCGCATGAGCATCGTGCAGCAGCTGCTTCTGCGTGCGCTGGTGGCCCGCTTTTGGGATGCGCCGTATTCAGCGCCCGTGACCCGCTGGGGCACCGAGCTGCACGACCGCTTCATGCTGCCGCACTGGATTCACAAAGACTTTGACGACGTGCTGACCGAGCTGGGCGATGCGGGCTTTCACTTTGACCCCAGCTGGTTTGCACCACATTTCGAGTTCCGCTTCCCGCTGGTCGGTCAGGTCCGGGTCGACGGCGCGGTGGTGACGCTGCGCAACGCGCTGGAGCCCTGGCACGTCATGGGCGAAGAAAGCTCAGCAGGCGGCACCGCCCGCTATGTGGACTCGTCGCTCGAGCGCATCGAGGTCCATGTGACCGGCATGAACCCCTCACGCCACACGGTGACCGTGAACGGCAAGGCCCTGCCCCTGCAACCCACGGGTGTGGTGGGCGAATACGTGGCCAGCGTGCGCTACAAAGCCTGGAACCCGCCTTCGTCGCTGCACCCGAGCATCGGCATGCATGCGCCGCTCACGGTGGACCTGGTGGACACCTGGATGAAGCGCTCACTGGGTGGTTGCCAGTACCACGTGGTCCACCCCGGTGGCCGCAGCTACGACAGCTTCCCGGTCAACGCCTATGAGGCCGAAAGCCGACGCCTGGCGCGCTTCTTCCGCATGGGGCACACGCCCGGGGCGATGAAGCAGCTGGCGGCGCTCGGCCCCAACGCCACACTGCACGCCAGTCCTGAGTTCCCTTACACACTGGATTTGCGCAAGGCTTGAGCGACAATGGTTCAATGAATGAATCCAGCCAAAGCACTGTCCAACATCTGGACGCGCAAGCCATGTCCTGGCTGGCGCACCAGGCCTTGGCCGCGCCCGAGGGACACTGGGATGAACTGCGCGGATTGACCCTTGCGCCCACGGCACAAGAGCAAGCGTCGGATGCGCACATGAGCAGTGCTTGGCAAACGTTCATCGACCATGTGGCGGGCGAAGGCCTGCAGGGTCTGAACGTGCGCATGAAAAACTTGCAACGGCAAGTGCGCGACAACGGCATCACCTACAACGTGTACGCCGCGGCCGATCAGCCCCAGCGGCCATGGTCGCTCGACCTGTTCCCACTCATGGTGCCCGAGGCCAATTGGCAGCAGATCGAAGCGGGTGTGTTGCAGCGCATGCAGCTGCTCGAACGCATCATGGCCGACGCCTACGGCCCCCAAAAACTGGTGCTCGACGGGCATTTGCCTGCGGCGCTCATACAAGGCCACCCCGCGTACCTGCCCGCCATGCATGGCGTGCCGCCAGTGGGGGGCCGTTATTTGTCGGTGGCCGCATTCGATCTGGCACGCGGGCCGGATGGCTGCTGGTGGCTCTTGTCGCAACGCACGCAAGCGCCTTCGGGCTTGGGCTATTTGCTGGAAAACCGTTTGATCGTCTCGCGCTTGTTTCCGCAGGCGTTTGAAGCGTTTCCTGTCAAGCGCCTGGCCGAGACCTACCGCACGCTGATCGACGGCATCAAGGCCAGAAGCCCGGCGGGTGCTTCGGCCCACATCGCACTGCTCACGCCTGGCCCCTACAACGAAACCTATTTTGAACACGCCTACCTGGCCCGCTACCTGGGCCTGAGCTTGGTGCAGGGCAACGACCTGACGGTGCGCGACGAAAAGCTTTACCTCAAAACCCTGCAAGGCCTGCAACCGGTGCACGGCCTTTTGCGCCGCGTGGACGACGATTGGCTGGACCCGCTGGAGCTGCGCGCCGACTCCACGCTGGGCGTGCCCGGCCTCTTGCAGGCGGTGCGCAGTGGCAACGTGCTGGTGGCCAACACACCCGGCTCGGGTTTTCTGGAGTCGAACGCGCTGCTGGGCTTCATGCCTGCGCTGGCGCGTGACCTGTTGGGTGAAGAACTGCAGCTGCCCGCCATTCCGAGTTGGTGGTGCGGCGAAGCAGCGGCCCTGAAAGATGTGTTGCCGCGCATCGGCAGCTGCGTGATCAAACCCACCTACCCTTACAACACCGACCGCCACAGCTTTGAGCCTGTGCTGGGCCACCAACTGAGCCGCCGCGAACAGGACGAATGGGCGGGCCGCATCCTGCGCGACCCGGATGCCTTCACCCTGCAGTCGTGGTTGCCGCTGTCGCACCAGCCCACCTGGCAAACCCGGGTGGATGGCCCAAGCGAAAGCCAAGCGGCGATTGAATCTCGCCCAGTGGTGCTGCGCGTGTTTGCCGTGGCCGATGCACAAGGCGGCTGGCAGGTGCTGCCCGGTGGCTTGGCGCGGCTGGGCACCCGCGAAGGCATTGCCTCGATGCAGCGCGGCGGCAGCAGCGCCGATGTGTGGGTGCAGGCGAGCTCGGCTGAGGCCGCTGAGGGCGGCGCCCTTGCGGACGACGGTGTGCGTGCCCAGACGGGAACGGCTCAGCGTTTGGTGCCCGGCGATAACACACCCCGCGCCGTCTTGGCGACCCAAACACAGTCGTCCGTGCCCATGGCACCATCCCAATCGCAATCCCAATCCCAATCCCAATCCCAATCCCAATCGCCATCGCAACAGCCCTCGGCCAAGGTGTTGGCCCAGCGCCAGCGCTTGGTCACCAGCCGTGCTGCCGAAAACCTGTTCTGGATGGGCCGCTACACCGAGCGCACCGAAAACACCTTGCGCCTGGTGCGCCTGAGCTTGGAAATCCTGAACAGCGAAAACCAGAACCAGCCCCAGCTGCTGAACTTCATCACCCAAATGGCCACACGCCACGGCCTGGTGCGCCCCGGCGTGCCTGCGGCGGCGCTGTCGCACCGTGTGTTTGAACGCTCGCTGATCGCGGGTCTGTGGGACAAAAAACTCGCCACCAGCGTGGGCTTCAACCTGCGTTCGGTGCGGCTGGCAGCGGCCTCGGTGCGCGAGCGTTTGTCGCCCGAGCACTGGCGCTTGCTGGAACAAGCCGAGTTGCGCTTTTTCAACTCGGTGGCCAGCGACAACTCGCAAGACACCGTGGAAGTGCAAGGCCTGCTGGCCGAGACCAGCCAGATGCTGGCGGCCCTGACCGGTGCGCAAACCGACCGCATGACACGCGACGACGGCTGGCGCCTTTTGTCGATTGGCCGCCACATCGAGCGGCTCGAATTTTTATCGAGCGCCTTGAGCAGCGCCGTGCAAGGCGGATTGATCGGCGAACAAGCCGGGTTTGACGCCGTGCTCGACCTGTTTGACAGCACCATCAGCTTCCACGCGCAGTACCAGCAAAGCCGCACGCCCCAGGCCCTGCTGGACCTGCTGGTGACCAACCCCGACAACCCGCGTGCTTTGGGCTGGGTGGCGCACACCCTGCGCTCGCGCCTGCTGCGCATGGGCAACTTGGCCGACGGCGTCACCTTGCCGCTGGCAGGTTTGGTGCCACGCTTGGTGGACCTCACACCCGAAGCCCTGTGGCCACTGGACTGCCGGGCCGATGCGATCTGGACCACCTCGGTCCAGCCCCTGCCCTTGCACGCGGCATTGGCCGATTGCCAGACCGCCGCGCGGCATGTGTCTGACCAACTGTGTGGCCTGTTCTTCACCCACAGTGGTGAGGCCCGTTTCAGCTTTGTCTCTTGACCGACAGTGACCATGCGCCTGGCCATCACCCACGAAACCCGCTACAGCTACAGCCCTGCCGTGCAAACCGCGCAGCATGTGGCCCACCTGCAGCCCGCCAACTCACCGTGCCAACAAGTGCTCAGCCACAGCTTGCATGTTGAGCCTGCGGCCTTTGTGCAGCACAACGTGGACGCGTATTGCAACCACCGCGCTTACTGGGCATTGACCAACCCCCACAAAGGTTTGCTGGTGCGCGCTTACAGCGAGCTGGAAACCTCAGTCATTGCGCAAGCCACCTCCTCACAAAGCTGGGAATCGGTGCGCGAACATTTCCGTTACCGGGGCGGACATCCGGCCGACGTGAACAACGGCTTTGTTTTTGGCTCGCACCATGCGCCCGTGCACGAGGCCTTTTTGGCTTATGCGCAAAGCAGCTTCACCCCGGGGCGGGCCTTGATGCCAGCGGCGCTGGAACTGACGGCGCGCATGCACAGCGATTTCACCTACGCCTCGCAAAGCACCGACATCAACACCCCGGCACTGCAAGCGCTGCAAAGCAAACGCGGTGTTTGTCAGGACTTCGCCCACATCCTGCTGGCCTGCCTGCGCTCGCTGGGCTTGCCCGCCCGTTATGTGAGCGGCTACCTGCTGACCCAACCGCCACCGGGCCAGCCGCGCTTGGTGGGCAGCGACGCCTCGCACGCCTGGGCCTCGGTGTATTTGCCCGAGCTGGCCAGCCACGCCTGCCAAGGCTGGCTGGACCTGGACCCCACCAACAACCGATGTGGCCTGGCCAGCCCGGGCCTGGACTATGTGCGCCTGGCGGTGGGCCGCGACTTTGCCGATGTGTCGCCCCTGCGCGGCGTGCTGCAAGGCGGTGGGGAGCACACACTGGATGTGGCCGTCACGGTGGCACCACTGGACGAGCATTGATCCGGCCCCATGAAGTTTGAATGGCCCTTGTTTGTCAGCCATGGGCTTGTTGTTGCTGTAGGAGCCCACCCCTGTGGGCGATGGCTTGCAGGGCGTGTGCCACGCCCATCGCCCACAGGGGTGGGCTCCTACAAAAAATCAATCCCTTGCTTGCTGCTCAAGACATCAAGAGGCCGGATCAACAAGCCACACATCGCGGCCAAAGCCTCCTGGCTGTAACAAGCCACCCTGCAGGTCAGCGCTTCAACTCCGACACGGCCGATTCAGCGACAATCTGATCCAGTTTTCAACCCTGAGATGAGCCCACCATGAGCGTTTACGACACCCTGAAATCCTTGAACATCGAATTGCCACCCGTGGCGGTGCCTGCTGCGGCCTATGTACCCTACGTTCAAACCGGTAACCTGGTTTTCCTGTCCGGCCACATTGCCAAAAAAGACGGCAAAGTCTGGGCCGGCCAACTGGGCAAAAACATCGACACCACCGAAGGCCAACAAGCCGCTCGCGCCGTGGCGATTGACCTGATGGGCACGCTGCACGCCGCCGTGGGCGACCTGAACAAGGTCAAGCGCATCGTCAAGGTGATGAGCCTGGTCAACTCTACAGGCGATTTCACCGAGCAGCACCTGGTCACCAACGGATGCAGCGAGCTGCTGGGCCAGGTGTTTGGCCCGCAAGTCGGTGCACACGCCCGCAGCGCTTTTGGCGTGGCCCAGATCCCCATGGGCGCTTGCGTCGAGATCGAGCTGATCGCCGAACTGGCTTGACCCTCGGCCATGTCCATTGAACTGAGCAAAGAAGACCGCGCTCAGGCGATTGCCAGCATTGAGCGCTACTTTGAAGCCAACTTCGAGCAAAAGATCGGCAACATTTCTGCCAGTGCCTTGCTCGGCTTTGTGCTCGAAGAAATCGGCCCCAGCATCTACAACCGCGCCGTGAGCGATGCCAAAGAACGCATGATCACCCGCGTGGAAGATCTGGAATACGAAGTCCGTGCGGACGAATTCCAATACTGGCAAAAGTTCAACAAGCGCAAATGATGTTCAAGTTGTTTCTCGCTCTGACGCTGCTGACCGGCTTGGCCGGCTGCGGCCTGACTTCGCCGCAAGCCGTGTACGAGGGCATACGCGCCCAAGAAAAAGCCAACGCCGTCGGCACCAATGCACCGCCCAACCAGGGCTTGCCGCGCTACGACCAATACGAAAAGGAGCGCTCTGTGCGCCCTGAAACCCGCTGACCGACCATGCAAACCGTTGACCTGAAACATGCCTACCGCCTGCTCAACCACGGCCCCACCGTGCTGGTGGGCAGCGCACACGCAGGCCGCAGCAATGTGATGGCCGCTGCATGGGCCATGCCGCTGGACTTTGACACGCCCAAGGTGGCGGTCGTCATCGACAAGAGCACCCTCACGCGCGAGTTGATCGATGCCTCGGGCGTGCTCAGCCTTTGCGTGCCAACGGTGGCGATGAAAGATCGGGTCATGGCTGCAGGCGGCATGAGCGGCAAAAACCACCCCGACAAACTGAACCGTTGCAAGATCAGCACCCAAGCCGCACCGCAGACCGGCGCTCCCTTGGTGGACGGCAGCATCGCCCAGATGGAATGCCGCGTGCTGCCCGCCACCGCCCATGTGGCGGGGCCGCACGACTTGATCCTGGCCGAGGTGGTCGGGGCTTGGGCCGATGCGCGCGTGTTCAGCCAAGGCCGCTGGCACTTTGAACAAGCGCCCCCCGAACTGCGCAGCCTGCACCATGTGGCAGGCGGGCACTTTTATGCCATCGGCGAGGCGGTCCAGGCTTTGCCTGTGGCCAACGCCTGAATTTCCAAAGCCAAAATTTTCAACAACGACCGGAGACTTTCATGACCATTTCCATGTCCAGCGCCAGTTTGCCTGTGTGCACCCGCATGCTGACCAACCTGAGCCACATCCTGGCCAAGGCCGAGCAATTCGTCGACACCAAAAAGATCGACCCCACGGCGCTCACCACTTACCGCCTGGCCCCCGACATGTTCCCCTTCACACGCCAAGTGCTGATCGCTTGCGACGCGGTGAAAAACGGCGTAGCCCGTTTGAGCGGCATCGAAGCGCCCAAGTTCGATGACACCGAAACCACCTTGGCACAACTGCAAGAACGCATTCAGAAAACCCTGGCCTTCATCGCCACCGTGCCAGCCGCAGCGCTGGACGGCACCGAGGACAAAGAGATCACCTTCCCTGCTGGCCCGGGCAAAACCCGCACCCTCAAAGGTCAGGATTACCTCACGGGCTGGATGCTGCCCAATCTGTACTTCCACATCACCACGGCTTACACCATCCTGCGCCACAACGGCGTGGATGTGGGCAAGATCGACTACCTGCTGGGCGCACAGGGCTGATCCTGTCACCGAGTGGACTTTCTTGGGGATTACACGAAGTCCCCTTTTTTTGAGCCTCTCCATAATCAGTTGGGCTGTATGGATCCTTGTGGATTCACGGCCCCGGCTCGTCGTCTGCACAAACGGGCCTCAAATCATGGAGACGAACATGGCTCAAATCAATTTGAAGGTCAACGGAAAGGCCCGCGCAGTCGATGCCGATCAGGACATCCCGCTGCTGTACGCGCTGCGCGACAACCTTGGCCTGAATGGCCCCAAATTCGGCTGTGGCAAAGGCCAATGCGGCGCCTGTACCGTGATCGTCAACGGTCAAGCGACACGTTCTTGCATCACCCCCGCAGCCAGCGTGCAAGGCAAAGCAGTCACGACCCTGGAGGGGCTGGGCAGCTCAGCCAAACCCGGCAAGCTTCAGCAAGCCTTCATGGACACCCAGGCGGTGCAATGCGGTTACTGCATCAACGGCATGATCATGACGGCCACAGCTTTGCTGGCACAAAACAAAAACCCCAGCGACCAGCAAATCAGCGAAGCGCTGGCGGGCAACCTTTGCCGCTGCGGCACCCACCAACGCATTGTGGCCGCCGTCAAACGCGCCATCACCGCCTGAGGAAAGCACCATGACTTCATTCAATCGACGTCAATTTCTCGGTGCAGCGGGCGCAGGTGTTCTGACCGTTGGCTTTTCCTTGACAGGTCAGGCTCAGGCGGCGACTGGACTTCCTCCAGCCAAAAGCGTGGCCCCTGACGTGCTGGACTCCTGGCTGACCATCGACAAGAACAACCGCATCACGCTGTATGTCGGCAAGGTCGATCTGGGCACCGGCACCAAGACGGCGCTCACCCAAATCGCCGCAGATGAGCTGGATGTCGCCTTCGGCCGCATCGACATGGTCATGGGCGACACAGGCACCACGCCCGACCAATGGATCACGGGCGCAGCGCTCACCATCTCTCAAGGCGGCAGCGAACTGCGCATCGCTGCGGCCAACGCGCGTCAGGCTTTGTTGCAGCGCGCATCCAAAAACTGGGGCGTGCCTGTGGCCGAGTTGGTCGTCAACGATGGCGTGATCGCGCACGAGGCCAGCCGCCAAACCGCCACCTACGGCAGCCTGATCGGCACCGGCTTTGAAGTCAAGGTCGACCCCAAGGTGGTTGTGAAGAAACACACCGACTACAAACTCGTGGGCAAGTCTGTGCCGCGCGTCGACATTCCCGGCAAGGTCACGGGCGAGCACACCTATGTGCACGACCTGCGCATGCCCGGCATGCTGCACGCCCGGGTGATCCGCCCCACCCAGATTGGCGCCACGCTGCAGGGCTTTGACGAGGGACCCGCCAAACGCGTGAACGGCTTTGTGCAGACCGTGCGCAAGGGCAATTTTTTGGCGGTCGTGGCCAAGACCGAATGGGCGGCGATCAAAGCCTCACAGGCCATCAAGGCGCAATGGAGTGCGGGCCCGGACCTGCCCGCCAAGGCCACCATTTTTGAAGCCTGGCGCAAGATGCCCATCGCCAAGGAGGAAGCCACGCAAAAAGTAGGCGATGTGTCGCAGGCCTTGGGCAGTGCCGTCAAAAGCGTCAAGGCCACGTACAACTTTGCCGTGCAAACCCATGCCTCCATCGGCCCATCGTGTGCCGTGGCCGATTTCAAAGAAGGTCAACTGGTGTGCTGGTCGGCCTCTCAGGCCACGCACTCCATGCAGCATGAGCTGTCGGTCATCACCGGCTTGCCCAAATCGGCCATCCGTCTGGTGTACCTGGACGGCTCAGGCTGCTACGGCCGCAACGGCCATGAAGACGCCACCGCAGACGCAGCGCTGATTGCCATCCAAATTGGCAAACCCGTGCGTGTGCAGTGGATGCGCCAAGACGAGACCGCGCTCGCCCCCAAGAGCCCGCCCCGGTCCATGGACCTGGAAGCCAGCCTCGATGCGCAAGGCAAGATCACCGGCTGGAAAGGCGACTTCTTCATTGCACTCAACCACATCGCCGCCTTCAAGCCCTTGGACTTTCCTTTGCTGGCCGCCAGTGACACGGGCGTTCCACGTCCAGGTAACTGGGTGGGCTTCCTGTTCCAGAACGCGGGTGCACCCTACGCCGTGCCCAACATCCTGGTCACCACCAAACACGTGGCGCAAACTTTCCTGCGCTCATCGCACTTGCGCAGCCCAGGCCGCATTGAAAACAGCTTTGCCAACGAAGCCTTCATGGACGAACTGGCTGCAGCAGCGGGCGCCGATGCTGCTGAGTTCCGCCTCAACCACCTGAACGATGCGCGTGCCAGCGGGGTGATCAACGCGGTGCTCAAGGCCTCCAACTGGAGCAAACGACCCTCGGCTACACAGGTCAGCACAGGCAACATCACGCGAGGCCGCGGTATTTCTTATGTGCGTTACAACAACGCCATCACTTACGTGGCCACGGTGGCCGAGGTGGAAGTCAACCGCAGCACAGGCCAGATTTTGGTGACCAAGGTGTTTGTGGCCCACGACTGCGGTCAGATCATCAACCCCGACGGTGTGCAGAACCAGATCCAGGGCGGCGTGATCCAAACCGTGAGCCGCACGCTGATGGAAGAAGTGCAGTGGAGCGGCAGCACCATCGACAGCGTGGACTGGGCCAGCTACCCCATCTTGCGCTTCCCGGACACGCCCACGGTGCAAACGGTCTTGATCGACCAGCCTGGCCAGCCAGCATGGGGCGCTGGCGAACAAACCCCCACCACCGTGCCTGCCGCCATTGCCAACGCCTTCTTTGATGCCACGGGGGTTCGCCTGCGGACCATCCCCTTCACGCCAGAGAGTGTGAAGACGGCTTTGAAGGGCACCGATCGCAAAGTCGCTTGACGCATTCAGGCCAACGAAGGCCAAGAACAGACAAACCGTGGCGTCCTGTACAGGCGCTGCGGTTTTTTGTCTTTCAAGAAGGTGTCACTTGCAACTGAAGTTGCTGGCGTCTTCTGCCGAGCCACTGCCTTTGTAGGTGGCCACGGTGGGGTAAGCACACAGTGGGCGTGTGCGCTTGGCCGACCAATCGGCGGGCAGTTCGGTGTTCACGCCGCCGGCGTTGCCTGCGCCCCGCACACTGGCCAGCACGGCTTGCGGTGCCTCGCCCTGCTCGACCCACTTGACCAAGGGTCCGAGCAGGTCAAATTGGTCAGCGGCCGGGCCCATGCTGCAGTGGTTCATGCCGGGCACCGGGAAGTAGCGCGCAAAGTCAGCACCGGGGTTCAGCCCCGCCTTGCCCAAGCGCTCCACCCATTGGCGGGTGTCTTCGGCAGAGAAGATGGCATCACTCACGCCGTGGTACAGCACCACCTTGGCGCCTCGGCTGCGCAAGGCGGCCAAATTGTCAGGCTGGGTTTCGCCGGGCGGCGTCATGAGCGACCAGCCCGACTCGCGGTAGCTCTCGTTGGTGGCGCTGAACATGGCCAGGCGCGCCGCGATGTTGTCCTTGAGCGGGTCCACGGGCGCAGGTGGCACGCTGAAAATCGTGCTCAGGGCCAGCGGGTCGCGGATCAGTGAATCGATGAATTTCCAGCTGCCCCAGTTGGCCCCGGCGACACCCATGTCGTATGGAAAGCTGGCATAAATGGGCTGACCCGAAGCGGTCTTGGCACCGCCAAACACCGTAGCCAAGACGTCTTTTTGTGCGGAGGTCAAGCAAGCACCGTTGCGCTCACCGTTGCAGGTGGCCACATCGGTCTTCAGGTTGAACACCGCCTGACAAGCCTGCGTGGCCTGGACCATGCCGTCTTTGGCACCGTCAAGCGCATCGCATTTGTTGGCAATGGCCTGAGCCACCGTCTGGCGCTCTTGCACCGTGAAGGCGCTGGCCAGATCGGGCAAGGTGCCGTTGGGGTTGAGTGGGTTTTTCACGGTGGCGCCTGACGTGGCCAGAGGTGCCCACTGTTGCGCACCCCAGATTTGCGCCAGCGCCGCATAAGGCAAACGGTAGCCCGGTGCACCCACGAGGTAGCCGTCGTACTGGTCACCCAGGCGCGCCGCGGCCACCATGGCATGGCGGCCACCGTTGGAGCAGCCGCCAATGTAGGAGCGGTCAGGCCCCTTGCCATAGGCAGCCTGAATCAGCTGCTTGGCCATGGGCGTGAGCTTTTGCACTGCCTGGTAACCGTAGTCCAACCGGGCCTGCGGCTCCAGTCCGAAGACGGTGGTTTGCGGGCCGCTGTGTCCGGCATCCGAGCTGATCACGGCAAAGCCTTGCATCAATGCACCCGTGAGCGGCCCACCGCCCAAAGCACCCAGCGCGGGCACCACAGCGCCATCCAGCCCGCCGTTGCCTTGGTAAAAAAAGCGGCCATTCCAAGCCACAGGCAAACGCATTTCAAAGCCGATGGCGTAATCGCGCCCATCGCTGCCCTTGCGCTCGTGCATGCGGCCCAAGACCCGGCAGTGCTCGGGCACAGCGCGGTCTCCTTGCATGACAGCGCCTGCCGCAACCAATGCCGCCGATTCGATGCGGGTGTGGCTCAGCTTCAAGGAGTCCACCAAAGTGGTGCAAGCGGGCAGACTGGCACCGGTCGCGGCCTTGAGGGTTGGCAGTGCACCGCCAGGCAAGCTGCTGCACGCGATCAAAACGCTGCCAGCGCCCAACAGGGCAAGGCTTTGGAGGGTGGGTTTGAACTGGATTCTTGTCATGGCTTGTCTCCTGTTGTGATGGCACTGGACTTGCGCTGCGGTGGCTCAAGCCACTTCAAAAAACCGCATCACCACCTTGTCTGGGTGGCGTGCCCCCGTGCCCACAAACAGGCGCTCGGTGATCCAGCCCAAAGAGGCAGATGCGGTCTCAAAGCTGGGCGTGCAGCGAAAATACACTGCCTCAGGCGGCACAGGCTCGCCCCGGATGAGCTTGGCCATCACCTCAGGGGCGGCGGTGCGCACCGCGTGGTTTTGCACAAAAATCAAATCGCCGCCATCGGTCTCCAACATGTAGCGGGCATCGAGCTCGGCCATGCGCGGGTTGAGGATCAACTGGAAATCGGCACCGCCGGGCAGGACGCGGGCCGTCCAGCCGTCGCCTTGCACCTGCCCGCCCAGAATCGGGATCAAGCGGCGAACGCCGTGGTGGGTTTGACCCACCTCCTGGGGCTTGTCCACCTGGACAGACAAGTCAGCAAAAAATTTCAGTTGAGGTGTCGGTAAATTCAGCATGGGGTCATCCTAATCCCAAGTGATCGGCTGCACTAAACCCAATGCGACACCACCCGGAATGTGATGAAGGCCGCGCCATAAGCCAGCGCCAGCTGGTACAACAAGGTGATGGCAGGCAGCTTCCAGCTGCCGCTTTCGCGGTGGATGGCCACCAGCGTGGACAGGCACTGCGGCGCAAAGATGTACCAAGCCAACAGCGCCATGCCCGTGGCCAAGCTCCACTGACCGGCCAGCACAGGCGCCAGCGCCGTGGCGGTGGCCGCGCCGCCGTCTGCGGCCACCACGGCATAGACCGTGGCCAATGCGCCGATGGCCACTTCGCGGGCGGCCATGCCGGTCAACAAGGCCACGCTGATTTGCCAGTTGAAACCCACGGGCTCAAACAGGTGCACCAGCACGTGCCCGATTTGCCCAGCGTAACTGTATTCAATGGCAGGCCCGGCCGCGCCCAGGGGCGCCGCCGGGTAGCTGGCCAGCCACCACAAGGCCACGGTCAGCAGCAAGATCACCGTGCCCACACGGCGCAGGAAGATCCAGGCCCGCTGCCACAAGCCCAGCGCCAAATTGCGCAGCGTAGGCCAGTGGTAGGACGGCAGCTCCATCATCAGTGGCCGCGACTGACGGCCCGAGCGTGTGAGCAGCTTGAGCACCCAGGCCACCGCCATGCCGCCTGCAATGCCCGTGAGGTACAAGCCCAAGAGCACCAGCCCTTGCAGCTGCATGCCGCCCCGGCTGCTGGCCGGGATGAAGGCCGAAATCAACAAGGTGTAAATCGGCAAGCGCGCCGAGCAGGTCATCAAAGGCGCAATCAATATCGTCACCAGCCGGTCACGCCGGTTGGCAATGGAGCGCGTGGCCATGATGCCCGGCACAGCGCAGGCAAAGCTCGACAACAGCGGGATGAACGAGCGCCCCGACAGCCCCACCCCGCCCATGATGCGGTCCAGCAAAAACGCCGCGCGTGGCAGGTAGCCCGACTCTTCGAGCAGCAAAATGAAGAAAAACAAAATCAAGATTTGCGGCAAGAACACCAGCACGCCGCCCATGCCCGCCAACAGCCCCTGCACCAGCAAATCGCGCCACCAGACCTGCGGCAAAGCTTGCATGGCCAAAGCCGACAAGGCATCGGTGGCCGACTTGATCAGGTCCATGGGCCATGTGGCCCAGGCAAACACAGCCTGAAACACCAGGAACAGCACCGCCAGCAAAATCATAGGCCCCGCCCACGGGTGCAGCACTACGCGGTCGATGCGGTCGCTCAGTGCATCGGGCACCAGCGCATCGAGCTGCAAGCGGCGCAAGATGCCTTGCACCTGCACGTGGTCACCCTCGGTGTTGGCTGTATCATGCTGCTCACCTGGTGCATCACGGCTGTCTGCAACAGGGCTCCACCGCGTCCAGGGTTGCGCGGCCAGCCAGGAGCGCACCGCTGCATCGCCACCGGTATGCACGGCCACACTGGTCACCACCGGCAATGCCAGCGCCTGCGACAAGGCAGCAGCGTCAATCTTCAAGCCACGGCTTTCGGCCAGATCGGCCATGTTGAGCACCACCAGACACGGCAAGCCCAAGCGTTTGACCGCCAACACCAAGCGCAACCCCCGACGCAGGTTGGTCGCATCCACCACGCAGACCAGCGCATCGGGGCGCTTTTCTCCGGGGGACCGACCCATCATGACAGCGCAGGCCACGCGCTCATCATCAGACCTGGGGTACAGGCTGTAAACACCTGGCAAATCCAGCACACGCAATGCGCTGCCATCGGGCATGGCCAGACGACCTTCTTTCTTTTCGACCGTGGCACCGGCGTAGTTGGCCACCTTTTGGTGGCTGCCGGTCAGGCGGTTGAACAAAGCCGTCTTGCCGCAATTGGGGTTGCCCACCAGCGCAACCATCGTGCCGCGCGGCACCAGGTGCAAGCGCTGCTCACGCATCGGCTGGCTCCAGCTCGATGCAGCGGGCTTCGTCGCGGCGCAAAGCAAAGGTGGACAACCCCACCCGCACCGCCAGCGGATCACCGCCCCACGCGCCCCGCGACATCACGCACACGGCCTCGCCAGGCAAAAAACCGATTTCTTCCAGCTGCCGCGCCTGGTCTTCACGCCCGCAAGGCACGCGCACCCTCGCCACGCGCAACATGGCAGACAAAGGGGCTTGATCAAGGTTCATGGAGAGAATGGGCACGTCAATCACCATTCTATCGAGAATCATTCTCAATTGAGTTGATGCAAGGCAAACACCGGACCGATGGCTCCGGCAATGACCGCCGCGTGACCGCCCCGTTGCCTCTGAAATTCAAAAATGACCGGATGGCTGGGCTTTAAAGGGGGGTGCGGGCGTTGTGAGCTTCAACGCTCCAGCTCACCGCCGGCAAGCCACCTTGCGCCGCGCTGGTACAACTCGTTGACCACCGGCCCTTTGAGCATGGGCATGTCCATCTTGACCTTGTAGCCAATGCGTGTCTGGATGTAGGCCAAGTGCCGGTAGCCTTCCGGAAAGGTCGCCAGCGCCGCCGCGTCCAGTTTAAGAACAGCTGTGGAATCCACCGGGTCGATGCGGTCTTTTTCGTAGATCGGCTGGCGGTGCAGCAACTTCCACTCGCCATTGTGGCGGGTGACAAAGTCGTAAAAGCGACCGGTGCAGACGACGTCACACAATACAGGACCGTTTTCGCCCTCGACCATGCCGCGCTGCGAAATGGTCATCTTGGTTTGCGCGATGGCGCGGTCGCCGGCGACATCGATGGCCGAGCCTCCCAAAAAGTGGAGGATGCTCACCCCCTTGGCCCAGCCCTCTTGCGTGACGCGAATGAAGTCGGCAAACGGGCCTTGAAACCAGGTGGCCATCATCACCCCTTCAGGGTGCCAGACGGTGGCAAACCGGTCCCAATCGCCCGCGTCGCGCCAAACGGCCCAGCGCTCGACCATTTGGCGGATCAAAAGTTCGTCATTCAAATCAGTGTTCATGGGGTGTTGCTCCAAAAGTTCAATGTGAGGGGAAGTCCACTTGGTGGCGTGCAATGCGCAGGCCCTCAAGTTCATTTTTGACCCGTTGGTGCTCGGGGTGGCTGGCATACGCATCAAGCGATGCCTGGCTGTCAAACTCGCTGTACAAGACCACGTCGCATGCGTAATCGATACGGCTGGTGTCGACACCAATCTCCAACTGCAGCAAGCCAGGAATCAAGCCGCGCAAGCTCTCAAAGCTGCGCTGGACTTGCGCGATGGCCTGTGCTTTTTCTTCGGGCGTATGGCCACGCACGTTCCACATCACGATGTGTTTGATCATATAAGGTGCCTCAGACTGCGGGCGGAAAGCCGACTTTTTGGGGCCACAGATTCACAAACGCGTGCACCGTGGTGCTGCCGTACAAACCCGCTTTGGTGAAAGGCTCCTCCGCCAGCCAGGCGTGCGCGGCATCGCGGCTGGGGAAGTCGATCACCAACAAACTGCCCAGCATGGTTTGGCCGTCGTCGTGGGTGAATGGCCCCGCAAAGGCCATGCGGTCGGCCGCCGCGGCCAAATAAGCCTTGTGCTCAGGCCGCACACGCTGGCGCATTTCTGCGTGGTTGGGTTTGTCGATCAGGATGAAGGTAAACAGCATGTCAAATTTCCATGTTCAAACTGGGGCGGGCGTCTTTGTCACTCGGGCTTGACGCCAGCTTGCTGAGCGACTTTTTGCCAGCGGGCCAATTCTTCTTTGATGTAAGCCGAAAACTGCTCGGGTGTCGTGGCCACGGCCAAAGCGCTGTACTGGGCAAACTTGTCTTTCACTTCAGCAGACGCCATGACCGTGACCAGCCCCCGGTGCAGGCGCGCAATCACCGGCTTGGGCGTGCCCGCAGGCACCACAATGCCCTGCCATGAGCTGACATCAAAGCCTGCGAACCCTTGCTCGGCCACCGTGGGCACTTGCGGTGCCGCGCTGGCGCGCTTGTCGGTGGTCACGGCCAAGGCACGGGCCTTGCCTCCAGCCACCAAGGGGTAAATGCTCGAAAACGGGTCAAACAAAACCTGGATTTGTCCGCCCACCAAATCGGTGATGGCGGGCGCACTGCCCTTGTAGGCGATGTGGTTCATCTTGATGCCCGCCAGGCTGTTGAACTGCTCCACCGCCAAATGAATGGAACTGCCCGCTGTGCCGTAATTCAATTTGCCGGGTTGGCTTTTGGCCAGTTGCACCAACTCAGCCAAGTTCTTGGCAGGCACCCCAGGGTGGACCGTGATGAGCAAGGGCTGCACCGCCACCATGCTGACGGGGTCAAAGCTGGTCACAGGGTCGTAACCCAGCTTGGCAAACGTGGCCGGGTTGATGCCCAAGGTGCTGATGTTGCCCATGATCAGGGTGTAGCCGTCGGGCGCTGCGCGGGCACCCCATTCAGCGCCAATGGCACCACTCGCCCCTGCCCGGTTTTCCACCACCACGGGCTGGCCCAACTCGGCGCTGAGCTTGACAGACACGGTGCGCGCCACGATGTCGGTCACGCCACCCGGCGGGAACGGGACGATCAGTTTCAGGGGCTTGCTGGGGTAATCGGCCTGAGCCCAGGCCAGCGATGAGAGCAAGCTGCACAGAACCAACAACGGCTTGAGCAGACGAGTGGTGATCCATGGCTTCATGCGGCGATCTCCTGGTAGGCCAGCTCTTTGGGCGGGCAATGCAAACTCAAAATCGTGGCCCCTTCAGGCCCCGCAGTGCACACGGGCAGCGCTTCATCCCGAGACACAAAAAAGAGCTCCCAAGGTGCCAGCGTTTGGGTGGGCAAATTCAGCTGCCCCTGCAAGACGAAGACAAAAACGCCATCGCTGGCGGGATGCCGGTCCATGTGAATTTGACCTTGGGGCTGCAGTTGCAAATAGCCCACGCCCAGGCCATCGGCTTCGAAGGGGTGCAGCGCCAGTTCTTGCCCAGGCTGAGAGCCGACAGGTGGCGCAGACAAATCAATGGGGCCCACTGTGAGGTGCCGTTTGGGGCCGCGCACCATGTGTTCACGCGCTTGAGTCGCGGGAATAAAACCCGACTCGCACACAGGCCGAATGGTGAAATACTTGATGCCTTTGGGGCCTGCAATCAAAGGGCCATAACCGGTGTAGGCCCCGGCGTAATGCACCAACACGCAGTCCAATGCATGCGGGCCAATCTGCCCGTCGCCCTCGACAAACACTTGGAATTGGTTTTGCCGATGGAAATGCGCCTCGAGCGTAGCGTGAGGCGGTTGCTCAATCAAGGAAGCCGTTGGGGACAGCACAGGGTCTTCACCCGCCTCCAGCCATTCAGACTTGTAGAAATGCTCGACCATCTTGGGCAGCTGCCGCCGCTTGCTCACCCCATGGGCTCGGGTTCCTATGGCAATCATCGAATACTCCTGGGCATTGAAGCGCTCAGTGTGGCGACAGACCTGACATCCATCAAGAATGCCATGTCTTGTGGGGGACTTCGCTTGACATCGCTGGGCCAAGAGCACAACGACGCCCTCTGCACGCGGACGTGATGATGGCCTTGCACGCCAAGCCCCCTAAAATCGGCGCAGGTCTGCAGCTCGCTGTTCGAGCAAGACAACACCTGAAGCTTCACCATGTCCACCCCCACGGGCCACAGCGCCGCCACACACACTGCCCCCGCCAGCTCGGTGCTGGAATTTGCCAACGCCCTGTGGCGCGTGCGTCGGCCCAAGCCCTTTGTGCTGGTGATTGAAGGTGAAGTCGGCCATGAAAGCACCGAGCCCAGCGACTACTTGCACGACCAACTCCTTTTGCCCGAATGGCGCGAAGCCTTTTACCAATTGGTCGATGACACAGGCTTGGTCGTCTGCCTGAATTCGCACACCCAACACCCCACCTACCGCGATGTGCGTGGGCGCTCCAGCAAAGGCCGGCTGAGCCAAGGCGAGTATTACCACCACGACGGCTGCACAGGCCCCGTCAAACCACGCTTTGTCGAAATCCGCTGCCCCATCCAGCCGCAAACACGCGGCGTGGCCACCGCCGTGGCACCGCACCGCGATGTGGTCAAAGCCATGGTGCAAGTGCTGCCCGCAGAGTTGGCCGCCACGACAGCATTGGCCACGCAAGACATGAGCCTCGAAACCCTGAGCCAAATGGACGACGAAGCGCTAGACCACTTGCAAGGCCTCATCACGCGCACCGTGCGCAAGAAGCTCAACGCCGAAGGCGCACGCAGCTACTTCCGCCAAGTGGATGCTGCCGCCAATGCCTACTTTGAACCTTGGGCCTTGGGCGAAAGCCGCTTCATCGCCAACGCCAACAGTGGCATCACCATGCAACACCGCCGCGCCTACCAAGCCCCTCACAACGGCGGCGTGGCCAACGGCCACTTGGTCAAGCGCTGGACCCATGAAGAGTTGCT
The DNA here is from genome assembly GCF_003063575.1 of Limnohabitans sp. Jir72. GTDB lineage: Bacteria > Pseudomonadota > Gammaproteobacteria > Burkholderiales > Burkholderiaceae_C > Limnohabitans_A. Next base: position 428,810 of record NZ_NESC01000001.1, read on the forward strand.
GCTGCCCGGCCAAGTAGTGGACCAAGCCTTGATTGCTGCGCTGTGCAGCGAAGAAGGTGATGAGGTGGATGGGGAGCGGGCTGAGGGGTGTTACCTCGGGGCGCATTGAGCAGCTGTTCGGCGCGTTGCCTTTTGCAGCACAAGTGACAGTTCTGCAGGCCACGCGTGCATAAAGTGCATGCTATTGACCCATCGAAAGAGCATCCATGTCGAACGCATCAACCACAGCACCAGCCCCAGCGCACACCCAAGACGATCCTGTTTGGCAAGCCAAGGTGCACTTGGCCGCCGCTTTGCGTTTGGCGGTGCTGCACGACTTTGATGAGGGCATCGACAACCACTTCACCGTCGCCGTGCCGGGCCGTGAAGACCAATACCTGATTTCGCCCTTTGGCGTGCACTGGTCCGAAGCCAAAGCCAGCACCATGATGGTGTTCAACGAAGCGGGCGAAACGCTGGAAGGCACGGGTTTGGTAGAACTGTCGGCGCAGTCGATCCACGCCCCGGTGCACCGATTGACTGGAGCCAAAGTGGTGCTGCACACCCACCAGCCTTGGGCACTGGCTTTGAACATGCTCAAAGCCAACCGTTTGCTGCCAGCCACCCAAACAGCGGCGTTCTTTGATGGCGCCATCGCCTACGACGACCACTACACCGGGCTGGCCGCAGAATTGTCGGAGGGTGAGCGCCTGTCGCAGCTCATGAGCGGTGGCAAAACCGTGCTCTTCATGAAAAACCATGGCGTGATGACGGTTGGCGACACCGTGGCACAAGCCTACCGCAGGCTCTACAAACTGGAAAAAGCCTGCCGCACCCAGGTGCTGGCCATGGGCACAGGCCAGCCCCTGAACGTGCTGACCGAATCCGTGATCCAGCGCATCAAAAACCCGAGCCCCCTAGACCGTCACCCCCGAAGCGAACGAGAGCGCCTGTTTTTTGAAGCCATGATGCGGGTGGTCGACCGGGTGAACCCGGGTTATGCCGATTGAGCCTGGCAGCGGCAAGTAGCATCCAACAAGCCCCGATGTTGGGTGGCTAAAGCGGCGCCGCCCCATCCATCAGCGCCTTGCCGCCAGCGGCTGCGGCCGCGCTGACGCAGGTCCCCCAGGCCACGTCCATCACCGACAAGCCCATCGGCCACTGCTTGAGCGTCGCCAGGTTCGTGAGGTCATAGGTGGCGTAGGCAAAAAAGCCAAACAACGCCGCCATGCCCATGGTCTTGCCCCAGCCCGGGGCGGGACCGGCAGGCAGCACCGCAAACACCACCAGTCCGATCCCGAACAGCGCGTAAAAAAGCACTGCCGCTGACATGTTGGGTTTGTCGGTCATCAGGTGACCGATGCCTTGTTGGTAGATTGGCTTGGCGATGATGCCCAGCCAAAGCAAGTCCAGTCCCACCATCACGATCAGGGTGCCGAAATAAGCAGCGAGGTGTCTTTTCATGTTGGCGTTGGTGGCGCTGCCGCCCGTTTTAAGCCGACAAGTTGGTGAGCGACCCATGCTCGCCCAGCCCCACGGGCTTGCCCGCGATGACGGAGGCGATCATCCCTAAGGCCCGCACCATCTTGCTGCTGGGTCCATCCCAGTAGTCGGCCCTGTTCGGAATGAACTTCAGCAGCGCCAAGTTGCTGGAGTCCGGGCCGTCGGGAAACCAAGGCTTCGCGATGACGGTCCACAACTGTTGGATGCGCGCACGGTCGGTATCGATTTCAGCGTGGCCCGACAGCGACACATAAGCGCCTTGGTCCCTGTCCGTGTAACTGAGATTGACCACACGCAAATGGTCGACTTTTGCAGATTGCACATCGGTGAAGAACCACAGCGCGCCTTGGGCGTCCATTTCGAGGGTGGTCATTGGGCGGCTGGCCAAGGCGCCGTCGTCGTCCAAATTGGTCATCATGGCGACCGGGATGTTTTTGATCAGCTTGCTGACATGGGTGAGTTCGGCATTGGTCTGGGTTGCGATTTTCATGGGTGGCCTCAGGGTGAAGGTTTTGTGAGTGAGCTGTGGGCGACGCGTTGCAGGCTGCCCATCGCGCGGCGCTTACTTGGGCAATGACTTGAGCAATGACTTGGGCATCAAGACGGTGTCGATGGCATGGATCACGCCGTTGTCGGCTGTCACATCGGCGGCCACAATGTCTTTGGCCTGTTCGGCGAGGGCCGCGATGAGCCATGTTTTCGTGTTCATCAAATTTTCTTTCGGTTGGGTTGATGCCGCGTCCCGATAACGGTGTGCCCTGCAAGGTGGGATATGTGCTGGATTTGCGGCAAGCACCCAACTTAGCGATTGGCGTGCGGCCGGTCTGTCTGTTGGCACGCAAAGAGCGGCTGGACGCCACGCCAACATGACTGAACCCCAATGGGGTGTGAATCAGCAAATGAAAGGCCTGTTGACTGCACAGCGTCAATTGCCAGTCCCGGGTCAATGGCAGCAGGATTTGGTCGGCGTCATTCTCAAAGGCGACGGTGCCCGCTTGTTTTACGGGCCATGCAAAGGTTGGGATGGGTCTTGCAATCCCCTTTTTCACCACTATGTAAATAGTTGACAGCAATTTCTGTTGCCTTCTTTTCACATTGATTCAAAAATTCCTATGCTGTTTAGCCCTCTTCAAATCGGCTCCGTTTCCCTCGCCAACCGCATGCTCATGGCACCACTGACCCGTGCGCGTGCCAGTGCCGGGCATTTGCCCAATGCACTCATGGCCGAGTACTACGCGCAGCGCGCCAGCGCCGGGCTGATCATCACCGAGTGCACCATGATTGCCGAGAACACCTCGGCCTTTGTCAACGAACCCGGCATTTACAACGCCGCACAAATCGAAGCCTGGAAAGAAACCACCGCCGCTGTGCACGCCAAGGGCGGCAAAATCTTCATGCAAATCTGGCACGCTGGCCGCGCCGCTCACCCAGCCAACAACGACGGCGCACCGATTGTTTCGTCCAGCACCCTGCCGCTCAAGGGCGATGCCCACACCGCGCAAGGCACTCTGCCTCAAGCCACGCCCCACGCCTTGCTGGAAAGCGAAATTGCCCCCATCGTTGAAGCCTTTGCACAGGCTGCCAAAAACGCCATCGCCGCAGGTTTTGACGGCGTGGAAGTCCACGGTGCCAACGGCTACTTGATTGACCAATTTCTGCGCGACAGCGCCAACCAGCGCAGTGACGGCTACGGCGGCTCTCTGGCGCATCGCGCACGCTTCCTGTTTGAAGTGTTGACCGCCGTGTGTGCCGCCATCGGCAGCGACCGCGTGGGCCTGCGCCTGTCGCCGCTCAACAGCTACAACGACATGAAAGACAGCGACCCGCTGGCCTGGACAGCCTACCTGGCCGAGCAACTCAACCGCTTTGATTTGGCCTACTTGCACATCATGCGGGCCGACTTTTTTGGCCTACAAAAAGCCGATGTGATGCCTGTTGCCCGCGCCCACTACAAAGGCGTGCTGATTGGCAACATGGGTTACACCCCAGACGAAGCCGAGACCGCCATCACAGAAGGCAAGCTGGATGCCGTCGCCTTTGGCACGGGCTTCCTCGCCAACCCAGACTTCCCCGCCCGTGTCAAAGCAGGTGCTGCCATGAACGTACCCGACCAAAGCACCTTTTACACCCCAGGTGCCAAGGGCTACACCGATTACCCGACGCTGTAATCAACGCTGGTGAAAAAAAGCCCGAACTGGCAACAGTTCGGGCTTTAAGCGGATGGGGAGCGGGCTGAAGGCTGTTACCTCGGGGCGCATTGAGCGCCGTCTCAGTCGGGGGTGTTCCCCGGCAACTCTGCAAACTTGGCCGCCATCGTGGGGTTGCCTCGGGTGAGCTTCTTGATCGTCAAGTCGTCGGCCTTGTCGTTGGCCAGGCGCAGATTGTTGGCCGACTTGTGCAGCGCTTCCTTGGTTTTTTCCAGGTCCTTGATGGCTTCGTCAATGCGCCGAATAGCTTCTTCAAAACCCTCAGAGGCCAAACGCCAATTGCGGCCAAACGCCGTCTTGAATTCGTCCAGCTGGGTTTCAAACTTGGTGATGTCCACGTTCTGCGAGCGCACCAAGGCCAGCTCAGACTTGTACCTCATCGCGTTCAAAGCCGCATTGCGCAACAGCGTGATCAGGGGCACAAAGAACTGCGGCCGCACCACGTACATCTTGGCGTAGCGGTGCGACACATCAACGATGCCGCTGTTGTACAACTCGCTCTCCGGCTCCAGCAGGGACACCAGCACCGCGTACTCGCACGCTTTTTCCGTGCGGTCCTTGTCCAGCTCTTTCAGAAAATCATCGTTCCGCTTTTTGGTGGCCGTCTCGTCGCTTTCGTTCTTCATCTCAAACATGATGGAGACGATCTCGGCACCCGACTCGTCTGAGTCCCGAAAAATGTAGTCACCCTTGCTGCCGTTGCGGGCGTCGTTGTCTTTCTCAAAATGCGCCCGTTGAAAGGCGGCTGCGCGGATGCGGTTGAACTCGATCTCGCAGTGCTGCTCTAGGGTTTCACCCACCATCTTGGTCGACAGCCGCGCCTTCATGTCCCGCAGGCGCGCAATCTCGCCATCACGGTCGCGCAGCTGCAAGGCGAATTGCTCCTTGATGGCTTTCTCTTCCAGCTGATTTTTCACGGCAATGAGGTTGAGGTCATTTTTCAAGCCATCGCGCTCCCGGGCGACCACACCCACGGCCTCGTTCACAGCCAGCTGGCGCGCTGTCTCGGTGGCCGCCAGCTTGGCTTGCAGCGCCTGAATTTCGGCGTCCTTTTTGGCAGCCTCGGCCTGCAGCGCATGGGCCAGCTTGGCCTCGGCCAACTGAGCTGCCGCATGGCTGCTGTTGCGCGCCCACTCCTGTTCGGTCTTCAGCTCGTTGGCCAACTGATCACGCTCTTTGCTCACCGTGCCCAAAGCCTCCGACACCGCCAGCTTGCGCGCCACCTCGCCCGCGTCGAGCTGGGCTTTCAGCGCCTGAATCTCCGTGTCTTTGGCCGCCGCTGTTTTTTGCAGCGCATTGGTGACATTGGCCTCGGCCAAAGCAATCGCGCCCTGCTTTTCCCGCTCGGCCAGCTCCAGCCGCTCGTGCAACTGCCTTTCAAAATCGCCATCACGCACCTGCTTGAGGATGTCGGCATACCCAGCCTCGTCGATCTTGAAGGCTTTGTGGCAGTGGGGGCAGATGATTTCGTGCATGGGGAATAAACCTTTCCTTGTTAATTGGGCTGGCATCAAATACCCAGCAAGCACCCGAAGATCTATAAACCATTGATTTATATATATTTTTTCAAAAAGGCTTGATCACCCAGACCAATTCCATCAAATACCCAGCAAGTAAATTCAAGCCCAGCTTGGAAGGTAACGCCGAGTCTTTGGCGGCGCAGTCGGATCTTGCAAGCGAATAACACCGGCACCCAGTGCCTCTTTGATCAGCCTTGACGCGGTAGCGCTGTTTTTGGCGTCGATGCCAAAGCGATCCCTCAAGGTTGTGTTGGTCATGAACTCACGCTCTACGTAGCGCAAGCAGGCATGCAAGTACACCGCCCGCACGCGGTCGGCTTGCTCCATCTTCGTCAAGGTCCGAGGCGCAAACAAGGTGCTTCGAGTGGAGTCGCCCGTTACCTCACCTTAGCGGATTCGACCAGCACAGCAGACCTGTTGCTTTCCAACACACATTCCAGACGGCGCAACAGGGCGAAAGGCAGGATGACGCGGCCGTATTGGCTCTGTTTGAAGTCGCCGCGCAGCAGGTCTGCCAGCGCCCACAGGTCGGCGGCGAGGTTGTTGGTTTCTTGGGTCATTTTTTACGAATGAGGGGTTGGAGTTTCAACCTGATAGCCCACAAGTATTACACGGGGTTTAGGGGGAATTGGCCCTGAGCCACAAAGGCCAGCTGACCGGCGGCGTGGGGTGTTTTTTTAGCCTGGATATACTGTGGTATCTACCATCGCGCCATGGAGGTTAAACATGTCCCAAACCGCCAAACTTTTCCTGAACGGTCGCAGCCAGGCAGTGCGCCTGCCAGCGGCCTACAGGTTTGACACCGAAGAAGTCTTTATCCGCAAAGACCCGGTCACGGGTGATGTGATCCTTTCACGCCGTCCCGATGACTGGACTGGTTTTTTCGCGGCGGCTGACAACGCCCAGGTGCCTGACGACTTTTTGAGTCCCGAAGAACGCACACCACACGGCCAGGCTGAGGCTACAGATCGGGACCCTTTTGAGTCGTTACCCAACACCTTGGGGCACTGAGCCAGGCCATGAAAACACGCTACCTGCTGGACACCAACACGGTCAGTCACCTCATCAAACACCATCCGCAGGCAACCCAACACTTGCTGGCTGTGCCCATGCACAGCGTTTGCATATCGGCCATCACGGCAGGTGAGCTGGCCTATGGTTTGGCAAAACGCCCCGAGGCACTGGCGTTGAAAGCGGCTGTGCACGAATTTTTGCGTCGCGTAGAAGTGCTGCCGTGGGATGAAGCCGTGGCTCAAACCTACGGCACATTGCGGGCGCAACTGCAAAGCAAAGGCATCAGCCTGTCGGCGTTGGACATGCAAATTGCGGCGCATGCACTGGAAGCCAAAGCCGTGCTGGTCAGTAGCGATGCCGCCTTTTTACATGTAGCTCAGCTCCAAATCCAAAATTGGATGGATGCCATCAGTTGATGGATTTTTTACGCTCTGAGTCAAAGACACCAGTTCATCAAAAAGAAGCCGCCAACCCTTTCAGGTTGGCGGCTTCTTTGTTTAAAGCGCGAAGCGTTTACTTCTTGCTAGGCGGCAAGTCCGTGCAGCTACCGTGCGCCACTTCTGCCGCCATGCCGATGCTTTCGCCCAGCGTGGGGTGTGGGTGGATGGTTTTGCCGATGTCCACAGCGTCTGCGCCCATCTCGATGGCCAGAGCGATCTCGCCAATCATGTCGCCAGCGTGCGTGCCCACCATGCCGCCGCCCAAGATCTTGCCGTGGCCGTGGGCCTCGGGTGAATCGTCAAACAGCAGTTTGGTCACGCCTTCGTCGCGGCCGTTGGCAATGGCGCGGCCCGAGGCGGTCCAAGGGAACAAGCCCTTTTTCACCTTGATGCCTTGTGCTTTGGCTTGGTCTTCGGTCAAGCCCACCCAGGCCACTTCGGGGTCGGTGTAGGCCACGCTTGGGATGACTCGTGCGTTGAACGCAGCGGCTGCCAGCTCTTTGTTGCCTTGCAGTTCGCCCGCAATCACTTCGGCCGCCACGTGTGCTTCGTGCACCGCTTTGTGCGCCAACATGGGCTGACCCACGATGTCGCCGATGGCGAAGATGTGCGGCACGTTGGTGCGCATTTGAATGTCGACGTTGATGAAGCCACGGTCGGTCACAGACACGCCTGCTTTTTCAGCGGCGAGTTTTTTGCCGTTGGGCGTGCGGCCCACGGCTTGCAACACGAGGTCGTACACCTGCGGCGCGGGGGCTGTGCCGCCCTCTTCTGCCGGTGCAAACGTGACTTCAATGCCTTCAGGCAAGGCGCGTGCAGACACGGTCTTGGTCTTGAGCATGATGTTGTCAAAGCGCTTGGCGTTCATCTTTTGCCAGACCTTGACCAAGTCGCGGTCAGCGCCTTGCATGAGGCCGTCCATCATTTCCACCACGTCCAGGCGTGCGCCCAGCGTGCTGTAAACAGTGCCCATTTCCAGGCCGATGATGCCGCCGCCCAAGATGAGCATGCGCTTAGGCACTTCTTTGAGTTCCAAAGCACCCGTGCTGTCGACCACGCGTGGGTCGTTGGGCATGAAAGGCAAACGCACGGCTTGTGAACCTGCAGCGATGATGGCCTTCTTGAAGGCGATCACTTTTTTGCTGCCGTTTTGTTCTTGCGCGGTGCCGGTGGTCTCGGACACTTCGAGGTGGTTGGCACCTACGAACTGACCCAAGCCGCGCACGGTGGTGACCTTGCGCATCTTGGCCATGGCAGCCAAGCCGCCGGTGAGTTTGCCGATGACTTTTTCTTTGTGGCCGCGCAGCTTGTCGATGTTGACCACGGGTGCGCCGAAGTCCACACCAAGGTCAGCCATGTGCGCCACTTCGTCCATCACCGCTGCGACGTGCAGCAAGGCTTTGGATGGGATGCAACCCACGTTCAAACACACGCCACCCAAGGTGGCGTAGCGCTCAACGATGACGACATTCAAGCCGAGGTCAGCCGCACGGAATGCAGCCGAGTAACCGCCGGGGCCACCGCCCAACACGAGCACATCGCACTCGATGTCGGCCACCCCTGCATAGCTCTCGCCGAAGGATGACGCTGCGGGTGCAGGGGCTGGGGCGGGGGCGGGGGCAGCAGCCACAGGCGCGGAAGCAGCAGGCGCAGCCGCTGGAGCAGCAGTGGCGGTAGCCGGGGCCGCAGCAGCGCCCTCACCTTCCAGCACCAACACCACCGAGCCTTGCTTGACCTTGTCGCCGAGCTTGACCTTGAGTTCTTTGACCACGCCACCGTGGCTGCAAGGAATTTCCATCGAGGCCTTGTCGCTCTCCACGGTGATCAGACTTTGGTCAGGTTTGACGGTGTCGCCCACTTTGACCATCAGCTCGATCACGGTGACTTCGTCGAAGTCGCCGATGTCTGGAACTTGGATATCAATCATTGCCATACCAAGTCCTTAGAGCAACACGCGACGGAAGTCGCTGAGGATTTGACCCAGGAACGCGTTGAAGCGTGCCGCTGCGGCGCCGTCGATGACACGGTGGTCCCACGTCAAGCTCAGAGGCAACATCAAGCGGGGCACAAACTGCTTGCCGTCCCACACGGGTTCCATGGTGCTCTTGCACACACCCAAGATGGCCACTTCGGGCGCATTGATGATGGGCGTGAAGTACTTGCCACCGATGCCGCCGAGGCTGGAGATGGTGAAAGTTGCGCCGGTCATTTCGGCAGGTCCGAGTTTGCCGTCGCGGGCTTTCTTGGCCAGCTCGCCCATTTCCTGGCTGATTTGCAGCACGCCTTTTTTGTCGCAATCGCGGATGACGGGCACCATCAAACCATTGGGCGTGTCAGCGGCAAAGCCGATGTGCCAGTAGTTTTTGTAGACGATGGCATCGCCGTCGAGCGAGCTGTTGAACTCTGGGTATTTCTTGAGCGCGGCCACGCAGGCCTTGATCAAGAACGCCAGCATCGTGACCTTGACGCCGCTCTTCTCGTTCTCTTTGTTGGTCGAGACGCGGAAGGCTTCGAGGTCGGTGATGTCGGCATCGTCATGGTTGGTGACGGCCGGGATCATGATGGCATTGCGCAACAGATTGGCACCGCTGATCTTCTTGATGCGGCCCATCTCTTTGCGCTCGATGGGGCCGAACTTGGCGAAGTCGACCTTCGGCCAAGGGATCAGACCCAAGGCCGCACCGTCGCCACCCGAAGCTGCAGGGGCTTTGGCCGCTTGCGCTTTGGTTTGGGCGGCACCCGACATGACAGCCTTGGTGAAGGTTTGCACGTCGTCTTGTGTGATGCGGCCTTTGGGGCCATTGCCTTTGACTTCGTCCAAAGGCACACCGAGTTCGCGGGCGAACTTGCGCACCGAAGGCGATGCGTGGGGTAGGCCCACAATGCTGCCACCAGGGGCATGGGCGGGCGCTGACGCTGGGGCAGCAGCCGCTGCCACAGGGGTTGGCGAGGCAACGGGTGCCGAGGACACAGCCACAGTCGCTGCGGAGGCAGCAGCGGGGGCCACAGGTGCAGCTGCCGCAACAGAGCCTTCCAGAATGGCCAGCAGGTCACCAATGTTGACCGTGTCGCCTATTTTGACTTTGAGCTCTTTGAGCACGCCAGCCACCGAGGACGGGATTTCCATCGCAGCTTTGTCGGACTCAACAGTGATCAACGATTGCTCGACCCTGATGGTGTCGCCGGGCTTGACCATGACTTCAATGACGGCGACGTCTTTGAAGTCGCCGATGTCAGGCACGCGGATTTCAATGGGGCCAGATGCGGCGGCCACTGGAGCAGCAGCCACAGGGGCTGGCGCAGCAACGGGCGCGGCAGCCGCAGGGGCCGGTGCACCAGCAGCCGGTGCAGCGGCTGCACCAGCGGCTTCAACCACCAGCACAACCGAGCCTTGCTTGACCTTGTCACCCAGTGCCACGCGCATTTCCTTGACCACGCCGGCAGTGCTCGACGGAATTTCCATTGAGGCTTTGTCGGACTCGACCGTGATCAGCGATTGATCGGCTTTCACCGTGTCGCCCACTTTGACCATCAACTCAATGACGGTCACTTCATCAAAATCCCCGATGTCCGGGACTTGTACTTCTACCAATGCCATGTGTGTCTCCCGGATTTATGCGTACAGCGGGTTGATCTTGTCGACTTTGATGCCGTACTTTTGGATGGCTTCAGCCACTTGTGCAACTGGCACGGTGCCTTCTTCGCTGAGGGCCTTGAGTGCAGCCACCACGATGTAGTGGCGGTTGACTTCAAAGTGCTCACGCAGTTTGCTGCGGAAGTCAGAGCGGCCAAAACCGTCGGTACCCAGCACTTTGTATGTGCGACCAGAACCATCCGAATTTTTTGGAATGAACGGACGGATCTGCTCGGCATAGGCCTTCATGTAGTCGGTCGATGCGACCACGGGGCCACTGTGTGCCGCCAGCTGTTGGCCCACAAAGGACACACGAGGCGTAACGAGTGGGTGCAGCATGTTGTGGCGCTCGGCGTCTTGGCCGTCGCGGGTCAGTTCGTTGAAGCTTGGGCAGCTCCACACATCGGCCTGGATGCCCCAGTCGGTCGCCAGCAGGGTTTGGGCGGCAATGGATTCGCGCAGGATGGTGCCCGAGCCCAGCAGTTGCACACGCTTGTCACCAGCAGCACCCGGCTTGCACAAATACATGCCCTTGATGATCTGCTCTTCGGTGCCGGGGCTGAGGCCTGGCATGGCGTAGTTTTCATTCAGCAGCGTCAGGTAATAAAAGACGTTGTCTTGCTTCTCGACCATGCGCTTGAGGCCGTGGTGCAGGATGACGCCGACTTCGTGTGCGAAGGTGGGGTCATAAGACACGCAGTTAGGAATGGTGTTGGCCATGATGTGGCTGTGACCGTCTTCGTGCTGCAAGCCTTCGCCGTTCAAAGTGGTGCGGCCCGATGTGCCGCCCAACAAGAAGCCGCGTGCTTGCATGTCGCCCGCAGCCCATGCCAAATCGCCAATGCGCTGGAAACCGAACATGGAGTAGTACACATAGAACGGGATCATGATCCGGTTGGACGTGCTGTAGCTGGTGGCGGCAGCGATCCAGCTTGACATGCCGCCGGCTTCGTTGATGCCTTCTTGCAGGATCTGACCAGCTTTGTCTTCCTTGTAGTACATGACCTGGTCTTTATCGACCGGTGTGTATTGCTGACCTGCAGGGTTGTAAATACCGATTTGACGGAACAAGCCTTCCATACCGAAGGTGCGGGCTTCGTCCACCAAAATTGGCACCACGCGTGGCCCCAAAGCTTGGTCACGCAAGAGCTGCGTGAGGAAGCGCACATAGGCTTGGGTGGTCGAGATTTCACGGCCTTCGGCTGTGGGTTCCATCACCGATTTGAAGATGTCCAACGACGGCACGGTGAAGCTTTCTTCAGCTTTCGTTCGACGGTGTGGCAAGTAGCCGCCCAAGGCCTTACGGCGCTCGTGCAGGTACTTCATCTCAGGGGTGTCATCCGCAGGCTTGTAGAACGGCACGTTGGCCAATTCGCTGTCTGGCACTGGGATGTTGAAGCGGTCGCGCATGTAGCGGATGTCTTCGTCTGTGAGCTTCTTGGTTTGGTGAACGTTGTTCTTGCCCTCGCCTGCTTTGCCCATGCCAAAACCTTTGACGGTTTTGATGAGCAACACAGTCGGTTGGTCTTTGTGCTTCACGGCTGCGTCGTAAGCGGCGTAGACCTTTTGTGGGTCGTGGCCGCCGCGCTTCAAAGCCCAGATTTCGTCGTCGCTCATGTGGGCGACCATCTCTAAGGTGCGTGGATCACGACCGAAGAAGTGCTTGCGCACATAAGCGCCATCGTTGGCTTTGAACGCTTGGAAGTCGCCGTCCAAGGTATCCATCATGATCTTGCGCAGTGCGCCGTCTTTGTCGCGGGCCAAGAGCTTGTCCCACTCGCTGCCCCACAAGAGTTTGATGACGTTCCAGCCTGAGCCACGGAATTCGCCTTCGAGTTCTTGCACGATCTTGCCGTTGCCGCGGACTGGGCCGTCCAAGCGTTGCAAGTTGCAGTTGACCACGAAGATCAAGTTGTCGAGTTTTTCGCGAGCGGCCAAACCGATGGCGCCCAAAGATTCAACTTCGTCCATTTCGCCGTCGCCGCAGAACACCCAGACCTTGCGGTTTTCGGTGTTGGCAATGCCGCGTGCGTGCAAGTACTTCAAGAAGCGAGCTTGGTAGATGGCCATCAATGGGCCAAGACCCATGGACACGGTGGGGAACTGCCAGAACTCAGGCATGAGTTTGGGGTGTGGGTAGCTGGACAAACCTTTGCCATCGACTTCTTGACGGAAGTTGAGCAACTGCTCTTCGGTCAAGCGGCCTTCAAGGTAAGCACGGGCGTAAACGCCGGGTGACACGTGACCTTGGATGTACAAGCAATCGCCACCGTGGTTTTCGTTTTCAGCGTGCCAGAAGTGGTTGAAGCCGGCACCAAACATGTGGGCCAGTGAAGCGAAGGAGCCGATGTGACCGCCGAGGTCGCCGCCGTCGATGGGGTGGTGACGGTTGGCTTTGACCACCATCGCCATCGCGTTCCAGCGCATGTAGGCGCGCAGACGTTCTTCAATTTCGATGTTGCCGGGGCAATGCGTTTCTTGATCAGGTTCGATGGTGTTGACGTAACCCGTGGTGGCTGAGAACGGCATGTCGATGCTGTTTTCGCGGGCATGTTCGAGCAGCTGCTCAATCAGGTAGTGGGCGCGTTCGCCGCCTTCTTTTTCAATCACGGCGGACAGTGCGTCCATCCATTCACGGGTTTCTTGCGAATCCAAATCAGGCTTCGGCTGTTGTGGGTTTGCCGCTGTCATGCGTGTCTCCTGCTTGTTGTGAGTCAAATGATGCCCGTTAGTTTCTCATAATTTTTCAAATATTTCAAATGGTGCCGAATGATTTCTCATTGTGAAATTTTAATCAATCTCTTTGGCGTGTCTGACACGCCAACCCCGTCACTGCGCAGGGCTTGTCCCCTAAACTCAAGCCATGGAATTGAACAAAGCAGCATCAGTAGTCAAAAAAGTGGGCCCCTGGGCCTGGTGGCGCTCTTGGTGGGTGCGCCAATCGCCCAACCGCCAAGACCGCTTTGCGAACCTTGCACCGGTTGCGGCAGTTTTGTTGTTCTTGGCGGCCATCGCCAGCGCCTTTTGGTACCTGCGCGTTGAAGAGGTGGAGCGTGAGCAAGAAGCCATCAAGCGAGATGTCGAATATGCGCAACAGCGGCTGCGACTGCGCTTGATTGAACGCCAAGAACAGGTCATGCGCTTGGCGCGTGATGTCTCGAACCACGAGATCAAGCCCGATCAATTCCTGTCGCGCGCAGAAGCACTGGTGCAGCAATACCCTGAATACCAATCTCTGACTTGGATCGACGATCGCCGCCGCATCATTTCCAGTCAAAGTGTCTCCAGCCTGTTGCCCAGCCAACACCTGCGCGCAGGCGCTGTACTCAAAGTCGGAGAAACCGAAGCCAACTACAGCCTGGCGCGCGATCTGCTGCAGCCCATCTATGGCCGTGTCGATGTGGACGACGACAAGGACAACAACAACACAGTCTTGCAACTGCACTCACCGCTGAGTGATGATCAGGGCCGTTTCAGTGGCGTGATTTTGGCCGAATACTCGATGGACGGGCTGTTGCGCTACGGCATTCCGACCGAAGTGCTGGCCAAATACGCCGTGGCTCTGCAAGACAGCAAGGGCCAATTGCTGGCGGGGCAAACCATCCCCAAGCGCGTGCACCTTCTGAATTTGCTGCCCGGCACCCAAAGGCTGGACAACGACTATGAAATTCCCGTGCCGCCAGTGGGCAACGACCTGATCTTGCGTGCCCAGGCCTGGCGCACCTCGCAAGGTCTGGTGGGCAGCGGCTTGTTCTGGCTGGTGAGCGTCTTGAGTGTGATGACGGCCTGGATGCTGATTGGCAACTGGCGCCACACGCGCAGGCGCTTGCAGGCGCAAAAGGCACTGGTGGCCGAAACCAATTTCCGCCGTGCCATGGAGAACTCCATGCTGACCGGCATGCGGGCACTCGACCTGCATGGCCGCATCACCTATGTGAACCCCGCTTTTTGCCAGATGACCGGCTGGAATGAGGCCGAGTTGGTGGGGGCTACGGCCCCTTTCCCTTATTGGCCCGATCAGGACCGCGAGCAGCTGACCAAGCGTCTCGAAGAAGAAATCAGCGGACAGCACTCGGCGGGGGGCTTTCAAGTCCGAGTCAAGCGCAAAGACGGCAGCTTGTTCGATGCACGCATGTATGTGTCGCCGTTGATCGATGCCACTGGCAAACACACGGGCTGGATGACCTCGATGACCGACATCACCGAGCCCAACCGCATCCGGGAACAACTGGCCAGCTCGCACGAGCGCTTCACGATCGTGTTGGAAGCCTTGGACGCTTCGGTATCGGTTGCGCCTTTGGGCAGCGAAGAGCTGCTGTTTGCCAACAAGCTCTACCGTTTGTGGTTCGGCCAAAACACGCAAGGCCATTTGCGATTGGTAGCGCAAGCCGGTGCCTACGAAGGCCCCAAAGACGCTGATGATGTGGACGATTTGGCGGGCTTGCCCACCGAAAATCTGACGGTGACCACCTCGGAAAATGCCGAAATTTTCGTTCTCGAACTGGGCAAGTGGTTGGAAGTGCGCTCGCGCTACATCAACTGGGCCGATGGCCGCTTGGCACAAATGGTGATTGCCACCGACATCACGCCGCGCCGCCAGGCCGAGGAGCTGGCAGCCCAGCAAGCCGAACGCGCCCAGACCGCTAGCCGCTTGATCACCATGGGCGAGATGGCCTCCAGTGTGGCCCACGAACTGAACCAGCCCTTGACCGCCATCAGCAATTACTGCAGCGGCATGATCTCGCGGATCAAGGCCAAGGAGGTCGAAGAAAAAGACCTGCTCTGGGCCTTGGATAAAACCGCGCACCAAGCCCAGCGTGCGGGTCAGATCATCTTGCGCATCCGCAGTTTTGTAAAACGCAGCGAACCCAACCGAGCCCTGTCGGATGTGACCGCCATGGTCAGCGAATCGCTGGAGCTGGCCGAAATTGAACTGCGCCGCCGCCATGTGCGCCTGAGCCACTATGTGGCCGCGCGCTTGCCCCAATTGATGGTGGACCCGATCTTGATCGAGCAGGTGCTGATCAACCTGATGAAAAATGCGGCTGAATCGATTGACAACGCCAACCGGACTGCGGACAAACGCCATGTGGAATTGAAAGTGGTGCCCGCCGTGGTGGATGACAAACCGGTCGTGGAATTTTCTGTCACCGACACAGGGCAGGGCCTGCCGCCCGAGGCCATCGACCGCGTGTACGAGGCCTTTTTCTCGACCAAGGTCGAAGGCATGGGCATTGGCCTGAATTTGTGCCGCAGCATCATCGAGTCCCATCAGGGCCGCATCGCGGCCGAGAACCTCTACAATGCCGACGAGGTAACCGGCTGCCGGTTCTCCTTCTGGATTCCGGTCGACGCCACTTTGACCATACAACAAGCCACTGGGGTAAATGAATGAGTTTGATTCCGAAAAAAGGTACGGTTTATGTCGTGGACGACGACGAAGCCGTTCGCGACTCCCTGCAGTGGTTGCTCGAAGGCAAAGACTACCGTGTGCGTTGTTTCGACAGCGCTGAATCCTTCATCAGCCGTTACGACCCCCGTGAGGTGGCCTGCCTGATCGCCGACATCCGCATGAGCGGCATGACTGGCCTGGAGCTGCAAGACCGCCTGATCGAACGCAAATCGCCCCTGCCCATCGTGTTCATCACCGGTCATGGTGACGTGCCCATGGCCGTGAACACCATGAAAAAAGGTGCGATGGATTTCATCCAAAAGCCCTTCAAGGAAGAAGAGCTGCTGAGCTTGGTCGAACGCATGCTCGAACAAGCCCGCGAGGCCTTTGCCGGTCATCAGCAAGCGGCCAGCCGCGACGCGCTGTTGTCCAAGCTGACCGGTCGCGAAGCCCAGGTGCTGGAACGCATCGTTGCCGGACGCCTGAACAAACAAATCGCCGACGATCTGGGAAATCGCCGACGATCTGGGCATCAGCATCAAGACGGTGGAGGCGCACCGCGCCAACATCATGGAAAAGCTCAACGCCAACACTGTGGCCGATTTGCTCAAGATTGCCCTGGGACAAAACGCGCCCAAGGCCTGATGCTTCGCCTCCCCACGAAACGCCCGAACCTGTCGGGCGTTTTGCATTTATCACCGACTTATTCGAGTTTTTACACATGACCGCCCAACTCATCGACGGCAACGCCCTGTCCAAACAACTGCGCACCGAAGTGGCCACCCGCGCCCAAGCCCTGAAGGCCAAAGGCGTCACGCCCGGCCTGGCCGTGGTGCTGGTGGGTGACAACCAAGCCAGTCAGGTTTATGTGCGCAACAAGGTCAAAGCTTGCGAAGACGCAGGCTTGCACTCGGTGCTGGAGAAATACGAAGCCACCATGACCGAGGCGGACTTGCTGGCCCGCGTGGAAGCGCTCAACAACGACCCCAGCATCCACGGCATCCTGGTGCAGCTGCCCTTGCCCGCACACATTGATGCTCAAAAAGTGATCGAAGCCATCAGCCCCGCCAAAGACGTGGACGGTTTCCACATCGCCAGCGCCGGTGCGCTCATGACCGGCATGCCAGGTTTCTGGCCCTGCACGCCTTATGGTTGCATGAAGATGCTCGAAAGCATCAACTACGACCTCAAAGGCAAGCACGCCGTGGTGATTGGCCGCAGCAACATCGTGGGCAAACCCATGGCGCTGATGCTCTTGCAAAAGAACGCCACCGTGACCATCTGCCACAGCGGGACCAAAGACCTCAAGGCCATGACGCTGCAGGCCGATGTGATCGTGGCCGCCGTGGGCAAACGCAATGTGCTGACCGCCGACATGGTCAAGCCCGGTGCTGTGGTGCTGGACGTGGGCATGAACCGCAACGACGAGGGCAAGCTGTGCGGCGATGTGGATTTTGAAGGCGTCAAACAAGTCGCCAGCCACATCACCCCCGTGCCCGGTGGCGTCGGCCCCATGACCATCACCATGCTGCTGGTCAACACCCTTGAAGCCGCCGAACGTGCCTCCAAGTAATCCACAAGGCAAGCAACGCCCAAAATGTGTCATCCCGGGCTTGACCCGGTGCCCATCCCTGCCAGCCCTTGACCCGCAAAACCCCAAAAAACCATGACCAATCCTCTGCTCGACACCTCCGGCCTGCCCTTGTTTGACCGCATTGCCCCCGAGCATGTGGCCCCTGCGGTGGACGAACTGCTGGCCGCGGCCAACCAAGCCCTCGAGACAGTGACCGCGGCCGACTTTCCCGCGCAATGGGCCACGATCGCCAAAGTGCTGGACGTCAGCACAGAGCGTCTGGGCATGGCCTGGGGCGCAGTCAGCCACCTCAACAGCGTGGCCGACACCCCCGAGCTGCGGGCAGCCTACAACGCAGCCCTGCCCTTGGTCACCGAATTCTGGACACGTCTGGGCAGCGACGAGCGCCTGTACGCCAAGTACAAAGCCATCGACACCACCGCCTTGAACGCCGAGCAAAAACAAGCCCACCAGAACGCCTTGCGCGCCTTTGTGCTGGGCGGTGCCGAGCTGCAAGGCGAGGCCAAAGTGCGATACGCCGCCATCCAGGAGCGCTTGGCCGAGTTGACCCAGAAGTTCAGCGAAAACACGCTGGACGCGACCGACAGCTTTTCCTTGTATGTGAGTGAAGACCGTCTGGCGGGCGTGCCCGCTGACGTGGTGCAAGCCACCCGCGCCGCCGCACAAAAAGAAGGCCAGGAAGGCTGCCGACTGAGCCTGAAAATGCCGGTGTACCTGCCGGTGATGCAATTTGCCCATGACGCGGCGCTGCGCGAGCAGCTGTACAAAGCCCACGTCACCCGCGCATCGGACCAGGCACCAGAAGACAGCCGCCAGTTCGACAACACCGCCTTGATGCAGGAGATCCTGGTCTTGCGGCAGGAAGAGTCTCAACTCTTGGGTTACGACAACTATGCGCAGGTCTCTGTGGTGCCCAAGATGGCCGAGTCGCCCGAAAAAGTGATCGGCTTTTTGCGCGACTTGGCCGTGCGCGCCCGCCCCTTTGCCGAAAAAGACCTGGCCGACTTGCGCGACTTTGCAGCAAAGGAACTCGGCCTGACGGACACATTGAACGCCTGGGACGTGCCCTACCTCAGCGAAAAGCTCAAGGAAGCGCGCTACAGCTTCAGCGAACAAGACGTCAAACAATACTTCACCGCCCCCAAGGTGCTGGCCGGTCTGTTCAAAATCATCGAGACCTTGTTCGAAGTCAGCATCCGACCAGACCAGGCCCCGGTCTGGCACCCTGCGGTGCAGTTCTTCCGCATCGAGCGCGGCGGCCAACTGGTGGGTCAGTTCTACCTGGACCAACCGGCCCGCGCAGGCAAACGCGGCGGTGCCTGGATGGACGATGTGCGCGGCCGCTGGCAGCGCCCCGATACCGGCGTGCTGCAAACGCCGGTGGCGCACCTGGTGTGCAATTTCGCCGAAGGCGTCAACGGACAACCTGCGCTGCTCACGCACGACGACGTGATCACCCTCTTCCACGAATTTGGCCATGGCTTGCACCACATGCTCACGCAAGTGAACGAGCGCGATGTTTCAGGCATCAGCGGCGTAGAGTGGGACGCGGTCGAGTTGCCCAGCCAGTTCATGGAAAACTTCTGCTGGGAATGGTCGGTGCTCAGCCACATGACTTCTCACGTCGAAACAGGCCAAGCCTTGCCCCGCGAACTGTTCGACAAAATGCTGGCCGCCAAGAACTTCCAAAGCGGTCTGCAAACCCTGCGCCAGATCGAGTTTTCGCTGTTCGACATGCTGGTGCATGCCGAGCATGACCCTTCGCAAGACTTCATGCCGCTGCTGCAAGAAGTGCGCAACGAGGTGTCGGTGATGCAGCCGCCCGCCTTCAACCGCATGGCCCACACCTTCAGCCACATCTTTGCTGGGGGTTATGCAGCGGGTTACTACAGCTACAAATGGGCTGAAGTGCTGAGCGCTGACGCCTACGCCGCCTTTGAAGAAACCGCCGCTGCCGACGGCAGCCCGAGCCTAGAAACAGGCCGCCGCTACCGCCAAGCGATTTTGGAAGCCGGGGGCAGCCGCCCTGCGCTGGAATCCTTCAAAGCATTCCGAGGCCGTGAGCCCAGCCTGGATGCGCTGCTGCGACACCAGGGCATGATCTGACACGCGCCAGCTGTAGGCAGTGATTCAAATGACAACAATGGGCTGCACATGTCTGCCCTGTTGTCCTCTGTCATCAAGCCACTCCAATTCAAGTTCGCCATTGCCCTTGGCTTTGGTGAAAAAAGACAGAAAAGGATTGGCAGAGATCCCTGCACTCATCTCGGCTCTGAAGACCAATTGCCCCGCGTAATGGACTCGAAGGGTGTGGATGACGTTTTGAGGTACCGCGCTGCCAAGCAAGTCAAAGCGATAGCCGGTCTCCATGGGGTGCTGAAGTAGAACCCGAATCTCAAAAACCTCACCCATGCGGACAGAGGATGGGACCATCACACGGGCCAACATATCAGGACGCATCCAAACATGCAGACTCGGTGACCTCGACCTCGGCGCGGGTGGACCACCAGCTGAGGTCTGACATCTGCGCCAACACCACCACTTCCTGGGTGCCATTGAGCCGCACACGGGTAGAGACCTCGGCCCGCCCGGCATGCGGCCCGAGAAAATAACGCGCCATCAATGGACGCGGGTTTCGCATGGACACCACACAAATCTGCAGCACGTGGTCCTCATCAGTCATTGGACTGTTCACTTGAATCCTCAAAGGAACAGACAAACCGTTGTCAGCCAATCTGGGCAGGGTCAGTTGGACCCGACCCTCACGCACAGGCTGGCTTTGGGTCAGGTGCTGTATCCAGGCCTGCGGACTGCGTTCAACCTCTTGAGCGAAACCCTGCCCGCAAACCGTTGCGCCCACCAGACCAGCCAAAACCGTGCGTCGTTGAGTCATGCGTGGTGTCCAGGAGATCAGATGATTTCCAGCCCTTCGTTTTTGAGCGGCAAATTGCGAACGGGCTTGCCCGTCGCGGCAAAAATGGCATTCATGATGGCCGGCGCAACAACACAAATGGTGGGCTCACCCACACCCCCCCAAAAATCAAAGCTGGGGGCGATCACGGTTTCAATGTGGGGCATTTGTGCCAAACGCGCAATGGGATACAGGTGGAAGTTGTTGTCCACAATGCGCCCGTCTTTCACCGTGGACTGGCTTTGCAACGAATCAAAGCCATACGCGACAGACCCCTCCACTTGGGCAGCGATTTGTTGCGTATTGACCGCGTGGCCACAATTGGTGGATAACACCAATCGATGGACTTTCACCTTGCCGTCCTTGACCGATACTTCGGCTACCGCAGCGGTATAGCTGCCATAGCCCATGAACTGGGCAATACCTCTGTGACGTCCGGGGGCTAAAGGCTTGCCCCAGCCTGCTTTGTCTGCCGCGGCATTGAGCACCGCCAAATGCTTGGGGTGATTGGCCATCAGCTCGCGTCGGAACTCCAGGGGATCCTTGCCCGCAGCCTTGGCCACCTCTTCCATGAAGCATTCGAGGTAAATACCATTCTGGTTGGTGTTGACACCACGCCAAGGCCCCACCGGTACATGGGTGTTGCGCATGGCATATTCCACCCGCAGATTGGGAACGGTGTAACCCAGCTGGGCATCACCCGGCTCTTCGTAGTAACCCTGCAACTGGCGGCGGTCCTTGCCGTTTTGAATGTTGTGAGGTGCAGCAAATGCATTGATAGATTGCCCGGAAACGCGCAGTTGCAAACCCACGAGTTGGCCCTTGTCATCCAAACCCGCCGAGAGTTTGCACTGGCCGATGGGGCGAAACATGTCATGCGACATGTCTTCTTCACGCGTCCAAATCATCTTGATTGGTGTGCCGATGAACTGCTTACCGATGAGGGCCGCCTGTCGCACATAGTCCTGCGAGCCTCCACGGCGACCAAAGCCGCCGCCCAGTGTGGGGTTATAGACCTCGCATTTCTCGAGAGGCAAGCCAGCAATGTTGGCTAACACGGCCAGTGCCGCCTCAGCGTTTTGTGTTGCCACCCAGGCCTCAGCACGTTCTGCGGTGATGCGCACCGTGCAATTCATGGGTTCCATGCAGGCATGGGCTACAAAAGGCGTGCTGTAAACCGCCTCCACTTTGCGGGCCGCATTCGCAATGGCCGCAGGTGCATCGCCCACATCGCGGTCGGCAAATACATTCTGTGTCGAGGTCAAACCTTCTTTCAGGTGCAGGGCAATCGACTCGCTGGAGACCTTGCCATTGACGCCCTCGTCCCAAACAATGGGTAACTTTTCAAGCGCCTGCTTGGCACGCCAAAAGGAATCTGCAATGACGGCTACAGACTCGTCATCGACCTTGACCACCGCCTTGATCCCCCGCAGCCCCAACACCTTGCTTGCATCAAAGCTGACCAGCTTGCCTTCAAAGACAGGACAGGCTTTGATCGCCGCGATCAGCATGCCCGGCAAATCCAGATCAATGGCGTATTTCTGCTTGCCCATGACCTTGGGGGCCGTGTCCAAGCGCTTGAGGGGTTTGCCAGCAATCTTCCAGTCACGGGGATTTTTCAGAACGATGGCCTTGGCATCGGGCGCAGGCAATTTGGCAGCCGCATCGGCCAACTGACCGTAGGTCGTGGAGCGACCACTGGCCGCATGCATCACAACCCCTTTGTCCACACGCAACTGGTCAACAGGAACTTGCCATTGGTTGGCCGCCGCTTGCATGAGCACCATGCGGGCCGCAGCGCCCCCTTGGCGGACATACTCGTGGGAATCGCGGATGCCACGGCTGCCGCCGGTCGCCATGTTGCGCCACACGCGCTTGCGGGCCAAGTTCTGACCGGCTGTGATGGGTTGAAGAACCACCTTGCCCCAGTCGCACTCCAATTCCTCTGCGACCAATTGAGCCAAGCCAGTGTGCGTCCCCTGCCCCATTTCAGCGCGGGCAATGCGAATCACACAGGATTCATCAGGACGAACAAGCACCCAAGCGTTCACCTCAGCCGGCCCTGCGTTTTGTATGTTTTGTGCAGCCAACGGCACATGAAAACCCACAGATAGGCCACCACTGGCAACAACAGAGCCGATGATGAAATGTCGACGAGACACCGATGTTTTTGTACTCATGCTTTGACTCCTCAAGCCAGCTTGGACTGCGCCATGGACGAAGATCCAGCATCGACCATGTGGATCACCGAGCCGACTTCCTTGCCCGTTTGAGCGGCCAAATGAATGGCTGCACGGATTCGCTGGTATGCGCCACAACGGCACACATTGGTCATCGCCTCATCGATGTCTTTGTCTGTCGGTTTGGGTTTGCGCTTGAGCAAAGAAGCTGCCGCCATGATTTGCCCTGACTGGCAATAACCGCACTGAGGCACATCCAGTTCGATCCAGGCTTTCTGCAAAGGATGATTGCCGTCCTTGGACAAGCCTTCAATCGTGGTGATGCGTTGTGCTTTGACTGCGCTCGCCGGATAAGAGCATGAACGCACCGCTTGTCCATCGATGTGCACCGTGCAGGCCCCACATTGCGCGATACCGCAACCGAACTTGGTGCCCGTCATACCCAGTTGTTCACGCAATACCCACAAAAGGGGCATGTCGGATTCCGCGTCAACTTTGTGCCGTTTGCCGTTGATATTCAATTCCACGCTTGTCTCCTCTTGCAACTTAACTCTGTGATGCCCTGACAAGACTATCTTTCTAGGCTCGACCACAGAGTCGTCCACGTGACATACGAGGCAGCAGAAAATAAAAACGCCCCATGCAAAAGTATTGGGCGTTTTGAATAAATGTCGCTGAACGACAGCCGCACTGCGCTGGATTCGTTCAAAGCCTTACCGGGCCGCGAGCCGAGCTTGGATGCGCTGCTGAGGCACCAGGGGATGGTGGTGAACGGCTGAAACAAAAATGGGAGCTCGAAAGCTCCCATTTCTTTGGGTGGTGCTGGATCAACGGGAATAGAAGGTAGCGCCTGCTGCACCTACCGCCACATACTGGCTGCGGACATTGGTCAAGCCGTACAGTGAAGCCGCCCCCGAAACTGGTGCAGCGGCTGTCCATGTCAAACCATCCTGACTCGATACAACCGTGCCGGAAGCCCCCACAGCGAGGAACTGATTCGGTAATGATGAAATCGTCAGCAAATCAGCCGTAACATTTGGAGTTGTATCCCAAGTTCCTGCCGTCCAGGTTGGTATAGCGGCTGTAGCTGCGTCTGTGCTGTACAACACAACACCTCCAGCGCCAACGACGACGTAAGCGGCAGCTGTGGTGGTCGTACCTGCTGGAAGGGTTGTTGTTACCGTTGTGGCCGGACGGTATGCCGCCCCCATCAAGTCAGTAGATACGCCAGACGCCTGTGCCGTCCATGTGACGCCATCTGGACTGCTCAACAGCGTCCCATTGGCACCAACGGCCAGCCATAAGCCAGAGCTTGAATAAGACACGCCATAAAGATTTTCCGAAGTCGGTGCAGAGGCCGCAACCCACTTCACACCATCGGCAGAATAGACAATGGTTCCAGCGCCGCTCGCAGCATTTCCTACCGCCACAAGCCTGGAGCCATTGCTGGCCAGCGCATTGAGCTTGGGTGTTCCCGTCAAAGTGGAGGTGGTCCAAGTGGACAAGTCGGCGCTCGAAGAGACCAGAGCCGTATGAGCGTCGGTGCCATCATCACCAACGACGATGAATTTGCTGAACGCATAGATCGCCGAATTCAAATGACCAGCAACGCTGCCCGACGGCGTCCAGACAAGACCAGCAGACGTCACGTCGTTGCTGCTCTTGTACAAAGTGCCCGTCGAGCCAGCCGCAAGGAAATACGAAACGCCATCGCTGGCGGTCCCCGAGGTGATCCCGCGCAAATCATCCGTGGGCAGGGTGATGCCGGAACCCGGGCTCCATGAGGTGCCTGCGGTTCGCGGCATGACCGTCAAAGCTTGTGTCAAGGCTCCACCCTTGCCCGTTCCCGTGCGACCATTGAGCGCGAAGGTATATGTTTGCCCATTGGTCAATCCGGTCAAGACATAGGGCGACGAGACATTGGTAAGCCAGCGCAAGCCGACCGTCTTGGTGAAGTCTGTCGAATCAAAGGCTGCCTGGGGCGCGTAAGGCAGCCAATACTCCACCCCTGAAGTCATGTTCCAGCTGATCACGACTTGACCATCGCCCGGCGTCACCGTGAACCCCGATGGCGGATCTGCCGGCCCACCACGGCCACCACAAGCGGCAACGAGTGAAACAAGAATCAGAAGAAATACCCGACGAGTAAAGGTATGAAACATGGCAGTGAGGTTCAATCCAAATGAAAGTGGCAATTATTCAGCACGAATGGCCATGTCATGTCGCCTTGATCGTGCGGCAGATGACCGTTGATGACAAAAATCTTAATCTAATGCAAAAGCGTGCCGCTTTGAACACTGTTTTGTAAAGTTAGAGGCTGTGGGTTGGTGCGCAAACATCCAAGAAGCACAAGCTAAAAAAAAAGCACCTAGCGTTTGTGCTAAGTGCTTTTCAGGGTCTGTCTACCGAATTTGGTAGGCGCGATTGGACTCGAACCAACGACCCCCACCATGTCAAGGTGGTGCTCTAACCAGCTGAGCTACGCGCCTGTTGAAGCCTTGAATTATAGCAGCAAAAATCAGCGTCTTCGAGCTGCCCGAACACCTTTGACGTTTCGCACCGTGCCCAGGACTTTGTTCAGACCTGCAGCATCGCTGACTTCCACCGTGAACGTCATCCAAGCCGTGCCTTTGACGGATTGGGTTTGCACCCCGATCACGTTCATTTTTTCTTTGGCAAAGACCTCCGAGATGTCGCGCAGCAAGCCCTGGCGGTCATACGCTTCGACCGATACATCGATGGGGTACACCGCTGCATCTGCGCCTTTGTGCTCGCCCCAGCGCACATCGATCACCCGCTCGCCGTGGCGCGAAGCCAGTTCGCGGAAATTGCTGCAATCCTGACGGTGGATGCTCACGCCTTTGCCGCGTGTGACAAAGCCACTGATCACATCGGGCGGCGCGGGTTTGCAGCAGCGCGACAACTGGGTCAAGAGCGAATCGACCCCCACCACCAGCACGCCCGAGGGCGACTTGCGCGCCACCGCGCCTTTGAATTTCTTTTGCAGGTACTCATCGGGCAGCAAAGCAGGCTCAGGTGGGTTGAGCAAGACCTCGATGTTGCGCAGCGAATACTCGTCCTTGCCCACCACCTCAAACAAGCCCTCGGCCGACTTGAAACCCAGCTGACTGGCCAAATCCTCTAGCTTGGTAGAAGTGCGGCCCAGCCGTTGCAACAGTTTTTCAACCGACTCGCGGCCGCGTGCGATGGTCTCTGCGCTGATCTGGGCGTTGAACCAGGCGCGCACTTTGGCGCGCGCCCGGTTGCTGACCAGATAACCCAACTCGGGGTTGAGCCAATCGCGCGAAGGGCCGCCTTCCTTGATGGCCGTGACTTCCACCGTTTGGCCATTGGCCAGGGGCGTGTTGAGCGGCACCATGGCGCCGTCCACCTTGGCCCCACGGCAGCGGTGGCCCAGATTGGTGTGCACCGTGTAGGCAAAGTCCACCGGTGTGGCGCCTTGCGGCAGCTCGACCACCGCCGCATCCGGCGTGAGCACATAGATGCGATCATCGAACAAGCCTTCGCCCTGCCCAGCACCCGACAAGTCGCGCTCCCACGCCAACAGCTGGCGCAAGACCGCGATCTTGGCGTCGTAGTCGCTGCTGGCCGAAACACCCGCATAGCCTTTGGCCCCCGCCTCCTTGTAGGCCCAGTGGGCAGCCACGCCATGCTCGGCATGGTCGTGCATGGCTTGGGTGCGGATTTGAATTTCGATGGGCCGTCCGTCCACATCGCGCACCACGGTGTGCAGCGACTGGTAGCCGTTGGGCTTGGGCTTGGCGATGTAGTCGTCAAACTCTTGGGCAATCGGTGCAAAGTGCTCGTGCACCCAGCTGAGCACTTGGTAGCAATCGGCCACTGCAGGCACCACCACGCGCAAGGCCCGGATGTCGAACACCCGATCAAACGCCAGCGACTTGCCGCGCATCTTGCGCACGATGCTGTAAATGTGTTTGGGTCGGCCGTCCACTTGGGCCTGAACACCCTGGGCGGCCAGCGTCTGCTGCATGCGCTCGCGCAAATCGACCATGTAGCGTTCACGCTCAGCGCGTTTTTGGTCGAGCAGGCTGGCGATTTCCTTGTACGTCACCGGCTCCAGAAAACGGAAAGACAGGTCCTCCATCTCCCACTTGATCTGCCAGATGCCCAAGCGGTTGGCCAGGGGTGCAAACACCTGCAAGGACTCCCGGGCCAAAGCGGGCGGCACCGGCAACTTGGTGGCCGCGTAATGGCGCAAGGTCTGCAGGCGCGAAGCCAGACGCAGCATGACCACACGCAAGTCGCGGCTGAACGCCAGCAGCATCTTGCGCACGTTTTCGGTTTGCAGCTTGGGGTCATCGAGCAGCTGCGCACTGGTCTCGGCCGCCCGCGACAAGCGCTGCACATGCACCAAGTGGTTGGTCTGCATGGCCAACTGCGCCAAGTTGGGCCCAAAGGCCTTGCCGATGACGTCTTCGGGTTTGTTCAGGTGCGGACAGGCATAGACCAAATAACAGGCCGCCTGCATTTGAGCCGAACCACCGATCTCCGCCAAGATGGCGGCCACAGCGTCCGCATGCATGAGGATGTTCTCGCCCGTGTCCAGGCTTTCGCCCGAGATCAAGGGCTCGGCAAAGGCCCGGGCGCGGGCCAGGGTGTCAGCAGGGTCGGCGTTATCGGCCGTGGCCAGCATGACTGGCGGTACCGCCGCATGCAAATGCGTGGAGATGCGGGTCGGGCTGGCGGCGTGGCTGGTGTTGGGACTGACCATGGTCTTAAGCCCTAAGCAAGAAATTGACCACCACCTCGATTTGCGCAGCGCTGGTGATGGTGGGGGCATGGCCGCAATCGGCCCAAGTCTCCAGTTGAGCCTTGGGGCCTCGCTGGGTCATGGCCAAAGCCGTTTCAGGCGTGAGCAAATCAGAATCTGCACCACGAATGAGCAGGGTTTGGGCCCGGATCTGGTCATACACCCCCCACAATGCGGCTTCACCAGCCACCGCCGCTTCAGGCGTCAACGCCCTCACCGGCGTGCCGATGGCCGGGTCGTAATGCAAGGTCACAGCGCCATCCGTGCCAGGCCGGACCATGTGCGAGGACATCTCGCGCCACACATCGGCGGGCACCGGGCCAAACCCCTGCGACAGCGCCCACATGGCCGCTGCAGCTTCGTCCAGGTCACGGTACTGGCCATATTGGCCCACATAGGTTTGCATCCGTTGCACAGAGACCCAGGTGATCGCCGGGCCCACATCGTTGAGCACCAAACGGCGAACCGGCGCGGGCATGGGCAAACCGGGCTGCCCGGCCAACACCATGCCAATCAATCCGCCCATGCTGGTGCCCACCCAATCGAGCGACTCGATGCCCTTGCCCACTGATGCACCAAGCTGACCCAATAAGGTCAGCATGTCGGCGGCATATTGAGGGATCTGGTAGCCCATGGGGTCAGTCAGCCAATCGCTGCGCCCGCGCCCCACCACGTCAGGGCAAATCACCTGCAAGGGCTCGGCACTGCGGGCCACCAAAGCTTGGGCCAAACGGTCAAAGTCGCGCCCCTGACGGGTCAAACCATGCACACACACCACCACCCGGCGCGCCTGGGCATCACCCCAGCGCCAATAAGCCATGCGGTGCTGGCCCTCAGGGTGGGGGCAGGACACAAATTCAAGTTGAGGCTGCAAATCGCTGGAGGTCATGACATTCGGACACAATCAGATCAGACGTTACCCAAAAGAGTCATTGGGCAGCGCGATAATGGACTTTTATGCATCCTAATTCATCTGGAGTGGAAATCATGTTGCAAGGTAAAACAGCTTTGGTCACGGGTTCAACCAGCGGCATCGGTCTGGGCATTGCCAAGGCCTTGGCCAAACAAGGAGCCAACATCGTTTTGAACGGTTTCGGCGATGCCGAGGGCCCCCAGAAAGAAATCGCCGCGCTGGGTGTCAAAGTCGCCTACCACGGCGCCGACATGAGCAAAGCCAGCGAGATCGAAGCCATGATGAAGTTCGCGGCCGACACCTTTGGCCGCGTGGACATCTTAGTGAACAACGCTGGCATTCAGCATGTGGCCAAGGTCGAGGACTTTCCGGTGGAACGCTGGGACGCCATCATCGCCATCAACCTGACCAGCGCCTTCCACGCCACCCGCCTGGCACTGCCCGCCATGAAGGCCGCCAACTGGGGGCGCATCATCAACGTGGCTTCTATCCACGGCCTGGTGGGCTCTGCAGAAAAATCGGCTTATGTGGCCGCCAAGCACGGTGTGGTCGGTTTGACCAAAGTCACCGCACTGGAAAACGCCACCTCCGGCGTGACCTGCAACGCCATTTGCCCCGGCTGGGTGCTGACCCCGCTGGTGCAAAAGCAGGTGGATGCCAAAGCCACAGCCATGGGTTTGTCCAACGAAGAAGCCACCAAACTGCTGCTGCAAGAAAAAGAACCTTCCATGCAATTCACCACACCCGAAGAACTGGGTGACTTGGCGGTCTTCTTCTGCTCGCCCGCAGGCAACAACGTGCGCGGTGTGGCCTGGAACATGGACGGCGGCTGGACTGCTCAATAAACCGCGCGAATGCCACAGGCTCATTGACGCCCCACACATGACCACATCTAATTCACGCTTGGACAAAGTCATCATCGTTGATGATGATGCACGTATCCGCGATTTGTTGCGCCGCTTCTTGTCACAAGAAGGCTTTGACGTTTTATTGGCCGAAGATGGTCGGGCGCTGGACCGCATCTTGCTGCGCGAAACGATTGACCTGATCGTTTTGGACCTCATGCTGCCGGGTGAAGATGGCATGAGCATCTGCAAGCGTCTGCGCCAGGCTGGGCTGAAAACGCCCGTGATCATGCTGACAGCCAAGGGCGAGGACGAAGACCGCATCTCGGGTTTGGAGATTGGCGCGGACGACTACCTGGGCAAGCCCTTCAACCCACGCGAGTTGCTCGCGCGGATTCACGCCGTGCTCAGGCGCAGACCGCAATCGGAGGTTCCCGGCGCGCCAGCGAATGACAAAGAAGTGATCAGCTTTGCCGAGTTCACTTTCGACTTGGGTGCACGCTCACTGAAGAAAAGTGGACAAGACATTGCCTTGACCACCGGTGAATTCGCCATGCTCAAGGCTTTGGTGCGCCATCCACGCCAGACCCTGAGCCGCGACAAACTCGCCCAATTGGCCCGTGGCCGCGAATTCGAACCCTTTGACCGCAGTCTGGATGTACAAGTTTCGCGCTTGCGCAAAATGATCGAGGTCGATCCTGCGTCGCCCAAAATCATCCAGACCGTATGGGGCGTAGGTTACGTCTTCGTGCCCGATGGTCAGTCGTGACGCACTCTGAAGACCCTCATCTGGAGCATCCAGCCCAGCCTCAAGAGGCGCTCCCCCGACTCAAGCTAAGCCTGTTCTGGCGCACCTTCGTGTTGCTGGCCATGCTGATTTTTTTCAGCAGTCTGGCCTGGCTGCAACTGTTTCGAACACAAGAGTACGAACCGCGCATTCTGCGCAACGCCCATCAAATCGCGACCGTGGTCAACCTGACCCGTACCGCTTTGGCGCATACCGACGCCATCGCGCGCGTCTCCCTGCTCAAGGCATTGGCGGACGAAGAAGACGTCAGCATTCAAACGCGTGAGCCCGACGACCGCATCACCCCCTTTGGCGAAACGACCATTGAAAAACAACTCGTTGTAGAGATGGTCAAATGGCTGGGGAAAGGCACCATGATCGCGTCCAGCGTGAACGACCAATCGGGCCTGTGGGTGGGTTTCGCCATTGAACGCGACAGCTATTGGTTGCAAATGGACCCCGAACGCCTGCGACCACTGGGCGGCACCGCCTGGCTCACTTGGTTGATCGTGACCACTGTTCTGTCATTGGCTGGGGCTGCTGTCATGGCCGGTTTGATCAACCGCCCGCTCAAGCGCCTGTCATATGCCGCCAGCCAGGTGCGTGAAGGGCATTTCAACACCTCCACGTTGGACGAAAATGCCGCTACCAGCGAGATCCGCGAAGTCAACATCGGATTCAACCGCATGGCCGAGCGCTTGGCCAAAATCGAGGCCGAACGCGCACTGATGCTGGCGGGCATCTCTCACGATTTGCGCACACCTCTGGCCCGCTTGCGGCTGGAAACCGAATTGAGCGTGGCAGACCATGAGACACGTGAACTGATGGCGGGCGACATTGCACAACTGGACGAAATCATTGACAAGTTCCTCGACTACGCGCGCCCCGAACCGACCAACCTCGGCCCGGTGCTGCTGTCGGGTGTGATCAGCCGCTGCATTGCGCCATTCCGGGTCAACCCGCGAATGGACATCACCGTGGATGTGGCCGAAGACCTGCATGTCAAGGCCGAAACAGTCGAGCTGGGCCGCGTGCTGTCGAACTTGCTGGAAAACGCCCGCCGCTATGGTCAAAGCCCCAGCGACGGCATCACCCGCGTCGAAATCGTGGCCCGGGTCCATGACGGCTGGGTGCTGCTGCGTGTGCGCGACCAAGGCCCCGGCGTGTCCGAAGACACCCTCAAAAATCTCACCCAACCGTTTTACCGGGGCGACACCGCCCGCACATCGGCCACCGGTTCGGGCCTGGGCCTGGCCATTGTCGAGCGCTCGGTGCAGCGCATGGGGGGCACGTTTTCGGTGTTCAACAACAGCGCAGGCGGCCTGATGGCGCTGATGAAATTTCGCCAAGCCGAAGCTGGCTGAGCTTGGCATCCCTTGTTCGGGCTTGACCACCCCGCCAAACTGCGTCTTGAAGCAAAACCGTCAAATCCGTCAGCGGATTGCTGCTGCACCATGACCAACAGCCCATCAAAAATGTGACCAGAGAAGTCTTCCTAGGTTGCTCCATGGAAAACACCTATGTTTATTGAAGTTAATTTTTAAATAATTAGTTTTATGTGTTGCATAAAACCAATTCAACACAAACCACAAGCCATCGTCCCCTTTGCCTTGGTGGTTATCGGCCTGTTCTTTGTGATGTACAAGGTCAGTGTGGTGTCCCTTTTCTGGAATGACCTGTCCACAGTTCAACAGTGGATGGGCCACTTTTTGGGCGTGAACCTGCAAGGTATGGCTTCTTGGCAAAGTACAGCAGCACGCGTGGTCGACATGCTGCTGTGGGGCTTGTTGTTTCAAGATTGGTGGTTTGGTGCCAAAGCCGCGCGGGCGTGGTATCTAAACGATGGCTTGAATGAGGAGGTGATTGAGCACATCAACCGATGCGCCGTCCTCATCAACACGGCGTGGGCATTCACGATGCTGGTCCGTCCTTTTCGCAACCTTTTGGTGCAATGGCACTTGCCCGTGGTGCAGTGGGTGTTGAAGTGGCAATACGCCATGAGCGATGCCATCACCCTGATGGTGTGTCTTTGCCTGGTTTTGATGGCCATGATTTGCAAAAAATGGCAACGCACCGACCAGGAAAACAGGGCGTTCATCTGATGCCAATCGTCGTTGAACTCGATTTGATGCTGGCCCGAAGAAAAATGCGATCCAGAGATTTGGCGGAACAAATTGGCATTTCTGAAACCAATTTATCCCTGCTCAAGTCGGGCAAGGTCAAGGGCGTGCGCTTCGATACCTTGAGCAAAATCTGTGCTGTTTTGCAGTGCCAACCCGGCGATTTGTTGCGCCATCAAGCAGCACCATTTCAGGAAAATCCCCTTCCACATTAACCCCCAATAACGAACAAGATGCGTCGAGCTGCCATGAACTATTGCCAAAAACTCCAGCCATTTGTGCAAATCACAGCCGTGCTTTGCACCCTGCTTGCAAGCAACCCAAGCCCGGCTCAGGGGTTTGGGCGTTTGGCTTCGCAGTTTCAAATCACCCAAATCGTGCACCATGAAGACATTGCTGCGGACTACACCAGCAAAAGCACCGTCATGCTGGAAAGACAAGCCTTGTCCGACCAAGGTGCGGTCGTGGTGGGCAAGTACAACGTGTCCTTCAACCCCGACCTGGAGTCCATGGAGATCGTGGAGGCTTACACCGAGAAAGTGGATGGTCAAAAAATCCCCGTCTTGCCGCATCAAATCAACGAGCAAAAAGGATTTTTGGCGCCCGGCACACAAACCAGTTGGCCAGGCATGAACACGTTTCAAATTACTTTCGCTCAAGTTCAAAACGGTGACAAAACGCGGGTGCTTTATCGCAAAAGCACACGCCGCCCGGCCTTGCCGCAGTGGTTGAATCACTTTGATTATTTGGGTAACGCAATCGACATCCTGTCTTACAAGGTCCAGCTGTCAGCCCCTATAGAGATGCCGCTTGAACTCTCAAGCCAAGGGCTGAAGCAGCAAGTATCGATTGAAAATGGCCGCAAGCATTGGCTGCTTGAAGGCAGTAGTTCAAGCACCAGCGATGAACCCCAAATGGCCAACGGGCTCAAACGCTTGCCTTATTGGATGTATTCCACCCTGCCCTCACGTCTGGCATTGGGCGACGCATTCACGCAAGCCACACGGCAAAAAATGGTGATCACCCCGGACATACAAACCTTAGCCAATCAGATCACAAAAGGACTGAATCAGGATTTTGACAAAGCGCAAGCCATTGCCCGCTGGATCGCCAAAGAAATGCGCTATGTGGCCATCTTTGTGGGTGCTGGCGGCTTCATACCCAACGATTTACCCCACATCCTGAAAAATCGCTATGGCGATTGCAAGGACCACACACTGCTCATGATGAGTTTGCTCAAGGCCGTGAACATTGATTCGGCACCTGCGCTGATCAACACTGCCAACGCAGACTGGGTGCCACCCGTTGCTGCCGCCGTCTATAACCATGTGCTGGTTTACATACCCAGTCTGCAACTGTTTTACGACCCCACGGCCTCACAAATCCCATTTGGCAGATTGCCTTGGTCTGACAGCGCCAAACCCGTGGTGGTTGGCTTGTCCAATGGCAGTCAAGACATGCACACACCCGCCTTTGATGCCAAGGACAACCGGGTTCAAATTCGATCGATATGGCGTCTGGATGCCCAAGGCCATGCACAAGCCGACCTCAAGGTTGACACTTGGGGTGAAGCTGCAACCACCATGCAAAATCAACTGTCACAAATTCCGGCGGGATTGTCTGGCGCTGCCGTTCAGCACTTTCTCAGACAAGCAGGCCTCAAAGGCAAGGGCTTTGTCCAATATCCGCCTGTTCAAAGACAGACCCAAGAACAAAGCTTCAGCACGCAAATCGAACTGCCCCATTTTTTAGCGACACCGGAGGCCGCCAGCGTGAACCCACACCCCATGATTTCAAGCTTGCCCATGTATGTGCTGAACAACATTGGACCGCAATTGGACAAAGATCGCCGCTTCGACATGCTTTGCACCCCGATCAGCGTTGAAGAAAGCTTTGAATTGCACCTGCCCAAAGACGCTCAAGTGTTGTCCATCCCCAAAGACACCGTGCAAAACCAGTCAGGCATCACCTACCGCAGCAGTTACAGCCATGAAGGCACCAGCATCGTGGGACAACGCCACTTTGAACGCGCACCCAGCGCTTCGGGGCACATTTGTACAGTTGCGGAGTTGGAAAAAAGGCGTGATGCGCTTGAAGCCGTGCGCAAAGATGTACGCAGTACCGTCCTGTTCAAACTGCCCTGACATCTTTCAGGAGCAGCCCGGTCCCATTCACAGTTGCCGTAACAAAGCCACCGCCCGCGCTTCCATGCTCTGGCCCATGCCCACGGGACCGAGCTTTTCGGCCGTTTTGGCTTTCACATTGACCTGATCGGCTTGCACGCCCAGCGCTTTGGCCACCGAGGCATTGATGGCGGCCATGTGCGGGGCCAGTTTGGGGGCTTGGGCCACGATGGTGCTGTCCACGTTCACCAGTTCCCAGCCTTTGGCACGCACGCGGCGCATGGCCTCGGTCAGCAACACCGACGAATCGGCGCCCTTGAACTGCGCATCGGTGTCCGGGAAGTGCCGCCCGATGTCGCCCAGGCCTGCCGCGCCAAGCACCGCGTCGGTGATGGCGTGCAACAACACATCGGCGTCTGAATGGCCGAGCAGGCCCGAGGTGTGGGCAATCTCGATGCCGCCCAAAATCAGCTTGCGCCCGGGCACCAGGGCATGGACGTCCCAGCCTTCACCGATTCTGAAATTCATGCCAGCGCTCATGTTCTGCTCCTGATGATGGCCTCGGCCAGCGCGAAATCGGCCGGGTAAGTGACTTTGAAATTTTGCGCCGAGCCCTCGATCAGGCGCGGCTTGAGACCCAGCCGTTCGATGGCACTGGCCTCGTCGGTGATGCCCGCAAAGCCACTGCCCGCCACATCGGCCAGCGCATCGTGCAGCATCTGCAATCGGAACATCTGCGGGGTTTGCGCGAGCCATTTGTGTTCACGCGGTACGGTGGCCGCCACGCGCCCACCCTCTTCGGTTTTGAGCGTGTCGGGCAAAGGCAGGGCCAGCAGGCCGCCCACTGCATCGTGCTGGCAGGTGTCGATCAAGCGGCTCACCGACTCGGGCGACACCAAACAACGCGCCGCGTCGTGCACCAGCACCCAGTCTTGCGGGTCAAGGCCTGCGGCCAGCATGGCTTGCAGGCCGTTGAACACGCTCTCGGCACGGCTGGCACCACCACAGGCCAGGCGCTTGAAACGCTGGGGCCAGCCTTGCTCGACCCAGACATGGTCATCTCCGGGCGACAAAATCACCCAACCACTGGCCAGTTGAGGCACCTGCGCCAAAGCCTGCAGCGTGTGCATGACCATGGGTTGTCCGGCCACCTGTTGGTATTGCTTGGGTTGTACCGTGCCCGCACGGCTGCCCGTGCCCGCACAGGGGATGAGGACATGGAAACATGTTGAGATGCTGCGGTCGGTCATAGGCTGAGATTGTAGTTTTGCAAGTCGGGGGCTTCGGCCTCGGCATTGCCCACTGCGCCACAGGCCGCATGTCGGGGCTTAAGCCACCGACCTACCAATACCGTGGCTCGTCGTCGGCAGCTTCAGCTCCGACATCACACGGTGCGCCACAGGCCCGGTGACGCGGCCCAATCCGACCCACCGACGACTGTGCTTAACGACCACCATCGGCCTGCCCAAGGTCACAAAGACTCTAAAATCACCTCCGACTTCCATTTCCACACCCCCCTCCATTTCGGCAGGGGGTGTTTTGCTTTTTTCATCGCCATTGCCCAGCGCACACACCATGCAACTGCCCAGCCTGATTTCCGGCAAACGATTCACCCTGCCCCGCCCCGCCGGATCGGCCGATGCTGTGCTGCTGGCCCAACTGGCCGAACGCGAGAAAAAAGCAGGCAAGCTCACCGCCATCGTCACCAGTGACGCGGCCGACGCCCAGCGCCTGATGGACGAGCTGGTGTTTTTTGCGCCCGATCTGCGCTGCGTGATGTTTCCGGACTGGGAAACCCTGCCGTATGACACCTTCTCGCCGCACCAAGACTTGATCTCTGAGCGCTTGGCCACGTTGTGGCGCATCAAGCAACGCAACCATGCCGAGAGCGCCGACGTGGTGCTGGTGCCCGCCACCACGGCGCTGTACCGGCTGGCGCCGCCGTCTTTTTTGGCGGGCTACACCTTCGAGTTCAAGGTCAAGCAAAAGCTGGACGAAGCCCAGCTCAAGGCCCAGCTCACGTTGGCGGGCTACTCGCACGTCAGCCAGGTGGTCAGCCCCGGCGAATATGCGGTGCGCGGCGGCTTGATCGACCTCTTCCCCATGGGCTCGCTGGTGCCTTACCGGGTGGACCTGTTCGACGACGAGATCGACAGCATCCGCACCTTCGACCCCGACAGCCAGCGCAGCCTCTACCCCGTGCCCGAGGTGCGTTTGCTGCCCGGGCGCGAGTTCCCGATGGACGAGGCGGCCCGTGCGCGCTTTCGCAGCCGCTGGCGCGAACTGCTGGAGGGCGACCCCACCAAAAGCCGCATTTACAAGGACATGGGCAACGGCGTGGCCACGGCGGGCATCGAGTACTACCTGCCGCTGTTTTTTGAAGAAACCGCCACGGTGTTTGATTACCTGGGCGCTGGCCCGAATGCGTCACAAAGCGATGCGGCCACCGTGGTGCTGCATGGCGATCTGGAACCTGCCTTCCAGCGTTTTTGGCAAGACACCCGCGACCGCTACCGCCTGGTACAAGGCGACCCTGAGCGGCCCGTGCTGCCGCCCGATGCCCTGTTTTTGAGTGCCGAGCAGTTCTACACCCTGACCAACGGCCACGCCCAACTGGCCCTGCGCGCAGGCACCAGCGATGTTTCTGACAACACCCTGGCCCAGCCCCTGCCCGAGCTGACGGTGGTGCGCGGTGCCGAAGACCCGTTGTCACGCTTGCAAGCGCACATCCGCAGCAGTGCCAGCCGGGTGCTCATCTTGGCCGAGAGCGATGGCCGCCGCGAAAGCCTGCTCGACTTCGTGCGCTCCAGCGGCCTCACGCCA
Organism: Limnohabitans sp. Jir72; assembly: GCF_003063575.1. Classification (GTDB taxonomy): domain Bacteria; phylum Pseudomonadota; class Gammaproteobacteria; order Burkholderiales; family Burkholderiaceae_C; genus Limnohabitans_A. Next base: position 465,587 of record NZ_NESC01000001.1, read on the forward strand.
CCCGTCTTTGACAGCCTCGAAGATTTTTTGACCAGCGACGAAAAAGTCGGCATGGCCACCGCTGCACTGGTCAGCGGTTTCCATTGGTTCGAGCACAACATCGACCTGGTCACCGAAACCGAACTCTTCGCGGCCGGGGCGGTCACCCGCCGCCGCAAGAAGCAGGAACAGGTCAGCGACGTCGAAGCGCTGATCAAAGACCTGAGCGAGCTGAATGTGGGCGACCCGGTGGTGCACAGCGCGCACGGCATCGGCCGCTACCGGGGTCTGGTCAACATGGACATGGGCCAGAAAAACGAAGACGGCACGCCCGCCCTGCAAGAGTTTTTGCACCTGGAATACGCCGACAAAGCCACGCTCTATGTACCCGTGAGCCAGCTGCAACTGATTGGCCGCTACACAGGCGTGAGCGCTGACGAAGCGCCGCTGCACAAGCTGGGCTCGGGCCAGTGGGAAAAAGCCAAACGACGCGCCGCCGAGCAGGTGCGCGACGCCGCCGCCGAGTTGCTTAATATCTACGCCCGCCGCGCCGCGCGCGAGGGCCACCCTTTCCGCTACAGCCCGCAAGACTACGAAACCTTTGCCAACGACTTCGGATTTGAAGAAACCGCCGACCAAAAGGCCGCCATCCACTGCGTCATTCAAGACATGATCAGCCCCCGCCCCATGGACCGCTTGGTCTGTGGCGATGTGGGTTTTGGCAAGACCGAGGTCGCGCTGCGGGCTGCTTTTGTGGCCGTCACGGGGGGAAAGCAAGTCGCCATTCTGGCCCCCACCACACTGTTGGCTGAGCAGCATTACCAAACGCTCAAAGACCGCTTTGCCAAATGGCCCGTCAAGGTGGCCGAAGTCTCGCGCTTCAGGTCAGGCAAAGAAGTCACCGCCGCCCTCAAAGGCATTGCCGACGGCACGGTGGACATCGTGGTGGGCACGCACAAGCTGCTGAGCGAATCCACCAAATTCCACGACCTGGGCCTGCTCATCATCGACGAGGAACACCGCTTTGGTGTGCGCCACAAAGAGGCCATGAAAGGCCTGCGGGCCGAGGTCGATGTGCTCACACTCACCGCCACCCCCATCCCCCGCACCATGGGCATGGCGCTGGAGGGCCTGCGCGATCTGAGCGTGATTGCCACCGCGCCGCAACGCCGCTTGGCCATCAAAACCTTTGTGCGCAACGAAGGCACGGGCGTGATCCGCGAGGCGGTGCTGCGCGAACTCAAGCGAGGCGGCCAGTGCTACTTTTTGCACAACGAGGTCGAGACCATCGAGAACCGCAAGCAAAAGCTCGAAGAAATCCTGCCCGAAGCCCGCATCGCCGTGGCCCACGGCCAAATGCCCGAGCGCGAGCTGGAGCGAGTCATGCGCGACTTTGTGGCCCAGCGCTACAACATCTTGCTGTGCTCGACCATCATCGAGACCGGCATCGACGTGCCCACGGCCAACACCATCGTCATCAGCCGCGCCGACAAGTTCGGCCTGGCCCAGCTGCACCAGCTGCGCGGGCGCGTGGGCCGCTCACACCACCAAGCCTATGCCTATTTGATGGTGCCCGAGATCGAAGGCCTGACCAAACAGGCCGCTCAGCGGCTCGACGCGATCCAGCAAATGGAAGAGTTGGGCAGCGGCTTTTACTTGGCCATGCACGACCTGGAAATTCGTGGCGCGGGCGAGGTGCTGGGCGAAAACCAGAGCGGCAACATGCTCGAAGTGGGTTTTCAGCTCTACAACGAAATGCTGTCCGAAGCGGTGCGCAGCCTCAAAGCAGGCAAAGAGCCCGACTTGCTCAACCCACTCACGGCCACCACCGACATCAACCTGCACGCCCCCGCCCTGCTGCCCAACGACTATTGCGGCGACGTGCACCTTCGCCTGAGCTTTTACAAAAAATTGGCCACCGCCAAAACCAGCGACCAGATCGACGCCCTGCTCGAAGAACTGGTGGACCGCTTTGGCAAACTGCCCCCGCAGGCGCAGACCCTGGTCGACGTGCACCGCCTGCGCGTGCTGACGCAGCCCTATGGCGTCATCAAGGTCGACGCCGCACCGGGTGTCATCCAGATCACATTCAAGCCCAACCCACCGGTGGACCCGATGGCCATCATTGGCCTGATCCAAAAGAACAAACACATCAAGCTGGCGGGCAACGACAAAATCCGCATCGAGCGCGAACTGCCCGACCCCAAGGCGCGGGCACAGATGGTGCGGGATGTGCTGCGGAGTTTGGGGCAGCCCAAAACCGAAACGGCCCCTGCCTGAATCCGTCAACGATCTTCGATAATCCTGAATCATGACCAACGCCAACGCCAACGCCAACGCCAACGCCACAGAATTTGCCCCCGGCCTCGCCATTCAGGGCTTTGCCGCCCCGCTGTCTTTGTCAAAGTTCAAGTTGATCGCGTTTGACATGGACTCCACGCTCATCAGCATCGAGTGCATCGACGAGATCGCCGATGCCGTGGGCCGCAAAGCCGAGGTGGCGGCCATCACCGAGGCCGCCATGCGCGGCGAGATCACCGACTTCAAAGAAAGCTTGCGCCGCCGCCTGGCCCTGCTCAAGGGCGTGACGCTGGCCGACATGGAACGTGTCTACACCGAGCGCCTGAAGATCAACCCCGGCGCGGCCGAGCTGATTGCCGCTTACCAGAAAGCGGGCATGAAGGTGTTGCTGGTGTCCGGCGGTTTCACCTTCTTTGCCGACCGCGTCAAAGCCCGCCTGAACATCGACTTCGCCCGCTCCAACCGGCTTGAGATCGTCAATGGCGAACTCACGGGCGGCCTGGTCATGCAAAGCTGGGGCGACATCTGCGACGGTGCAGAAAAGCGCCGCACCTTGCTCGAAGTGGCTTCGCTGATGGGCATTGAGCCCCACGAGTGCATCGCCATGGGCGACGGCGCCAACGACCTGCCGATGATGGGTGCCGCGGGTTTGTCGGTGGCCTACCACGCCAAACCCAAGGTGCGCGAGCAGGCCATGGTCGCCATCAACGAAGGCGGTCTGGACCGCTTGCTGGAAGTCGTTAAGCCCTGATCAACCCCAAAATCAGTCATGCAAGTGACTGATTCTCCGTGTAAACCCTGAGGGTTTGGCGCTTTGTAAGTAGCCAGCTATCACCCGCTGATGGGCCTCCGCTGAAATACTGGACCTGTACTTTGCAAACCATGCAAAGACATCCACATCAACGGAGACTTTCATGCGCGTCATACCCATCACCCAGAATGTCGAAGCCGCTGGCTGCGACGAAGAAAGCGGCGTTGTCCGCAAAGTCAACATGCCTTTGGCCCGCCGCGATTTCCTCAAAGGGTCCGGCCTGCTGTTTGGCAGCCTCGCTTCGGGCACCATGCTCGCAGCTTTGGCCCCGTCCACCGCCTGGGCGCTGGAGCTGAAAAAACTCTCCACCGCCGAGGGCCAGACCCTGATGGCCATGGGCCGGGTGTTGTTCCCCCCACAAAAAACTGCCCGATGCAGTCTATGCCTTGCTGTCCAAAGACCTGGACGCCAAGGCCGCTGGTGACGCAGGCGCGGCCAAGATGCTTCAGGACGGCGTGGCATACCTGAACAAATCCACCGGTGGCAACTTTGGCAAGGCCAGCGCCAAGCAGCAATACGAGCTGGTGTTGAGCATGGAAGGCACGGCGTTTTTTGCCACCGTGCGCGGCCAGTGCGTCACGTCCCTTTATGACAACGACATGGCCTATGCGGTGTTCGGCTACCCCGGCTCGGCCTGGGAAAAAGGCGGCTACATCACCCGCGGATTTCAGGACCTGAAATGGTTGCCCGCCCCGTCCAAAGAAGCCAGCCCACCACCCTACATGGGCTGATCCCGGCTGCACATCGCATTTATCCCCCACCGAATACAGAGGATTGACATGGCTAAATTTGATTTCAATGACGACTCCGTGGTCGTCATCATTGGTTCAGGCGCAGGCGGCGGCACATTGGCCAACGAACTGTGCCAAAAAGGCATCAAGGTGGTGTCGCTCGAAGCGGGCGCACGCCAATCGCAAGAATCGTTCATCAACGACGAATGGAAGTCGTTCAGCCAGCTGGCCTGGCTGGACGCCCGCACCACTTCGGGCTCCTGGCGCGTGGCCAAAGACTTTGCAGGTCTGCCCGCCTGGATCTGCAAAACCGTGGGCGGCACCACCACCCACTGGGCCGGTGCCTCGCTGCGCTTTCAAGAGCACGAATTCCGCACCAAAACCGTCTACGGCAATGTGACTGGCGCCAACCTGCTCGACTGGCCCGTGACACTGGACGAGCTGGCGCCTTACTACGCCAAAGCCGAAAACAAAATGGGCGTGACCCGCACCAACGGCATCCCCGGCCTGCCCGGCAACAACAACTTCAAGGTCATGCACGCCGGTGCCACCAAGCTCGGCTACAAGGAAGTGCACACCGGCAACATGGCCATCAACAGCCAGCCCCGCGATGGTCGCGGGCGCTGCATGCAGCTGGGCTTTTGCTTCCAGGGCTGCAAGAGCGGTGCCAAATGGTCCACGCTGTACACCGAGATTCCCAAGGCTGAAGCCACGGGCAATTTTGAGCTGCGCCCCCAATCGCACGTCACCCGCATCGAGCACAACGCCGCAGGCAAAGTGACCGGCGTGGTGTATTTCGACAAGGACGGCAAGGAACAGCGCCAAAAAGCCCGTGTGGTCTGCGTGGCTGGTAACGCCATCGAAACGCCTCGCCTGTTGTTGATGTCCGAGTCCAGCAAGTTCAAGGACGGCCTGGCCAACTCTTCGGGCCAAGTTGGCCGCAACTACATGCGCCACATGACCGGCTCGGTGTATGCAGCTTTCAAGAATCCGGTCCACATGTACCGGGGCACCACCATGGCCGGTATCGTGCGCGACGAAGCACACCACAACCCCAGCCGCGGTTTCGTAGGCGGTTACGAGCTGGAAACCCTGTCGCTGGGTATCCCCTTCATGGCCGCCTTCCTGAACCCCGGTGGCTGGGGCCCTGAATTTGCCTGGTGGATGGACCACTACACCAACCTGGCCGGTATGTGGCTGGTGGGTGAAGACATGCCCCGCGAAACCAACCGCGTCACGCTCAACAAGAACGTCAAGGACCAGTACGGCAACTACGCGCCCAACGTCCACTTTGATGACCATGACAACGACATCGCCATGCGCAACCATGCCTTCACACAGGCCGAACGCATTTACGGCGCGGCCGGGGCCATCAAGACTTTCCGCACGCCACCCTACCCGTCCACCCACAACATGGGTACTTGTCGCATGAGCGCCAGACCCGAAGACGGGGTGGTCAACAAATGGGGACAATCGCATGACATCAGCAACCTGTTTGTCAGCGACGGCAGCCAGTTCACCACTGGCGGCGCAGAAAACCCCACTTTGACGATCGTGACGCTGGCCATCCGCCAGGCCGATCAGATCGCCAAATTGATGACCGAAAAAGCGCTTTGAGCTGAAAGCGCCACCCAAGATGTCCCAGATTGCTGTAGTCACAGGAGCGCACCATGTGTGAATATTTTGTCAAAGCTGACCCCATCCAGTATGAGCAACGCTCACGCACGGTGCGCATCAAAAACGTGCTGACCAGCATCCGGCTGGAAAACATGGTCTGGGACATCCTGGCCGAAATGGCCGAAGAAGAAGGCTGCACCACCAATGCCCTGATTGCCAAATTTCACGAAGAAATCATGGCGCACCGGGGCGAGGTGCCCAACTTCGCCTCTTTCCTGCGGGTGACCAGCATGCGGTACCTGCACCGCTCGATGATGAACCTGGAAAAGCAGCTCCAACCCCCACAGCAGCAAAGCGTTGCCAACTTGCACCCGCGCATTGAGGAGGCTCATTTGCCCCCAAAGATGCTCGCGGCAGTGGGCAGGTAATTCATCTCATCACTGCACTGACCTGGCGATCGGAGCGATTGCCAGATGCCTTGCCACGCGCCGTGCGCGGCGAGTCTGTCAGCCATCCCATTCCTTATTTCATCCATCCTTTTGCCATGACCTTTCGCACAGAAAACCTGCCCGGCGTGAGTCCCACCACCCCCGAACAGACACGCGGCTTTGTGTTCAACCACTCGATGCTGCGCATCAAGGACCCGCAGGTCAGCCTCGACTTTTACACCCGCATCATGGGCATGCTGGTGCTGCGCAAGCTGGATTTTCCCGAGATGAAGTTCTCGCTGTATTTTCTGCACCGCCAAAGCGGCGACACCCCACCCAGCGACGAAGGTGAGCGCACCGCCTGGACCTTCAGCCAGCGCGGCATCCTGGAGTTGACCCACAACTGGGGCACCGAAAGCGACCCGGACTTCAAATACCACGACGGCAACGCCCAGCCCCAAGGCTTTGGCCACATCTGCTTTTCTGTGCCTGACTTGGCTGCGGCCGTGTCCTGGTTTGACGAAAACCAGGTGAGCTATGTGAAACGCCCCGACCAAGGCAAGATGAAAGACGTCGCCTTCATCAAGGACCCCGACGGTTACTGGATCGAAATCGTCCAGCCCGATTTGCTCAAAAACCTGGGGCGTTGAATGAAAACCGCATTCCTTTTGACCGCTGGCTTGCTGCTGGGCAGCCACAGCTGGGCCAATGAAGCGCTGGCCAAGAAAAACGGCTGCACGGGCTGCCACGCCATGGCCAGCGCCCTGGTCGGACCGGCATTCAAGGATGTGGCCGCCAAATACGCAGACCAAGCCGACGCCAAAGACCAGCTGATCCAGAGCATTCGCCAAGGCAGCAAGGGCAAGTGGGGTCAGATGGCCATGCCGCCCCAAAGCCAACTGTCCGCAGGCGATGCCCAAAAGCTGGCCCTGTGGGTGCTCAAAACCAAGTGATCGGCAGACCCAAGCCATGAAATACCTGCACACCATGGTCCGGGTCGCAGACCTCGACGCATCGCTGCGCTTTTACCGGGATGCGCTGGGGCTGCAATTGCTGCGGCAATTCGATGTGCCCAGTGGCCGCTTCACGCTGGCTTTTCTGGCCACCCCCGGCGACAGCCAGGCGCAAATCGAGCTGACCCACAACTGGGACGAATCGTCCTACACACAAGGCCGCAACTTCGGTCATGTGGCCTACGCCGTGGACGACATTTATGCCACCTGCCAACGGCTGCAAGACCACGGCGTGCAGATCGTGCGGCCGCCCCGTGATGGCTATATGGCCTTTGTGCGCTCACCCGACCACATTTCCATTGAGCTGCTGCAAAGCGGCGCCCCCCTGCCTCCGGCCGAGCCCTGGGTGTCCATGCCCAACATCGGCCAGTGGTAAATCACCCTCACCCTGACTCACCCGCCACGGCCATGAACTGCACCGTATCCCCCACACTCGACACCATCAGCCACGACCACGAGGCCCAGCAAGACTGGCCGCCCCATTGGGCCGTGGCCTACATGCCCGGCTCCTTGCCCATGGGCGGCGTGGTGCCCATGACGCCGATTCATGCCTTCAGCAGCAGCCCCCGTGCGCTGCAACTGAAAACGCAAACCAGCCTGAAATCGGTCCGCCACGACATTGAACTCGGTGGCTTGCTGGCGTTTGAGATTTCAGAGTTGATCACGCCCGAAGAAGCCGATGCCATCGTCACCGCCAGCGAACTGCTGGGCTACCGCGACGAAGCCCCCGGCATCCAGACGCCCCCGGGCATGCGCATGAACAAATCGGTGCATTGGGTGGCCGACGACCGGTTGCTCGACCCTTTGATGAGCCGCATGCGGCACCTGCTGCCCCCCAGCATCGATGGCCAACCCCTTTACGGCTTGCTCAGCCAGCGCCTGAACATGTACCGCTACGACGCCAACGACGTGTTCAACCGCCATGTGGACGGCGAATGGCCCGGCTATAGCCTGAGCGAAGACCGCCGAGACATGTTGCAATGGGGCAACAGCGTGCGCTCGGGCCTGACCATGATTCTTTACCTCAATGGCCCGGAAGACGGCGTGAGCTGTGGTTGCACCCGGCTGTTCAGGCCCGATGGCAGCGGGGTCGATGTGTTGCCCCGCAAGGGCTCTGCCCTGTTCTTTCGCCACGGCTTTGGCCCCCATTCGGTGGTGCACGAAGGCCGTCAGGTGGGTGCCGGGGCGTCCAAATACGTGGCCCGCATCAACATCATGTACGGGCAGGAGTGATCAGGCTCACCGTGGGGTACGCAGGGGCTTGAGCAAATCGCTCAGGCCGTTGTGGTCGATCTCTTGCATAAGCCGCAACAACTGGCCGACCTCGCCTTTGGGAAAGCCTTCCCGCGCAAACCAGTTGAGGTAGTGACCGGGCAAGTCGGCGATCAACGTGCCCTTGTGTTTGCCAAAGGGCATGGGCGTACTGACCAGCTTCATCAGATCGTCGGGTTTCATGCTTGCGCCCTCACTTCACGCCTCACGCCTCGCTTCACAACTCGGCCCAAAGCCAAGCCCGCACACGCGCATGAAATGCTTCGGGCCGTGAAATCATGACCCAATGCCCGCAGGGCAAGCCCTGCACCGCACTGCCGGGCGTGGCGGCAATTTTTTCAAGCCATTGGGCGGAATGGAACATGAAGGGCTTGCGCTCACCATAGACAAACAGGAGCGGCATGGGCAACTGAATTTGAGCCGCGCCTTTGAATCCACCCGCTGTGCCGAACCACTGCATGGCGTAGGGGTAGTTCATCTTGTGGGTGATGCGCTCTGGGTCGGTCGGGCAACGCAGCCAGCGCGCCATGGCGCGGGTCATTCGGGTGCCCAAGTTACCACCTAACTTCCACGCCAGGGCCAGCCAGACCTGGTAGCCCATCACAGACAGTTTTTCCTTGGTGCCCCAGCTGCGCAGCAAGGCGCCTGAATTGTGGTCCCCCACATCCACCGCCACCACGCGGGCCACTCGCTCTGCGTGGCGCATGGCGAACTCATAACCAAAAATGCAACCCCAGTCGTGCAGCATCAGGGTCACGGCTTTGCCAGGGCTGATCCGGTCCACGATCTGGCGCAGCAGCTGGCACATGTCATCCAAGCTGGTGGCAGAGGGGCCGGTTTCAAAACCCGGCAGCGTCAGGCGGGCGCAGGTGGCGCGGTCTTGCAAAGCGGCCACGGTGCCGTCCCAAAGCGCACGGGTGTCGGGCCAGCCGTGCAGCATGAGGATGACTACGTCGCCCTGCCCCTGGAGCCAGACTTCGGTGCCATTGACGGTGATACACAGTTCGTTGTTCATGGTGTTTCAGGGTTGACCACAGCCCAAGCTCTTGGGCAATGCCTTGGGGCCGCTGGCGCTGACCGCCCACGGGGTGGGCTCCTACGAGGCCAATGCTGGTTTTTGTAGGAGCCCACCCCGTGGGCGATTGCATGGTGTGTCGGTGTGCTCAAAATCGCCCACGGGGGTGGGCTCCTACAAGACCAAGCTCACAGCGCTTTGGCCAGGCGGGATACGCCCTCCAGGATCTTGTCTTCGCCCACGGTGGCAAAGCTCAGGCGGAAGGTGGCATGGTCGGGATTGGCGCAGAAGAATGGCGTGCCCGGCACGAAGGCCACGCCTTGCTCGATGGCGCGTTTGGCAAACACATTGCCGTCAGCCACCTTGCCACCTGCGCCCGTCAGGCGTGCCCAAACGAACAGGCCGCCTTGGGGCTGCACAAACTCGACCGCATCGCCCAATTCGCGGCGCAGCGCGTCGCCCATGGTTTGGGCGCGTTGGGCATAAACGGCACGCACTTTGTCCAGCGTGGCCGGCATGCGACCCGCCAACAGGTATTGCGCGGCCGTGGCCTGGGCAAAGGTGCTGGTATGGGCGTCACTGAACTGTTTGCACATGGTGGCGCGGGCCAGCAATTCGGCGGGGGCCACCATCCAGCCCACACGCAGGCCAGGCGACAGCACTTTGGACAGAGACCCGCAATGCACCAGCAGCTCACGGCTGCCGGGCACCGATGCGCTCATGGCCAGCAGACTGGGTGGTGGTGCTTCGCCAAAATACAAATCACCATAAGGGTCGTCTTCGACGATCAGGGTCTGGTGCTTGACGGCCATTTCCAGCACCTGTTGGCGGCGCTCGGCGCTGAGCAAGGCACCGCTGGGGTTGCCAAAGGTGGGGATCAAATACACAAACTTCGGTTGGTGCTCGGCGATCAGCTTTTCCAGCTCGTCGGTCTTCACACCCTGGCCGTCCACCGGGGCGCTGATGAGTTCGGCCCCATACAAACGGAAGCACTGAATGGTGGCGAGGAATGTCGGGCCTTCCACGATCACCTTGTCACCGGGGCTGATCATGGTTTTGCCGATCAAGTCCAGCGCCTGCTGGCTGCCGGTGGTCACGATCAGCTGGTCGGCGGCCACGTCTTTCGCGCCCTTTTGGCCCATGAAGTGGGCCAGTTGCTCGCGCAGGGGGCCAAAGCCTTCTGTTGCGCCGTATTGCAGGGCTGCGCCGGGGTCTTGGCTCAGGGCGGCATTGCTGGCTTCGCGGATGCCCTCCACGTCAAACATGGCGCTGTCAGGAAAGCCCCCGGCAAAGCTGATGATGCCGGGCTTGCCCAAAAGCTTGAACAGCTCACGGATGGCGGAGGTTTCGACGTTGTTCAGGCGGTCTGCGAACTGCAAAGGCATGGTGTATCTTCCCGTGTTGACTTGGCCGACATTTTGCCAACATCTGCACACCTACTTTTGACCCTCATGAAACCCGCACAGATTGAAAGCTTCTTTGCCACCCTGCAAGCCGCCAACCCCATGCCCGTGACCGAGCTGGAATACACCAGCGTGTTCGAGTTGCTGGCGGCCGTGTTGCTCTCGGCACAGGCCACCGACGTGGGGGTGAACAAGGCCACGCGCAAATTGTTCCCTGTGGCGGGCACGCCTCAAAAAATCCTGGACCTGGGGCTGGCCGGTTTGGAGAGTTACATCAAGACCATTGGCCTTTTCCACAGCAAAGCCAAGCACCTGTTGGAGACCTGCCGCATTCTGGTGGAGCAGCACGACGGCCAAGTGCCCCGCACCCGTGAAGCCTTGGAAGCCCTGCCCGGCGTGGGCCGCAAAACGGCCAATGTGGTGCTCAATTCGGCTTTTGGCGAGCCGACCATGGCGGTGGACACGCACATCTTTCGTCTGGGCAACCGCACTGGGCTGGCCCCAGGCAAAACGCCTTTGGCGGTAGAGCTCAAATTGCTCAAACGCATTCCCGCCAAGTATTTGGTGGATGCGCACCACTGGTTGATCCTGCACGGTCGCTATGTGTGCCAAGCGCGCAAACCGCTATGCACGCAATGCGCGGTGGCGGCTTGCTGCGATTTCAAGCCCAAAACGACTTGAAACCAGCTCGCCTTTCAGCGTACTTTGGAACTCGAATGGAGCCCTTGGGTGGCTCTGTCGGCGGGTAAAATCACCACCCATAACAGGGTCGCTTTGAGCGACCCGTGCCCTGACCGGCACACCCCCTTCCGCTTGCAAGACCGTCACCTGACGCGGGCACACCGGCCCATCTTCTTGAAAGCGCCCAGCTTTGCCATCCAACGCCAACCCGACACGTCCATGACGCGAGCCCTGCCGCGTGCCCACATCCACAGTTCCAAGCTTGTGCATTTTCTGAGTGAAAACGCCATGCTCGATGCTGTCCAGGTCACGGAGGATGTCGGCCAGAAACTGGGCGACTGGCTGGACTTTCGCCAGGCGATTGCCCTGCACGGCTTGCTCAACCCCGAGCCACATGCTGAGCAGCCCTTGGCTGCACACCAGCGCCGCGCGGGGGTGATGACGCAGGAGGCCTTGACACGGCACTTCGACAAAGTCAAAGCTGCGCTGGAACAATCCATCGCACAAGGCGCGCCCTCGGGTACGGGCCTGGCGCGCATCGAGATGCCACCGGCCAAACTGGACGAGCCGCTGGAGCCCAAGATCGCGTTTGAGCCCTACCGGCGGTTTTACACGGCGCACCAGCGCCAGATGGAAACCCAAGTGCGCACCCTGCGCGCGCAAATGCGCGGGCAACTGGCCAAAAGCACAACGGCCTTGCAGCAACTGGCGGCACTGGACGCCAGCTTTGAAAACATCCTCAGCGAACGCGAAGCGATGCTCTTGGGCAAAGTGCCCAAGCTGCTTGAAAAACGCTTTGCGCTAGCCCTCAAACAACACCTCAAAAAGCAGTCCGAAGCCAGCGCCGAAGACGCCAACGCGCCGCCCCTCAAGCCCGATGCCTGGCTCTTGCCGTGGCGCCAGCAACTGCGCACCGCCTTGCTGGCCGAGCTGGACACCCGGCTGCAACCGGCCCTGGGCCTGCTTGAAGCATTCAACCAAGAAAGTACGTCTCCCCCATGAACCGTCTGAGCCGACATTCGTTCCTGATCGCCTTCGGGCTTGGCGCACTGGCCGTCCTGTGGGTCGCGGCCGCTGTGGCCAGCAGCCACTTTTTGGTGCTGGTGATGACCGCCGTCATTGGCGCGGTCTATGTGTTTGCCGCACTGGAGCTGCGCCATTACCGCGATGCCACCCGCGCACTGAACCAGGCACTGAGCGACATCCCTGCCGACTTGCAAAACCTGAGCGACTGGCTGATCACCCTGCCCGCCAGCTTGCAAAACGCCGTGCGCCAACGCATTGAAGGCGAACGCCAAGGCTTGCCCGGACCGGCGCTCACGCCCTATCTGGTGGGCCTGCTGGTCATGCTCGGCATGCTGGGCACTTTTTTGGGCATGGTGGTCACGCTCAATGGCGCGGTCTTCGCCCTGGAAGGCTCCAGCAACGTGGCGGGCATCCGCGCTGCATTCTCCGAGCCCATCAAAGGCCTGGGCCTGGCCTTTGGCACCTCGGTGGCCGGTGTGGCCACCTCGGCCATGCTCGGCCTGATGAGCAGCCTGGCCCGCCGCGAACGCGCCCAAGCGAGCCAAACGCTGGACAGCTGCATCACCAGCAGCCTGCGCGGCTTCTCGCTCACGCACCAGCGGCAGGAAACCTTCAAGGCCTTGCAGCAACAATCGCAAGCCTTGCCCCAAGTGGTCACGCAGCTGCAGGCCATGATGGTGCAGATGGCCCAGACCAGCGAGCAGATCAATGAACGCTTGATGGCCAATCAAAAAAGCTTCCACCAAGAAGTGCACACGGCCTACACGGGCCTGGCGCAATCGGTGGACCAATCGCTGCGCACCAGCCTGAGCCAGAGCATGCAAGTGGCCAGCGACGGCATCCGCCCCGTGGTGCAAGCGACCATGACGCAGATGGCCGAGCAGGCGCAGCACATGAACCAGCAGCTCCTGCAAAACACCCAGCAACAGCTGGCCGAGCTCAACGCACAGTTCAGCGCCACCGCTGCGGGCGTGGCGCAGACCTACAGCACCGCCCTGGCCCAACACGAAACCAGCAGCACCGGCATGCTCGAGCGCGTGGGCCAGACGCTTGACGGCTTCAGCCAGACCTTTGCGCAACGCAGCCAATCGCTGCTGGCCCAAATGCAAACCGCCCAGGCCGAGCAGCAAAGCCAGCAAGGCAGCGCCGACCAGCAGCGCCTGGAGGCATGGAAAGCCTCGCTCGAACAGATGGCCGCATCGCTGAGCAGCCAGTGGCAAGCCTCGGGCAGCCAAACCCTGGCGCAGCAGCAAGCCATCTGCGACACCTTGGCCCAGACCGCGCAAGCGATCACCACCCACACCCAGACGCAGGCCACGCAAACCCTGGCCGAGGTCACCCGCCTCATGGCCAGCAGCGAAGAGTTGATGCGTGCGCGCATCGACTCGGAAGCGCAATGGGCGGCGCAGCACACGCAGCGCTCGGAAGAGCTCAGCGCATTGCTGCGCACCGAGCTGTCGGCCCTGCGCGAGGCCGAAGACGCGCGCGGCCAAGCCGCCGTGGCCCGCTTGAGCGAGTTGCAAACCACCGTGACCGCGCACCTGAGCACTTTGGGCACGGCGCTGGAAGACCCCATCACCCGCCTGATCGAAACCGCTTCGCAAGCGCCCAAGGCCGCCGCCGAAGTCATTGGCCAGCTGCGCCAAGAAATCTCGGTCAGCGTGGCACGCGACAACGCCCTGCTCGAAGAGCGCACCCGCATCCTGGACACGCTCAGCCATTTGCTGGATGCGATCAACCATGCATCGACCGAACAACGCAGCGTGATCGACAACCTGGTCAGCTCATCGGCCGCCACCTTGAACCAAGCCAACAGCCAGTTCATCGCCCACGTGAGCAGCGAGTCGGCCAAGCTGGGCGATATCGCCGCGCAAGTGACCGCCAGCGCGGTGGACGTGGCCAGCTTGGGCGAGACCTTCGCCTTTGCGGTGCGCTCGTTCAACGAGAGCAACGAAAAGCTCATGGGCAACCTGCAGCGCATCGAACAAGCGATCGACAAGTCCATGACCCGCAGCGACGAGCAACTGGCCTACTACGTGGCCCAAGCCCGCGAGATCATCGACCTGAGCATCACCTCGCAAAAAGACGTGCTGGAAACGCTGCAAGCCCGCGCTGCCCAGGCCCATGAGGGAGCCGCTTGATGCTGGACAACGACGCAGACGTCGAGTCCACCTCGCCGGTCTGGATCTCGTTTGCCGATCTGATGACCGGCCTGCTGGGCGCCTTTGTGCTCTTGCTGGTGGGCGTCATGGCCGCGCAGCTGGACATGGCTACACGCCTAGAAGCCGAGGTTGAAAAACGCCAGGTCGAGGAACAAAAACGCCTGACCCTGGAAAAAGCCTTGGCCGTTCCGCTGGCCAGTGGGCGCATCACTTTGAACAATGGCCGCATCGGCATCAGCGGCAAGCTCTTGTTTGAACTGAACTCCGACAAGCTCGAACCCGAGGGCCGCAAGCTGCTCAAAAGCTTGGTGGTGCCGCTGCGCAGTTACCTTCAAACGCGTGACGAAATGCTGATGGTCAGCGGCTTCACCGATGACCAGTCCATCAAGAGCCGCAACCGCCAATTCGAAGACAACTGGGAGCTGTCGGCCCAACGTGCTTTGACGGTGACGCGCACCCTGATCGAAGAAGGCATGCCCTCATCCATGCTGTTTGCCGCAGCCTTTGGGCAAGAACAGCCACTGGTGGCCAACAGCAACGAGAAAACCCGCGCCCAGAATCGGCGTGTGGAAATGGCCCCGGTGCCCAAATCAACGAACGCCAGCAAGCCATGAACCCAGCCTGGTCCGAGCTGTCAGCCCCCAACGTTGCCCCCATGGCCCTGCTGGAGTCGCTTCGGGTGGCCGGGGCTGCGCGCTTTGATGCGGTTGGCTGGCATTACATCGAGGCACTGGCCAAACGCTCTGGCGGACACAGCGGGCCAGCGCAAGCGCTGCTGAACGAGAAATTGAACAAGGCTTTGGTGCAATTCAAGCGCAGACTGGACGCGGCCCCCCAACCGTCCAGCACGGCGCGGCAAGCGCCCTCGCCTTCGCCTTCGCCTTCACCCTTTGCGGCCTTGCTCAGCGACATGGCCCGACATGCCCCCGCGGTGCAAGGCAGCTTGGCCGCACCCGCAGGGCCTGTCCTGAAAACCAACGCTTGGCGTGCAGAAAGCCCCAAGGTCCAGCAGTTCAAAAAACAGCTGAGCCAAATCAGCGTGCAAAAACAGGTCAGGCAAGCCATTGCCCAAGCGCCACAAAACGCGGGCCCCATCAACTCGCACATGTTGGTCTTGCGCTCACTGGGCTTGATGCGCGATGCCTCAGCGGACTACCTCAGCCGCTTCATGGCCCATGTGGACACTTTGATGTGTCTGGAAGAAACAGGCAAGGCCAGCGCACCGGCCAAGAAAGCCGCTTCGCCAGCCAAACCCAAAAAGTAAGGCTCAGCGGCCGAGCTGCGCCAAGGCCGCCTGCAAGCCGGCCAAACCACCCACGCGTTGATCGTTGATGAAGATCTGGGGCATCTGGCGCACCGACGGACCGCATTTTTCGTAGAACGCCATGCGCTCTTCTTCGCTGTCGATTTTGACTTCTTCAAAAGCCAGCGACTTGGTTTTGAGCACCATTTTGGCGGACTCACATTGGGGGCATGCGGACTTGGAGTAAACGACGATTTTGAGTTCCATGGATCAGATTCTAGCGGCCAGTCAATGAGCGACCCTGTGCGGCAAAACAAGCCATTGGCCGTCCAGCGCTCGGATGCGGATGCGGCGGTTGAACACCGATTCGATGGCCGCATGGGTGACCGGGTCGCTGCAAGCGCCGTGGTGAAGCACGCGGCCTTGGTCCAGAACAATGACTTCGTCGGCATGCAAGGCCATGCCGATCTCGTGCAACACGCTCACCACCGTGGTGCCTTGGGCGATCAGGCAATGGACCTGCTCCAGCCAGTCCACCTGGTGCGGCGGGTCGAGGTTGGCCAGGGGTTCGTCCATCAGCATCACCGGCGCATTGCCAGCCATGGCGCGGGCCAGCAGCACGCGCTGGCGCTCGCCACCCGACAGTTCACCCAACGTGCGCTCACGCCAGTCCCAAGCCTGTGTGGCCTTGAGGGCGGCCTCGACCATCTGGGCGTCTTTGTCGGTGGGCGCGCCCAGCCAAGCTTGGTGCGGCAGGCGGCCCAACATGGCCACATCCCACACGCGCAAATCCATCGTGCTGGCTTCGCCTTGGCCCAACCAAGACAGTTGCAGCGCACGTTCGCGGCCCGACAGCGTCTCAAGCGCCTGCCCTTGCCAATGCACCTGACCGGTGTGCGGCAGCAGGCCCGCCAGTGCCTTGAGCAAGGTGGACTTGCCCGCGCCATTGGGGCCGACCACACAAGTCCAGCGCCCGGTCTGGATCTGCAAGTCGATGCCGTTCAGCACAGGGCGACCACCGAGCTGCACACGCAGGTCACGAGTTTGCAAAGCAGGGTTGAGGGGCAAGGCGTTCATCGCGCGCCCCCCGAACCTCGGTAAACCCGCCACAGCAGGTAAGCACCACCCAAGACCGCCGTCAGCATGCCCACAGGCAATTCTTGTGGGGCAAACAGAACGCGGGCCATCACATCGGCCAAGGCCAGCAAGGCCCCGCCCACGAGGGCTGCCAAGCACACATGCCACGCGTGGGTGCTGCGCACCAAGGTGCGCACCAGGTGCGGTGCAGCCAGCCCCACAAAGGCCACCAGACCGATGTGCGCCACGGCAGCCCCTGTGGCCAGCGAAATCACGCCCACCAGCACCATGCGCGCCCAGCGCAAGGGCACGCCCAGGCTTTGCGCCGTGGCTTCGCCCAGCGTCAAAGCGTCCAGCACGCGGGCAAACGCCCAGGCCAGCACCACGCCCACCACCAACACCGAGGCCATGGTGGCGCAGGCCGCCCAGCTCACAAAAGCGGTGGAGCCCAGCATGAAGCCCTGCATGGCCTGCTGCACCTGAGGCTGCAGCAAAGACATCATCGACGTCACGGCGCCCAGCACCACGCCGACCACCACCCCCGCCAACAGCAGGCGCAAGGTCTGCTGCACGCCACGCGCCAAGAGCAAGGTCAAGAGCACCGCCAACACCGCGCCCACGAAGGCTGCGCCGGTCAGGCCCAACCCCATCCATCCGTTCATGGCCCAGGCACTGCCACCCCACAAGCTCCAATAGGTGCCCACGCCCAGCGAAGCACCCGAAGCACTGCCCAACAAATACGGATCGGCCAGCGGGTTGCGAAACAGCCCTTGCGCCACCGCCCCGGCCAGCCCCAGCAAGCACCCTCCCAGCCAAGCCCCCAGGCTGCGCGGCAAACGAATGTCCAACACGATCTGCTGCGAGACGGCATCGCCCCCCGACAGCCACCAAGCCTGCCAACCCTCACTGCCCGCTGCTGTGCCCAGCAGCACCGTGGCCGCACCCAGCACCATCAAAATGCCAGCCCAGCGCAGTGCGTGCGTAGAAGGGTTCATCGCAAGGCCCCTTGGCTTGCGCCTGCGGCGCGGTTCAGGCAGTCGGCCATGAGCCGGGCGCCTTCGGCCATGCGGGGACCAGCACGCACCAGCATGTCGGCTTCGCCCGGTTTGAACACGCAAATGCGCTGCGCCTGAATCGCGCGCAGGGCCGCCCACCCCGGACGCTGAACCATGCTGGCTCGGCTGCTGTCGCCCGCCATGATCACATCGGGTTGCGCACGCACCACGAATTCGGGGTTGACCTGCGGAAACGGGCCCAACGAGGCCGGCAAGATGTTGCCCACCCCCATGCGCGTGAGGGTCTCGCCAATGAAGGACGATGCGCTGGCCCCGTAAGGTGCGGGGCTGACTTCAAAATACACTTTTTGTTGCCGCGCCTGCGCACTGAGCGACTGCACCGCCGCTTGCACACCGGCCTGCATCTCGCGCCAGACCCTCTGACTGTCGGCCTCTGGCAGGAACAAGGCCTCGGCCACGGTGCGCAAGACCCGCTGCACATCGGCATGGGTGCGGGGCTCCAAGCGCAGGACTTTCAGACCCAGCGCCTCCAGACGCTCAACGCCTCGGGTGGACCCTGCGGCCAGCACCAAATCGGGTTTGAGGGCCACGATGCTTTCGATGTTGGGGTCCAGGCCGCCGCCCACACGGGGCAAGGACTGGAGTGATTCGGGCCAGTTGGAATAACGGTCCAGACCCACCAAGCGCGGGCAGGCACCCAATGCACAGACGGTTTCCGTCAAGGAGGGCAAGAGGCTGACGATGCGTTGGGGCGCCACTGCGATCTCGACTTTTTGCAGGCCATCGCCTTGCACCGTGCGTGCATGGGCCTGAAAGGCCAGCCCGCACACCAGCAGCAGTAGCAGCAGCACTAGGCCACGAAGGGCATCACGCATATTGCGCCTCCCAATGGCTGATGATGCGGTGCAACTGCGCCACGCCATCGGTCAGCGCTGCGGGGCCCGGTTGCAAAATATCGGCCGACTTGATTTCAAACACCTGCCCGTTGCGCACCGCAGGCACGTCTTGCCAGCCAGGGCGTGCTGCGACTTTTTCGGGTCGGAATTTCTTGCCACACCAAGAGCCAATGATGATGTCCGGTGCACGGTCGATGATGGTTTGGCTGTCGGCAATGATGCGGTCACGGCCCATGGCTTGCACCGCCAGCTCGGGGAACACATCGTCACCGCCAGCGATGCCCATCAACTCCGACACCCATCGGATGCCGCTGATGTGGGGTTCGTCCCACTCTTCAAAAAACACTTTCGGTCGGCGCTTGAAACCCGCCGCCTTGTGCGCAATGGCGTCCAGTTCTGCGCGCATGGCGGCCAGCCTTTGCAGGCCCTGCTCGGTCTCCCCGACCATCGCGGCCACTTGGTAGAGCATCGAGAAAATCTCATCGACGCTGCGCTGGTTGAAGATGGTGACCTGAACGCCGGCCTTGATGAGCAAAGCCGCAATGTCGGCCTGCAGGTCCGAAAAACCAAAAACACAATCGGGCTTGAGCGCCAGGATCTTGTCGATCTTGGCGCTCAAAAAAGCACTGACCTTGGGCTTTTCCTCCCGGGCCCGGCGCGGCCGCACCGTGTAGCCCGAGATGCCCACAATGCGCGCCTCCTGCCCCAAGAGGTAAAGCCACTCCGTGGCCTCTTCGGTGAGGCAGACGATGCGTTGGGGCAGCAAGTCGTGCATATTCAAGTCCGATTTGCGATCAAGATTTGAATTTCCAACTCAGACCCACATAGGTGGTTCTGGGCAGTTGGTTGTAGCCATAAGCCGTCTGATAGTGGCTGTCGGTGGCGTTCTCCACACGACCAAACAAGGTCCAATCGCGGGTTAAAGCATACCGAGCTGTCAAGTCCAACAAAACATAGCTGGGCAACTGTGGCTTGCCATCGATGTCGGGGCGAGCCCCCGTATAACGGACGCTACCGCCCAAGGTGAGCAAACCCATCGCTTGCGACACAGATGCAGACGCCAAGGTTCTGGCCCTGCGCACCAGTTGCTGCCCCGTGGATTCGTTGATCGGGTCCTGTACGGTCAAGCTGGCGCGCAGGTCTGTGGCATGGATGCGGCCGCTGTAACTGGTCTCAAGGCCCTGGTTTTTAACGCTGCTGACATTACTGAATTGCCAAGTGCTCATGTCATAGAGTAACAAGTCCTTTGTTCGCGTATCGAACAAGGTCGAACGCAGGCGATGCACCCCATTGGCCCACTGCACACCCACTTCATTGGTGGAAGCACTTTCAGGGCGCAGGCCGGGATTGCCGCTGTAGGGGTCAAACAGGTAGCCCAAGGGAGGCACATTGAATGCGGTGGCATGGCTTGCAATCAGTTTCCATTGCGTATTCAGGTCATAGCCGTAGCCCAGATAGACCGAGTCCTTGCTGACTAATCCCTGCACACGGTCATGCCGTAGATTGAACTGCGCACTGTGGGCTGCGCGCGTGTAAACAAGCCCTCCAAAAACCGCATTGGCATTGCGTTGGCGCGTCAACTCATTGACCCCATCCGTTCCTGCATCAATGCCTTGAATTTGATGATCCACGCCACCTGAAAGAATCAGGTCCGGCAAACTGACCTGATGTGTCCAGGACAGCAAGCGGGTGCGGGTTTCAGCCTGCGTGGTGAAAGAGTAACCGCCGACGGTGTCGGTTGTGTTGCGCTCCTTAGCGTCAGAATAATTCAGTCGACTGGTCCAGATCGGGCTAAGCTTGCCTGACCAATAGACGGTGTTGCTGTCAATGAGGGTAGTGCCCTTGTGCACATCGGTGGGTGCGGCATAACTGCCGGTCACATCGTAGTCAAAGCGGCCATTGAAATGTGTAGAGCGCAAGCCGATTTTATGGTCCGCACCCAAGTCATAGCTCAGGTGTACGCTGTGGCTGTCATTTCGATAACCGTCGGTGTCAGGGTTGGCATTTTGGGTTTGCGACAGGTTGGCGGCATTGATGCCCCGAGTCGACAAAGTGCCCAGAGAGACGGCATAAGCGAAATCGCCCTGCTTGCCCTGGGTGCCCAAATTCAGTCGCGAGGTGCGCAGCGAACCCGCTTCAGCCGTAACAAAAGCTGACTGGCCTGTTTGACCTTGTCGCGTGAAAACCTGGATCACACCACCCACAGCACCGCTGCCGTGGATGGCTGAAACGTTGCCGCGCACAATTTCAATGCGGTCCACCTGGTCGAGCATGATGTGCTCTAAGCTGACCGCGCCTGTGGTGTCCTGCTTCGTCATGGGCACGCCATCGACAAGCACCAGGACTTGCAGGGAAGCGGCACCGCGCAAGAACGCTGTGGACTGGCTGCCGCGACCGCCTGACTGCGTGAATTGGAAACCCGCCTCGCGGGCAAGCAAACTGGACAGATCTGTCAATTGGGATTGCTCAATTGCATCGCGTCCAAGTACCGTGGTGTGAGGCAAGACGTCGGTGAGAATTTGCTCGGTACGACTGGCCGTGACCACAACTTGGTTCGTTTGGGCCTGAGCCCAAACAGCCGAACACGTCAAAGTCAAAAAGGAAATTGCAGGCACAGCAGAGCGAAGAGCGTGCGCACGAAAAGTACTGATTTTCATGAAAAACTAACAAGTCAAAACGCCCTCACCGCCTTCCCCGACAGTGCATGGGCTTTACAACCTGTCTTGCGACAAGTCACCTTGTTGGCCGGTATCCGGGCTGACAGAGCGACCTTCATCACCTTCCCGGCGGCCTGTTTCAGGGTCACCAGTGGTTTGAGATGAAAGCGGAGTCTTCACGCGAGTGGAGACCCGTCTGCTTACCGTTGCGGGGGCAGCGCAGGTTAGGTCGGCCGTGGTGGCTTGTCCCTCCTGCTTCCCGTTGAACTGCGGGCCGTGAACCGGCTTCGCGAGCACCAACTGCAGGCTATTTTAGGCGGCAAGCTGTCAGCCAGCCTACAGGGGTGGTCAAGGCCTACAATGGCATTAATTTTGTTAACTTGATTGCCATGGCCCAACCCGACACCATCGATCAGATTGCCGAGCGTGTGGATCACTTGTTGCTTCGTCATGAAGAGTTGCAACGCACACATGTTTTGCTGACCCAGCAAGTTCATGCGCTCACGCTGGAGCGCGATCAGCTCAAGTCCCGCTTGTCGGCTGCACGGGCCCGGGTGGACTCCCTGATCGAGCGCTTGCCGCAGGCATCTGCTTCCGCTACGCCAGAGGCTTCCCAATGAGCGCCAAACAAATCGAAGTCCAGATCATGGGCCAAAGCTACATCCTGGGCTGCCCCGAGGGCGGTGAGATGCGTCTGCAATCAGCTGTGCAAAAAGTGGATGCGGCCATGTGCAAGATTCGCGATGCCGGCAAGATCAAGGCCCGTGACCGCATTGCCGTGTTGGCCGCCCTCAATCTGGCATTTGACCAAGGTGAAAGCGCCGCTGCTGCCCCCAGTGCGGCGGCCACACCGACCGACACCACCACGCCCGAAAGCCAGGACCGCCTGAGCCAACTGTTGCAAAGGCTGGACCGGGCGATCGAATCCGACGGTCAATTGCTCTGAGCTCCGCACGCAGGCCTTCAAGGGCCTACAATCCGGCTGTCTGCGGTGCGCGCCGGGCTTTATATTTCCTTGAACCAATGCTCATAGAGCACGGGCTTGGTACATTGGCTGGTGAGCGTGATCGTCTCGCGTCAGATGAACCCAACGCCAGTCTGCCCTCGCCCACCTGAACCCCCGGTTCAGGATGACGGTCCGGTGGCACTCGCAGACACCTTATTCACTCGCTCCGACTTTCATCATGATCATTGAACCAACGCTGCTGGCCGAACTGGCCGTTCTGGGCCTTTGCACAGGTTTTCTGGCCGGTCTGCTCGGCATTGGTGGCGGCATGATCATGGTGCCCTTCCTCACCTATTTGCTCGGACAGCGCGGCGTGGGTCCTGACCTGGCCGTGAAGATGGCCATTGCCACCTCGATGGCGACCATCATCTTCACTTCGGTGTCGAGCGTGCGGGCTCACCACAAGAAAAAAGCTGTGCGCTGGGATCTGGTCAAAGGTCTGGCACCGGGCATCGTGATCGGCAGCCTGATCGGGAGCATGGGCATTTTTGCATTCGTCAAAGGCGCGTCGCTGGCCTTGTTCTTTGCCGCATTCGTGGGTTTCTCTGCCACGCAAATGTTTCTGGACAAAAAACCTGCACCTACCCGCCAAATGCCTGGTTTTACCGGTCAATTGGGGGCCGGCGGCTTGATAGGTTTGTTGTCGGGTCTGGTTGGTGCCGGTGGCGGCTTCATCAGCGTGCCCTTCATGACCTGGTGCAATGTGGCCATTCACAACGCGGTGGCCACCAGTGCAGCCTTGGGCTTTCCGATTGCCCTGGCCAACGTGGCAGGCTACATCGTCAGCGGTCAGAACGTGCAGAACCTGCCTGACTCTTCGTTTGGCTACCTGTGGCTGCCAGCGCTGGTGGTCATTGCCGTGTGCAGCGTGACCATGGCCCCTGTGGGTGCGGCCACGGCACACAAACTGCCCGTCAAACAGCTCAAGCGCGTGTTCGCCACCATCTTGTATGTGCTGGCTGCCTACATGCTCTACAAAGGCCTGAGCGCCTGATCCGCTTGGCGTCTGCGCTCATTTGAGCTGGATGCTGCCCGCAACATTGACCACCACACGGGATTGCCCTGCCTGCGCAGGAACGGGCGTTGGGGAAGGTGCCGCGTCCATCTGCATCGAGGCCATGCGCACCTGAGGCGGCTCAGCCGATGTCTCCTGATTGGTGACATGCACTTCGCGCAGACCGTAAGTGCCAAAGCCAAAGCTGGAGGCCAATGCACTGGCCTGCGCTTGGAATTGCGCCACAGCCTGGCCCTGAATGCGGCTTTCGGTCTGGCGCTTGAGTTCAGGACTGACTTCCCAATGCATTTGGCTGACAGTCAGGCCCTGCACGCGCCCGGCCACAGCGGTGATGCGCTCCACATCGCGGCCCTGCAACAGCAATTCAGCCACGCCCGTCCAGCCATTGGTTTTGCCATCGCGCCCATAACGCGGAGAAATAGACAATTGGCCCGTGCTGACGTCCAGCAAACCCGCTTGAGCAGAACCTTGCGCCAAGGCCAATGCCGACGCTAACTGCGTTTTGATCTGCTTTTGAACGGCGGCGGCATCGGTCCCTTCTTTTTGCACAGCCAAGGTCATGACCAGCCAATCTTGTGTGACTTGCGCTGAAGCCGATGCGCTCAAATGCACAATTTGAGAAGAACCCGCAGGTACATCCTTGGTCACTGCATTTTGTGCCTGGGCTGTGATGCTGGACAACGCCACAATGATTGCGGCAGACAAACTGTTGAAATTTCGCATGAACACCTCGATGAAATGAGGTGGCCATTGTCAGCGCCCAGTGGCTGTCAACGGGCCATCAGACACTTCGACGTCGTATCAGGGTGTAACGCACCATGGCGCTTGGTCGTGTACCAAGCCCATCCACAAAGCCCAAAAGGACAAGCCCACCAGGGCCAGACCGGCCACGCGCACACCCCACGCGCCATCACCAAGGGATTGCAGGCGCAGCAACAACCAGGGCCCTGTCCACAAACTCAAGCTCGAACCCAAGGCGAAAAGAGCCATGCTGCTCGCGCCATTCAAAGGATCGCCCGCCAAAGCGGCGACCATCAAGGCGGAATAGAGCAAGCCGCAAGGCATCAGTGCCCACAAAAGTCCGACCAGCAATGGCGCGACTGCGCCCGAGCGCTGATGAAAAGCACGAACACGCGCCCACAGTCTGCGGGCCCCTGCTTCGAGCCACACCGGCTGGCGCGCTTGCACCACCAACACCAACCCCAAAGCGATTGCCGACAGATGCAGCAAAGTCCACAGGGGGCGCAAAGCGGCAGACTGTGTGGTGAGCCAGCCCAGGCCTTGCACGCTGTATGCCGCCGCTGCCCCGAGCAGCGAATACCCCATCCAACGGCCCACCTGAAAAGCCCAAAGCGCACGCAAGCGATGCTCACCTGCCGCCTGACCCAATCCTGCGCAAGCAGCACCACACATGGCCACGCAGTGAGGGCCACCCAAAACGCCCATCATCAAGGCCGTGATGGCCAGAGAACTTTGCATGCGTATTCCTTGTGCACACCTGTGCAAATCACAAGGCCGATCCTAGCTCAGATGATTTTGGAAAAGCGGGCCCGATTGCGGTCGGCTTGCAGGTAGCGGTCAAACACCATGGCCACGCCGCGCACGAAGAACCAGCCCATGGCGGTGACCTGGATGCCCGCATCGTTCAACTGCACCAAGCCCTGGTCCTGCATGCCCTGCAGTTGCGACAACTCAGCAGCAAAGTATTTCCTGAAATCCACCAACCAAGCCAAATTGATGGACTCGAACTGCAACTGCCCTTGACACATCAAGGCCATGATCACGGCGCGGCGGATCAGGTCGTCACGCGTCAGCGCCAGGCCACGGACCACGGGCAAATGCCCTTGGTCGAGCAAATCGCAATACTCTTCCATGGTCTTGGCGTTTTGGCTGTAAGTGGCACCCACGCGCCCGATCGAAGACACCCCCAAAGCGATCAGATCGCAATCGGCTTGGGTGCTGTAGCCCTGGAAGTTGCGGTGCAGCCGGCCTTGCCGCTTGGCCACAGCCAAAGCATCGTCGGGCAAGGCAAAGTGGTCCATGCCGATGTAGACATAGCCGGCCTCGGTGAAAGCATCCAGTGAGCGTGACAGCATGGCCACTTTGGCGCCGCCAGAAGGCAGTTCGGCGGGGTGGATGCGCCGCTGTGGCTTGAAGCGCTCGGGCAAATGCGCATAGGCATACAAAGCGATGCGGTCCGGGCGCAATTCGTTGACCTGCGCCAAGGTGCGTTCAAACGACTCTGGCGTCTGCAAGGGCAAGCCATAAATCAAGTCGACGTTCACCGATTCAAAACCCATTCGGCGCGCAGCGGCCACCAGGTCAAACACCTGCTGAGCGGGTTGCACGCGGTGCACCGCTTTTTGCACAGCCGGATCAAAGTCCTGCACGCCAAAGCTCAGCCGGTTAAAGCCCAGCTCGGCCAACACGGCCAAGCGTTGTTCATCGACGGTGCGAGGGTCGACTTCGACCGAATACTCGCCACCGGGCACAAACTCAAAATGCCGACGCAGCATGTGCATCAATTCACGCAACTCGTCATCGCTCAAAAAGGTGGGCGTGCCACCCCCCAAGTGCAGCTGACTGACCGACTGGCCCGTGCCCAGGTGGGCCGTGTGCAACGCCACTTCACGCGTGAGGTAACGCAGATAGGTGGCCGCCCTGTTTTTGTGCTTGGTGATGATCTTGTTGCAGGCGCAGTAGTAGCAAAGCGACTCGCAAAACGGGATGTGCACATACAAAGACAAAGGCGTGGCCTTGCCCATTGAACCGTTCTTGCGCTGGTCCAGTGCTTGCAAATAATCGGCTTCGCCAAAGGCCTCCACAAAGCGATCAGCCGTGGGGTAGGAGGTGTAGCGAGGCCCCGGGACATCAAATCGTGTCAACAAATCAGGCGTGATGAGGGACATGAGCCCACCCTTTAATCAAATCGTGTACAGAACGTTGCGTACTTTGCCTGCAAGCGTTGCACCAAGTATTGACGGAGGTCAATCTTTCTAATGGTTAACTGTGATTCTTGACCGTTTCCGGGTACACCGCTGTGAGCAGCATAAATTTCGTATTAAGCTCAAGACTTGATCCAAGGCAAGAACCGTTTTTCCTCAACGAGATAGCACCATGAATCCCCAAGCCATCAAAGTCGCCTGCTCCAACTGCAACCTTCGCGAGTTGTGCATGCCCGTTGGCTTGACCGATCAGGACCTGACCCGACTTGATGATCTGGTCGCGGTGCGGCGAAAAATCAAACGCGGCGACACCTTGTTCACCAATGGCGAAAAGTTCACGTCCTTGTATGCCATCCGCACCGGTTTTTTCAAAACCTGCCTGGCCACTGAAGATGGACGCGACCAAGTCACTGGTTTTCAAATGGCTGGCGAGATCATCGGCTTGGACGGCATCGTGAATGACCAACACACCTGCGATGCGGTGGCGCTGGAAGATGCCGAGGTCTGCGTCATGCCCTTCGACCGGATCGAAGAGCTGTCACGCGAAATCAATGCCCTGCAGCACCATGTGCACAAGATCATGAGCCGAGAAATTGTGCGTGAACACGGCGTGATGCTGCTCTTGGGCAGCATGCGGGCTGAAGAACGCTTGGCGGCTTTCTTGCTCAACCTGGTCCAACGTCTGCACGCTCGGGGGTTTTCGCAGTCAGAACTGGTCTTGCGCATGACGCGCGAAGAAATCGGCAGCTACCTGGGCCTGAAGCTGGAGACCGTCAGCCGCACATTCTCCAAGTTTGTGGAAGAAGAGATTGTGGAAGTCAAACAGCGCCATGTGCGCATCTTGAGCACCGAAGGTCTTCAGCGCCTGGTCAATCACCAAGCGCATTGCGAATAAGCAGACCTGCCGCAGCGGCAAGCTCAGATCAACAGCAACCGGAGCCGCCTTGAGCGCAATCAGCAGGACGCTGATCAGGCTCCACCGGGCACCGGTTGACCTCAAATGGCGACATCGACAGCAAGGTCGTGAGGCCACTGGAGACCATGGTGAGCGCCCAAAAAGCAAAGAAGGACAAGGTGTATACCCCTTGACGTGAGAGCGCCAAGGGGTGGCCAAACCACTCTAGGCTTTGTGGGTCGACCATCCCGAACACCAGCACTTCAAAAAGGCCCGCCACCAAAAAAGCGGGCCACGCGATCCACATCATTCTTTTTGCCAACATGTTTGTTTCCTGCAGTGCCCTTCAGGGCTTGTTCGTTGATTTGGCAGCGGGCAACTCACCCGTGGCGGCATGGTTGCGCGCTTGAATCGCTGGTGCCAGCGCATTGCCTGCACCCGACTCAGACTCAGACGCCTGCGAATGGGTCAGCACCGGATCTTGCCCGTTTGCGGCCAGATAAAAGGTCACAAAGCTGGCGATCACCACCAGCAAAGGGCCGGCAATGACCATCCAAACGTGGCCATACGACCACCACTGGCGGCCCGTCATTTGAGAAGATTGTGTTGTCATGATTTAAGCCTTTACTCCAGCATCAACGAGGGACCAGGAAAACAGATTTTTCCTTCAATTGACTGACCGACTGTCCTTGTTCATCCGATGCCTGGATGTCGAATTCAATGGGATGCGAGCCTGGCTCGGCTGCGTCGTAGGGCAACTGCACCCGCACCGACACCCAAAGGGATTCGGTGGATTTGACCAGCACATCATGCTCTGTGGCCAATTCAAGGCCATGCAGACCTTCCACACTGAGGCGGTAGTTCATGGGCTTTTCAGCCGCATTCATGATTTGCAAGCGGTAAACGTTCTCGATCTTGCCCCCGGCCACAATGCGTGCCAACGAAGCTCGGTCACGCACCACGTCCACCTTGAAAGGTTTGCGCAAACCCAAACTGGTCAGCAAGGCCACCACCACCAAGGTCAAAATGCCGATGTACAAGATCACGCGCGGACGGAACACATGGCGAAGGGTTTGTTCCTTGGTCCATTTGTTTTTCATCGCGTGTTCGGTGGAGTACTTCACCAAGCCACGGGGGTAACCCACTTTGTCCATCACGGTGTCGCACACATCGGCGCAAGCGCCACAGCCGATGCATTCGTATTGCAGCCCTTTGCGAATATCGATCCCGGTCGGGCACACCTGCACGCACAAGGTGCAATCGACACAAGCGCCCAGGCCCAGGGCGGCCGGATCGGCTTTTTTGGAGCGGGCACCACGGGGCTCACCGCGCTCGGCGTCATAAGTGACGATCAGGGTGTCCTTGTCGAACATGGCACTTTGAAAGCGGGCATAAGGGCACATGTATTTGCAGACCTGCTCACGCATGAAGCCTGCATTGCCGTAGGTGGCAAAGCTGTAGAAGAAGACCCAGAAAATCTCCCAGGACCCCATATTGCCCAGGAAGAACTCCATGCCCAGTTCCTTGATGGGCGTGAAGTAGCCCACAAAGGTGAAACCCGTCCAGATCGACAAACCCAGCCAGACGATGTGCTTGTAGATTTTCTTGACCAGCTTTTCGAGCGACATCGGCGCCGCATCGAGTTTCATGCGGGCGCTGCGGTCGCCCTCCACCTTGCGCTCGATCCACAAGAAAATTTCGCTGTACACCGTCTGCGGGCAGGCATAACCACACCACAAACGCCCGGCAATGGCCGTGAACAGGAACAGCGAGAACGCCGAGATCACCAAGATCGCGGTCAGGTAAATGAAGTCCTGCGGATAGAGGACCAAACCAAAAATATAAAAACGGCGTGCCCCCAAATCGAAAAGCACCGCCTGACGTTGACCCCACTCGATCCAGGGCAAGCCATAAAAAACCAGCTGCGTGAGAAACACCATCGCCCAGCGCCACTTGGCAAAAATGCCTTGCACGCTGCGGGGATAGATTTTCTGGGTCGCGGCATACAGCGACACCATCTGCACGTCATCCTCCGCACCCGAAGACTCGTTCACCGGAACGATGGGCACCACCTTGCGGGGAGGGTTTTCTTGAGTGTCCAAAACACGTACCTTCAAAAAACAAGACACCCACTGGGGGTGCCTTGGTTCAGTTCACAGCTTATTTGGTTGCAGCTGGCTTGTTGGACAAGCCCCACACATAAGAAGCCAACACATGGATCTGACCTTCGGTCAGCTTGGAAGCCTGGGCAGGCATCTGGTTGACCTTGCCGTTGTTGATCATGTTGACGATGGCGTTTTCGCCCCAACCGTGCAACCAGATGTCATCGGTCAGGTTGGGCGCGCCCAGGGCTTGGTTGCCTTTGCCATCCATGCCATGGCAGGCTGCGCAAGCACCGAACTTGGATTTACCCAGCGATGCACGCAGTGAATCATGGGGGCTGCCCGACAGGCTGAGCACATAGTGGGCCACATTGCGCACATCTTCAGGCGTGCCCACCGCTGCGGCCATTGGAGGCATCTGACCGATGCGACCTTGCACCAAGGTTTCCTTGATTTTCTCGGGTGCGCCGCCATGCAACCAATCTGAATCGGTCAGGTTGGGGAACCCCTTGCTGCCGCGAGCATCAGAGCCGTGGCACTGTGCGCAGTTGTTCATGAACAAGCGGTCACCGATGGCCATGGCCTGAGGGTCTTTGGACACTTCTTCTGCAGGCAGACCTGCAAATTTGGCGTACAAAGGCGCTACTTCGGCGTTGGCTTTGGCCACCTCAGCGTCGTACTGACCGGCAGAGGTCCAGCCGAACTTGCCAGCGTTGTGACCCGCGCCGGGGTACATGGCCAAATACACAAAAGCAAAAACGATGGTGATGATGAACAGGCCCACCCACCAGCGTGGCAAGGGGTTGTTCATTTCTCGCAAATCACCATCCCAGACATGGCCGGTGGTGTTGTCGTTGGCCGTCATGGCCTTGGCTTTGCCACTGAACCACAGAAGGATCAGACAGGCAATGATGCTGACCAGCGTGATGCCGGCCACATACAAGTGCCAGAAATTGCTGATGAAGTCACTCATTTCGATTCCTTTAATTTGTTATGTGCTGAGGACAATTCAGTCTTCCTGACGAAACGGCAGTTGTGCGGCTTCGTCAAAATCGGCTTGGTTACGGCGTGACATGGCCCACCAGATGATGCCCAGGAAGATGGCAAAAGTGAGCACAGTCACGATGGCGCGCAGAGTATTGATGTCCATGGCTTGCTCCGTTTACTTGCGGTGGATGCCCATGCCCTGCAGGTAGGCGATCACGGCATCGAGTTCAGTCTTGCCTTTGACGTCGTCTGTGGCCTTGGCGATTTCCTCGTCGCTGTAAGGCGCGCCCAATGTGCGCAGACCTTTCATGTGAGCGGGCAAGCTGGCTCCGTCCACAGGGTTCTTTTCGAGCCATGAGTAGGCGGGCATGTTCGATTCAGGCACCACGTCACGCGGGTTGTTCAAGTGGATGCGGTGCCATTCGTCGCTGTAACGGCCGCCCACACGCGCCAGGTCAGGACCTGTGCGCTTGGAGCCCCACTGGAAGGGGTGGTCGTAGACAAACTCGCCAGCCGTGGAGTAAGGGCCATAGCGCAGCGTTTCAGCACGGAATGGGCGAATCATCTGCGAGTGGCAGTTGTAGCAACCTTCACGCACATACACGTCACGACCGGCCACTTGCAGCGCGGTGTAGGGTTTGAGGCCCTCCACAGGCTGGGTGGTCGACTTCTGGAAGAACAGGGGCACGATTTCCACCATGCCACCGAACAGCAACACGATGAGGATCAGCACGATCATCAAGAAGTTGTTGGTCTCAATTTTTTCGTGGGAGAGACCGCCCGATTTTTGGTTTTCAGACATGTTTCATTTCTCCTCAGGCGTGGGCTGTCAAGCTAGGAATCTGGACTTCGACGGAACGACCTTGTGTGGCCGTCTTGATCGTGTTCCACAACATGATCACCATGCCACCCAAGTACAACAAACCGCCCACCAAACGCAAGACATAGAACGGGAAGGTGGCTTTGACCGACTCGACGAAGGTGTAGGTCAAGGTGCCGTCGGCGTTGACAGCGCGCCACATCAAGCCCTGCATCACACCGGCAATCCACATGGCCGCGATGTAGATCACGATACCGATGGTGGCGGTCCAGAAGTGGATCTCAATGGCTTTGACGCTGTACATCTTTTTCTGGCCAAACAAACGGGGAATCAGGTAGTACATAGAACCCATGGTCACCAGACCCACCCAACCCAAAGCACCCGAGTGCACGTGGCCCACGGTCCAGTCGGTGTAGTGGCTCAGCGCGTTGACGGTCTTGATGGACATCATCGGGCCTTCGAAAGTCGACATGCCGTAGAACGACAAGGACACGATCAGGAAACGCAGGATCGGGTCGTCACGCAGTTTGTGCCATGCGCCGGACAAGGTCATGATGCCGTTGATCATGCCGCCCCAGCTGGGTGCCAAGAGGATCAGGGAGAAGACCATGCCGATCGACTGGGTCCAGTCGGGCAAGGCGGTGTAGTGCAGGTGGTGAGGACCGGCCCACATGTAAGTGAAAATCAGCGCCCAAAAGTGCACGATCGACAGGCGATACGAGTACACGGGACGCTCAGCTTGCTTGGGGATGAAGTAATACATCATGCCCAGGAAGCCTGCGGTCAAGAAAAAGCCCACCGCGTTGTGGCCATACCACCACTGCACCATGGCGTCCTGCACACCGGCATAGGCCGAGTAGGACTTCATCATGCCCACAGGCAGTGCAGCACTGTTGACCAGGTGCAGCAGGGCCACAGCGATGATGAAGGCACCAAAGAACCAGTTGGCCACATAGATGTGACGCACCTTGCGGGTGCCCACCGTGCCAAAAAACACCACAGCAAAGGCCACCCAGACCAAGGTGATCAGAATGTCAATCGGCCACTCCAGCTCGGCGTATTCCTTGCCGCTGGTGTAACCCAAAGGCAAGGTGATGGCCGCCAGCAAGATGACCAGTTGCCAGCCCCAAAAGGTGAAAGCGGCCAATTTGTCGCTGAACAGGCGGACGTTGCAGGTGCGCTGCACCACGTAGTAGGCCGCTGCGAACAAGCCACAACCGCCAAACGCAAAAATCACCGCATTGGTGTGCAGTGGGCGCAAGCGGCCATAACTGAGCCATGGAATACCCAGATTCAACTCTGGCCAGGTCAGCTGGGCCGCGATGATCACGCCCACCAGCATGCCCACCACACCCCAAACCACCGTCATGATGGCGAACTGACGCACAACGGTGTCGTTGTACGTCGTCGCCTGCATATTGGCAAATTTCATTTTCACCTCTTCTTTTTTAAAAACTTCGTTGCGAGTTTGCCCGGGTGTATACCTATAGGACTTGATCAATATCAATCGTTTCGCAAAATCCGCTCACCCTCGGCCTCAATGTCTTCAAATTGACCCCGGTGGATGGCCCACCACAGCCCGGCCAAGATGAAAAACACCAAACCGACCGACAGGGGGATCAACAAATACAGGATGTCCATGGTTGTTCTTTCATGCTGCTGGCGTACTGGACGCCAAATCTTGGGACAAACGCAGGGCATTGAGCACGACCAGCAAGGAGCTCAGCGCCATGCCCAAGCCCGCCGCCCAGGCTGGCAGCCAGCCCATCAGGGCCAAGGGAATGCACGCCGCGTTGTACACGGCGGCCCACACCAAGTTTTGCTTGACGACCCGCAGGGTCTGACGGCTGCGCAAAAGGGTTGGCAACAAAACCTGCAGCTGCCCCCCCATGAGCACAAAATCGGCTTTGGACTGCGCCAAAGGGACTGCCTGACCCAAGGCAAATGACACATCAGCCCCCGCCAGCACCGGACCATCGTTCAGGCCATCGCCCACCATGGCCACCTTGTGACCCAGGGCTTGCCAGGCCTGCACGGCCTGCAATTTGTCTTGTGGACTGCAAGCACCACGGGCATCGTCGATGCCCACCTGCGATGCCACCTGGGCGACGGCGCTTTGGGCATCCCCCGAGAGCACCTTGAGCTGCAAACCCAGTTGCTTCAAAGCCGCAACGACCGCAGGGGCTTCTGGCCGGACTTCCTCCACCAATTCAAATGTCGCGATCCAGCCGACATCGTCGGCCAAACTGACCTGCAAATGCGTGCCTTCATAAACAGGCGCCTGGCAATGAGCGGCCGAGCCCAAACGCAAATTCAGAACTTGGCCCGAAACGGTCAGCACCCCAGACACGCCCTGCCCGGCTTTCTCGGACACTGCCTGGGCGGTCTCTGACTCCAGAGCAGAGAGGCGGTCTTCGGCCAATGCACGGCGACGGGCTTCGGACCACAAGGCCCGGGAAACCGGGTGCAGAGAATGGCGGGCCAAACTGGCCGCCCATTGCAAGGCCTGGCCTTGTGACAAGCCTTCGCGGGTGTGGATGCCCGCCACTTCAAACGCATCACGGGTCAGCGTGCCCGTCTTGTCAAAAATAACGGTGTCGATGGTCGCCAAATTTTGCAAAGCCTCAAGGCGGCGCACCAACACCCCACTGCGCGCCAACGCACCGGCCGAAGCCAACATGGCCGCCGGTGTGGCCAAAGACAAGGCACAGGGACAGGTCACGATCAACACGGCCACCGCCACCATCACGGCATGGGCAGGATCTGTCGGCCACCAGTAAACGGCCGAAGCCAAAGACGCCAGCAGAACAGCCATCAGAAATGGCTTGGCCCAGCGGTCCACCAACAAAGCCATGGAAGGCTTGGACAGCGAGGCGCCCTCCATCAAGGACACGATCTGGGCATAGCGCGTGGCCGCCCCCACTTGCTCGATCTGCACCTCGATCGTGCCGCTCAGGTTGTGGCTGCCCGCGATCACGCGATCACCCGCCTGCCGCGCCAGTGGGATCGACTCGCCCGTGAGCAAGGCTTCATCGACCTGTGTTTGTCCGGCCAGCACCAAGCCATCGCCGGCCAAAGCCTCGCCGGGCAAGACCTCAATCACATCGCCCACAGCCAGGCGGCGAATCGAAATCACATCCCATTGCCCGCCGGGCAGTCGCTTGCGCACCCTGTCGGGCAGGCGGTTGAGCACCGCCTCCAGCGCACCCGCGGTGCGGTCACGCATGCGCAGCTCCAGCCAGCGGCCCATCAGCAAGAAGAAGACAAACATGGTCAGCGAGTCGAAATAGACCTCGGCACCAAAAGGCCCGGTGGGCTCAAAGGTGCCGATGCTGCTGACCACAAAAGTGACCACCATGCCCAAGGCCACGGGCAAATCCATGCTGACTTGCCGGTGTCTCAAGTCGCGCCAGGCACTGCGCAAAAACGGGGTGCACGAGAAAAAGACCACGGGCAAGGACAAAACCCAGGACGCCCAGCGCAGCAAATGCACCATCTCGGGCGTGATGCCGCCGGGCTCGGTCACATAGACCGGGGTCGCGTACATCATCACCTGCATCATGCACAGCGCGGCCACGGCCAGGCGCCAGACCATGCGCCGAGCTTCCTGGCGGCGTCTTTCGTGGGCATGGGCGTCGTTGGCGGGGATGGCCTTGTAGCCAAAGCGCTCCACCGAACGCATCCACTCCGATGGACGGGTCAGCTCCGGCGACCACACAATGCGGCCGCGGTGGCTGGCGGCATTGATTTGCACCGCATCCACACCCGGCACCGAACGCAAGGCATCTTCCAAGGTGATGGCACACGCGGCGCAGTGCATGCCTTCAAACACCACGCTGGAGCTCCAGCAACCGGCCTGGTTCTTTTCGGGAAGGCTAAAGGCCGCCCATTCCTGCGGATCGTCCAGCAATTTCAGACGTTGCTCGTCTTTCACGGCATCTTCCACGGCTTCCTCATGCACGGCTTCGAGAGGCAGGGACGGCAAAACATTGACTTCGGTCATGTCTGAACGATAAGCCAAGGCCCTGACACGAAGCTTGATGTGCATCAAGAAGCAGGCCAGCGCAGCGATTTAAGCTGAAGTTTTCAACAACGCTGAGGAGCACCTTATGTACAAACGCATTCTTGTGGCCACCGATGGTTCCACCCTGTCCAAAAAAGCCGTGACCCATGCGATCCAGTTGGCTGCCACGTGCGGCGCCGAACTGGTCGCCCTGAAAGTCGTGCCCCGCTACCCCCAAGCCTACTTTGAAGGCAGCATCCCCTTGGCTGCCTCTGAAGTCAGCCGCATCGAAGGCCAATGGAGCGAAGCGGCCAAAGCCGCTCTGGAAGCGGTGCAAAAAACCGCCCAAGCCAAGGGCGTGGTCACCAAGGCCGTGACGGTGAAATCCGACGTGGTCTCGGACGCCATCATTGCCGCCGCCAAGAAACACCAGGCCGACCTGATCGTGATGGCCTCGCATGGCCGCAAAGGCATCAAGCGCCTGCTCTTGGGCAGCGAAACGCAACAAGTGCTGACCCACTCGCACATCCCTGTGCTGGTTTTGCGCTGACTGGAACAGGAGCCCCTCGGGGCTCCTGTGGGTGACTGGCTGCATTTGTATATAACAATAAAATAGTATTCAAATCAACGCAGCCAGCACCACTTTGAAAACAGACACACACCCCGTCGCACGCCTGCAGGCGCTCGGCAAGACATTGAAATGCGCATGGGCCCTGTGCATGGTCGGCTTGAGCTTCATGGCGGCGTGCGTCCACGCACAAGAGCTCGTGATCGAAAGCTGGCGCAAGGACGACCAAATCTTCTGGGACAAAGTGCTGATCCCGGCTTTTCAAAGAAAGCACCCGGGCATTCGCCTGAAATTTGCGCCCGAAGAAGCCCTCAGCTACGACCCCCGCTTGGACGCTCGCCTGTCCACCCGACGCGCGGGCGATCTGGTGTTTTGCCGCCCTTTTGACGGGGGCATGCGTCTGCATGCCAAAGGCTACTTGCAGCCCCTGACCGAGACTCAGCTTCAAAATTTTGACCACAACGCCCGCCGCGCCTGGACTTCGGACGATGGCAAAACAACGTATTGCATGCCCGTGGCCTATGTGATCCACGGTGTTCTTTACAACAAACAAATCTTCAAGGACCTGCAACTGGTGCCGCCCGACACCGTTGCCGAATGGATGGCCCTGCTCCAAAAAGTGTCCGACGCAGGCAAAGTCACCCCATTGGCCTTGGGCACCGCAGACATGTGGGAAACGAACCAGGTGATCTTCACGGGCTTGGGGCCGAACTTCTGGGAAGGTGAAAAATCACGGTTGGCCCTGATTCAGGGCCGCAAGAAGTTCACCGATCCGGAGTTCATCAAGGCGTGGCGCATGATGGGCCAACTCAAGCCCTACATGCACCCCCAACAAAGCGAAATGTCCAACAGCGACATCCAGATCTTGTTTGCCACAGGCCTGGCAGCCGTCTATCCCACAGGCTCATGGGACATCGATTTCCTGCGCAACACCAGCTTTGCCTACAAAAAGAAAATCGACATGGGGGTGTTCAAGCCCCCGGTGGAGACCGCAGGCCAACGCTGCCACCTGTCGGTGCACCCAGACTTTGGCATCGGCATCAACAAAAGCACCAAACACCCCGAAGCAGCCAAACTGTTCGTCGACTGGCTGGGCTCTGCAGAATTCGCCCAGTTGCTGACAGACACCCTGAGTGGTTTCTTTTCATTGTCCAAGCACAAGGTCATGGTCAATGACCCGTTGAGCCAGGAGATGTTGGACTGGCGCAAAAGCTGCGACGACACCATCCGCTTGAATGCAGAAAAGCTCAACCGGGTCTGGCCCTCGCTGGAAGAAGAACTCTGGTATGTCAACGTGAAAGTCATCAACGAAGAAATGAGCGCCGAGCAAGCTGCAGAGCACATCCAGCGCATTCATGAAAAGAACGCCTACCTGAGAAAATGATGGCGCTTGCCCCACAAAAAAGACCGCCCTCAGGCGGTCTTTTTTGTGGGGCAGTGGCCTGGCCTCAGGCAAACAGGCCCTTGTACTGGTCGCGCAGCAAGTTCTTCTGAACCTTGCTCATGGTGTTGCGTGGCAGCTCGGTCACCACAAAGCATTTCTTAGGGATCTTGAAATTGGCCAGCTTGGCTTTGAGCTCGGCGATGATGGCATCGGGCTGCACAGCAGCGCCTGGCTTGGCAATCACCACAGCCACACCCACCTCGCCAAAGTCAGGGTGCGGCACACCCACCACGGCGCTTTCGGCCACGCCCTTCATCTCGTTGATGTAGCCCTCGATCTCGGCGGGGTACACGTTGTAGCCGCCGCTGATGATCAGGTCCTTGCTGCGGCCCACAATGGTCACGTAACCGCGTTCATCGACCTTGCCCACGTCGCCGGTCTTGAAATAACCGTCTGCGGTGAACTCTTCGGCCGTCTTCTCGGGCATGCGCCAATAGCCTTTGAACACATTGGGCCCTTGGACCTGGATGCCGCCGATCTCGCCCACCGGCAAATCCACACCATCGTCGCCGCGCACGCGCAATTGCACGCCGGGCAAAGGAAAGCCCACCGTACCGCCTCGGCGCTCGGACTGCTGTCCATAGCGCTTATCTGCAGCGTAGGGGTTGGACGTCAGCATGGCGGTCTCGCTCATGCCGTAGCGCTCCAAGATGGTCTGCCCCGTGCGCTCTTGCCACTCGGTGAAGGTCTCGATCAACAAAGGGGCTGATCCCGCGATGAACAGGCGCATGTGCTTGACCGCCGCCTTGTTCAAGGCAGGCTCGGCCAGCATGCGCACATACAGCGTGGGCACGCCCATGAACACGGTGGCCTTGGCCATATAGCCAATGGCGCGTTTGGGGTCGAACTTGGCCATCCAGATCATCTTGCTGCCGTTGATCAGGGCGCCATGGATGGCCACAAACAAGCCATGCACATGGAAGATCGGCAAGGCATGGATCAGCACATCGCCATGGCCATCTGGCCCGCCGGTCGTCTTCCAGCCCCAATAGTCCTTGAGCGTCAGCGCATTGCTGAGCATGTTGCCGTGTGTGAGCATGGCGCCTTTGCTGCGCCCGGTGGTGCCGCTGGTGTAGAGGATGGCGGCCAAGTCATCGGCCTGGCGCGGCACTGGCTGGTGCTGATCGCTGTGGGTCGCCGCACGGTCAATCAAACTGCCAGTGCGGTCATCGTTCAAGGTGAACACGTGCTGCGTGCCCGCCTTGAAAGCGATCTTGCTGACCCAACCGAAGTTGGCACCACTGCACACCACCACGGCGGGCTCGGCATTGCCGATGAAGTACTCGATCTCGGCACTTTGGTATGCCGTGTTGAGTGGCAAGAACACATAGCCAGCACGCAAGGTGGCCAGGTACAGCATCATGGCCTCGACCGATTTCTCCACCTGCACCGCCACGCGACTGCCTTCGGGCAAGTCGAGCGACTGGAGCAAATTGGCCATCATGGCTGTGGCACGGTCCAGGTCGGCCCAGCTGTAATTGAGGCCTTCGTCGGTCTCGACCGCCGTGGCATTCAGGTCAGCAGGAAAAGCGGCACGCAAGGCCGAAAACAAATTGTGAGAGCTCATGGTTGTGATTCACATGCAAAAAATAAGAGATCCTGATCGCAGGTCCATGGCGGACAAAGACCCACTCAGTCGAGCTTGGCGCCAGAGGCTTTCACCACCTGTGACCACTTGGCCAATTCTTTCTTGATGAAACCATCGAACTGCGCACCGGTCAGGTTGGGGAATTCAGCGCCCTGCCCAGCCCAAACGGCCTTGGCTTCGTCAGACTGGCAGGCCCGGCGCACCTCTTCGACCATGTGTGTTTGTGCATCAGCCGGCGCGCCTTTGGGTGCCCAAATGCCGTACCAGGTAGACACGGTGTAGTCGGGCAAGCCCAGTTCGGTGGAACACGGCACATCCGGAAATGCGGGGTTGCGTTTGGTACCCGAGACCATCAAGGCTTTGAGGCGACCGCTCTTGATGTGCGTGGCCGAAGAACCCAAACCATCGAACAGCATGTCGATGTTGCCAGCGATCAGGTCTTGCAAAGCCGGGCCTGCACCGCGGTAAGGGATGTGCGTGATGAAAGTCTTGGTTTGCAGCTTGAACAACTCGCCCGCCAGATGGTGCGAAGTGCCGCCACCGGCCGAGCCGTAGTTGAAGCGTCCGGGGCTTTTCTTGACTTGGTCCAAGAAAGCCTTGAAGTCGGTGTTCTGGAATTTTTTCGGATTGACCACCAGGACTTGCGGCACGTTGGCCACCAAGATCAAGGGCACCAAATCACGCTCGAGGTCGTAGTCCAGTTTGGGGTACATGAAGGGTGCGATGGTGTGGTGCACCGCCCCCATGAAATAGTTGTAGCCATCGGGTGCCGACTTGGCCGCCACACCTGCGCCCAAGGTGCCGCCCGCGCCGCCCCGGTTGTCAATGATCAGCTGCTTGCCGGTCAGCTTGGAAAACTGTGCCGACATGGGCCGGGCAAAAGCATCGGTGCCGCCACCCGCAGGAAACGGCACGATCAGGGTCACGGGCTTGGTCGGCCATGTGCTTTGGGCCTGAGCGCCGCTCATCCCAGCCGCAGCGGCGGAGGCGGCCCATTTGAGAACGCCGCGGCGATCCATTTGAAAATTGAAAGTGCTCATGTGGGTCTCCTCTTTATGAATGGTTCACACCGAAAATTCAGGTCTCAGAAATACAGGTCCGACACCGCGTCCGACACCGGCACGCGGCCTTGCGCCAAAGCCTGGCGGTGACGGTCAATTTTGCGTAAATCGTACAGGTAATTGACCATCAGGCCATACGACTGTTTGACGCCTTTGCCGGACATGTCGGCCGCCCAGTTGATCTGCTCGACACGTGCGCCGTTGCCCAAATGGAAACGGGCCACCGGGTCGATGGGGCGCTCTTGGCTGAGTTCCTTGCCCAAGTAATGCGCTGCGCAACCGTGCAACCACTGGCGCAGAACCGATTTTTCGGGCAGGGTGGGCATCGACTCCAATGCAGACAGCACATGCTCAGCACCAGCGGGCTCAAAACTCACCGCACGGCTGAGCTGAGCCCGCATTTTCTCGGGCGTGGCATCCAGCATGCGGCCCGCATTTTTCTGCAGCCAGCCCCGAAAGCCAGGGATGGGCGACAAGGTGGCAAAGGTTTTGAGCTTGGGGAAATCCGCACGCAAAGTCTCGACCACCCGCTTGATGAGCGAGTCGCCAAAACTCACGCCCTTGAGGCCGGGCTGCGTGTTGCTGATGGAGTAAAAAATAGCGGTGGTGGCTTTGCTCAGGTCCACGGCCTCGGCCGACTCGTCCAGCAAAGGACTGATGTTGGCGGCGATCTCATGCATGAAGGCCACCTCCACAAAAATCAGCGGCTCGTCGGGCAAGCTTGGGTGGAAAAATCCGTAACAACGGCGGTCCGAATCCAGGCGGTTTTTCACATCGCCCCAGCTCTTGATGTCGTGCACCGCTTCGTACTTGATCAGTTTTTCCACCAAGCTGGCGGGCGAATCCCAGCTGATGCGCCGCAGCTCCAGAAAAGCCACATCGAACCAGGTGGTGAACAGGTTCTCCAGCTCAGCTTCCAGCGCCAGCAAGCGTTTGTTCGACTTGAGCGCGGGCATCAAGGCCTGGCGCAAGTCCACCAGAAAACGCATGCCCTCCGGGAACACCGCAAAACGTTGCAACAAGCGCGTGCGTGGCGACACCAAGGCCTTGCGCAAGCGGATTTCGGCCACGCCTTCATCCGGAGAGCCCACGGCAGCTTCGTACTGTTCGCGAGCGGCCTTCACTTTGCTGGCATCGGGTGCAAATTGCTCGCTCATCAGCAGCCAACAGTCCTGGCGCTGTTCGGGTGTGGCTTTGCTGTACCACTGAGCCACGCCCCGGGCCCGCTTGCCGCCTTCGACCTCGCTGACACTCGGGTCCACGATGGCTTGCAACTCGGTCAAGGTCCGGCGCAGCACGCGGGGCGACAAGGCTTCTTCCTTTTGGCGCAGCGTGGCGTTGAGTCGCTCACGTGAAGATCGGATCTGCCCCTCCTTGGCCGCCGCAGGTTTGGCGGTACGGGTCTCTGGCCGGCCCTCTTGTGGTGAAGCCGTGGGCTTGCCTGCTGGCGTCTTGCCTGCCGGCAGCCAGCCGGCCACTTTGCGGCCGATCCACTCAGATGTGCTCATGTTGCGTCCCCCCACTTATGGTGGTCTGTCTTAAACGCCGCGATGCGGCTTTTGCTCTGGCGGGCCAGCTGGCGCAAGGCCTCACGCTGGCGCGTCAAATGGGTCCGCATGGCCACTTCGGCACCTTCGGCATCGCGCGCTTTCAGCGCGGCAAAAATCGCCATGTGTTCGGCCAGCGACTGCGCCAGTCGCCCGGGCGCATTGAGCTGTTGCAAGCGGGCGAGTTTGAGGATCTTGCGCAAATCACCGATCACTTGAGCCAGCCATTTGTTGCCCGCGATGGCGATGACGGCCTCATGGATGGCGTAATTGGCAGCATAGTAATCAGGGATGCGGCCTTGCGCCGCGCTGTCCTTCAGTTGCTGGTGCAAAGCTTCCAGCGCCAGGATATCGGCATCGCTTGCATGCAAAGCGGCTTCGTGGGCGCAGCGGCCTTCCAGCAAAGCGATCACAGGAAAGATGTCATCCAGGTCCTGCTCGGTCACTTCGTTCACAAAGCACCCACGGCGTGGCTCATGCCGAATGAGTCCTTCTGCGGTCAAGACCTTCAAGGCTTCGCGCAAGGGGGTGCGCGAGATGGACAGCTGTTCGCACAAGCGGGTCTCGTCCACAAACGCACCGGGCGACAAATCACCCGCAAAAATCAGGTTTCGCAGCCCCTGTGCCACCTGTTCGTGCAATGAATTGACGTGTCCTGCCATGGGTCTGTTCGGGTAATTTTGTGTAATTACCTGCAATTACAACCGAAACAAGCGGTCCTTGTCGACAGGGCAAACCCCTCAAAACATCAGGAAAAACCCTGGACCCGCAAGAGAAAATTCAAATTTCCAGCAGGGCCAGCGCCCGGGCATACGACATGGCCGG
Organism: Limnohabitans sp. Jir72; assembly: GCF_003063575.1. Taxonomy (GTDB): domain Bacteria; phylum Pseudomonadota; class Gammaproteobacteria; order Burkholderiales; family Burkholderiaceae_C; genus Limnohabitans_A. The sequence continues at coordinate 507,721 of NZ_NESC01000001.1, forward strand.
ATCCGTCACATCAAATTGCACGGTCTTCCAACCCAGCTTGATGGCCCCCAACACATTGCGGCTTTGGTCGTCGACAAACACGCAGTCTGCGGCCGAGACACCCAGGGCCTCCGAACACATCTCGTAAGCACGCCTATCCGGCTTGAGGATGCCCGTGTAGGTCGCGTCGATGATCACGTCAAACAGTTGCAGCAAAGGCAGCCGCTCGCGAAAACTCGCGCCGTAAAACAGGTCCAGTTCGTTGGACAGCACCGCCAGCTTGCAGCCTGCCGCCTTGGCCTGATGAACGGCGGCAAGCGCTTCGGGCCGTATGACGGCGGCCACATCGGCGCCCCGCGCCCGCTGCACGAAGGTCTGCATGTCCGTCCACTCTTCCCCCACCAGACGGCCGACACTTTGGGTGCGGGCCATCCAGTATTCGCGCTCGGTGATGTGGTCCGCCTGCATGGCCTGCCACAGCGCATCGGTCTCAGGATCAAAGGGGCCGCGCCAGGTCAGCGTGCCTGGGGGCAGGCCCAAAGCGGCTTCGCTCAAGTCGTGGGTTTCAAACAGGGTGCGGCTGATGACCCCGCCAAAGTCCAGCACCAGAGCTTTGGAAGATGGCGCGTTCATGGCGCGTCCTTTTTCACCAGCCCACGGGCCAGCCAGTCGTCAAACACCGCCAGCACCTGCTGCACAAACGCCGCATCGTTGATGTGCGCGTCGATGCGCGAGACCTCAGCCCTGCCCCAATCGCATTGGCTGCATTCATCCATCAAAGCCGCCAAGCCTTCGGCATCGTGCAGCGGCGCACCGGGGCGGTCCCACTCTTCGATACCTTGCAAGGGCAAGACCAAGTGCACCGGACCAGAAGCCTGACGCAAGCGGCTGGCCAGCTCACGGGCGAATTCGCGGCGCATGTCGGCGTCGATGCCCACCGAGGCGATCAAGCGGTTGTGGTCGTGCGAGGGTCGCCCGGCAAAGCGCTCGGGCATCTGACCCCAGGCGGGGTAATCCACCAAATCGGTGGCCCCCGGCGCGACGATCATCGGCACGCCTTGGCGACCCGCGCCCATCAAGCGGTCCGGCCCGGCGCTCACCACCGAGCCGCCCATCTGGTTGACCATCTCCTGCAGGCTGAAGTCCATCACGCAGGCAAACTGACCTTGCGCGGCCAGCGATTCAAACGCCCGCCCTCCCATGCCTGTGGTGTGAAACACCGCCAGGTCAAATCCGCGTTTATCCAGCTCAGGCTGCAGCTGCACCATGTATTTCAGGCAGCTCGAGCCCAAAGAGGTCATGCCGACCACGGGCCGCTCGAAACGCGGCACGCGCGCCACGCGGCAGGCCCCGACCACCGCGCCTGCGGCTTGGGCCAGCGCCGACTGGCACAGGCTGTTGAGGCCGTACAAGCCCCCGGCCCACAGCACCATCATCAAATCGGGCGGCATGCGCTCGGGCGGCAAGAGCGGCGAAAACGCCACCGTGGACAGCACCACCTTGGGCACGCCCAGCGGCAAGCTGCTGGCGACATCGAGCGCCAAATCGGTACCCATGGTGCCGCCCAGCACCAGCAGGCCATCCACCTGCCCTTCGCGGTGCATCTCGGCGGCCAGCATGCTCGCGCCTTGGGCCATCAGGGCCATGGCGCTGTTTTCGTCGCCGCTGTCCATCACCTGCTGCAGCGTCACGCCCGCCGCCGCCGCCACATCGGTGTTGGCGATGTCCGGGACCACACGCCCTTTGGCCAGCACCCCCACGTCCATGACCAGCGCCTGGCCGCCTGCGGCCAGCACCTGCTCGCGCATGAAGCCGATCTCGTCGCTCTTGGTGTCGACCGTGCCGACAATCAGGATGACCGGGCTCTTCATGCGCGGCCCTCCTGCACGGCGGCAAAGGCGGCTTCGAGCACGTCGCACATGAAATCGACCTCCTCGCGGGTGATGACCAGCGGCGGCGACAGGATCAGGTTGGGCCCGGAGATGCGCACCATCAGGCCCGCCTTGTAAGCCGCCTTGGCCACCCGCGCCGGGATGTCGCTGCTGCGGGTCATGGGGGTGCGTTTGGCCTTGTCGCTCACCATCTCGATGCCCAGCATCAAGCCCACCCCACGCACATCGCCCACAAAACTGCAGGTGTCTACGAGCTTGCGCAAACGGGTCTGCAGGTGCGCGCCCACGCGAGCGGCGTTGCCGGGGATGTCCAGCGCCTCGATCTGGTCGAGCGTGGCCAGCGCCGCAGCGGCTGCCACCGGGTGCGCGCTGTAGGTGTAGCCGTGCGAGACCGATGCCGTGCCCGTGGTGTCGGCGTCAAACACGTCGGCAATGCGGCGGTTGATGGCCGTGGCCCCGAGCGGGATGTAGCCCGAAGAAATGCCCTTGGCCAGGCACCACATGTCGGCGTTCACACCCCACAGGCGCGTGCCAAACAGCTCACCGCTGCGGCCAAAGCCGGTCACCACCTCGTCGGCGATCAAGAGCACACCGTACTTGTCGCAAATCTGGCGCACCAGCGGCCAGTAGTTGGGCGGCGGCACGATCACCCCACCCGCGCCCTGCACCGGTTCGGCAATGAAAGCCGCCACCGTGTCCGGCCCCTGGAACACGATTTCGCGCTCGAGCAACTCGGCGCAAATTTCGCCCAGTCGGATAGGGTCATCGGTGTAGGGGTTGTGGTAAGCCCAAGGCGTGTCGATGTGGAAGCACCCGGGCAGCAACGGTTCGTAGGCGCGGCGGAAATTGGTGTTGCCGTTCACGCTCATGCCGCCAAAGTGCACGCCGTGGTAGCCCTGGCGCAGGCTGATGAATTTGAAGCGGTCGGCCTGGCCCTTGAGCTTCCAATATTGGCGGGCAATCTTCAATGCGCCCTCCACCGCGTCCGAGCCGCCATTGCTGAACATCACCGTGGCCACATCCTCGGGCTGCATCATTTGCACCAGGCGTTTGGACAGCTCGATCGCCCGCACATGGGTGGTGCCACGGAACACGTTGTAGAACGGCAGCTCGTCCATCTGCGCCACGATGGCGTCGCGCACGGGTTTGTTGCTGTGGCCCAGATTGCAGGCCCACAGGCCGCCCACGCCGTCGAGCATCTTGTGGCCGTCCACGTCCCAGATCCAGCAGCCCTCGCCTTTGGCGATGATGTCGGGGGTGGACTTTTTCATCGCCCCCGGGTGGGCCATGGGGTGCCACAGGTATTGGGCGTTGTCGGCCTTGAGCTGGTCGTGGTTCATTGTTTTCCCTTTGTATTTTTTACAGCTGAATCCAGGCCGTTTTCAGGTCCAGGTATTTGTCCAGGGCATGCATCGATTTGTCGTGCCCATTGCCCGACTGGCGCACGCCGCCCAGCGGCACGGTGATGTCGGGGCCGCCATAGGTGTTGACGTGCACCAGCCCGGCCTTGATGGCGCGCACCATGCGATGCGCCCGCGAGAGGCTGCCCGTCCACACCCCTGCGGCCAGGCCGTATTCGGTGCCATTGGCCAGTCGCACCGCCTCGGCCTCGTCGTCAAACGGCATCACGGCCAGCACCGGGCCAAAAACTTCCTGTCGGGCAATCTCCATCTCGGGCTGAACGCCATCCAGCACGGCGGGGCTCATGTACTGGCCGCCGGGCACAGGCGCGATCACCTGACCCCCGGTGCGCAGACGCGCGCCCTGCTCTAAAGCACGCGCCAGCATGCTCTGGTTGCGGGCCAGCTGACGGGCGTTGCTGACGGCACCGATGTCCATCGTCACATCGAGCGGATCACCCACGCGCAAGCTGGCGGCGATGTTTTGCAGGCGCTCCACGAATTCGTCGTGCACCGAGCGCTGCACCAAGAGGCGCGAGCCCGCCACACACACCTGACCGCTGTTGCGGAAGATGCCCATGGCCGAAACCTTGGCCGCCTGCGCCAGATCGGGCGCATCCTCAAACACCACATTGGGCGACTTGCCACCCAGCTCCAGATAAACCCGCTTGAGGTTGGACTCGGCCGAAGCCTTGAGCAGCAAACGTCCCACCGGGCCGGAGCCGGTGAAGGTCAAGATGTCCACATCCATGTGCCGCGCCAGCGCTTCGCCCGCCTCTGCGCCTGTGCCGGTCACGACATTGAGCACGCCAGACGGCAAGCCCGCATCCAGGCACAGCTGCGACAGGCGAAGCAAAGACAACGACGCGTCTTCGGACGGTTTGAGCACCACCGAATTGCCCGCCGCGAGGGCCGGGGCGATCTTCCAAGCACCGATCATCAACGGGAAGTTCCAGGGCACGATGGCCCCGACCACGCCGATCGCTTCCTTGTGGATCAGCCCCAGCGTGCCTTCTGGCGTGGGCGCGATCTCGCCGTTGACCTTGTCCACACACTCGGCGTAATAACGGAAGGTGCCCGCCGCACTGCCCGGCTCGGCCTTCCAGGCCATGGCAATCTCGGTGCCGTTGTCGCGCACCCCCAGCACCGCCAGTTCGGCATGATTCGCCTCGATGCGGTCGGCGATGCGATGCAGCACCTTCTTGCGCTCGGCAGGCGCCATGCGCGACCACACGCCTTGCTCGAAACTGCGGCGGGCCGCTTGGACGGCGCGGTCGACATCGGCCTGTCCGGCTGCTGCAATGGAGCACAGCGTCTGCCCGTCGATGGGCGAGACCACGGGCAAGGTCTGGCCAGATGCTGCGGGCTGCCACTGTCCGTCGATCAGCAGGCCTTGGTGGGCAATGGGCAGGTGACGCAGCGCGTCGATGTGTTCTTGTTTCATGATTTCTCCCTACGTTCAATGGATCAGTGGTCCGAAAAATTTTCAATCCGGCACATGCAGCACAATGCCGTTCAGCGCAGCAGAGGCCATCAGCTGACAGCTCAAGCGGCTGCCGCTTTGGCGTGGCGCTATGACGATGTCGAGCATGGCGTTTTCCACCTCGTCCATGGGTGGGCAGGCGGCCAGCCAGGCTTCATCGACATAAACATGGCAGGTGGCGCACGACAGGCAGCCACCGCATTCGCCCGCGACGCCGGGGATGCCGTTCATCTGCGCGGCGTCCATCAGGTTGGTGCCGTCGTTCACGTCGTCGCTCACGCGGTCGCCGTTGCTCATGATCCAGTGCACTTGGGGCATGGGGTGGGTTCTTTCAGGTCAGATGAATCGGATGTAGTGGTCGCGCAGCGCGTCGCCTTCCAGGCCTGCGGTGCGTTCGATCTCGTGGCGCTTGATGCCCACATGGTTGGCCACCAGACCTTCGCCCAGCGCTTGCGTGAGCGCCGTGTCGGCTTCGAGCGCATCCAAGGCACCCGCCAAGGTGCCCGGCACGCTGTGGGTGGCGTCCTTGTTTTCCAGGCAATCGCTGGTTTCGGCGGGCTGCAGCTTGTAAGCATTGGCCACGCCCAAACGAGCGGCCTGCAGCACGGCGGCGGTGTGGGTGTAGGGGTTGGCGGCAGCGTCGCCCATGCGGTGCTCGATGCGCGCACCGGGGCCACTTTCAGCCGACAGCCGCACCGTGACGCCCCGGTGGTCCACTGCCCAGTTTTGCCAAAAGCCAGAGAGGCTGGCCGGTTGCAGACGCTGGTAAGAGTTGGCGCTGGGGGCCAGCAGGCCCGCCAGCGCCTGGTGGTGGTGCATCAGTCCGGCAGTGCAGCCCAGTGTCAAGGCGTTGAACTGGCTGGCATCGTGCCCACCCGAAATCGCGTTGTGGCCTTGGCCGTCACGCAAGCTGAAGTTGATGTGCACCCCGCTGCCGCCTACCGTCAGGATGGGCTTTGGCATGAAGGTCAGCACGATGCCGTGCTGGAAAGCGACTTCGCGGGCCAGCAGGCGGAACAAAAAGATGTCGTCCACCGCCTTCACGGCGCGGTCGTAGGTGAGCGTGAACTCGAACTGCGGCGCGTCGTATTCGGTGTTCATGCTGTCGATGCGAAAACCCGCGGCCGTGGCCTTTTCCCACAGGGCGTCGGTGAAGCCCCTCGGGTCGGAGAATGGACCGGTTGAATACACATGGGCCGCAGGCGTGTCGTAGGGTTTGAGCGAGCCGTCCGGCTCGATCTGGAAGGCAAAGGCTTCGAGCTCAATGCCCACCATCGGGTCGTAGCCCATGGCCTGCCAGTCGGCCACGGCGCGCTTCAAGGCGCTGCGCCCGCACATGGGCAGCGGTGTGCCGTCGTTGGCTTTGAGGTCACCAATGGCCACCTTCGTGAACGGCTGCCAGCCCGGGCGGATGTCGTCTGCGGTGTAGGCCGCCTCCATGTCGGGCAGGCCTTCCATGACCATGGCGCCGGGCGCGGGGATCAGCTCTTTTTCATACGTTACGCCAAAGGTGCCACGGCAAAAGCGGGCACCGCCGCCTTGCCCGGGTTGGAGCGTGACGTACTTGCCCCGCGCAATGGCCAGGTGGTCGCAAAACAGCACACGCAGGCGTTCTTGAACATTGGACATGGTGATTCCTTTCAACCCTAGGTTCAGATGAGGTGCATGCGCACCGGCAGGCGTTTGATGCCACAAACAAAATTCGAACGCAAAAAGGCGTGTTCGCCCGTTTGCTCAATGCGATCGACACGTTGGATCAACTCTTGCAACAAGACCCGCAGCTCCAGCCGCGCCAGCCACATGCCCAGACAGGCATGCGCCCCGCCCTGCCCGAACGCCAAATGGCGGTTCACGCCCCGGCTGAGGTTGACGGTGAAAGGCTGCTCAAAAGCACGCTCGTCGCGGTTGCCCGAGATGAACCACAAGAGCACCTTGTCGCCCGCCTTCACTTGCTTGCCGTGGAACTCGAAGTCCTCGGTGGCGGTGCGGCGGAAATGCGTCGCGGGCGAGGCCCAGCGGATGAACTCGTCGGCCACGCCCTCCCAAGCGGCCTCGCCCTGCACCGCCTTGAGCTGCGCCATGAGGCCCGGTTGGTTGGCCAGCGCGTGCAAAGCCGCCGCAATCGAATACCGGGTGGTGTCGTTGCCCGCAGCCACCAGCAGGCAAAAGAAGTTGCGAAATTCGGTGTCGCTGATGACATTGCCCTGGGCGTCGGGCTGGGTGATCAGGTGCAGCACGCCGCTGGTGTCGCCCGCTGCGCGTTTGCGCTCCATCATCTGGGCCGCGTAGTCGAACAGGTCGGCCCCTGCAGGCGAGCGAAACGGCATGAAGCGGTAGGCCTCGGTGTCCATTTTGTCGACCACATGGCTGGTGAAATCGCTGTCGGTGTTGGCCATGAGCGCGTCGCCCTTGTCCACCAGCCAGTCCAGGTCTTCTTCGGGCAGGCCCGCGATGCGCCCGAGCATGCGCATGGGCAGCTGGCGGGCGATCTGGTGCGTGGCGTCAAACTCGCCCAGCCCCAGCGCTTGGTCAAGGATGCCCACACAGAGCTCGCGGATCTGGTCTTCGTACAGCGCCATCATGGGTTTGGAAAAAGCCTTGGCCACCAGCATGCGGGTGCGGGTGTGCTCGGGCGGGTCGGTCTCCTGGAAGGTGCGCCGCGCCATGTACTCCTCATGCGTCTGGTCTTCCATTCGGATGCCTTGGGCAGAACTCAAGCGCTGGTGGTTGCGGTTGAGCTCCAAAATATCAGCATGCCGCGTGACCGACCAAAAGCCCTTGCCATCGGCCCAGTGACACCAGGCCATCGGGTCTTCATCGCGCAGGCGCTGGAAGGTGTTGTGCGGCGTGCCGTTCACATAGCTGTCGTGGTCCGCCAAGTCGGCGTGGCCATCGTCGGTGGGGTGCCAGACGGTCATGGGTGGGTGTTCCTTGCGTGTTCAATGAATTGCGCCATCCACTGGCCAAACAGCGGCACATCGGCGGCCTGCTGCAAGCTGGCGTGGGCGCGGGCCAGGGTGTCGGTGTCGAGCTTGTCGGCCAGGTAGCCCAGCAGCGCCTGCATAAAAACCTGCGGCATTTCGGGGTGGTACTGCGTGGTCCAGATGTGCTGGCCGATCTGCATCGAGCCAATGGGGCAAAAATCACTGCCGCCCAGGCACTCGGCACCCTCGGGCATGCGGGTGACCTGTTCGTTGTGGGCGGCCATCAAGGTGGTGGTGCTTTGCGCGGGCTGCATCCATGGGCGTTCGGCCTGCCAATGCGTAGGGGCGGTGCCAAAGCCCCAGCCAGCCGCGTTGCACGCCACCTGCCCGCCCAGCGCCCGGGCCACGGCCTGGTGGCCAAAGCACAGGCCAATCAGCGGCTGGCGGGCCGCATCGACGGCGCGGATGAACTCCAGCAACGACCCCACCCAGGGCAGGCTGTCATCGTTGACCGAAGCCGGACTGCCGGTGATGACGTAACCATCAAAAGCCTGCGGGCCACTGGGCAGCACACCGTCCTTGACCGGTAGCACTTCAAAAGCCCAGTTTGGCCGCAGGGGTTGCAGCAACTGCACCACCTTTTGCCCGTCGTTCGGGAAATGCGCGGCAAACGGCGAGCTGTCGTCGTTGGTCAGCAAAACGGCGATATGCAGGTTCGGCAGGTTCATCCGGTGTCTTTCAATCTGTTGCCCATGCTATGCACAAGGCGCGCCTAGCACTATCAAGTTTGGGCACCGCACACCCCGGGTTTTCACGAAAAAGCCCGCACTTTGGAAGCAGGCACACTCAAGGGCATGTATTTGCGCCGCGTTTTTTGCCTTTGATGAGCACCCCTGCCTCCCATCACGCCCCCGATTCGCCCTGGGTCCAGGTGCTGGACACCCAGGACATGGACCAGCACGCCTTGGCCCAGCAGGGCTGGGCGCTGCAGTACGAACAGCTCTCGCCTGGCCAGTTCAAGGGCCGTATCCAACAGGTGCAGCTGCCCGAGGTGACGCTGCTGCGCGAGGACACCAGCATCGCCTTGCGCCAGCGGGGTCGGCTCGACGACAGCGTGTACGGCTTTGCCATGGCACTGCAGGACTCCCCCGATCTGTTTTTCAACGGCCAAAGGGTGCCAGCCCACGCCATCATGTGCGGCAAGGGCGACGAGGTGGACCTGACCACCCCGCCCCACTTCACCCTGATCGCCGTGGTCGTCAACCGCAGCTTGCTCAACCCGCTGTGGGAGCGCATGTACCAAAAACCCTTGGCGCATTGGCTTGAAAAGCAGCTGGTGCTGCAAACCACCGACGTCAAGGCACAAAACCTGCGGGACCTGCAACTGACTTTGCTCGACCAAGCCAGCGCCTTGGCGCACCGCCAGCACGACCCGCAAGCCTTGCGCCAGCTGCGCGACGAGATCCTGATGGAATGGCTCGAAGCCCTGCCCGCCCAAGTGGACACCTCGGAGCTGCCTACGCTGGAGCGCCGCAAGAAACTGGTGGACCGCGCCTGCGAGCTGATGCTGGGCCATGCCGACGAGCCCCTGTCCATCCTGGAGGTGTGCAGCCGTGTGGGCACCAGCCGACGCAAGCTCAATTACTGCTTTCAGGACGTGCTGGGCACCACGCCCGTCAAATACCTGCGCTCGCTGCGCCTGAACAGCGTGCGGCGGGCTTTGCGGCAAGCGGCGCCGGGGGTGACCATCCAGGACATCGCTTCGCACTGGGGCTTTTGGCACCTGAGCCAGTTTTCACAAGACTACAAACGCCTGTTTGGGGAACTTCCTTCCAGCACCTTGCACCAGCGGCAGGGTTAAACCGCACCGGGTAAACCCCGGAGCTGGTTTGCCACTTTTCGATAGCGTTGCGCCCCCCTGCGGGTTCAGACTTGGCTTTGGCGAACCCTTGGCGTGCGCCCCAGATCACCCCACAAGGAAGACAACAATGAAAACCTCTCAATGGCTCAAGCGATCACTTTTCGGCTTGCTGTGCAGCGCAGCCGTGCTTCAAGCATCTGCGCAGACCTTCCCCAGCAAGGCGGTCAATCTGGTCGTCCCCTACCCTGCAGGCGGTCCATCTGACTTTGTGGCGCGCCAACTCCAGCCCGAACTGAACCGCTTGCTGGGCCAGCCGGTGATCATTGAAAACATCGGCGGCGTGGGCGGTGCGATCGGCATTCAAAAAGTTCTGACCGCCCCCGCCGATGGTTACAACATGACCCTGGGCACCCCCATGGAGCTGGTGCTGGCCCCTTTGGCCATGTCGGCCGTGAAGTTCAAACCCGATGACATGAAGCTGGTGGCCCAATTGGTGACCACCACCATGGTGCTGATCACCCGCAAAGACCTGCCCGCCAACAATGTGGAAGAGCTGATCGCCATGGCCAAAAAGCCGGGCGCCAAGGAGCTGTCTTACGGCAGCGTGGGCCCCGGCTCGCTGTACCACCTGATCGGCGAAAAATTTGCCCAGCAAACCGGCACCAAGATGCTGCATGTGCCCTACAAGGGCGCGGCCCCCCTCATGACCGACCTGATGGGCGGGCAGATCGACATGGTCTTCATCCCACTGGCGGGCAGCACGCCCGCCATGATCACCGAAGGCAAAGTCAAAGCCCTGGGCTTGACCACCAAAACGGCGCACCCACGCTTTCCGAACATCGCGCCATTGGCAGCCCAAAAAGGCCTGGAAGGCTTTGAGTTCGACCTGTGGGCTGGTATCGAAGTGCCTAAAAACACGCCCACTGACGTGACTGCGCGACTGAACAAAGCCATCTACGAAGCTTTGCAAAACGCCGACATCCGCAAAGCCTACGAAGCCACTGGCAACACCGTGGCCAAGCCCATGAGCCCTGAAGAACTGGCCCGTGTCTACAACAGCGAAACCGCACGTTACCAGGCCATCGCCAAGTCGATCAATTTGCAACCGCAATGATGACGCGCCTTGGTCAGGCCTTTGGGTTTTGAGGCCCCTCAAGTGATCACCCCCTGGCCCACGGCCACCGACCTGCTCGCGCGCTTGCGGGCAGAAGACATCTCCAGCCTTGAACTGTTGCAGCACCATATCCAGCGTGTGCAGCAACTGGACCCGGCCATCAACGCCGTGGTGGTGCGCGATTTCGACAGTCTTTTCTGGGCCGCTTACCCACGGCTTGGTTGGTCTGCCCGCCACGGCCAACCCGATCGAGCAAAGCCCAGAGGGCTTGCGCGCCGGGGCGCAGATCATCGGCGACACCCTGGCCGCCCCCTCGGGCAGAAAATGGCCGCTGACTCGAAACCGAATGGTGCGGCTTCGTGCCGCCCCCACACTTGAACTGAACGACGCGCCCATGACCGACATCACCGACTTCAACGCCAGCGAACTGTCTGAGCGCATCCACCAAAAGCAACTGTCTTGCACCGAGGTCATGCAGGCTTACCTGCGGCGCATCGAAGCGCTCAACCCGCGCTACAACGCCATCGTCAATCTGGCACCCGGCGACACCTTGCTGGCTCAAGCACGGCAGTGCGACGCTGAACTGGCACAAGGCCAGTCACGCGGTTGGCTGCACGGCGTTCCGCAAGCCATCAAGGACACCGGCCATGCGCTGGGTTTTCCGTCCACCTTTGGCAGCCGTTTGTTGGCCGGGCAAATGCCCCGCGCCGACAGCATCATGACTGCACGCATGAAGGCCGCTGGCGCCCTCGTGATCGGCAAGACCAATATGCCCGAGCTGGGCCTGGGCTCGCACACCTTCAACACGCTGTTTGGCGCCACGCCCAACGCCTGGGACACCACCGTGAGCGCAGGCGGCAGCAGCGGCGGCGCAGCGGTGGCGCTGGCCCAACGCATGCTGCCGGTGGCCGACGGCTCGGACTTCATGGGCAGCTTGCGCAACCCAGCCGGGTGGAACCACCTGTTTGGCATGCGCCCATCGCAAGGTCGCGTGCCCTTCGGGCCAGGCGCCGATGTGTGGGTCGACCAATTGGGCACCGAAGGGCCCATGGCCCGCAGCGTGCAAGACCTGGCCAGGCTGCTGGCCACGCAAGCGGGCCACGACCGGCGACAGCCCCTGTCGATCAACGCTGCGCTGGATGTCTCTGGCATCCAGTACACGCCAGACACACTCCAGGGCCTTCGGGTCGGCTGGCTGGGGGACCTCGGCGGTCACCTGGCCATGGAAGACGGCATTCTGGGTGTCTGCGAAGACGCACTGCGTGCGATGCAAAACGCGGGCGCCCACATTGAGCCCACAGCGCCGGGCTTTGACCCCGAGGCCCTGTGGGAATGCTGGCTCGTCTGGCGCCGTGCGCTGGTGGGCCCCAAGGCCGCTGCGCTGCTGCAACTGCCCCATGCCCGTGAAACACTGAAACCCGAAGCCCTGTGGGAGTACGACAACTCGGTCAAGCTGTCGTACATGGACTTCCAGCTGGCCAGCCAGCGACGCACCGGGTTCTACAACCACCTGCTGCAGATGTTCGAACGCTTTGACGTGCTGGCCCTGCCCGTGGCGCAGGTCTGGCCCTTCCCCTTGCAAGAGCGCTGGCCCCAAAAAATCGGCCATCGCGAGATGGACACCTACCACCGCTGGATGGAAAGCACCATTTACGCCACGCTGGCAGGCCTGCCCGCCATCAGCTTGCCTGCGGGCTTTCACCCCACCAAGCCCTGGCCCATGGGCATCCAGCTGATTGGCAAGCCGCAAGGCGATGTGGCTTTGCTGCAGGTGGCCGCGGCCTACGAAGCCGTGCGCAGCGACTGGCTGCAGCGGCGCCCTCCTGCGGCCTGACCTTTCAATCGGTCAATTCCAACACCGTGGTGTCGCCTTGCGCCATGGGCCAAGTGAGGCCCACCACCTTCTCGCCATTGAAAACACCGACCACGCTGCGCTGCGTGGCATCGTTCCAGCGCAGTCGGCTTGATGCACTGCCGGCACCCGGGGGTACGCCGGGCAAGGTGCTCTGACCATCGAGGCTCATGGCATCGCGACCGGGATCGAAATACCCGCGCGGGCGGATGAAACTCAAAACCGATTGCGCGGCACGATCAGCCTCAGAGGCCCGCTCTGGCCGCATGTGGATCCACTGACTCGAACGGGCAAAGGCACTGCGGTAGATGTGCGTGGTGGCATAGCCTGCCGCCTGAATGACGAACTCATACGTGGCGTCGCCTCGGGCAGTGAAGGGGCCCCACACACCATCCGAGCCCACCGTCTGCGTGTGGACCGCTTCACCCAAGCGTTGGCCAGTGGCAGCGTTGGTTTCAAAAACCTCCAAGCGCGAACCACGCAAAGGCAAGTTGTTGACAAAGTTGCCCGTCGTCGCGTCCAGCGGGTCCGCCCCCATGCCCACCAACTTGCCGTTCAGCACCACTTTCGCTTGCCGCGCAATGGCCAGCTGCGGTGTGCGGCCGGTGATGAACTTGTAAGTGGCCTCGAAAGCGGGCACGGAATACGAGGTTTCGCGGTGGTCAATTTTGGGAATGACCACATTGGTGGCCCCCTTGAGTTCAGGACCATCGAAGCCCACCAGCGTGGGCTTGCCCTTCATGCCCAACCAAAGGCCATCGGGCTGGGCGAATTTATCGTTGTTGTCCGAGCGAATGGTCATCCAGCGGGTGGGGCCACAGACCTCGTCGCCTTGCGCGTTTTTGGGCGCATTGAGTTGCTTCAAGAATGGGCCGGTGCCAGAAAACTCGTTGGCTTCGTTCACACCCGGGATGGCTTGCACGCCATGGTTGGGCGTGCCGCCCAAGATGGCATGGCTGACCAGCGCCGCACCACCGCCGTTGCAGATGAAGTTGCGGATCGCATTGCCCCCCCCGCGAGTTACCCACCAGGACCACTTGTTTGGCACCTGTTCGGCGCATGACCGCTTGAACTTCGTCTCGTAAAAACGCCATGTGCTCGGTGGTCGAGCTGCGACCGGCTTGCGCCTTGTTGTCGGCGTCGCGTGCCAAGGGATAAGGCACATCGATCGCGTGCAAGCGCTCCGTCGGCCAGCCATTGGACTCAAAGCGCCAAACAGTGGCTTGCCACAAAGCCGCCGAATCGCCGTTGCCATGCACAAACACAATCGGCGGCAGGTCCTGATCGCTGCCCGATACCGTTGCGGCGCAGCCGCCCAACAAGGTGATGGCAAGTGCAACAATGCCCAACGTTCGGCGGTGTGCGTTCATGGCGGCCCTTTCATGTGCTCAAGAAAAACACATCGTCGGCCATGACAGGGCTCTGGGCTGACTCCTAAGTGTCAGCGAGCGCGGTGCCCGGAGCGGCCAGACCAAAACCAGAAAAAGGCACCCAAAATGATCATGGGCACACACAGCCACTGCCCCATGCTCATGCCCAAACTGAGCAATCCCAAATGGGCATCGGGCTCGCGAAAGTATTCGGCCGCAAAACGGAACACGCCATAACCCAACAAAAAGGCAAACGCCACCTGCCCCTGGGCGCGGGGTTTGCGTGCATAGAGCCACAGCAGAACAAATAGCAACACGCCCTCCATCAGGAACTGGTAGATCTGCGAGGGATGGCGCGGCACATCGCCTGCGCCACGGAAAAGCATGGCCCATGGCAAAGATGGATCGGCCACGCGGCCCCAAAGCTCACCGTTGATGAAGTTGCCAATGCGGCCCGCAGCCAAGCCCGTGGGCACGCAAGGTGCCACAAAATCCATGACCTGCAAAAACGGACGACGGCGCGTGCGTGCGAACCAGACCATGGACACCATCACACCCAGCATGCCCCCATGAAAGCTCATGCCACCTTGCCAAACGGCGAACACTTCCAGTGGGTGCGAGGCGTAATACCCCAGCTTGTAAAACAGGCAGTAGCCGATGCGGCCACCGAGCACGACGCCCAATACGCCTAAGAACAGGATGTCTTCCACATCCTGACGCGTCCACTGGGGCAACTTGGCAAAAGGCAAATGCTTCAGGCGGCGTGTGCCCAACCCATAAAACAGCGCAAAGGCCGCCAAATAGGTCAAGCCATACCAGTGGACGGCCAAGGGCCCCAGTTGCAGGGCGACGGGATCGATTTGAGGGTGGATCAGCATGGTGAGCGATTGTGCCCGCAATATGTGGCATGCATCAGCACGCTGTCCAACACAGTTGTGTCACTTCAGCAGCGACAGGTCGCGCACGGCGCCTTTGTCGGCCGAGGTGGCCAGCAAAGCATAGGCCTTGAGCGCAGCCGACACCTTGCGTGGGCGGGGCAGCGCGGGCTTCCAACCCAGTTGGTCTTGCTCGGCGCGGCGCTTGGCCAGTTCCTCGTCGCTCACCAGCACGTTGACGCTGCGGTTCGGAATGTCGATGCGGATGCGGTCGCCATTGCGCACCAGACCGATGTTGCCGCCCGCTGCCGCTTCAGGCGAGCAGTGGCCGATGGACAGACCCGAGGTGCCACCCGAGAAACGACCGTCGGTCAGCAAAGCGCAGGCTTTGCCCAGGCCTTTTGACTTGATGTAGCTCGTGGGGTAGAGCATTTCTTGCATTCCTGGGCCACCCTTGGGGCCTTCGTAGCGCACCACCACGATGTCGCCCGCCTTGACCTGGTCGTCCAAGATGTGTTCCACGGCTTCGTCTTGCGACTCGACCACATGGGCAGGGCCTTCAAACACCAGCAGGCTGTCGTCCACGCCTGCGGTTTTGACCACGCAACCGTCCAAAGCAATGTTGCCGCGCAAAACGGCCAAGCCGCCTTCTTTGTTGAACGCATGGTCAAGCGAGCGGATGCAGCCTTCGGCACGGTCGGTGTCCAGGCTCGGCCAGCGGGTGTTTTGGCTGAACGCCACTTGTGTGGGAATGCCCGCAGGGCCAGCCATGTAAAACTTTTGCACAGCGTCGCTGGGCTTGCGTTTGATGTCCCACTCGTCCAAGACTTCTTTCATGGTCTTGCCCAGTACGGTGCCCACGTCGGTGTGCAGTTTGCCAGCGCGGTCCAATTCACCCAAGATGCCCATGATGCCGCCTGCGCGGTGCACGTCTTCGATGTGGTACTTGTTGGTGTTGGGTGCGACCTTGCACAACTGAGGCACGATTTTGGACATGCGGTCGATGTCGGCCATGGTGAATTCGATCTCGGCTTCTTGGGCAATCGCCAAGATGTGCAAGATGGTATTAGTTGAGCCGCCCATGGCGATGTCCAACGCAATCGCGTTTTCAAATGCTTTGAACCCCATAGAGCGCGGCAAAACAGAGGCATCCTCTTGCTCGTAATAGCGTTTGCACAAGTCCACAATCGTGCGGCCAGCTTGCTTGAACAATTCTTCACGGTCAGCATGCGTGGCCAACACGGTACCGTTGCCTGGCAGGGCCAAGCCCAAAGCTTCGGCCAAACAGTTCATGGAGTTGGCGGTGAACATGCCCGAGCAAGAACCGCAGGTCGGGCAAGCCGAGCGTTCGACTTCGGCCAAGTCGGCGTCGCTCACCTTGTCGTCAGCGGCCATCACCATGGCGTCGATCAGGTCGAGCTTCTTGAATTCCATGACTTGCGTCTGGGGGTTGGCCAGGCGCACCTTACCTGCTTCCATGGGGCCACCGGACACAAAGATCACGGGGATGTTCAGGCGCATGGCGGCCATCAGCATGCCGGGGGTGATCTTGTCGCAGTTGGAGATGCACACAATGGCGTCTGCGCAATGCGCGTTGACCATGTACTCGACCGAGTCCGCAATGATGTCGCGACTGGGCAGCGAATACAGCATGCCGTCGTGGCCCATGGCAATGCCGTCGTCCACGGCGATGGTGTTGAATTCTTTGGCCACGCCGCCAGCGGCTTCGATCTCGCGGGCGACCAGCTGGCCCAAGTCTTTCAGGTGCACGTGGCCGGGCACAAACTGGGTGAAGGAGTTGGCAATGGCGATGATCGGCTTGCTGAAATCATCGTCCTTCATGCCCGTGGCGCGCCACAAAGAGCGGGCACCCGCCATGTTGCGGCCGGCGGTGGAGGTCTTGGAACGGTAAGCGGGCATCGGAGGGCTCCAGTCGAAAGGATGGTCTAAAACTGGCCAGATTATCGCCCAGCACAGCCACCTGATTGGTCCCCAGGCCAATACCCACAGTCGCCTACCAGTCAGCACACGAGCATTGCGCTCGCGCTACACTGTGTGCCTCATTGAAATGTACAGCTGAACCTTCATTCATGAATCTGTCAGCTTGAACTGATTGAATCCTATCTGTTGCCACTTTTCATCGCCGAGAAACCCATATGAAAAAAATCATTTTTGCACTGGCCCTGACCGCTGTAGCATCTGCCCCCGCCTTTGCAGACCAGGCCTTGGCCACTTCCAAAAACTGCATGGCTTGCCACGCCATTGACCACAAAGTCGTGGGCCCTGCCTACAAAGACGTGGCGGCCAAATACAAAGGCGACAAAACCGCCGCCGACAAGCTGGCCGCCAAGATCATGAAAGGCGGCTCCGGCGTATGGGGCGCGATCCCGATGCCCGCCAACCCTCAAGTCAGCGATGCAGAAGCCAAGAAATTGGCCGCATGGGTCTTGAGCGCCAAGTGATCAGCGCCTGAGCTGCGACAAAGCCCGCTCTTTGAGCGGGCTTTTTTCATGGGGCTTGAGTTCCTGTTCGGCATCCTCATCTACGCTGGACTTGCAAATCTTTACCAATCCCTCACAGCCGCTTGTGACTTTGCGTATAGATTGGCGAAACTGTTGTCTCAAAGAGGAACCATGATCCCCACCCTTTCCAAAACCATGAAATACATAATCCTGTGCACCGCACTGGTGACTTCTGCACTGGCCTTTGCACTGCCCAGCCCCAAGGACATCGAAACGGCCGTCTCGCAAGGACAACTGCCACAGGCCGAATCCATGCTGCGCGAGGTCATCGAAGCCAAGCCTCAAAGCGCCAAGGCCCATTACGAGCTGGGTCAGGTGCTGCTGCGCGAGCATCGCGCCAAGGAAGCCCACACCGAATTGCTGGCTGCCAAGGCCATGGACCCCAGCCTGAAGTTCGCCACCAGCCCACAGCAATTTGAAACCATCCTGGCCCAAGCCAACGCATTGCCAGCACACAGTGGCCCCAGTCAAGCGGCCACATCCGTGAGCGAGCAGCACAGTGGCAGCCCCAGTGAGAGCGTTTTTTCTTTGACTTACGTCTGGATCGGCATCGCCGCCTTGCTGGTGATCGCCCTGCTGATCCGCAGTCGCCGACCCGCGCCTGCGCCTTATGCGGCACCATCGCCCGACATGAACGCCGGACCCGGCACCGCCTTTGGACGCAACCCCGCTTACGCCCCCGGCTACCCCGCTGCGGGCTATCCCCAAGCTGCTCCAACCAGCGGCTCCACCATGACCGGCGCGGTGGTGGGTGGCTTGGCGGGTGTGGCTGCGGGCTACGCCTTGTCCAAGGCTTTGGAGGGGGATCACCACAGTGCACCGCCTGCGGCCAGCAGCAACAACTGGGGGGACAACCAAGGCTTGGTTCGCGTAGACGATCCTGCGCCGCCCGCCTTTGATGCAGGTTCTGGCGGCAATGACTGGGGTGACGATGGCGAGACCAGTTCGGACGACAACTGGTAAACCCAGCCAAGCCCTTCTAAAAATGGAAAAGCCCGCAAGTTGCGGGCTTTTTTGCATCTGCTGAGGCAGATCAGAGGCCGATGGCGGCGATACCGGCTTTGGCAATCTGAGCATCTTCGTTCGACTTGACGCCACTGACACCCACAGCGCCCAGGCAAGCGCCGTCTTTCATGATTGGCACGCCACCTTCGAGCATGCCTTCAACGGCAGGGGCCGACAGGAAGGAGTAACGGCCGCCGTTGATGACGTCTTCATAGACCTTGCTTTCACGCTGACCCAAAGCCGCCGTGTGGGCCTTGGCGGGGGCAATGTGCGACGAGATGGGTGGCGCACCATTCAAACGCTGAAAGTGCAGCAAATGGCCGCCTGCGTCCACGATGGCGATGCTCACCGACCAGTTGTTTTTCTGGGCTTCGGCCTGAGCGGCTGCTGCAATGGCTTGCACATCGGACAATTCGAGAACGGATTGGGTTTTCATGGCGTTTATTTCGAAGGGAAAAAAAGAAGTTGCAAGCATACACGGGCCTACATGCAGGGATTGCACACTTGCACGCAAAAGTGCTTTACCCCTATAACCCCAGCGCCGCACGGCCATTCGACCCACGGCACTTGCGCGCCCTACAATGAGATCGGCCTTTCAAAGGCTTGAACAGGAGAACATCATGAGTGAATTTCGCACTTTGAACACCACCGATTGGGGTTACAACAGCGCCGCTACCCGCAACCGCGTGATGCGCAACACCTACTGGCTGCTGGCCTTGAGCCTGCTGCCCACCGTTTTGGGTGCCTGGCTTGGCGTGGCCACGGGCATCACCGCATCACTGACAGGCGGCTTGGGCCTGGTCGTCTTCATGGCCGGGGCTTTTGGCTTCATGTTCGCCATCGAGAAAACCAAAAACTCTGCCGCAGGCGTGCCTGTGCTGCTGGGCTTCACCTTCTTCATGGGCCTCATGCTCTCTCGCATGATCGCGATGGTGCTGGGCTTCAAAAACGGCTCCGAACTGATCATGACCGCATTCGCCGGCACAGCTGGCGTGTTTTTCGTGATGGCCAGCCTGGCCAGCACCATCAAGCGCGACTTGTCGGGCATGAGCAAATGGCTGATGGTCGGTGCCTTGGCCATCATGATCGGAGGCATCATCAACGTGTTCGTTGGCTCCAGCGTGGGCATGATGGTGATCTCGGTCATGGCGATCGGCATCTTCAGCGCCTACATGCTGTATGACCTCAAGCAGATCGTCGACGGCGGTGAGACCAATTACATCAGCGCCACACTGGCCTTGTACCTGGATATCTTCAACGTGTTCCAAAGCCTGCTGGCCTTGCTGGGCATCATGGGCGGCGAGCGCGATTGAAAGCGTTTTCACCCAGCAAGAAGGCTCCCTAGGGAGCCTTTTTTTATGCCTTTGCCAGACTCACTCCAACTCAAACACCGCCATGCTCTCCACATGCGCCGTGTGGGCGAACATGTTGATCACGCCTGCGCTCACGCAGCGGTAACCGGCACGGTGCACCAGCAAACCAGCATCGCGCGCCAAGGTGGCTGGGTTGCAGCTGACATACACGATGCGCTTGGGCGGGGTCCAGCCCTGGCGCAGTTCGTGGTTCTCGTTCAGCTCAGCCAGCGCTTTGGACAAAGCAAACGCGCCTTCACGGGGTGGGTCCACCAGCCATTTGTCGGCCGTGCCATCGGCGACCAGCATCTCAGGCGTCATCTCAAACAAGTTGCGTGCCACAAAAGCGGTCGGCGCTAGGGCCTGGCCCTCTGGGCGATCGGCCTGGTTGCGGGCGTAGTTGTCGCGCGAGCGGGCCACCAGGGTCTCTGCACCTTCGATGCCCAGCACCTCGCCTGCCTGGGTGGCCAAGGGCAAGGTGAAGTTGCCCAAACCGCAGAACCAGTCGATCACGCGCTCGGTTTTTTGTGCATTCAAAAGACGCAAAGAACGGGCCACCAACACTCGGTTGATGAAGGGGTTGACCTGCGTGAAGTCGGTCGGGCGGAACGGCATGGTGATGCCAAAGTCGGGCAAGCCGTAGCTCAGCTGCGGGCCACCGGCGTCCAGCAAATGCACCGTGTCAGGACCTTTGGGCTGTAGCCACCATTGCACCTGGTATTGCTCGCCAAAGGCACGCAGTTTGGCCAGATCGCCCTCGCTCAAAGGCGCCATGTGGCGCAAGACCATGGCGGTGACTTCATCGCCGCAGGCCAGCTCGATCTGGGGCAAGGTTTCGCGGGCCTCCATCTGCCCAATCAAAGCACGCAAAGGCATCAGCATGGCGCTGACGTGCGGCGGCAAAATGCGGCACACCTTCATGTCGGCGATGTAGCGGCTCTTGCGCTCATGGAAACCAATCAGGACTTCGCCCTTTTTGATCACATAGCGCACCGACATGCGGGCGCGGTAGCGGTAACCCCAAGTGGGTCCTTCGATCGGGCGCAGCATCGTGTCGGCTTTGACTTTGCCCAGATGCCAGAGGTTGTCCTCGAGGACACGCTGCTTGATGGCCACCTGCGCAGAGGCTTCCAGGTGCTGCATCTTGCAGCCGCCACAAGCGCCGCCGTGCAGACCAAAGTGGGGGCAACCGGGCGTGACGCGCTGTGAAGATTCCGAGTGGATCTCGGTGACGGTGCCCTGCTCCCAGTTGTTCTTTTTGCGACCGACCTGGACTGAGACCACTTCGAAAGGCAAGGCGCCTTCGATGAAAACCACTTTGCCGTCGGGACGGCGGGCGATGCCTTGGGCATCCATGTCCAAAGAGCCAACGCGCAACCAGCCTTCGGGCAAATCGTCGCTGTTGGGGGCTTCGTGTTGGGGGATGGAAAGTTCTTGTTTTTCGCTCATGCCCCGATTGTCTCATTGGGGCAGGCGCAAATTCAGACCCAGGCTTGCAGGTATTCCTGCCAATGCGGCTCTTGCCCACCCAAGGCGGCCACATGGTCTTTGACGAACTGGATTTCCTGCGTGTATTCGGCCTCGGTCAAGCCGCCGCGCATCTTTTGAAAACGGCAATACAGCAAGTAGGTGTTCATCACATCGGTTTCGCAATAGCGGCGCACCTCCTCGGTTTGCCCTGCCAGAAACTGCTCGTAGACCTGCGAGCCATCCATGCCCAGCTTGCCCGGAAAACCGCACAGCTTGGCCAGCGCATCCATGGGCGCGTTGTTGCGCGGCGTGTACTTGGCCAGCAAGTCCATCAAGTCCAGATGGCGCATGTGGTAGCGCGAGATGTAGTTGTTCCACTTGAACTCACGGTCGCTGCCGTGCGTGCCCTCGCCCAAGTCCCAGTATTTATCGGCCACCACGCCATGCTGCAAACCCCGGTAGTGCAGTACCGGCAGGTCAAAGCCACTGCCGTTCCAGCTCACCAGCTGCGGCTCGTGTTTTTCAATGACATTGAAAAAAGTCTGAACGATGCGGCCTTCGCTTTGGCCATCGCGGTCTACAAAGGAGTGCACGCGCAGGCCATCGGCATTGCGAAAGACACAGCTGATGGCCAACACTTTTTGCAAGTACAGCGGCATGAAATCGCTTTGCCCCTTGGCCGCACGTTCTGCTTTCCACTGGGCGTGTACCTCGGCATCGGTCAGCTCGGACGATGCGCCTTTCAAACGCCGCCAGCCGGCCATGTCGGGAATGGTCTCGATGTCAAAGACCAGGACAGGCCAAGCCATGCGGGTCTTTCAGCGGGCAGGCAAAAACTTGGCCGGATCGACCGGCTTGCCCTGACGGCGCACCTCGAAATGGAGCTTCACGCGGTCGGCATCGGTGCTGCCCATCTCGGCGATTTTCTCGCCCTTGCGCACCTTCTGGTCTTCTTTGACCAGCAGCTTCTGGTTGTGGGCGTAAGCCGTGAGGAAGGTGTTGTTGTGTTTGAGGATGATCAAGTTGCCGTAACCACGCAGACCGGCACCGGCGTACACCACTTGGCCATCGGCCGAGGCCAGCACGGCATCACCCGCTTTGCCCGAAATGTCCAGGCCTTTGTTTTTGGCTTCGTCGAAACCGCCGATCAAAGAACCGTTCGATGGCCAGATGAAACCCAGCCCCTCGTCAGCAACGGCGGCTGCAGCGGGAGGATTGACAGGTGCGGGCTTGGCGGATGCTGTGGTCGCTGGCGTTTCCCCGCCTGACGTCACGGGCCGCACTATAACGCCCGAGGCTTCGACCGCAGCGCCAGGGGGCGCAACCCGCAAGACCTGACCGACTTCGATGACATCGGGATTGCTCAGGTTGTTCCAGCGCGCCAAATCACGCCACGCCTGACCATTGTCCAAACCTATGCGCATCAGGGTGTCGCCGCGCTGAACCGTGTGGTAACCAGGCTTGCCCGCGTTGTCGACAATCACTGTTGGTTTCACGGCCTCATGCGGCGCGACGCTTCCAGACGACGGACGTCCAGCGCCCATCCGGTCTTCAACAGGAGCCATCACACGCGGAGAGCTCGAGCACCCCGACAGCACGGCAAAAACCACCGCAATCAACACGACATGGATACGATTCAGAAAGTACATGTATTCATTCATTCAAGCAATTCCTGATTTTAGAGGCACAAAATGCACAGCCTCAAGAACTTGCCGTTCAAAACCCATGGCTGTTTTACGCATCACCACCAAAGCTTGATGGCCGGCGGGTGTGGTCGTGGGTGCCACCAAGCGACCGCCCACTGCCAGCTGGTCCAGCCAAGCCTGTGGAACATCATCACCACCCGCAGCTGAAATAATGCCCGCGTAAAGCCCACCAGCGGGATATCCCAACATGCCATCCCCAAAAATCAGGTGAACATTGTGCAAGCGCAAGGGCCGCAAATTCTCTCTCGCTTTTTCGTGCAAGCCCCGCAGGCGCTCCATGCTGTAAACCTCGGTCGCCACATGGCTGAGCACGGCTGCCTGGTAGCCACAGCCGGTGCCGATCTCGAGGATGCGGCCCAATTTGCCAGAAACACCTTCACGCATCAACTCGATCATGCGCGCCACCACATTGGGCTTGGAAATGGTCTGCCCCAGACCAATCGGCAGGCTGGTGTCTTCGTAGGCTTGCACTGCCAAAGCGGTTTCCACAAAACGGTGGCGCTCCACCGCCCCCATGGCCTGCAAGACCATCGGATCGTGCAAACCCTGGGCGGCCAGTTTGCTGACCATGCGGGCACGCAAAGGCCCTGAGTCGGTGACCGAAGCTACCACTGAAGTGACCTCAAGAGAACGCGCAGGCTGAAGCCCGTGAGCAGCATGCGACGGTTTGGCCAAGCCCACCACTGGGCTGCGCGTGGCGCGTGTGCCCCCTGCTGCTGGCAATTTGGCTGGAAAACCGGGGCGCTGACTCATGCAGATTCCGACATGTACAAACGATCAAAAGCGCGCGACCAGACATCCAGCGTGTGGTGTTCGGTCAAATCCACTTTCAAGGGCGTGACCACCATGTGGCCCATCTTGGCGGCATGAAAGTCTGTGCCTTCGCTGTCGTCCATGGCTGGGCCTGCATTGCCGATCCAGTACATGGTTTGCCCACGGGGATCCACCTGCGTGATGACCGGCTCAGCCGCATGGCGCCTTCCCAGACGGCACAACTGGGGTGACCGGATCTTCTCAAGGGGCAAATTGGGGATGTTCACATTCAGCAACCAGGGCTGTGCTTGGAGCAAATCACCTGACTGCATTTGAGCGATCAAGTGCTTGACCTTCTGGGCGGCTGCGTCGACGTGGGCCCAGCCTTTTTCAATTTGCGACACGGCCATGGCCGGTATGCCAAACAAATAGCCCTCCATGGCCGCACCCACGGTGCCCGAATACAAGGTGTCATCGCCCATGTTGGCACCATTGTTGATGCCCGAGACCACCAGATCAGGCCGGTAACCTAGCAGCCCCGTCAAAGCAATGTGCACACAATCGGCCGGTGTGCCATTGACATAACGAAAACCATTTTCAGCGCGGTTCACATACAAAGGGGTATGCAAGGTCAGCGCGTTCGACTTGGCGCTGTTGTTGTGCTCGGGTGCGACCACCTCGACATCAGCGATGGTTTTAAGCGCTTCATACAGCGCCACGATCCCCTCTGCGCGAAAGCCATCGTCGTTCGAGATCAGAATTTTCATGTGGGTTCCAGTATGGACTCCGATTGTAGAGTGCCCTCCTCTGGCGGATGAGACAAAACAGCGCGAAATCCCGGTCGCTCGGGGGACATAAATTCAGCATGCTCATCCCTACCATCGTTCAAAGTCCAAAACACCCACCTCAGGAGAGATTGAATGCACGCATGGCTTTGCGAAAACCCCACTGGCGTAGACGCGCTGACCTGGAAAGAACTGCCCACGCCGAGCCCCGCTGCGGGTCAGGTTCTGCTCAAAATTGAGGCCGCCAGCCTGAACTTTCCGGACCTGCTGATTGTCCAAAACAAATACCAAATGAAGCCCGAGTTGCCTTTTGTGCCGGGCTCCGAATACGCAGGCACCATCGAGGCCGTGGGTGAAGGCGTCACCCACCTGAAAGTGGGCCAGTCGGTGGCCTGCTTGTCGGGCACGGGCGGCTTTGGCACCCACACCCTGGCACCCGCCAAACTGTGCATGCCGCTGCCCCCGGGCTTTCCGGCTGTCGATGCGGCAGCCTTCATCATGACCTACGCCACCTCGCACCATGCGCTGGTGGACCGTGCTGCCCTCAAGGCCGGTGAAACCGTGCTCGTGCTCGGGGCCGCTGGTGGTGTGGGCACAGCAGCCATCCAGATCGCTAAAGCCATGGGGGCCAAGGTGATCGCGGCCGCATCGACCGATGAAAAATGCGCCTTGTGCGAAACCTTAGGTGCCGATGCCACCATCAACTACAGCACCGCGAACCTGCGCGATGCCCTCAAAACCCTGACTGAAGGCAAAGGGCCCGATGTGATTTACGACCCGGTCGGTGGTGAGTTTGCAGAACCGGCTTTCCGCTCCATCGCCTGGCGCGGCCGTTATCTGGTGGTGGGCTTTGCGGGTGGCCCCATTCCAACACTGCCCCTGAATTTGCCTTTGCTCAAGGGTGCCTCTTTGGTCGGTGTGTTCTGGGGCGACTTCGCCCGCCGCGAGCCCCAGGCCAATGCCGCCATGATGGCCGAGTTGGCCCAGTGGTACGGACAGGGCAAGATCAAACCCGTCATCGACAGCACCATGCCCATGGCTGACCTCAAGGCCGCGTATGCCCACATGGGATCGCGTGGCGTCAAAGGCAAACTGGTGATGGTCAACTGAACCGATCCACCCAAGAAAAAAGCCCTTGCATCGCTGCAAGGGCTTTTTTTGTTTGGGGTGGCTGATGGGGCTCGAACCCACGACAACAGGAATCACAATCCTGGACTCTACCAACTGAGCTACAGCCACCGTATAGATGAAATTATAACCTGATCTTCAGCGTTTTCCTGAAGTCTCAGCACCCTTGGTCTGAGGTTTTTGAATCAGGATTTCAGCTTTGAGCTGTTGCTTCAAATGCGTCAGGTAAGACTGAGTTTCAGCCTGCCCCCACAATTCCGACAATTGCAGGCGACTTTGAGCCACTTGTTGTGCTGAAGATGCGTCACGAGGGACCAATTTGTTGACACGCGCCAACACGTAACCTTGCGCGCCCAAATCGACACCCACCACTGCAGGCAAATGGGCTGGGTCAGCGCGCAGCACTGCATCCAACAGCGCTTGAGGTTGCGCTTGCGCCTGATCCCTTGACACTGTCACAGATGACCCAAACTGTCCTTGCGAGGGCTGCTCTTTCCATAAAGCCAGTTTGGCCTGTCCTTCCTCCTTCGCCAATTGCGCTGATCTCTCCTGCACAAACTGACGACGCACTTCTTCTTTCACTTCGGCGAATGGACGTACCGCTGCAGGACGGTATGCCACGACGCGGGCAGACACCAGGGTGTTAGGCGAAACTTCTACGGCTGCTGTATTGCGTCGCTTGTTCACAGCATCTTCGGCGAATACGGCTTGCAGCAACTTCGGATTGGCCAAAAGTCCTTGCGCACCAGCTGCAGGCAAGCGGGTCAGCCCTTGGGCCTGCTGCACGTTCAGTTTGAGTCGTTCAGCAATGGGTTTGAAGCTGTCGGCTTGTTCATAAACGCTGTTGCTGAATGTTTCTGCCTGCTCTGAAAATTGACGCTGAGCTTGTTGCTTGCGCAAATCTGCCTCCAATTGCGGTCGCATGGCTTCAAAGCTCGGGGTCTTGGGTGCTTTGATGTCGGTCAACTGAATGATGTGGAAACCAAAATCTGATTCCACCACATCGCTGATATCGCCTTTTTGAAGCGCAAAAGTGGCTTCTTCAAAAGGCTTCACCATGGCACCTCGTGCAAAAAAGTCCAGGTCACCGCCTTTGGTGGCAGAGCCTGTATCCTGGGAATTCTTTCGGGCCACTTCTGCGAAGGTTTTGGGATTCTTGCGAACCACGGCCAGCAGCTCATCTGCCTTGGCACGCGCTTTCAAACGATCACCGGCAGGCGCGTCTTTGGCTGCAGTGATCAGGATGTGACTTGCACGACGTTGCTCCTGTCCAGCCAAACGCTGCACATTTTGCTCGTAATAAGTTTTCAGATCCTGTTCAGCCAAGTTGATACTTTTCTGCAAAGCAGCCGTATCCAAAACCAAGTATTCAATGTCCGCACTTTCCACAGATCGGAAACGCTCTGCCTGAGCTTGGTAAAACTTCTCGAGATCGGCATCCGCGACTTCAACCTTGGCAGCAAAATCAGCAGGGCTCCATTTCTGAATCTGGATTTCTCGGCGCTGCAAATAGGCATCCAGGGCCGTATCGGTCTGCCGCTGTGACGCAAAAGCAGAGTCGCGCAAACCGGCCAGCACCTGTTGTGCCGACAAATCATTTCGCACTTTGGCTTCGAACATCTCGGGAGTCATGCCTTGGCTGGCGGCCAATTGCCGATAACGCTCCATGTCCAATTTGCCATCAGACCCACGCAAACCAGCAATTGTGGGGTCTTGCTGCAGATAGCGCGCCAAGCGCTGATCGCTGGTGATCAACAGTTGCTTTGTAGCGGCTTCCGAAATCACACGATCGTTAACCATTCGCTCCAAAGTGGCATACCGTGCTTCAGCCGAATCCAGTTGTTTAGGATCCAAATTGGGCACAGAAACACGGATGCGCTCGACTTCGCGTTGATGCGCTGCATCCCATTCACCTTGCGTGATCTTGTTGCCCCCAACTTTGGCCACAGGCTCACCTTGGTCCGAAAAGCGGCTGTAGCTGTCGATGCCAAACAAGACAAAAGATGGAATGACCAGCAAAAACAGCAATCCCATCAAAATTTTGGAGTGATTGCGGATGGAATCAAACATGTTCGAAGTCTCGGTTTATCAATAAAAAAGGCGAACAACCTGTTCGCCTTTACTTTTTGTGGTGGTGGGCGCTGACGGTCTCGAACCGCCGACCTACTCCGTGTAAAGGAGCCGCTCTACCAACTGAGCTAAGCGCCCCACCTGAAAAAAGTGAAATCAGTTCAAAGCATCCTTGAGGGCTTTGCCTGGACGGAACTTTGGTATCTTGGCTGACTTGATTTTAATCGCAGCGCCCGTGCGTGGATTGCGCCCCGTGCGCGCGGCACGTTTACCCACTGCAAAAGTACCGAAACCCACCAAAGAAACCGTATCGCCCTTTTTCAGGGTTGTGCGCACAGCACCGATGGTCGCTTCCAATGCACGGCCTGCAGCTGCCTTGGAAAGATCCGCTTGTTTGGCAATGTGTTCGATCAATTCAGTTTTGTTCACAAGAAACCTCTTGAAGTTGCATACCGGACAGACAGGTGTTGATTGAAATGCATACTGACAGTATCAATGTCAGGTTTAATTTTCTTGGCATTCGGGGCTGACTTCATTGGAAACCGGCCCCATTGGCACTGTCAATCCAAGCGCACCATGAATAAGCACCGCGGCTGGAATTCTAGCCGTGAAATCACAAACAGGCCAAAGCGCGATGGATATTTTTTACCCGCCAGACACTTCTTTAAAAAGGCCTGAAGTTGCCATCTGATCAAAGCGCCTCGGCGATGGCCCGGCCAACATCGGTGGTCTTGCCGGAGCCGCCCAGGTCCGGTGTGCGCGGTGCACCACTGCCAGGGGCTAGCACCTTTTCGATGGTGGCCAGGACCGCATCGTGAGCGGCCTTGTAACCGAGGAACTCCAGCATCATGGCACCGCACCAAATCTGACCAATCGGGTTGGCAATGCCTTTGCCCGCAATGTCAGGCGCCGAGCCGTGCACAGGCTCGAACAGCGATGGGAACTTGCGGTCGGGATTCAGGTTGGCGCTGGGAGCGATGCCGATCGTGCCTGTGCAGGCAGGGCCCAGATCACTCAGGATGTCGCCAAACAGGTTGCTGGCCACCACCACATCAAAAAAGTCGGGGCGCTGCACAAAGTGCGCGGTCAAGATGTCGATGTGGAACTTGTCCACGTTGATGCCAGGGTAAGCCTTGGCCATCTCGGCCACGCGCTCGTCCCAATAGGGCATGGTGATCGCGATGCCGTTGGACTTGGTGGCGCTGGTGAGGTGCTTTTTGGGGCGCGTTTGCGCCAACTCAAAAGCAAATTTCAGCACACGGTCCACGCCGATGCGGGTCATGATGCTTTCCTGCATCACGATCTCGCGCTCAGTACCGGGGAACATGCGTCCGCCCACGCTGGAGTATTCGCCTTCGGTGTTTTCGCGCACGATGTACATGTCGATCTCGCCGGGCTCGCGGCGGCTGCCGTCCTTGCGCACCACGGGGGCGATGATGCCGGGCATCAAACGCGCAGGACGCAGGTTGATGTACTGGTCAAACTCACGGCGAAACAAAAGCAGCGAACCCCACAGCGACACGTGGTCGGCGATCTTCTCGGGCCAGCCCACCGCGCCAAAATAGATCGCGTCGTGCCCACCGATCTGGTCCTTCCAGTCGTCGGGCAGCATCTTGCCGTGCTTTTCGCAATAGTCCCAGCTCGAAAAATCGAAGTGGTCAAACTGCAAGTCAATGCCAAATTTGCGCGCTGCCGCGTCCATCACGCGCAGGCCCTCGGGCATGACTTCTTTGCCAATGCCATCGCCTGCGATGACGGCGATGCGGTGTTTCTTGCTCATGGGATGCTCCTTGTCAATCAGACTGTGAATGGGTGAAAAATGCTTGTGCCTCGGCAAGGACCTGCTCGGGGGCTTCTTCGGCAAGATAGTGGCCGCAATCGATCTCGCGGCCTGTCACCTGAGCGGCGCGCTCGCGCCACAGGGCCAGCACATCAAAACAGCGCCCGACCGCGCCATGTTGACCCCACAGCACACGCAAGGGCTGTTGCAACAGGCGGCCGACGGCCACATCGGCGCGGTCATGTTCCAAGTCGAGCGAGGCACTGGCGCGGTAATCTTCGGCAATCGATTGGGCCGTGCCCGGCAAAGCGGCGCAGCGCTCGTATTCGGCCAGCGCCTCGGGCGCGAACGGGGCCAAGCCCGCATGGCGCCCACCCATCACGCTGCGCACATAGCGGGTGGGACTGGACTCGATCAAGGCTTCGGGCAGTGGCGAGGGTTGAATCATGAAAAACCAATGCCAATAGGCCCGGGCAAACGCTTCGCTGGTGTTTTCGTACATCGCCAATGTGGGCGCGATGTCCAAAAGCAGCAGGCGCTTGACGGCAACGGGTGCATCGACCGCCAAGCGGTGAGCCACCCGGGCACCCCGGTCATGGGCCAACACATCAAAGCGCTCAAAACCATGGGCTTTCATCACCGCCAAGGCGTCCAGCGCCATCTCACGCTTGCTGTGCTTGGTGTGGGCGGCATCGGCCTCAGGGCGCGATGAATCGCCGTAACCGCGCAAGTCCATCAACACCACCCGATGCGTTTGCGCCAACACAGGCGCCACACGGTGCCACATGGCCATGCTTTGAGGATGGCCGTGCAGCAACAACAAAGGCGGCCCCTCACCTGCCGCGCGGGTGTGCAACTGCACGCCTTGGCGCTCGACCGTGAGGGATTTGAAACTTTCCAACATGTGCACAGCTTACCCGTCAAAACAGCAATAATCAGGCAATTGATTATTCACAAAAAGAAAACAATTGGACCGTTCTGATCTTGAATTGGCATTGGCCGTGAGGCAGCACGGCAGCCTCAGCAAAGCCGCCCGGGCCTTGCAACTGGCCCCACCTGTGGTGACCAAGCGCTTGGCGGCACTGGAAGCGCACCTGGGTGTACGGCTGTTTCAGCGCACCACCCGCCGGGTGAGCCCAACCACGGAAGGCCACGCCCTGTGCGACCGCGCCACCGAGTTGCTGCTAGGCTTTGCCGCCATCGAAAATGAACTGCGCGAGCGCCAAAGCGAGCCCTCCGGCCCCATCCGCATGGTCAGCAGCTTTGGTTTTGGCAGGCTGTGGCTCGGGCCGCTGCTGGCCGAATTTCAGCAACGCTGCCCACAGGTGCAGATCGAGTTGCAGCTTTCCGAACGTTTGCCCGATCTGGCCAACGAAAGCTTTGATGCCGCCATTTGGCTGTGGAATCCACCCGCACAGATTGCAGCCGAGTGGATCTCACGCAAACTCGCCCCCAACCAACGCGTCCTGGCGGCGGCGCCCACCTATCTGCACCTGTACGGGACACCGCACTCGGCAGAGGAGCTGTCACAACACCAATGCTTGGTCGTGCGCGAAAACGGCGGCGAAACCGGGCAAGGCCAGCGCTTTGATGAATGGCGACTGACACGCGAAGGCTCTGCCCGCCCCCTGCACATCCCAGTCAAAGGTCCTCTGTCCAGCAACTCAGGCGAGATGGTGCGCGACTGGTGCTTGGCCGGGCAAGGCATCATGCTGCGCAGCCTGTGGGACATCGCGCCGCAATTGGCCAGCGGTCAACTGGTCCGGGTCTTGCCTGACTGTGCGATGCACGATGCCCACATCCACTGGCTGGCACCCTACCGCTCGCAAATGCCTTTGCGCATTCGCTTGCTTCAGGAATTTCTGGCAGAGCGCTTTCGCCAAGAGCCCTGGAAGGTGATCAGCGCCGAGCGGGCCGCACCACGAGGCTGACGCCCAGTGCCGTCAAAGCGGTGCCCGCAATCGTCGCGGCGGTGATGGTCTCGCCAAACAAGATCCAAGCAACGATGGCCGTGGTCGGCGGCACCATGTACATCAGGCTGGACACCGATGCCGCAGCGCCGCGCTGGATCAGGATATAGAGCAGCGAGCTGCCGCCCAAGGTCAACCCCAGCACGGCCCAGGCCATGGCCCCGATGGATTCGGCATTCCAGCGGATGATTTCAGGCTCAGCCCAAGCCAGCGGCAAAGTCACAGCCAAAGCCGCCATCAGTTGCACCGTATTGGCCGTGCGCACATCGCAAGGCTGCACAAACCGTTTTTGGTAGAGGGTGCCAATCGTGATGCTGAACATCGCCCCAATGGCAAAAGCCATGTTGACGGGTGTCACATGGTCCATGGCCGAGCCCAAAGTCAACTTGCGCCAAACCACCATCAACAGCCCGGCAAAGCCAAGCGAAAGCCCCGCCCACTGGCGCGGCGTCACGCCGGGCTGGCCTGAACTGCGCAAGCTCCAGGACAACCAGATCGCGGTCAGCACCGGCTGAAAGCCCACAATCAGCGAAGACAAACCCGAGCCCATGCCCGCCTTGACGGCGGCCCACACGCCACCGAGGTAGCCGGCGTGCATCAAGACACCCGTGACCGCCAGATGCAGCCATTGCCCACGGTCATGCGGCCAAGCCACACGGGCCAAACCAATCCAGATCAGGAAACAGACGATGGAAAACAGATAGCGCATCAGCAAAAAGCTGAATGGCGGGGCATAAGGCATGCCGAATCGGGCCACGATGAAACCCGTGCTCCAGATCAGCACAAACACCACCGGCATGGCCTTGATCCACGCCGTCGTCTGAGAATGTGCGCTCATTTGACCCGTGCCCGGATTTCAGGCAGGGCCTTTTGCATGTAATACACCATCGACCAAATCGTCAGCACGGCGGCAATCAGGATCAACACAGCGCCCCAGTCGCGGGTGTCGATCGCTCCGAACAACATGCCGTCGTAGAGCAAGAAAGGAATGGCCACCATCTGCACCGTGGTCTTGAGCTTGCCCACCATGTGTACCGCCACGCTCTTGCCTGCGCCGATCTGGGCCATCCACTCGCGCAGCGAAGAAATCGCGATTTCACGCCCAATGATGACCAGTGCAATCAGCACATGCACCCGGTGCATGTGCACCAGCACCAGCAAAGCGGCGCAGACCAAAAACTTGTCCGCCACCGGATCGAGGAAAGCGCCAAAGGCCGAAGCCTGATTGAGCTTGCGTGCCAAGTAACCATCGAGCCAGTCGGTGATGGCAAACACCACGAACATCGACGTGGCGATCAGGTTCTGCGTGGCCATGGACAAACCCGGCCAGTAATAGACCCCCACGATCAAGGGAATCGCGACGATGCGCGTCCAGGTCATGAGGGTTGGAATCGTGAAAAACATGGCTCTCATTGTGGCACGGCTCTTTGGCATTTCTCTGACAAGCGGGCGACCTTCAGTGCAGGGCCTGGTAAATCGTCTCGGCCAGCTCGCGTGAAATGCCCTCGACCCCAGCCAAGTCCTCCACGCTGGCGCCCTCCACGCCCCGCACGCCACCAAAGCGCTGCAACAGGCGAGCCCGCTTGCGCGGCCCGATACCGGGGATTTCTTCGATCTTGCTGCCGCCCATGCGCACCTTGGCGCGCTGGGCCCGCATGCCGGTGATGGCAAAGCGGTGGGCCTCGTCTCGGATCTGCGCGACCAGCATCAGGGCGGCCGAGTCCTTGCCCAAGTAAACCTTCTCGCGGCCATCGGCAAACACCAGCTCTTCCAGGCCCACCTTGCGGCCCTCGCCTTTTTCGACGCCTACGATGTGTGACAAGTCCAGCCCCAGCTGGGTGAACACCTCGCGGGCCATGGACACCTGGCCCTTGCCGCCGTCGATCAGCACCAAGTCGGGCAAACGGGCCGTGCCCTCGGCCGAGCGCATGGCCTCGGCCAGCTTGCCGTAGCGGCGCATGAGCACCTGGCGCATGGCCGCGTAATCGTCGCCGGGCGTGATGCCCTCGATGTTGTAGCGGCGGTACTCGCTGCTTTGCATCTTGTGCTGGCGAAACACCACGCACGAAGCCTGCGTGTTCTCGCCCGCCGTGTGAGAGATGTCGAAACACTCGATGTGCAGGGCGTCTAAATCGTCCGGTGCCAGGTCGAGCGCATCGGCCAGCGCCCGGGTGCGGGCCTGCTGCGAGCCCTCTTCGGCCAGCAAGCGCGCCAGCTGGATGTCTGCGTTTTTCTCGCTCATCGAAAGCCACACCCGGCGCTGCTCGCGTGGGTTGTGCACCGCAGAAATCTTGTAACCCGCCTGCTGAGACAAGGCTTCGATCAGCGACTTGTCCACCGCCACGCTGGTGATGAGCGCGGCAGGCATCGGGATGCCGATGTAATGCTGCGCCAAAAAAGCCTCCAGCACTTGCTGCTCCAACGGGCGCTGTGTTTCCGCATCCTCTTCAACGGCCTGCAAGGCGTGGGCATCTTCCACATGCGCCGGAAAATAAGCCCGGTCGCCCAAATGCCGCCCGCCGCGCACCATGGCCAGGTTCACGCAAGCACGGCCGCCTTGCACGCGCACCGCCAAAATGTCCACATCGGTGTCGGTGCCCGTGTCCACCGATTGCTGGTGCAGCACCTTGGACAGCGCCGACATCTGGTTGCGCACCTCGGCGGCCAGCTCGAACTCCAGCCGCTCGGCGTGCGCCATCATCCGGGCCTCCATCTCTTGCAGCAGGGCTTGGGTCTCGCCCTTCAAAAAGCGCTCGGCGTGCTTCACATCGTCGGCATAGCCTTGCGGGCTGATCAAGTTCACGCAGGGGCCCGAGCAACGCTTGATCTGATACAACAGACAGGGCCGACTGCGGTTGGCAAAGACGGTGTCTTCACAGGTGCGCAGGCGAAACACCTTTTGCAAAAGTTGAATCGATTCCTTGACCGCCCAAGCACTCGGAAACGGCCCAAAGTAGCGGTGCTTCTTCTCAACAGAGCCCCGGTAATAAGCCACACGGGGAAAGGTCTGCGGCTCGGGCGCACCTTCTACAGCCTTCAAATGCAGGGTGCCGTTGCCGGTCAACTTCAAATACGGGTAAGTCTTGTCGTCTCTGAACAGGATGTTGAAGCGCGGGTTGAGCGTCTTGATCAAGTTGTTTTCCAGCAGCAGGGCCTCGGCCTCGGAGCGCACCACCGTGGTCTCCATGCGGGCGATCTTGCTGACCATGTGGCCAATGCGCGTGCCACCGTGGTCCTTCTGGAAATAGCTCGACACCCGCTTTTTCAGCTGCTTGGCCTTGCCCACATACAGCACGTTGCCTTGCGCATCGAAATAGCGATACACCCCCGGCAAAGCCGGGAGCGCGGCCACCTGGGCCAGCAAGGATTCGTCGTGTGCCGCTGTCATGGCGCGTATTGTGACGGGGAAACACTTTGCCCCGACAATCTCCTCCCATGAAGACGCACCGCCTCTGGGACATTTTTTGCACCGTCATTGACAACCATGGCGACCTGGGCGTTTGCTGGCGCCTCACGCGCCAACTGCTGGCGCAAGGCCAGTCGGTGCGCCTGTGGGTGGACGACGCCTCGGCCCTGAGTTGGATGGCCCCCGAAGCACATGAGCTGGCGAATTTGGAGGTCCTGGCATGGACCGCTGCCAGCCAAAGCGAAGTACTGACCAGCTTGCAACCAGCTGATGTTTGGATCGAAGCCTTTGGCTGCACACTGCCCGAAGCTTTTGTCGCCCACGGTGTCGCAACTCGCCAGCACCAACCCGCCTGGATCAACCTCGAATACCTGAGCGCCGAAGACTGGGTGCCCCGCATGCACAAGATGCCTTCGCCGGTGATGAGCGGCCCGGCCAAGGGTTGGACCAAAACCTTCTTTTATCCGGGCTTCACCGACAACACCGGCGGCCTGCTGCGGGAAACCGATCTGCTGGACAGACAACAGCGCTTCGACCGAGCAGCCTGGCGTCAAAAGCACGCCCCAAGCCTGGCACCGGACGGCCTGCTGATCAGCCTGTTTTGCTACGAACCCACCGCCCTGCCCCAACTGCTCACCCAGCTGGTCGGCACGCCCCACCACCTGCTGGTCACCCCCGGCCGTCCGCTGGCTGCCGTGCAACAAGCGCTGGACCACATGCCTGTGCAACCGAGCTGGAGCGCCCTGCCCTACACCGACCAAAACGGCTTCGACGAGATGCTGCGGGCCTGCGACCTCAACTTTGTGCGCGGTGAAGACTCGCTGGTGCGGGCGCTGTGGGCTGGCCAGCCCTTCATCTGGCACATCTACCCACAGGATGACAACGCGCACCATGCCAAGCTGGAAGCGTTTTTGGAGTGGATGCAGGCGCCGCAGAGCCTGCGAAAGGCGCATCGGGTTTGGAATGGGATCGAAATTGGCGAATTAACCGCGTTGAGCACTGAAACATTCAACACGTGGGCACACAACGCCCGAGACAAACGCCAACAGCTTTTTGAGCAAACAGATTTACTGGCAAATCTGTTCAATTTCGTTCCGAAAAAATGACTCTAAATTTATTAAAAATCAGGCTTATCGCCTAGCCTCAGCCCCTAAAATCATTGTGCTTTGCACGACTTCCCCACGGAGTCGCCCACCATTCAAGACTCATCGCCCTACCTGCCCATGACCCCAACCCAATTCAGCTATGACCAGTCATCTGGTACAGCCCGTCACGGCGTCAAAGAAGAGCAGATTGAATACGGCTTCATCGGCAAGCTGCAGAGCCTCAAATACACCTACCGAGACGACATCCGCGACCGCGCAGCCCTGGAGCAAAACTTCCGCGAAAAATTCCAAGAGCTCAACCGCGTCAACCTCAGCGATGCGGAGTTCAAACGCCTTTTAGAAGACATCGTCACCGCCGACGTTTTCACAGCCGCCCGCACCTTGCGCGAGCGCAACTCATTCACGCGTGACGACGGCACGCCGCTCCACTACACCTTGATCAATATCAAAGACTGGTGCAAAAACACCTTTGAGGTGGTTAACCAGCTGCGCATCAACACCGACTACAGCCACCACCGCTATGACGTGCTCATCCTCATCAACGGGGTGCCCTGCGTACAAGTGGAGCTGAAGACGCTCACCGTCAATCCGCGCCGCGCCATGGAGCAGATCGTTGAGTACAAAAACGATCCGGGCAACGGCTATAGCAAAACCTTGCTGTGCTTCTTGCAGTTGTTCATCGTCAGCAACCGCACCAACACCTATTACTTCGCCAACAACAACACGCGCCACTTTGCATTCAACGCAGACGAGCGCTTCTTGCCCATCTATCAGTTCGCCGACGAAGCCAACACCAAGATCAACCACCTCGATGACTTCGCCCAGAAGTTTTTGCCCAAATGCACGCTGGGCGAAACCATCAGCCGCTACATGGTGCTGGTGGCCAGCGAGCAAAAGCTGCTCATGATGCGGCCCTATCAGGTGTACGCCGTCAAGGCCATCGTGGACTGCATTCACGACAACTCTGGCAACGGCTACATCTGGCACACCACGGGCAGCGGCAAAACGCTTACCTCGTTCAAAGCCTCCACCCTGCTCAAAGACAACCCCGACATTGAGAAATGCCTCTTTGTGGTGGACCGCAAAGACTTGGACCGGCAAACCCGCGAAGAGTTCAACCGCTTCCAAGAAAACTGCGTCGAAGAAAACACCAACACCGCCAGTTTGGTGCGCCGCCTGCTGTCTGACGACTACGCCGACAAGGTCATCGTCACCACCATCCAAAAGCTGGGCTTGGCGCTGGACGACAACAGCAAGCGCCACCGTTCTAAAGCACTGCAACGCACCCACAGTGGCCAAGCCTCTTACAAAGAACAGCTCGCGCCCCTGCAAGACAAGCGCATTGTTTTTATCTTTGACGAATGCCACCGCTCGCAGTTTGGCGAGAACCACAAAGCCATCAAAGCCTTTTTCCCCAAGGCTCAGTTGTTTGGCTTTACCGGCACGCCCATTTTTGAAGACAACGCCAGCCGCACCCAGATTGAAGACGAGCAAGCCAGCCTGCGTACGACTGAAGACATCTTTCAAAAGCAGCTGCACGCCTACACCATCACCCACGCCATTGAAGACACCAACGTGCTGCGCTTTCATGTGGACTACTTCAAGCCCGAAGGTAAGAACGTACCCAAGCCCGGCGAGGCGCTGGCTAAGAAAGCCGTGATTGACGCCATCTTGGCCAAGCACGACACCGCCACCGCAGGCCGCCGCTTTAACGCTGTGCTGGCCACCGCCAGCATCAACGACGCCATTGAGTACCACGCATTGTTTAAAGAAGCACAGACTGCCAAGCAAAAGACTGAGCCTGACTTTATGCCTCTAAACATTGCTTGCGTGTTTTCACCGCCTGCAGAAGGTAACGCTGATGTGCAGCAAATTCAAGAAGACCTGCCAACTGAAAAAGCCAACAACGAGCAAGACCCCGAAGGCAAAAAAGCCGCGCTCAAAGCTATTCTTGCCGACTACAACACCCGCTTTGGCACCGACCACCAGCTGAGCGAGTTTGACCTGTATTACCAAGACGTTCAAAAGCGCATCAAAGACCAGCAGTGGCCCAATACCGACTACCCAGCCGCAAAGAAGATTGACATCACCATCGTGGTGGACATGCTGCTGACCGGCTTTGACAGCAAATACCTCAACACCCTGTATGTGGACAAAAACCTCAAGCACCATGGCTTGATACAGGCGTTCTCGCGCACCAACCGCGTGCTGAACGGCACCAAGCCCTACGGCAACATCCTCGACTTCCGCTCGCAAAAAGACGCGGTGGATGCCGCCATTGCATTGTTCTCTGGCGAAAAGAGCGATGAGAAAGCCCGCGAAATCTGGCTTGTGGACAAAGCCCCTGTGGTCATCGACAAGCTGCAAACCGCTGTGCAAGAGCTGGCCGAATTCATGCAATCACAAGGCTTGACCTGTGCGCCCGAAGCGGTGCCCAACCTCAAGGGCGACGATGCCCGCGCCGCCTTTGTGAAGAAATTCAAAGAAGTGCAGCGCCTCAAAACCCAGCTCGACCAATACACCGACCTCACGCCAGACAACGCCGCCGCCATCGAGCAAATCTTGCCCAGCGAAGTGCAGCAAGGCTTTAGAGGTGCATACCTCGAAACTGCACAGCGTCTCAAACAGCAGCAAGACAAGTCCAGCCAAGATGATGGCAACACGACCGACGAGGTAGACCAGCTCGACTTTGAGTTTGTGCTGTTTGCCAGCGCCGTCATCGACTACGACTACATCGTGGGCCTCATGTCGCGCTTCTCTAGCCAAGCGCCAGGCAAGCAGAAGATGAGCCGAGAAGAGCTGATTGGCCTTATCAGCGCCGACGCCAAGTTCATGAACGAGCGCGACGACATTGCCGCTTACATTGCCACCCTCAAAGTGGGCGAGGGCTTGAGCGAAACGTCTATCCGCGATGGCTACGCACGATTCAAAAAAGAAAAAGACAGCGCTGAGCTGTCGGTCATTGCCACCCAAAACGGCTTGGCCTCCGACGCATTGCAAGCCTTTGTGGACAGCATCTTGCAGCGCATGATTTTGGACGCCGACGCCTTGACTGACCTGATGACCCCACTTGATTT
This sequence comes from Limnohabitans sp. Jir72, assembly GCF_003063575.1. GTDB lineage: Bacteria > Pseudomonadota > Gammaproteobacteria > Burkholderiales > Burkholderiaceae_C > Limnohabitans_A. The sequence goes on from NZ_NESC01000001.1 coordinate 546,601, forward strand.
GGGCTGGAAAGCCCGTGCCCAAGCAGAGACCGCATTGATGATCGAGCTGATTCCGTTGCTGACCAAACGCGCCCAAGGGCGCGAAATTTCTGGCTTGCGTGCGTATGAGCATTGAACCTCTGCATGAAAACCACCGCGTTGAACTCAAGCGCGAGCTCACCCCCGAGCTCGACCTCGAAAAAGAAGTCGTCGCCTTCCTGAACAGCCACGAAGGCGGCTTCATCTACATCGGTGTAGATAACACCGGCCAACGCGTCGGTGTGGCCGATGTGGATGGCGACATGCTCAAAATCAAAGACCGCATCAAAAACAACATCAGCCCTTCGGCCATGGGCTTGTTTGATGTGCTCGAAGAAGAGGGCCCAAAGGGCGTGCACTGTATCAAGGTCATCGTGGCCAGCGGCAGCGAAAAGCCCTATGCCAAAAAGAAATATGGCCTCAGTGAAAAAGGCTGCTTTGTACGCGTGGGCAGCGCCGCCGAGCCCATGCCCACCGCCATGATTGAGCGGCTCTTTGCCAACCGCACCCGCAACTCCATTGGCAAAATCAAAGCCCACCGCCAAACCCTGAGCTTTGAGCAACTGCGCATTTACTACGAAGAAAAGCGCAAGCCCCTGGGCCGACAATTCAAAGCCAACCTAGAGCTCACCACCGAAGACGGCGCACTCAACTACGCCGCCTACTTGCTGGCCGACGAAAACGGCATGTCCATCAAAGTGGCCAAGTACCAAGGCAAAAACCGCGTGCACCTGATCGAGAGCAACGAATACGGCTACTGCTCACTCATCAAAGCCACCAAAGCCGTGCTCGATAAGCTGGAGCTGGAAAACAAAACCGCCAGCACCATCACCGCCAAAGAGCGCATTGACGTGCGCCTGTGGAACCCCGTGGCCATGCGCGAGGCGGTGATCAACGCCATCGTCCACAACGACTACAGCCGCGAAGCGCCACCCAAGTTTGAAATCTTTGCCGACCGCATCGAAATCACCTCGGCCTGCGCCTTGCCTGAGGGCTTGACCCCTGCTGAGTTTTTTGAGGGCTACTCCATCCCCCGCAACAAAGAGCTGATGCGCGTCTTCAAAGACCTAGAGATGGTCGAACACCTTGGCTCGGGCCTGCCGCGCATCACCGAGTTTTATGGGCCAGAGTGCTTTCGCTTCACTGAAAACTTTTTGCGCATCAGCTTTGCGGCCAGCAGGCCGGTGCATGAGGAGGAGACAACCGATCCAGTCACCCCGCAAGTCACCGAACAAGTAACCGAACAAGTAACCGAACAAGTACGTCGCCTCTGCATGGCTCTGGGGCAAGAGGCTAAAGGCGCAAAAGAGCTGATGCAGTTGCTGACCCTTAAGCACCGCCCGAGCTTTTTAGAAGGCTATTTGAACCCGGCCTTGCAGCAGAATTTTGTGGAGATGACCCAGCCAGACTCACCACGCAGCCCTACACAAAAATACCGCCTGACCGCACAAGGAAAGGCCTTGTTGAAATGACCGTACCCCAGCAGCACAGCCTTAAGCCTGGCCCTTCGACATATCAAAACTTGCTTGCTGAGTTGAAGACGCACATGGCCGAGTTGCAAACCCTGCACGAACAGACCATTGAAGCCCTGACGCCCACCGTCCAAGCCATGGTGCGCAGTGGCAGCCGCAATGTGCAGCAGATCGAGCACACACTTGACCAGCTTTTAGACCATGCCTGTTTGCCAGAGGGGTTGGCCCTGTTTAAAACCCTGTGTCGCCACTACTGGACCCTGGACCCGCAAGCCACCACAAGACACGTCCACGCCTACCGCGAGATGTGGGATGAGGATGACCAGAACGACACCGATGAGGTGCAAGAATGAACCACAAGACCTTGGATCTCCTGCGCTTCTGGGCGTCCATCTACAACCCCGCTTTGAATGATGGCAAATTCGCCACAATCAAAAGCCCTGCCAGGGTCACTGAATTGGTAATCGTGGCCATGCGCAGCTTGCTGGCCGATCACCACGTCAAGAGGCTGGCGCGATGAGCGGCGAGAAAACAATGCGGGTGCCCAAACTGCGGTTTCCGGAGTTTCGGGGGGCTGCAGATTGGAAGGAGCGACAGATAGGCGAGTTTCTGAGTGAAAGCCGCTTGGCCGGAAGCAAGGGGAATGTCGCGAAAAAGATCACCGTCAAACTTTGGGGGAACGGGGTCTTTGAGAAGAACGACGCAATCCAAGGCAGCATCAACACCCAGTATTTCCGGCGTAAAGCTGGCCAATTCATTTACAGCAAACTAGATTTTTTAAACCAAGCTTTTGGAATCATTCCACCCGGCTTGGACAACTTCGAATCTACGGTGGATTTGCCCTGCTTTGACTTTGCAGAAGGGCTTAGCCCCGTTTTCTTACTGGAATACGTTAAACGAAAAGACTTCTACGAAAGACTGGGAGAAACGGCTGATGGAAGTCGAAAGGCGAGACGGATTCATGCGGAGACTTTCCTATCGTTCCCAGTCGCACTTCCAGTCCCTGCCGAACAACAAAAAATCACCGACTGCCTGAGTTCGGCGGACGAACTGATCGCTGCGCAAGCGCGCAAAGTGGATGCGCTCAAGACCCATAAAAAAGGGCTGATGCAGCAACTCTTCCCCCACGAAGGCGAAACCCACCCGCGTCTGCGCTTCCCCGAGTTTCAAAACGCCGGGAAGTGGGAGTCTCGGAAGATTGGCGATATGTTCAGCCTCACCAATGGTTATGCTTTCAAGCCAGAAGATTGGAAACCGACAGGGACGCCAATCATCCGCATCCAGAATTTGAACGATCCATCGGCCGAGTTCAATTACTCGCAGGAACCTGTGCCAGAACGAAACCGCGTTGAGCGAGGCGATTTGCTCTTTGCTTGGTCGGGGACTCTGGGCTCATCTTTCGGTGCTCGAATTTGGAATGGTCCGTCTGGTGTTCTGAATCAGCACATCTTCAAGGTCCTGATGGATGAACGGAAGATCAAATTACCATTTGCGTTACTGACTCTTGCGAGAGTTGAAGATGACATCGCGAAGAAGTCGCATGGGTTCAAAGTCTCGTTTGTTCACGTTAAGAAGTCGGACCTCGTCAAAGTCGCACTGGCACTGCCGTCACTAGCCGAACAACAACGCATAGCCGACTGCCTCTCGTCTCTCGACACCCTTATCACCGCCGCCACCCAAGAACTCGACATCCTCAAGACCCACAAAAAGGGCTTGGTGCAGCAGCTGTTTCCCTCGGCCCAAGAGGTGGCGGCATGAGCGCGCTGACAAAGAAAACCCATGACTGAAGATACTCACGAAATCATCCACTCCCCCTTGGCGCGCATGCTCAGTGGCGAGGGGCACACCCTGGAAATTGACATTTACCGGGGCGTAGACGAGCCGGACTGGATTTTGGAAATTGAGGATGAAACGGGCACGTCCACCGTGTTTGACGAGCGCTTTGCCTCCGACCAAGCGGCCCTGGATGCGGCACTGACCCAAATTGAGGCCGAAGGCGGCATACACCGCTTTTTCGCCAATGCGCAGGCTGGCGCCATGGCCAGCGAGGCCGAGATGTTTGCCAAGTTAGATGCGCTGAAAAAATCATCGCCAAAGGCCAGTAAGGCCCTCCCGCACAACATGATGGAGGCTCTGTCGGAAGAGGAACTGGACGAGCTGGATGGCCTGCTGCTGGAGGTGGACGCCGACCAAGGCATGACGCTGGACACGCTGGATGGCTTTTTGCACGCCATCGCCATAGGGCCTGAAACGGTGATGCCCAGCCGGTGGCTGCCCAAGGTGTGGGATCTGGACGATGGGGGCATGATGCCGCCCATGGACAGCCTGGAGCAGGTGAACCACCTGATGGGGCTGATCATGCGGCACTACAACAGCATCATTTGGGGGTTGGAGCAAAGCCCACCTGTTTTCGCGCCCATGTGGCCAACTTTTGAATACAAAGGTCGCGACGAAGACGATGCAGAAGGATGGGCTCACGGCTTTACCGAAGGTGTCAAACTGAGCTTAGCCGCCTGGCAGCCGCTGCTGCGCGACCCGCAGGGCCAGCAGTGGTACCACCCGATTGAGTTGCTGGGCGACGAGGACGCGCCGCCTGAATGGGACGATCTGATCCGCACGCCTGAGCAGCGTGCCAAGCTGACCGCTCAGATTGAAAACAGCGTGCTGCAGATGCACGCTCATTGGTTGCCGCTGCGTCAGGCGTTAGCTGAACGCCAGACTGCCCAGGCCATGAGCACCAAGGTCGGCCGCAACGAGCCTTGTCCCTGCGGGAGTGGCAAAAAGTTTAAAAAATGCTGTGGTTCGCCTGTCGATCTGCATTAAGCCCCTTTGCTGTAAAGACACCATGACCGAACAAAACCAAAAACAACTGGGCAAGACGCTGTGGGCCATTGCCGACCAGCTGCGCGGCTCGATGGACGCAGACGATTTTCGCGACTACATGCTGTCGTTCCTTTTCTTGCGCTACCTGTCTGACAACTACGAAGCCGCAGCCCAAAAAGAGCTGGGCAGTGATTACCCCAAAGTCGACGCTGACGCAAAGCAAGTGCCGCTGGCGGTTTGGTATGCCGCCAACGCCGCCGACGTGCCCGCGTTTGAAAAGCAAATGCGCCGCAAGGTGCATTACGTCATTCAGCCAGCACATTTGTGGAGCAGCGTGGCCAATATGGCCCGCACGCAAGACGGTGAGCTGCTGAACATGTTGCAAGCTGGTTTCAAGTACATCGAAAACGAATCGTTCGAGAGCACCTTTGCAGGCCTGTTCTCCGAGATTGATTTGGGCTCATCCAAATTGGGCAAGGGCTACAGCGAGCGCAATGCCGTGCTGTGCACCGTGATTCAAAAAATTGCCGAAGGCTTGGCCGACTTTTCGACCGACATCGACGCACTGGGCGATGCCTATGAATACCTAATTGGCCAGTTCGCCGCAGGCTCGGGCAAGAAGGCGGGCGAGTTCTACACGCCGCAGCAAATTTCAGACATCTTGTCCACCATCGTCACGTTAGATAGCCAAGAGCCCAAAACGGGAGCCAAGCAACGGCTAGAAAGCGTGATGGACTTTGCTTGTGGCTCGGGATCACTGCTGCTGAACGTGCGCCAACGAATGAAGAGGGCTGGCGGCACGATTGGTCGTATTTACGGCCAAGAGAAAAACATCACCACCTACAACTTGGCACGCATGAACATGCTGCTGCATGGGGTGAAGGACACTGAGTTTGAAATCTTCCACGGCGACACACTCACTAATGAATGGGACAAGCTGCGCGAACTGAATCCAGCCAAAAAGCCAACGTTCGACGCCATCGTGGCCAACCCTCCCTTTAGTCTGCGCTGGGATGCCAGCGAGGCCATGGCCGACGATGTGCGCTTTAAAAATCACGGCCTGGCTCCCAAGTCGGCGGCAGACTTTGCCTTTTTGCTGCATGGTTTTCACTTCCTCAAAGACGAAGGCGTGATGGCCATCATCTTGCCGCACGGCGTTTTGTTCCGTGGCGGTGCAGAAGAACGCATTCGCACCAAGCTTCTCAAAGACGGGCACATCGACACCGTCATTGGCCTGCCGTCAAACCTGTTTTATTCCACCGGCATTCCGGTGTGCATCTTGGTGCTCAAGAAATGCAAGAAGCCGGACGATGTGTTGTTCATCAATGCGGCGGATCACTTTGACAAAGGCAAGCGCCAGAACCAACTGAGCGAAGCGCACATTGCCAAGATCATTGACACCTACAAGAACCGCCATGAAGAGGCGCGTTATTCACGCCGCGTGGAGATGGCCGAGATTGAGAAGAACGACTTCAACCTCAACATCTCGCGCTACATCAGCACGGCGGTGGCAGACGCTGAGATTGATTTGTCGGCCACGCACCAGCAGTTGGTCAGCATTGAAGCGGACATCAAGGCCGCTAAGGACAAGCACAACGTCTTTTTGAAAGAACTTGGTTTGAACCCGTTGCCGTGACCCGCCACAGCACAGACTGACACTGCGACACCGATAATCCCGCCCCATGACCCTCATCAACACCCTCTTCCCCCTCGGCTGGCAGCATTACCTGCTGGGCGGCCTGACGATTGGCGCTGGCGTGGCGCTGCTTTATTTGTTCAACGGCTGGGTTGGCGGCATGAGTTCCGTCTTTTCCAGCAGTTGGTCCTTCGTGTCCAAACGGGCGTTTTTTCAGCAAGAGCGCTTTCTCAGCTCGCGCAGCTGGCGTCTGGTCTATGCCTTGGGCGTGGTGCTGGGTGCGCTGGTCTGGCGCTTTGCGCTGGCGGGCGGAGAAGCACAGCACACCAGCGTGCCCGCTTGGCAGCTGCTGGTGGGTGGCTTTTTGGTGGGATACGGTGCGCGCTTGGGCAATGGCTGCACGTCTGGTCACGGCATTTGTGGCCTCGGCTCATTGCAATTGCCTTCGCTGGGCGCGGTGCTGACCTTCATGGCCACCGCCTTTTTGACCGCCAACCTGATGGCAATGTTCACGAAAGGCTTGGCATGAACCCGCTGAACCCCCACACCCTGACCCTGCCCAAGGCACTGGTCACCCTGATCGCCGGGGCCTTGTTTGGCTTTGGCCTGTCTCTGGCCACCATGGTTCAGCCCGATGTGGTCTTGGGCTTTTTGCGCTTTCAGGACTGGGGCCTGATGCTGGTCATGGGCGGCGCTGCTGGCTTGGCCATGCTGGCCTACAAAGGCTTTCCGCGTTGGTTCAATCGCCCTTTGCTGGGCGGCCAGTTCCTCACCCAGCCTGCCAGCTGGAACCGCCAAACGGTCATCGGCTCGGCCATTTTTGGCGTGGGCTGGGGCTTGTCGGGCGTTTGCCCCGGCCCGGCCATTGCGGCTTTGGGCACGGGCAACACCGACATCCTGTGGGCATTGGGCGGCATTGTGCTGGGTGCTTTAGCCCATGGCCTGACAGCGCGGGACTGAGCCCCTCCGTGCGCCTTCAGCCCAAAAGCTGTCCCCTGCAGGTTAGAATAACGGGCTTGGCTTCAAGCCACCCCTTTTCATTTCAGACTCAATTCCTATGAAAACCGCTCAAGAAATCCGCGTCGGCAACGTCATCATGCACGGCAAAGACCCCATGGTCGTTCTGCGCACCGAATACCAACGTGGCGGCCGTGGCTCGTCCACCGTGCGCATGAAGCTCAAAAGCTTGATCGCCAACTTCGGCACCGAAGTCGTGTTCCGCGCTGACGACAAGATGGACCAAGTCATTCTGGACAAGAAAGAGTGCACCTATTCCTACTTCGCTGACCCCATGTACGTTTGCATGGACACCGAGTTCAACCAGTACGAAGTCGAAGCCACCAACATGGGTGACGCTTTGAACTACCTGGAAGACGGCATGGAACTCGAAGTCGTGTTCTACAACGAGAAAGCCATCTCGGTCGAATTGCCCACCAGCGTGGTGCGCGAGATCACCTGGACCGAGCCAGCCGTCAAAGGCGACACATCGGGCAAAGTGCTCAAGCCCGCCAAGATCGCCACCGGCATGGAAGTGCCTGTGCCTTTGTTTGTGGCCCAAGGCGACAAGATCGAAATCGACACCCGCACCGGCGAATACCGCAAGCGCGTCTGATCTTCTGATCGGCCTGACAAGAAAGCCCCGCAAGGGGCTTTTTTTATGGCATCTCGCCAAGGGCATGTGGGTGCCAGAACTCAGCAGATGCAAAATGGCAGCATGCCTTCTACGCCCAGCATCAAGACCCCCTCCATCGCCCATGCTTGGGCGGATACCCACACCGACTTTCACGATGCCGCCTGGCTGGAGCCGCAAGCCGAGCGCTTGGCTTTTGCCGACCCGGAATTTCTGTTGCGCCGCGAGACGCGTGGCATTCGGTTTCAGCTGGAAATGCTCAAGCCCGATCTGGCACAAATCGAAGCGGGCATAGAACACACGGTCGTGGTGTTTGGCAGTGCCCGATTCACCGACAGGCTGAGCGCTCAAGCTTTGCTTGCCGCCGCTGAGCAGTCAGGCCAGCCAAGCGCTGTCGCGCACGCACAATCCCAAGTGCGCAACGCCCAGCACTACGAAAACGCCCGCCAATTTGCCAGCATGGTGGCGCAGTCCTGCGCGTGCATGCCACCCGACGAAAAGCTCTACATTTGCACCGGCGGCGGTCCCGGCGTCATGGAAGCGGCCAACCGTGGCGCCAAGGAAGCAGGCGCACCGTCGGTGTCGCTCAACATCGCCCTGCCGCACGAGCAACACCCCAACCCGTATGTCACGCCCGAGTTGAGCTTCAAGTTCCATTACTTTGCCCTGCGCAAAATGCATTTCATGATGCGTGCCAAAGCGCTGGTGGCTTTTCCGGGTGGCTTTGGCACGCTCGACGAATTGTTCGAGGTGATGACCCTGGTGCAGACACGCAAAGCGCGGCAAGTGCCTATCCTGCTGTTTGGCACCGATTACTGGACCCGCCTGATCAACATGGACGTGCTGGTCGAGGAAGGCACTATTTCTGCCGAAGACCTGAAGTTGTTCCGCTACGTTGACACGCCCGAAGACGCCTGGAAAGCCATTTGCGACTTCTACGCGCTGAAGGTGCCAACTTACGGATGACGCGGGCGCAGCTTGAACGCTGAATTGGCCCCCAAACCCACCGCCGTGCCCACCACCCAAAACACGGGAGCCACACCGGCAATGGCACCCGCTGCACCAAACAGCATGGGCATCAGCACGCTGGAGGCGTTGATGCTCATGAGGCGCAGGCCCAGGGCTTCGCCCTGCCGGTGGGCCGGGGTGATCTGGTGCAAGGTGCTCATGATCATGGGCTGCACCGCGCCCAGCACCAAGCCCAGCATGACCGAGCACGCACCCATGGCCCAAGGCGTGGGCATGAAGGGGTAAAGGCCAAACAAGACCGCCGTGCACACCATCGAGGTCGTGATGATCTGGTATTCGTGCAAATGCCTTGAAATCCAAGGCAAGCACAGCCGTATGGTCGCCGCCGCCACAGCAAATGAACCGAGGATGGTGCCCACCACCGACGCGCTCAAGCCCCGCTCATACCCCAGCAGCGGCACCACAAAGGTGTGCACATCCCAGCACGACGACAGCAACCAGTTGACCCCCAACAAGCGCAGCATCAGGGGTTGGTGCAACAAGTCGAGCACACGCTTTTTTTCTGTGGATGCTGCCAGCAAAGGAGACGTCTTTTCACGCACGCCACGCACACACCACAAGGTGAGCAAGGGCAAGAGGGCCATCAGCAGAAAGGCCACCCGAAAGCCCGTCTCGTGCGCACGCGCTGGCCCGGCAAAGTCGATCATCAAGCCCGCCAGCACGGGTCCTAAAAAGTTGGAAATGGCCGGCCCGATCGACAACCAGCTGAAAGCACTTTTCAGCTCAGCCGGTCCATGGGCCAAACGGCCCACATGGCGCTGCAAGGCGATCACAGCCATGCCGGTCGCGCCGCCCGAGGCCAAGGCACTGACACACAACATGGGAAAGATGGGCCACATTGCAGACAGGCTGACGCCGGTGAAAGCGATGGCCACGCTCAAAGCCAAAGGGGCTTTGAGGCCTTTGCGGTCGGCGTAGCGCCCTGCCGGCAAAGCCAGAAACACCTGGGTCAAGGCGAACAAGGCCAGCAAAGCACCCACTGCCATCGCACTGAAGCCCTGCTGCAAAGCCAACAAGGGCACCGCCATGCGGGTACCCGCCATGCAGGCGTGCAAGAAAATTTGCCCGGCAATCAGGCGCGAGAGTTCGCGCTTCATGCCCTGTACCGATCAGGCATCGCCACCGGGCAGCAGGGCTTGTGCATCGGACTCGGGCAAGGCATCGACTTGGCGCAAAGCCCGGTTCATCACATTGCTGCGGGTCTGCGCCTGGTCCAAGGTGTTGAGCACCGTCTGGGTCTGGTTGCGCACCTTGTCGAGCACATCACCAAACTTGCCGAACTCGGTCTTGACCGCGCCCAGCACCTGCCAGACTTCGCTGGAGCGCTTTTCGAGCGCCAGCGTGCGAAAGCCCATTTGCAAAGCGTTGAGCATGGCCATCAAGTTGGTCGGCCCGGCCAGGGTCACGCGATGGTCACGCTGCAAAGTTTCCATCAGACCCGGGCGACGCAGCACCTCGGCATAGAGCCCTTCGGTGGGCAGGAACATCACCGCAAAATCGGTGGTGTGTGGTGGCTCCAAGTATTTGTCGGCGATCGATTTGGCTTCGAGCTTGATCCGGGCTTCAAGGGCCTTGGCGCACAACTCGGCTTGCACCGGATCGGCACGCCCTTGTGCTTCGAGCAAACGCTCATAGTCTTCGTTCGGGAACTTCGCATCGATCGGCAGCCACACGGGCTGGCCACTGTCCGAGCGACCCGGCAGGCGGATCGCAAAGTCCACACGGTTCTTGTCGCCGGGGCGCGTGGCCACCTGCACCGCGTATTGTTCAGGGGTCAACACTTGCTCGAGCAGCGAGGCCAATTGCGCCTCGCCAAACATGCCCCGCGTCTTGACGTTGGTCAGCAGGTGTTTGAGGTCGCCCACGCCTTGGGCCAGTGTGTGCATTTCGCCCAGACCTTTGTGCACCTGCTCCAGGCGGTCGGCCACTTGTTTGAAGCTCTCGCCCAAACGGGCTTGCAAGGTGGCTTGGAGTTTTTCGTCCACGGTCTGGCGCATCTCGTCGAGCTTGGCCGCATTGCTTTGCTGAAGCTGGGCCAGCTGGGTCTCCATGGTGCCGCGCATCTCGGTCAGGCGCCGGGCATTGGCCTCCGACAGCGCATTGACCTGCTGGGCCAAGCTGTCGGTCAGGCTTTTTTGCAGCAAGGCCAGCTGCTGGGCCAGCGCATCGATCTGCTGGTTTTGCGTGCGGGTGGCCTCGGCGCTTTGCTGCAGCAGCGACTGCTGGAACAGGGTCAGCGTCTGCATGGCCTCTTGGCGCCCCTGCACACCCGACTGGCTGATCTCGGTGCGCAGCTCGCGCTCCAGGCGGACGTTCTGGGTTTGCAGGCCCTCAAACTGTTGCTGCTGCCAAGTGGCGTGCTCGGCCTGGCGGGCTTGGCGTTCGGGGCTGTCGTCTTGCTGCGCAGGCTTTCGCAACAAAAGCCACACCAGCAGCGCCAGGTTCAGCCCCACCAAGGCGATCATCAGCCAGCTCTCATTCATGCATGGCGTCCGGTCACGTTGTTGAGCGGCGTCACCGCTTGGCCTTGGGTGAGAAATCCGATCAGGTTGTCGGCCGCCAACTGAGCCATGGCCCGGCGCGTCTGGATGGTGGCGCTGGCGATGTGCGGTGTCAGCACCACATTGGGCACCTTGAGCAAGTCAGGGTGCACCGAGGGCTCGCCCTCGAACACATCGATGCCCGCCGCTGCGATTTGCTTGGCCGCCAGTGCTTTGGCCAAGGCCGCGTCATCCACAATGCCGCCGCGTGCGATGTTGACCAAGGTGGCCGTGGGCTTCATTTGCGCCAGCTCTGCCGCGCCAATGGTGTGGTGCGACTCGGCGCTGTAGGGCACGACCAGCATCACATGGTCGGCCTTCTTCAGAAGTTCTTCTTTGGAGACATAAGAGGCCTTGCACTCGGCCTCCAGCTCGGCACTCAGCCGCGAGCGGTTGTGGTAAATCACATCCATGCCAAAGCCATGTGCGCCGCGATGCGCAATGCCCTGCCCGATGCGGCCCATGCCGATGATGCCCAGCGTCGAGCCATGCACCTCGGCCCCGGCGAACATGTCGTAGCGCCAGCTTTTCCACAAACCCGCCCGCAGGAAATGCTCGCTCTCGGCCATGCGGCGGGCAGTGGCCATGAGCAGCGCAAAACCAAAGTCAGCGGTGGTCTCGGTCAGCACATCGGGCGTGTTGGTGGCCACCACACCGGCAGCGGTCATGGCGGGCACATCAAAGTTGTTGTAGCCCACGGCCATGTTGGCCACGATGCGCAGTTGCGGATTTCGGGCCAGCACCTGGGCATTGACTGGGTTGGCTCCGGTCGTCAACGCGCCCACAAAGGGCTGCAAACGCTCGGCCCACACCTCGGGCGTCCAGGACGCATCGGCCTGGTTGTCCGTCACCTCAAAGTGTTCGCGCAGTTGGGCCAGCACGTCATCGAATATCGGGCAGGCCACCAAGATCTTGGGTTTCATAGGGTCCATCTCACAGTTTCATTCCAGAATATTCAGCTTGCTCGCCCACCAAGGGGTCAGCGCAGGCAACAGGGTAAGTGTCCAAATGACCACCCAAGCCGTCAAAGGCATGAGCTGGGTCATCTGCGGCAATTGCGCCACCGTCATCACGGCCAGCACCACCGGGATCACACCGGTCTCGCGCACGGCGCACAAAAATAGTTTTTCTTTCATCGAAATACCGGTAGGCAGCAAAGACAACAACACCGCCACAGGTCGCGCCACCAGCATGAACAGCAAGGCCACACCCAGCCCCAAACCCGCCGTGTTGGCCAGATCAGGCAAGGCCACAAAGGGGCCCACCATCATGAAAATGGTGGGTTTGGCCACGCTTTCGATTTTGGTTTCCATGCTGTGGATCAGCGCATGGAAAGCCTGGGAGCCCCGGTTGAAATTGCCCAGCAGCCCGGCGATGAACGCTGCCAAAAAGCCGTTGCCGTGGATCAGCTGTGCGAACATGAAGGTGACCAGCGGCCCCGCCAGCGCGATCGCAAAGTCATACACCGGCTCGTCTGCGCCCGTGGCGTGGTGCGCGCGCTTGTAGCGCTCAAAGGCGAACATGCAGGCCCAGCCCACCAGCCCAGCCACTGTGCCCCACAGGAACTGCTCACCCAACAGTGTCAGATTGGCGCTGCTGAAAAGGCCACCGGCCAGTCCCTGAACACTGTCCAGTTGGGCGCCGCCGATCACCATCGCCGCGATCGCGGACGTGAAAATCGCGCCCACCGCATCGTTCAGCGCGCTCTCGGCCACGGCCATGTCCGACACACGGCGGTACTGGGCCTGAATGGTCAGCTGCTTGAGCGTCGGGATCAAGGCGGCTGGATCGGTCGAGCCCATGATGGCGGCCAACAGCGCTGCTGTATTGCCCTGAAGGCCCAAGGCCAGCAGCAAGGCATACGTCACGAAGAAGGTCGCCAGATAACCCACCACGGCGATCATCAGCGTGGGGTAGGCGATTTTCAGGAATTCCTGCCGGTCCACCTCATCACCACCCGCTTTGAGGATGATGGCCGCAAGGGCGGTGCACACCACCACCGCCAGCGTCAATTGCGCCGACAGCGGCGCCAAGGCATCGTGCAACACGATGCCCACCAGCAACTGCAAGGTGAAGCTTGGAAACACCGTGCCTTCAGCCGCCTTGCTACAAGCCCAGCCAAAGCCCAGAAACAAACTCAGACACCACAGCGTCTGGGCAATGGCGGCTTCGGTGCCGCCCAAATAGGCGATGCGTTCCAGCAACACTGGCGCAACGGTGTTGACCGCCCAGGCCAGCACTGCCACCAGCACAATCTTCAGATAACTCATGCCATTCACGCCGTTCAAGCCGTTTGTTCGATTTCAAACACCTGTTTCAGGTACGCCAAGTATTTTTCGTCATCGCACATCCCTTTGCCCGGTGTATCCGACAACTTGGCGACAGGCTGACCGTTGCAGCGGGTCATCTTGATGACGATCTGCAAAGGCTCGTAACCCAAATCATTGGTCAGGTTGGTGCCCACGCCAAAGGCCAGCTGACAGCGCCCACGGAACTGCTGGTACAGCTCGATGGTGCGCGGGATCGTCAGGCTGTCGCTGAAAATCAGGGTCTTTGTTTTCGGGTCCACCCGGTTGTGCTGGTAGTGGCCGATCATGCGCTCACCCCAGCTGAACGGGTCGCCGCTGTCGTGGCGCGCCCCATCGAAGAGCTTGCAAAAATACAGGTCAAAGTCGCGCAGGAAAGCGTTGAAGCCATACACATCGGACAGCGCAATGCCCAGGTCACCCCGGTACTCTTTCGCCCACGATTCAAAGGCAAAAATCTGGCTGTCCCGCAAGCGCGGACCCAGCGCCTGTGCCGCTTGCAAATACTCGTGCGCCATGGTGCCCAGAGGCGTCAAGCCCAACAAGTAGGCGTAATACACGTTGCTGGTGCCCGCAAACTGCCCTTCAGGCCCTGTGCCCAAGCGCGCTGACAACACACGCAATACCTCTTCGTGCCAGGCCCGCGAAAAGCGGCGGCGTGTGCCGTAGTCGGCGATCTTGAGGGTTTCAAGGCCTGGCACTTGCAACTGGGCGATTTTTTGGTCCACCCGGCGGCGGCCTTCCATCAGGTCGGGCACCTTTTTCGTGTTGCGGAAGTAGACCTCGTTGACGATGGCCAGCACCGGAATTTCAAACAGGATGGTGTGCAGCCAAGGGCCCTGGATCGTGATGTCAATCTCGCCGCTGGGCAGCGCCGTGACCTGGATGTATTTTTCGTTGAGCTTGAACAGGCCCAGAAAGTCCACAAAGTCGCTCTTGATGAAGCGCAGCGAGCGCAGGTACTGCAGCTCGGACTCCTTGAAGTTCAGACTGCACAGCGAACGGATTTCCTGACGGATCTCGTTGACAAACGGGGCCAACGCCACGCCGGGGTTGCGGCACTTGAACTTGTATTCGACCTGCGCCCCGGGAAACTGGTGCAGCACGACCTGCATCATGGTGAATTTGTACAGGTCGGTGTCGAGCAGGCTGGTGATGATCATGTGTTGTCTCTGGCGGCTTGTGTCCGCTCGGGGTATGGCTCAGTGTAAGTGATGGCCGGGTTCAAGGCAGCAGGCCCAGCCGCCCACTGGCCAGCACCAGCACACGGTCCGCCCGATCGGCCAGGATGTTGTTTTGCTCGGCCACCAGCATGGTCACGCCCTCTTGGGCCAACTGCAGCAGCGCATCGCGCATGGCCGCCACCAGCACCGGGGCAATGCCCTCGCACGGCTCGTCCAGCAGCAACAAGCGGGGGCCGGTCATCAGGGTGCGGGCCAGGGCCAGCATTTGCTGCTCGCCGCCACTCATCTGACTGGCGGGGCGTTGCAACATGGGTTCGAGCTGCGGGAACAAAGCCAGCACCCGCTGCAAGCGCGCTGCGAGGCTGCCCTGCCCCTCGGTTTGCGCGGCGATCCACAAATTGTCTTGCACCGACAGGCTGGTGAACAACCGCCGGTCTTCCGCCACAAAGCCCAGCCCGGCACGCGCACGGCGGTGGGCAGGCCAGGCCTGAATGGCCTGCCCGTCCCAAACGATGCGGCCCTGCACGCGCGGACCGATGCCGATGAGCGATTGCAGCAAGGTGGATTTGCCTGCGCCGTTGAGCCCTTGCAGCACCACGAGTTCGCCCTCGCCCACTTGCAGGCTGACGTCAAACAGCGCCTGCGCGTGGCCCCACCAGGCGTTCAGGCCTTCAACCGTGAGCATCGCGTGCCCCTTTCATGTCGGAATGCATACCCAGAGACATGTCGAAATCAAGCCCCAGGTAACGCTCGCGCACCTGCGGGTCTTGCGCCACCGCCTCGGGCGTGCCATCGGCCACCAGCCGCCCTTGCATGAGCACCAGCACCCGGTCAGCCACGCCAAAAACGGCGTCCATATTGTGTTCGGTATACAGCACCGTGACGCCGCCGCTGGCCACCTGACGCACCAGCGCCATCATGGCGGCGCGCTCGGCGGGGGCCAGTCCGGCAGCGGGTTCGTCGAGCAACAAAATGCGCTCCCCCGTCTCTGACAGACCCGCCAGCGCCATGGCCAACTCCAGCCGCTTTTTGGCACCGTAGGGCAAATCGGCCACCACGGCTTGGGCTTGATCGCCCAAGCCCACTTGGGCCAAAGCCTGCAGGGCCTGCGCCGCATGACGGCCCGCCAAGCGGTCCCACCACGACAGGCGCTCGCGTGACAGAACCAGCTGCAAGTTTTGCTGCACGGTGAGCGCTTCAAAGGTTTGCGCCACCTGAAAGGTGCGGGCCATGCCCTGCGCCTGACGCTGGGCAGGTGGCAGGCCGGTCACGTCCTGACCACGCCAGACCACGTGGCCACTGCCGGGCGTTTGCTGCCCTGCCAAGCAAGCAAAGCAGGTGGACTTGCCCGCGCCGTTGGGCCCGATCAAGGCCACGCACTGGCCAGGCAGCACCTCAAAGCTCACGCCGTCGAGCGCTTTGACGCCGCCGTAATGGCGCAGCAGGTCTTGAACGATGAGGCTCATGCAGGCCTCCGGCGGGCCAGCCACCAAGACTGCAAACCGCCCAGCACGCCGTTGGGCGAGAGCACCATGACCGCCATGATCACCAGGCCCAACACGCCACGCCAGTATTCAAGACCTTGGCCCAATTCGGCCCCGCCCCACACCAGCAAGGCGCTGCCCACCAGCGCACCCCACAGCTGGTGCACGCCGCCAAGCAAGATCACCAGCAGCGCATCGACCGAGGTGCCCACGCTGGCCACCGACGGGAACACCGCCCCCTTGATGGCGGCCCACAAGCCACCGGCCAACCCGGCCAAAGCCGCGCTGAGCACAAACACCTGATACCGCAGACGGTTGACCGGCAAGCCACTGGCCGCCGCCCTGAGCGGCGCATCGCGCAAGGCCTGCAAAGCCGCGCCCCGGCTGGACACGCTCCAGCGGCCCAGCATGCCCACTGCCGCCAGCACGCCCGCCAAGAGCACGGCGTCAAACACCGCACGGGATTCGGGGGCGATGAGGGTCAGCCCAATCAAGCCGTTGTCCCCGCCCGTCAGGCCCACCCACTGGCTGGCCCCAGCCCAAATGACTTGCGCCAGCGCCAGCGACAACATGGCCAGGTACACCCCGCTCATGCGCACCAGCACAAGCCCAAACACCGCCGCCACCGCAACCGCCAAAGCCATGCCAGCGGCCAGCGCGGGCAGCAACATCCAGCCCCACTGCAAATGCACCAGCGCCGCGCCATAAGCGCCCAGCGCAAAAAAGGCCGCATGGCCAAAGCTCACCAGCCCCCCCAGCGCCATCATCACTTGCAAACTCAAACCCAGCAGCAGCATGACCAGCAGGTCTTCCGTCAGGCTGCGGCTGTAGTCGCCCTGCCCCAAAGCCCACCACAGCACGCCCGCCACCATCAACGGCACAAACCAGCGGGCCCAGCCTTGCGGGGCGACTGAAAAAACAGGCACCGCCTCGCGCTGCGTGGCTGCCACAGCCGCGCCACCCAGGCCTTGCGGCCGCCAAACCAGCACCACGGCCATGGTCACAAACACCAGCACCAGCGTGGCTTGCGGCACCCAGGCCACACCCAGCGCGTGGATCACGCCAATCAGCACCGCCGCCGCAAAGGCCCCGCCCACGCTGCCCAGGCCGCCCGTGACCACGACCACAAAGGTCTCAACCACCACGCTCACGTCCATCTGCAAATTGGCAGGCTCACGCGGCAGCTGCAAAGCGCCGGCCAGCCCCGCCAGCGCACAACCGAGCATGACCACGCCCAACATCAGGGGCGCAGGGCTCACGCCCAAGGCATCGAGCATGTCTTTGTCTTGTGTGGCCGCTTTGACCTGCTTGCCCCACAGTGTGCGGGTCAGCAGCAGATGGAGACCCCACCAGACCAGGGGCCCCAGCGCCAGCGTGAAAAGTTGCCAGGTCGGGAAATACGCCTCGCCCAAAGCCACCGCCCCCTTGAGGCCCGGAAAGCGCGGGGCAAAAACTTCGTCAGGCCCGAAAAACCAGCGCATCGCGTCGTGCAGCGCCAAGGTCAGGCCAAAGGTGGCCACCAATTGGTACAGCTCAGGGGCCTGGCGCATGCGGCGCAGCAAGGTGAATTCGGCCAGCGCACCGACCAGCGCCGCCACTGCGGCCCCCAGCAGCATGGCCCCGGCGTAACCCAGCGCAGAATCGCCCAAGGCAGGCCACCAGCGGCTCACCGCATAGGCCGACACCAGCGCGCCCAGCATGAAGAAGCTGCCGTGCGCGAAGTTCACGATGCGGGTGACGCCAAAGATCAGCGTCAGCCCCGAGGCCATCAAGAACAAGGTGGTGGCGTAGCTCAGCCCGTTGAGCAACTGAAGCGCAAAACTGTCCAGACCCAAGCCAGCCCCTTTGTGCTCAGACGATCAACTTATTCCACCCAGTGGGTGAAATCCTGCGCTTTCACGCGCGTGGTCTGGAAGGTGTTGACCAGCGCCGCCTCGTCGGCATAGCCCAGCGCCATGCCGCAGACCACCATCTCGTTTTCACCCGCGCCGACATGGGGCAAGATGATTTTGCTGAAGTTGTTCCAGGCCGCTTGCGGGCAGGTGTGCAGGCCCCGCGCACGGGCGGCCAGCATGATGCTTTGCAAGAACATGCCGTAGTCCAGCAAGCTGCCCCGGCCCATGACTTTGTCGATGGTGAAGACCAGGCCCACGGGCGCGTCAAAGAATCGGAAATTCTGCTGGTGCTGCGCGTGCATGCGGTCTTTGTCGCCCTTGCCGATGCCCAACACGCCATACAGACCAAAACCGCACTCGCGGCGGCGGTCGATGTAGGGGCTGACCCATTTTTCGGGGTAGTAGTCGTACACCTCGGCGTACTCGGCGGCCAAGGCCGGGTTGGCGCTGATGGCGTCGTGTGCGGCGCAGGTTTTGGCCACCAGTTCATCGCGCTTGGTGCCCTGCAAGACATAGACTTTCCAGGGCTGGGTGTTGGTGCCGCTGGGCGCACGGGCCGAGACTTGCAAGACTTCTTCGAGCACGCTGCGCTCCACCGCCTGCGGCAAAAAAGCGCGGGCCGAAAACCGGCTCAGGATGGCGGTGTCCACGCTGGCCGGATCGCTCACGCGGGCGCTGACTTGTTGGTCGATGTGGGGGATGCTCATGTCAAAGTCTCCAGATAAGCTTTCAATGCGGGGGGCAAGGGCACGGGGCGGCGGGTTTCGCGGTCCACGTACACGTGTACAAAATGGCCTTTGGCGGCGCACAGGGGCTCGTCCTGGGCGAACAAGCCCACTTCGTAGCGAACGCTCGAAGTGCCCAACTTGGCCACGCGGATGCCGGCATCGATGGTTTGCGGAAAGGCCAGCGGCGCAAAGTAATTGCACTGGGTCTCGATGACCAGGCCAATGGTGCTGCCGCCGTGGATGTCGAGCACGCCTTTTTCGATCAAGGTCGCATTCACAGCGGTGTCGAACCAGCTGTAGTACACGACGTTGTTCACATGCCCATAGACGTCGTTGTCCATCCAGCGGGTGGTGATCTCGCGAAATGCCTTGTAGGCGTCTCGACCTTCGGCTTGGGGTTTTGCAGGCGTGTTCATCGCCTGAGATTGTGCCAGCGTTGCCAACGCACCCAATGGTCGAAAGCCACGCCCCAAGTCTGCGTTTGCACCTGCACCGTGGTCTCAATGTCGTGCCCATAGCCGCCGCCCATGCACATGACCACAGGCAGGCGTCGCTGCCAGACCCAATCCATGACCACCCGGTCGCGCGCTTGCATGCCGTCAGCGGTCAATTTCAGGCGCCCCAGACGGTCGCCCTCGTGCGGATCGGCGCCTGCCAAGTAAATCACCAAGTGTGGGTCAAAACGGTCCTGCAGGGTTTGCAGGGCTTGGTGCAGCGCCGCCAGATAAGGCTCATCGGTGCAACCGTCCGGCAAGCCCACATCCAGATCGCTGGGCTCCTTGCGAAACGGAAAATTCTTCTCGCCGTGCAACGACAAGGTGAAGACACTCGGGTCGTGGGCAAAAATGGCGGCGGTCCCGTTGCCTTGGTGCACATCCAGATCGATCACCGCCACATTCATCTTCTGGCGCTGAAGCCGCCAGGCCTCGGTCTGCATGAGCCGGGCGGTGACGGCGATGTCGTTGAACACACAAAAGCCGCTGCCCTTGTCGGCATAGGCATGGTGGGTGCCCCCGGCCAAGTTGCCCGCCACGCCCTGCACCAAGGCATCACGGGCGGCGGCCACACTGGCCCCCACCGAGCGTCTGGCCCGCTCGGCCATGGCCGGGCTCCACGGAAAGCCAATCTCCCGCTGGATGACGGGGTCCAGGCTGCCCGTGGCCACGCCCTGGATGTATGCCGGGGTGTGCACCAGCGCCAGCTCGCCGTCGCTGGCCGCAGGGGCCTCGCGCATCTGCACACCGGTCAGCTCTTGCGTCAGACGGTCACGCAGACGGCTGTACTTGCGCATCGGAAAGCGGTGGCCTTCGGGCAAAGGCAAGACGAAATGGTCGGCGTAATAAGCGTGCATGAGAGCGTGCAGGGGAGCCTAACTGTGCAAAGCGCCATTCTAGAAAACGCTCTCTAAACTTCGCGCCAGACGGTCTGTACCCCTTGCAAAGCCACGGGCAAACCCTAAAATCGAAACCATGCTGCACTGCAACAAAGTTGTACGGCCCCGGCCAGTTACGGCGCAGTCTTCTTGAACCACACTTTTTATCTGGAGATTCTCATGATGACCGCTGAACAAATCGTCGCCTCACACAAAGCCAATGTGGAAACCCTGTTTGGCTTGACCGCCAAAGCCTTTGAAGGCGTGGAAAAACTGGTCGAACTGAACCTGACCGCCGCCAAAGCCGCTTTGGACGAGTCCTCCAGCAACACCCAAGCCGCTCTGAGCGTGAAAGACGCCCAAGAGTTGGTGGCCATGCAAGCCAACTTGTTCCAGCCTTTGGCTGAAAAGGCCGCTGCTTACAGCCGTCACCTGTACGACATCGCTTCCGGCACCGGTGGCGAATTCACCAAGGCTTTCGAAGCCCAAGCGGCTGCGGCTCAAAAGCAGTTTTCTACTCTGGTCGACAGCGCTGCGCAAAACGCACCTGCCGGTTCGGAGCAAGCCGTGGCCATGATGAAGGGTGCCGTGACTGCAGCCAACACCGCTTTCGAATCCGTGCAAAAAGCCGTCAAGCAAGCCACCGACATGGCCGAGTCCAATTTGGCTGCCGTCTCGGCTGCTGCACCCAAAGCTGGCAAGAAGAAGTGATTTTCACAGGCGGCGGGTTTTGCAAGGACCTGCCCCCTGAATTTGCAAGTTGTCTCCTCGGATCCTTTCGAATTTCATCTGAAACAGGGATCCCTTTAAGGGCTGATCGTCAGGTCAGCCCTTTTTTATCTGCAGTTTTCTTCTTCCCATTTCTGCCCAGCAATAAGAATTGATGACACCGCCAGTGCAATGAGGCTGTACACACCGCAGACTTATTGCAGCGGCTCTTTCAGCGCATCCGGCACAGGCAACGGCAAAACATCAATGCCCTCGTCAAGCAAGGCTTCGGTCTCTTCGCGAGTGGCTTGTCCACGGATGTTGCGTTCTTCGCGCTCGCCGTAATGGATCTTGCGGGCCTCTTCAGCAAACTTGTTGCCCACGTCTTCGGTGTTGGCCATCACATGGCGCACCATGTGCATCAGGGCGGCCTGCATTTGCACCACGGGGCTAGCGTCTGCGGGCGCTACTTCAGCGGCGGGCACCACAGCAGGCACATCGGTTGCGGGTTTCAAAGGCGTTGTGCCGTGGCCCAGGTTCAGGCGAGGTGCGGACAGCATTTTGGTGATCTCGCTGTCATTGCACATCGGGCACGTGACCAGTCCCTGAGCCCGCTGCGCATCGTAATCGTCTTGGGAGCCGAACCAGCCTTCGAAGCTGTGGCCCTGACGACACTGGAGGTCAAGGACTTTCATGTCAATGCGTTCAGGTGGCGCTTTGCCAAGTCAATGGCCAAGCACCGGAGAGCACATTTTGCAGCCAAAGCACCCCGGTCAGGGTTTTGGCATCGGTCACCAGACCTTGTTGGCACCAAGCCATCAGTTCATCAGGGGTGGCGGTGAAGACATCCAGAAACTCTCCCGAGTCGAGTTGCCGCTCCCCCAAGGTGAGGTCTCGCGCAAACCATATCTCGATCACTTCGGTCGAATAGGCGATCACGGGGTGCAAGACACCTGCCTTGGCCCATTCGCGGGCGCGGTAGCCGGTTTCTTCCATCAGCTCACGCCGGGCGCACACCCAGGGGTCTTCACCGGCATCGAGCTTGCCTGCAGGGAACTCGATCATCACCTGCGCCACCGGGTAGCGGTATTGCCGCTCCAGCACCAAACGGATCTGCCCGTCGGGCAGTTGCAGCATCGGGATCACCATCACCGCGCCGGGGTGAACCACGTATTCACGGGTGGCCAGGCTGTGGTTGGGCAGACGCACCGTGTCGCGAAAAGCGTGCAGAAAGTTTCCACGCAACAGCTCTTGCTGTGACACGCGGTGCTCAATCAGATGATCGTCAGACATGAGGGGAACCCAGGAAAGGGACCGAAGCCGCGCTCAGTGCTTTCGGTGCATCAGGTAACGGTAGACGAAACCGGGAAAGGCCAGGGTCAAGAACATGGTGCCGGTGATGGCATAGAACTCCCAGCCTTGGGGAGCGATTTGACCGGCATGGTTTTCGAGCGCCAAGCCCACAGCACCCACCACAAAATAAAGCAGCACCAACTCAGCCAGCCGGATGGCCAGTGATTTGGTGCTGCGAAATGGCCCCACCAGCAAGACGCGCTGGTTGGCAAATGGCAAGTTGGCGGCCAGCACAGCCAGCGCGATCAACAAGCCAATGGCCCAAGAAGAGGTCATGGTGCTCAGACAGCCAGCATGCGGGCGATGGCGTCTGCACACAGCGCCATCAAGGCACCGGGGGCCATGCCCAAGACCAGAACCAGCAAGCCGTTCAGGGACAAGACCACGCGCACGTCGGCATCGGCCGACACGGTGGTGGCGGTGACGGGCTCGTCAAAGTACATGACCTTGACCACGCGCAGGTAGTAGAAGGCGCCGATCAAGGACATGAGCACGGCGAAGATCGCCAGGCCAATGTAGAAACCTTGACCCGACGCCACCAGCGATTGCAGCACGGCCAGCTTGGCATAAAAGCCCACCATGGGCGGGATGCCGGCCAGCGAGAACAGGCACACAGCCATCACACCCGCGTACAGGGGGCTGCGCTGGTTCAGACCGGCCAGGTCGGTGATCTCTTCGCTCTCAAAGCCTTGGCGGGCCAGCAGCATGATGATGCCGAAGCTGGCCAAGGTGGTCAGCACGTAACCCACGATGTAGAACATGGCCGAGCTGTAGGCGTTGGCCGCAAGCGTCGTTTGACCATTGACCACGCCAGCGACGAAGCCCAGCAGGACAAAGCCCATTTGCGCGATGGTCGAGAAAGCCAGCATGCGCTTGAGGTTGGTCTGTGCAATCGCAGCCAAGTTACCGATCAACAGTGAGCCGATCGCCAAGAGGGACAACATCTGTTGCCAATCGATGGCCAAAGGCAGCAGGCCTTCGACCAGCAAACGGATCATGATGCCGAATGCGGCCAGCTTGGGCGCGCCACCGATCAGCAGCGTAGCGGCAGTGGGAGCACCTTGGTAGACGTCGGGGATCCACATGTGGAAGGGCACGGCACCGATTTTGAAAGCCAGACCGGACACAATGAAGACCAGACCAAACACCAGCACCTGGTGGTTGACTTGACCAGAAGCAATCGCTTTGAGCACTGCGGCCAGCTCGAGGCTGCCGGTCGCACCGTACATCATGGACATGCCGTAGAGCAGGAAACCGGAAGCCATGGCCCCCAGCACAAAGTACTTCATGGCCGCTTCCGTGGCTTGACCATGGTCACGGCGCAGGGCCACCAAGGCGTAGCTCGACAGGGTCAGCAGTTCCAGGCCCAGGTACAGCACCAGGAAGTTTTGACCGGAGATCATCACGCTCATGCCCAGCAAGGCAAACATGCTCAGGCTGAACAGTTCACCGCCGCGCAGCATGTCCCGGTCAGCCGCATAAGGGCGCGAGTAAACCAAGGTCACCATCACGGCAATCGCGGCGAAGCACTTGAGCCAATGGCCCATCGGGTCGCTGACCACGAGGTGGCCAAAGCCGTACACAGTTTGGCCTGCATCGGCGTACATGGCGTTGAGGCAGGCCACACCGCCGAGCGACAGCAAAGTCAGGGCGTAGGTGGCAGTGCGCTTGGGGGTCTTCACAAACAGGTCGGCCAGCGCGATCACACAGGCCATGACCAGCAACACGATTTCAGGATAGATCGTCATCCAACTGGTGTTGTCCATCATCATTCTTTCTTTTCTTCAGTTCAGCACTGAATGTTCATTGGGGCAATTTGGACAAGGCCACGTGCTTGAGCAAGTCGGCCACCGAGGTGTCCATCACATCGGTGAACGGCTTGGGGAACAGGCCCATGTAGAGCACGGCGATGGCCAGCAAAGCCATGACCAGGAATTCGCGGCTGTTGATGTCGGTCAGTTCCTTCACGTCGTCGTTGGCCACAGG
Organism: Limnohabitans sp. Jir72; assembly: GCF_003063575.1. Lineage (GTDB taxonomy): Bacteria > Pseudomonadota > Gammaproteobacteria > Burkholderiales > Burkholderiaceae_C > Limnohabitans_A. The sequence goes on from NZ_NESC01000001.1 coordinate 570,765, forward strand.
ACCCAAGTACACGCGCTTGAACATCCACAGGGTGTAAGCGGCACCGAAGATCAGGGCCGAAGCGGCCAAAGCGCCGATCCAGAAATTGAACTTCACGGCACCCAGGATCACCATCCACTCGCCCACGAAACCGGCTGTGCCTGGCAGGCCGCAGTTGGCCATCGAGAACAGCAAGGCAAACGCGGCGAACTTGGGCATGGTGTTGACCACACCACCGTAGCTGGCGATCTCGCGCGAGTGAACGCGGTCATACAAGACACCGATCGACAGGAACATGGCCGCCGACACGAAACCGTGCGCGATCATTTGCACGATGCCACCGGACACGCCCAGCGGGTTGAAGATGAAAAAACCCAAGGTCACAAAGCCCATGTGCGCCACCGATGAATAAGCCACCAGCTTTTTCATGTCTTGTTGCACCATGGCGACCAGCCCCACATACACCACAGCCACGAGCGACAGCACGATCATGAAGCCACCCCACTCATGGGCAGCGTCCGGTGCGATGGGCATCGAGAAACGCAGGAAGCCATAAGCGCCCAACTTGAGCATGATGGCGGCCAGCACAGCCGAACCACCGGTAGGCGCTTCCACGTGCACGTCAGGCAACCACGTGTGGAAAGGCCACATGGGGACCTTCACGGCAAAAGCGGCAAAGAAGGCGAAGAACAGCAAGGTCTGCACACTGCCGGTCAGCGGGAGCTTGTGCCAGGCCAAGATGTCAAAGCTGCCGTTAGAAGCGGTGTACAGGTAGATGAGCGCAATCAACGTCAGCAGCGAGCCCATCAGTGTGTACAGGAAAAACTTGAATGCGGCGTAGATCTTGTTCGGGCCACCCCAGATGCCGATGATCAGGTACATCGGGATCAGCGTGGCTTCAAAGAAGACATAGAACAACATCCCGTCGAGGGCACTGAACACGCCGATCATCAGACCCGACAGGATCAGGAAGGCTGCCATGTACTGGTTGACTTTGCGGGTGATGACTTCCCAGCCCGCGATGACCACGATCACGTTGATGAAAGCCGTGAGCAACACCAACCACAGCGAGATGCCGTCCACACCCAGGTGGTAATGCACATTGAAGCGCTCGATCCAGGTGTATTTTTCGACAAACTGCATGGCCGAGGTACCGAGCTCAAAGCCCTTGTACAGCGGCAAGGTGATCAGGAAACTGACGACGGAGCCGATCAAGGCCACCCAGCGCACGGCGCGGGCTTGGCCGTCACGACCGATGGCCAGCAAGATGACGCCGAAAACAATCGGCGTCCAGATGGCAAGGCTTAACAATCCCATTTTGATATCGTCCTCTAAACCGTTAAGCGAGCCAGACGAAATACGTCATCAGCGCGAACACACCCAGGATCATGACCAGGGCATAGTGGTACAGGTAACCCGACTGGAAGCGGCGCACGGCTCCAGAGATCAAACCCACCACTTTCCATGAACCATTGACCAACAGCCCATCGATCAAAGCGCGGTCGCCCACTTTCCACAAACCGGTGCCCAGCATGCGTGCGCCGCGGGCCAGGATGTTTTCGTTGATCCAGTCCAGGAAGTATTTGTTTTCGAGGATGACGATCACGGGACGCAAAACACGTGCAAAGAACGCAGGCACTTTGGGGTTGATGAGGTACATGTACCAGGACACCACCACACCGGCCAAAGCCAGCCAAAAAGGCGCAGTGCTCAGGGCGTGGACTGCCATGGCCACAGGGCCGTGGAACAGTTCGGCCATTTCTGCCATCACGGGGTGTTTCTCGGCGTTCACAAAGATCACGTCCTTGAAGAACTCGCCGTAGAGCATCGGCTCGATGGTCATGAAACCAATCACCACCGAAGGAATCGCCAGCAAGACCAGTGGCACCGTCACGACCCAAGGGGACTCGTGGGGTTCGTGGTGCTCGTCATGGCCATGACCGTGGTCATCGTGACCATGGTGGGCATCGGGGTTCTGGTCGTAGCGTTCCTTGCCGTGGAAGACCAGGAAGTACATGCGGAACGAATAGAAGGCGGTCACGAAGACACCGGCCAGCACGGCGAAGTTGGCAAAGCCAGCAGCGGCCAGATGGCTTTCATGCACGGCTTCGATGATGCTGTCCTTCGAGTAGAAACCCGAGAAGAAAGGTGTACCGATCAGGGCCAGGGAGCCAAGCAAAGAGGTGATCCAGGTGATGGGCATGTACTTGCGCACGCCGCCCATCCAGCGGATGTCCTGGTTGTGGTGCATGCCCATGATGACGGAGCCAGCACCCAAGAACAGCAGAGCCTTGAAGAACGCGTGCGTCATCAGGTGGAACACAGCGACCGAGTAAGCCGATGCGCCCAGCGCCACGGTCATGTAGCCGAGTTGCGACAAGGTGGAATAAGCCACCACGCGCTTGATGTCGTTTTGGATGATGCCCAGGAAACCCATGAACAGCGCCGTGATCGAGCCGATCACCATGATGAAGTTCAGCGCAGTGTCCGACAATTCGAACAGCGGCGACATGCGGGCCACCATGAAAATACCTGCGGTCACCATGGTGGCCGCGTGGATCAGCGCCGAAATGGGGGTCGGACCTTCCATCGAGTCAGGCAGCCACACGTGCAGCGGGAACTGGGCCGACTTGCCCATGGCACCGATGAAAAGGCAAATGCAGATCACAGTCACCAGCATCCAGTCGGTACCGGGGAATGTGAGTGCGCCCAGTTCGGCGGTCTTGGCAAACGCTTCGGCATAGTTGAGCGTGCCGGCATAAGCGGCGATCAGGCCAATGCCCAGGATGAAACCGAAGTCACCCACACGGTTGACCAAAAAGGCCTTCATATTGGCAAAAATGGCCGTGGGCTTGTTGAACCAGAAACCGATCAGCAGATAAGACACCAGGCCCACGGCTTCCCAGCCGAAGAACAGCTGCAGCATGTTGTTGCTCATGACGAGCATCAGCATGGAGAAGGTGAACAGAGAGATGTAGGCGAAGAAGCGGTTGTAGCCTTCGTCTTCTTCCATGTAGCCAATGGTGTAGATGTGCACCATCAGCGACACAAAGGTCACCACGCACATCATCATGGCCGTCAGGCTGTCGATCAAGAAGCCCACTTCCATCTTGAGGCCACCCACCACCATCCAGGTGTAGATCGTCTCGTTGAATCGGGCGCCATCGATCACGCTCTTGAGCGTCATGGCCGACAGGATGAATGCCACCAAGACACCCAAAATGGTCAGGGTGTGCGACAGGCGGCGGCCAATCCAGTTGCCACCGAATTGCGTACCAAAGATACCGGCCAGTGCCGAGCCCACCAGGGGCGCGAGCGGCACAACCAGCAGCGTGCTTGCGTTGAGGGTTTGACTCATATTCTTATTAACCCTTGAGCGAATTGAGTTCGTCTACGTTGATGGTGTTCTTGTTGCGGAACAACAGCACGAGGATCGCCAGACCGATGGCCGACTCGGCCGCCGCCACCGTCAGGATGAAAAACACGAACACTTGGCCGTGCATATCACCCAAGTAGTGAGAAAAGGCCACAAAGTTCATGTTCACGGCCAGCAACATCAGTTCGATGGCCATGAGCAAGACGATCAGGTTCTTGCGATTCAAGAAAATGCCGATCACGGCCAATGCAAACAGCATGGCACCGAGCGACAAGAAATGTCCGAGGGTCAGGGCGATCATTTGTTCTCCTGTGCAGCTTCGGGAGCCACGGGGGCGGGGGCCGCTTGGGTGACAGCGACTTTGACCACACTCAATCGGTCAGCAGCGCGCACACGGACCTGGATCGAGGGATCGATCGCTTTGCTGTCCTTGCGTTGACGCAGTGTCAAGGCAATTGCAGCGACCATCGCCACCAGCAAGATCGCTGCAGCAATTTGGATGGGCATGAGGTACTCGGTGTACAGCAAGATACCCAAGGCTTTGGCATTGGAGACCGGTGCGGCACCAGCCACGGCAGCCACCGCTTTGGGCACCGAAGACAAGCGAAAACCGCTCATCAGCACGGCGGCCATTTCGAGAGCAACAATGGTGCCCAAGGTGGCGGCCAGCGGGAAATGCTTCCAGAAGCCTTCGCGCAAGGTGTCGATGTTGATGTCCAGCATCATCACCACGAACAAAAACAGCACCATCACCGCACCCAAGTACACCAGCACCAGGGTGATGGCCAGGAATTCGGCGCCGAGCAGCAGCCAGATGGCGGAGGCCTGAGAGAAGGCCAACATGAGGTACAGCACAGCGTGCACAGGGTTGCGCGCCGTCACCACGCGGAAGGCTGAAAACATCAGCACCACCGAGAAGAGATAAAAGAAACCGGTCTTGACGTCCATAAGTCTGTCTTTTTAAATGTTCAGGACTGGGCCACGTTCAACGGTAAGGAGCGTCAGCCGCTTTGGCAGCTGAGATCTCTTTTTCGTAACGGTCGCCCACGGCCAGCAACATGTCCTTGGTGAAGTACAAGTCGCCACGCTTTTCGCCGTGGTATTCGAAAATGTGGGTCTCGACGATGGAGTCCACCGGGCAGCTTTCTTCGCAAAAACCGCAAAAAATGCACTTGGTCAAGTCGATGTCATAACGCGTGGTGCGCCGGGACCCGTCTTCGCGTTGACCGGCCTCAATGGTGATGGCCATCGCGGGGCACACGGCTTCGCACAGTTTGCAGGCGATGCAACGCTCCTCACCGTTGTCATAACGGCGCAGCGCATGCAGGCCTCGAAAACGGGGCGACAGGGGTGTTTTTTCCTCCGGGAACTGCACCGTCACTTTGCGAGCGAAAGCGTAGCGTCCGGTCAGGGCCATGCCCTTGAGCAACTCCACGAGCAGGAAGCTCTTGAGGAAGTCCTTGATGGAGAAAGAAGATGTCATGGTGGTCATGTTCTGTACACCGCTCATTTCCAAATGTTCCAGGGTGAGAACAGCCAAGCGCCCACCACCAGCAGCCACACCAAGGTGACCGGAATGAAAATCTTCCAGCCCAGACGCATGATCTGGTCATAACGGAAGCGCGGGAATGTGGCACGGATCCAGATGAACATGGACACGACCAAGAAAGTTTTCAGGCCCAGCCAGATCCAGCCGGGGATCAGGTTAAAAACGGTGCTGTCGATGGGCGACAACCAGCCACCCAAAAACATGATCACAGCCAGGATGGACACCAGCCACATGCTGGCGTATTCGGCCAAGAAGAAGATCGCAAAGCCCATACCCGAATACTCGACCATGTGACCGGCCACGATTTCGGCTTCACCTTCCACCACGTCAAAGGGGTGACGGTTGGTTTCGGCCACACCCGAGATCAGGTACACCAAGAAGATGGGCAACAAAGGCAACCAGTTCCAGGACAGGAAGTTCAGACCCATGCGAGCCATGCTGCCTTTGTCTTGGGCCAGCACGATGTCGGTCAGGTTCATGCTGCCGGACACCATCAAGACCACCAAGAAGCAAAAGCCCATGGCAATTTCGTAGCTGACCATCTGCGCGGAGGCACGCAAGGCACCCAGGAAAGCGTACTTGGAGTTCGAGGCCCAACCGGCAATGATCACGCCGTACACCTCGATCGAGGTGATCGCCATCACCAGCATCAGGCCGGTGTTGATGTTGGTCAGCGCCACTTCAGGACCAAAAGGAATCGCCACCCAGGCAGCCAGTGCCGGCATGATGGCCATGATCGGGCCCAAACGGAACAAGCCTTGGCTGGCTGCGGTGGGGTTGATCAGTTCCTTGGTCAGCAGTTTGAGCGCATCGGCGATCGGTTGCAGCAAACCCATGGGGCCCACGCGGTTGGGACCATGGCGCACTTGCATGAAGCCCAGCAGCTTGCGCTCCCAGAGCGTCAAATAAGCCACTGCACCCATCAGGGGGGCCAAAACGGCGACGATCTTGAGCAAGATCCACAGGACCGGCCAAACCATGGTTGCCCACCAAGTGGCAGCGACCAGGTTCAGACCGCCGTTGTACAGAGCGTCAATCATGCTGTCACCTCCTGGCGAGCGTCTGCAGTCAACTGCAAGGACGGTGCGCGGCGCACGATGCCATCCAGTTGGTAAATGGCAGCCACTGCAGGCGTACCCGCTGCTGCAGCCAAGTTGATCGCAGCGCGTGTGGCGTTGGATGCTGCCAGCGGCTTGGCCGTGGCACGTGCCAGCACGTCTTGCGATGTCTCGAAAGACACGCCCGGCACGTCCAGCAAGTTGGCAAGCACGCGCAGCACTTTCCAGGCTGGGCGGGTTTCGGCCAAAGGCTTGACCACAGCGTGGAAGCTTTGCAGGCGGCCTTCGGCATTGACGAAGGAGCCCGAAGTCTCGGTGAACGGGGCAATCGGCAACAACACATCGCTGAAAGCCATGTTGGCTTTGAACGGGCTGAGCGTGACGACCATCTCGGCCTGACCCAAAGCCTGTGCAGCGGCGCTGCCTGCGGCGCTGTCGAACTCGGGTTCGGTGTTGAGCAAGATCGCGGCTTTGAGGCCGCCTGCCAGCATCTGGCCAGCGTTCTTGCCACCGGTTTGCGGCTGAGCACCCACCCACTGCGCACCCACGGTGTTGGCCGATTCGGTCAGGTAACCCACGGTCGCGCCGGTTTGCTCAGCAATCCAGTTGGCAAGGGCCAGCAGGCTGGAGGCATTGGCGTGGTGCGCTGCGGCATTGCCCAGCAACACGGCCTTGCGTTCACCGCCGAGCAAGGACTTGGCGATGGCTTGTGCCTGCGTTGTTGCATTACCAGCAGCAGGGGCTGCAACGCCCTTCTCTGCTGCAATCGCGGCGGCCACATCGGCCAGGGTTTGAGCCCAGCCCGAAGCATCGGCCAGCACCGCTTGCGCCACGGGCATGGCCCAAGCGTCGGCGTGGCTGAAAGCGACTTGCGAAGTGATCACGTTCAGCTGAGCACCGTGGCGCACAGCGTGGCGCACGCGCAAAGCAAACAGTGGATGGTCCTTGCGCAGGTTGGAGCCCACGACCAGCACGCGCTGCAGTGTGGACAGCGATGCAATCGATGTGCCCAAGGTGCGCACGCCTTCAGCAGCGCCAAACTCGGCGTTGCGCAGTCGGTAATCGATGTTGTCCGAACCCAAGCCACGCACCAAGGCGCCAGCCAAGTACAACTCTTCAACCGTGCTTTGAGGGCTGACCAATGCGCCGATGCTGTTGGCACCGTGGTCACGCTGGATGTTTTTCAGGCCATTGGCCACGTATTCCAGAGCGGTCTGCCAGTCAACGGTTTTCCACTCGCCGCCTTGCTTGAGCATGGGCTGTGTCAGGCGCTCGGTGCCATTCAAGGCTTCATAAGAAAAGCGATCACGGTCGGCAATCCAGCACTCGTTGACCTCTTCGTTTTCGAGAGGCACGACGCGCATGACCTGGTTGTTCTTGACCTGCACGATCAGGTTGGCACCCGAGGAGTCGTGCGCAGCCACCGACTTGCGGCGCGACAACTCCCAAGTGCGGGCGTGGTAGCGGAATGGCTTGCTGGTCAAGGCACCCACAGGGCAGATATCGATCATGTTGCCCGACAGCTCGGAGTCGATCGTCTGGCCCAAGAAGGTTTCGATCTCGGCGTGCTCACCACGGTGGGACATGCCCAACTCCATGGCACCGGCCACTTCTTGACCGAAGCGGACGCAACGCGTGCAGTGGATGCAGCGGCTCATCTCTTCCATCGAGATCAACGGACCGACTTCCTTGTGAAAGACCACGCGCTTTTCTTCTTCGTAACGCGAGGTCGAACCACCATATCCCACAGCCAAGTCTTGCAACTGGCACTCACCGCCTTGGTCGCAGATGGGGCAATCCAGCGGGTGATTGATCAGCAAAAACTCCATGACCGACTTTTGGGCCGCAATGGCCCGGTCGCTCTTGGTGCGCACAATCATGCCTTGCGTGACCGGTGTCGCACAGGCGGGCATGGGCTTGGGGGCTTTTTCAACCTCGACCAAACACATGCGGCAGTTGGCAGCGATGGAAAGTTTCTTGTGGTAGCAGAAGTGAGGAATGTAGGTGCCGGCTTTTTCGGCTGCATGCATGACCATGCTGCCTTCGGCAACTTCCACTTTCTGACCGTCGAGTTCTATTTCAACCATGGGTCTTCACCGTTGTTGCATCGGCACCGACCATGGAGGTCTTGTGCTCGATAAGGTGTACAAATTCGTGACGGAAATGCTTGAGCATGCCGCGCACCGGCATGGCCGCTGCGTCGCCCAAGGCGCAAATCGTGCGGCCCATGATGTTGCCGGCCACGCTGTCGAGCATGTCGATGTCGCTGGCACGGCCCTGACCGTGTTCAATGCGGTCGACCATGCGCCACAGCCAACCTGTGCCTTCGCGGCAAGGTGTGCATTGGCCGCAAGACTCGTGAGAATAAAAGTAAGACAAACGCGCCAGAGCCTTGACCATGCAGCGCGTCTCGTCCATGACGATCACCGCGCCCGAACCCAACATCGAACCGCCTTCTTTGGCGATGCTGTCGTAGTCCATGGTCAGCTTCATCATCAACTCGGCTGGAACCACCGGCGAAGACGATCCGCCAGGGATCACGGCCTTGAGCTTGCGGCCGCCGCGCACGCCACCAGCCAGTTCGAGCAGCTTGGCAAACGGTGTGCCCATGGGCACTTCGTAGTTGCCGGGGCGCTCCACGTCACCGCTGACCGAGAAGATCTTGGTGCCGCCGTTGTTGGGCTTGCCGCATTCGAGGTAAGCCTGACCACCGTTGCGGATGATCCAGGGCACCGCTGCGAATGTTTCGGTGTTGTTGATGGTGGTGGGCTTGCCGTACAGACCAAAGCTGGCTGGGAACGGTGGCTTGAAGCGTGGCTGGCCTTTTTTGCCTTCCAGCGATTCGAGCAAAGCGGTTTCTTCGCCGCAAATGTAAGCGCCAAAACCATGCGAGGCATGCAGCTGGAAGCTGAAGGTGCTGCCCAAAATGTTGTCACCCAGATAACCCGCAGCGCGGGCTTCTTCCAGAGCCGCTTCAAAGCGCTCATAAGTATGGAAAATTTCGCCGTGGATGTAGTTGTAACCCACGCTGATGCCCATGGCATACGCCGCGATGATCATGCCTTCGATCACCGTGTGCGGGTTGTACTCCATGATGTCACGGTCTTTGCACGTCCCCGGTTCGCCTTCGTCCGAGTTGCAAACCAGGTACTTTTGACCGGGGAACTGGCGGGGCATGAAGCTCCACTTCAGACCCGTGGGGAAACCCGCGCCGCCACGACCACGCAGACCGGACTCTTTCACAGTGGCGATCACTTGGTCTTGCGTCAGACCTTCGCCTCCATCTTTACCCAAAATCTTGCGCAAGGCCGCGTAGCCGCCGCGCGCTTCGTAATCTTTGATGCTCCAGTTCTGACCGTTCAGACCTGCATAAATTTGCGGGTTGATGTGGCGATCATGGAAGCACGTGTCCACGCCTGAGGCCTGGAATTGACCGAGGATTTGCTCGACGTTCATCAGACCGCCTCCGCTTTCTTCAAGCTGTCGATCAACTGATCGAGCTTGTCGTTGCTCATGAAGCTGCACATGTGGCGATCGTTCACCAGCATGACGGGGGCGTCAGCACAAGCACCCTGGCATTCGCTGGGCTGCAAGGTGAACAGGCCGTCAGCCGTGGTCTCGCCCGCGTGCACACCCAATTTGTGTTCCAGGTGTTGCAAGGCCTGCTGACCTCCGCGCAACTGGCAAGGCAGGTTGGTGCAGACGTTCAGTTTGAACTTGCCCACCGGCTTTTGGTTGTACATGTTGTAGAAGGTGGTGACTTCGTGCACCGCCATCGCTGGCATGCCGAGGTAGTCAGCAACGCCCTGCTCGCTCTCAGGGCTGACCCAGCCCTGCTCTTGCTGAACGATCGACAAGCAGGCCATCACGGCCGACTGTTTTTGGTCAGCCGGGAACTTGGCAACTTCACGCGCAAAGCGTGTTTTTGTGGATTCCGAGATCATCGGTCAATCTCTCCAAACACAATGTCCATGGTCCCGATGATGGCGACAGCGTCGGCCAGCATGTGGCCACGGGCCATTTCATCGAGGGTGGCCAAATGGGCAAAGCCCGGGGCACGGATTTTCAGGCGATAGGGCTTGTTGGCACCATCGCTGACCATGTAAATGCCGAACTCGCCTTTCGGGTGTTCGACGGCGGCATAGGCTTCGCCTTCGGGCACATGAAAACCTTCTGTGAAAAGCTTGAAATGGTGGATCAAGTCTTCCATGTTGGACTTCATGCCTTCACGCGAGGGCGGCGCGATCTTGTGGTTATCGGTGATGACCGGACCCGGGTTGGCGCGCAACCAAGCCACGCACTGCTGGATGATGCGGTTCGATTCGCGCATCTCTTGCACACGCACCAAATAGCGGTCGTAGCTGTCACCGGTCTTGCCTACAGGCACGTCGAACTCGACTTGGTCGTAGGCATCGTAAGGCTGCGTCTTGCGCAAGTCCCAAGCGAAGCCCGAGCCACGCAACATGGGACCGGTCATGCCCAGATTGAGGGCGCGCTCAGGTGGCACCACGCCGATGCCGACAGTGCGCTGTTTCCAGATGCGGTTGTCGGTCAGCAGGGTTTCGTACTCGTCCACGCACTTGGGGAAGCGCTGCGTGAAGTCATCGATGAAGTCCAGCAAAGAACCGCAGCGGTTCTTGTTCAGCTGCTCAATCGCCTTGGCGTTTTTGATCTTGCTGACCTTGTACTGCGGCATGCTGTCGGGCAGGTCACGGTACACGCCACCGGGACGGAAATAAGCGGCGTGCATGCGGGCACCCGAGACAGCTTCGTACATGTCGAACAGGTCTTCACGTTCACGGAAGGTGTAGATCAGGATAGTCGAGCTGCCGCAATCGTTGCCATGCGAGCCGAGCCACATGAGGTGGTTCAGAATGCGCGTGATTTCCGAGAACATCACGCGGATGTACTGGGCGCGCATGGGCACTTCCAGACCGAGCATCTTTTCGATGGCCAGGCAGTAAGCGTGCTCATTGCACATCATCGACACGTAGTCCAAGCGGTCCATGTAGGGCAGCGACTGGATATAGGTCTTGTGTTCGGCCAGCTTTTCGGTGGCGCGGTGCAGCAGGCCAATGTGCGGATCGGCGCGTTGCACGACTTCGCCGTCCAACTCCAGCACCAGACGCAACACACCGTGTGCTGCAGGGTGCTGAGGACCGAAGTTCAGGGTGTAGTTTTTGATTTCGGCCATATCAGTTCAGGCCTCCGTAGTTCTCTTCACGGATGATGCGCGGCGTGATTTCACGTGGCTCGATGCTCACGGGCTCGTACACCACACGCTTGCGCTCGGCGTCGTAACGCATTTCGACATGACCCGACAGCGGGAAGTCCTTGCGGAAGGGGTGACCAATGAAACCGTAATCGGTCAGGATTCGGCGCAAGTCGTTGTGACCTTCGAACACGATGCCGAACAAATCGAAGGCTTCGCGCTCGTACCAGTTGGCCGAGTTCCACAAGTCGTTGACCGAAGCCACTAAAGGCAAATCGTCATCGGGGCACAGCACCTTCACGCGCACGCGCTGGTTCAGACTCACGGACAAAAGGTGGACGGTCACACCAAAACGGGGGCCGTCGGTGCCAACTTCGCGGTAAGTGGAATAGTCCACACCGGCCAAGTCGATCAGCTGTTCAAATTTGCAGCCTGCAGTGTCGCGCAGGGTCTGCATGACGCTCAGATAGTGGGCGGCGTTGACATGCACCGTCACTTCGCCCAAGGCGATGGTGATGCGTGCAGCACGCTCACCCAGCGCAGCGGCCAAGGTGCTTTGCAGGTCTTCGGGGCGAATGGCGAACTGGGTCATCGTCTTTCCCTCAAACACGCGCGATGGTGTGCGTGCGGCGGATCTTCTGCTGCAGCTGGATGATGCCGTAGATCAGCGCTTCGGCCGTGGGCGGACAACCGGGCACATAGACATCCACCGGCACCACACGGTCACAACCGCGCACCACCGAATAGCTGTAGTGGTAGTAACCACCGCCATTGGCGCAAGAGCCCATCGAGATCACCCAGCGTGGCTCGGACATCTGGTCATACACCTTGCGCAGGGCCGGAGCCATCTTGTTGCACAAAGTACCGGCCACAATCATCAAGTCAGCCTGACGGGGACTCGCACGAAACACTTCAGCACCAAAACGGGCCAAGTCATAACGCGCTGTTGCCGAGTGCATCATCTCGACCGCGCAACAAGCCAGACCAAAGGTCATCGGCCAGAGCGAGCCGGTCTTGGCCCAATTCACCACGGAGTCGTAACTCGTGGTGATGAAACCTTCCTTCATCACGCCTTCAATCATTTTTTATATCCTCAAGCAGGCTGAACGCTGTGGTCTGTGCGAACGATCATTCCCAGTCCAGGGCGCCTTTTTTCCACTCATAGACAAAGCCCACGACCAAAATAGCCAGAAAAATCACCACGGCGATGAAGCCGGTCAAACCCACCTCCTTGAGCGCCACGGCCCAGGGAAACAAGAAGGCAATTTCCAGATCGAACAAGATGAACAAAATGGCCACCAAGTAGTAGCGCACATCGAACTTCATGCGAGCGTCTTCGAAAGCTTCGAAGCCGCATTCATAAGGGGAGTTTTTTTCTGCGTCAGGTCGATTGGGGCCCAGGATGTAGCCCAAAACCTGCGGGATGACGCCGACAGCGATGCCGACCAAAATGAACAAGAGAATGGGGAGGTATTGGTCGAGGTTCATCTTGAGACTGACGGTATTACCGAATGAAGAGCTCAGGCACGGTGCCTGAGCTGTTCTGATTGTCTGGTGCCGTCGGCGAGACTCGAACTCGCACAGCTTTCGCCACTACCCCCTCAAGATAGCGTGTCTACCAATTTCACCACGACGGCGGGATGCACTGTCCGGATGGCTTGAGGAAAGCATGCAAGCACGCTTTGGGCTCTCCGGACAATCCCTGATTCTACTCTGAAAACCGGGTCATTTCCCTGTCAAAACCCGGAAATTTGTGCACAGCAACAAAGCTGATGCCAAGCTTACTTGGCAGGTGCTGCAGGGTTGTTGCCGGGGATCTGCGAAGCAGTGCTGTTATCGGCAGCAGGCGCTGCCGGTGCGGGTGCAGTCACTGCAGCGCCTTCGAGCACGCTGCCCGATGCGCCTGCCGGGCGGTTGTTGCCCAAATAAGCCAGCAGCAAGGTGCATACGAAGAAAACACCGGCCAGCACGGCCGTGGTGCGGGACAGGAAATTGGCACCACCCGTCGCACCAAACAAGCTGCCCGAGCCGCCGCTGCCAAAAGCTGCCCCCATATCCGCGCCTTTGCCATGCTGCACCAAGATCAAACCGATCATGGTCAAAGCAGACAACATTTGTACCACCAAAATCACAGTCATCAAAAAGCTCATCTTTTTCTCTCCAATATCAATCTTCAAAAGCTCAGCGGGAAGCTGAAGCCAAAATAGTCAAAAAGTCATCCGCTTTCAAGGCAGCGCCGCCGATCAAACCGCCATCCACATCGGGCTGGGCCAGCAAGGTCGCAGCATTTTCCGCGTTCATGCTGCCGCCATACAAGATGGCCATACGGTCAGCTTGAGCAGTGGCCGCCTGCAGCTGCTTGCGCAGCAAACCATGCACGACCTGCGCCTGCTCAGGGCTGGCCGTCAATCCCGTGCCAATGGCCCAAACCGGCTCATAAGCCACCACGATTTCGCTGATGCAATGACCGTTGGCGTGGATCACTGCGGCCAATTGGCGCTTGACCACCGCTTCGGTTTGGCCTGCAGCACGCTCAGCCTGCGTCTCACCCACACACACGATGGGGGTGATCCCGGCAGACAAAGCACGTTGTGCCTTGGTGGCCACCAAGGTATCGCTTTCCGCATGGTATTGGCGGCGCTCTGAATGGCCCACCAGGCAATAACGCACTCCGAAGTCTCGCAACATGCTGGCCGACACTTCACCGGTGTAAGCACCGGATTCGTGCGCAGACACATCTTGCGCGCCCCAGGCCAAAGAAGAACCCACCAAAAGCGTTTGCATCTGCGCCAGATAAGGCGAAGGCACACACACCGCAGCACGGCATGTCACACTGGACAAGCCCGATTGAATGGCCGACAGCAAGGCTGAATTGGCCTGCAGGCCTCCATTCATCTTCCAGTTGCCAACAATCAGTTTGCTTTTCATGCCTGCGCCCAAGTCAAAACAATCTTGCCGACGTGTTGATTGGATTCCATCAGGGCATGCGCCTGCGCTGCGCCAGAAGGCAAACCAGCACCGGCTTGCGCCGCCACAAATACACTGTGGATCACGGGTTTGATGCGGCCCGACTCCAAGGCAGGCCAAACGTTTTCACGCAATGCGCGAGCAATGACGCCCTTGAATTCGATGGGGCGTGGACGCAGTGTCGAGCCCGTGATGGTCAAGCGCCGACGCAGCACAGCACCCGCATTGAAGCCGCTGTCGAGCCCGCCTTGCACCGCGATGATGACCAGACGGCCATCTTCGGCCAAGGCCTCCACCTCACGCGCGACATAGTTGCCAGCGACCATGTCCAAAACCACATTCACCCCTGCCCCGCCGGTCAGGCGCTTGGCCTCGGCGACGAAGTCGGTGGTTTTGTAGTTGATGGCGTGGTCCGCACCCAATGCCAAGCAAGCTTGGCATTTGTCGTCCGATCCAGCCGTCACGATCACGGTCGCTCCTGCGGCCTTGGCCATCTGGATGGCCGTGACGCCAATACCGCTTGAGCCGCCCTGAATGAGCAAGGTCTCGCCCGCTTGCAGATGCCCGCGGTCAAACACATTGCTCCAGACGGTGAAGAAGGTCTCAGGCAGCGATGCCGCCTCGATGTCCGTCAGGCCTTTGGGCACGGGCAGACATTGGGCCACCGGCGCCACGCACAGTTCGGCATATCCACCACCAGCGACCAAGGCACACACCCGGTCACCCACAGCCAGGCCCGATGCAGCCATGGCCAGGGCATCGCCCGCCACCACCACGCCGGCCACTTCCAAGCCAGGAATATCCGAGGCACCGGGTGGCACGGGGTACAAGCCCTTGCGCTGCAGCACATCAGGGCGATTGACCCCGCTGGCCGACACGCGGATAAGCAACTCCCCTGCCCCGGCAACCGGGTCAGGGCGTTGTGCAGGCACCAGCACCTCTGGGGCGCCAGGACTTTGAATTTCAATGACATTCATGAAGCAATGCTCCGTTGGAATCCAGCACGGGCGACCTCTCGGTCACCCGCAACCCTTGATCAGCCCTGTGCAGGACGGTCCAGCAAGGCCTTCATAGACAGCTTGATGCGGCCTTTTTCGTCGGTTTCCATGACCTTGACTTTGACGATCTGACCTTCGGTCAGGTAATCAGAAACTTTTTCAACACGCTCGTGCGCAATCTGGCTGATGTGCAGCAAGCCGTCTTTGCCAGGCAGCAGGTTGATCAGTGCACCAAAGTCCAGAACCTTGGTCACTGGGCCTTCGTAGATCTTGCCAATTTCAACTTCGGCCGTGATCTGCTCGATCCGCTTCTTGGCAATGTCGGCCTTCTCGCCGTCAGTGGCCGCAATGGTGATCGTGCCGTCTTCACCGATGTTGATCTGGCAGCCGGTTTCTTCGGTCAGGGCGCGGATGGTCGCGCCGCCCTTGCCGATCACGTCACGGATCTTCTCGGGGTTGATCTTCATGGTGAAGAGTTTGGGCGCGAAATCCGACACTTCGGTGTTGGCCGTGCTCATCGCCTCTTGCATCTTGCCCAAAATGTGCATGCGCGCTTCTTTGGCTTGGGCCAAAGCGACTTGCATGATTTCTTTGGTGATGCCCTGGATCTTGATGTCCATTTGCAAAGCAGTGATGCCGTTGGTGGTACCGGCCACTTTGAAGTCCATGTCACCCAGGTGGTCTTCGTCACCCAGGATGTCGGTCAACACCGCAAAGCGGTTGTCTTCCTTGATCAGGCCCATGGCGATACCGGCCACGTGGGCTTTCATCGGCACGCCAGCGTCCATCATCGACAAGCAGCCGCCGCAGACCGAAGCCATGGACGAAGAACCGTTCGATTCGGTGATCTCGGACACCACACGCATGGTGTAGGGGAACTCTTCTTTGCTCGGCAGCACAGCGGCCAAAGCACGCTTGGCCAAACGGCCGTGACCGATTTCGCGGCGCTTGGTGCTGCCCATGCGGCCCACTTCGCCAGTGGCAAAGGGAGGCATGTTGTAGTGGAACATGAAGCGGTCTTCGAACTCGCCAGCCAGCGCGTCGATGCGCTGTGCATCGCGCTCGGTGCCCAGGGTGGTCACGACCAAAGCCTGTGTTTCGCCACGTGTGAACAGGGCCGAGCCGTGTGTGCGGGGCAGCACGCTGTTGCGGATTTCGATGGGGCGCACGGTGCGTGTGTCGCGGCCGTCGATGCGGGGCTCACCGGCCAAAATCTGGCTGCGCACGATGCGCGCTTCGATTTCGAACATCAGGCCATCGAGCTTGACGCTGTCGAAGGCCACGCCCTCTTCGGCCAAAGCGACTTTGACCGAGGCGTAAGCTTCACGGCAAGCGTGTGTGCGGGCTTGCTTGTTGCGCAACTGGTATGCAGCGCGCAGTTTTTCTTCTGCCAAGGAAGCCAGCTTGGCTTCGAAAGCCAGGTCACGGGCAGGCGCTTGCCAGTCCCATGCGGGCTTGCCAGCCTCACGCACCAGTTCGTGGATCGCATTGATGGCAATGGCCGATTGGGCGTGACCGTAAACCACACCACCCAACATGATTTCTTCGGACAGTTGCTGGGCTTCGGATTCGACCATCAGCACAGCGGCTTCGGTACCAGCCACAACCAGGTCCATCACGCTGTCTTTGCGCTGGGTCTGGCCAGGGTTCAGGACGTATTCGCCATTGATGTAGCCCACGCGTGCGGCGCCGATGGGGCCGTTGAACGGGATGCCCGAGATGGACAAGGCGGCAGACACGGCGATCATCGCAGCGATGTCGGCGTCAACTTCAGGGTTCAAAGACACGGTGTGGATGACCACGTGCACGTCGTTGTAGAAACCTTCGGGGAACAGGGGGCGGATCGGACGGTCGATCAGGCGGCTGGTCAGCGTCTCGTGCTCGCTGGGCTTGGCTTCACGCTTGAAAAAGCTGCCAGGGATCTTGCCTGCGGCGTAGGTCTTCTCGATGTAATCGACAGTCAGGGGAAAGAAGTCTTGACCGGCTTTGGCGATCTTGGAACCCACGACGGTGGCCAGCACCACAGTGCCTTCCATGTCGAGCAGCACAGCGCCGCCGGCTTGGCGGGCGACTTCGCCGGTTTCCATCTTGACCGTGTGCTGGCCCCATTGGAATGTCTTGGTAACTTTGTTGAAAATGGACATGTTCAGAACTCCTGAAATCTAAAGCGCATGAGGCTGCACTGTGGGCCCGGAAATTGACGCTCTGAACTCGATGCCATTCCACAAATCCTGGCTTGACAAGCCTTGTGGAATGACACAGCGCGGGTTCTTCCTGACAAATTCCGACTGAAAAAAGAATAAAGCGCCTGAGCTAGTGTCCTAACTCAGGCGCTTTTCATCTGGAGAGACGATTACTTACGCAGGCCAAGCTTGGCGATCAGCGCAACGTAACGGTCAGCATCACGGGACTTGAGGTAGTCCAGCAGCTTGCGGCGACGGCTGACCATGCGCAGCAAACCACGGCGACCGTGATGGTCTTTGGCGTGTGTTTTGAAGTGGGGAGTCAACTCGTTGATGCGAGCAGTCAGCAAAGCGACTTGGACTTCTGGGGAGCCAGTGTCGTTTGCAGCACGTGCGTTGGCCTTGACGACCTCGGCTTTGATTGAAGATGCAATCATGGGTTTTCCTTGTATTTCGCGTGGATTCAAAAATGAATTTCAGCGTGTGAATGACTTGCGCCAACTGCCGGAAAAGCGGATGGCGTGCGCTTTGCAAATCGCAAAACAGATCAATTATAGCGCGAAACGATTCAAGCCCAAACACCGTGCCGCCAGCAATTTGTATGACTGAGAAAAAATGACAAGCGTCAATTTGCGCGATATTCGCACAAAAAAACCAACAAACGTGCAAAGCATCCCACCAAATCACCTAAGGCCGTCAAGCACTGCATAAGCTCGCGCTCAAGGTTTTGAGACACCAACACGGAGACACCCATGAGCACCACACGTACCCAAGTTGCCATCATCGGCGCAGGCCCTTCGGGCTTGTTACTGGGCCAATTGCTTTTCAAAGCAGGCATCGATGCCATCATCGTAGAGCGCCAAACCGGAGACTACGTGCTCTCGCGCATCAGGGCAGGCGTACTGGAACAAGTCACCATGGACCTGCTGGATGAGGCCGGTGTGGGTCAGCGGATGCACGCAGAAGGCCTGATCCACGGCGGCTTTGACCTGCTGTTCAAGGGTGCGCGCCACCGCATCGACATGAACAAGCTCACCGACGGCAAAAACGTGATCGTCTATGGCCAAACCGAAGTCACCCGCGACCTGATGGACGCACGCCAGGCTGCAGGGCTGCCGACGGTGTACGACGCAGGCAAGGTGCAGGTGCACGACTTCGACAGCCAAAAGCCCCGCGTCACTTACGAAAAAAACGGCCAGCTGCACACCATCGAATGCGACTTCATCGCCGGTTGCGATGGCTTTCACGGCGTGTGCCGCGCCAGCGCACCCAAGAGTGCCATCAAGGAATACGAAAAGGTCTACCCCTTCGGCTGGCTGGGCGTGCTGTCTGACACACCGCCCGTCCACCACGAATTGATTTACGCCAACAGCACACGCGGCTTTGCCCTGTGCTCGCAACGCAGCGCCACGCGCAGCCGTTATTACCTGCAAGTGCCGCTGACCGACAAGGTTGAGCAATGGTCCGACGAAGCCTTCTGGGACGAACTTCGCAACCGACTTGACCCCGAAGCCCGGGAACACTTGGTGACCGGCCCGAGCATCGAAAAAAGCATCGCCCCGCTGCGCAGCTTTGTGACCGAGCCCATGCGCTTTGGCCGCATGTTCCTGGCGGGTGACGCCGCGCACATCGTGCCGCCCACCGGTGCCAAGGGCCTGAACCTGGCCGCCACCGATGTGAAGTACCTGTCCACCGCCATCATCGAGTTCTACCAGGACAAGACCGACGCGGGCATCGACAGCTACTCCGAACGGTGCCTGCGCCGCATCTGGCGCGCCGAGCGCTTTTCGTGGTGGTTCACCAGCCTGATGCACCACTTCCCGGAAAACGGCGAGATCGGCCAAAAGTTCCAGGACGCCGAACTCGACTACCTGATCCACAGCGAAGCGGGCTCGCGCACCATGGCCGAGAACTATGTGGGCTTGCCGCTGGACTTTGGCGATCATTAAGGCTCCGGTCACCCGCCCCATGGAGACCGGGACACAGCCCACCAACGCAGCTGGGGTCAGCACTGTTGATTGCCAGAAACACACCCTGCGGGCGATTGCCGATTTCTGTAGGAGCCCACCCTGTGGGCGATTCCGTGAATGGCCGGTATGCCCAAAATCGCCCACGGGGTGGGCTCTTACAAGGACACCGACAAAGCGTGCAAAGCCTGCGTGACACGGTACGGATCAGGGCATACCGATAATGTCAAGTGTCTTTCACTGCCCTCAGATTCAGCATGTCTTCCACAAAACCCCTGCGCGGTGCGCGCGTCCTCAGCCTTGCCTTGAACCTGCCTGGCCCTGCCGCGCTGATGCGCCTGGCGCAAATGGGGGCCAGCTGCACCAAGGTCAACCCGCCATCGGGCGACCCGATGCAACACTACACACCCGACGGCTATGAGCTGCTGCACAAAGGTGCCAAGCACAAAACGCTGGACCTCAAAAACGCCGCCGGTCAGGCCGCACTGCACAAGCTGCTGACCAAGACCGATGTGCTGCTGACCTCGTTTCGTCCTTCGGCCCTGCGGAAATTGGGCTTGAGCTGGAAAACACTGCACAAGCAATACCCCACACTGAGCTTGATCGAAGTGGTCGGTGCCCCCGGCCCGCTGGCCGAAATCCCTGGGCACGACCTCACGTACCAAGCGGAAGTCGGCTTGGTCAACGGCATGGACTTGCCCCCCAGCCTGTTCGCCGACATGGGCGGTGCGCTCATGGCCAGTGAAGCGACACTCAAGGCCTTGATCACGCTCAAGACCACCGGCAAAGGCAGCCACCACGAAGTGGCCTTGTCAGACGCTGCCAAGTGGCTGGCACTGCCCCGCCAGTTGCGCATGACCACACCCGAGGGTGCAGTGGGTGGTGCGCACGCGGGCTACCGCATTTATGCCTGCAAGAACGGCCGCGTGGCCGTGGCGGCGCTGGAGCCGCACTTTGCCATCAGCCTGTGCGAAGCCGCTGGCGTGAAGCTGGCGCACCCGGTCAAAGACCTGTTCAAGCCCGCCACGCGACAAGCCATCGAGACCTTCCTGGCCAGCCAGACCCGCGCGCAACTGGACAAACTGGCCACGGCCAAAGACATCCCCCTGATGACACTCGACAAGTGATTCGTTGACAGCCCCTGCGTCTGCCCCTTATGGAACCGGCCCCTTGAAGTCTTGAGTGACAGGCAAGGGATGGGTGCTTTGTAGGAGCCCACCCCTGTGGGCGATGGCTTGCGATGGAGGTATGGGTTCAATCGCCCACGGGGTGGGCTCCCACAAAAACAAACGCATGGCCGAGCAACACAGGGGCAATTCAAACTTCATGGAGCCGAATCGACAGTCCGCCCCTGAGCTTCATTTACCCGTGAATTGCGGCGCGCGTTTTTCCATGAAATGCGCCACGCCTTCGCGGAAGTCTTCACTCGCAAAACTGCGGGCCATCTCTGTGTTGGCCTGGCGGGTGTTTTCTGCCAGCGTCTGGAACGGCGCGTCGTACTGCTGGCGCTTGATCACCGCCATCGAGCGCGGCGACACGTTGTCCACCAAGTCACGCGCATAGGCGTACGTTGCGGCGGCCAAAGCCTCGGGCGCAAACACCTTGTTGACCAAGCCCATGGCCTGCGCCTCGGGGGCCAGCACCTTGCGGGCCGACAGCAGCAAATCCATGGCGTTGGCGTGGCCCACGATCTTGGGCAGCATCCAGCTCAAGCCGTGTTCGGCAATCAAGCCGCGCCTTGAAAACGCGGTGGTGAACACCGCGTTTTCCGCCGCAAAGCGGATGTCGCAATACAAGGCGTGCACCAAGCCAATGCCCGCTGTTGCGCCGTTGAGCATGCCGATGACCGGCTTGGGGATCGCCGGGTAAAACCCGTAACGCGTCTGGTAGTCCAGCCGCTGGTTCACATCAAAAGGCCGCGTCCAGCTGGTGGCGGTGATGTCGCTCGGGTCCAGGCCCTTGAGCAAATCCATGTCGGCCCCCGCGCAAAAGCCCCGCCCTGCCCCCGTGAGCACGATCGCGCGCACGCCCTCGTCTGCGGCGGCCGCGTCCATGGCCTCGCGCACCTCGCGCTCCATGACGGCGGTCCAGGCGTTGAGCTTGTCCGGGCGGTTCAAGGTGATGGTCGCGATGCGGTGTTCCACCTTGTAAATGATGTCTTGGTAACTCATGACAGGCCTTTCAAAGCGTTTAACCACTCACACCGTGCGTTTGGCACGGGCCAAAAATGCTTGGGTGGCAGGCTGGTCAATCAACTGCTGACTCCAGCGCTTGAGCACCTTCTCCAGGCGCGGCGCAGCCACCCCCAGCTGCACCATGGCCACACCGCCGTTGACCGATTCGCTGTAGTCGGCAATCAAGCCATCACGCAGCTCAAAGCGGCTGATGCCGTCGATCACCACCTGTCGCCCCGCAAAATCATGCACCTTGGAGGTGAAGCTCGACAAAGACCGGGCATAGGCCAATGACCCATTGCACACAGGCTCGAACATCTCCCAGCGGTAATCGGGGCCGGCATCGCGGTGAAACAGGTCGCTCATCATGTGGGCGATGTCGGCCCGGCCCGTGTGGTCGCCGTAGATGTAGTCGTGGTACACGCCGTCCGGCGTGAAGCACTGCGCAAAGGCCTCGCCATCGCCTGCTTCGGCGGCGGCCGAAAACCGTTTCAACAACGCTTCAAATGCGGCTTGTTCCATGGTCTTGTCTCCTCTGTGGTTTCTCTTCAATCGGCTCAGGTGTCGGGTAAGGGGTCAGGCAAGCGCTGGAGTGTGCGCACCTTGGACGCGGTGATGATCACGGCCTGCAAGCCAAAGCCCAACACCACGCACCACAGGCTGACCGAGGCCGGGAAATACACCCCCAACACACCGCCCAGCGCCGCACCCAGAGGCCGTGCGCCCGTGCTCGCCACGATGATGATGGACGTGACCCGCCCGATCATGGCGCGTGGCGTGACCGTCTGGCGCAAGGTGGTCGAGGTGATGACCCAAAGGATCGGGCCCGCACCGTACAAAAAGTAGGACAAAGCCGCCAACCAACCGTAGGGCCAAAACAAGGTCAAGGCCATCGTCAGCGCCGACAGAACCGAGACATACGGCCCCACCAAAATCGCCCGGCCAAAGGGCAATGCCGCCACCACGCGCGGTGCCAGCAAAGACCCCACGATCATGCCCACGCCATAGCAAGCCAGCGTCACCCCCACGCCGCTGGCGTCCAGCCCCAGGTCGTGGATGGCATAGGGCACATAAGCCGCTTGCAGCATGAACCACGAGATGTTCCAGGCGACCGAACAAAACACCATGGGCCTGAGCAGATCACTTTGCCAAACCCACTTGGCACCATCTTGCAACTCCAACAAGGGGTGCCTTGCGGGCATGGCCGCCCGTGCGGGTTCGGCAATGCCGCGCAAACACAGCACCGCAGCCACCGACAACATGCCCGACAGCACAAACGCCGCTGGTGCACCGGTCCAAGCGATCAGCGCACCGGCCAATGCAGGCCCTGCAGCAAAGGCAGCGCTGCGGGCCAGCTCCAATCGGCCATTGGCCCGCGCCAACCCCTCCACCTGCACCAGCGCGGGCACCAGCGAAGGCGCGGCCACGCTGAAGGCCACCGTTCCCACAGCGGCCATGAAGCCGATCACCGCCAGCGCCGTGATCGACACCTGCCCTGTGAGGATCAAGACCAACAACAGCAACAAGGCCAGCGCCCGCAAGGCCTCGGCCAAGGCCATCAGGCGCGTGCGTGAGGTGCGGTCGGCCAGCAAACCCAAAGGCATGGACATCAGCAAAAACGGCAAGGACTGAACAGTGGCGAGCAAGCCGATCTCGCCAGGCCCGGCCTTGAGCATCAGCACCGCCACAATGGGCACCGCCGCCAAGCTCAATTGTTCGGCCGATTGGGCCAAAAGGTTGGACAGCGCCAGACGCTTGAATGCAGCGGAAAAAGGTGGAGACATCAAAAGCCTTTCAATCTGGCCCATGCTAGGGCCTGCCAGCGCGGCGGGCAGTCACGCATGCTTCAGCCGCACACCGTTCCAGCGCTGTCACCAAGGCGGCTGTTCAGACCTTCGCGCCCCCGCCACTGCGGGTCTGCACCCTTGAAGCCACCGTGCGATTCCGATTGAATCGAAATCCACTGCCATCCGGCAGCCCCTGGAGTTTTCATGAACGCACCCTCCTCTTGGCTCTTGGCCAGCGCACTGCTCGGACTGGTGAGCACCACCACCCAAGCCCGCGTCACCCGCATCGTGATCGACGACACACGACCTGTGACAGCCGTCCCCGGCAAGCCTGCGGGCATCGCATACGAACAAGTCGTTGGCCGCGCCTTTGGCGAACTGGACCCCAAGCTGGCGCAAAACGCCATCATCCAGGACATTGAGCTGGCCAAAGACGCCGACGGCAAAGCCCGCTACATGGCGTCCTTTGTGATCTACAAGCCCGTGAACCTCAAAGACGCCAATGGCCTCATGTGGCATGACGTGCCCAACCGGGGCCGGGTGGGCTTGCCCGCTGAGCAAGAGCTGGCTGCAGGCGACATTGGCCTGCTCAGCGCCTGGCAAGGCGACAACGCAGGCGCCACCACCGTCAAACCCAAGGCCACCATCGACGGCATGCAGTTTTTGCAGGTGCCCGTGGCGCGCAACGCCGACGGCAGCCCAGTCATTGGCCAAGTGTTCGCCCGCATCGTCAACCGCTCTGGCCCGGCATCACAGCCGCTCATGGTGCAGACCAACCCCGTGCCCTACAAACCCGCCAGCCTCGACACCACCCAAGCGACCTTGGTCTCGCGCGGGCGCGAGAACATGAACGGCGAAGTCTTTGACGAGCAAAGCATCGCCCCCACCGACTGGGCCTGGGCCCAATGCGACGCGCAAAACCCCTTTCCGGGCACGCCCGACCCCACACAGATTTGCCTGAAAAACGGGTTTGATGCCAAGCGCCTGTACCAGGGGGTCTTCACGGCGCAAGACCCCTATGTGCTGGGCATCGGCTTTGCCGCTTGGCGCGATGTGGCTGTGTTCTTCAAGCACGCCAAGGCCGACGACGCGGGCACCCCCAACCCGGTGGCCAGCGCGGTCACGCACAGCATTGCGCGGGGCGTGTCGCAGTCGGGCAATTACCTGCGCGGCTGGCTGCACCTGGGCTTCAACCAGGACGAGGCAGGCCAACAAGTGCACGAAGGCCTGTGGCCCATCATCGCGGGCCGCCGCATCGCGCTCAACTTCCGCTGGGCGCAGCCCGATGGCGTGCTGGAGCTGTACCAGGCGGGCAGCGAAGGCCCGCAGTGGTGGCTGCCCCACCCCGACCCGGTGCGCGGCACGCCCGCAGCGGGCATCTTGGACCGCTGCACCCAGACCCGCACCTGCCCCAAGATCATGGAGCACTTTGGCTCGGCCGAAGTCTGGGCCTTGAAGCTCACGCCCGAATGGATCGGCACCGATGCCAAGCAAGACCTGCCGCTGCCCGCCCATGTGCGCCGCTACTACATCGCCAGCAGCAACCACGGCGGTGGCGCAGGCGGTTTTGACACCAGTGTGCCTGGCGCAGGCTTGCCCAAGGCTGGCCCCATGTGCCCGGGCAACAACTTCGGCCAGGGCTTGCTGCCTGCCAACCCGGTGCCGCACAAAGAGACCGTCAACGCCTTGCGCCTGCACTTTCGCCACTGGGTCATGAAAGGCACCGAGCCGCCCGCCAGCCGTTACCCCATGTTGGGCAAAAACCAATTGGCTGTGGCCGAGAAAACCGCGCTGGGCTACCCCAGCCTGCCGGGCCTGCGCCCCACCGTGCCTGAGCGCGACTTCATCATGCCCGTGCACGACTACGACTGGGGCCCTGGTTTCAAGGCCGTCGATGGCTCGGGCGTGCCCAGCAACGCACCTCCAAAAATCAAACAAGTGCTGAAGATGTACGCGCCCAAAGTGGACGCCGATGGCAACGAAGTCGGTGGCGTGCCCGTGGTGCTGCTCGATGCCCCGTTGGGCACGTACTTGGGCTGGAACGTGACCGCAGGCGGCGCCAAACCCTTCCATCAGGGCGAGATCTGCAACTACGTGGGCGGCATGGTGCCCTTTGCCAAAACGGCTGCCGAGCGGCAAGCCAACAACGACACCCGCCTGTCGTTGCAAGAGCGCTACGGCTCGCACGACGGTTATGTGCAGGCTGTTCAGAAAGCGGCTGACAGCGCCATGAAAGAAGGCTTCCTCTTGCCCGAAGACGCGCAAGCCCTGATCGACGCCGCCCAAAAGAGCGCCGTGCTGCGCTGACACCAACTCATCTGAATCCGACCATGAAAAAACACATCTTTTGTCTGGCCACCGCACTGTGCATGGTGCCTGCCCTCGCGCAGGCACAAAGCGCCGACTGGCCCAGCAAGCCCATCCGCCTGATCGTGCCGTTTCCGGCGGGCGGGCCGACCGATCTGGTGGCCCGTGAAGCGGCCAACATCTTGCGTGAAGAGTTCAAACAAACCGTCATCGTGGACAACAAGCCCGGTGGCAACGGCACCCTCGGTCATGCCGTGTTGGCCAAATCACCGGCCGATGGTTACACCATTGGCCTGCTGGTCATCACCGTGGCGATTGCGCCGCACTTGGGCAACGCCCCGTTTGACACCTTTAAAGACTTCGCGCCCATCAGCAACATGGTCTCGATGACACCCATCGTGGTGGCCAACAACAACGCGCCTTTCAACACCCTGGCCGAACTGGCCAGCCAAGCCAAGGCCAGCCCCGGCAAGCTGGCATTTGGCACACCGGGCGTGGCCACCGTGCCGCACCTGGCTGCCGAGCTGTTCCAGATGCAGTCAGGCACACAGCTCAACCACATCCCTTACAAAGGCGCAACGCAACAAATCCAGGATTTGATCGGCGGCTCCACGCAGCTGGACTTCCAAAGCTCCTTGGTGGTGGCCATGCCGCAAATCAAGGCTGAACGCATCAAGGCCCTGGCCGTGCTGTCCGACCAACGCTCACCCCAGCTGCCCAACGTGCCCACGGCCAAAGAGTCAGGCTACCCAGGTCTGGTGGTGTCGCCCTGGTTCGGACTGGGTGCGCCTGCGGGCACGCCCGCTGACATCGTTCAGAAAATGCATGGCGCCATTGCCAAAGGCTTGGGCAGCAAGGAAGTCCAAGACCGCTTCGCGGCCATCGGCGCGTCAGTACATCCCAACAAATCCCCCGCCGAATTCTCGGCCTACATCAAATCGGAGTTCGAGCGCTGGGGCAAAGTCATCAAAGCTGCCAACATCAAGGCCGAGTAAGCACCCAGTGACGGCCAGCCCAAGCCCTGCTGTCGACATTTGCGACAATACGGCCCATGCATTCAGAAAACCTGTTGGAACAATGGACCATGCTGGCTTATCGCTTGGCCGGTTACGCCACGACCAACCTGATCGATGACCCGGCCATGCTGGCCCTGATTTTTTGCTGAGCCCTTGGGCCCACAGCGTGATGCTAATGGGCCCCATTTTTTTCAGGCCGCGTCCACTTCGATCGCCCCTCGGCGAATCTGATCGCGCTCCAGACTCTCAAACAAGGCCTTGAAGTTGCCTTCGCCAAAGCCCTCGTCGGCCTTGCGCTGGATGAACTCGAAGAACACCGGACCCAGCAGCGTTTGGCTGAAGATCTGCAGCAGCAAACGCTTCTCGCCATGGGCCGTGGAGCCGTCCATCAAAATGCCACGCGCCTGCAACTCGGGCACGGGCTCGCCATGGCCCTTCAGGCGCTCTTCGAGCATCTCGTAATAGATGTCGTTGGGCGCGGTCATGAGCGGAATGCCCGCCATCTGCAAGGCATCCACACTCTTCAAAATGTCGTCGGTCAGCAGCGCAATGTGCTGGATGCCCTCGCCGTTGAATTGCATCAGGAACTCCTCGATCTGCCCGCCGGTCTTGCCCGACTCTTCGTTGAGCGGGATGCGGATCATGCCGTCGGGTGCCGTCATGGCGCGGCTGGTCAGGCCCGTGTGCGTGCCTTGAATGTCGAAGTAACGGATCTCGCGAAAGTTGAAGATCTTCTCGTAAAAGCTGCCCCAAAAAGCCATGCGACCTTTGTAGACGTTGTGCGTCAAGTGGTCGATGAGTTTGAAGCCATGGCCGGGCGGGTGACGGTCCACGCCCTCGATGAATTCAAAGTCGATGTCGTAAATGCTCTTGCCGTCTTCATAGCGGTCGATCAAATACAGCGGCGCACCGCCGATGCCCTTGATGGCGGGCAGGCGCAACTCCATGGGCCCGGTGGGCACATCCACCGGCTGCGCGCCCATCTCCAATGCGCGGGCATAGGCCTTGTGCGAGTCCTTCACACGAAAGGCCAAGGCGCAGGCACAAGGGCCGTGCTCGGAGGCGAAGTAACCCGCCAGGCTCTTGGGCTCGCGGTTGACGATGAAATTGATATCGCCCTGACGGTACAGCACCACGTCTTTGGACCGGTGTTTGGCCACCAGCGAAAAGCCCATTTTTTCAAACAAGGGTTCCAGCAAACCAGGCACAGGCGAGGCGAACTCGACAAACTCAAAACCGCACAAACCCATGGGGTTCTCAAACAAATCAGCCATGAAATTCTCCAGCCATAAACAGGGCCATACTGCCTTGTACGCACGGCCCGAATTGAAATCGGTCAAACAAAAAAGGGGGTTTGCAGGACGGATCTTCAGGTCCGACGTGGCGCTTGTGGATCACCAACATGTCGGGGCTGAAGCCGCCGACCTGCAAGGAAAAATTCACACCGACTGCGGCGGCGCACAAGGCTTGCCCCGCGTGCTGCGCGCGAGGTGGATACCGACGATCAAGACTTGGATGCTCATGGGGAAATTGTCAACAGCAGCCTTTGAGTTTGCCTGCATTTGGGTCATCGGTCCAGTTTTAAAATATGAACACATCGGCCAAGGCCACACTGACCCCTCTTGCAGACAGCGCACCGCCGTGCCCAGCCCAATGCCAATCGCAGTACCCGTGATGAGGTTCGTTTTCTGGGGCAATCGCATGGCCATTTCTTGAATGTGAAAGCGCCTGACCGACAAACGCGCCAAACCAAGAGACCTTCGCAACTCAAACGCCACTGCGAAGCACTGCACCAAACCCGGTAAAGAGCCAGCCGGCATGACGCGAAGCCTGCTAGCCTGCTAGCCTGCTAACCTGCAACGCCACACCGACGAGGTCCACATGACATCCAAAAACAACGCGGTCAAACTCTCCCCGCATGACGAAGCCCAGCAGCTTGAGTTGCTGCGCAAGCACCGTCGGGCTCACCGGGAAAAACACGCCATCATCCCGACCCTGTCGGTCGAACACATCAAAATTGCGCCGCCCACCCGCGGCCAATGGCTTGCCGACATCGTGGCCGCCACGGTGGGTTCGTGGCGGTTCATCATCATCCAGAGCACCGCCATCGTGGTCTGGATCGTGGGCAACGTCTTGAGCGGCACAGCGGCCTGGGACCCCTACCCCTTCATCTTGCTGAACTTGCTGCTCTCGTTTCAGGCGGCCTACACCGCGCCAGCGATCATGATGAGTCAAAACCGCCAGTCCGAGATGGACCGCCGACATGCGCAGAACGACTACGAGATCAACGTCAAGGCGGAGCTTGAAATCGAACTCTTGCACGAAAAAATCGACATCATGAAAGAACAGGAATTGCTGATGCTGACCCAGGCCGTGCGCGAGCTGTCCGAGGAAGTGAAGGTTCTCTCAAAGCGGCTGACTGCCCACTGAACAGGCCAAACAAACCCTCAGAAACCTCGACCCGCACCCATGCCACCACTCATGCCACCGCCTCGGCGGCGCATCTCATTGCCAGAGCGCGACTCAGGGCGACGCCCATCGCCGAAAGCGCTGTCGGGCCCCGCCATGGGCAAAAAACTGGGTAAGGTGCCCAGCAAAGCCTGATTGGCCAACAGCTGCTGGGGCGGCGTCAATGCGGCATACAAATGCTTGGCCGCCAGCTCTGCGTCTTCCAGCAAGGTCAAGCGGTTTTGCAAATTCATCACCAAAAGACCCATTTGTGCAGGTGCAGACTCCTGTGCGCTCGGCACCACAGGCCGCTCACGGTAAAAATGCTGGGTGTAAGCCTCGACCTTGGACTGGTATGCCCGCCATAAGGACAATTGCTCTGCGTTCAACTGCAGTTGAAGTTGCACCTGCTCCAGAGAATCCACGGGACGCGCGGCCGAGATGCCCTGAGCACGAGGCACCGCATCTGGCGATGCATCAGCCAACGTGGGCTGCGCGTGACTGGCCAGCGCAAACACCCACCCCAACAAGCCAACGATTTTTTTCATGTACCAACAATGCCTTGGATGAGCACCCAGCTTAGCGCTTGCAGGGGGCGAAGCGCAACGCGGCAAAGCAAAGTTAAATGAAGTGGCGAGGCTGCGCTGACCTGTTCAATGCGCACCACCCGCATCTGAAGTGCCAGAAGCCGCACCACGCGCAGCCGGTCTGCGGGTCAGCCAGATCATGCTGATCAGGCCCAGGAAAATCCAGGCCGAGGCCATGAAAATGTCATCGGCGGCACGCGTGTAGGCCTGCTGGTCAATCAGCCGGTTGATTTGCAGCAAGGCCTGTTCAGCGCTCAGGCCTGATGCCTGCAACGAGGCCACGGTCACACCAAACACCCCTTGGCCCTGCACCAGGGTTTCGGTCAGGTGGGCATGGTGCATCGCAGCGCGGCTGTCCCACAGCGTGGTCACAATGGATGTGCCCATGGCCCCAGCCGTGATGCGGGTGAAATTGCTCAAACCCGCAGCCGAAGGGATCCGTGCAGGTTCAATGCCCGCCAGCGTCAGCGTGGTCAGCGGAATGAAAAACATTGCCATGGCGGCGCCTTGCAACACGGTGGGGATCAGGATGTGCGCCATGTCGGTTTGGGTGGTGAATTGCGAACGCATCCACAACACCACGGCAAAACCGATGAACGCTACCGTCGCGATGCGTCTGGGGTCCCAAACAGCGATCTTTTTGCCCACCACCGGTGTCAGCAAAATGGCCAGCAAACCCACCGGAGCCAGCGCCATGCCGGCCGATGTGGCGGTGTAACCCATCCACTGCTGCAACCACAAAGGCAAGAGCACCACATTGCCAAAAAACAAGGCATACGCGACCGACAAAGACAGCGCACCGAATGAGAAATTGCGCCGCTTGAACAGGCGCAAGTCCACCACCGGGTGCGCGTCGGTCAGCTCCCAAACCACAAAGACCGCAAACGAAATCACGGCCACGAGACCCAAGATGACGATCTGATCAGAAGCAAACCAGTCCAGCTCTTTGCCCTTGTCGAGCATGAGCTGCAAGGCCCCCACCCACAGCACCAGCAAGGTCAAACCGACGCTGTCGATGGGCAGTTTGCGTGTGGGCGTCTCGCGGTGTTTGTAAATGCTCCAGGCCATGCCCACCGCCAACAAACCAACCGGCACGTTGATGTAAAAAATCCACGGCCAAGAAATGTTGTCGGTGATCCAACCGCCCAAAAGCGGCCCGACCACGGGTGCCACCAGCGTGGTCATGCCCCACACCGCCAAGGCCATGCCAGCTTTGGCCGCTGGGTAACTGCTGAGCAACAAGGTTTGCGACAAAGGAATCATCGGCCCCGCCACCAAGCCCTGGATCACCCTGAAAAATATCAGCATCTCCAGCGATGGCGCAAAGCCACACAGCCAGCTGGCCAGTACAAACAGCAGGATGCTCATGCAAAAAAGACGCACTGCACCGAATCGCTGCGTCAACCAGCCCGTCAAAGGCACAGAAATCGCATTGGCCACACCAAAGCTGGTGATCACCCAAGTGCCTTGGCCCGGGCTCACGCCAAGATCACCCGCGATGGCGGGAATGGACACGTTGGCAATCGACGAATCCAGCACATTCATGAAGGTCGCCAAGGACAAGGCCAAGGTGCCCAGCAACAAGGTTGGGCCTTGCAAAGGCGGCAAAACTGCCGGTGCCAGTGAGCCCATGCCGGGTGGTGTGCTTGCAGTGTCGGTAGAACTCATACGAGGTACTGCAGATCAGCGCACCGTGACCACCGGGCGGCCTAAGTTGGCCGCGATGATCTGCTTGACCCGCTGCTGGGCACCTTGCTGCTGCGAATCAAATACCGCCGTGGTCACCGCAGCCGCTGCGCGCGGGACATCGGCCAGCGACTTGCCACTGCTGTCTTTGGTGTCCACGGTCACGTCCATCGACAGGCCCACGCGCAAAGGGTGCTCAGCCAAGTCTTTGGGTTCAATCGTGATGCGCACCGGTACGCGCTGCACCACCTTGATCCAGTTGCCCGTGGCATTTTGCGCAGGCAGCAAGGCAAAGGCCGCGCCCGTGCCAGCACCCAGCCCCAACACTTTGCCGTGGTAGACCACTTTCTGACCATACACATCGGCTTGCATCTCGGCAGTCTGACCTATGCGCAGGCTTTGCAACTGGCTCTCTTTGAAATTGGCATCGACCCACAACTGGTCCAAAGCGACCAGGGTCATCAGCGGCGCTCCAGCCTGCACCCGCTGGCCCAACTGCACACCGCGTTTGGCGATGTGGCCATCAATGGGGGCCAGCAGCTCTACACGTTGGCGGGCCAAATAAGTCTCCTGCACTTTGGCCGCGGCCCGCTGCACGCCAGGGTGCTCGGACACACTCGTGCCATCGGTCTGGGCCTGGCTGGCAGCCAGCTGCTCCTTGGCCGCCTGCACGGCAGATTGGGCTGCCGTCACAGCGCTTTGAGCTGCCGTCACCTGGGCGGTGGCGTGCTGGAACTCTTCTTTGCCAATGGCCCCGCTGGCCACCAAGGGCGCACGGCGCTGGGCATCGGCCTCAGACCGCGCCAAATCGGTCTGAATGCGGCGCAAATCTGCTTCGCGGGCTTGAACCTGGGCCTGCACGGTGCTGGTGTTGGCAAACAGCGTGCGCACCTCGCGCACCGTCTGTGCCAACTGGGCTTCGGCCTGGGCCAGCGCCACTTGCGCATCCGCCGCATCAAGCTTGACCAAAACCTGGCCGGCTTTGACAAAGTCGGTGTCCTCCGCGCCGATGGCCACCACCGTGCCGCCCATTTGTGGCGTGATTTGCATCACATTGCCCGCGACATAAGCGTTGTCGGTGTTTTGGTAGTGCCGCCCGGTGAACCAATGCCAGCCCCCCCAAATCAAGCCGCACACGCCCACGGTGACGGCAATGAGGGTCAAGCCCTTGCGGCGGGCGGTACTGGATTCGGTCGGCGTCAATGAAGTCATGGTCATGCTTTGAAAAATTGGTCTTGTGCTTGAAGACCGGCTCACAGGCCAGTCCGTGCGATAGGGGCTGTCGGGGTCGATGTGTCATGCCAGCCACCGCCCAAGGCCCGCATGAGGTTCACTCGGGTATCGAGCTGGCGAGCCTTCAGGTCAATCGCGGCCCGGCGCTGCGACAACACCAAGGACTCTGCCGACAACACGGCCAACAGATTGCCCAAACCGGCTTGGTAACGCTGTTGCGCCAAGGCATGGGCGCGCTCGGCACTGGCCAGCGCCAAAGATTGCTGGCCGTACTGGCGATCTACCGATTGGCTGGAACTGATCGCATCGGTGGTTTCCTTGACAGCCTCCAACACCGTGCTGTTGTACTGGGCAATGGCCATCTCGCGCTCGGCCTGACGGCCCGACAGCTGCGCACGCAGGCGCCCACCATCAAACAGCGGCAGGCGCAAAGCCGGGGTCACGCCGTACTGGCGGCTGCCCGAGTCCAGCAACTGGTTCAGGCCCAGTGCGTTGAAGCCGACGAAAGCACTGAGATTGATGTTGGGATAAAACTGCGTGCGGGCTTGCTTGACGTCCTGCTGGGCCGCCTCGACCCGCCAAAGCGCAGCCACCACATCAGGGCGGCGCCCCAGCAAATCAGCACCCACCCTGGCTGGCAAAACTTCCAACTCAAGGGCGCTCAGCTGAGGGCTCAGTCCATCCAGTGCGTGGGGCGGCTGCGCACTGAGCGCCGCCAGTTGGTGACGCGTCAGTGCCACTTGTTCTTTCAGGCCCTCGACTTGTGCCTGTGCATCGGACAGGCTGCTGTCCGACTGGGCTTGGTCCAATTGCGTGTCCAGGCCCGCCTCGCGGCGCTGCACCACGATTTGCTGAACCGCCTGGCGCTGCTGCTGCATGCGCTCGGCCACGGCCAGCTGCGCCATCCAACGGGCCAACACCACATAAGCATGGGCCACCTGACTGGCCAGTGCGTTGGCAGCCACAGCCGCGTCAGCCTGGGCTGCGCGGGTTTGGCCAATCGCCGAGGCCAGCTCGGCAGCATGCTGACCCCAGACATCGGGTGACCAGCCCAGGTTCAGCTGCGCCGTATCGTTGCTCCAGACGCTGCCAGCAATCGGTTTGGGGAACAGGCCATTGGCGCTGTAACGCTGGCGGCTGAAATCGGCCCCCAGGGTGGCCTGCGGCAAACTGGCCGCACCGACCACACCAGCGAGCGCCTGCATGCGCTGCACCCGGGCCTGCGCCGTGGCCATGGACGGGTTGTCTTGCAAACTTTGCCGAATCAACGCATCCAGCTGAGGATCGCGCCAGCTTTGCCACCAGGCATCCATCACCAGCGATGTGCGGACCTCCGGCAAACCCAAGGCTGGTGCTTGCAACAGTGCGGCAGAAGTTGGCCCCGTGTCGGGGGTCGAACACGCGACCAGCCCTGCGGTCACGCTCACGGTCAAAGCGATGGTGCGGCCCGCAGAAAATGTGGGGGGGAACTTCATGAGGGAACTCATTTTCAAAATAGAGAAGGCTGGAGGCTGCGCTGAACATCGGCTCAGGCACCACCCGACCTTGTGAGAACCGTTGATGCTAACCGCCGCAGCCGTGGCGGGTCTTCGTCAAGGTCATTCACCTGCTGTTATTTCGCCTCGCTGCGCGATCCCCGAACGCTGCAATGGGTGGACAATCAACACCGCCCATGCTCAAATTTTCAACACATTCATCCCATCTTGTGATGGGCCTTCTGATCGCTTGTGTCGGACTGGCCCAAGTCGATTGGGAAGACATGCCCAACCAGCCCCTATACAGCGAGCCCGTGCATGTGGCGTGAACTTTTCGCGCCGCAATGGGTTTCAGTGCACGGGCTGGTGACCACATTGGCTTTGGGCATCTACTTGGCCAATTCGCATGCCCGCAAACAGCGCAGGCACCCATCGGCCGCCATCGCTTGGTTCGTGTCCTTGGCACTGATGCCCTACCTGGCGCTGCCGCTTTACCTGCTGCTGGGCAGCCGAAAGATACCGCGCAATCTTGTCGGTCTGCACGTCCAACCCACGGCTGCAGCTATGAAGCCTCCAGGCTTGTCGCGTACCCAGATCCTGGCCAGCACGCTGGGCCTGCCTCCGGCCTCAACTTACGAGCATTTTGAACTGCACGAAGACGGCCGCCAGGCGAGGCAGTCCTTGATGGCCATGATCGACAGCGCCACCACCACACTGGACATCTGTGTGTTTGTGATGGGGCAAGACGCGCTGGGTCAGGAAGTGGCTTTGCACCTCATTCAAAGTGCTCAAAAAGGCGTTCAGGTCAGACTGCTGGTGGATGGTGTCGGGGCCTATCTGGGCGGGCGCCTCAATTGGCGCGCATTGACCGACGCGGGTGTGCATGTCAGCCGGTTTGTCTCCCCTTTCCTCTCGCCTTTGCCGGGACGAACCAACCTGCGCAACCACAGAAAAATGGCCATAGCAGACAGCTGCCGCGTGTGGATGGGCGGACGCAATTTGGCGGCCGAATATTTTGAAGGCGACCCCAGCCGGCGCCAGCCCAAAACAGCCTGGACCGACCTGAGTTTCGTATTGAGCGGTGCCATCGCGCTGCAAGCGCAAAACCAATTCCACCAAGACTGGACCTTTGCCACACAAGCGCAGCGTCAAGAACCCACAGCGCCGCCAGATATGACCGTGGCTGCACCCTGCGTGCAATGGCTGCCCAGCGGTCCAGACCAGGCCGAAGACACGCTCTACACCTTGTTGATCTCCAGTTGCTTTGCAGCGCAAAACCGAATCATGGCGGTCTCGCCTTATTTTGTTCCGGATGCCACGTTGCAAATGGCACTCACTTTGGCCGCACGGCGCGGCGTGCTTGTCGATCTGGTGCTGCCTCGCAAATCGAATCACCGATTGGCCGACATGGCCCGCCACGCCGCACTTCGCGAGCTGACAGCAGCCGGCGCACGTGTCTGGCTGACGCCTGAAATGATCCACGCCAAAGCCGTGGTCATTGACGATGAACTGGCCATGGCAGGCTCGGCCAACTTGGATGAAAGAAGCCTCTTCCTCAACTACGAAGTGATGGTGGCCTTCTACAAACCCACCGACATTGAACAATTTGCCCAATGGATGGCGCGCCGCCGCCAAAGCGCTCAGCCTTACGAAGCCCAAGCCACCAGCCTGCTGCGAGAACTGTTGGAGGGCATGGTGCGGTGGCTGGCCTTCCAGCTCTGATGCGCAGGCGACCCAACAAAAAATTTCCAGCAAATCACCAGCAAAGGCACAAGCGCCTGTGAAATCAACAAAACCGCTACGCGGCTTTTCGTACACTGAGCCAGCTGCACACACCGCTTGGTGGTACACCGTTGATGGCCACACGATTTGAAAACTTCATGAAAAAAGCCCGACTCCTCCCGTCGCTCTGTGCCAGCTTGATCGCGGCCATCGGCTTGTGTGCCAGCAGCACGGCCTTGGCACAAATTTGCACCCGCGAATACGCACCCGTGTGCGGTCAAGTGCCAGGAGAGCCAGCCCCCCACACATTTGCCAACCGCTGCTTGCTTGACGCGGCGAAAGCCAGCTTCGTGTCGCAAGGCGAATGCACAGCGAAGCGCACACCATCCCCCACACCGACGCCCATGGTCGGCAACGATGTCGATGCCCACGGCTGCAAAAGCTCGGCAGGCTTCGTCTGGAACGAGGAGCTCAACCAATGCGTGCGGCCCTGGATGAGCAGCGCCATCACGCTGGAAGTGGCCCCCCACCGCCGCACCTGCACCGGCGTGATGGTCATGCAATGCCTCAAGGTGCGCGAACGGGTGCCTGGACAAGCCACCCCCAAATGGGTTCCGTTTTTTGGCGACATCGCAGGTTTCAAGCACGTGCCAGGCCAGCACTACACCCTGCGCGTGCGCAAAGACAAACTCGAAACACCACCCGCCGACGCGCCTGACATCACCTACACACTGCTGAAGGTCTTGCCTTGACAGCGCCACTGGCGCCACTGAAAAACCCCAGGTCGTCGGCACCTGCGACGAAACACCACAGAAAACCCTCAAACTGCGTTCTCTGTCTACACCTGTCCGGCTTCGCCAGCATGCACAACGGGCCAGGCTAGACCTTGCTGGCGCTCTCGCCCCAAGGCGTGGCGCGCATGATGAGCACCGTGCTCAGGCCATAGACGGCCATGCCTGCCCCCACCAAGGCAAAGATCATCCAAGCGGGGGACTGCCAATCAGCCAGCAGCCACCCACCCAAGGCCACCACCAGCAGTCGCAAGGTGCCAGCGATCACGGGGCCGATGGCTTTGCCCGCGCCGAGTGACGAAAAGTAGAGCGACAAGCCCAAACCAAAAAATCCATAGAACGGCCCGGCCCACAAAAAGTAGCTGCCTGCGGACGCGAGCACCGACGCGTCTTTGGAATACAGCGACGTCCACACATCAGGGGCCAAGGTCACGATCAGGCCCAACACCGCCAGCAAGGCGGTGGCCACGGCAGCAGCCGTCCACGCCACTTGGCGAGCCCGGGCAATGTGGCCCGCACCAATGGCCATGCCCACCAAAGGCACCGAAGCCACGCCCACAGCAAACGCAATGGGTACCAACAAAAACTCCAGGCGCGTACCGATGCCATAACCCGCCAAAGCCTCGGTGCCAAAAGTGGCCACCAAACGGGTCAGGATCAAAATGGTCAGCACCGTTTGAAAAGGCGAAATGCAGGCCACCGCCCCCACGCGCAAAATGTCCAGCAGGTGCTTGCGATCGAGTGGCGTGTTGCGCACGGTGAGTCGGATCTTGCCGCGCCCAGACGACAGGTAGACCCATAAAAACACCGCTCCGCCCAGGTTGGCCAACACACCACCCGCCGCCACGCCGTGCATGCCCAGTTGCGGCATTGGGCCCCAGCCCAGACCCAGGGCCCCTGCCAGAAGCACCTGCGCCAAGGCCACCACAAAGAGTGTGACCGAGGGCACCAACATGTTGCCGCTGCCGCGGATGACCGAAGACAGCGTGTTCACGATCCACACGAACACCGAGCCGACAAAGGCCACTTCGCAATACGCCACGGCTTGGGCCAGTGCCTCGCCCTTGCCGCCCAGCGCAGACATCATCGCCCCGCCCAACAGCGCCATCAAGAGCATGAACACCAGGCCCAGCGAACACCCAATCCACAAAGCATGCACCGCCAGCACATTGGCCCGCGCAGCATCGCCTGCGCCCAAAGCCCGACTCACGGCAGACGACACGCCACCGCCCATGGCCCCGGCAGACATCATGGTCTGAAGCATCACAAACGGAAACACCAACGCCATGCCCGCCAAGGCGGGCGCGCCAAACTGCCCCACATAACTGGTCTCGGCAATGGCGGCCAGCGCCGTGGCCAGCATGGCCACCATATTGGGCAGAGAAAACTTCAGCAACATCGGCAAGATCGGCCCGACCAGCAAAGGGTTGGCTGTAGCGTTTGAATTCATGGGGTTTCCGTTCAGGGGTGGTTTGAATTCACTCACCGCTGGCCACACCGGCCAGGGGTTCGAGCAAAGCCATGGAACTGTCAATCAAATCATGCAGCTGCGCGACCTTGTCCGGGCCGAGCATGCGGTGGATGTCGTCTTGCGCCACACGCCAGCGGCGCTGCGCTTCGGTGCGCTTGAGGCGCCCGGCTTCGGTCAGGCTCACCAAGCGGCTTCGGGCGTCTGGGCCCGCAGACACCAGCACCCATTGCGCATCCACCAAAGGCTTGAGGTTGCGCGACAGTGTGGATGTGCCCATCTTGATGCGACCGGCCAGCTCGGTTTGCCCAATGGGCCCCAACTTGGCGATGTAAGAGAGCAAAGAGTATTGGGTGGTCTTCAAGCCCACCTTGGCCAGCTGCACGTCGTAGTGCTGCGTCACACGCCGCATGAACTGCCGCAACTTGAGGTTGGTGCAACCCTGTGGACTGGCCGCAAGAGAAAAAGTCTCTGTCATTGAACAATTGTAACTGCAACAATTGCATATGCAATCAAAAAGCACTGATGACCAAGCCTCTGATCTGAGCACGGCACGACATGCTGCTTTTTTACTTTGGACGGATGCCAGCCCTTGAGCCAAATGCGTACGTTGCCGCACTGAAGCCCCAGGGCCATGCGTGAGTCAATAGGTCCTCCTCATCACCCCAAGGCCATCTTCATGAAAAACCACCCATACATCCCAACAGCCATCTTGTGCCTGAGCCTGCTGACACTGACGGGTGCGCACGCCCAGACGCTGAGCAAAACCGAGTACAAGGCCAGTAAATCGCGCATCAGCGCAGAGTACAAAACCGAAAAAATGGCTTGCAATTCGCAGGCGGGCAATGCCAAGGACATCTGCGAAGAAGAAGCCAAAGGCAAAGAAAAAGTAGCACGCGCCGAACTGGAGTACAGCTTCACAGGCAAACCCGCCGACCGCAATCATGTGTTGGTCACCAAGGCCAAAGCGGCATACGAGGTGGCCAAAGAACGCTGTGACGATCAGGCGGGCAACGCCAAAAACGTGTGCATCGAAGAAGCCAAGGCGGCCGAAAAGAAAGCCTTGGCCAACGCCAAGATGAATAAAGACATAGGCGATGCCAAAAAAGACGCCGCGACAGAAAAGTTGGACGCTGACTACAAAGTGGCACACGAAAAGTGCGAGGCCCAAGCAGGCGATGCCAAAGCCAGCTGCATTGCTGACGCCAAAACCAAGTTCGGCAAACACTGAGTCACGACCCCAGTCTCACGGGCCAGAGGCACAAAGTGCCTTTGCGCCCTGCAGTCGATTCAGATTTCGCTGACCGGGCCGGTCATGCCCAATTTGATCGGCGACAATCGAGACTCTGACCGTGAACACCATGCAAGCCAAGACCCCCCCATTTTTGACGCTCCTCTTCGCCATCGCCGCTGGCGCTTTGATCCCCGCCTCGGCCGCCTTCGCTGCCAGCCACAAACCCGCCAAGCCTGCCGAGCATCAAAAGGCCTCCTCCAACAAGAAGGCCGCTGCTGCTGCCAATGCACTGCCCCCCTTGGCGGCCGAGGCCGCTTTGGCAGACAACGCCCCGGCACTCTCCGCCAAAGCCTGGCTGCTGATGGACTACGACTCCGGCCAAGTGCTCGCCTCGGCCAACGCCGACGAAGCCCTGCCACCGGCCTCGCTCACCAAGATGATGACCAGCTACATCGTCGAGCAGGCCCTGCGCACGGGCAAGCTCAAGCCCACCGACCTGGTTTCGGTCAGCCAAAACGCCTGGTGCCGAGGCTCTAGCACCGAGTCGTGCATGTACCTGCCACTCAACGGTCAGGCCACCGTCATTGACATCTTGCGCGGCATCATCATCCAGTCAGGCAACGACGCCTCCAAAGCAATTGCCGAGCACATGGCCGGCTCCGAAGCGGGCTTTGCCAAGCTGATGAACGCCGAAGCTCAGCGCCTGGGCATGACGCACACACATTTCGTCAACCCCACAGGCCTGCCCGACCCGACGCACAAATCGTCTGCGCGCGACCTCGCCATTCTGGCGCGCGCCATCATCGGGGGCAGCGCAGACTATTACCCGCTCTATGCGGAACGCGAATTCAAGTACAACGGCATCAAGCAAGGCAACCGCAATGCCCTGCTCTACACCGATCCCAGCGTGGATGGCTTAAAGACAGGCCACACCGATGAAGCCGGTTACTGCTTGGTCACCTCCTCCAAGCGCAACGACATGCGCCTGATCACGGTCATCCTCAACACCAACAGCCCCCAAGCACGCGCTGACCAGACCCGCACCATGCTGGGCTGGGGATTTGGCAACTTTGAAAAAACCACCCCGATTCAAGCCAACACTGTCGTCACGACAGCCAAGGTCCGCTTCGGCAAAGCAGCCACCGTTGCCGCAGGCTTGGGCGCACCGTGGCTCTTGACCGTGCCACGCGGGCAACAACAAGTGCAAACGACAGTGGAACTCACACCAGGCCTGGAAGCGCCTGTGGCAAAAGGTGCAGTGATCGGCAAAGTGATCGCCTCTGCCAACGGCAAACCCGTGGGCGAAGCGCCACTGGTGGCTCAAGCCGAGGTGGAACGCGCAGGCTTGCTGCTGCGCGGCTGGCAGCATGTGACGCAGTTGTTTGGCCAATAAGCGTCAACCAGGCCTGCCCTACAAACATCAGTCACCAAGGCACCTGCGGGTGCCTTTTTCATGGGCAGGCATCTGCAGACACCCTGCAAGGGCAGCTGCCCTCTTGGCGGGTTTAAACCAAGGCCTGCTTCGCCGCCACACGCGCCCGCGCCGCGTGCAGTTTTTTGTAGCTGTCAAGCAAGCGCTGGTGGCGGTCCAAGCCCTCCAGCTGCAAGCTGGTGGGCGTGAGGCCATGAAAGCGCACGCTGCCGTCCACCGAGCCGGTGGCCGCATCCATGCGCTCGTTGCCAAACATGCGCCGGAAATTCACCACGTAGTCTTCCAACGCCAACTCGTCATCCAGCGTGACTTCCAGCACCACATTCAGGGCTTGGTAAAACAAGCGGCGCTCCACCGTGTTGTCGTTGTATTGCAAGAAAGCGCCCACCAGCTCATGCGCCTCTTCCAGCTGCTGCAACGCCAAGTGAATCAAGAGCTTGAGCTCCATCACCGTCAACTGGCCCCACACCGTGTTGTCGTCAAACTCGATGCCGATCAGGGTGGCGATGTCCAGGTAATCGTCGAGCTCGTTGTTCTCCAAACGGTCGAGCAAGGCCTCCAAGGCTTCATCGTCCAAGCGGTGCAGGTTGAGCACATCGGCACGGAACAAGAGCGCTTTGTTGGTGTTGTCCCAGATCAAGTCGTCGATCGGGTACACCTCAGAATAGCCCGGCACCAAGATGCGGCAGGCGGTGGCGCCCAGTTGGTCGTGCACCGCCACATAGGCTTCTTTGCCCATGGCCTGCAAGATGCCGAACAGCTTGGCGGCCTCTTGGGCGGTGGCGTCGTGCCCTTGCGAAGAAAAATCCCACTCCACAAACTCGTGGTCGGCTTGGGCGCTGAAAAACCGCCACGACACGATGCCGCTGGAGTCAATGAAGTGCTCTACAAAATTATTGGGCTCAGTCACCGCGTTGCTGATGAAGGTGGGCGCGGGCAAGTCATTCAGGCCCTCAAAACTGCGGCCCTGCAGCAGCTCGGTCAGGCTGCGCTCGAGTGCCACCTCCAAGCGCGGGTGTGCGCCAAAAGAAGCGAACACACCGCCCGTGCGCGGGTTCATCAGGGTCACGCACATCACTGGGTACACACCACCGAGCGACGCGTCTTTGACCAAGACCGGGAAGCCCTGCGCCTCCAAAGCCTCGATGCCGGCCACGATGCCGGGGTACTTCGCGAGCACGGCTGGCGGTACATCGGGCAAAGCCATCTCGCCTTCCAAGATCTCGCGCTTGACGGCCCGCTCAAAAATTTCTGACAGGCACTGCACCTGCGCTTCGACCAGCGTGTTGCCCGCGCTCATGCCGTTGCTCACGAACAGGTTTTCCACCAAGTTGGACGGAAAGTAGACCACCTCACCGTCGGACTGGCGCACATAGGGCAGCGCACAAATGCCGCGCTCGGTGTTGCCCGAGTTGGTGTCGAACAGGTGCGATGCCTTGAGCTCGCCGTCGGGGTTGTAAACGCTCAGGCAATGCTTGTCCAACAAGCCCTTGGGCAGCGCGTCGCGCTTGCCGGGCTGGAACCAGCGCTCGCGGGGGTCGTGCACAAAGTCGGCCTGCGCAATGTCTTCGCCAAAAAACACGCCTGCATAAAAGTGGTTGTTGTTCAGGCGCTCGATGTATTCACCCAACGCCGAGGCCAAGGCACTCTCTTTGGTCGAGCCCTTGCCGTTGGTGAAGCACATGGGCGAATGCGCGTCGCGGATGTGCAGCGACCAGACGTTGGGCACCAAATTGCGCCAAGACGCGATCTCGATCTTGATGCCCAAGTTGGCCAAGACCGCGGTCATGTTGGCGATGGTCTGCTCCAGTGGCAAGTCCTTGCCCGCAATAAAGGTCTGCGCCTGCGCATCAGGGCTCAGGGTGAGTAAGGCCTGTGCGTCAGCGTCCAGGTTGTCCACCGCCTCAACGATGAAAGTGGGCCCCGCTTGAATCGCCTTTTTGACCGTGCAACGATCGATAGACCGCAAAATTCCCAAGCGGTCTTTGTCGGACATGTCGGCCGGCAACTCCACCTGGATCTTGATGGTCTGCAGGTAGCGGTTGTCGGGGTCCACGATGTTGTTTTGCGACAGGCGAATGTGCTCGGTCGAGATGTTGCGCGTCTGGCAATACAACTTCACAAAATACGCGGCACACAAAGCCGACGACGCCAAAAAGTAATCAAACGGTCCCGGCGCCGAGCCATCGCCCTTGTAGCGAATGGGCTGATCGGCCAGCACGGTGAAGTCGTCAAACTTGGCCTCCAGGCGCAGTTTGTCGAGAAAGTTGACTTTGATTTCCATGCGGTGGTTCCTAGGAATGGATGCGCCCCAGCGGTCGACTATCAGTCGATCAGCGGCTGGGTAGGTGAACAAAAGGTATGTAGGTTTACTGAACGGGGCAGCCCGGCAGTTTTCATCCTTGACCTTGTCGAATTCCCGGATATAGCACGATCCAGAACAATCAATAAGTCGGTCTCAGGGGTCAAGGATTCACTCATGCCACTGCCAATGGCCGCACATCTTTCAAACTGTCTTTCATTTGAATCTGCGCCACTTTCAGGTCATAAGCAGATTGCAGGTTGAGCCAATATTGCGGCGTTTGACCCAAGGCACGACCAAGGCGCAGAG
Organism: Limnohabitans sp. Jir72; assembly: GCF_003063575.1. GTDB lineage: Bacteria > Pseudomonadota > Gammaproteobacteria > Burkholderiales > Burkholderiaceae_C > Limnohabitans_A. The sequence continues at coordinate 614,025 of NZ_NESC01000001.1, forward strand.
CCAACTCGGCTGTAACAGGGCGATCGCCTTTGAGTAAATGCGATACACGCATGGCGGATACCCCAATGGCTTCGGCGAATGCAGCTTGGGTCATGGCCAGTTCTTCCAGTGTCTCGTGCAAGAACTCGCCTGGGTGGATGGCAGGCAGACCATCCACAGGATTTTTGGCAGTCATCTTCATCACTCCTCAGTGGTAATCCACAATTTCAACGTCATGCGCATGCCCATGCTCAAACCGAAAGCACAAACGCCAGCGGTCGTTGACACGAACGCTCCATTTACCGACAAGGTCACCCGTCAACGCCTCCAAGCGGTTGGAAGGCGGCATGCGCAAGTCATCCACTTCAACCGCCGCGTGAAGCTGCAAGAGGCGCATCACGGCTCGCTTGAGGATCTCAGGTGGCAGACGGCGCGATTTGCCCGTCGCAAACAGACGCTCAGTTTCGTCGCTGGCAAAGCTTTCGATCATGTCGCCATTATAAACAATTTGTTTATAAATAGCATTCCGCGTTGAATATCAAGGCAAAGATGACGCCTCAATGGTTCAATTGCCCCCAAGCCTTCTCCAGCCGCTTGATGCTGACCGGCTGCGGGGTGCGCAGTTCTTGCGCAAAGAAGCTCACGCGCAGCTCTTCGAGTAGCCAGCGGAACTCCAGCATGCGGGCGTCTTGCGCGCCTTTGCGTTCGGCCACCAGGCGCCAGTAGCGTTGTTCTTGGGGTTTGAGCTCAGCCAAGCGCTGGGCGTCGCGGGCGGGGTCGGCGCGGTATTTGTCCAGGCGCAGGGTGATGGCCTTGAGGTAGCGGGCGTAATGCTGCAACTGCGGCCAGGGGGTGGCGGCCATGAAGTTTTTGGGCATCAGGCGTTGCAGTTGCTGCGTGCAGTCTACCGTCGCGTCGGGGGCGTTTTTGGTGTCCTTGATCTTGCGGGTGGCTGCGCCAAACTCCAGCAAGATGGTGCCTGCCAGCCGGGCCACTTCGTTGGCGATCAGGGTCAGGCGGCCCCGGCCCTCGTCGATGCGGCGCTTGAATGTGGCCTCATCGTTGGGCAGCGGGTCGAGCAAGAAGGCGCGGTCCAGGGCTACATCGATGATCTGGGTTTTCAACTCGTCGGCGGTGCCCAGCGGCATGTAGGCCACGGCCATTTTTTGCAGGTCGGGGATGTTTTTCTCAAGGTATTTGAGCGCGTCTTTGATCTGCAGCGCAAACAGGCGGCGCAGGCCCGCTCGGTTTTTGCTGGCGGCCACTTCGGGTTCGTCAAACACTTCGATGGTGACGGCGTCTTGCACGTCCACCAGCGCGGGGAAGCCAATCAAGGTCTGGCCGCCTTTGCTGATTTCCATCAGCTCCGGCAGTTCACCAAAGGTCCAGACGGTGTAGCGCTGGGGGGCGATGGGCTGGGGGGTGGCTGGCTTTTCCCCTCGGGCTGAGGTGTTGCGTCCGACCGCATCGCGCTGAGGCAAATGGGGGTCTGACCCCGATTTTTTGGTGTCCCCCTTGTTTGGGGGTTCAGAGGCAGAAGCAGGCGCTGCCGCCACCTTCAGCTGCGCAAGTGCCTGGAATGCACCCCGCGCTTTGGCACCCAGCTCGCCTTTGAGCGCCCCCAGATTGCGGCCCATGCCCAGCTGGCGGCCGTGCTCGTCCACCACCAGCAGGTTCATGAACAAATGCGGGCTGAGCATCTCGTGTTTGAAGTCGGTGCGCTTGACGTCCAAGCTGGTTTCGTCGCGCACTTTTTTGAGCAGCACGTCGGTGAGCGACCCACTGCCAAACAATTCGGGCACCGACAGCTCGGCGGCCAAGCGGGTGGCCGATTCGGGCAGCGGCACGAAGCGGCTGCGCGGGCGTTGCGGCAGGCTTTTGAGCAGGGCCTGGATCTTGTCTTTGAGCAGGCCGGGCACCAGCCATTCACAGCGGTCTTCGCTGACCTGGTTCAGCACAAACAAAGGCACCGTCACGGTGACACCGTCGCGGGCATCACCCGGCTCGTGCAAATACGTGGCTTGGCAGTCGGTGCCGCCCAGTCGGATGTGTTTGGGGAAGGCCTGCGTGGTGATGCCTGCGGCTTCGTGGCGCATCAGCTCTTCGCGGGTCAGCAACAGCAGGCGTGGCTGCTTGGCGCTCTCGGTGCGGTACCAGTTCTCCAGCAGGCGGCCGCTGCACACGTCGGCGGGCAGTTGCTGGTCATAAAAAGCGTAGATCAGCTCGTCGTCCACCAACACGTCTTGGCGGCGCGACTTGTGTTCCAGCTCTTCGACCTTGGCGATCATCTTGTGGTTAGCGGCCAGGAACGGCAGCTTGGTTTCCCACTGGTCGCCCACCAGCGCTTCGCGGATGAAAATCTCGCGTGCCCCATGCAGGTCCACCCGGCTGTAGGGCGTGCGGCGGCCGCTGTAGACCACCAGGCCGTAAAGCGTGGCCCGCTCCAGCGCCACCACTTCGGCCGATTTCTTTTCCCAATGCGGGTCGAGCAGTTGCTTCTTGAGCAGGTGCGCGCCGACCTGCTCAAGCCACTGCGGCTCAATCGCGGCAATGCCCCGGCCAAACAGGCGCGTGGTCTCCACCAGCTCGGCCACCACGATCCAGCGACCCGGTTTTTTGCTCAGGTGCGCGCCGGGGTGTTTGTGAAACTTGATGCCGCGCGCGCCGAGATAGGCCTCTTCGTCTTCGAGTTTGTAGCCCACGTTGCCCAGCAGACCCGCCAGCATGGACAGGTGCAACTGCTCATACGTGGCAGGCTGGGTGTTGATGCGCCACTTGTGTTCGGCCACCACGGTGAGCAGCTGGGTGTGCGTGTCGCGCCACTCGCGCACACGGCGAATGTTGATGAAGTTCTGGCGCAGCAGTTGCTCGTATTGGCGGTTGCTCAGCTTGTGCTGCGGAGCTTCTTGCGCCGCCATCTGCCGCCCTTTAATTGGCATAATTGGCATAATTGGGGTCAGATCCCGATTATTTGCACCCTGTGACGCAGGCGAATTTAATTGGGATCTGACCCCGATTGTTTTGGTGGGTCCGCCTCGGGCGTCGTGAATCCATTTCCACAGCTTCAGATAGCCGGTGAACTCGCTTTTGTCGTCGTCGAACTTGGCGTGTTGCTGGTCGGCTTGGGCCTGCAAGTCCATGGGGCGGTCGCGCACGTCTTGCACGCTCATGGCGCTGGCAATGACCAGCACTTCCTCCAGGGCGTTGCGGCCACGCGCTTCCAAAATCATGCGGCCCACGCGGGGGTCGAGCGGCAGGCGGGCCAGCTCTTGGCCAATGGGGGTCAGCTCGTTGTCGTCATCCACCGCGCCCAGCTCGGCCAGCAATTGGTAGCCGTCGGTGATGGCACGTTTGGAGGGCGCTTCGATGAACGGAAAGTCTTCCACCACACCCAGGTGCAGCGACTTCATGCGCAAGATCACGCCTGCCAAAGACGAGCGCAAAATTTCCGGATCCGTGAAGCGCGGGCGGCCTGCAAAGTCTTTGTCGTCGTAAAGCCGGATGCAAATGCCATTGGCCACGCGGCCGCAGCGGCCCGCCCGCTGGTTGGCGGCGGCTTGGCTGATGGGCTCGACCATCAGCTGCTCAACCTTGCTGCGCAGGCTGTAGCGCTTGACCCGCGCCGTGCCTGCGTCGATCACATAACGGATGCCAGGCACCGTCAATGAGGTTTCGGCCACGTTGGTGGCCAGCACAATGCGGCGGCCGTTGGACGCTTCAAAAATCTGGTCCTGCTCGGCCTGCGACAGGCGGGCAAACAGGGGCAGCACTTCGGCGTTGCGCGTGAGCGGCTGGTGCACCAAGTGTTTACGCAGGTGGTCGGCAGCCTCGCGGATTTCGCGCTCACCGGGCAAAAAGATCAGGATGTCGCCCCCTGCCCCGCCCTGCCAGAGTTCGTCCACCGCATCGGCCATGGCCTCGTTCAGGCCATAGTCACGCGACTCTTCAAACGGCCGGTAGCGCTGCTCCACCGGGAAGGTGCGGCCAGACACCATGATGACCGGGGCCGGTCCTTGGCGCGAGGCAAAGTGTTTGGCAAAGCGGTCCGCGTCGATGGTGGCCGAGGTGACGACGATCTTCAGGTCCGGCCTGCGCGGCAGGATCTGGCGCAGGTAGCCCAGCAAGAAGTCGATGTTCAGGCTGCGTTCGTGCGCCTCGTCGATGATGATGGTGTCGTAGGCCTGCAGCAGCGGGTCGGTTTGCGTTTCGGCCAGCAAAATGCCGTCGGTCATGAGCTTGACCGAGGCGTTTTTGGAGAGTCGATCCTGAAAGCGCACCTTGAAACCCACCACCTCGCCCAGTGGCGTTTTGAGTTCTTCGGCAATCCGTTTGGCCACCGAGCTGGCCGCAATCCGCCGGGGCTGGGTGTGGCCGATCATCCGCGCCCGCTCGCCCGGCTTGGCGTTGAGCTTGCCACGCCCCAGCATGAGGGCGATTTTGGGCAGCTGCGTGGTCTTGCCCGAGCCGGTTTCACCGCAAACGATGATGACCTGGTGCTGATCCATGGCGGCCATGATTTCGTCACGGCGGGCCGAGACCGGCAGGCCTTCGGGGAAGTCGATTTGGAGGGGGGTGTCGGACAAAGCGGAAACTTCTGTGAAAATCAAAGCAAGAACAGCTGGGGATTATCCCAGCCCCACGCCCACACTGCCCGAAACGCTTGATTGCCCATGTCCACAGTCTTCAACTTCACCTTCGTGCCCTGGTTCCGGTCGGTGGCGCCCTACATCCACATGCACCGCGGCAAGACTTTTGTGGTGGGCATCGCGGGCGAGGCCATTGCAGCGGGCAAGCTGGGCCTGATTGCACAGGACCTGGCGCTGATCCAGAGCATGGGCGTGAAGATCGTGCTGGTGCATGGCTTTCGGCCGCAGGTGAACGAGCAGCTGGCGGCCAAAGGCCATGTGCCAAAGTATTCGCACGGCATGCGCATCACCGACGAGGTGGCGCTGGACTGCGCGCAAGAGGCCGCAGGCCAGCTGCGTTACGAGATCGAAGCGGCCTTCAGCCAGGGCCTGCCCAACACGCCGATGGCGGGCTCCACGGTGCGGGTGATTTCGGGCAACTTCATCACGGCGCGCCCGGTGGGCATTGTGGATGGCGTGGATTTCCGGCATTCGGGTCTGGTGCGCAAGGTGGACGTGGACGGCATCATGCGCACACTGGACATGGGCGCGATGGTGCTGTTGTCGCCCTTTGGCTTCTCGCCCACGGGTGAGGCTTTCAACCTGACCATGGAAGAAGTCGCCACCAGCGTGGCCGCCGAGCTGCAGGCCGACAAGCTGATTTTTGTGACCGAGATTCCAGGCATCCGCATCCACCCGAACGAGCCGGCCAGCGAAGACAACCCGATCGACACCGAGCTGCCTTTGGCCGCGGCCAAGAAGCTGCTGGCAGAGTCGCCCAACCCCACTCAGCCAACCGACTTGGCGTTTTATCTGCAGCACTGCGTGAAGGCGTGCGAAGAAGGCGTGGAGCGCAGCCACATCCTGCCCTTTGCGGTGGATGGCGCTTTGTTGTTGGAGATTTATGTGCACGACGGCATCGGCACCATGGTCATTGATGAAAAGCTCGAAGAACTGCGGGAAGCAACTTCCGACGATGTGGGTGGCATCTTGCAACTGATCGAGCCGTTTGAGAAAGACGGCACGCTGGTCAAACGCGACCGCACCGAGATCGAGCGCGACATCGATCACTACACCATCATCGACCACGACGGCGTGATCTTTGCCTGCGCAGCGCTCTACCCCTACCCCGAAGCCAAGACGGCCGAGATGGCGGCGCTGACCGTGTCACCCCAGTCGCAAGGCCAGGGCGATGGTGAAAAAGTGCTCAAACGCGTGGAGCAACGCGCCCGGGCCATGGGCCTGAAAAGCATCTTTGTGCTGACCACGCGCACCATGCACTGGTTCATCAAACGCGGTTTTGTGCAGGTCGACCCCGACTGGCTGCCCGAAGCGCGCAAACGCAAATACAACTGGGACCGCAAGAGCCTGGTGCTGGTCAAGAAACTCTGAGCCCATTCAAGCGGAGCATCGCGCACGGGGTGCAGCTCCTACAAATGCCGCGCTGCCACCTGTAGGAGCAGCGCCCTGCGCGCGATGGACTGTGGTCAGCGGCTGCGCCAAACCTGCACAGCGATCAGCAAGCCCATCAGCGCAAACCCGACAAAAGCCACGAACGACCAATTGGCAATCGAGCCGCCGAGGAAGGTCCAGTCGACCTTGGTGCAGTCGCCGCTGCCTTTGAAGATCATGGGAATGGCGCGGTTGATCGGGAAGTTTTCGACCATGCCGTAAAAATCACGGCCGCAGGTGACGATCTCGGGTGGGTACCACTGCAGCCAGCTTTGGCGGGCGGCCACAAATGCGCCAAAACCGGCCATCAGCGCCAGCAACACGCCCAACACAGCTACAGCGCCGGGCTTGCGCAAGCGCGAACCCACCCAAGCGATGAGCATCACCCCGATCAGAGCATAGCGCTGCACGATGCACATGGGGCAAGGGTTCAGGCCCACCACATGTTGCAGGTACAGGCCAAACGCCAGCATGCCGATGCACGAGAGCGCGATCAGCAACATCCAGCGGTTGAAGGAGATGGAAAACAGTTTCATGGGGATGCGAATTTCCAATAGAAAACGGGAGCATTGTGCTCCCGTTGTCTGGAGGATGGCGTGACGCAGATCACAAAGCCATCAGGCCCGTCCTGAAATATCAGGCGTCGGCAAACGCCCGCTCGATCACAAAGGCGCCAGGGGTGCTGGTGTTGCCTTCTTTGAGACCGCTTTCTTCGCAGATGCGCTTGAGGTCTTTGAGCATTTCGGGCGAGCCGCAGATCATGATGCGGTCGGTTTCGGGGTTGAGCTTGGGCAGGCCCAAGTCAGCGAACAGCTTGCCGTTTTCGATCAGATCGGTCACGCGGCCCTGGTTTTTATAGGGTTCGCGGGTCACGGTGGGGTAGTAAAGCAGTTGTTTGCTCACCATCTCGCCCAAGAACTCGTTGGCCGGCAGGTCCTTGGTGATGTAGTCGTGATACGCCAGCTCGTTGACCTGACGCACGCCGTGCACCAGGATGACTTTTTCGAAACGCTCATAGGTTTCGGGGTCACGGATGATGCTCATGAAAGGGGCCAGGCCCGTGCCGGTGGACATCAGGTACAGGTTTTTGCCAGGCAGCAGGTAGTCGCACAGCAAGGTGCCCGTGGGCTTGCGGCCCACCACAATGGTGTCGCCCACCTGGATGTGTTGCAGCTTGGAGGTCAGCGGACCATCGGGCACCTTGATGCTCAAGAACTCGAGGTGCTCTTCGTAGTTGGCGCTGGCGATCGAATAGGCGCGCAGCAGCGGTTTGCCGCTTTCCTGACGCAGGCCAATCATGGTGAAGTGACCATTCGAAAAACGCAGGGCCTGGTCACGCGTGGTGGTGAAACTGAACAGGCGGTCGGTCCAGTGGTGAACGCTCAGAACGCGTTCTTCGAGAAATGCACTCATGAAATCTTTTTGGGTTGGAGGCCAGGGCAAGAGTCCCGTGGCCACTGAGGGGAGCTGAAAGCTTGCTACAGTTGCGTTTGGAATGACCGCGCGAGAAGTCGACCTGTCGCAAAACAGGCGGTATTTTCGCCCGAACCGCTTACAACTGGAAATACTGAAATTTTATATCCGTATAACCAGTGCTTCTTAAGATAGATCAAGGCAAGACACACATGGCACGCACCGTTCAATGCATCAAACTCGGCACCGAAGCAGAAGGCTTGGACTTCGCGCCCTATCCTGGCGAATTGGGCAAGCGCATCTGGGAGAGCGTGAGCAAGCAGGCCTGGGCCGACTGGCTCAAGCACCAGACCATGCTGGTCAATGAAAACCGCCTGAACCTGGCGGATCTGCGCGCCCGCCAGTACCTGGCCCGTCAGATGGAAAAGCATTTCTTTGGCGAAGGGGCTGACGCGGCACAAGGCTTCGTGCCCCCACCTGCCAACTGAGTTTGAGCTCGACGCCTTTGGACGGTGGCCCCCAGGCGCGCCGCGCACTGGTCATCGGTGCAGGCCTGTCGGGCTCGGCCGTGGCGCACAGCCTGGCATCGCGCGGCTGGTCCGTCATGGTGCTCGACCAAGCCGAAGGGGTGGGCGCGGGCGCATCGGGTTTGCCTGCGGGTTTGGCCGCGCCCCATGTCTCGCCCGACGACAACGTGCTCTCGCGCATCACACGGGCTGGCGTTCAGGCCACACTGCAGCGCGCCCAGGCACTGCTGCAAAGCGGCACCGACTGGGCCCTGACCGGGGTTCTGGAACACAACCTGGCCGGGAAACGCAGGCTGCCCACGGGCAATGCCGTCCCTGAGGAAGCTCAGGACAACACCAACGAATGCAGCACCCAAGCCAGCGAAGAACAAGTCGCTGCGGCTGGACTGCCCCCGGGCACACCCGCGCTGTGGCATGCGCGGGCGGGCTGGATCAGGCCCCGGCAACTGGTGGCAGCGCAGCTGCAAACACCGGGCGTGCAGGTTCTGTGGGGGCGCAAGGCCAATGCCATTGAGCGGCGCGGTGAGCTGTGGGTCGTGACCGATGCCCAAGGCCAGACTTTGGGCCAGGCCCCCTTGATGGTGGTGGCCAGTGCTTTTGACAGCCTGGCTTTGCTGCGGCCACTGCCCGGCTTTGCCGTGCCACTGAACCCCTTGCGTGGGCAAATCAGCTTTGGCCACATGCACGGCTTGACCGATGCCCAGCGCCGGCTGCTGCCGCCCTTCCCAGTCAATGGCCACGGCAGCTTCATCAGCAACGTGCCCACACCGAACGGTCAGCCCGGCTGGTACATCGGCTCCACCTTTGAGCGCAACTGCGAACAAGCCCCCGTGCGAGAAGAAGACCACGCCGCCAACCAGCTGCGCTTGGCCACTTTGCTGCCCAACTTGGGCGCGGCCATGCAACACCAGTTTGGCCCTGAACACATACACGGCTGGGCCGGCTTGCGCTGCACCCTGCCCAACCGCCTGCCCGCAGTGGGCCCCATCGACAGCGAGCGGCTGCCCGGCCTGTGGCTGTGCGCGGGCATGGGGGCACGCGGCATCAGCTTGGCGGTGCTGTGCGGCGAACTCACGGCCGCCTGGTTGTGCAAGGAGCCTCTGCCTCTGGAGCCCGCTTTGGCCAAGCACTTGACGGCCGAGCGCTACATCGGAAAAGCCAAGCCCCCATGACAACAGGCCCATGACCCGGGCCTGTTTTGCTTGAAGACTGTGAAGCTTTACTTCATCGCATCCGCCGGGCGGCGCGATTTCACATACGCGTCGGTCGGCTGGTAAGCCTTACCGTCGGCATACCGCCACTGGACCATGGTGCCTTTGCCGCCGCGCAAATCGAGCTTGCCCACATAGGCGCCCATGGTGGACTGTTGGTCAATGGCGCGGAATTCGGCCGGGCCAAAGGGGGTGCTGAATTTCAGGCCCCGCATGGCGATGACCAACTTCTCGTTGTCCACACTGCCAGCCTTTTTGATGCCCGCAAAGATCGACTGCATCGTGGCGTAGCCCACCACCGAGCCCACCTTGGGGTTCTCGTTGAACTTCTTGTAGTAGTTCGCGGCAAAGCTCGCGTGCTCTTTGTTGTCGAGCTGGTCCCAGGGGTAACCGGTCACGATCCAGCCCTTGGGCGTTTCGTCTTTCAGCACTTCCAGGTATTCAGGCTCGCCCGACAGCAACGACACCACCGGGGTCTTGGGGAAGACGTTGCGTTGGTTGCCTTCGCGCACCAGTTTGGCCAAGTCGGCACCAAAGGTCACATTGAAAATCGCGTCAGGCTTCGCTGCAGTGGTGGCGGTCAGCGTGCTGCCCGCGTCGATCTTGCCTTGGGCGGGCCACTGCTCGCTCACAAACTCCACATCGGGTCGCTTGGCTTTGAGCAACTCCTTGAAGCTGGCCACGGCGCTTTGGCCGTATTCGTAGTTGGGCGCAATCGTGGCCCAGCGCTTGGCGGGCAGCTTGGCCGCTTCTTCCACCAGCATGGCCGCTTGCATGTAAGTGCTGGGGCGCAGGCGGAAGGTGTAGCGGTTGCCTTTGTCCCAGACGATGGCGTCGGTCAAGGGCTCGCTGGCCACAAACAGGCGTTTGTTCTTTTGGGCGTGGTCGGCCAAGGCCAGGCCCACGTTGGACAAAAAGCCCCCGGCGAGCACGTCGACCTTTTCCTTGGACGTCAGCTCGATGGCGTGGCGCAAAGCTTCTTCGGGCTTGCCCGCGTCGTCCCGAGCGATGACTTCGACCTTGCGACCGAGCAAGCCGCCTTGGGCGTTGATTTCTTCCACGGCCAATTGCCAGCCTTGCTTGTAGGGCTGGGTGAACTGCGGGATGGCGGAATAGCTGTTGATCTCGCCGATCTTGATGGGGGTCTGGGCGAATGCTGCGCTGCTGGCGGCCAAGGCCAGCCAGCTGGCCGTCCTCAAGTGCTGGATAAGGTGCTTCATAAGGTCCTAGAGGGGTTAGCGTGAAAGGCGTGACTTTACCAGCGTGATCCGCCCCTGTCGCAACAGTGACATTTCATGAAAACGCTGCGCGCCCTCGACGTCCACCACTTCATGCGTCAGGCTCTGAACCCGATTCAGAAATCGGTCGGTGTCGCCTACATGCGGCGCAATGGGCTCTTCATGAAAATAATCGCCCCCATGAAACAAACAGACCTGTCCCGATTCCATGTGGCCTTGATCATGGGCGGCGCTGCCGTGATGCTGAGTTTGGCCATGGGCATGCGCCAAAGCTTTGGCCTGCTGCAGCCGCACATGATCCGCGAGATCGGCATCACGGCCGCCGATTTTTCGCTGGCCATCGCCATCCAGAACATCGTGTGGGGCGCCACACAACCCTTCATGGGCATCTTGGCCGACCGGCATGGGGCGCGCCCCGTGGCTTTGCTGGGGGTGGCGGTTTATGCCTTGGGACTGGCCTTTGCCCTCACCGCGTCATCGGCCTGGGGCGTGACCCTGGGCATGGGTCTGTGTGTGGGTTTGGCCTTGTCGTGCACCGCATCCAACATCGCCATGAGCGTGACCGCCAAAGCCGTCTCACCCCTGCAGCGCAGCATGGCCATGGGCTCGGTGTCTGCCTTGGGCTCTTTGGGTTTGACCTTGGCCTCGCCCATGGCGCAGCACCTTATCAGTACTGCGGGCTGGCAAGCGGCGGTGATCGGCTTTCTGGGCCTGGTGGCCGTGATGGTGCCCGCCGCTTTCATGGCCAGCCGGGCGGACCAGATCGAGGTGCCTGCGCCTCTGGGCGCGGCACAAACGGTTGGCGAGGCCGTGCGCGAGGCCTTGGGCCATCGGGGCTACCTGGTGCTGGCCATCGCGTTTTTTGTGTGCGGCTTGCAATTGGTGTTCATCACCACCCATTTGCCCACTTACCTGGACATTTGTGGCATGGACCCCAGCGTGGGCAGCACGGCGCTGGCGCTGGTGGGCCTGTTCAACGTGATCGGCTCTTACCTGTTCGGCTGGTTGGGCGGCAAGTATTCCAAACGCATGCTGCTGGGCGGCATCTATGTGCTGCGCTCCATCTTTATTGCGGTGTATTTTTTGATGCCGCCCACGCCCACCAGCACCTTGGTCTTTGCCGCCGCCATGGGGACGCTGTGGCTGGGGGTGGTGCCGCTGGTGTCGGGGCTGGTGATCCATCTGTTCGGTTTGCGCTACATGGCCACTTTGTCGGGGGTGGCGTTTTTCAGCCACCAGGTGGGCTCCTTCATCGGCGCTTGGGGCGGCGGTTTGATTTACAGCCGCTTGGGCAATTACGACCTGGCTTGGCAAGGTGCCGTGGCCATTGGTTTGGCAGCAGGCCTGTTTCAAATGACCATGAATGTGAGACCTTCGGCCCGGATCTTGGCAGAGCGACCCGCAGCGCTTGGCGCCTGACAGCGCTCTTATATCGATTTGGCATATATCTACAACCAATAAATCGTTTGTTTTGGCATAAAGGACGTTTACAGTCCTGCCCATGATTGATTTGGGCTATGTCTTTGCAGGTTTCTTCGTGGGCACCATCGTGGGCCTGACGGGGGTGGGTGGCGGCTCGCTGATGACGCCGCTCTTGATCTTTTTCTTTGGCGTGAAGCCTTACATGGCGGTGGGCACCGACCTGCTGTTTGCGGCCTTCACCAAGCTGGGCGGCACCGTGAGTTTTGCCCGCCAGCGCATCGTGCCCTGGCGCGTGGTGGGTTTGCTCAGCGCGGGCAGCATTCCGGCTTGCCTCGTCACCCTTGGCGTTTTGCGCTGGGTGGGCCCGGCCGACCCCAAAGTGCAGGCCCTGATGACCACCACCTTGGGCGTAGCCCTGCTGCTCACTGCAGCCGCCATGCTCTACAAGGCCGTTCGCGGCAAACAAGTGCCCCGCCAACTGGCACCAGAGGACGAAGCCCTCGCCAGCACACCCCGCCACTGGAGCCTGCCGCTGCTGTTTGGCGCCCTGATTGGCACCTTGGTCACCCTCACCTCGGTGGGCGCGGGCGCCATTGGCGTGACGGTGCTGATGGTGCTGTATCCTCTGCTGCCTTTGCCGCGCATCGTGGCGGCCGACATCGCTTATGCCGTGCCCCTGACCTTGGTGGCGGGCCTGGGCCATGCGTCGCTTGGCTCGGTGGACTGGCCGCTTTTGGCCAAGCTGCTGGCCGGATCGATCCCCGGCATTTGGCTGGGCTCGCGCCTGACACACCACACGCCTGACCGCGTGATCCGTTCATTGCTGTCCGTGCTGCTGGCATGGGCGGGCACCAAACTCGTTCTGATCTGATTTTTTTACAGCTGTTGATATGTACCAGTACACCGAATTCGACAAAGCCTTTGTGCGCGCCCGCGCTGCAGAGTTCCGAGACCAGTTGGGTCGTTGGCAGACAGGTCAATTGACCGAAGACCAGTTCCGCCCCCTGCGCCTGCAAAACGGCTGGTATGTGCAGCGCTACGCGCCCATGCTGCGCGTGGCCGTGCCTTATGGCGAGATCAACGCGGCTCAGATCAAGGTGCTGGCCCAAATCGCCCGCGACTACGACACGCCGGACGCCGCCCTGCTGGCCGAAGCCCAAGACACCCAAGACAAAATTGCCGGTCTGGCCCCTAAGCTCACGACCAACTACGGCCACTTCACCACCCGCCAGAACGTGCAGTTCAACTGGATTCCACTGGACAAATCGGCCGACGTGATGGAGCTGCTGGCCACCGTGAACATGCACGGCATCCAGACCAGCGGCAACTGCATCCGCAACACCACCACCGACGAGCTGGCGGGTGTGGCGGTGGACGAAGTGGTCGATCCCCGGCCGTATGCCGAGCTGATCCGCCAGTGGAGCACGCTGCACCCCGAGTTTGCGCACCTGCCGCGCAAGTTCAAGATCGCCATCACCGGCGCCACCGAAGACCGCGCCGCCATTGGCTGGCACGACGTGGGCCTGCAAGTCATCCACAACGCTGCAGGCGAAGTGGGCTTCAAAGTGCTGGTGGGCGGCGGCATGGGCCGCACGCCGGTCAACGGCGTGGTCATCCGCGAGTTCCTGCCTTGGCAGGACATCATGAACTACCTCGAAGCCGTGGTGCGTGTGTACAACCGCTGGGGCCGCCGAGACAACAAGTACAAGGCCCGCATCAAGATTTTGGTCAAGGCCGAAGGCCAGCGCTACTTTGACGAAGTGGAAACCGAATTCCGCGAAATTTTGGAACGCGACGGCGCGCCACACACCCTGCCGCAGGCCGAACTCGACCGCGTGAAAGCCGGTTTTGTGGACCCAGCGCTGAACCTGCCCGAAAACACCGATGCGTGGTTGGCCCAGGCCGAAGCGGCGCTCAGCATCGAAGCGGCCAAGACGCCCGCTTTTGCACGCTGGCTGGCGCGCAATGTGCGCCCGCACCGCAACCCGCAACTGCGCGCCGTGTCGCTGTCCTTCAAGCGCTCGGGTTATGCCCCGGGTGACGCCACTGCAGAGCAACTCGACGCTGCCGCAGCTTTGGTGGAAAAGTATTCCGCAGGGGAAGCCCGTGTCTCGCACACCCAAAACCTGCTGCTGCCTTGGGTGCGTCTGGACCAGCTGCACGCGCTGTGGCGCGAAGCCCAGGCGCTGGGTGTGGCCCAGCCCAACATCGGTTTGCTGACCGACATGATCGCCTGCCCCGGCGGCGACTACTGCGCGCTGGCCAATGCCCGCTCCATCCCTACGGCCAGCGCCATCACCGAGCGCTACCAAGACCTGGACGAGCTGGAAGACCTGGGCCACATCGACTTCCACATCAGCGGTTGCATCAACTCTTGCGGTCACCACCACTCGGGCCACATTGGCATCCTGGGTGTCGATAAAGACGGCAAAGAGTGGTACCAGGTCACGCTGGGCGGCTCAGACGGCAAGGACCTGTCCGGCGCGGCCACGCCCGGCAAGGTGGTGGGTCCGTCCTTCTCTTCGTTTGAAGTGCCGGATGTGATCGAAGCGATTTTGAACACCTACAAAGAGTTGCGCGCTCCCAGTGCCGAAGGCAAGCAAGAAGCCTTCATCGAGACGCTGCGCCGTGTCGGTCAAGACCCGTTCAAAGCCGCAGCCAACGCGGCACGTCATCCGGCAGAGGAAACCGCCGCCTGAAGCACCCCGTAGGAGCCCACCCCTGTGGGCGATTCTTTCTATTGGGATTTGCAGGCGATCGCCCACAGGGTGGGCTCCTACAAAAACAAAACGACCATGAAAATCATCACCGCACAAGAACACGAGAGCGCCAACTCCACCGGCATCTTGGAACTCGCCAACGACGTGGACCCGCGCACGCTCGACCTGACCGGCATCACCCGCATCGACCTGCAGTTTCCGGCCTTCACCGACGGTCGTGCATACAGCCAGGCCTTTTTGCTGCGCCGCCGCCTGGGCTTTGCAGGTGAGCTGCGCGCCACAGGCGATGTGCTGATCGACCAGTTGGTGCAGATGCAGCGCACCGGCTTTGATGTGGCCGTGCTGAGCGAAGGCGTGGACGCTTCGGCGGCGCAACGCCAATTTGAACGGTTTACCGGGTTCTACCAAGGCTCGGCTGTCGAAACGAAACCCCAATTCGCCAAAGCCACCTGAGGTCAGTGGCCACAGGACGATCCACAAAACCAATCCGCCGACACACATCCCTGTAGGAGCCCACCCCGTGGGCGATGTCCCCTGCGAAGGACCACCCACCATCGCCCACGGGGTGGGCTCCTACAAAAAAACGCCATGACCTCTTCCCTCATTACTTCCCGCAACACGCCGCTCAAGGCCACCGAGCAAAACGCCAAAGCCAGCCCTGACTTTCCCGCCAAGCTGGCCGAGACCCAAGCCTTGCTGCAACGCGCTGCGGCCGAGTTCACCCCCGTCACGCAAGCGTCCAGCCTGGGCGCTGAAGACGTGGTGATCACGCACCTCATCAACACCCTGCAGCTGGACATCCCGGTGTTCGTGCTGGAGACAGGCGCGCTGCACACCGAAACCCTGGCCCTGCTGGAACGCACCCAGGCGCATTCGCGTGCGCCCATCGTGGTTTACCGCCCGGTGCAAGAGTCGGTGATCCAGTTCGTGCGCGACCAAGGCCAGGATGCGATGTACAAGTCGATCGAACTGCGCAAAGCCTGTTGCGGTGTTCGCAAGATGGAGCCCTTGGCCCGCGCCTTGAAAGGCCAACGCGCCTGGATCACCGGTTTGCGCCAAGAGCAATCCACCGCCCGCGCTGAAGTGCCGCTGCTCGACACCAGCGAAGAAGCCACCAAAGGCCTGGGCAAATTCAACCCATTGGCCAGATGGACTTGGGGCGACGTGTGGCACTACATCGCCGAGAACAAAGTGGACTACAACCCGCTGCACGACCAGTTTTTCCCCAGCATCGGCTGCGCGCCTTGCACACGGGCCATCAGCTTGGGCGAGGAGTTCCGCGCCGGGCGCTGGTGGTGGGAGGACGAGGCGGCCAAGGAGTGTGGGTTGCACGTCAAAACCTGAAACACCGTCAAGCCCATCCCTGTAGGAGCCCACCCTGTGGGCGATTGTTAAACCCCAAGACGGAAGGATCGCCCACGGGGGTGGGCTCCTACAAAAACCAAAGAGAAACCTGTATGACCGCCACCACACCCCAAGAACTGCACACCCTGAGCAATGCTCACCTGGACGCGCTGGAAGAAGAAACCATCTTCATCCTGCGCGAAGTCGCCGCCGCCTTTGAGCGCCCCACCCTGCTGTTTTCGGGCGGCAAGGATTCGCTGGTCATGCTCAAGTGCGCCGAAAAGGCTTTTGGCGCAGGCCGCATCCCCTACCCCCTGCTCATGATCGACACCGGCCACAACTTCACCGAAGTGACCGACTTCCGCGATTCGCGTGCGAAAGAGTTGGGCGCTGAGCTGATCGTGCGCAGCGTCGAAGACTCCATGAAAAAAGGCACCGTGCGCCTGGCCCACCCGGGCGAGAGCCGCAATGTGCACCAGTCGGTCACGCTGCTCGAAGCGATTGAAGAGTTCCGCTTTGACGCGCTGATCGGTGGTGCCCGCCGCGACGAAGAAAAGGCCCGCGCCAAAGAGCGCATCTTTTCGCACCGCGACAGCTTTGGCCAGTGGCAGCCCAAGGCCCAGCGCCCTGAGCTGTGGACGCTGTTCAACCACAAGCTGCAGCCCGGCGAGCACTTTCGCGTGTTCCCCATCAGCAACTGGACCGAGCTGGACGTGTGGCAGTACATTGCCCGCGAAAACATTGCGTTGCCATCGATCTATTACACCCACAAACGTGAAGTGGTGGACCGCCGGGGCCTCTTGGTGCCGGTGACCGAGCTGACACCGCCCAAAGACGGCGAAGAAGTGGTGGTGCGCGACGTGCGTTTTCGCACCGTGGGCGACATCACCTGCACCTGCCCGGTGGAAAGCACTGCCGCCACGCCTGAGCAGATCGTGATCGAAACGCTGGCGGCCGATGTGAGCGAGCGCGGGGCGACCCGCATGGACGACAAAACGTCCGAGGCTTCGATGGAGAAGCGCAAAAAAGACGGCTATTTTTGATCACGGGGGAACCAAACATGCACAACAACCAACATTTCTCAGCCCTCAAATTCATCACCTGCGGCTCGGTCGACGACGGCAAAAGCACGCTGATTGGCCGCCTGCTGGTCGACACCAAGGCCGTGCTGCAAGACCACTTGGCGGGCGTGCAGCGCTCGGGCGAAACCGACTTGGCTTTGCTGACCGATGGCCTCTCCGCCGAGCGCGAGCAAGGCATCACCATCGACGTGGCTTACCGCTACTTCAATACCGAAGCACGCAAATTCATCATCGGCGACGCGCCCGGCCACGAGCAGTACACCCGCAACATGGTCACCGCAGCATCCAGCGCCGACGCTGCCGTGGTGCTGGTTGACGCCATCAAGCTCGACTGGGCCAACCCCGACCTGCAACTGCTGCCGCAAACCCGCCGCCATTCGCTGCTGGTGAACCTGCTGCGCGTGCCCTCCATCGTGTTCGCCATCAACAAGCTTGATGCCGTGGCCGATCCGGCCGTGGCTTACAAAAACATCGCAGGCGCTTTGAACAAGTTCGCCCAAGAAGCGGGCATCACGGTCGCGGCCATGGTGCCCGTGTCGGCGCTCAAGGGCTGGAATGTGGTGACTACCGAGAACAATGACCAAGCCGACTGGTGCGGCTACACCGGCCCGAGCCTGCTCAGCATCCTCGAAGACCTGCCCGTCACCCCGGCCGAGACCGATGTGGCCTTCAGCTTCCCGGTGCAGTGGGTCGAAAAGTTCCATGACTCCGGCGTCACCACCCAAGGCCGCCGCGTGTTCTGGGGCCGTGTGGCCACCGGCAGCATCGCGCCGGGCCAAACGATCAAGGTCTTCCCGAGCGGGCAGACTGCTGTGGTGTCGCAAGTGCTGTCGGCCACCCGCCAGCCGCAAAACAAGGCCGCTGGCCACAGCGCAGGCATCGTGCTCGACCGCGAGGTGGACGTGTCGCGTGGCGACTGGCTGCTTGCGGCCGAAGGTGCTCCTGAGGGCCAGCGCCAGCTGAGCACCACCATCGCCTGGATGGACGACGAACCTTTGGTGGCAGGGCGCCTTTACTGGGCACTTCATGGCCACCGCTGGGTCAAGGTCAAGGTGCAGCGCGTGGTGCACCGCCTGGACGTGAACACCCTGGCCGAAGAAGAAGCCACCGAGCTGGCGCCCAACGCCATTGGCCACGTCACCCTGGCCCTGCAAGAGCCGCTGGTCACCCTGCCCTTTGCCCAATCGCGCATCTTGGGCGCGCTGGTGCTGGTTGACACGGCCAGCCACAAGACCTCAGGCGCCGTATTGGTCCATTGACGAAACTTGTCGGGGCTAAAGCCGCCGACCAACCCATCATCGAGGTCGGCGGCATTAGCCCCGACAAATTCACCCACAATGGCAGATGCCATTGATTCAGCTTCAACCCCTTGCCCAGCAGGGCTGGCTCACAAGTTGCTCAACGATCTCCTTTAAAATCACGACTTTGGTGCTGCTCGTGCAGCCGCCCATTCAACTTTCCGAGTCCATCATGACCCACGTTGTTTCCGAATCCTGTATCCAGTGCAAATACACCGACTGTGTGGACGTTTGCCCTGTGGACTGCTTCCGCGAAGGCCCCAACTTCCTGACCATCGACCCCGATGAGTGCATCGACTGCGCCGTGTGCATCCCCGAGTGCCCCGTGAACGCCATCTATGCTGAAGAAGACCTGCCCGCCGACCAACAGCACATGACCCAGCTCAATGCCGATCTGGCACTCTTGCCCGGCTGGAAGAGCATCACCAAGCGCAAAGCCCCGCTGCCCACGGCCGACGAGTGGAAAGACAAGACCGGTAAGCTGGCCGAACTGGTCCGCTGATCGCCAGCACTGATGCACCATGGCCGAATCTTTCGGCCATTTTTTTAAAGCGCCTCCCGACACATGACTGCACGCATTGAAACCGAAGCCTTGGTCATTGGTGCAGGCCCCGTGGGTCTTTTCCAAGTTTTCCAGCTCGGTCTGCAAGGCATTGCGTGCCATGTCATCGATGCCCTGCCCCATGTGGGCGGCCAATGCGCAGAGCTTTACGCGGACAAGCCGATTTACGACATCCCCGGCATTGCCGTGTGCACAGGTCGTGAATTGGTGGCGCGTTTGCAGCAGCAAATAGCGCCCTTCCAACCCACACTTCATCTGAGCCAACTGGTTTGTCGACTGGAGCGCCAAGCCGATGATCGGCTACTCGTCGAAACCACTTGCGGGAACATGTTCATCGCGTCAACCGTATTCTTGGCCGCAGGCGTGGGCGCTTTTGTGCCTCGTCAGTTGGTGCTCGACGGGCTGGCGTCTTTCAACGACACCCAGGTTTTTGCCCAAACGGTCGACCCGGCACGCTGGACAGGCCGGCACCTGGTGGTGGCCGGTGATGGTGACGCCGCTTTGCAAACCTGCCTTGACGCCTGCGAGCATGCAGCATTGGGCGACGGCGCAGCCAGCATCACGCTCTTGCACCGGCGAGACCAATTCACAGCCGAACCCGAGCGCGTCGCCCTGATGCGCCAAGCCTGTGCGGCAGGCCGCATGCGCTTTGTGCCCGGCCAGCCAACGGGTCTGCGCCATGCGGCAGGCCGTCTGGAGGCCCTGGAACTGCTGAACCCGCAAGGCGAGTCGGAATGGTTGCCACTGGACGTCTTGCAAACCTGCCTGGGCCTGTCGCCCAAACTGGGGCCTGTGGCGCAATGGGGCCTGGCCATGGAGCGCAAGCAACTGGTGGTCAACACCGAAAACTTTGGCACCTCCGAGCCCGGTATTTTTGCCGTCGGTGACATCAACACCTACCCCGGCAAAAAGAAGCTGATCCTGTGCGGCTTCCACGAGGCCACCCTGGCCGCCTTTGGTGCGGTGGCCTTACTCCGGCCCGATGAAAAACCCCTGCTGCAGTACACCACCACCTCCACTCTGCTGCACAAGCGCCTCGGGCTTTGACCCCGCAGATCTTCGGCTTCAGTCCCAGCATTCAATCGCGGTGAACTTGCCATCGTCGCAGTGGCGGTGCGGACCGGCACGCCATCTCCTGTAAAATTCAGAGGCCATACTGCTCTAGCGGTGTGGCATCCGCTGGGGGTGTTGAAGTCCGTGAGGGCTTCGACTGAGAAAGTCCCTTTGAACCTGATTGAGGTAATCCTCGCGCAGGGAAGCTTGCCAAGCGAACGGCACATGCACCAGGCCCTGTACCGTTCCAAGTCAGCCGACCTGCCATTTTTGAAATGGCACCGCAAAGTGGCTCATGACAACTTTTCTTTTGACGACATCGTCACAGAATTGCTGAACTTCATCGCACGCCAAAGCGTCAGCGACGAAGACTTCAACACCCTCGCGATGAAGCTGTTCGCACACCAGTTTGAACACAACCGCCCGTTTCAAATGTTTTGCCAAGGCCGTGGCAAAACCCCACGCGTGGTGAAAAGCTGGAAAGACATTCCTGCCGTGCCCATCAATGGCTTCAAAGACCTGACGCTCAGCTGCGTGCCGCCCGAGACTTGCGCTCGCACCTTCATGACCAGCGGCACCACGCGCGGTGATGTCAAAGGCCGCCACTACCACCCGAGCATGGCGGTGTACGACGCTTCTATGCTGGCTAACTTTGCGCAACACGTCATGCAAGGCGATGCCAAGCTGCGCATGGGCATTTTGTTTCCAGACGAGGTGTTGATGCCCAACTCATCGCTGGCCCATTACTTGGCTCTGGCACTCGAACACTTTGGCACGCCAGACAGTGCCTACTACTTGGACGACCAAGGTCTGCGCATCGACGCTTTGTGCGAGGCCCTGCAAGACGCCCAAAAAGCGGGCGAACCCTTTGCGCTTTTGGGTGCCAGCTACAGCTTTGTGCACCTGATGGACGCCTTGCAAGCGCGTGGGCTGCACTTCACGCTGCCCCAAGGCAGCCGCTTGCTCGACACCGGCGGTTTCAAAGGTCAGTCGCGCGAAATTCCGATGGATGCGTTTTACGAGCAACTGAGCGCCACCTTCGGCGTCAGCCGCGAACAGTGTCTCAATATGTACGGCATGACCGAGTTGAGCACCCAGTTCTACGACGCGGGCAACAGCATCGTGCCCTCGGTCAAACGCGGCCCGCACTGGATTCGCTCGCGCTTGGTCGATCCACTCACAGGACAAGACGTGCCCACTGGCGAGCGCGGCATCTTGGCGCACACCGACTTGGCCAACTTTAACTCGGTGGTCACCATCTTGACGGAGGACGTGGGGCTGGCCAACGACGACGGATTTGTGTTGCTGGGCCGTGCCGAAGGCGCGCAAGCTAAAGGCTGCTCGATGGCAGTCGACAACTTTTTGAAGGCAGCCCAGGCATGACCCACAACGTGTTCAAAGCGGGCTACCTGCCAGGCTTAACCGATGCCGACGTGACGTGGCATCGGTTGAGTGTGGGCACGGGCACAAGCACGGGGACCCCTTCGCGCATGAACACGGACATCGGCTTGGGCGCACAGGCACAGGCACAGCCATTGCCATTGCAAGTCGATGTGCCACAACTCACCGCAGCACAAATGGCCGCGCTCGCACAACGTGTGCAAGACGCCAGCCGGACGCATTTGAAAACCATGCCCGTCTCCGACATCATTCGCGTGCTCGACAAAGCCACGGCCCGTTTGCTGGATGTCAACGACAGTTATCGGCAACAGCTAGACCGCCTGCTGCCCCAAGCCACAGGCTTTGACGCCGAGATGGTGCGCCTGAACTTGAACGCTTATTTGCAAACCTTTCGCGGCTTGCAGTTGCAACGCTTTGTGGCCGAAGACTTTGCCAACCCCAAGGTGCTGGACGAATTTCAACCCCGCCCCCAAGGCGGCTGGACACGCGCCTTTGGTCCTGAGTTGCTGGTGCATGTGTGGGCTGGCAATGTGCCCGCCTTGCCAATGTGGAGCTTTGTCTCTGGGCTCTTGGTCAAGGCAGGAAGCATCGGCAAAGTCTCTAGCGCCGAGCCGGTGTTTGCCACGTTGTTCGCCCGCCTGTTGGCCGAGGTCGAACCGCGCTGGGCCGATTGTTTTGCCGTGGTGTGGTGGCCCAGTGGGACATTGGCGCAAACGCACAACAACGCTGAACATGCGCCAGACTCAGCCGAGGCCTTTGCCACGGAGCAAACCACATTCGCCTTGGCAGACGTGGTACTGGCCTACGGTGGCAACGAGGCTTTGCAGGCCATGCAAGCCCATGTGCCCGTGACTACCCGCTTTTTGCCTCATGGCCACAAGCTGAGTTTTGGCATGGTGTCGGCCGCCGCGCTGTCGGTGCATAAGGCGACAAGCGTGGCGCGTCAAGCGGCGTTGGATGTAGCGCGCTACGACCAACAAGGCTGCTATTCACCGCATGTGTTTTACGTGCAACGCGGTGCGCCAGTCAGCCCGCATGACTTTGCGCAACACCTGGCCCACGCGCTGGCAACCTTGCAGCACAAGCTGCCGCGCCGTGTGTTGTCACTGGAAGAAGCCGCGCAAGCGGGCGCTTGGCGCGAGGCCCATGAGTTCGCATCATTCAATGACAGCGCACAACACGCGCCCTTGCATGCCGTGCTGGGCAGCACCGAGGGGCTCAGCACCAGCACTGTGGTGTTCAGCGAACGGCCCTTACCGCTCACCGCAGGCCCGCTGAATCGCCATGTGTTGGTGGTTGCCGTGAACACGTTGGACGACGTGATGCCCCTGATTGCCCCACAACGCCATTACCTGCAAACCGTGGGCCTAGCAACAGCCCCCGAAGAGTTGTTGCATCTGGGTAGCAGCTTGGGCCAAGCGGGTGTCACACGCATTTGCGCGTTAGGCAGCATGACCTCCCCCGAAGCCGGTTGGCACCACGATGGGCGTTTCAGCCTGCTGGACTTGGTGCGCATGGTGGACATCGAGGCCTCCACCGAGCGTGAGGCCGAGCGCTTCACGTCCTACGAGGTGTGATGCCTTGAACCCTTTCGCTGTGAACCCTTTAGCTTCAAACGTTTTACCCATGCATTTCTTGCAACTCAACGCGCTGCACTTTGCCTACCCCGACCGGGGCGAGGTGGTGCGCGACGTTGGCTTGCAACTCGCGCCTGGCGAAATTCATTGCCTGATTGGCCGCAGTGGCTGCGGCAAAACCACAGTGCTCAAACTCGCGGCGGGCTTGCTCACGCCACAACAAGGCCAGGTTCAACTCAAGGGCCAGACTGTGCTGCAACCCACTTCAGACATGGGCTTTGTGTTTCAGTCCCCCACGCTGCTGCATTGGCTCAGCGTTCTCGACAACGTGTTGCTGCCGCTCAGCTTGCACGGCACCGTTACGAATGCTCGCCGTGCGCACGGCGAGCAGCTGCTGGCGCAAATGGGCTTAGCAGCTTTGCGCCACGACAAACCCCATCAGCTCTCGGGCGGGCAACAAAGCCGCGTGGCGTTGGCCCGTGCCTTGATCACCCAGCCTGCGGTACTGTTCCTAGACGAACCATTTGCCGCCCTCGACGCCATCACCCGCGAAGACTTGCAGCGCGACTTTTTGGCGCTCTGCCAAGCGCAAGGCACCGCCGTGCTGTTCGTGACGCACGACATGTCAGAGGCGGTGTACTTGGCCGATCAGGTCAGCCTCATGCACGAGGGGCGCATTCAAGCGCCGCTGCACATCGACTTGCCGCGCCCGCGCCAAACTGCCATGCGCTACACCCCCGCCTTCAACGCGCTGTGCGAACAGCTGCGACACGCCATGGACGCCACGCTGTGATGAAACGCGACGCCGCTCTCTCTGTCGTTTTAGGCCTCGCTTGTTTAGCGGCATGGGAAGCCGCCGTGCGCGTGGGTCACACCTCGCCCTTGGTGCTGCCAGCACCGTCCGTGGTGGCGCAGTCACTCTGGCAAGGACTGAACAGCGGCTACTTGTGGCCACACATGGCCCACACACTGACCGAGGTGGTGCTGGGCTTGCTGCTGGGCGCCTCCATGGGTTTTGTGGGTGGCGTGGTGCTGGGCGAATCGGCGCGCTTGCGCGGCGTGCTCATGCCTTATGTGGTGATCAGCCAAGTGGTGCCCAAGCTCGCGCTGGCCCCACTGTTCATTGTGTGGTTTGGTTTTGGCATGTTGCCCACGGTGGTGATGACCGCCTTGATTTGCTTTTTCCCATTGCTCGAAAACACCGCCACCAGCATGCAACAAGTCGATGCCAACAAGCTAGAGCTGTTTCGCATGCTGCGCGCCAGCCCTTGGCAAACCCTGTGGCGCTTAAAGCTGCCTGCGGGCTTGCCCAGCATCATGGCGGGCTTGCGCGTGGCCGTGGTGCTGGCTTGGGTGGGCGCGGTGGTCGGTGAGTTCATCGGTGCCAGCCGTGGTTTGGGCGCGTTGATCATTGCCGCACAAGGCTCGATGGACACGCCGCTGATGTTTGCAGTGCTCACCGTCATCACGGTGCTCGGGCTCATGTTTTACAAAATTTGCGAATGGCTAGAGCGCCGTTTGCTCGGTACCGCTTCCACACTTTCAACACTTTAAACAAAGACTTCGTCATGACTTGTCGCAACACTTCGCACACATCCAGCCCTTGGTTGCACCGCCTCACGGCGCATTTACGTGCCGATCTTCGCGCCAACGTCAGCACCAATTTACGCGCACATCTAAGCGCTCACGCACTAGCCCTTGGCGTCATTTGCGCCTTGGCGCTCTCAGTCGTCACCCCTACCACGGGCTGGGCACAAACTTCCCCCAAGCTCGACAAAGTGGTGGTGGCGGGTTGGAGCAAGCCCATCACCGAAATCACCAACTTGCTGGTGGAAGAAGACAAAGGCTTTTTCAAAGCTCGCGGCATTGAACTGGGTTACGTGCCAGGGGCTGGCGGTGGCGACGCGCTGCGCAACTTGCTCAGCGGTCAGGCCGACGTGGCCTTCACCGACCCCGGCTCCTTTTTCACCGCGCTAGACAAAGGCGAAAAGCTGCGCGCCATTTATGACATCTACCCGCAAAACGTGTTCAACGTGGTGTCGCTCAAATCACAAAACATCCTCAAACCCGCCGACCTCAAGGGCAAGCGCATCGGCGTGTACAGCTTGGCCAGCGGCACCCGCCAAAACTTGCAGGTGCTGTTGAACCAAGCCGGGCTGACCGAAGCCGATGTGACCGTGGTGGTGACGGGCTTGTTGAACTTCGCACCCCTCATGCAAGGCCAAGTGGACGCCACAGCGGCCACCGACACCGGCTTGCTGGTGGGTCGCCAAAAGGGTTTGGGTGGCGTGAATGTGATGGAAGTCAAAAACCACCTCAACATTTCCAGCGACTTCTTTGTGGTGCGTGAAGACACCTACCAGCAGAAAAAAGACGTGCTCAAACGCTTCTTGCACGCCTACCAAGACAGCGCCAAGTGGATGATGCAGTCACCTGAAGAAGCGGCCAAGCTCGCGGTGAAAGTCGCTATCGACGGCCAAAATGCCAGCATGAACTTGGACATCATTCGACTGCGCAATGAGTCCAGCGTGTCTGCCATCACCGACCAACGCGGCTTGGGTGCTTTTGATATGGCTGGCCTGCAAAAAGGTGCCCACGCCTACAAAGCCTTCGGCGTGATTCAGCACGACCTCAAAGTGAGCGATGTGGTCAGTCAAGACTTGCTGCCAAGCCACACAAAACCTGTAAGGGCCAACGCGAATAACGCTGCTCGCACCCCAACTCAAGTCACGCCACCAACCAGCACCAAAGCTGCCACCTCAAAATGAACCCGACACCCCGCAACTTCGCAGGCCAAGTGGTCTTGGTCACAGGCGCCAGCCGCGGCATTGGCGCTGCCATTGCCAAAGCGTTTGCACGCGAAGGTGCGATGGTGCTGGTGAACTACCTGAACAACCATGCCGCAGCCGAAGATGTGGTGACCCAATGCCAACACCTCGGCGGCGATGCGTGGGCGCTGTCAGCCGATGTGCGTTCGCCCGAAGCCGTGAACAACATGGTGGCGCAGGCCTTGCGCGAAACTGGCCGCATCGACGTGGTGGTGAACAACGCGTTCAGCCCCTACACCTTTGACCCCGACCACCGCCAACGTTTTGGCGATGTGCCTTGGCAGTCTTACCAAACGCAATTCGATGGCGCGGTGCATGCGGCCTACAACGTGTGTCAAGCGGTCTTGCCGCACTTCAAACAACGCGGGCAAGGCAGCATCATCAACTTGACCAGCGACTTGGTGGACCGACCCAGCATCGCGTACCACGACTACACCACGGCCAAGGCCGCACTCGTGGGCTTCAGCCGCAACCTGGCCGCCGACTTGGGGCCCTTGGGCATTCGTGTGAATTGTGTGGCACCCGGTTTGGTGAACCCCACAGACTCCAGCCGTGCCACCAAAGAATCGGTGAAAGACGCGCTGATCGCTCAGACCCCGCTGGGCCGTTTGGCCACGCCCGACGATGTGGCGGGGCCGGTGCTGTTTTTGGCGTCCGACTGGAGCCGCTTCGTCACGGGTCAGGTGTTGACGGTCGACGGCGGATTGGTGATGCGATGAAGCGGCACGGGCGCAAACCCATGATTCAACGGACCATGGCCGTGGCCCGTGGTCACGTCTGCACCTTGTGCAATCGCACCCAAGATGAAGGTCCGCGCCAAGCGCACGGCATCGCTCAAGCCATGGCCCAAAGCCAAGTGCGCCGCAATGGCCGACGACAAGGTGCAGCCTGTGCCGTGCACATTGCGGCTGGGAATGCGCGTGGACGCCAAACGTTGCGAAGGGCCGTTGGCCTGCACCAACAAATCGACCACCTCATCGCCCGCCAAGTGCCCGCCTTTGAGCAACACGGCGTTGGTGCCCATGGCGAGCAAATCTTGCGCGGCGGTGTCCAAGGCTTGGGCATTGGGAATGTCGCGGCCCAAGAGCAAAGCGGCCTCGTCCAAGTTCGGCGTGATCACGCTGACACGCGGGAACAACTCGCGCACCAACACTTGCACAGTCTCGCTGGCAATCAAGCGGTCGCCGCTGGTGGCCACCATCACGGGATCGAGCACGACATTCTTCAGCTGGTAATGGTCGATGGCCCAAGCCACCACCTCCACAATGCCGGGCGCATGCAACATGCCGATCTTGATGGCGTCGACACCGATGTCGTCCACCACGGCCTGAATTTGCGCTTTCAAAAACTCGGCGGGCACGGCATGAATGCCTTGCACGCCCACGGTGTTTTGCGCGGTCAGTGCGGTGATGGCGCTCATGCCGTAGCAACCCAAGGCCGCAAAAGTTTTCAGGTCGGCTTGGATGCCGGCACCACCGCCGCTGTCAGAGCCAGCAATGGTGAGCACGCGTGCGTAGCGGTAAGAAGGGTTCATGGCTGGCATTATCCGCAAATCACAAAGGACCTCGTTTCATGAGTGCACAACTTTCAAGCGTGGTGCTGGGCGCGGGCCTGATGGGCCGTTTGCTGGCCCACACCTTGGCGCAGCTCGGCCACCAAGTGACGGTGTACGAGGCGCAAGGCCCTGACGCCCAAGGCGCAGCAGCACGTGTGGCCGCGGCCATGTTGGCCCCACTGGCCGAATCGGCCATCACCGAATTGCCCGTGGTGCAGATGGGCCAGCACGCGCTCAAGCGTTGGCCCGAATTGATCGCGCCGTTGTCGGAGCCGGTGTTCTTTCAGCAAAACGGCACGCTGGTGCTGTGGCACCGCCAAGACGCGGCCGAGGCCAAGCGCTTTGAGCAGCTGATGCACCGCACACAGCAACAACTGCCCAGCTTGCCTGCGGCGCAAACCCTGAACGCAGAAGGTTTGTTGCAGCACGAGCCCTCGTTAGAAAACCGCTTTGCTCAAGCCCTGTACTTGCCGGGTGAAGGGCAACTGGACAACCGCCAATTGCTGGCCGCGTTGCTCAAAAGCTTGGAGCAGCAACACGTTGCCCTGCACTGGAACAGCCCCCGCGCACCTGAAGACTTTCAGCCGGGTCAGATTGGCCAACCCGATTGGGTGTTCGACTGCCGCGGCTTGGGCGCACGTACTGAATGGACCCAACTGCGCGGCGTGCGCGGTGAAGTGATTCGCTTGCACGCCCCCGAAGTCACGCTGGAGCGCCCCACCCGCTTGATTCACCCCCGCTACCCCATCTACATCGCGCCCAAAGAAGACCATGTGTTTGTGATCGGCGCGACCGAGATTGAGACCGAAGATTTATCGCCCGCCAGCGTGCGCTCTACGCTGGAGTTGCTCAGCGCGGCCTACACCGTGCACAGCGGCTTTGCCGAGGCGCGCATCCTGGAAGTCGCTACACAAGCACGCCCGACCTTGACCGACAATTTACCGGCCATCCGCTGTTTGGGCGAGCGCACTTTGCAGATCAACGGCCTGTACCGCCACGGTTTTTTGATCTCGCCCGCCATGCTCGACGTGGTGATGGAGTGGGTGCAACACCACACCACCGCCTTGGCCACACAATTCCATTTGAAGTTTGAACATGTCTGACACGACCCTCGAAGTGCTGATCAACCAAGCACCGTACACCTTGCCGCAAGGCGCCACACTGGCCGATGCGGTGGCCGTGTCTGGCATTCAGCCACCCTTTGCAGCCGCTGTGAATCTGCAGTTTGTGCCACGCGGGCAATATGCAGCGCACGCGCTATGTGACCTCGACAAAATTGAATTAATCTCCCCCATCACAGGCGGATAAATAGACCATGACCACACCCACACTTCACGCCGACCCGCTCACGCTGTACGGCGACACCTTTCAAAGTCGCTTGATGCTGGGCACCTCGCGTTACCCATCGCCCAGCGTGTTGCTGCAGGCTATTGAACGCTCGCAACCGGCCATGCTGACCGCCTCGCTGCGCCGTCAAACCGGCAGCGGGGGTGAAGCATCACAAAGTTTTTGGAACCTGCTGCGCGAAGCCAAAGTGCCCGTGTTGCCCAACACCGCCGGTTGCCACAGCGTGCAAGAAGCCATCACCACGGCCGAGATGGCGCGTGAGGTGTTTGAAACCGACTGGATCAAACTCGAACTCATTGGCGACGACTACACCTTGCAACCCGACACGCTGAACTTGCCCGAGGCAGCCAGCCGCTTGATCAAGGCCGGCTTCAAAGTGCTGCCCTACACCACCGACGATTTGGTGCTGTGCCAACGTTTGGTCGATGTGGGCTGCCAAGCTGTCATGCCTTGGGCCGCGCCCATCGGCACGGGCAAAGGCCCCATCAACCCGCATGCCTTGCGCACTTTGCGCGACCGCTTGGATGTGCCCATGATCGTGGACGCGGGCTTGGGCCTGCCCTCGCACGCCTGCCAAGTGTTGGAGTGGGGCTTTGACGCCGTGCTGCTCAACACCGCCGTGGCTTTGGCGCAAGACCCCGTCAGCATGGCCGGTGCCTTTGCCGATGCCGTCAACGCAGGACGCGCCGCCTACCGCTCGGGCGCCATGCAAGCGCAAGACAGCGCTCAGCCCAGCACGCCCGTGCTCGGCACACCGTTTTGGCACCAAGCATGAGCTTGCACATGAGCACAGCACAAGACATCGCCCAAGCACTGGCCACGCAACACGCGGCCATGCTGGCGGGCGATGCCGCGTCTTATGCACAAGCCGTGCACGCCAACGATGCGACGCTGAGCACGGAAACTGCCGGCGTGTTGCAAGGCTGTCGCATGCTGGGATTTTTAGAGCATGACGCGCAGTGCGTGGCGCAAGCTTGGGGCCTGCAAACGAAACGCACAGGACAGTTCTCGGTGAATGACTGGCCTTGCACGCCGCAAGATTTCGGCATCGCGCCCGCCCCCCGTGCCAATGCATTCCCCACCTGCCCTCACGCACTGGGCCTGTACGCCGTTCTGCCCGACGCCCAATGGGTGGGCCGCATGGTCCGTGCTGGGGTGCCCACGGTGCAGTTGCGTTTCAAGTCAGACGATGCAGCGGCCATTCGCCATGAAGTGCGCGCAGCCGTGCAAGCCGTGCAAGGCACAGGGACCCTGCTGTTCATCAACGACCACTGGCAAATCGCCATCGATGAGGGCGCTTACGGCGTGCACCTCGGCCAAGAAGACATGGACGACGCCCCCATCGACCAGATTCGCGCAGCCGGTTTGCGTCTGGGCCTGAGCACACATGGCTATGCAGAAATGCTGCGCGCCGATGCGGCGAGCCCCAGCTACATCGCCTTGGGAGCCGTGTTTCCCACCACCCTCAAACGCATGCAAACTGCACCGCAAGGCACCGGACGTTTGTATGCCTATGCAAAGCTCATGCACCATTACCCTTTGGTGGCCATTGGTGGCATTGATGAGGCGCAATTCCCCGTGGTGATGCAAAGTGGTGTGGGCTCAATTGCTGTGGTCCGAGCCATTACGGGCGCGACGAAACCAGAAGCGCAGGCACGCACGTTGAACAGCTTGTTGACCCACAAACAAGAGTAAAACGAAGTCTGTGAAACAGGGGGCATTCATTTTTTTAAAAATCTGCATCCCCCTCTCAAAAGCACCCCAAAAATGACGCTATAATTGATGTATTGTTCCTCAATAGCTCAGTCGGTAGAGCGCCGGACTGTTAATCCGTAGGTCCCTGGTTCGAGCCCAGGTTGAGGAGCCAAAAATCTAAGTTCTGAGCTGCTTAGAATAAAAATGCCCGCTAAACAGCGGGCATTTTTTTTGCCTCAAAAAGGCTGCGCTCAACAACCTCGCGCAATGCGCAGTTCATGCGGGCACCAAAGACCATTTGCGTTGACGATGCCAACACCCGTTCAGGCACTTGCTCCTGAGGTCGGGCACCATCACAGTCTCACATCAGAACTTGCGTCCCGCAGAGATACACAGCGCTCGGGGTGCACCATGAAAAAAGCCTCCAACTGTTTCCAGTTGGAGGCTTTTGTACGATCAAATGGTCGGCGTGGCGGGATTCGAACTCGCGACCCCTTGCACCCCATGCAAGTGCGCTACCAGGCTGCGCTACACGCCGACAATCTCTGATTATACATTGGGAAATTGAGCTCACAGAGTCAGAAGCGCACGAATTTCCAAAAGCTCTTGATGAAAAGCGGGGTAATCAGCCGCCGCATCCCCAAAATCAAACGCCCCCCTCTCGGGTGGTGTTGCCGTGATCAAATCATCGTCACCCAATTTGCCCTCAGTGTCTGACAAGACACCATCCTGTCCATGACGACGACCCAGACGATCTGCGTGGACCAATTCTTGCAGTTTATTGCGCGCCCCACTGATCGTGAATCCTTGGTCATAGAGCAAATCGCGAATGCGGCGGATCATCAGCACTTCATGATGCTGGTAGTAGCGGCGATTGCCACGGCGCTTAACTGGCCGCAACTGGGTGAACTCTTGCTCCCAATAGCGCAGCACATGCGGCTTGACACCACAAAGCTCACCAACTTCACCAATGGTGAAATAGCGCTTTGCTGGAATGGGGGGGAGCGAACTGTCCATGAACGACAACAAGTTACGTGGAAAACCTTGTAGCTTACTGCAACTTATGGCTACAAGTCCAGTGACTTCATTGTCATGAAACAGTGCGCGCCAACAAGGCAAGGCCATTAAACCAAAGCCACAACGATGGACATTGAATGAACGGGTGATCCAGCGCATGACCTGACATTGTTGGGATTGGATGAAGCAGTAAGCTCTGGACTTAGGGATCTGGGATTCAGAAATCGGAATCCAACAGAACAGCCCATTTCAGGACGCATGTTTCAATGGAGAACCCCCGATGGCGACAGGAAATAAAACACGATTGAAGAGCTTCGGCAAAACTTGGAAATGCCTGCTGATGTACCTGTTTGCGCACACCCCCATCAGCATGGCTCAGACGCCTGAATCCATTGAATTTGAACCCCATGCAACATGGCAATTCAAGCTTACTCCCTCGGTCTATCAAACCAGCCATCAACCCAGTGCAAGCGACCTGAACCTGCGTGCCAACGCGTCAGCACAAACGTTGTGGATCGGCCAATACGATCAAGCCGCTCAGTTTCACCAAACACGCTTGGGTTACGAGTACGCACTAGATACCGAGTGGGGGAAAGTAACGCCCTCCATACAAGCGGCAAGCGGGGGATTTTGGGGCGGGTCCCTCAATGCGCAGTGGGGTAAAACAACGTACCTGATGGCAGGGTGGGGACGCACCAATTTGCGCGAGTATTACAACCTGAATTTCGATCCCAACGATGCCCTCACTTTTGGCGTGGGCGGCTTGGTGAGCGATTCTCAGCAATGGTCAATCTGGCGCACCCAAGATGACCGTCTGCAAACAGGTCAACGTGTCACACACCTGCTATGGCGCTACCGCTTGCCCAGCGGGCAGCGTTTAACCCTGGATGTCGCGACAAAAAAGGGGAGAAGCGATCCCAGCACCGAACGGGTCAAAGGCAACAGTTTGAGTGCCACTTGGGATTGGTCCCGTTATTTTTTGCGTTTGGCTTGGGACCAAAAGGTGAATTTTTCTGATGAAGACCAAAAGCGCCTGAGCTTGGGTTGGCATTTCTAACACCTTGCTCTTTTACGCCAACGAATGGCCAATCCGCGCACCTGTGTAGCAGGTAGGTGCTTGGGATTCACCAACTCAAGCGCCTTGATCCGGCCTGAGCGGATGAAGGAGATCAGAGACGGCAAGCTCTGCACCGACACCAGGCACAATGCCCAAGCAGTCACCTCTGATCGCCAAGCTTTAGGGCAACAAGCCACTCTTTCAAAAAATCAGGCAGCGAATTTTGGTCTGATAAAATTCATTGAAAATTCACCATATACACATAAAATAATTTATACGGTATTCTGAAATTTTTTCAGCGTTTTAAACAATTAAAAGACAGTGGACCATGAGCGGTGACAAACCTCACAGCCTGACGGCAGATCCATTGACCGCCCTTCCTGCACACGTGTATTTACTGACTCTGAATGGCGTGCCTTGTTGGTCTGAGAGCACAGATCTGATGGGTGTTGCATTCAAAGGACACACCGCGGCCCTGCCGTGGGCTCCTGTCGGTGTGTCTGGCTTGATTGCCAGCGAACAGGGGCCAATTGCTTTATTGAACCCGCAAACAGCCAAAGCAATGACTGCAAGCGCTGAGGTCAACAAGCCATTGATGGCCATCGTCAGAACCCACAAAGGTCTGATCGCAGTAGAAGCAAGCCACATTGCCGACAACGCGGGGCGACATATCAGTGACGACAGTACCAAACTTCAAGACCATCTGGCTGCTGCACTGAAAACGCTAAGCCCTGCCCAAGAGCACAAGCCATCGCCCACACAAGCAGCCACCCAAGCGATGACCGAGTCACGCACATTCTTGCGCGTCAGGAGCGGCGGGATAGATCTTGCTGTTCCAGCCGAGCGCGTGCATTTGGTCGACAGGCCTGAGCAAGCTCTCCCAATGTCCCCTGGCCAGACGCTCGATTGGATTGTGAAATTGGGCGATCAATGGATCTGTGCTCAGTCCTTGAGCGCATTGCACGATGCAGAGGAAACGACACGGGCAGAACCATGGTGCCTGTGCATCGATGAGCCAAGCACTTCTCAAGGTTTATTGGTTGAACAAGTCATCGGTTTGCTGACTGTGAATATCGCCCAGATCAAGGTATTCAACCGGCAAGCCGGCCACTCAACGTGGCTCGTGCTCGCGGATGAGCATCCGATCAAGGTATTGGCCGATACACCCAAGCCATCTGAAGGCGCGGTTTACAGCCCACTCGGACGCAACACTGACTCATTGACAGGCCAGCAATCGTCCAACACTGATTCTCAAACCAAGGTGTTGAGCCTCATCGTTGGGCCGTACCAAATCGCGATTGCGCAGAGCATGGTCAGCTCGGTCATCGGCACACTGGAGGGCATAAACATCGATCCGAAGCACGGGCGCGCCAAGTGCCCCGTGGTGGATCTTGCCCGCTTTTTCGATGTCGATTTGCAGGTGAACGCCTGCTTTGCCGTAAAGGTAAAACTGGGCCACAAAAATGTGGTGCTGCTGTGCGAAAGAGCAGAATTTTCACAAAATCGCGAAAGGTTTTGGCCCCTGCCTGCCGTACCCCATCAAATCAACAATTTCTTTCACAGCGTGCGGTTGATCAAAGACCGGTGCGAACTTTTGTTAAGAAACGCTGAACCGAGCCATGAATGGAAACATTGGGCCAAAACGATGCCTCAATGCGCCCATATGGGTTGGCTTTCGAATGACCATAAATTTTGATCTCAAAACTTACCATGCTCAATCACCTGAAAATTCGTTCCAAGTTGGTACTTCTTGTCGGCCCACTGATCGTGCTGATTGCGACCTTGGGGTACATCGCAGAAAACGCTTTTCTCACGGGGCAAAGTGCCATGAACACCGTCTACGAAGACCGTGTCGTGCCGCTTCGAGATCTCAAAGTGATTTCTGACATGTATGCGGTCAATATCGTGGACACAGCTCACAAAGCCCGTGCCGGAACATTGACGCGTGATGTGGCGATCACCAATATTCAAAAAGCGCGATCGGTTGTCAAAGAGCGCTGGAGCGCCTATCTGGCGACTTATCTGGTGGAAAAAGAACGCGGCATTGTGGAGGAGGTGAAACCAAGAATGAGCGCAGCTGATAAAGCCAGCAATCGGCTGGAATTACTCTTGAAAGAGGGCAAAGACTCAGAACTTGCTGCATTCATCTCACGCGATCTCTATCCTGCAATTGATCCTGTGAGCGACAAACTCTCCGAGTTGATTGACCTGCAAATCGATGTCGCCAAAGAAAACACTTTGACGACCACCCATCAATTTGAATCTTCACGCCACATGATCATCGCGATCATTTTGGGCTCTGTATTGCTGAGTATTTTGGCGAGTTGGCAAGTGATTCGCGCGATCACTAAACCGATCGCAGAGGTTCGTGACACCATTTTGAAAATGGCTGATGGTGATTTGAGCGTATCGATCATCGACGATGGTCGGCGTGATGAATCCGGACAAATGATTCGCGCCACCATAGCGATTGCCAATACCCTGCAGGCCGTCTCCCATGACTTGAGTGAATTGATCGAAGCCGCGCAATCGGGCACCTTGTCGGTAAGGGCTGACCCATCACGCCACAAAGGTGAATTCGCCAAACTCGTGTCGGGTGCAAACTCCCTGCTGGGCACTTTGGCTCAACCGCTCAACGAAGTGGCTGCTGTTATGGCTAAATTGGCGGCCGGCGATGTGAAAGGCCGCATGAGTGGTGATTACGCGGGGGAATTGCGAGCACTCAAAGGCAACGTGAACCGCAGCCTCGATATTCTCGTGACAGTACTGGATGCTGTTTCCTTGTACGCCAGCGCTCTGGCCGATGGCAACTTGACCCAAACCATCGAAGGCAGCTTCCAGGGCGAATTCGCCGGCATGAAGCTCAATCTGAACAAAGCTGTCCATCAACTGCGCAACGTTCTCACGCAAGTGAGCCAAGCCACGGAACATGTGAACGTCTCCTCGAAAGAAACGACCGCCGCTGCAGTGGAAGTTTCTCGTCACGCCGCCAGCCAAATGGCCACACTGCTCGACGTCTCCGGTGCCATTGAACAAACTGCCTCTGCCATCAGTGACATTGCAGGCAGCGCTGACCGCGCGCGAATATTGGCCCAGCAGGCTGTTGAAGCTGCTCAGGGTGGACAATCAACTTTGATCGCCATGACTTCTGCCGTGCACAGCATTGCCGAGAAGAACATCCGAATCACCCAAATCAGTGAACTCATCTCCAGCATCGCAGACAAGACCTATGTGCTGGCGCTCAATGCCGGACTGGAAGCTGCACGCGCGGGTGCTGATGGCGGTGGGTTTGGTCTGATTGCCAACAAAATCAGTGCACTCGCTGAAGATGTGGCCGTGGCAACGCGGGAAATTCGCAGCCTCGTTCAAGAAGCCACATCAACCGTTGATTCCGGCGTAGAAACCGCAGGCGAAGCGAAAAGCGCCATGGTCCAAATTGTTGGCATGTCGCAGCAAAGCGACGAAACAATCCAGTCCATCGCAGCGGCCATCGAAGAGCAAAGCGCCATGATGCAATTGATCAAGGACCGGGTTGTTCGCCTTCAAACTGTGGCGCAAACCACTGCCAGCGCTTCTGAAGAAATTTCAGCCACCATGCAGTCACTGACCGCCTTGTCTCAACACTTGCAATCCGAGACTGACCGCTTGCGCACAACTTGATCACGCCATGGCAATACTCGATCAATCGCGTCACGTACTGACCAAGATTCTGGGACCACTGCTGATTTCGGTCAGCATTTTGGTTGTGTTCTTCTTCGGCGGCGAGGCCTATCAACAGTTTGGGATCGAGTTTTTCGACAGCACCACCACGGTGGTCAAAAATGTCTTAGGGGTGATCGGCTTTCTATCATTAGCGGTCTTGGCCAATCGATTGATTCGCTATGTGATATTCGAAGGTGTGATTGCATCTGCCACTGGAACACCAGCACCAAGCTTGCTGCTGCAGATTTCAAGCCTCATCATTTATGTCATCGCCCTCTCAGCATGCGCGCGCATTGTTTTCAATCAGGATCTGACATTTCTCTGGGCAGCATCGGGTGTTGCGGGGCTTGTACTGGGCATGGCCCTCAAGGAGTTGCTGCAAGACGTTTTCGCTGGAATTGCATTGAACATTGATCGGGCAGTTCGCATTGGAGACTGGATTCAAATCCATAGATCTGGGGATGAACGGACCATGGGCCAATTGATGGAAATCAGCTGGCGGACTACGCGCGTGCGAGACTTGCTGGGCGACATGCTCAGTTTCCCGAACAGCAAATTCAGCGCCTTTACCCTCAGCAACTTCAGCTTGCCCGAGGAAGCGAGTAACCGCAGCATCTTCATTCTTCTGGAGTGCTCAGTACCTGTAGATCAGGCGTTTCGCATTTTGCAAGCCGCCGCGCTGGATGCATTGCTGGAGCTGATCGGGCCCAATGTCGCCATCCCCACGGTTGCGGTCAGCGGCGTGAAGATTGATGGCGTGGAGTACATGATTGGTTTCCATGCCCAATGGAAATTCCTGATGCCCGGCACCCGCGCCATCTACAAACATGTCTTGATTCATTTGGCGAAAGCTGGCCTGCGTCCGGCGGGTCGGGCACTCACAGTGGCTGATCGGGCCGATCAGGACTTGGTGCAAAACAAGCAGGGCCCGGTACGACTTTCGTCACTGGTTGATCAGACACAGATTTTCGATGGCTTGCCCACCGATTGCATTGACGAGCTCATTGCGCGCTCTCGCAGAGTGCGTATTCGCAGCGGCCGTGTCGTTATTCAGGCAGGCGAAGTGGGCGCAGAAATGTACGTTGTCCAAGAAGGTCTTCTGGACGCATTGGATCCGATGAAACTGACCCATTCAGCCAACAACAAGCCATCCGTGATTCGCCCTGGAGACACCTTTGGCGAACAAGTCGCATTGGTCGGTTTGCCGCATCGAAGAACCATCCGCGCACGGACGGATGTGCTGCTTCTGGAAATCAACGGCAACACACTGCAACATCTTCTCGAAACCATGCCAGGAACCCTGGAAATACTCGCTCACAACCTGGCACAAACGGATGTCATGGGCAATGCCTCTGACGGCGAAGACATGTCCCAAGCCTTGGCTCGCCAGATCATGCACATGTTCCCTGGCGTGCAGCCATTGAGTGCAAAGACCGAAGAGCGCGGTTGTGAGTCCACTCACTGAACCAGTGCTTATCACTCGCGTATTGCTCGCACCCATGGCCATGTCGGTGCGTCTGCATCTGAGGCGGTTGTTGCGCAGCGTACCGGGGATAGAGGTGGTGGGGCAGGCCTTCGATGCATCTCTAATTTCGACAATGGCTGCGACTGCAAAAGCCAACTGGGTGTTGGCCGATGGACATACAACCCTGCTGCACACACATGACGACAACGATTCGCTCGGACAGTTGATCAACTATCTGATCATGGACTTGCCAGGAAAAATACCCAGCTCAGTGGCTGCAAACGTCAACATTCATCGGATCGTTCGGCCTCTTGATCTGGAAGCCGAACAGCCCAATGGCGCATTCCTGAAGACCCTGCGTCAAACGCTCAGCTCAAGAACAGCTGTCGGTCAGGCATTACCTGCACCGAGTGATGAATACGCCCTCCCTTCGCCAAAATTTAAACGGGCTGTGCGCGGCACTCAAAAGTCCTTTTTTGACGTGTTGGCCATTGGCGCGTCAACAGGCGGACCAGACGCATTGAGCGCCGTGCTCCAGTCCATCGCGCATCGCATTGATGTTCCGATTGTGATCACCCAGCACATGGGCGTCGGCTTCACGGCATCACTGGCCCAATCGATCGCGAACAAGACAAAACTCAACACATGCGAAGTGCAAGATGGTGACACACTCCGTCCCAATTGCGTCTACCTTGCACCCGGTGGACGACATTTTGAAATCGTACTTGCAAGCGGGCTACTTGTCGGTCGATTAAGTGATGGCCCGCCAGAATGCTTTTGCAAACCATCCGTGGATGTCATGTTTCGCTCCCTGTCCAAAATTGCCGGCATCCGCACTCTTGCGTTGGTGCTGACCGGCATGGGGCAGGACGGTCTGGCAGGATCACAGCTCATCAAATCAACAGGCGGCGTGATCCTGGCGCAAGATGAGGCCAGCTCGATCGTCTGGGGTATGCCAGGAGCTGTGGCCAAAGCAGGCCTTTGTGATGCCGTGCTTCCGCTGCAGTTGATCGGTGAATCGATCCTCAAGTTATTGAGGCAACACACATGAAATATGTGTACCCGTTCATTCGCCAGTACTTGCACAGTCAGGCGGGCATCTTGCTGGGTCCAGAAAAAGACTACTTGATCGAGTCTCGTCTGCATGGCTTGCTGAAAAAGCACTCACTGAAAGACCTGGAACAACTTGTTTGCGTTTTGGAGTCCACGCCTGAAGGTGATATCGCTGCTGGCGTGATTTCATCCCTGACAACACACGAGACATCGTGGTTCAGAGACCAGCGGCCGTTCGATCGGTTACGTACCGAAGTTCTGCCCCAACTGCGCCAGCAGCAACGGCGTCAAATCTCTGTTTGGTCTGCTGCTTGTTCTACAGGGCAAGAAATTTATTCGATCGCCATGCTCTTGCGTGATGAGGGGATGTATTCGCCGATGTGGCAAGTTTCCTTGTACGCCTCAGACATTTGCAAGACCGCACTGGCCCAAGCTGAACGCGGTGTTTATAACCATTTTGAAATAGAGCGAGGTCTTGCCCAAACCCATCGTCAACGGTATTTCGAGATGACCCCAGCGGGTTGGCGCATTTCATCCGCTGTGCGCCAAAGCGTGCGCTTTGAAGCAGTCAATCTGACCCGATTACCAGACAGCCCAGAACGATTCGACATCATTTTTTGCAGAAACGTACTGATCTACTTTGACCCAAACACACAAAGAAAAGTCTTGCAGAACTTGCACGACAAATTGGTACCGGGCGGTTTCCTGTTTTTGGGCGCTGCCGAAAGCACAGCAGGCCTGTGTGATGGATTCCAGTATGTTGGAACTGGCAGTGGGCTGTATGTCCGCTCGAAAAGCCTGGGTTGATGTCATGCAAGCTGCATGTAGCGGCGCAACAATTCATCCCGATGTGCAAAAGCTGTGTTGATCTTGCTTATTCTGTCCACATCAGGAACATGCCAAGCTGAGCACTGTCCAGTTGGATCAGCAATCTCAAAAGCCCTTGTCACCCAAGGCTCAGGAGACCAACTTGCAGCGTTCCTAGAATGAACTCCCACCCTAACATATCAGGAGACGACGTTGAGATACTTCACCAGGATCATCTTGAGCTTTGCGCTTTTGCTGACGCAAAGCTTTGGAGCACACGCACAAAACACCAAGATCGAATCAGAGGATTTCTTTGTGCCATCAAAGGCACCAGGCATCCAGCTATTCATGCGCCACAAGCATCTGACCGGTGTGAAAGCCACTTCTGGCGAGAAAATTTTGCTCTTTGTTCACGGTGCAACTTATCCAGCAGAAACAGCTTTTGACTTGCCTATAGAAGGCATGTCCATGATGGATCTGTTTGCAGCCAAAGGTTATGACGTGTATTTGGTTGATGTGCGTGGCTACGGACGATCCACACGCCCGCCTGAGATGGATGTGCCTGCACAGGACAATGCTCCGATTGTCCATACCGCCGATGCAGCGAGCGATTTTGGTTCAGCCGTGGACGCGATCCTGAAGCGTCATAACGTGCCCAAGATCAATGTGATGGGCTGGTCATGGGGCACATCCATTGTGGGTATGTACACCAGCTTAAACAACCCAAAGGTCAACCGACTGGTCATGTTTGCACCCATGTGGCTCTTTGCAAAAGAAACTGCCTTGCCCACAGGCCCTACAGCGGTCAAGCTGGGTGCTTACCGTACAGTTTCAAAAGACAGTGCCAAAGCTCGCTGGTTGAAAGGCGTGACACCAGAACAGGCCGAGGGCCTCATCCCTCCTGGTGTTTTCGAGGCATGGGCTGAAGCGACTTGGGCCACCGATCCCAAAGCCACATCTGGCAACCTGCGTGCACCGAACGGCGTCATCGACGACGTGATGACGAATTGGCAAGCCGACAAGCCCATGTACGACCCCAGCAAAATCACGGTTCCAACCTTCCTGATCCATGCAGAGTGGGATGCAGATTTGCCCTTGTACCAAACACTTGGATTGTTCAAGGCCCTGACCAAGACGCCTTACAAGCGACACGTAGAGCTTGGGGAAGGTACACATACCGTGATGCTGGAAAAAAACCGCATGCAGTTCTTCCGTGAAATTCTGGGCTTTCTGGATGAGCGTGATCCATTGGCACTCAAGTAAGCATGTGATCCACAATTCACAATTGATCAAGCCCTGCATATTGAACTGCACCCCAAAAGTTGGACACCAATCCAACCTTTGGGGTGTTTTTCATGACGAAGTACGACGAGAAATTTAAAAAATCTGTTGTTCAAGATTACTTAGCCGGTGGGGGTGGCTACACAAAGCTTTCTGCCAAGTACGGAGTCAATGATGGACAGATACGGCATTGGGTGGGCGCCTTTCTTCAAAACGGCGATAGTGGGCTAACCAAGAAGTCCAGTCATTACAGCGCTGAATTTAAGCTGCGTGTCCTAGAGCACATGTGGCGCGAAGAGCTTTCGTTTAACCAGACCATTCACTTGTTTGATCTGCGCGGGGGCACTGGAGTTGTCTCGGATTGGGAGCGCAAGTACCATGAGGGCGGTATCACAGCATTAGCTCCCAAGCCCCGAGGGCGCCCAAAACCGATGAAACCTCCCGAACCCACTACGCCCTCTAGCGAGCAGCCCGTGCAGGACAAAACGTTGCAAGAGCTGCAACGCGAAAATGAGTACTTGCGAGCGGAGGTGGCTTATCTAAAAAAGTTGGATGCCTTAGTTCGAGCCAAGCAGCAGGCTGCGCAGACAAAGCGAAAGCCCTGATCGAACTAAGGCAGCATCACCCCTTGGCCACTTTGCTCCAGGTGGCCGAGCTGCCTCGCAGCACGTTTTACTACCAAGTCAAGGCGCTGCAAAGGGATGA
>NZ_NESC01000010.1 GCF_003063575.1 Limnohabitans sp. Jir72
TCATCCCTTTGCAGCGCCTTGACTTGGTAGTAAAACGTGCTGCGAGGCAGCTCGGCCACCTGGAGCAAAGTGGCCAAGGGGTGATGCTGCCTTAGTTCGATCAGGGCTTTCGCTTTGTCTGCGCAGCCTGCTGCTTGGCTCGAACTAAGGCATCCAACTTTTTTAGATAAGCCACCTCCGCTCGCAAGTACTCATTTTCGCGTTGCAGCTCTTGCAACGTTTTGTCCTGCACGGGCTGCTCGCTAGAGGGCGTAGTGGGTTCGGGAGGTTTCATCGGTTTTGGGCGCCCTCGGGGCTTGGGAGCTAATGCTGTGATACCGCCCTCATGGTACTTGCGCTCCCAATCCGAGACAACTCCAGTGCCCCCGCGCAGATCAAACAAGTGAATGGTCTGGTTAAACGAAAGCTCTTCGCGCCACATGTGCTCTAGGACACGCAGCTTAAATTCAGCGCTGTAATGACTGGACTTCTTGGTTAGCCCACTATCGCCGTTTTGAAGAAAGGCGCCCACCCAATGCCGTATCTGTCCATCATTGACTCCGTACTTGGCAGAAAGCTTTGTGTAGCCACCCCCACCGGCTAAGTAATCTTGAACAACAGATTTTTTAAATTTCTCGTCGTACTTCGTCATGAAAAACACCCCAAAGGTTGGATTGGTGTCCAACTTTTGGGGTGCAGTTCATTCGGGCGGCTTTGTTTTTTGGAGCCATCCAAAGGCACAATCGGTGACATGCCTGCCAAGCCCGCCACCCCGCCCGCCAAAACGCTGTCTGCGCCGCAAAAGGCGCTGATCAAGCTGGGCTTGGTGCGCGACATTGACCTGGCTTTGCACCTGCCGCTGCGCTACGAGGATGAAACCCGCATTGTCAAATTGCGGGATGTGCGCGAAGGCGATACCGCGCAGATCGAGGCCACCGTGACGGCCTGCGAGATCACGATGCGGCCGCGCCGCCAATTGCTGGTCACGGTGGACGATGGCTCTGACACCTGTGTGATGCGCTTTTTCAGTTTCTACCCTTCGCACCAGAAGGCCTTGGCGGTGGGCAACCGCATCCGTGCGCGGGGCGAGGTGCGTGGCGGCTTCATGGGCTTGACCATGATGCACCCCACGTTCAAGGCGGCAGGCGGAAACTTGGCGGAGGCTTTGACACCGGTGTATCCCACGATGGCCGGGCTGGCCCAAGCCTATTTGCGCCGTGCCGTCATTACCGGCTTGAACCATGCGGACTTGAGCGAGACTTTGCCCCGAGGCATGGCCTGGCCCGACAAGCGAGGCGCTTGGTCGCTGCGCGATGCGCTGCAGTTTTTGCACCACCCCACGCCCGATGTGTCGCTGGCTGCGCTCGAAGACCGCAGCCACCCGGCCTGGATTCGCCTCAAGTGCGAGGAGTTACTGGCGCAGCAGCTGTCACAACTGACCGCCAAGCGTGAGCGCGATTTGTTGCGTGCGCCCGCTTTGAAGCTTAACTCCAAGGGGCTGTATGGTCAGCTGCTGGCCGCCTTGCCGTTTGGCCTGACGAATGCCCAGCAGCGTGTGGGGCAGGAGATCGCCAAAGACTTGGCCCGCAACGTGCCGATGCACCGTCTGCTGCAAGGTGATGTGGGCGCAGGCAAGACCGTGGTCGCGGCGCTGGCCGCCATGGTGGCTGTGGATGCGGGCTGGCAATGCGCCCTGATGGCCCCCACCGAAATCCTGGCCACCCAGCACTTTGCCAAGCTGGTGGGCTGGCTGGAGCCTTTGGGCGTGAAGGTCGCTTGGTTGATCGGCAGCCAGAAGAAGAAAGAACGCGCCGCCATGCTGGCGCTGATCGAGTCGGGCGAAGCCGCGTTGGTGGTGGGCACGCATGCCGTCATTCAGGACCACGTCAAATTCAAGAACCTGGCGCTGGCCGTGATCGACGAGCAGCACCGCTTTGGTGTGGCGCAGCGCCTGGCCTTGCGCGGCAAGATGCAGGCCGACGGCATGGAGCCGCACATGTTGATGATGACCGCCACCCCGATCCCGCGCACTTTGGCCATGAGCTATTACGCCGACTTGGATGTGTCGGTCATCGACGAGCTGCCGCCAGGGCGCACGCCCATCGTGACCCGCGTCATCTCGGATCACCGCCGTGACGAAGTGGTTTCTCGCATTGGGGCGCAGTTGCAAGAAGGGCGGCAGGTGTATTGGGTGTGCCCGCTGATCGAAGAAAGCGAAGCGCTGGACCTGACCAACGCCACCCAAACCCACGCCGATTTGAGCGAAGCCTTGCCGGGCGTGATGGTGGGCTTGCTGCATTCGCGCATGCCGGTGGTCGAAAAGAAAGCCGTGATGGAGCTCTTCACCGCCGGGGTGATGGGCGTGCTGGTCAGCACCACGGTGATCGAGGTCGGTGTGGATGTGCCCAACGCCTCGCTGATGGTGATCGAACACGCCGAGCGCTTTGGCCTCTCTCAGCTGCACCAGTTGCGTGGCCGGGTGGGGCGCGGCGCGGCGGCATCGGCCTGTGTGCTGCTGTACGGCACGCCCGAAGGCGGACGCTTGAGCGAGACCGCGCGCGAACGCTTGCGCGCCATGGTCGAGACCAACGACGGTTTCGAGATCGCCCGGCGTGATCTGGAGATCCGAGGGCCGGGTGAATTTCTAGGCGCACGCCAGTCGGGTGCGCCTTTGCTGCGCTTTGCCGACTTGGAAACCGACACGCCCTTGCTGGAATGGGCCCGCGCTCTGGCCCCGCAGATGCTGGACCAGCATCCCGAATTGGCCGAGCGCCACATTGGCCGCTGGTTGGGCGGGAAATCCGAGTACCTCAAAGCTTGATGTTCCAATACGGCCATGACCCTGACCGAACTCAAATACATCGTGGCCGTGGCCCGTGAAAAACACTTTGGCAAGGCCGCAGAGGCTTGCCATGTGTCGCAGCCTACTTTGTCGCTGGCCATCAAGAAGCTCGAAGAAGAGCTGGACATGAAGATCTTCGAGCGCAGTGCGAGCGAGGTGTCGGTCACCGCATTGGGCGATGAGGTCGTGCGCCAAGCCCAAAGCGTGCTGGAGCAGGCTGCCGAGATCAAGGAAATCGCCAAGCGCGGCAAAGACCCGCTGTCGGGGCCTTTGCGCCTGGGTGTCATCT
This sequence comes from Limnohabitans sp. Jir72, assembly GCF_003063575.1. GTDB lineage: Bacteria > Pseudomonadota > Gammaproteobacteria > Burkholderiales > Burkholderiaceae_C > Limnohabitans_A. The sequence goes on from NZ_NESC01000010.1 coordinate 3,111, forward strand.
ACACGATCGGGCCATATTTGTTGCCCGATCTGGTCCGTCAGATCATCACCCGCACACCGCAGATGCCGCTCATGCTGCAGGAGAATTTCACTGTGCGTTTGCTGGAGATGCTGCGCACCGGCGAGATCGATTGCGCGATCCTGGCCGAGCCTTTTCCGGACACTGGCTTGGCAATGGCGCCGCTGTATGACGAGCCCTTTGTGGCGGCTTTGCCGCGCAAGCACGCATTGGCTGGGGCCGCGTCGCTGACCACCGACCAGCTGAAGGAAGAAACGATGCTGTTGCTGGGCAACGGGCATTGCTTTCGCGACCATGTGCTCGAGGTATGTCCAGAATTTGCGCGTTTCTCAAGCCGCACCGAAGGCATCCGCAAGAGCTTTGAGGGCTCCTCGCTGGAGACCATCAAACACATGGTGGCCGCCGGCATGGGCGTGACTTTGGTGCCGCGTTTGTCGGTGCCCGAAGAAGCCTTTTCTGAGCCCGATAAGAAGTCGGTCAACGGCGATGCGCATGTGCGGTATTTGCCCATCGTTGACCCCTACGGTGGCTTGCCGCCCACGCGCCGCGTGGTGCTGGCCTGGCGGCGCAGCTTCACGCGCTATGAAGCGATTGCCGCTTTGCGCAATGCGGTGTACGCCTGCCCACTGCCGGGTGTGACGCGTTTGTCCTGAAGTATTGGGTGGGGTCTTTCAGGGCTAAAGCCGCCTGATCAGACGGTAACCACCGTAGGCAGGTTGCCACGCACCGGGCTGGTCATGTTGCCTTTGAAGTCGGTCCAGCACTCGCGTGTGAAGTCGTACATCTTGCAGTTTTTGGCGGTCTCGAAGTACCACTTCCACGAAAATGGCTGCACGATGATGCGGCCAGGCAGCATCTCTTCGAGCTTGGCTTGGGCCTTTTTCAGGCGGTACAGGGGCACACTCATGTCCACGTGGTGGGCGGTGTGCTCCATGATGTGGTGCATCAGCGCGCCAATGTTGAAGGGGAAGGTCAGGTGCACCGTGGTCGACACGAAGGGCGCAGCCTTGGTCCAAGCGGCCTTGTTGTCATGCCATGACACTTTGACGTGGGTGTGGTGCACATAGACCACAAAGCCGATCATGCTGTTCCAAAAGAAAAAGGGCACAGCAACACCCAACAGCAAGGACAACCAGACCGATTGGCCCGTGGCCACAGCGGCACCAGCAATGGCGGCGATCCAGAGCACACCAAACACGGACACCAGTGAGCTGTCTTTGACGAAGATTGGGCGGCGTGTAGGCATGTGGGTTTTGTTGGGGAAGAACTCGCGCTTCCACCAGATCTCGATCATGTAGTAAAGGCCTGGAGCCCAGCCGCTGCGGTAGGCACGCTCCAGCAGCTTTTGCATGGGGTTCAGTGCTTCAAACTCGGTGGCCGTCAGGGGCGTCCAGACGAAATCCACGCCCTTGAGGTTGGTGTAACCGTGGTGCACCACGTTGTGGCCCGTGTCCCACAGGCTGTAGGGCGTGAGCGAGGGCAAAAAGGCGATGCGACCCAGCACCTTGTTGAGTTCGCGGTGGGGCGTCAGGCTCTGGTGGCAGGCGTCGTGGCCGATGATGAACAGGCGACCGATCACGAAACCGGCCGCCAAGCCGCTCAGCAGCTTGGCCCAAACGGCGTCAAAGGCGATGGTGCCAACGATCAGGGCAACGAACAGAGCGTAGTCCACGATCAGCAAGACAAAGGCCCGCCATGTTGTGCGCTCGGACAGTGGGATGAGCCACTCGCGAATGATTTTGCGGTGTGGCAGAGGCTGATCCAATGGGATCGGTTGGCTGGGATTGGGTGTTTGTGTTGCGGTCATGACGCTCTATCAAGGTAATTCGCTTGCCCCGAGTTTAGTCGCTAGGGGTTTTCCTGCGTGTGACAAGGATCAAAGGGCAGAGGCTCAGAGGCATCAATTTGAGTGCTTTGGGGTATTTTCAGGCAGCGCCACGCATCTTGAACAAGCCATAGACCACCGAAAGAACCGGGTATGTAACCGATTCCATGTGAAAATTGAAACCAAGTTACAAGGAGACCCCTGCATGTCGCGTCGCGCCACCAAAATCGTTGCCACCTTAGGCCCTGCTTCCAGCGATCCCGCCCTGCTTGAAGCCATGATCCGCGCCGGCGTGAATGTGGTGCGTCTGAATTTCAGCCATGGCAAGGCCCAAGACCACGTGGACCGTGCCCGCCTGGTGCGCGAAGCCTCGCAACGCGCTGGCCGCGAAGTGGCCATCATGGCCGATCTGCAGGGCCCCAAGATCCGCGTGGGCAAATTTGCCGAAGGCAAAGTCATGCTCGAGCCAGGTGCTGCCTTTGTGCTGGACGCTTCGCGCGCCGAACCGGGCGACATCCATGGCGTGGGCCTCGACTACAAAGAATTGCCCCGCGATGTGAAAGCCGGAGATGTACTTTTGCTCAACGATGGCCTGATCGTGCTGAACGTGGTGGCGGTCAAAGGAGAGCAAGTGCACACCACCGTCAAGTTGGGCGGCGAGCTGTCCAACAACAAGGGCATCAACAAACAAGGCGGTGGCTTGACCGCGCCCGCCCTGACCGCCAAGGACATGGACGACATCAAAACCGCCATGAGCCTGCTGGCTGATTATGTGGCGGTGAGCTTCCCCAAAAACGCGACCGACATGGAAATGGCTCGCCAGTTGTGCAATGTGGCCGGTGCCGAATACGGCCACAAGCCCGGTTTGATCGCCAAGATCGAGCGCGCCGAGGCCATCCCTCACCTGGAAGCCATCTTGTTGGCCAGCGACGGCATCATGGTCGCCCGTGGTGATTTGGCCGTGGAGGTGGGCAACGCCGCTGTGCCCGCCTTGCAAAAACGCATGATCAAACTGGCCAAGGTGCACGACAAAGTGGTCATCACCGCCACACAGATGATGGAAAGCATGATCACCAACCCGGTGCCTACCCGCGCCGAGGTGTCGGACGTGGCCAACGCCGTGCTGGATGGCACCGACGCCGTGATGCTGAGCGCCGAGACTGCCGCTGGCAAATACCCTCTGGAAACCGTTGAAGAAATGGCCAAAATCTGCCTGGCCGCCGAGGGCGCCGAAGACGTGGAAATCGATGCCGACTTCCGGGGCCAGACCTTCAGCCGCATCGACCAGTCGATCGCCATGGGCGCTCTGTTCACCGCCAGCCACTTGGGTGCCAAAGCCATCGTGGCGCTGACCGAGTCGGGCTCCACCGCTTTGTGGATGAGCCGCCGCCGGGTGCAGATGCCGATCTATGCGGTCACCACCAAACTGTCCTCGCAGCGGAAGATGGCCTTGTTTCGCAACGTGCGGCCCCTGCTGATGGACACCAGTGCTGACCGTGATACCGCCTTGATGCAAACCGAGGGCTACCTCAAAAAACGCAACATCGTGAGCACCGGCGATGTGTACGCCATCACCTGTGGCGAGCCCATGGGCTCGCCCGGCGGCACCAACATGCTCAAGATCTGCCGGGTGGGTTGAGCCTGATCCTGCTGCGGCCCACACAGGCCGCAGCCAGGCAGTCTGGGGTATTCAGTCCACTGTCAGACCAGAACCTATAAAATTCAGCCCAGTTACAGGCCGGGTACATGCTCGGCTTTGCCCGATTTTTAAACTCTCTGGGAAATCACCACCATGGCACTCGTTTCAATGCGCGAGCTGCTGGACCATGCGGCCGTCAACGGCTACGGCATTCCAGCTTTCAACGTCAACAACCTCGAGCAAGTCCAGGCCGTCATGACCGCCGCCGACGAAGTCGGTGCCCCCGTCATCCTGCAAGCCAGCGCCGGTGCCCGCAAATACGCCGGTGAGCCCTTCATCAAGCATTTGATCCAGGCGGCTACTGAGCAGTGGCCCCACATTCCCTTGGTCATGCACCAAGACCACGGCCAAAGCCCCGCGATTTGCCAAGGCGCGATCGACCTGGGTTTCTCGTCGGTGATGATGGACGGCTCCCTGATGGAAGACGGCAAGACCCCTGCCAGCTTTGACTACAACGTGGACGTGACCCGCCGCGTGGTGGACATGGCCCACAAGATGGGTGTGTCGGTCGAAGGCGAACTCGGTTGCCTGGGCAACCTCGAAACCGGCGAAGCCGGTGAAGAAGACGGCATTGGCGCCGAAGGCAAGCTGGACCACAGCCAGATGCTGACCGACCCCGAAGAAGCAGCCCAATTCGTCAAGTCCACCGGCCTGGATGCGCTGGCCATTGCGATCGGCACCAGCCACGGTGCCTACAAGTTCAGCCGCAAGCCCACGGGCGACATTTTGGCGATTTACCGTGTCAAGGAAATCCACGCCCGCATCCCCAACACCCACTTGGTGATGCACGGCTCGTCCAGCGTGCCGCAAGAGTTGCTGGCGCTGATCAACCAGTACGGCGGCCAGATGAAGGAAACCTACGGCGTGCCCGTCGAGGAAATCCAGGAAGCCATCAAGCACGGCGTGCGCAAGATCAACATCGACACCGACATCCGCCTGGCCATGACGGCCGCTTGCCGCAAGTTCCTGTTTGAGAACCCCGACAAGTTCGATGCCCGCGAATGGCTCAAGCCCGCCCGCGAAGCGGCCAAGCAGCTGTGCAAACAGCGTTACCTGGAGTTCGGCTGCGAAGGCCAGGCCCCCAAGATCAAGGGCGAAACCCTGCAAGTGGTCGCTGCCCGTTATGCCAAGGGCGAACTGGCGCAGGTCGTCAACTGAGCCTGCGATAATCGACCCGAATGGCCCGTTGACTGTTCAACGGGCCTTTTTCTTTTTTGCTTTGACTGTTTTGCCATGACCTCTGCGCTCCACACCTCGGCCCTGACTTCCCTGCCTTTGCTCGCGCGTGGCAAGGTGCGCGACAACTACGCCGTGGGCGACGACCGCATCTTGATGGTGGCTTCGGACCGCATCAGCGCCTTTGATGTCATCATGGGCGAACCCATCCCCGGCAAAGGCGAGTTGCTCACGCAAATGGCCCTGTTTTGGTTCGACAAACTCGGCCCCAAAGGCCTGAACATCTGCCCCATCCACCTGACCGGCGATGCCCCTGAGAGCGTGGTGTCGGCAGAGGAAGTGCCGCAAGTCAAAGGCCGCTCCATGCTGGTCAAGCGTTTGAAGCCCATCCCGGTCGAGGCTGTGGTGCGTGGCTATCTGGCGGGCAGCGGCTGGAAGGAATACCAGGAATCCCGCTCCGTCTGCGGCGTGCCCTTGCCAGAAGGTCTGAAAAACGCCAGCAAATTGCCCGAGCCCATCTACACCCCGGCGGCCAAAGCGGCGGTGGGCGAGCACGACGAGAACATCACCTTTGAACAAACCGTGGCCATGATCGGTGCCGATCTGGCTGGGCGCATCCGCGACATCAGCATCGCGCTGTACAAGGCGGCCCGCGACATCGCCGCCACCAAGGGCATCATCATTGCCGACACCAAGTTTGAATTTGGTCTGGACACCGATGGCACCTTGGTGCTGATGGACGAGGTGCTGACGCCCGATTCGTCGCGCTACTGGCCTGCCGACAGCTATGTGGAAGGCGCCAACCCGCCCAGCTACGACAAGCAGTTCTTGCGCGACTGGCTGGAGACCGCCCAGGTCAACGGGCAGCTCTGGGACAAGACGGCGCCCGCACCCCGCCTGCCCCGCGAGGTGATCGAGAAAACGGCCGCTAAATACCAGGAAGCCTTGCAGCGCCTCATGGCTTGACAATGCGGCCGACGGCCGTTTGAATGGGCATGCCCGTGGCGCACACGGGCGGTATGGCTTACAGAAAGAGACACACGATGAGTTTTTTCCGACCCGCCAACGCACTGATGGTTCAGTACGCCCACTACCACCGCGACCGCCGCAACATCGCCACCCATCTGGTGGGCGTGCCTCTTATCTTCATGGCCATTGGCATCCTGCTGACCCAGCCCGAATGGGCGGTGGGCAACGTGCTGCTGACACCCGCCTGGCTGGTCTGGGGGCTGACCAGTTTGTGGTACCTGTCGCGTGGCAATTTCCTGCTGGGCTTGGCCACGGTGGTGGTCAACGGCTTGTTGATCGCCTTGGCGCATGGACTGGCGTCCATGGCCGCGCAAGTGGGTTTGGCCGCCTGGCAGCTGGGCCTGGCCATCTTTGTGGTCGGCTGGATCATCCAGTTTGTCGGCCACTACTGGGAAGGCCGCAAACCCGCCTTTGTGGACGACATCGTGGGCTTGCTGGTGGGCCCCATGTTTGTCGTGGGTGAGGTGCTGATGGCCTTCGGTTTTCTGGGCCAAATGCGCATGGCCATCGAGCGGCAAGCAGGGCCTTCGCGCTGAGGCGGCACCGTTTTTGTTGAGACCCTGCTTCGTCATGGCGAGCGAAGCGTGGCAATCCAGTGTTTGAAGACAGGCCTGTGTTGATGCAAAGCCGCTGCTGGATGGCCACGTCGCTGCGCTCCTCGCCATGACGGCTTGGGGCATGTTCGTGGCATTTCCTCAGTTCAGCGCCATGCTCAGCTTGCGCCTGTAGCTGCCGATCATCGCCACCAGCGGGTCCTCTTCGACCGCCGACTTGCCCATCAGCTCAATACCGCCTGCCGATTTGCCGGTGCCATCTTGGGTCTTGGGTTTTTGTGGGGTCATCAGCTCCAGCAGGGCGACAAAGGTTTTGCGGGGGGCTTCGTTGTCCCACTTCTTGTCGCGCATGATGATTTCCAGCAGCTCGTCCATGGCCGCTTCCCATTGGCCCACGGCGATCAAGAGGCGACTTTTGGCAAAGCGGGTTTCAAAGTCGCGTTTGTTCTGACCAATCAGTTCGTCAAACTTGGCAAGTTCCCATTGCCCGCGCGGGTCGTTGGTCACGAATTCCAGCGCATTGATCCATTGCGTCTGGGCCTCAAAGCGCAGCGGCACAGGGATGCGGGCCATGGCTGGGGCCAGCAAGGCGGCGGCTTCGGCCAACTCGCCCAAGCCGATCAGCAGCTTGACCAGGTCAAAGCGGGCGTCGTCGTTGCCGGGGTCTGTGGCCAGGGCTTGTTCCAATGCGGCGCGGGCGCTGTGCGGGTCGTCTGCTTCAAGTTGCGGCGGGGCTTCTTCGGCGGCGGCTTGGGCCTGCAGTTCTTCGGCTGCGGGGAGGTGTTTGTCCAAAAACTGCTTGACCTGGCCCTCGGGCAAAGCGCCCATGAAGCCATCAACTGGCTGCCCGTTCATCAACAGAACGCAAGTCGGGATGCTTTTGATGCCAAAGGCCGAGGCCAGTTGCTGCTCTTCGTCGGAATTGATCTTCACCAGTTTGAAGCGGCCTTCATAGGCGATCTCGACCCGCTCCAAGATGGGGCCCAGCGATTTGCAGGGGCCGCACCATGGGGCCCAGAAGTCCACCAGCACAGGCGTGGTCATGGAGGCTTCAATCACCTCGGCTTCAAAGTTTTGTATCGTGACGTCCATCATGGTGGGCAGTGTTCCGGGTTGTGTTTCGGCTCAAGGTGGAGCGAAACCTTAAAATTCGAGATTGATCACGAAAAGCACCCAATGACTCAAGCGCTCATCGGCGTCGTCATGGGTTCCAGCTCCGACTGGGACACCATGCAGCACGCAGTCCAGATTCTCCAACAGTTTGGCATCCCCCACGACGCCCGTGTGGTTTCGGCCCACCGCATGCCTGACGATATGTTTGCCTATGCACAAAGCGCGGCCGAACGCGGTCTGCAGGCCATCATTGCGGGCGCAGGCGGCGCGGCCCATTTGCCCGGCATGATCGCGGCCAAGACCGTGGTGCCGGTGCTGGGTGTGCCGGTGCAGACCAAGGCCTTGTCCGGCGTGGACTCGTTGCACAGCATTGTGCAAATGCCCAAGGGCGTGCCGGTGGCCACCTTTGCCATTGGCGCTGCTGGGGCGGCCAATGCGGCTTTGTTTGCCGTGGCCATGTTGGCCAACAACGACCCGGCTCTGCGCCAAAAGCTCGAAGCCTTTCGCGCTGAGCAGACCGCCATGGCCCGTGCGATGACCTTGCCCCCGGTAGGTGCGGCATGAACAAGAAGCTTCACAAAGTGATGCTGCCTGGCGCGGTCGTCAATGGCCAGCCCGCCACCTTGGGTGTGATGGGCGGTGGCCAGTTGGGCCGCATGTTCGTGCACGCAGCACAGGCCATGGGTTACTTCACCGCCGTGCTCGACCCCGACACCGCCAGCCCGGCCGGGCTGGTGAGCCACCACCACATCCAGACCGATTACCTGGACGAGCAAGGCCTGGCCCAGCTGATGCAGCGCTGCGCCGCCATCACCACCGAATTTGAAAACGTGCCCGCGCCCGCGCTGGTCACGCTGGGCGCACACCGCCCGGTGGCCCCGGGTGCCGATGCCGTGGCCATTGCGCAAGACCGCGCCGCTGAAAAAGCCCACTTTGTGCGCTGCGGCGTGCCGGTGGCACCCCATGCGGTCATCGCCACGCCCGAGCAATTGGCCGCTGTGCTGGATGGACAAAACACCCCCTCGGGGGGCAGCGCAGTACACGAAGTGACAAGCGTGGGGGCAGACCTTTTACCCGGCATCCTCAAGACCGCCCGCATGGGCTACGACGGCAAAGGCCAGATCCGCGTCAAGACCCGCGAAGAATTGAGCGCCGCTTGGGACCAGCTCAAAAACGTGCCCTGTGTGCTCGAAAAGATGCTGCCTCTGAAAGCCGAATGCTCGGTCATCGTGGCGCGTGGGGCCGATGGGCAGATGGTGAATTTCCCGGTGCAATCGAATCTGCACCGCGAAGGCATTCTGGCCGTGACCAGCGTGTACGAAGGCGCGGTGCCCGCCGACCTGGCCGCGCAGGCCGTGGCTGCCACCCGTGCCATTGCCGAAGGCCTGCATTACGTGGGCGTGCTGTGTGTGGAGTTTTTCATCCTCGAAGGTGGCCAGTTGGTCGTCAACGAGATGGCACCGCGCCCACACAACAGCGGTCACTACACGATGAACGCCTGCGACCAGTCGCAGTTCGAGCTGCAGGTGCGCACGCTGGCGGGTTTGCCGCTCACGCAGCCGCGTCAGCATTCACCGGCCATCATGCTCAACCTGCTGGGTGATTTGTGGCCCGAAGGCGGTGCACCGGCTTGGGACCAGGTGCTGGCCCTGCCTGGCACGCATTTGCATCTGTACGGCAAGCTGTCTGCACGCCCCGGTCGCAAGATGGGCCACCTGAACATTACCGGCACCACGCCAGAAGCCGTGCGCGCCACGGCCTTGCAAGCTGCGGCGCTGCTCGGCCTCGAAGCATTCTGAAATGATCTTGACGGCAGACGAACGCGCCATCGCGCAAGCCGCGCAGGCTTTGCGCGACGGCCAGCTGGTGGGCCTGCCCACCGAGACGGTGTATGGCCTGGCGGCCAACGCCACCGACGACGCGGCGGTGGCCCAAATTTTTGTGGCCAAAGGCCGTCCGCCCGATCACCCGCTGATCGTGCATGTGGCCAGCGCCGCGCAGGTGCCGATCTTTGCCGCACAGGCGCCCGACTTTGCGCAAGCCTTGATCGACGCCTTTTGGCCCGGCCCTTTGACCTTGATCTTGCCGCGCCAAAGCGGCGTGGCCACAGCCTCGGCCGGTGGGCAAGACTCGATCGGGTTGCGCTGCCCCTCGCACCCCGTGGCCCAGCAACTCCTCCATGCGTGTGCGGCCTTGGGTGTGCACGGCGTGTCAGCGCCCAGCGCCAACCGCTTTGGCCGCGTGAGCCCCACCACCGCAGCGCATGTGCAGTCTGAGCTGGGCCAAGACTTGTTGATTCTGGATGGTGGCGAATGCGCAGTGGGCATCGAGTCCACCATCATCGACTGCACACGCGGTGCGCCAGTGCTGCTGCGGCCCGGACACATCACCCGTGTGCAAATTGAAGCGGCTTGCGGCCGCACTGTGCTGGACAAGGACGCGCCACAGGAGGTGATGGGCCAAGCCGCGCCACGCGCATCAGGCACGCTTGAATCGCACTACGCGCCACGCGCCAAAGTGCGCTTGATGTCTGGGCAAGACATCGATGCCAAGCTGCAAGCCTTGGGCCCGCACGCCAACAACTTGGGTGTGTGGTCAGCGCTGCGGCCCGACGCGGGTGCCGGTGTGCTGTGGCGAGCCCAAGCGCAGAGTGCCGAGCAAGCCGCGCATGATTTGTTCAGCGTGCTGCGCGATCTGGATGCGCGGGGTGTTTCGCAAATCTGGGTGCAGCTGCCGCCAGGTGCTCCCGAGTGGGAAGGTGTGCGCGACCGCCTGCAAAGGGCGGCCGCCTGAGGGTGAAAAGCAAAACGCCCGCAGTAGCGGGCGTTTCAAGCATCGTCGCTGGTGCGATCAATAACGCATGCCAACACCCAAGGTGATGATCGCGGGGTTGAGGGTGGTGTTGATGCTTTGACCCGTCGACAAGGTGGTCGTGGTTTTCAACAAGGACTTGGTATAAGAAAAGTCCACAAACCAACGGTCATCCACTTGGTAGGCCATGCCTAAGCCTGGACTCAAGGCGAATTTGGAGTCAACCTTTAAACCTGTGCTGCCACCCACGGGGTTCAAGGGGTTCAAGCTGTTGAGTGTGGCGCTGCCTTGGGCATCGTGAAAATAAGCGTAGCTCAGGCCCAACATGGCATAAGGTCTGAATTTGGCATTGGACTCGCCAAATCGGTATTGGGCAAAAACACTGATGGGCAATGCGGTGACTGTGCCGATCTGTCCAACGCCTGCAATGGCACCTGTGCCGTAGAGTTTGTGTTTGAAGCCCAGTCCCAGGGGGACGGCGACGGCCCAATTTTGATCCACCATGTAGGTCACTTGGGCCGTGACTTGGTTGTCCGCACCCACATCGACTGTGGTGCCTGAAGGGGATGGGGCGCTGAGCGTGCCGCTGCTGACGCTGGGGGCAATGCGCGTCATACCGCCTTGAATCAGCCATGAGCCTGCTTGTTGAGCTTGTACAGCTGACAGACTGCCCAAAGCGGCCAGAGTCAAAAGAATTTTTTTCATGTGGAGTCTCCTTGAATTTCAGAGCCAGCCAGCGCGGGCCAGAGCGCGGGACACCGAGGCGGCCAGCAAGCTGTGGCCGTAAGGGGTGGGGTGGAATCCGTCCGAAAATGCGTATTTTTTCCACCAACCAGGTGTCTTGCCCGTGGTGCCATCTAATGCGGATGAAGTGCAAGTTGGAAAAGTGTAAGTGGGCAATTGATCGCTTCCAACGCCAGTTATTGGGCAAGAAGCATCGGCTGTGTTGCTCAAAGCGTAATTTGTGGGGTTGGTAACTTCGTCCCCGAAATCTGTATAAAAGTCGACCAAGGCCACACGTGCATCAGTTCCGATATTGGCTTTAAGTCTTGTATTAAAAGCGCTTATCCATTGCCGAATTGCACCTTGCAATGCTTGAGCGGTTGCTGCATCCGATTGCGCAGTAACGCCAGCGAGGACCATTTGAAACCGTGGGGTCAGCGTGATGTCTGGCATGTTTAGAACAGCGACATGTGTTGCGCCCTTGTCCAGAACCTGTGACTTGATCTGGTCATAGAACGTGTCAGCCAGCTTGAGCATATAAGCACCAGCAGCTTGCGCCGGACCAGTATTGGGAATCGAAAGCAGAGTACCCAAGGTTGAGAGATCGAGTTGTTGTAACAGGAGGGTTTGATACGCCGTTATGCCGGAGGGTCCTTGAGCCAAACCAAGATATGCGCCAACTAGATCGGCAGCGTCGTTTCCTCCTCCGTCAATTAAAACAAGGTCAGTGGAGACGTAATTGCCGCCATTCGCACGTTTGATGAGTTGGTTAACGATGTTTCGGGGATTCGCAGAGTTGGCGCTAGCATTTTTGATGTCGGCTGGCACTATGATTCGACCAGCACCAATGGCGTAATTGGTACACCCAGGTTGGGTGTTGTCTGCGTAACTCTCGTTTGTCCAATTGCCAGACAAGTCATACGTGAGTTGCCCAACGTATGCGTTGCATTGCGACAGCGCGTCAAGTCCAAAATTACTGGCAACGATCTGAGGCCAAATGGGGAAGCCTTTAGCGTTTGATGAGTCTTGAACTGTGAACTTGATGCCGAACGTTCCCACATCGGCCAAGCTGTCACCCATGACATAAACCTTGCTGATTGCCGTTTTGGAGGGCAGACTGTTATTGCCGCCACAACCCGCCAGCCCCAAAGCCACGAGCGCCGCCAGCCCCGCGCTCCATCCGAATCTCGCCACATTTCGCATGCCTCGTCTCCTGTTGTTGTGAAAAGAACGACCGTTCTTTTTCCATGCTAGGACGAAACCTTTTGTAGGGTTATGGGGTAAATACCAGTAAACCAGTAGACGCGCGCTTCAGCGGTAGCGCAATTTCATCACCAAAATCATCAGCGCCAGGCTGGTGGTGATGGTGTTGGCGATGATGATGGGCCAGGCCATCATCAGCACGCCATAGACCAGCCACAGCGCCACGCCCACGGTGAACAGGCTGTACATGCCCAGCGAGATGCCGCTCACATCGCGTGTGCGGAAGGTGTGCCAGGCTTGCGGCACAAAGCTGGCGGTGGTCAGGATGGCGGCTGCGGTGCCGACCCAGTCGATCAGGTTCATGGCTTTATTGTCGCTGGCGTTTGGCCACGGTGCGCGGGCTGTCGGTGTTGTTCGTGTCAAGCACGGCCCATTCCAGCAATTGGTCCAACGCAGGCCGTGCTTGGTTGGCATTGGGGTGGTTGATGATGGCCACCACCGCGTAACGCTGGCCGCTTTGGCCTTGCACATAACCGGCCACCGAGGCCACATCGCGCAAAGAGCCGGTCTTGAGCCAGGCCTGTCCGATCACGGGTGAGTTGGGGTTGCGCTCGCGCAATCGTGCGCTGGTGCCGTCCACCCCGGCCACAGACAAGGAGTTTTGAAACGCCGCCGCATGAGGTCCGCTGCTGGCCGCTTGCAGCAAGGCCGTCAGGGCCTGCGCGCTGCTGCGCTCTGTGCGCGACAGGCCCGAGCCGTTGTCCAGCACCGGCTCGTCTTGCGCCGGAAACTGCTGGCGCCACCACTGCAAGACTCGCAGGCGAGAGGCCTCAAAGCGCCCGGGTGCACCCATGTCGCTGGACAGGGTCAAAAACAACTGCTGCGCCATCACGTTGTTGGAAAACTTGTTGATGTCGGCGATCACATCGGCCAGCGGCAGCGAGGGTGCCTCCAGCAGCAAGCGGGCTGCAGCAGGCAGCTTGCCGTAGCGCACCTGGCCACCCAGCCGGTTGCCGCTGGCCAGCCACACCGCCTGGACCAGTTTGCTGCCGTACACCTCGGGCGAGGCGTAAGCCACAGGCCAAGGCCGCTCGCCACAACTGGCCGGGTAACTGCCCGCAAAGCGCACTTGGTGGGCCTGAGAGAAGTCGGCCCGCAGCTGGCTGCGCCAGTCCTGGCAAGGGCCGTTGCCCATGGGCACAGTGCGAGGCGCATCGAACCCGGCCAAAGGCGGCTCCACCCGCACGCTGACCTGGCCGGTGGCGGCATCGGGCGTGAAGGTGTAGATCAGCGCCTTGAAATTGAGCAGCAAGCCATCGGGGCTCACGTTGTAGGGGCGCAGCGGTTCGTCGTCAAACGCTTCGGTGCGCGGTGTGATCTCGAACACGCTGCGGTCGAGCACGATGTCACCCTGCACATCGCGCAGACCCAAGGCGCTCAGCTGGGCCATCAGGTCTTGCAGTCGCTCGATCACCAGCTTGGGGTCGCCGCTGCCGCGCACGATCAGGTTGCCTTGCAGCACGCCGTCCTTGATCGGCCCATCGGCATAAACGCGGTTGCGCCAGGTGAAGTCCGGGCCCAGCAAGGACAGGCCGGCATAGGTGGTGATCAGTTTCATCACCGAGGCGGGATTGCTGGCGACGTTCGCCCGGTGTGCCAGTCGTGGGCTGGCGCTGTTCAGGGGCGTGACTTGCACACTGACGGCCGAGGGCGGCACGTTGGCCTGGCGCAGGGCTTGCAGGGCGGCGCGGGGCAAGTCGGCGGCATGGCCGACCGTTGCACTGATGGCCATGCAAAAGCCCATCCAGCCACTCAAGAAAGGGTGCAAACCCGGGTATTCATTCTTCATGACAGGAGTCTAACGGTCAGTCCTCCTTCGAGTGGGCCGTATGATCGACGCCATGCGATTTTCTTCACGAACCGTGGGCTTGGCCTCGGCAGTCATCACGGTGCTCATCTGGACCGGTTTCATTGTCATTGCGCGGGCCTCGGCCTCGCGTGGGTTGTTGCCGCTGGACATTGCGCTGGCCCGCATTTTGGGCGCCAGTGCGGTGCTCTTGCCCTGGGCCTGGTGGCTCATGCGACCGGCCCGCCAGCGCGGCGAGCAGGTGGGCTCATTGTTCGGCTTGTCGCCACTGCCTTGGGGGCAGACGGTGCGTGCCGGCTTTTTTGGCGGCTTGCTCTACGCTGTGTTGGCCTACAGCGGTTTCTTTTTTGCCCCTGCAGCGCACGCCTCAGTCCTGATGCCGGGCAGCTTGCCCTTGTGGACCACTTTGTTGGCTTGGCTGGTGCTGCGCGAAAAAATCCCGAACAGCCGCGTGCTGGGCTTGGGCTTCATCGTGATGGGTGACTTGCTGGTCGGCGGTGTGAGCTTGCTGAGGGCCTTCGATGGCGGTGATGTCTGGAAGGGCGATGTGCTGTTCATGACGGCGGCTTTTTGCTGGTCTGCCTACAGCGTCACGGTGCGCCGTTATGGGCTGGACGCGGTGCGTGCCACCATGGCCATCACCGCTTTTGCATTTGTGTTCTTTGTACCCGCTTATGCGCTGTTGACCTTCACAGGCGTGCTGCCTACGCATTTGACGCAAGCGCCTTGGTCCGAGATCCTTTTTCAGACCGCCTTTCAGGGTGTGGGCTCGGTGGTGATTTCGGGCATCACCTTCACGCAGATGGTGCGTCACTTCGGCCCCGTGAGATCGACCATGATCACCGCCTTGGTGCCGGGCTTGTCGGCCTTGGGGGCGGTGTGGTTCTTGGGTGAACCCATGCACTGGAACTTGCTGGCCGGGCTGGCGCTGGTCACCGGCGGCATTTTGTTTGGGGTGCGACAGGCCAAGCCTGTGCCCGCTGCTGGAGTCAAGGCATGAGCCCGACCACGCCCGAGTTGCGCTGGCTGGCGTTTGACACCAGCACCGATGTCTTGTCCTTGGCCGTGGCCCGGGGCGAGCGGGTCTGGGTGCAGACCCTGCCCGGTGGCGCGCAGTCGTCCAGCGGTTTGATCCCGGCGGTGCTGGCCATGTTGGCCGAGGCCGACATGCCGCTGGCTTCGCTGACGGCCATTGTGTTTGGCCGGGGCCCAGGCTCCTTCACGGGTTTGCGCACCGCATGCGCTGTGGCCCAGGGCCTTGCTTTTGGTGCCGACATTCCGGTCTTGCCGGTCGACACTTTGTTGGCCGTGGCCGAAGAGGCGCGTTGGCAGCGTGTGCAAGGTGGTGCAGCCGATGCCGATTTGTCGGTGCTGGCCATGCTGGACGCCCGCATGAACGAGGTCTACAGCGCCGCTTACCAATGGTCATTGGCCAGCCAGTCTTGGCAAGGCTCGTCGGCCTTGCAGGTCAGTGCGCCCGAAAAAATGCAGGCTCCCGGCAGTCAGCTGCTGGCGGGCAATGTGTTTGAAGCCTATGGCCCCCGTCTGGTCATGCCAGGCGATCGTTGCCAGGCTTTGCCCACAGCGGCGGCATTGTTGCGCTTGGCCCCGAGCCTCTGGGCGCAAGGCCTGGCCGTGCCGGCCGATCAGGCCATGCCCTTGTACATCCGCGACAAAGTGGCCAACACCACCGCCGAGCGCGAGGCCATGAAAGCCCAGGCCGCTGCGGCCAAGGTGGCTTCAAACCCATGAGCGCTGTCATGCCCTCAGGCCGCGCGCAGCCGACCGAAGCCATCCGCAATGCCGTGACCTTGCGGACCATGACGCCCGAGAACCTCGATGCGGTCATGGCCATCGAGCAAGCGGCCTACAGCCACCCTTGGTCGCGCGGCAATTTCAGGGATTCATTGAACCCGCTGTTCGATGCCCAATGCCTGTGGCTGGGCGACGAACTGCTGGGCTATTTTCTGGCCATGCACGGCGTGGAAGAAATGCATCTGCTCAACATCACCGTGGCGCCAGCGCACCAGGGCGAAGGCTGGGGCCACATGATGTTGGATGCCTTGTCACTGATCTCGCGCAACGTGGGCGCCCAAACGCTGTGGCTGGAGGTGCGCCAGAGCAATGCCCGCGCCTTGCAGGTTTACACGCGCTACGGTTTTGTCCGTGTGGGCCTGCGCAAGGATTACTATCCTGCAGACCGCCAGCAGCGTGAACACGCGGTGGTGATGAGTTTGAAGCTGTGAACCGGACGTATTGATGAGCGACCCCACCCGATTTGACTTGGACGACCGCCAACGCGCCATGCTGGCCGAGATGGGCGTGCGCGTGTGGTGGCCATCCACCCCGGCCGAGCCTGCGGCCCAAGCCATGCCCGCTGCGTCAGCGCCCGAAGCGGCCTCTGCCGTGGTGTCTACGGTGGCACATCTGTCGGCCACAACGGCGGCGCCGACCGCGACAGCTTCCACAGCACCCACCGCCGCCCCGTCAGTGGCGCCACGCCCCCCGCAAGCTGCACCCGTTCGACCTGCGCCAGCACGTCCTGCGGTTGTGCCGGTGCCGCTGCTGCCCACCCGGCCGCTGGCCGAAGGCGTGGACCGCATGGACTGGACCGCGCTGCAAGAAACCGCGGCGGCTTGCCAAGCTTGTGACTTGTGTGCTCAGCGCAAAAAATCTGTCTTTGGCGTGGGCGACCCACAGGCCCCATGGATGGTCATTGGCGAAGCGCCAGGCGAGGAAGAAGAGCAAGCGGGTGAACCTTTTGTGGGCCAGTCCGGCCAATTGCTCGACAACATGCTCAAGGCCGTGGGCCTGAGCCGCCAGGCGAAGGGCGAGAGCGAAGGCGAAAGCGGTGTCTACATCGCCAACGCCATCAAGTGCCGACCACCGGGCAACCACAACCCCACGCCGCAAGAGCTGGCCACCTGTGCGCCCTATCTGGCGCGGCAGGTGGCTTTGGTGCAGCCCAAGATCATCTTGCTCATGGGCCGCTTTGCCGTGCAATCGGTGCTGCAAACGACCGAGCCCATCGGCAAGCTGCGCGGTCAGGTCCACACCTACCAAGGCGTGCCGGTGGTGGTGACCTACCACCCCGCTTATTTGCTGCGCAACCCTGCCGACAAGGCCAAGGCCTGGGCCGATCTGGTGCTGGCGCTCAAGACGGCGCAGGGCTGATATTCAAGCAGCGGTTTTTTGCGGCCACAGCACCGCCGCGATCGACACCATCATCAAACCCACGGCGGCCCAGTCTTGCCAGTGCAGCACCTCGCCCAGCAGCACCGCGCCGCTGAAGACCCCCAGCACCGGGATCAGCATCACGCTGAGCGTGGAGGCCACGGGCGGCAGGCTGCGCGCCAGGTAGAACCAGGCCGCTTGCGCAAAGCCGAACACCAGCAAGGCATTGAAAGCGATGGCGCCCCAAGTCGCATCGGACGGCGCATGCCATTGATCGCGCTCGAGCAACAAGGCCAATGCCGTCATCACCACCGTGGTCAGGGCTGCCATCCAAAACGAAATCGTCAGCGTGGGCACCGGCATTTTGGTGCGCCGCAGCAGCTGTGTGCCCAGCGCCCAGGTGCTGGCCGCGCCCAAAGCCAGCAACACGCCCAAGGGCTTGCCGCTCAGGTTGGAGATCTCGTGCCACAGCAGCAAAACCACCCCCAGCGATGCCGCCGCCACCCCGCCCCAAGCCCGCTTGGCCAGCCGATCGCCAAACACCAGCGCGCCCAGCACCGCAGAAAACATGGGCATGGTGTAACCCAAAATCGCCGCCCGCCCGCTGGACAAAGACTGCACCGCCACGATGATCAGCCCGTGCCAGAAAAACATGTTGAAAGTGGCCAGGGTTAGCAGCTCGCGCCAATGCTTGCGCTCGATGCGAAACGGCACGCCCTGGGCCAGCAGCACCAAGCCCAACACCGGCGTGCCCAGCCACATGCAAATGGTCCGAAAGGTCAGCGGCGGAAATCCGGTGACGCCGATTTTCATGATCGGCCAGTTGACGCCCCAAACGAGGGTGAGCAGGACCAGAACAGTCCATTGACGTGGTGTGAGTTTGTGCATGACCGGCATCTTAGCCCTCGCCTTTAAAATGGGCACATGACCTTCCTTGACATGTTGCGCACCGCCGAGCGCCAAAACGGCTCCATGCTTTGTGTGGGCTTGGACCCTGAGCCCACCAAGTTCCCGGACCGCATCAAGGGCGATTCGAACAAGATCTACGATTTTTGCGCATCCATCGTCGATGCCACCGCCGATCTGGTGAACAGCTTCAAACCCCAAATTGCCTACTTTGCCGCCCACCGCGCCGAAGGCCAGCTCGAGCGCCTGATGGAGCACATGCGCCGCGTGGCACCCCATGTGCCGATCATCTTGGACGCCAAGCGTGGCGACATCGGATCGACCGCCGAGCAATACGCCATCGAAGCCTTCGAGCGCTACGGCGCCGACGCCGTGACCCTGTCGCCCTTCATGGGCTGGGACTCGGTGGCCCCGTATTTGAAGTACCACGGCAAAGGCGCGTTCTTGCTGTGCCGCACCTCTAACCCCGGCGGTGACGACCTGCAAAACCAACGCCTCGCGTCTGTGGAAGGCCAGCCATTGCTGTACGAGCACGTCGCCAAACTGGCCCAAGGTCCCTGGAACCTGAACGGCCAGCTGGGTCTGGTGGTCGGTGCGACCTACCCGGCCGAGATCGAACGCGTGCGCGCATTGGCCCCCACCGTGCCCCTGCTGATCCCCGGCGTGGGCGCACAAGGCGGCGACGCCGTGGCCACCGTCAAGGCCGGCTGGCGCGCCAACCCCGATGGCTCCAGCGCCGGCCCCATCATCGTCAACTCATCGCGTGCGGTGCTTTATGCATCGAGCGGTGATGACTTTGCCGCGGCTGCCCGCAAGGTGGCCATGCAAACGCGGGATACGCTGGAAGCGGCCAAGCGCTGACAGTCGCAGGCTCTACAGGAGCAAAAACATGGCGCTGGACGTGCAACAACTCAACAGAAGGTGTGACACGCTGGAGCAAGCCATATTGGGGGTCAAACAACACCCCGAAGCCACAGATGGCGTGTTGTTTGACCTGTACCGCAACGCCGCCATCAAGAGCTTCGAGCTGTCGTTGGAAACCGCAGGCAAGTTGCTGCGAAAAGCGCTCAAAGCCTTTGAGGCATCGCCCCGCACCGTAGACGCCTTGGTGTTCAACGATGTGTTGCGCCATGCGGGTAAGCACGGTGTATTGAGCAGCGCCGAGGTAGAGCGTTGGCTGGCCTATCGGGCCAATCGCAACAGCACCGCGCATGACTACGGTGCAGGCTTTGCCAACGACACCTTGCAGCTCTTGCCTGCCTACTTGCAAGATGTGCGCGTCTTGGCCGCTGCACTGCAAAAGGTGTTTGATGCCAGCGCTTGAGCTGGCTGCGCTCGACTTGTCCGAGCGCCATCGTCAGAAGCTGCAAGCACTGCTGGCCTTGCACACCCCCCATGCACAAGTGTGGGCCTATGGCAGCCGCGTTAACGGCAATGCCCACGAAGGCAGCGACCTGGACTTGGTGCTGCGAAACCCCGCAAATTTGAGCCAAGACGTACAAGGCTGGGATCAGCTGAAAGATGCCTTGCAAGCCAGCGACTTGCCCATGCTGGTGGACGTGCATTTGTGGTCGCGACTGCCGCAGGCGTTTCACGCGAACATTGCAGCGGCATACGTGGTCTTGCAGGCTTGATTTAAAACGGCGCACAGACGGTCACCTTGTGCCGGGGTGCTCCGCAATGAATTGACGCAGCGCAGCGTCAATGCGTGTTTGCCAGCCATCGCCGCTGGCTTTGAAATGATCCAGCACTTCGGGTGACAGCCGAATGCCGACCCGCACCTTCGTCGCATCTGCCTTGGGGCGACCGCGTGGTGTCAGTAAAGCGTCTGTGCTCGCTGGGCTGAAGATGCTGGCCAGCACCTCACGCGCAGGCTGTGCTTGGACAAAGTCTTTTTTGGTCCAGGTAGGGTTGTCAATGTCGGGGGTGTGCTGTTGAGTTCTGCGGTGGCTCATGGCAGTTGGTTGCGTGTTTATTTGATAATAAGTATTTCATAAATAATTTATATGAAGCCATCGATAGCGTCTGGCGATCTCAAATCAATCCTGATATCCAAGCGCGCGAACTTGTACTACTTGGAATACTGCCGCGTCTTGTGCAATGGCGGTCGAGTGGAGTTTGTGACCGACGAGGGCAAGCGCTCGTTGTACTGGAACATTCCCATTGCGAATACGACCACAGTGCTGTTGGGCAACGGCACATCGGTCACGCAAGCGGCCATGCGCGAATTGGCCAAGGCGGGCGTGCTGGTCGGGTTTTGCGGAGGCGGGGGTACGCCGCTGTTCAGTGCCAATGAAATGGATGTCGAAGTCGCTTGGTTCTCACCGCAAAGCGAATACCGACCCACCGAATATTTGCAACACTGGGTGCGCTTTTGGTTTGACGATGCGTTGCGGTTGCAAGCTGCCAAAACGCTGCAAACCATTCGCCTGGCGCGCATCCGTCAGCACTGGGGTAGCGCCCGACCGTTGCGCGAGGCAGGTTTTCTGGTTGATCCTGCCGTTTTGGGTGCGGCATTGGACGCCGCGCAGCACAGTGTTGACGCCGCCGCTGACACCAACCACCTCTTGGCTGCTGAAGCGCACTTGACCAAGCAGCTTTACAAGATGGCTGTGAATGCGATGGGTTACGGCGAATTCACACGCTCCAAACGCGGCGGCGGCACCGACCCAGCCAACCGATTTTTGGACCACGGCAATTACCTGGCGTATGGATTGGCCGCCAGCGCGACCTGGGTTTTGGGCTTGCCCCACGGCTTGGCCGTGCTGCATGGCAAAACACGCCGAGGTGGTTTGGTGTTTGATGTAGCGGACTTGGTAAAAGACGCGCACATCCTGCCACAGGCCTTTGTGTCTGCCATGCGTGGCGATGACGAAGCAGCCTTTCGCCGCGCCTGCATCGAGCAGCTCACGCAGACTGAGGCGCTGGATTTCATGATCGACCAGCTCAAAGACATTGCGGTCACCATCGGCAGGCTTGCACCATGAATATTTTGTTGGTGAGTCAATGCACCAAGCGGGCATTGACAGAAACGCGCCGCATTCTGGACCAGTTTGCCGAGCGGCGAGGCGACCGCACTTGGCAAACGCCCATCACCCAGCAGGGCTTGGACACCTTGCGCATGTTGCTCCGCAAAACAGCTCGAAAAAACACCGCCGTGGCTTGCCACTGGATACGCGGCCAAAACCACAGCGAGTTGCTCTGGGTCGTCGGTGATGCCAAACAGTTCAACGCCAACGGGGCCACACCCACCAACATGACCGAACGGAACATCTTGCGACAAGACGACGAACACGACTGGCACACCGCCCACGACATCCGCTTGTTGGCGGCCATGGCGGCGCTGTTTCATGACTTTGGCAAGGCCAATGACACGTTTCAGGCCAAGCTCAGAGGCCAAGGCAAATTGGCCGACCCTTATCGGCACGAATGGGTGTCATTGCGCTTGTTTCAGGCATTTGTAGGCAAAGACCCAGATGCTGTGTGGTTGCAACGATTGGTCGATGGCGGAAATGCTGTCAATCAGCAATGGTTCGTCAATCTCTTTTCTGATGGTGTCAGTCCTGGCTCTCATGCACCGCTTGAAGGTTTGTCGCCATTGGCGCAAGCGATTGGTTGGCTCGTCGTGAGCCACCATCGCTTGCCGACACCTGACTTGAAGCCCAAAGATCTGGTGGGCTTTAAGTTAAAGCGACTTGAAAAAATTGATCTCAGCTTGGAAGCCAGTTGGTGCGGTAGTCGAATCCAAGTCAGTGAAGACGACGATCCGAAAGCCCATCAAAAAGCCTTGATGGGCTGCTGGACCTTTACCGCCCAATTGCCGCATCACAGCGAAAAGTGGCGCAAACGCGCTGCGACCTTGGCCCTGCGCATGCTGGAGCGATCCAGTCTGATGAACAAAGACAATAAATGGTTCAAAGACAACCCGCATGCCATGCACATGGCTCGTCTCACACTCATCCTGGCGGATCACCATTTCTCCAGCATCGAAGGTGACCGC
The DNA here is from genome assembly GCF_003063575.1 of Limnohabitans sp. Jir72. Classification (GTDB taxonomy): domain Bacteria; phylum Pseudomonadota; class Gammaproteobacteria; order Burkholderiales; family Burkholderiaceae_C; genus Limnohabitans_A. The sequence continues at coordinate 25,209 of NZ_NESC01000010.1, forward strand.
AAGCTGGGTGATGCCACTTACAAGGCCTACGCCAACACCGACCGCAAGAAAGAGGGCAGTCCCTTGAAGCAGCGCCTAGACGAACACTTGATTGGTGTTGAAAAGGGTGCGCACAGCATCGCACTCAGCCTGCCCCAACTCGATGCCAGCTTGCCCCGCATTCACAACCACCGCGCTTTCAAGCAACGCAGTGGCAGTGCCAGATTCGCGTGGCAAGACAAAGCCTTCGACTTGGCCACTGCCTTGCAAGTCAGTAGCGAAAAGCAGGGTTTCTTCGGCGTCAACATGGCCTCGACGGGTTGCGGCAAAACACTGGCCAATGCCCGCATCATGTACGCCTTGGCGCACCCGCAAAAAGGTGCACGCTTCACGGTGGCTTTGGGCTTGCGCACCCTCACCTTGCAAACTGGCGATGCTCTGCGTGTGCGCATGGGCTTGGGCTCAGACGAATTGGCTGTGATGGTGGGTGGTGGCGCCGTGCGCGCACTGCATGAGCACAACAAAAAGCAAAGCGCGGCAGCCAATGCAACAGAAAACACCCTGGAAAGTGCAGGCAGCGAATCAGCGCATGACTTGGTGCCCAGCAACACCCAGGTGCAATATGACAACACGCTCCATCCCGGCCCCTTGAGCGAATACCTGGGTGGCAGCGATCCTCAAAAACAAGCCGCGCAACAACTTCTGCACGCCCCCGTGTTGGTCTGCACGGTTGACCACCTCATGCCCGCGTGCGAAGCCACACGCGGCGGGCACCACATCGTGCCCATGCTGCGCTTGCTCACTTCTGATTTGGTGCTGGACGAGCCCGATGACTTTGGCATCGAAGACCTGTATGCGCTCACGCGCCTGGTGCATTGGGCGGGTTTGATGGGCAGTCGTGTGTTGCTGTCCTCTGCAACGTTGCCACCTGCCTTGATTCAAGGCTTGTTTGCCGCCTATCTGGCGGGTCGGCAAAGTTTTCAAAAAAACCGGGGCCAACCGGGGCTGGCCGTTTCGGTGTGCTGCGCGTGGTTTGATGAAAACGGTGCCGCCCACAGTGAACATGCCGACGAAAACAGCTACTTGCAAAGCCACAGTGCCTTTGTGCATAAGCGCGTTGCACACCTGGCGGCACAACACCGCACCGATCAACGCCGACAAGCGCACATCGTGCCGGTGAACATCCAGGCCACCAGCACGCTACAGATTCGCCGGGAATACGCCCAAGTGATTTTGAAAGCCGCTTTGGATTTGCACCGCCACCCGCAAAACCACACGGTTGATCAAACCTCCCCAGGACAGCCCAGCGGCCAACGCGTGAGCTTTGGCTTGGTCCGCATGGCCAACATCGACCCGCTGATTGACGTGGCCATGGCTTTGCACGACATGCCCATGCCCGAGGGTGTGCGCATCCATTTGTGCGTGTACCACTCGCGCCACCCACTTTTGGTTCGCTCGGGCTTGGAGCACACCATCGACCAAGTGCTACAACGCCATGGTCAAGACAAAGACCCAATGGCCCAATTGCGCAAGTCCGCCATACGCGCAGCCATTGACGCCCACCCAGAAGCCGATCACCTGTTTGTGGCGCTGGCCACCGCCGTGGCCGAAGTCGGGCGCGACCACGACTATGACTGGGCCGTGGTCGAGCCCTCGTCCATGCGCAGCATCATCCAGCTGGCTGGCCGCGTGCGCCGCCACCGCAGTGGTGCTGTGCAAGTGCCCAATATCGCTCTGTTGTCGCACAACCTCAAGGCCTTGGAAAACCCGGGCGGTGCCGCCTTCACACGGCCTGGCTTTGAAACTGCAGGCCATCCGTTGGCGGCTCACGCGCTCAACGACCTGCTGCGCGACCCAGAATGGCAACAGCTGGACGCCACATCCCGAATCACCCAACACAGCCCCCTGCAAGCCGACCAGCGCTTGACCGATCTGGAACACGCCCGCCTGGGCGGTGTGATGGAAACGCTCGCCCCCGAAGACCAGCCAGACGACGAGGTGGATGAAGAGTTGACCGTGCGCCGCTGGTGGCAAACCTTGAGCCATTTGACCGGGGTGGAGCAACGCAGCAAACCCTTCAGGCACGACCCGCAAGGCCATGTGGAATTTGTTTTGCTGCCTACCGAAGACGAAGACGGCTTTGAGTTTTGCACGCTGGATGACGAACAGCGCAAACAAAACTACGACAACTTGTTTGCGCCTTTGGCCCTTCCCGAGAACCCGGCCATCAGCGCTTGGGCGGTGCGTCCTTACATGACCGAATTGACCGAGTTGGCAGAAACCAAAGCCCAGGGCGTCGATCCATTGGCAAGGCGGTTTGGGGCTTTGGGCTTGCCTAAGGGCGAGGGTACCCAAGTCTGGGCATGGCACCCCATGCTGGGATTTCGTCGAAGAGCGCAAGAGTGAGCTGCCAAAAAGGTCTTGTGGGTTTACAAAATATAAAAAATCTCCATAGAATGTAAACCCTGCTGAGCCAAGCCCCAGTTCACCCCAAGAAAGCCCGACATGCTCCACACCCGACTTCAACAGGCCCGCAAAGCCACCGGACTGTCTTTGCGCGAAGTGGCTGAGCGCGTAGGCGTATCGCACGCTGCCATCAAAAAATACGAAGACGGTGAAACCACCCCACCCAGCGACATGTTGCTCAAGTTGTCGCAGGCCCTGAATGTTCGCGTGGCCTACTTCTTTCGGCCCCAAACCGTGGTGCTCGACGGGCTGGAATACCGCAAACACAGCGCCTTGCCCAAAAAACGCCTGAACGCCATCACCCATGCCGTGATCGACCAGATCGAGCGGCGCATGGAATTGGAAGCGCTCTTTCCGCAGCCTCCCCAAGCCTTTGCCATCCCGCTTGACTTGCCCACGGTCACCGACATGGCGCACATCGAAGCGGTTGCCGAGCAAGTGCGCAACGCGTGGCAGCTGGGCATGAACCCCATTCCTGACCTGATCGGCACCCTGGAAAACCAGGGCATTCGCGTCTTCATTACTGAAGACGATGGTGACAAACACTTTGACGGACTGGCGGCGCATGCCGGTGGTGTGCCTGTTGTGGTGGTGGGGCGGCATTGGCCCGGTGACCGTCAGCGCTTCACGCTCGCGCACGAGCTGGCGCACTTGCTGCTATCTGAGCGAATCGGTGCGTCACTGGATGCCGAGCTGGTGTGCAACCGCTTTGCCGGTGCATTTCTGTTTCCCCGGTGCGCTGTTTTGCAAGAGCTGGGCACGCACCGTAACGCCATTGAGCTGCAAGAGCTGGCGCTGCTCAAGGCCGAATATGGTCTGTCCATGGGCGGCATTCTTTACCGGGCACGCGATCTGGGCATTGTCAGCGCCGCTTACCGCCAAACGCAGGCCGACCTCTTCAAAGCCAAAGGCTGGCACTTGACAGAACCAGGCCCTGCTTACCCCGCCGAGAAAGCCCATCACTTTGAGCAACTGGTGTTTCATGCGCTCGCGGAAGACTACATCGGCGAATCCAAAGCGGCCGAGTTGCTCAACATGCCGCTCACCCAGTTCCACCGCATCCGTCAAATGGACGCCACTGTGGAGCAAGCCCATGCTGGCGTTCATCAGTGACGCCAACATCCTGATCGATGTGGAAGTGGGCGGCCTGCTGGCCCCCATGTTCAGCCTGGGTTACCAATTTGCGGTGCCCGATGTGCTCTATTACGAAGAACTGGCCGAGCACCATGCCCATTGGCGTGACATGGGCTTGATTGTGAAAAGCCTGCCAGCCGAAGGCGTGGCCCGCGTGCAGGCCCTGAGCCAAAAATACAAGCGCCCCAGCCGCAACGACTTGTTTGCATTGGCCTTGGCAGAACAAGAGCAATGCCCTTTGCTCACGGGCGATGCGGCTTTGCGCAGTGCGGCCGAAACAGAACGGGTGGAAGTCAAAGGCACGATCTGGCTGGTGACCGAGATGGTGCGCAAGCAATGCATCACCGCCACCGTGGCCCGCGTTGCCTACAAGGCCATGCAAGAACAAGGCAGGCGACTACCTTGGGATGTCGCGGAAAACTTGCTGAAAACCATGGAGGGTTGATCCAACAAATCAAATTTCAGTTTCAAGAGTCAGTCAACCAAATCAATTCAAAAAGGGAGCTTTCATGGTGACTCAAATTCCGGACCCCCAAGAAGTCGCAGCATTGCGCGGCTTGGTGGATGGGTTCATTCAAGAGCGGTTGCAGCTCAAGCTGGACAAGCTCAAAGGCGATGACGACGAGGTGCAGGCGCAGCGATTGAGCTTGCAGCAAGCGCATGTGCGTGAAACCTGGTTGGCTGATGCGGCCAAGCGGGTAGATTGGATTCAGGCTGCCAGTCACTTACTAAAGGGAATTCATCCTTCTGCGCGTGGCACCAATCTGTATGTGGATGCCTTCATCTGTTCCGATCCGTATTTGGTGGGAACGCATTCATTAGGGAAACAGCGCAACGACGATGTAACGGGCAATGCCGCTGCACTGGATGTATTCCGATTGCTAAAACGCCCGCACAAGGGGCAGAGCTTGCTTTCGCTGCTGACTCAGTATGACGGCGCTGCGTTGCAAGCTTTGAGCGACGATGCAGAACAAGCCAGCCAATGGGCGCAGGCGTTTGTCGGCATTCTGGCGGGTAAGGGTGGCCCCGCCAGCAATACCCTGGCCAAGCAGTTGTACTTTCCGCTGACCGATGACAGTTACCAACTGTTGGCCCCGCTGTTTCCCACCGCATTGGTTCATGGCGTGCACACCCATTTGCAAGAAGCGCGTTTTTCGGATGCGGCCAAAGCGGCCCGAACAGCGCGTCGCGCCAAGGAGCCGCACGCCCACGGCTATTGCGACTACCCCGGAATGGCGGTACGTAAACTGGGTGGAAGCAATCCACAAGGCGTCAGCCAGCTCAACAGCGAACGCGGTGGGGCCAACTACCTGCTCGCCAGCGTGCCTCCGGTCTGGAAAGACCAAGGCACGCAGCCGCCGCTGCGGGTGACTTCGGTGTTTGACAAGCGAGCCGTCATTGGGCGTGACCGAACGGTGTACTTGATTGCCAAGGCGCTCAGGCCATTTTTGGAAAGCGTGGCCGATGTGGATAACAACGTGCACATCCGCGATAAGCGAGCCGAGTTGGTGCAAGCCATCATCGACCGCGTGCTTGACATCGCCACCGAGCTGCAATGCCTGAACGGAGGTTGGAGCGCCGACCCCGCTTGCAAGCTGTCTTGGTCGCAAAAGCAATGGCTTGATGGCGATGCGCTGGAAGCCGCGCAAGCAGCCCATGAAACGCAAGCTGAAGCCATAGGCGCTGCTGACAGCGCATTGGCGGCACCCGAGGCCACCGAATGGCGCGACAAAGTGGCCGAGGACTTTGCACGCTGGCTCAATGCCACCATCAGCACCGACAAAATCCGCATGGGTGATGCCGAATTTGTCGAATGGAAACACACGTTTTTGGAGGTGCTGCCATGAAGCCCGAACGCTTTGAAGCGGTCTTGTTGTTGCCGCGCTTGCGTGTGCAAAACGCCAACGCCATCAGCAGCCCATTGACCTGGGGCTTTCCGCCGCCCAGCGCCTTTACCGGTTTTGCGCATGCACTGCAACGCCGCTTGAACAGCCAAGGTCTGGATTTGCGTTTTGGCAGCGTGGGCATTGCCTGCCACCAGTTCGAGCCGCAAACTTTTCAGCCACCGGGGCGATACACGCAAGTGTTCAACCTGACGCGCAACCCTTTGGACAAAGACGGCAACACACAAGCCATCGTCGAAGAAGGGCGCACGCACATGGAGGTGAGCTTGCTCATCACCGTGTCGGGTGATGACTGCCCATTGAATGACGAGCAATGCAAGGCACTGGCAGCCAAGGTTTTGCACCAGGCCGAAGGCATGCGCTTGGCGGGCGGCAGCATCTTGCACAACCCGCAGCGTGGCAAGCACCCAGCGCAGTGGATCGACTGGCCCACCAACCGTGAAGGGCAAACCAGTGCCTTTGCGCAACTGCGCCGTCACTTGGCCCCTGGCTTTGTGTTGGTCAGCCGCGCCCAGTTGCTGGCTGATCATGTGAACGCCATGCAAAAAGTGCGTGCCGAATCCACAGCTTTGGATGCCTTGCTTGACTTGTGCGCTTTGCATCACACGCCACCCACGCTCATCACCGCCGATGCAGAAAACGCTAAAGGCGAGGGTGGTGACGCTGCCGATGTAGAGGACGTCAATGCCCCAGCCGTTGTCTCTAAAGATTGGACCGTGTCGCGCCGCAAGCCAGGCTGGCTGGTGCCGTTGCCCGTGGGCTATGCCGCCATCTCGCCGCTGTATGCGCCGGGCGATGTCAAAAACGCCCGCGACAACGACACGCCGTTTCGTTTTGTCGAAAGCGTGCTGTCGTTGGGCGAATGGGTGGGTCCGCACCGCATCAAAAACCTGAATGACCTGCTCTGGCGACACCACGCCCAGCCCGAGGCAGGTTTGTATGTCACGCACAACGGCACCGCTGTGACCAGCCCAACGCCGACTTCAACCCCTGTTTAAACGAAACACTCACATTCAAGGAATTTTCATCATGGCTACCAAAAACACCGCTGACCTCAAAACCGCATCCGTTCTGGCTTTCGAGCGCAAGCTCGACCCGTCTGACGCCGTTTTTTCTTCGGGCCTGTGGGCCGACCGCAGCAACGCCAAAGTTTGGCCGGCAGTGCTTGTGCGCGAAAAGTCTGTGCGCGGCACGATCTCCAACCGCCTCAAAACCAAAGACATGGACCCGGCCAAACTCGACGCAGAGATTGAAAAACCCAACTTGCAAACCGTCGACGTTGCCACCCTTCCGCCCGAAGCCGACACCTTGCAAGCGCGCTTTACTGTGCGCGTGTTGGGCGGCGCTGGTGTGCCATCGGCCTGCAACAGTGCGGCCTACCAGCAAAAACTCAAAACCGTGGTGGACAGCTACGCCAGCACCGCAGGCTTTGCCACGCTGGCCCAACGCTACGCCAGCAATTTGGCCAATGGCCGTTTCTTGTGGCGCAACCGCGTAGGCGCAGAAATGGTCGAAGTGCAAGTGCGCCATCTGCAAGACGGTCAAGCCGTCAACACCTGGACATTCAACGCGCTTGACTTTTCGATGCGCAACTTTGACGCCCCAGCGGCCAGCACCAGCGACGTGGCCGCATTGGCCAAGGTGATTGAGCAAGGCTTGTCGGGCCAGCAATATGCGTTGCTTGAAGTGACTGCCTTTGCCCGCGTGGGCGCAGGGCAAGAGGTGTTCCCTTCGCAAGAATTGATCTTGGACAAAGGCTCCAGCACCGCTGGGCAGAAAAGCAAGACCCTCTATGTGGTGGGCAAAACCGCCAAGCAAGAAGGTGCTGCCGCCATCCACTCGCAAAAACTCGGCAATGCCATTCGCACGGTGGACACTTGGTATCCCGACGAAGGCGGCTTGGGTCCTATTGCCGTTGAGCCCTATGGCTCGGTCACTTCGCAAGGCAAGGCCTATCGCCAGCCCAAAGAAAAGCAAGACTTTTACACCTTGCTCGATGGCTGGGTCATCAAAGACCAAGTGCCTGCCGTGGAGCAGCAGCACTACGTCATGGCCAACCTGATTCGCGGTGGCGTGTTTGGTGAATCCGGAAAGGACTGAGCGCCATGGACCATTACGTCGATATTCAGCTCCAGCCCGATGCTGAATTTGCACCCGCCATGCTCATGGCGGCGCTGTTCACCAAGCTGCACAAACCGCTGGCGGCAGGCGCACGCACCAACATTGGGGTGAGCTTTCCGCAAATGGACGTGGGTGATGCCGCACCCGTGCGTGCATCACGCACCGGTGCGCACCCACGCTATGCCCTGGGTCAGGTGCTGCGCCTGCACGGCACAAGTCAGGCGCTGCACGCACTGCTGACCACGGATTGGCTCACCGGCATGCGCGACCATGTGGCGTGTGGCGCTGTGTTGGCCGTGCCCACCGATGCCCTGCATCGCGTGGTCAGTCGTGTGCAAGCCAAAAGCAGCCCCGAGCGCTTGCGTCGCCGCCAAATGCGCCGCCATGGCCTGACGGAAGAGCAAGCCCAAGAGCGCATCCCTGACAGCGCATCCGAAATGCTGAACCTGCCATTTTTGACCCTGCGCAGCCAAAGCACGGGTCAAACTTTTCGGCTGTTCATTCGTTTGGGATCGGAACAGGCCGCAGCCGTGCCAGGCGAGTTTGGTGCGTATGGTTTGAGCCCGCAGACCACAGTGCTTTGGTTTTGACCCTTTTTTTCGGCCCCGCTGCAAGTCTATATAAATCAAGGACTTACAGTGGGATCGAAAATTTGGGTGCTGAGCCCCTTTTTGTTCAAATCTTCAGGTCTGACAATGGGTTGGGGATAATTGAGTGCTGTTCACTGCCGCATAGGCAGCTCAGAAATCGTTGGCCGCTGCGTTCAGCTTGGCCAGCACGTTCACTGCCGCATAGGCAGCTCAGAAAAACAAAAACGCTGGCCATACTGATAAGCACGCGTTCACTGCCGCATAGGCAGCTCAGAAAGAGCTTTACGCGATCTGGCACAAGGGCCACAAGTTCACTGCCGCATAGGCAGCTCAGAAATGCTCGATGTCGAAGTCAAACGTAGCTGCGGCGTTCACTGCCGCATAGGCAGCTCAGAAAAGGGGTAGCCTGCCGCCGGGTTGACCGGGTCAGTTCACTGCCGCATAGGCAGCTCAGAAAAACTCAGCATTTTTGAACCCGAACAATTCAAGGTTCACTGCCGCATAGGCAGCTCAGAAAAATACGCACACGCCACCCTGCCCAACTGGACCGTTCACTGCCGCATAGGCAGCTCAGAAATGAGCATCGCCGTACACCTGAGCATTACCGGAGTTCACTGCCGCATAGGCAGCTCAGAAATTGCCCCACGCCCAAATCCTGCAAGCGTGCTAGTTCACTGCCGCATAGGCAGCTCAGAAAAGGTTGTTGCGGTAGCCGCAATACCCGATTGCGTTCACTGCCGCATAGGCAGCTCAGAAAAAAGCCTTGTATTCACTGCCGCCATCGCTGGCGTTCACTGCCGCATAGGCAGCTCAGAAAGTTGATCTTGCGAGCGCGAAGAACAAGCGTAAGTTCACTGCCGCATAGGCAGCTCAGAAATGGCCAAGATTGCGCGCTACCGCGACATTGTGGTTCACTGCCGCATAGGCAGCTCAGAAAAGCATCGCTCCGTGTGCAGCGCTCGGGCGCTAGTTCACTGCCGCATAGGCAGCTCAGAAAAGGGAGAAAGGGCAAAGAATCGAAGCCGCTACGTTCACTGCCGCATAGGCAGCTCAGAAAAACATGGTGTCCAGGTCGGCAATGCCCAGCTTGTTCACTGCCGCATAGGCAGCTCAGAAAATCAAGGAGAACCCCAATGCGCCCATTTGATCGTTCACTGCCGCATAGGCAGCTCAGAAAAACTGAATGCGTGACTTGCCGTTGTACGTGTCGTTCACTGCCGCATAGGCAGCTCAGAAAATGTACCAACGTGCAGTGGACAAGCTGAAGCCGTTCACTGCCGCATAGGCAGCTCAGAAAAATGCTCAGAGACTGCAGCTGCTGGGCAATCAGTTCACTGCCGCATAGGCAGCTCAGAAATCACCAGCCCCGGTCGTCAGCAAGTCATTGACGTTCACTGCCGCATAGGCAGCTCAGAAAAGCACTTTGCCGTCCTCCACGTATTTGTAATAGTTCACTGCCGCATAGGCAGCTCAGAAAATTAAGATGGGCAAGGCACAGGGGCCAGAAACGTTCACTGCCGCATAGGCAGCTCAGAAAGTCGTTTTGGTCTATGCTCCCTTGAAAATGTCGTTCACTGCCGCATAGGCAGCTCAGAAAAAACAGACAAGACAAGGGCAAAGCCTGCACAGGTTCACTGCCGCATAGGCAGCTCAGAAAAGACTGGAAAGCTCAGGGAGTCCCAAAAATCCGTTCACTGCCGCATAGGCAGCTCAGAAAAAGCCCAGGCGGTCTTTCGTCGGGATCGTGTGGTTCACTGCCGCATAGGCAGCTCAGAAATTGGATAAGGCGGCCCTGTGTCGTCGCATCCTTGTTCACTGCCGCATAGGCAGCTCAGAAAATTCGGCGGCGTACAGATTTATCCATCTTGACGTTCACTGCCGCATAGGCAGCTCAGAAACGCAATCACCCCTGAGCACTTGCTTGCACTTGCGTTCACTGCCGCATAGGCAGCTCAGAAAAAGAAGACCTACAGCGCCGACCACATCACCACGTTCACTGCCGCATAGGCAGCTCAGAAAAGCTCGGCCTCACGTTTTTTTAACCAAGCCTTGTTCACTGCCGCATAGGCAGCTCAGAAAGTACCAGGCAGCCAGATGGGCGCCAAGTCCCGGTTCACTGCCGCATAGGCAGCTCAGAAAACGGCCCAAAGGCCGATCAGTGCCAGCACGCCGTTCACTGCCGCATAGGCAGCTCAGAAACAGTGGATGCCAGAGCTGCGCGCACTCACCAAGTTCACTGCCGCATAGGCAGCTCAGAAAGCCAAGCCACATTCAATGCCACCGCCACCGGCGTTCACTGCCGCATAGGCAGCTCAGAAACACGGGTCAGGCCACAGGCGCGGCGGTCGTTCGTTCACTGCCGCATAGGCAGCTCAGAAATTCATCGACCACGGCCACATCAGCGCCACGGCGTTCACTGCCGCATAGGCAGCTCAGAAAAGGGAAACACCACGGCCGTGATCAGCAAACTGGTTCACTGCCGCATAGGCAGCTCAGAAATCGTCTGCGCCCTCGTCTGCATCCTCTGCAATGTTCACTGCCGCATAGGCAGCTCAGAAACAGTGCTACAAGCACAAACCCCAATCAGACAAGTTCACTGCCGCATAGGCAGCTCAGAAATTGGGAGATTGCTTTGGGTCGTCTTGCATGATGTTCACTGCCGCATAGGCAGCTCAGAAATTGGTCAGCTGGCCCAGGCCTGCGCCTTCTTCGTTCACTGCCGCATAGGCAGCTCAGAAAAAACAGGTCGGCCAGTTTGCTGGCGGCATCGCGTTCACTGCCGCATAGGCAGTTCAGAAATCAGTAGCGTTTTTGTACGTCAAGTGCGCTCACGCCTGCGCCGCCTGCTGCGCCTTGTAAACCAGCTTGCGCGCCATGCTCCAGCGGTGGACTTCGCTGGGGCCGTCGTAGACCCTGAAGGCGCGCATGTCCATGAAGATGCGCATCACGGGCGTTTCGGCCGTCATGCCTTGGCCGCCCAGAATTTGCACACACCGGTCCACCACGCGCCATTCGGCTTCCGAGCAGGCCACTTTGGCGCGGCTCGATTCGTAGCCGCCTTTTTGGCCTTGGTCCAGCAGCCAGGCGGTGTGCCAGATGTGCAGGCGCGCGGTGTGCAGGTCGATGTCGTTATCGGCCAGCATGAAGCCCACGCCTTCGTGTTCGGCCAGCGGTTTGCCAAAGGCATGGCGGCGGCTGGCGTAGTCCAGGGCGATGTCGTGTGCGCGGCGGGCCTGGCCCAGCCAGCGCATGCAGTGCGTCAGGCGCGCCGGTGCCAGCCGCACCTGTGCATAGCGAAAGCCTTGGCCCACTTCGCCCAGCACGTCGGTGGCCGGTACGCGTAAGTTGTCAAAACGCAGCACGCCGTGGCCGCCGGTGAAGCAGTTGTCCATCGCGTCCATGCTGCGTTCCAGCCGAATGCCGGGCTTGTCCATGTCGGTCAAAAACATGGTGGCCGTGCCATCTTCCATGCGCGCCATGACGATGGCGTAATGGGCCCCTTCGGCACCTGTGATGAACCATTTGACGCCGTTGATCAGGTAGTCGTCGCCATCGCGCACGGCGGTGGTCTTGAGCATCGACGGATCGGCGCCCGCACCAGGGTCTGGCTCGGTCATGGCAAAGCACGAGCGGGTCAGGCCCGCCACTTGGGGGCGCAGCCAGCGTTCTTTTTGGGCCGGGGTGGCCACTTCTTCCATGAGGTGGATGTTGCCTTCGTCGGGCGCATGGATGTTGAGCGCGGTGGGCCCCAGGTTGGAGTAACCGGCTTCTTCAAACACCACCGCTTTGGCGATGTGGCTCAGGCCCAGACCGCCCATGTCGACCGAGGCATGGGGAGTGAGTAAGCCCGCAGCGCGTGCGCGGCCAATCAACTCTTGGCGCAAGTCCTCTGACGGGCCGTGCGCGCCATGGCGCGGGTCGCCTTCTAAGGGGATCACTTGTTCGGCAATGAATTGGCGGGTGCGCTCACGCAGTGCCGCAATTTCTGGAGGGATGTCAAAGTTCATGCCCTGATTGGAATGGCTGCGAATGTTCTGCGCTGTCCGCCGCGTGACTGGCTGTCATCTGTGCGCCAGACGCGCTGGTGCACGGCTGATAGCCTGCAGCCATGATCGACCTCTACACCGCCGCCACGCCCAACGGGCACAAAGTTTCCATCGCGCTCGAAGAGCTGGCGCTGACCTACACGCTCAAGGTGTTGGACCTGTCCAAGGGTGAGCAAAAGCAGCCTGAGTTTTTGGCCATTTGCCCCAACGGGCGCATCCCCGCCATCGTGGACCGCGAGGCCGACGACTTTGCGGTGTTCGAGTCGGGCGCTTGCCTGATTTACCTAGCCGAGAAAACCGGCCAACTCATGCCCACCGACGCCAAGGGCCGCTCGCGTGTGCTGCAGTGGCTGATGTTCCAGATGGGCGGTATCGGGCCGATGATGGGACAGGCCAATGTGTTCTTCCGCTACTTCCCTGAAAAAATCCAGCCCGCGATCGACCGCTACCAAGGCGAGAGCAAGCGCCTGTTCACCGTGCTCGACAGCCACCTGAAAGACCACGAGTACCTGGCAGGCGATTATTCGATTGCCGACATCGCCAACTGGGCTTGGGTGCGCACGCACCGCTGGTCGGGCGTGGAGGTGGACGACCTGCCGCACCTCAAGCGTTGGCTCGATGCGATTCGCCAGCGCCCTGCAGTGTTGCGCGGCATCGAAGCGCCGCCGTCGCGCATCAACCTGACCAAAGACGGCGACGATGCCGCCAAGAAGTTTTCTGAAGAGGCCCGCAAGATGGTGGAGATGGGCCAAAACCAGAACATGCCCAACAAGGACAAGCCATGAAGCTCTACACCGCCCACCGCGCCCCCAGCCCTCGCCGGGTGCTGATGTTCTTGGCCGAAAAAAACATCACCGGCATCGAGATGGTCAACATGGACCTGAACGGTGGTGAGCACCGTCAGCCTGAATATTTGGCCAAAAGCCCCCTGGCCAAAGTGCCCGCGCTGGAGCTGGACGATGGCCGCGTGATCACAGAGACCCGCGCGATCTGCACTTTGCTGGAAGGTCGCTTTCCCGAGCCCAACCTGATGGGTGTGGACGGCGACGAGCGCGGCTTCATCGAGATGGCCGACCGGCAGGTGGAGTTGTATTTGCTGGGCGGCATCGCCAATGCCATCCGCCACAGCCACCCGGGCTTGGCTGCGCTCGAGAAGCCGCAGTTCCCGGAGTTCGGCCGTTCACAGGCCGAGAAGGTGCGCGATGTGGCGCGGGGTTTTGACCAGCGCCTGCAAAGCCAGCCTTGGATCGCGGGTGAGCGCTTCACCATCGCCGACATCACCGCGTTTTGCGCGCTGGAGTTTGCGCGGGGCCTTATGAAGTTTGTGCCGGGAGAAGAAGGCATGAGCGCCTTGCAGGCCTGGCGCGACCGCATGAACGAGCGGCCGAGCGCGAAGGTTTGAAGAACGGCTTGATGGAGCTGGCCTGATGGGTTGGGCATGAGCGCTCACTTGTGGGAGCGGTGCTCTCGCTGCGATCAAACCCAGTAGACCACCACCCATCGCCCACGGGGTGGGCTCCTACAAGGTGTACCCCAAGGGCCATCGTTTTGTAGGAGCCCACCCCGTGGGCGATGAATGACCCAAGGGCCATCGTTTTTGCAGGAGCCCACCCCGTGGGCGATGAATGACCCGAGGGCCGTCGTTTTGCAGGAGCCCACCCCGTGGGCGATGAATGACCCAAGGGCCGTCGTTTTGCAGGAGCCCACCCCGTGGGCGATGAATGACCCAAGGGCCGTCGTTTTGTAGGAGCCCACCCCGTGGGCGATGAATGACCCAAGGGCCGTCGTTTTTTGTAGGAGCCCACCCCGTGGGCGATGAATGACCCAAGGGCCATCGTTTTTGTAGGAGCCCACCCCGTGGGCGATTTTCCTCAGATGCCGATCAGGCATTCCGCAAATTTCTCACTCAGCTGAACACGCCGCCGTACTCTTTGCGCAAGTCGTTCTTCTGAACCTTGCCTGTGCCGCCCACGGGCAGCGATTCGAGGAAGACCACGTCGTCGGGCACCCACCATTTGGCGACCTTGGTGGCCAGGAAGTCGAGGATCTCTTGCTTCTCCAGCGCCTGCCCCGGTTTGCGGACGATGAACAGCAGCGGGCGCTCGTCCCACTTGGGGTGCTTGACGCCAATGACCGCAGCCATGGCCACAGCGGGGTGACCCACAGCGGCGTTTTCCAGGTCGATCGAGCTGATCCATTCGCCGCCGGTTTTGATCACGTCCTTGGTGCGGTCACGGATTTGCATGGTGCCGTGTGCATCGATGGTGGCGATGTCACCGGTGGGGAACCAGCCGTCGATCAGCGCGGTGCGTTCGGCCTTGAAGTAGCGCTCCACGATCCACTGCCCGCGCACCATCAGCTCGCCTTGTGAGGTGCCATCGCGTGGCAAGGTGACGCCGTTTTCATCGACCACTTTGATCTCGATGCCCGAAACAGTCTTGCCTTGCTTGGCCACGATGGCGTGCTGCTCGGCGGCGGGCTTTTGGAGGTCGGCGCGGGTCAGGTTGCTCATGGTGGCCACGGCGGTGGTCTCGGTCATGCCCCAGCCGTGGCGCACTTCCACGCCATAGGTGTCCATGAACTTGGCGATCAGCGCCATCGGCATGGCCGAGCCGCCCACGCAGGTGCGCTTCATGTGGGCAAAGCGCAAGTTGTTTTGCTCGGCATGTTGGATCAAGCCCATCCAGATGGTGGGCACGCCTGCGCTGATGGTGACCTGTTCGGTGTCCATCAGTTCGTAGAGGCTCGGGCCGTCGAGCTTGGGGCCAGGCAAGACCAGCTTGGTGCCCGCCACCAGCGCGGCATAGGGGATGCACCAGGCGTTGATGTGGAACATGGGCACCACGGGCAAGATGGTCTCTTGCGTGGACAGGCCCAACACATCGGGCAGGCAGGCCATGGTCGCGTTCATCACGATGGCGCGGTGCGTGTACAGCACGCCCTTGGGGTTGCCGGTGGTGCCCGAGGTGTAGCACAGGGCCGCGCCGGTGTTTTCGTCCAACTCGGGCCAGTCGAAGGTGTCGCTGTGGCCGGTGATCAGGCCTTCGTAGTTCATCACATTGGCCACGCCCTCAATGGCAGGCGTGTTGGCCGCATCGGCCAGGCACACCCAGGCGCGGACCTTGGGGCAATGCGCGGCAATGCCTTTGACCAACGGCGCAAAGGTGGCGTCAAACAGCACCACTTCGTCTTCGGCGTGGTTGATCACATAGATCAGCTGCTGTGGATGCAGGCGGGGGTTGCAGGTGTGCATGACCATGCCGCTGCCCGAGACGGCGTAATACGCCTCCAGGTGGCGGTGGTTGTTCCAGGCGATGGAGCCGACCGCGCTGCATGCCTTGAGGCCCATCTGGGCCAGCGCGTTGGCCAACTGGCGTGCGCGCTTGGCCGCATCGGCATAGCTGTAGCGGTGCAGCGGGCCGTGCGTCTCGCGTGAGACGATTTCCTGGTCACCGAACTGCGCGGCGCCGTGTTCGAGGATGCCCGAAATGAGCAGGGGGCGGTTCATCATGAGGCCGGCTTGGGGCATGTTGTCTCTCGTTTTCAAGTGTGTTGAATGCAGGTGCTTGCCATCATATCGGTCTGCCGTGGCCATTCAGCGGATCAAGTCCACGGCTTTTTCGGCCATCGCGATCACGGTGGCATTGGTGTTGGCGCCAATCAAGGTGGGCATGACGGAGGCGTCCACCACGCGCAGGCCTTCGAGGCCATGCACCTGCAGGGTGGGGCTGACCACGGCCATGGCATCGGTGCCCATCTTGCAGGTGCCCATGGGGTGGTACACGGTGTCAGAGCGCTCGCGCAAGATGTGGCGGATCTGATCGTCTGTCTGCACCCCAGTGGTGAACACATCTTTGTGCCGCACGCTGGCCAAGGCGGGGGCGTTCATCAGTTGCTGGGTGAGTTTGTAGCCTTTGAGCAAGGTTTCCAGATCATCGTCGTGCGCCAAAAAGGCCGGGTCGATCAGCGGTGCTTGGCGTGCATCGGCATGGGCCAGCGTGACTTGTCCACGGCTCTTGGGGCGCAACACGCACACGTGGCACGAATAGCCGTGCGCCGCATGCAACTTGCGTGCGTGGTCTTCCACCATGCCCACCACGAAGTGCAGCTGCACATCGGGCGCCGCCAGCGAAGGGGCTGTTTTCAAGAAGCCACCGGCTTCGGCGTAGTTGGTGCCGATGAAGCCTTGCCGTGTGCGGATGTATTTCAAGGTCTCTTTGGCCAGATGAGCTGTACCGCCCAGCGAAATACCCATCAGATCCAGGCTCTTGGCGGCGTAGCCAAAGATGAAGTCGGGGTGGTCTTGCAGGTTTTGACCCACGCCGGGCAAGTCGTGCAGCACCTCGATGCCGTGCTGCTGCAAATGCGCACCGGGCCCCACGCCCGAGACCATCAGCAACTGTGGCGACTGCAAAGCGCCTGCGCACAAGATCACTTCGCGGCGCGCCCGGATCACCCGCTTGCTGCCGGACTGGATGCACTCGACACCCACAGCACGGCGGCCTTCAAACAGGATGCGCGTGACCTGAACGCCGGTTTCGACATGCAGGTTCTGGCGCTGTCCCATGTGCGCGTGCAGGTAGCCTCGCGCGGCGCTCCAGCGCTCGCCGTTGTGCTGCGTGACTTGGTAAACCCCTAAGCCTTCTTGCGTGGCCCCGTTGAAGTCGTCGTTGATCGGGAAACCCGCTTCACGCGCGGCGTTCAGGTAGATCTGCTGAAAGGGGTTGTGGGTCTGCAGGTCAGACACATGCATGGGGCCATCGTTGCCATGAAATTCGTCTTGGATGCGGCCATTGTTTTCGCTGCGTTTGAAGTAGGGCAAGAGCTCGTCGTAAGACCAGCCCGCATTGCCCAGTGCGGCCCAATGGTCGTAATCGCTGCGGTGGCCGCGCGTGTAGACCATGGCGTTGATGGCCGATGAGCCGCCCAGCCCTTTGCCGCGCGGCTGGTAGCCACGGCGGCCGTTCAGACCGGCTTGCGGCACGGTTTCAAAAGCGTAATTGTTGATGCGGGTCGGCAGCATCGCCACCGCTGCTGCGGGGGTGTTGACCAGCCAGCTGTCGCCTTGGCCTCCGGCCTCCAGCAGCATCACTTGCGCATCGGCGTTCTCGCTCAGTCGGCCGGCCATCACGCTGCCGCCCGAGCCGCCACCGATCACGATGTAATCCATGTCCATTTTTGTCTCCCATTGTTTGAGCCATGCTACAGATCGAGATGGCTATTTCTTGTCACTTGGGCAGCATGGCCCAGAGTTTGGATTTGTCGACAGGACACCCCAGCGCTTCAAAGCGGTCTTTGGCCTTGAGGTTGAGCACATAGGGCAGGTACTCGCCCATGGCCTCTTTTTCGGTGCCCGGTTGGGTCACGGCAAACCAGCTGTGCTTGAAGTCCGCATGCACCTGGGTGTGGCGGTTGATGAGCGATGCGAATTGCGGCGAGCCACCGACCATGCCGTCGCCATTGCCCATGTCGATCCAGGCCACACCGCATTGGGCATTGGCGTTGCTGGGGCGGTCTTCCTGGCGCGAAATCACCAAGGCATAGCGCCCCGTGTCGTCAGCGCTGGCGGCCAGTTGCTCGTCATAGATGCAGTCGGGCGTGCTGGCAGCCGTCAAGGAACCACCGGTGCAGACCGAGGCATAACGCATGTCGTAGTCAGATGGGTTGTCTTTTTCGCCATGCCAATTTTTGGGGGTACGCGGCATCTTGGCCGTCATCACATAAACCTGACCGTGATTGCGGCTGAGGTAGGTGTAGCCATAACGCGTGACCTTGTTGCTCCACCAGCCGCCGATTTGTTCCGGTTGCTTGGCCGTGAGCAGGGGGAAGAACAAATCGGTCACCACCTGCTTGCGGTTGAAAAAGGCTTGCAGGGGACGTGCCTCGACGTCTTTCGCGCCCACGTTGGCCGTGTCCACCCAAGGCAGGTGGGTCAGCAAGACCCAGGCGCGGCCATCGACCGAGCTGGGCAATTGCTTGCCGCGCATCGGCGTGTTGCTGGCTTCGCAAGCGGCATCGCCTTCCAGTCGCTTTCCGTCAGCTGTGACCATGGACACGCTGGGCAGCGCCACACTGCCCAGGTAGTCGCTGCTGTGGTCGGGCACATAGTTGCGCATCCACAAGAAGACTTCTTTGCCGGCATCGGCAAAGGTGTAGAGCGTGTTGGCCGGACGCGGTGTGGCGGGCTTGCCGTTCACGATGGTTAAGGTGTAGCGGCGGTTTTGGGCGTCGCGGGGAACACCAGGCAAGAAGGGGTTGACGGAGCCAGCATCGGGCACGATCTCGACATCGTTGAGCGCGTCTTGTGGCTCGCCACGCGGGTTGTAGGTGTTGAAGTTCCAGTGACGCATGTGCGGAAAATCACCTTGCACCACGAGCTTGGCGCCTTCAGGCAGCTTCAAAGCTGTGGGGATGTAGGTGGTGCCCGTATCGGGGAATTGGTTTTCCAACGAGAAGGAGTTGGCGTCGTTGGTGAAGACACCGTTGCGTGCTCGAGGGCCCGGCCAAAAGCACGAGCGCAGGCTCAGGTTGTGTTTCTGGTTGGCCGCGGTGTGGATGTCCATGGGCTTTTCGGGTGGCATGGGCGGCACGATCCGGCCACGGCCCGCGCTGTCAACCACATAGCCCACATCGCTGGGCTTGGGAGTGCCGTCGGCAGCACCTTGGCCCATTTCAAATTGCTTGTAACTGGGACGGGCGATGTTGGGGTCGTCTTTGGCCAAACGCGAAGTGGCCCACAGCACCGCCGCAGCCACCAAGGCGATCAGTGCAACCAGCAGGATGCCCGTGATTTTCAGAAATTTTTTCATGAACTTGTCTCCTTGTTTTTCTGGGTCATCAGACTTGTATCAGTCTTCGATGAGGTGGTAGTCCGATTTCATGGCACCGCACTCTAGGCAGCACCAGTCTTCGGGCAAGTCTTCAAACGGGGTGCCAGGCGGGACGCCCGTGTCTGGGTCACCCACGGCTTCGTCGTACACATGGGCGCAATACGCGCAGCGGTATTTCTTCATGATGGCCTTTCAGTGTGACCGGATGGCGGTGCTGCCACCGGGGTGGAATGTGGGGATGAGCGCAAAACCGTGTTGGATGCGCAAATCGCGGGCGCGCAGTTCGGGCTCCATCAACTGCCAGACTTTGCGGTGGTTGTAAGAAGGGGTGGTCGGCCACAGGTGGTGGATCAGGTGGTAGTTGTGCCATTGCATCAACGTGTCCATCAAGGGCTCATGGCCCATGCGCACGGTGGTGCCAGCGGTCAGGTTGTTCTGGGTCGATGCGGCGGTGGTGATGTGCTGCAATTGACCGTTTTCATCGCCGTCCAAGTGCGGCAGCCACAAGAAGACAAAGCCTATCAGGGCGGTCGTGATGCGCGCTGGAATCAACCAGAGCATCACCACCTCCCAGCCGTAGCCAAAGTAGACCAAGGCTGCCACCCCCGCGACGGTCATGGCAGCCAGCGGCAGTGTGTCTTTGAGGGTCTTCACGCCCCGTGGGTCGCCAGAGCGCCAGTTGTAGACCGCGTACGACAGGTCAAAGGTCATCCATCGGAAAACAATGTTCCACCAAGGGCCGTGCGCGTAATGGTCGGGGTCTTTGGCTTCATTGGTGAAGCGGTGGTGGATCATGTGCGAATAGCGGAAGGTGCTGAGAGACACCTGCGGCGCGATCATCAGCAAGGCGATGCGGCCCATCCAGTCGTTGATCTGCACATTCGATGACGCACTGCGGTGCGTGGCGTCATGGGCCACGTGAAAGATGGGGTACATGAACAGCACATTGAACATGGCTGCTGCCCAAAGGGGCACATGCCCCTGCAGCGCCAAGGTGTCGGTGCCCACAATGCCCACCACGATGAACACCAAAATGGCCAAAGTGGGCCAGGCAATCACGGGTGGGTTCGTTAGCCGATACAGCTCGGTTTTTTTCTCTGCCGAGACCGAGATCGGATTTTTCGAAGAAGCATTCGATGACATGGCGTTGTCTCTCTGGTTGGCTTAGCGGTGCATGCCACCAAGCGTTTGTGTGTTCTTGCCATTGTCTGGAGCGGTCACTTTTCGGACAGCTCAGCAAGTGACAATATTTCTTCATTAAGTGACAATCTCTGCGCATGAATGAACCCACCCTCCCTGCGGCTTGGCGCGAAGGCGTCATCCACCCGGCCTATGTGCGCATCGCCATCGCACTGGCCGAACGCATGGGCCTGGCGGTGGACCTGCGTTTGCCCGAAGGGGGGCGCATGGTGTCTGTTCTGGACGTGTCGCCCTTGCTGGCGCAATTGGGCGTGGCCCAGCAGCCCTATTTGGGCATCGACTTGGGCAGCCTGATTCCGGCATCGGCCCACGGGGCCATGGGCTATGCGGTGGTGTCCAGTCCCACCGTGGGCGATGCAATGCACACCCTGGCGCGGTATGCGTCGATGCGCAACCGTTTTTTCCATTACCGCTGTCAAGACGACGATTCAGAAGTTCGTTTGGTGCTGGAGCCGCGCATGCCGCTGGGGCCCCTGCGCACCTTTTGCGAAATCGGTACTGCGGTCTCGGTGTTCAAGATGATCCAGGGCGTGGCGGGCGACGAGGCTGCCGCGCACATGCACTTTGACGCGCATTGGAACGGCGAAGTGCCTTTGCATGTGCCCATGCAAATGCACTATGCCCAAGCGCAAACCGCTTTGCGCGTACCGCAAGCCATTGCTCGCAAAGCCACGCCGACGGCCGATGCCAAGCTTTATGCCAGCGCCTGCCGCAGCTGTGAAGAAGAGCTGGCCGAAATTGACGGCAGCTTGGTCTCGCGCTTGCACACCATGATGCCGGGCGAGCGGCAAGACTGGCCCAGCCTCAAGGCGGCGGCTGAGCGCTTGGCCATGTCACCGCGTACCTTGATCCGTCGACTGGTCGCCGAGGGGGTGACTTACCAGTCTGTGCTCGACGAGGCCAAAAGCGAGATGGCCTGCTGGTTGTTGAAAAACACCAAGCTGCCCATGAGCGCGATCGCAGAGCGCTTGGGCTTTGTCGACGACACCAACTTCAGCCGCAGCTTCAGGCGCTGGCGCGGCTGCACACCGCTGGAATACCGCAAAAGTTTTTGACCGGCCTGAGGCGCATGGCTTCAGAGCAAGGCGGCGTAGACCAGGTCGCGAAACAGCGGCCTGTAATAGTCCCGCTGGTTGGGCGCCTGGATCATCAGCATCGCGTACATGTCCAGAGCCGGGTCCACAAAGAAGGTGGTGCCCGCGATGCCGCCCCAGTAATACAGGCCCACCGAGCCGGGTACGGGCGACAAGCCCAGCTGGGTGCGCACGGCAAAGCCCAAGCCAAAGCCGTGGCCCGGGGGCAGCAAGGTGCCATCGGACGGCATGCCGCCCAAGTGGTCGGCCGTCATGTAGTCCACCGTGTGCGGGCCCAGCAGGCGCACGCCGTTGAGCTCGCCCCGGTTGCGCAGGCACTGCAAGAAGCGGGTGTAGTCCATGGCGGTGGACATCAGGCCACCACCGCCGCCTTCCATGGCAGGCACTTGACGGGGTTCGAGCACCTTCATCGGCACACCGCCGTCGGGGTCGTGCGCAAAGGGCTCGGCAATGCGGTGCTGCTGCTCGGGCGGCACGGCAAAGCCGGTGTCCAGCATGCCCAGCGGGCCAAAGATTTCGGCTTGCAAGAACGCCCCCAGGCTTTGCCCACTGACCACCTCGACCAGCCGACCCAACACATCGGTGGCGCGGCTGTAGGCCCACACGGTGCCGGGCTGGAACTGCAGCGGCATCGCCGCCAGCGTTTGCGAGAACTCGGCGTTGGTGCGTTCGCGCGAAGCGATTTTCACTTCGCCGTATTGGCGTTGCACAGCGGAGTCACCCAAGAATTCATAGGTCAGGCCGGCCGTGTGGCGCAACAGGTCTTGTACCGTGGCCTCTTGGCGGGTCGGCTCCAGCCCTTGGGCCGTGGACACCTTTTGGTTTTTGTACTCGGGCATCCAGCGGCTGACCGGGTCGCTCAAGAGCAACTGCCCGCGCTCGACCAACATCATCACGGCCACCGACACCACTGGCTTGGTCATCGAATAAATGCGGAAGATGCTGTCGGTCTGCATGGGCGTGCCCGTGGCGGGGTCTTGTTGACCCACAGCCTCGAACAAGGCGATCTGGCCTTGGCGCGCCACCATGGCCACCGCGCCCGGCAGCCTGCCGCTGGCCACTTCGCGGCGCAGCGCGTCCATCAATCGTTGCGTGCGGTCGGGGCACAGGCCCACGTCAGAGGGTTGGGCGTGGGGCAAAGCGGGGTGTGGTGTCATGGGGTGCTCCAGAGTAAGCGTGTTTTGTACACCAGCATCGCGCATCGGGGTATCACCTGCGGCGCAGGCGCATCCTTGGCTTGTCGCCCATGCGTCAAAGGCTTGAACCTTCGCGCTGTGCGAGCGTTGCTAGACTGAATCCATGCGCATTTCAGAACTTGCAGCCAAGACCCAGGTGTCGGTCCATCGCTTGCGGCGGTCCGAGGCCGACGGGCTCATTGAAAGCCAGAGGATGCCCAATGGCTACCGCGAGTACGACGAGAAAACCGTCAGGCATGTGGTCTTCATCGCCATGTCCCGCGAGATGGGTTTTTCGTTGTCATTCATTGCCGAGTATTTGCCGCGTTTCAAAGCGGGCAAGTTGTCGCCCCAGGAAATGATCGGAGCCATCCACCAGCGTGTGGCCGACATCGACAAAGTCATTGCTGAACACAATCACCAGCTGTGATTTGTTCGCGGTGGACGCAGAGGGCGAGAAGCTGGTGGCCAACGGTCAGACTTTGCTGACGGTGGTACAAGCCGGATAAGTTTTTTTACGAACGCGCAGGCCAGTCAGCGTGGCCTCCGCCAAAGCGCCATCCCCCTTTGTGCCTTGCTCGCGTTGCTGGGCGTGAGCGTCAAAGGGCCTTGTGGTGTCTGGCGCAGCACCTCGGCCAAGGCCATCAGCGCGGACTCGGGGCCGCTCAGCAGCTCAAGTTCCAGCTCCAGCAGCGGCTCAGTCAAATCGGTGCCGGGCACGTGGATGCGGCCTTGGTCCAACGCGACTTCGATCTGCGCGCCCCCGTGCGCAATCACCCAGCGCTGGCGTTCAAAGTCGGTGCAAAACAGAGCCTGCAAATGCGGGCGCAGGGTCATCAGATCTTGCGCCAGCGCGGCGTCGTCCACCAACGCATCGAACTTCAATGCGCCCGGCGTGGTCGGACCTTCCCACTCTTGTCTGCGCGACAGACCCTTTTCGCTTTGCCCGGCCGTCTTCACCGTCAGCAGCCACTGCGTGCCCGCCAGCCTTTCGCGCACGGCCATCCGGCGCTGCTGCAGGGCCAGCTCGGGCGTGTCGAAATAGGTGTTGAGCAGGCGCTGTGTGCTGCCCGCGTCGGCCAGCAGTGGGTGGGCCAGCAGGCGGGGCAGGTCGGCAGCTTCAAGTGTGAGCTTGAGTTCGGTTTCCATGTGTCCAAGTGTGATCAGCCGCGCGGCAGCATGGAGCGCAAGACGCCGTCTTTGAGCACAAAGTGGT
This sequence comes from Limnohabitans sp. Jir72, assembly GCF_003063575.1. Lineage (GTDB taxonomy): Bacteria > Pseudomonadota > Gammaproteobacteria > Burkholderiales > Burkholderiaceae_C > Limnohabitans_A. The sequence continues at coordinate 48,964 of NZ_NESC01000010.1, forward strand.
GGCCGATGGCTGCGATCGCATGCAGGCCCGACAGCCAAAGAACCATGTCGCCCAGCAGACCGTGAACGTCACCCCAATCGGCCAGCTTCGCCAAGGGGGAGTTGGCAATGAAGGGCATGTCGTTCACGCGGATGCCCCCCAACAGGGTGAGCGGGTGGCCTTCGCTGCCCAGCGCCAGCAGGGCACTGGCGGGCACGGCCAGCAACATCAGCCAGAGCAAGCCGTGCGTGGCTTTGGAGGCCAGGTGCATCCAGCCGGGCATGTCAAATTGGGGTTTGGCGGGGCGCACGGCCACCCACAGCAGGCGCAGCAAGGTCAGCGTCATCACCAGCACGCCCAGCGATTCGTGCACCACGATGTCCAGGCGCGCGGCGGGGTCCAGCCCTTGGCGTATTTCGCGGCCAAAGTGCTCCGGCCCGAGGATGAAGGCGGCGATGACCGCAATGGCCGTGAGCCAATGGAGTGTGCGGCTCAAGATGTCGTAATGGGTGCGTGGCGTGGTCATTTTTTGTTCCCTGAAAACGCCATTGTGCAAGGGAAATATGAACGCCAAGCGAAATGTGCATGGGCATTTCTTGACGCGCATCAAGTGATCGCATTTCTGATGGGAGCCAACCCGCCACCGTGGTTGGCCCGCGTGCACAAGGCGTGCCGGTCCTTATGCGGCAGGTGCCGCAAAGCGCTCGCGCAGATAAGCCACGATCGCGGCCGAATCTTGCAGCCAGCGGGTTTGGCCGTTGGGTTCGGTGATTTGCAGGCACGGTACTTGGGTTGCGCCGCTGCCTTGCTGAAGTTGTTCGCGGTTGGCCGCATTGTGTTGCGCGTCGCGCTTTTCAATCGGCAGTGACAGGCGGCGCATTTCTTGGCGCACCTTGATGCAAAACGGGCAGGTGCTGAACTGGTACAGCGCCAGGCTTTGGCACTGTTGGTTGACGCTGGCTTGTGCCTCGGGTGCGCGCTTGACGCCTGTTGGGTGGGTCAGGCGCTCTTTGAGCAGCATGACGGGGCCCAGCACGATGCGCAGGGTTCTGAAGAAAGCACGGATGACGGTTTTCATAAAGGGTCGAAATTCCAAATGGGTTGAATGAAGAAGTTGAGGGGGGTGCCACGCAGCGCGCTCATTGGTTCGGCCCTTTGATGTCTTGAACGAAAAGCACGGTGCGTGGCTTGGGGTAGGAGCCCACCCCGTGGGCGATGGGCATGGCACACGGACTCAACATCATCGCCCTGCAAACCATCGCCCACAGGGGTGGGCTCCTACAGGCATGAGGGCAGCGGCATGATGGTCATTCGCATGAAAAATTCAACATCATGGCACCGAATCAATCAAGCAGACGAGCCAAGTAGTGGCCCGTGAAGCTGGCCTTGTTTTTAGCCAATTGCTCTGGCGTGCCTTCGCCCAGTACCGTGCCGCCACCCGCACCACCTTCCGGCCCCATGTCGATCAGCCAGTCGGCGGTTTTGATCACGTCGAGGTTGTGTTCGATGATGACGATGGTGTTGCCCGCGTCGCGCAGCTGGTGCAGCACTTTGAGCAGCAGGTCGATGTCGGCAAAGTGCAGGCCGGTGGTGGGCTCGTCCAAGATGTAGAGCGTGCGGCCCGTGTCGCGTTTGGACAGTTCCAACGCGAGCTTCACGCGTTGCGCCTCGCCGCCTGACAAGGTCGTGGCACTCTGGCCTAGGCGGATGTAGGTCAGGCCCACGTCGAGCAGGGTTTGCAGCTTGCGGGCGATGTTGGGCACGGCGCTGAAGAACTGGTGCGCGGCTTCGACCGTCATGTTCAGGATCTGCGCGATGTTCTGGCCCTTGTATTGCACTTCGAGCGTTTCGCGGTTGTAGCGCATGCCGTGGCACACGTCGCAGGGCACGTACACGTCGGGCAAAAAGTGCATCTCCACCTTCACCATGCCATCGCCCTGGCAGGCTTCGCAGCGGCCGCCGGTCACGTTGAAGCTGAAACGCCCCGGGCCGTAGCCGCGCTCGCGGGCGGCGGGCACTTCGGCCATCAACTCGCGGATGTGGGTGAACAGGCCCGTGTAGGTGGCTGGGTTGCTGCGTGGCGTGCGGCCAATGGGCGACTGGTCCACGTTGATGACCTTGTCGAAATGCTCCAGACCCAAGATGGCTTCGTGCGCGGCGGCTTCGTCATGCGCGCGGTGGATCTGGTGCGCGGCAGCGGTGTAGAGCGTGTCGTTGACCAAGGTGGATTTGCCCGAGCCCGACACGCCGGTCACGCAAGTCAGCAGACCCACGGGGAATTTCACGTTCACGTTTTTCAGGTTGTTGCCGCTGGCCCCAAGGATCTCGATGAAGTCCTTGCCCGCTTTGTGGCGCTTGGGGATTTCGATCTTTTTGCGGCCCGACATGTACTGGCCGGTGACCGAATCGGGCGCGGCCAAGATGTCGGCGCAAGTGCCTTGCGCCATCACGCGCCCACCGTGCACGCCCGCGCCCGGCCCCATGTCGATCACATGGTCGGCCACGCGGATCATGTCTTCGTCGTGCTCGACCACCAGCACGCTGTTGCCGATGTCGCGCAGGTGTTGCAAGGTGCCGATCAGGCGGTCGTTGTCGCGCTGGTGCAATCCGATGCTGGGCTCGTCGAGCACATACATCACGCCTGTGAGCCCAGAGCCAATTTGACTGGCCAAGCGGATGCGTTGGGATTCACCGCCCGAGAGGGTGTCGGCGCTGCGGTCCAGGCTCAAATAATTGAGGCCCACGTCGTTCAAAAACTTCAGGCGCAGCGCAATTTCGCGCACCACCTTGTCGGCGATGTCGGCCTTGGCCCCGTGCATGGTCAGGCCCTGAAAATACTGCTGCGATTCGCCCAGGGTGATGTGGCTGATCTCGTAAATGGCGCGGGCTTGTGCGCCTTCGCCAATGCGCACATGGCGGGCCTCACGGCGCAAGCGGGTGCCGTGGCAACTGGTGCAGGCCTGCATGTTGCGGTAGCGGGCCAGGTCTTCGCGCACCACGGCCGAGTCGGTCTCGCGGTAGCGCCGCGTCATGTTGGGGATGATCCCTTCAAAGGGGTGCTTCTTGCTGACCTTTTTGCCCTGCGAAGCCCCTGACTCCATCGTGTAGCTGAACTTGATTTCTTCCAGCCCCGAGCCTTGCAGCAACACCTGTTGATGGATGGGCGCGAGTTTCTCGAACGGGGTTTCGATGTCGAATTGGTAATGCTTGGCCAGGCTTTCGAGCATGCTGAAGTAAAAGCCGTTGCGCCGGTCCCAGCCCTTGATGGCCCCACTGGCCAAACTGAGCGAAGGAAAGGCCACCACCCGCTCTGGGTCAAAAAACGCCATGCTGCCAATGCCGTCGCAAGTCGGGCATGCGCCCATGGGCGAGTTGAAGGAGAACAAGCGCGGCTCCAGCTCGCTGATGGAGTAGGTGCACACCGGGCAGGAAAACTTGGCGTTGAACAGGTGTTCTTTGCCGGTGTCCATCTCCAGCGCCACGGCGCGGTGTTCGGCCAGGTGCAATGCGGCTTCAAAGCTTTCGGCCAGGCGCTGGCGCAGGGCGTCTCTGGCCTTCGCATCTTCTTCTGACCGGACTTTGATGCGGTCCACCACCACGTCGATGTTGTGCTTCTCGGTCTTCTTGAGCGTGGGCAGGTCTTCCACTTCCACCGTCTGGCCGTTGATGCGAAAGCGCACATAGCCCAGCGCTTGCATCTGCTCAAACACCTTCTCGAACTCGCCTTTTTTCTCGCGGGCAATGGGCGCAATGATCATCAGCTTGGTGTCTTCGGGCAGGGCCAACACGGCGTCCACCATCTGGCTCACGGTCTGCGCCTGCAGGGGCAGCTCGTGGTCGGGGCAATACGGCGTGCCCGCACGGGCGTACAACAAACGCAGGTAGTCGTGGATCTCGGTCACCGTGCCCACGGTGGAGCGGGGGTTGTGGCTGGTGGCTTTTTGCTCGATGGAGATGGCGGGCGACAAGCCTTCGATCAGGTCCACATCGGGCTTGTCCATGAGCTGCAAAAACTGCCGTGCATAGGCCGACAAGCTTTCCACGTAGCGGCGCTGGCCTTCGGCGTACAGCGTGTCAAAGGCCAGGCTCGACTTGCCCGAGCCCGACAGCCCGGTGATCACCACCAGCTGGTTGCGCGGAATGTCGAGGTCGATGTTCTTCAGGTTGTGCGTGCGTGCACCCCGCACGCTGATGTGCGTTTGCCGCAAGGCCGCAGCCAGATAGGTGTCTTGGCGATCAGAGTTCAAGGTGGAGCCACAAAAACAAAACCCACCATTATCAAGGATGGTGGGTTTTGTTCCGACTGCTCAAGTCCGATGGGCTTGGGGTTTACTGGGTTTGGGTGGCGGACAGTATGGTGATGTCGGTGACAGGGACGTTGCTGTAACCGTTTTTTGTGGTGGTTGGTTTTGTGGCCATCAAGTCGATCACGTCCATGCCAGAGATGACTTTGCCGAAAACGGCATAGCCGGGTGAGTTAGCGTTTTGGTAGTCAAACCCGGAGTTGTCATGCAGGTTAACGTAGAACTGTGAGGTGGCGGAGTTGACGACGTTTGTCCGGGCCATGCCAACGGTGTATCTCAGGTTTTTCGGGCTGGTGCTGGATGTTTCTAGCTCGATTGCTGGAATTGTGGGGGGTTTAAGGTTAGGTCCAGGTGTGAATCCACCGCCTTGGATGACGTAATTGCCTGTTGGTTCAAGCCGGTGGAATATGGTCCCGTTGTAAAACGAAGGGCTCTGGTTCACATAAGACAAGAAGTTGTTCACCGTCTTGGGCGCAGCTGTCGGGTTCAGTTCCATCACAAAATCACCCAAAGATGTTTTGAAGGTGACTTGGGGGTTGCTCACAGCGGCAGTGATGGTTTGTTCGATGGCATTGGTGCTCAGATTTTTCACGTCGAAGCTGAGGTTGCCAACGCTGGACACTTTGCAAGTGGCTGTCCTCACGCTGGGGTACGTGCCCGCATCCATCGTCAATTCTGTGCAGCCTGTGGCCACCAAACTCAAGTTGGCGTTTTGACCCAATGTGGGATAAACCACGGTGGTGGTTTGACCGTATTTGGTGTTGTAAATTTGGACGGATGTCGGCTCTGTGGCTGTGATGCTGGTCTGAAAGAGGTTTGTCGCCCCAGACAGACTGGTGATGCTGAAACCGACAGGGCCTGCGCCGACCAGGGTGCATTTGGCTGTTCGAGTGGCCGCTGTGCTGACGGGGTCAAGCACGATGTTGATGCACTTATCGGACTTCAGCTGGATGGCTGAATTTTGGGGGTCTCCAGCGAGCGTCAATGTGGCCTGCGCGCCAAATTGAAGGTTGTTGGCGGTGATGGAGGTCACGGGATCCGGCGAGTTCAGCGTGGTGTTGTAAACAACGTAGTCTGCGCTGCTTTTGACGGTGAATTGAATCGGACCCGCTGCGGCCACGATGCAGGTGGCATGCCGCACGGAAGAGGACTCAATGGCCCCCAATGTCACGTAAGCGCATTTGTCACTGGACAGTTTGATCGCGTTGTCCAAGGCATTGCCCGTGAGGGTCAGTGTGGCCATTTGCCCATATTTGAAATTCGTCGCGGTGATGCTTGTGACGGGATCGCCGCCACTCCAGCCTCCGCCTCCGCACCCCAGCAGTGCCAGGAGCAATGTCCCGGCTGTCATCGTCCACAACCCAATCTTTGCCATCTTTGGAATTCTCAAATTTATTAAAATGAATATTTTAGATCTGATTGAAGGTTAATTTTGTTAGCGTCAAGGTACCGGCGTGATCAAACGCCTTCAGCGTTGAGTTTGTAATCAGTGACAATGGCATTTTTCGACCCGCTGGGCTTGTTCGCGTGACCCTCTCCAATCCTGCTTCTGATGCGGCCCCGGTGGCCGCTACGGCCATGACGCCTCTGGAGCGCCGCGCCAGCGCATCGCTGGCTTCGATCTTTGCCCTGCGCATGTTGGGTTTGTTTCTGGTGCTGCCCGTGTTCGCCTTGGAGGCGCGCAAGTACCCCGGTGGAGAGGACCCGGCCTTGCTTGGATTGGCCATGGGCATTTATGGCCTGACCCAGGGCCTGCTGCAGCTGCCGTTTGGCATGGCGTCGGACCGCTTTGGCCGCAAGCGCGTGATCGTGCTGGGCTTGCTGATTTTTGCGCTGGGCAGTTTCTGGGCGGCAGCGGCCACCGACCTGACCGGCCTGTTGATCGGCCGCAGCATCCAGGGCGCTGGTGCCGTATCGGCCGCCGTGACGGCCTTGCTGGCCGACCTGACCCGCGACGAAGTGCGCACCAAGGCCATGGCTTTGGTGGGTGCCAGCATTGGCCTGATGTTCGCCTTGTCTTTGGTCTTGGCACCTTTGATGGCTGGCGCCATTGGCTTATCGGGCATGTTTGTGGTGACGGGCACTTTGGCTTTGCTGGGGGTGACGGTGGTGGTTTGGGGTGCGCCCCCTGCGCCGCCCATGGTGGCCGGGCCTGTGCATGGGCGATTGAAAGATGTTTTGAGTCACGCCGGTTTGTTGCGCCTGAATCTGGGCGTATTTGTCTTGCATGCGGTGCAGCTGGCCATGTGGGTGGCGGTACCGGCTTTGCTGGTGCAGGCGGGTCTGAGCAAGGACCATCATTGGCAGATTTACCTGCCTGCGGTCTTGGGCTCATTTGTCGTGATGGGCGGTACCTTTGCCCTGGAGCGGCGCGGGCACCTTAAGAAAGTGTTTTTGGTGGCCATCGCCTTGATCGCGCTGGTGCAGCTGGGCTTTTTGCTGCAGGCCTCGGGCACGCCGCGTTTGGCCACGCTGGCAGGTTTATTGTTTGTGTTTTTCTGCGGCTTCAACGTGCTGGAAGCCACGCAGCCGAGTTTGGCCTCTCGTTTGGCACCCGGTTCCGTGCGCGGCACGGCCTTGGGGGTGTACAACACCTTGCAGTCGCTGGGTTTTTTTGTGGGTGGCTGGCTGGGAGGGCATGTCGTCAAGTCTTGGGGCAGTCCTGCGCTGTTCCTCAGTTGCGCCGCTGCCATGCTGGTGTGGTGGTTGGTGGCCTTGCCCATGCAGGCTCCGGCGCGTTCCACGTTTGTTCGGCAGACCGCCTAATGGCCGCATAATTCACAGCCTATTCGAGGAGTTTTTCATGGCATCCGTCAACAAAGTCATCATCGTCGGCAATCTGGGCCGCGATCCCGAAACCCGCTATCTGCCTTCTGGCGACGCCGTGAGCAACATCAACGTGGCCACCACCGACCGCTACAAAGACAAAGCGACCGGCGAAATGAAGGAAGCCACCGAGTGGCACCGCATCAGCTTCTTTGGCAAATTGGCCGAGATCGCTGGCCAGTACCTTAAAAAAGGCTCGCAAGTCTATGTCGAGGGCAGCCTGCGCACCCGCAAGTACACCGACAAGGACGGCATCGAGAAATTTGCCACCGAAATCCGTGGTGAAACCATGCAGATGCTGGGCGGCCGTCAAGGCATGGGTGGCCCGTCGGATGACGGCGGCGGCTACGCGCCACGTCAGGCACCGGCTGCACGCCCTGCGGCTGCGCCCGCCGCCCGCCCCGCACCGGCAGCCAAGCCCGCGCCCAGCAGCTTCGACGACATGGACGACGACATTCCGTTCTGATCGCTCTGCTTGCCTGACAACCCGTGGCCAGCCCCACGGGTTTTTTTATGTCCTCTCGGGACCGCCGCTGACCATGACTGATATTCGCCCTGTTTCATCGATCGAGCATCTGAACTTCGCCTGGTTTGCGATGGTCATGGGCCTGTGTGGCCTGTCCTTGGCCTGGATGCGGGCCGTGCCTCACTGGGGCGGTGCGGCGCAGGTTTCGATGGGGGTGGGGGTGTTGGCGGCAGGGGTGTTGTTGGCCTTGCTGTTGGCCACGCTGTGGCGGGTGCTGCGGTATCCGGCGGCGCTGCTGGCCGACGTGCGGCATCCCCTGCGGCAGGTGTTTGTGGCCGCTTTGCCCTCGTCCTTGGTCTTGATCGCGACGGTGGCCTTGGTGCATGGGTTTGACGGCTTTTGGACGGACGCGGCGTGGATGCTGGGCTCAGCCGCCTTGTTGCTGGTGACCACGGGAGTGGTGCAGCGCTGGTTTCAGCCTGACTTGGTGGCCACGCAGTTTTGGCCCGCCATGACGCCGGCCTTGTTCATTCCGGTGGTGGGTAATGTGTTGCCCGCTTTGGCCGGTGTGGGCTTGGGTCACCCGGTGTGGGCGGCCGCGCAGTACGGCATTGCCGCCGTGCTCTGGCCTGTGGCATTGACTTTGGTACTGGTTCGCATTGGCAAAGTAGGGCTGTGGCCGCAGCGCATGCTGCCCGCCACGTTCATCACCATCGCGCCGCCGTCGGTGCTGGCGCTGTCAGGTGCGCAGTTGGGTGCGCCCGATGTGCTGGTGTACATGCTCTGGGGGGTGGCTTTGTTGTTCACGGGGGTGTCCATGACGGTGTTCAAGCGCTGCTTGGAGCAGCCCTTTGGCATGCCGTTTTGGGGCATGTCTTTTCCTTTGGCGGCTTCGGCTGCGCTGTCTTTGCACCTGGCGCCTGCGCACGGCGTTGCGCAGCTGTTGGCACTCGCTTGGTTGGCTTGGGCCACGGCGGTGATTGCAGCCTTGTTGCTGGCCACCGCCTTAGGGCTGTTGCAAGGCCGCTTGCTGGTGCCTGAGCCGGGTGCCGCACAGTCACCTTCTGCTTGAATGCGCGGGCTGTGCTCAACTGTGCTCTGCTTTATTCTGAGTGGTTGAAAATGTTTCGTTTCGCGTGATTTGACCGCACGCGGACCTGCTGGTTCAAAATAGGGTCATGAACGAAATCACTTCGCGTTATTTGCCTGCGGACGATGCACAGCGCAGGCAATTGCACAACGAAATCCATGCCCGCCCTTCGGCTCGGGTGCGTTTGCCAGCCCTGATCGTTTATGTGGCGGTTCTCAATGCGGGCATCAGCCGCGAACAGGAGTGGCAGCATTTGTGCCGCTTGCCTGGGCATGCCGATTTGACCTCGGACAAGCTGGGGGGCAACTTTTTGCGTCTGCGCTGTGATGGCTACACGGTCAAGTGGGAGCGGCACACCGAGTTCACCCGTTATTCCATCGTCCAGGCTTTGCCTGCAGATGCCGCCTGGGGTGCTGACTTGCCTGAACTGGCATCTCATGTGGCGGTGGGGACCGAGTGGCTGCGGGGCATTCCGGGGCAAACGATGGCCGCTATCCAGCTGGCCATGTTGCCCGAGGGCATGCAAGATGCCGATTTGCTGAGCAAGGCCCAGGCTTGGCTGGGTCAGGGCGCGATCATCGGTTCGCGCATGGGCAACACCAGCGAAGGGCAATCGCACTCGTGCCTGCTGACGCATTTCCGCATTGGCGAAGACGGTTTTGAGCGCATGTTGGTGCTGGCACCTGTCCACACGTCTGAGGGGCGCGCCGGGCGCATCTCGCAGCGCGTGCTGGAGCTGGAAACCTACCGCCTGATGGCCTTGCGTGGCTTGCCGGTGGCCAAGGCGCTGTCGCCCGTGCTGTCGCAGGCTGAGGCGCAGTTGGCCGACATCACGGCGCGGCTGGAGCACAAGCAGGACGGTGACCAGTCGCTGCTGGACGATCTGGTGGGCCTGGCCGCCCGGGTGGAGCGCGCCACGGCCGAGCACGGTTACCGGTTTTCGGCTACGCGTGCCTATGACCGTTTGGTGAGTGAGCGCATCGCGGAGCTGCGCGAGCGCCCCTTGGCTGGCACGCAAACGGTGGGTGAATTCATGCAGCGGCGCTTGTCACCCGCCATGGCCACGGTGGTGGCCACATCGCAGCGCTTGACGGCCCTGTCAGAGCGTGTGGCACGGGCCAGTGCTTTGCTGCGCACGCGGGTGGACATCGCTACCGAAACGCAAAACCAGCAATTGCTAGAAAAGCTCACCCGGGGGCAAGACCTGCAGCTGCGCCTGCAGTCCACGGTGGAAGGTCTGTCGATCGCGGCCATCAGTTACTACGTGGTGAGTCTGGTGCTGTATGGTGCCAAGGCCCTGAACAAACTGGGCCTGCCGCTGAACCCCGAGGTGGCGGCGGGGCTGTCGATTCCGATCGTGCTGTGGGGCGTGTGGAAAACGGTGCAGCGGATTCATGCCCGAATTCACAGCCAAGGGTGATGCGTTCGACAAACCATGGCTCGCAGGTCGGTCGCTTCAGCGCCGACGTCGCAGGCTTCGGTGCAGGCTCGTGTTGGGGCTCAAGCCGCCAACCTACAGGTCGCCTTTTGTCAGGGCTTGGCAGCCGGATCTAGGCCGGTGCCGCTCACGATCTCGGCCACGGCAGGCGACGTGAAAAAGCGCACCAGATGCATGGCCGCTTCTGGCTGCTCGGCACCCTGCACCAGCGCCGACGAAAAGAAGATGGTTTGCTGCACGGCATTGGGCAAGGTACCCACAAAGTCGAGTTCCTTGAAATAGATCAGCTCGCTCACTTGCTGAAAGCCCAGCTCGGCGTCACCACGTGCCACCACCGCGCCCACGCGCTCGCTCATGATCTTTTTGGCGGTCTTTTGCATCTGCTCGGCAATGCCCAGCTTGGGGAACATCTCGGTGGACAAATACGTGCCGCTGGCGCTGGCCGAGTAGGCCACCGACTTGGCGTTCAACAGGGTTTGTTTGAGCGCTTCGACAGAGCTGATGTCGGGCTTGGGCGTGCCTTTGCGCACGGCCACGCCGATTTGCGAGCGGGCCAGGTCCACGCGGCTGCCGGGCACCAGCTTGCCGTCTTTCATCAGGGCTTCCAGGCCGCCTTCGGACAGGATCACCAGGTCAAACTTCTCACCCCGTGCAAAGCGGCTGGGGATGGAGTCCGGGGCGTTGCCAATCGAGGCGCCGTAAGCGCTGATGACTTTGTGGCCGCTGGCCGCTTCGTAGAGGGGCACCAGTTTTTTGTAGGCTTCGGTGAAGGCACCGGAGGTGACCACGCGGATTTCGGCAGCTTGCGCTGCCAAGGATGCCACGGCCAGCAAGGCGCTGGCGAGCAGGCTGCGGCGGGTGAGTGTGTTCAAAAATTTCAAGGCTTGTCTCCGTGGTGTTGTTTTATTCGGCGGTGATCTTGCGTTCGCGGATCACGCGGCCCCAGGTGGCGGTTTCCTTGGCCATGTATTTGGCAAACTCGTCGCGTGTGCTGGGCTGGGGTGTCAGGCCGTGGCTGTTGAGTTGCTCGACCACGTCGGGACTTTTGAGCACCTTGACCAGTTCGGTGTTCCAGCGGTCCAACATGGGTGCAGGCACCTTGGACGAAGCCACAAAGGCGTACCAGTTGGTGGCAGAAAAACCGGGATAGCCCGACTCGGCGATGGTCGGGATCTTGGGCAGTGCAGTCAGGCGCATGGTGCCGGTGCTGGCCAGCGGGATCAGCTTACCGCTTTCGATGTGCGGCAAGGAGGTGGAAAGGGTGGAGTAATAAGCCGCCACACGGCCGCCGATCAGGTCTTGCATGGCCGGTGCGCCGCCTTTGTAGGGCACGTGCACGGTGTCGATGTTCGCCATGTCGTTCATCAATTCACCGGCCAGGTGTGAGGCCGAGCCTGCGCCGGTGGAGGCGAAGTCGAGCTTGCCCGGATTTTTCTTGGCGTAAGCGATGAACTCGGCAAAGGTCTTGATGCCGATTTGGTTGTTGACCACCAGCACGTTGGGAAAGTTCACGCCCATGGTGATGGGCGAGAGGTCTTTGACCGGGTCGTAGGGCAGCTTCATCATGTGCGGTGCGATGGTGAGCGGACCGACCGAGCCGAACAAAATGACGCTGCCGTCAGCAGGCCCTTGTGCTGCAAATTGGTGGGCAATGTTGCCGCCCGCACCGGGCTTGTTGTCGATCACGACCGAGGCACCGATGTTCTCGCCCAGCTTTTTGGCGATGATGCGGGCACCCGTGTCGGCCGCGCCGCCTGCGGCAAAGCCGACCACCATGGTGATGGTCTTTTTAGGAGGAAAGCTTTGGGCTTGGGCGTTCAGGCCAGCGCAGGCCAGGGCCACGCAGGCGATGGCGCGAAGGGGTGTGCGTTTGGATGTCATCAAAGTCTCCTGTTTCAATCGTTGCCCAGCCCGATGGGGTTGGCTTGTCTTTTTTCCACGGCATGGCGGATCAGGGATGCGGTTCTGAAAATGCCGTGCGCGAATTTGTTGTAAGGCAGCGTGGCAAACAGGGCCATCACCGCGCCCAAGTGCACCACCAGCCAAGTGGGCATGCTGCTGTGGCCGCGTGCCAGCCACAAGCCCAGGCCCGAGAGGCTGATGACAAACAGCAGCGCGATGAAGCCCAGGTCCATTGGCTTTTGCGCGGCGTCGCCTTGCAAGGGGTGGCGTTGCAAGTTGAGCTTGAACAGGCCTGCGCTGCCCACAAGCAGACTCACGCCACCGATCACACCCAAAACCTTGGGCAAGCTGGGCAGGTCGTAAGGTGCGGGCAGATTCAGCACGTAGTGGTAAAGCGTGGCCACGCTGGTGGCGGCAAAGCACAGCATGAAGCCGTAAAAGGTCAGGTGGTGTGCGCGTTTGCGAGACAGCGTGAATTCGTCGTCGGCGTTGTTGCAGCCTTCGCCATGGCCACCGTCAAGGTACTTCAGGCGCAGTGCGTCGTGCGCCGCTTCGGCCGCGGCTGGCGCGGTGACGGCCGCGCCGCTGGTGGCGGGTGTGATCTCACGCCAAAAGCGCCTCACGCCCATGGCCAGGGCCAGCACGGCCCACAAGAAGATCGGGGCGAACAGACTGACCAACAAGTTGTGAGGGAAGATGCCGTAGAAATTCTCGGCAGGCCCTGCTGATGCGCTTTGCTGTGCCAGCCACAGGAACAAAGCCAGGCCCGCCGCCAAAGCCAGACTGAGTACCAGGCCATTGCGTTTGTAGAGCTGACCCAGAGGCGCAGGCCAGGCGTAGTCCGCATAGGTTTGCACCCGCAACTTGGCCATGGCTTGTGGGATGTTCACGCCAAAATCGTGCGGTGGCGCGTATTGGCAGGCGTGCAGACAGGCCCCGCAGTTGTGGCACAGGTTGGCCATGAAATGCAGATCGGCGTGCGCAAAAGACAGGCGGCGCGTCATGGCAGGGAAGACGGCACAAAAGCCTTCGCAATAGCGACAGGCGTTGCAGATCTGCAGCTGCCGAGCAGCTTCGCTCTCGGCTTCGGTGGGGGCCCATTGGCCGTTGGCCAGCGCCTTGGCTTCTTGTGTGAGCTGTTGCAGCGTGCTCATGCTTGTGCTCCTTGACGGAGTGCAGCCTGGGCCGCTTGCGTGCCCGCGATGCGGCCAAAGGCGGTGCCGATCGACATGCCCACGCCTGCGGTGTAGCCCTTGCCCAGCACATTGCCCGCCATCATCTCGCCCGCCACGAACAGGTTGTCGCTGGGCACGCCGCCAAAGCGCACGGCTGCGGTGTCGTCGGTCTCGAGGCCCAGGTAAGTGAAAGTCACGCCGGGCCGCACGGCGTAGGCGTAAAAGGGTCCGGTATCGATGGTGCGGGCCCAGTGGGTTTTGGCTGGCGTCACGCCTTCGGTGTGGCAGTCGTCCAGCGTGGTGTGGTCAAAAGTGCCCATGCGGCAAGCCGCGTTGTAGCTGTTCAAAGTTTGCATGAAGGTGTCCACATCCAACCCGATTTTTTGGGCCAATTCGGGCAAAGTGTCGGCTTTGACGCCATCGAACACCGGGGGCATGAAGCGGCCAATGGCCTTGCTGTCGATGATCGAGTAAGCCGTTTGACCGGGTTGTTGGGCGACCAAGCGGCCCCAGATGGCGTAGCGCTTGGGCCAGAAGTCTTCGCCTTCGTCGTAAAAACGCTGGGCCTCGGTGTTGACCACCACGCCCAGCGACACGCAGTCGATGCGGGTGCAAATGCCGCCGTCGTAGAGCGGCGCGCGGGCGTCGATCGCCACCATGTGCGCCTGTGTCGCGTCGCCAATCGGGTCAGCGCCTTGGGCCAGCATGTGTTTGAGCAGCACGCCTTGGTTGTAGCGGGTGCCGCGGATCAAAAAGTTGTCGGCAGGCCACTCGCCCCGCTCGTTCTGGCCCCAGGCTTCGCGTAGCCACTCGCGGTTGGACTCAAAGCCCCCGGCGGCCAGCACACAGGTTTTGGCGGTGAGGCGTTCGTTGCCGACCCAGGCGGCCACGAAGCGGCCGTTCTCGATTTCGAGCCGCTCCACAGGTGCGTTGTAGCGGATTTGCACGCCGAGTTTTTCGGCGCTGCGGTAGTAAGCGTTGACCAAGGCCTTGCCCCCGCCCATGAAGAAGGCGTTGGTGCGGGCCACATGCAGCGCGCCCGACAGCGGCGGCTGAAAGTGCACACCGTGTTGTCGCATCCAATCGCGGCAGGTGCTCGACGCGCGGATGGTCAGGCGGGCCAATTTTTCATTGGTGATGCCGCCGGTGACCTTGAGCAGGTCTTGCCAGAATTCTTCTTCGGGGTAGGCCTCGACCAGCACGTCTTGCGGGGCATCGTGCATGCAGCGCAGGTTGCGGGTGTGGCCCGAATTGCCACCGCGCCACTCGCGCGGTGCGGCTTCGAGCAGCGTCACGCTGGCGCCCGCTTCGGCGGCCATCAGGGCCGCGCACAAGGCGGCATTGCCGCCACCAATCACCAGCACGTCGGTGCCCATGTCACATCCTTGTTTGTCTTTTCAGGGCGCAGTGTCGGTGAAACGCCTGAATTTGTGAAATGAAATATTTACGCAAATTATTGCGTTTGGCGCATCAATCTTATCGGCGGCGTTTGCCGAAGTGGGTCAAGGTCAGTTGGTGAAAGTTTTCTGCTGCCAGCGACAGGCTGGGCTGCTTGCGGCGCAGCAGGGTCACGCGCCGCTTGACCACCGGCCCGGTCAGCGGAATTTTGACCACATGGGGCCGGTCGCCATTTTCAAAGGTGGACGACGGCAAGATGGCGCAGCCCACGCCTGCGGCCACCAGGTTGATGGCGGTGGCGTGGTGCTGCACCTCGTAGTGGCCGCTCAGTCGGATGCCGCGTTGGCCCAGTTGGTAGTCCAGGAACATCCGGGTGGCCATGAAGCTGCTCACCACAATCAGGTCCACGCTTTGCAGGTCGGTCCAGCTGACCGTGCGCCTGTCTTGCAGCGCATGGGGGGTGGGGCACAACAAGGTCAGCGGGTCTTCAAACAGCGCCACCTCTTGCAGCTCGGCGTGCGGCTCGCCGTTGATGGCGATGCCCAATTCGGCCTGCCCGTCCAGCACGGCGGCACGCACATCGTGCGAGGACGCGTCCAGCAGCCGCAAGGTGTTGCCCGGGCTTTGCTGGGCATAAGTGCGGATGAGCTCTGGCAACACATGGGTCGTGAGCGAGGGCACGCAGGCCAGCGTGAAGTGACCGCCGCTGGCTTGTGCTTTGTCGCGCACGCGGGCCAGTGTGCGGGTGGCGTCCAGCACCAGGTGCCGGGCTTGGGGCAAAAAGTCACGGCCCGTGGCGGTGAGTTCCACCTTGCGGGTGGTGCGGTCCAGCAGCCGGGCGTCCAGCAAGCCTTCGAGCTTTTGGATGCGCCGGGTCAGCGCGGTTTGCGTCAGGTGCAACTGCTCGGCGGCTTTGACGAAGCTGCTGAACTCCGCCACGCAAACAAAAGCCTGGAGGCCATCAAAGTCGATTTTCAAGCGTGGCCCCAGTGCT
Organism: Limnohabitans sp. Jir72; assembly: GCF_003063575.1. Taxonomy (GTDB): domain Bacteria; phylum Pseudomonadota; class Gammaproteobacteria; order Burkholderiales; family Burkholderiaceae_C; genus Limnohabitans_A. The sequence goes on from NZ_NESC01000010.1 coordinate 64,536, forward strand.
GTCTCAGGCGTGGGGGATGGCGGCAGAAATCACGCCGCCGCCCAGGCACACATCGCCGTCGTAGAGCACGGCGCTTTGCCCGGGCGTCACAGCCCATTGAGCCTCTGGGAACTGCAACTCGAACGCGGCTGCCATGTGGCCATCTGACCCGGCGAGCAGTTGGCAAGGCGCATCGGCTTGGCGGTAGCGCGTTTTGGCGGCGTATGGGCCGCAAGCCGGAGGCTCACCTGCGCACCAGCTGGCGTCATCGGCCAGCAGCGCGGGCGAGAGCAGCCAGGGGTGGTCGTGGCCTTGCACCACCCACAGCGTGTTGTGTTCCATGTCTTTGCGGGCCACAAACCAGGGTGTGTGCTCGCCAGCGCCGCGCAATCCGCGGGCGCGGAGTGCTTCCATGTCCGCTCCTTTGGCCTTGATGCCGCCAATGCCCAAGCCCTGGCGCTGGCCCAAGGTGTAGAAGCTCAGCCCCACATGCTGGCCGATGGTGCGGCCGGTCGGGTCCTTGATCGGCCCGGGTTCTTTGCTGATGTAACGGTTCAAAAATTCGCGGAATGGGCGCTCGCCGATGAAGCAGATGCCGGTGGAGTCTTTCTTTTTGGCGTTGGGCAGGCCGATGTCTTCGGCAATGCGGCGCACTTCGGTCTTGTGCAGCTCGCCCACCGGGAACAAGGTCTTGGCCAGCTGCGCTTGGTTCAGGCGGTGCAAAAAGTAGCTTTGGTCTTTGGAGGGGTCCAAGCCTTTGAGCAGTTCGTGGCGGCCCGTCTGTTCATTGAGCCGAACGCGGCAGTAGTGGCCGGTGGCGATCTTTTCTGCCCCCAGGCGCATGGCGTGGTCCAGAAACGATTTGAACTTGATCTCGGCATTGCACAGGATGTCGGGGTTGGGCGTGCGCCCGGCTTGGTATTCGCGCACGAATTCCGAAAACACCCGGTCCTTGTAGTCGGCTGCGAAATTGACATGCTCGATTTCAATGCCCAGCACATCCGCCACAGCGGCGGCATCGACGAAGTCGATGTTGGATGAGCAATACTCGCTGTCATCGTCATCTTCCCAGTTCTTCATGAAGATACCGATGACTTCGTACCCCTGCTGTTTGAGCAGGTAGGCGCTGACGGCTGAATCGACGCCGCCGGACAAACCGACGACCACACGAGGAAGATGTGACATGCTTGGATTATCTCGTGCTTGCGTCTGACAGAAATTTATAATCCTTTGAATTAATTTATGTGATGTCCAAACCCTGCACCTGGTGCTTCAACGTTCGAACCGTTCTGAGCGATATCGCACATGGATTGTTCCTTGTCACCCACAGTGGTTTGGCCATGGTGGGCTTGGCCGTGGCTACCTGTGTGTTGGCTTTGTGGCTCAAACCTGAATGGTTGCAGGCCTCTGAAGAAAAACTCTTTGCATGGCTGCGTGAACGGCAGGTGCTGGTGTCCTGGTTGCCAGAGAACGCTGCCGAGCGGGCTACGGCCATGAATGTGCGTGATTTACCGACCAGTCAGGCCGCCGTGGCCAACTGGTTGGCCCGCAAATACAAAGTGGCACCCGAACCCGTTGCAGCTTTGGTGGCCGAGGCCCAAGTGTTGGGCAAACAGTACAGATTGGCGCCCAACCTGATTTTGGGTGTCATGGCCATCGAGTCGAATTTCCATCCCTACATTCAAAGTCAGGTGGGCGCGCAGGGCCTGATGCAGGTGATGACCGGCATTCACACCAAGCGTTATCAGGCTTATGGCGGCAATCTGACCGCATTTGATCCGCTCACCAACCTCCGTGTCGGTGTGGCTGTGTTGGCCGATGCCATCAAGCTCAAGGGGGGCTCGGTGGACGATGGTTTGAAGTTCTACCTGGGTGGTGATGCTGTGTTTGAAGATGGTGGCTATGTGGCCAAAGTGCGGGCAGAGCAGGCCCGACTGGACCAAGTCGCTGCGGGCGTGAACGTGCCCGTTCAGTGATTGAAATTCAGCCCAAACGGCTGAAAAACACCGCACTCATCACCAGTCCGGTGGTGATCACCAGCCAGCGTACCCAGCGTGCAGGCAGGCGCTTGGCCAAACGCGCACCCGACCAGCCCCCAGCGGTGGCCAGGGCCATCATCCACAGGGCTTGATCCCAGACAATGGCACCCGCCCAAGCGAAAGCGGCCACCGACAGCCAGGACAGCACAAATGAATTGAGGTTCTTCAGGGCATTGACCGTGTTCAGGCGTGACTCACCCGTCAAGGTGTACAGCGCCATCAGCAAGATGCCCAGGCCGCCGTTGAAGTACCCGCCGTAAATGGCCACGAGAAGCAGGCCTGGCAAACGCCACTGCGGATGGCCCAGCCCCGCACCGCGCGATGCGATCACCGGCCCGAGTGCAAAGAGCGTGGTGGCCAGCAACAAAAGCCAAGGCACCAGCCCCGAAAACAAGCGGGCGGGCGTGACGAGCAACAAGGTGGCACCGATGAGACCGCCGACGGCAGCGATGATCACCTCGCGTTGCAGCGTGGTGCCCGGGATGGCGTGGAGTTCTGCCTTGAAGCCCAAGGTGCTGCCCAAATAGCCAGGGCTCACCGCCGCAGCGCTGGTGGCGTTGGCCGCTAAGGGGGGCACACCTGCAAAAACCAGCGCAGGAAAAGTCAAAAAGCTGCCGCCCCCTGCAATGGCGTTGAGGACCCCCGCGCCAAAGGCGGCGGCGCCTGTGACAAGCCACACGCTGTCCATCACGCCGCGAGTGGTGGCAAAGAGGCCACCGCGCCGTCGGTGTAAATCACGTCCAGCGGAAAGCGTTTGCCGGCCAGGTGGTCTTCGATGCAGCGCAGAACCAGTGGGCTGCGGTGACGCTCTGCGCTGGCGCGCACTTCGTCGAGCGTCATCCAGACTGTGCGCACAATCCCTTCGTCCAAAGATCGGCCTGCTTGCAGTTCACCGATCTCGCCGCAAAAAGCCATGCGCAAATAAGTGATGTCTTCTTGCGTGGCGGGGCGCTGAAAACGCGACAGGTACACGCCCACCAGTGCGGTGGGCTTGAATGGGTGTGCGGTTTCTTCCAGTGCCTCGCGAGCGCAGCCTTCGGCGGGCGATTCGCCCGGGTCCAAGTGTCCCGCAGGGTTGTTCAGGCGCAAGCCTTCTTGGGTGTGTTCTTCGATCAGCAAATAGCGGCCATCTTTTTCAATGATGGCGGCCACGGTGACATTGGGTTTCCAGCGTGTGTCCATGCGGTGATTATCTGTGGACGCCTATCAGGGTATGCCCGGGGTTGGCTGGGGTGGGGGGGGATGAGTTTCGGTTTATATTGAGCGATTGACCTGCGCTTTATCGTGCTCAGGTCCAGCGATTTCATTATTTTCAGGAGAACAACCATGCGCATAGGCGTGCCGCGAGAGATTTTCCCCGGAGAAAAACGGGTGGCCACCGTGCCCGATGTGGTCACCAAACTGGTCAAACTTGGCTTTGCTGTGGCGGTGGAACAGGGCGCTGGTGAGCTGGCCGACCTGTCGGACGACGCTTACGTCGAAGCCGGTGCTTCGATTGCACCAAGCGCTGCAGACCTCTGGAGCGGCAGCGACATCGTCTTCAAGGTGCGTGCACCCACAGCCGAAGAAGTGGCGCTGATGCACGCAGGCCAAACGTTGATCGGCTTTTTGTGGCCGGCCCAAAACCCCGATTTGATGCAGCAGCTGGCAGCTAAAAAAGTCACGGCGCTGTCGATCGACGCGCTGCCGCGCACGCTCAGCCGCGCCCAGAAGATGGACGCGCTCACCTCGATGGCGGGCGTGAGCGGTTACCGCGCCGTGGTCGAGGCGGCCAACGCCTTTGGCCGTTTCTTCAATGGCCAGATCACGGCCGCGGGCAAAGTGCCCCCGGCCAAGGTGTTCATTGCCGGTGCTGGTGTTGCCGGCTTGGCCGCTATTGGTGCCGCTGCCAGCCTGGGTGCCATCGTGCGCGCCAACGACACCCGCGCCGAAGTGGCCGACCAGGTCGTGTCGCTCGGCGGTGAGTTCGTCAAGGTGGATTACGAAGAAGAAGGCTCGGGCGGCGGCGGTTATGCCAAGGTCATGAGCGAAGGCTTCCAGGCCGCGCAGCGCGAGATGTACGCGCAGCAGGCCAAAGAGTGCGACATCATCATCACCACGGCCTTGATTCCTGGCAAGCCCGCGCCCAAGCTGATCACCGCCGAGATGGTGAAAAGCATGAAGCCTGGCAGCGTCATCGTGGACATGGCCGCCGAGCAAGGCGGCAACTGCGAACTGACCGAGCCCGGCAAAGCCGTGGTCAAGCACGGTGTGACCATCGTGGGTTACACCGACTTGGCCTCGCGCATGGCGCGTCAGTCGTCCACGCTGTATGGCACCAACTTGTTCCGCCTGACGGAAGAGCTGTGCAAGACCAAGGATGGCGTGATCAACGTCAACATGGAAGACGATGCCATTCGGGGTCTGACGGTCATCAAGGACGGTGAAATCACCTGGCCCGCGCCACCACTGGTGGTGGCACCCAAGCCTGCGCCCAAGCCCACGGTGGCGGTGGCCGAGAAAAAAGGCGGTCATGGCCACGGCAGCAGCGGCCCCATGCCCGCCAAAACCCTGGCGCTGGTGTTTGGTTTGGGCGCTCTGACGTTCTGGGCCATTGGCGCCTACGCTCCGGCGGCCTTCTTGGGCCACTTCACGGTGTTTGTGCTGGCCTGCTTCATTGGCAACATGGTGGTGTGGAACGTGACGCCTGCGCTGCACACGCCTCTCATGAGTGTGACCAATGCGATTTCCAGCATCATCGTCATTGGTGCGCTCGTGCAAATCCTGCCGCCCGAGGCGGGTACGAATGGCCGGGCCGACCAGCTCATCCAGTGGCTGGCTTTTGCCGGCATCGTGCTCACGGCCGTCAACATGTTTGGTGGCTTCGCTGTCACCCGCCGCATGTTGGACATGTTCCGCAAGTAAAGAAAAGAGACCTTCATGACCTCTAGCTTGGCCACGGTCGCCTACATTGGCGCAGCCATCCTCTTCATCCTCAGCCTGGGTGGCTTGTCCAACCCGGAAACCTCACGGCGCGGCAACCTCTATGGCGTCATCGGCATGGCGCTGGCGGTGCTCGCCACCATCCTCGGGCCCCGTGTGGCAGCAGCCGGTATTCCCTGGATCATGGGCGCTCTGCTCATCGGCGGCAGCGTTGGCCTTTATGCCGCCAAAACCGTCAAGATGACCCAGATGCCCGAACTGGTCGCGCTGATGCACAGCTTGGTGGGCTTAGCGGCCTGCCTGGTGGGTTTTGCCAGCTATGTGGACACCTCGGTTCAGTTCGAGGGCGCTGAAAAAGCCATCCACGAAGTGGAGATTTACGTCGGCATCTTGATCGGTGCGGTCACTTTCTCGGGCTCGCTGATTGCTTTTGGCAAGCTCAATGGCAAGATCGGCGGCAAGCCGCTCATGCTGCCCGCCCGCCACTGGCTCAACCTGCTGGGTCTCTTGATCGTGATCTGGTTTGGCCGTGAATTTGTGAATGCACACGATGTGCAAAGCGGCATGACCCCGCTGATCGTGATGACCGCCATCGCACTGCTGTTTGGCGTTCACATGGTGATGGCCATTGGCGGCGCGGACATGCCGGTGGTGGTGTCCATGCTCAACAGTTACTCGGGCTGGGCCGCAGCAGCCACGGGCTTCATGCTCGGCAACGACTTGCTGATTGTGACCGGCGCGCTGGTGGGCTCCTCTGGGGCCATCTTGTCCTACATCATGTGCAATGCGATGAACCGCAACTTCATCAGCGTGATCGCCGGGGGCTTTGGCGGTGGGGCCCCTGCTGCGCCCAAGACCGATGGCTCAGCAGCCGAGCCCCAAGGTGAGGTGGTGCCTGTGAGTGCCAGTGAAACGGCTGAACTGCTGCGTGATGCCAAGAGCGTGGTCATCGTGCCGGGTTATGGCATGGCAGTGGCCCAGGCCCAGCACACGGTCAATGAAATCACCAAACACTTGCGCGCAAAAGGCGTCAACGTGCGCTTTGGCATCCACCCAGTGGCGGGCCGTATGCCGGGACACATGAACGTGCTGCTGGCCGAGGCCAAAGTGCCTTATGACATTGTGCTGGAGATGGATGAGATCAACGACGACTTCCCTGACACCGACGTGGCCATGGTCATTGGTGCCAATGACATCGTGAACCCAGCGGCGCAAGATGACCCGACCAGCCCGATCGCCGGCATGCCGGTGCTCGAAGTCTGGAAGGCACGCACCAGCATCGTCATGAAGCGCTCCATGGCCAGCGGCTATGCGGGCGTGGACAACCCGCTGTTCTACAAAGAGAACAACCGCATGCTGTTTGGAGATGCCAAGAAAATGCTGGATGAAGTGCTGGTGGCCTTGAAGGCCTAAACCATCGGGAAATCCAGTACTTTTGCGAGTCAGTTTGCCGTCAGTTGTGCGGTAGACTGATTCGCATGGAGATGCATGCTATGACACCCGACCGCGTTTGGCTCAGCAGTTACCCCGAAGGCGTTCCCTCCGACATTGAATTCAGTCAATACAGCTCGCTGGTGGGCCTGATGGAAGAGAGTTTTGCCCGTTACGCCGAGCGCACGGCTTACAGTTACATGGGCAAGAACACCAGTTACGCCCAAACCGATGCGGAAAGTCAGGCTTTGGCCGCTTACCTGCAATCGCTGGGCCTGTGCAAAGGCGACCGCGTCGCCATCATGATGCCCAATGTGCCGCAGTATCCCGTGGCCGTGGCCGCCATCTTGCGTGCCGGGTATGTGGTGGTCAATGTGAATCCGCTGTACACCCCTCGCGAACTCGAACATCAGTTGAAGGACTCGGGCGCCCGAGCCATCGTGATCATTGAAAACTTCGCGGCCACCCTCGAAAAGTGCATCGCCCAAACATCGGTGCAGCATGTGGTGTTGGCGTCCATGGGCGACCGTTTGGGGCTGCTCAAAGGTGCCATCGTCAACCACGTGGTGCGCAATGTCAAAAAACTGGTGCCCGCTTTCGAGCTGCCACAGGCGGTCCGGTACAACCAAGCCTTGGCGCAGGGACGCAGGCTGCCTTGGCGCAAACCCGAGATCGGACCCGATGACATCGCCGTTTTGCAATACACCGGCGGCACCACGGGCGTGTCCAAAGGCGCGGTACTGTTGCACCGCAACGTGATCGCCAACGTCTTGCAGTCCGAGGCCTGGAACGAGCCGGTCATGAAGCGCGTGCCCGCCAACGAGCAGCCCACGTCGGTGTGCGCCTTGCCGCTGTACCACATCTTCGCTTTCACGGTGAACATGATGCTGTCCATGCGCACTGGCGGCAAGACCATCCTGATCCCCAATCCCCGTGACTTGCCTGCGGTGCTCAAGGAGTTGTCCCAGCACACCTTCCACAGCTTCCCGGCTGTCAACACCTTGTTCAATGGCTTGGCCAATCATCCGGACTTCAACAAAGTCGACTGGTCCAGCCTCAAGGTGTCGGTCGGTGGCGGCATGGCCGTGACGCCGAACGTGGCCAAACTCTGGCTCGAGAAAACCGGCTGTCCTATTTGCGAAGGCTATGGCCTGTCCGAGACCAGCCCCTCGGCCAGCTGCAACCCGACCACCAGCACCGAGTTCACTGGCACCATCGGCGTACCGATTCCGGGCACCTGGATGAAGCTGATCGATGATGAGGGCCAAGATGTGACCGAGCCGGGCCAAGCGGGCGAGATTGCGATCAAAGGCCCGCAAGTCATGGCCGGTTACTGGCAGCGCCCTGACGAAACCGCCAAGGGCATGACGGCCGACGGTTATTTCAAATCGGGCGATGTGGGCATCGTGGATGCGCGGGGTTATTTCAAGATCGTGGACCGCAAGAAAGACATGATCCTGGTCAGCGGCTTCAATGTGTACCCCAATGAGGTCGAAGAAGTGGCCTCGGCTTGCCCCGGCGTGCTGGAGTGCGCGGCCATTGGCGTGCCCGACGAAAAAACCGGCGAAGCGGTCAAGTTGGTGGTGGTGCGCAAAGACCCTCAGCTGACTGAAGTGCAGATCTTGGCCTATTGCCGTGCCAACATGACCGCTTACAAGCAGCCCCGTGTCATCGAGTTCCGTGACGAGTTGCCCAAAACCCCAGTGGGCAAGATCTTGCGACGCGAGCTGCGCAGCCCTTCAACCTGAGTGGTCGGTGCGCCAGCGTCGGTACACTGGAAAGCGGCTCACAGGAGCCGCTTTTTTATTTGAAACAAGGGACAAGCCATGGCCGTGATCGGCATCATGAGTGCGATGCATGAAGAGTTGGCCGCCGTCTTGGCGGCCATGCCCGATGAGCAGCGTGTGCGTGTGGCAGGGCGGGATTTCTGGGTGGGCCACTGGCATGGCCACGACGTGGTGGCGGTGCTGTCGCGCATTGGCAAAGTGGCTGCAGCCACCACAGCCACGGTTTTGCTGGAGCGTTTCAAGGTCGACACCTTGGTGTTCACCGGCGCTGCAGGCGGGTTGGCACCGCACGCCCAGGTGGGCGATGTGGTGGTGGCCACGGGTCTGATGCAGCACGATATGGACGCCTCGCCCTTGTTCCCGAAACACGAAGTGCCCTTGTACGGCCGATCGCGCTTTGGCACCGATACCGCCTTGACAAAAGCCTTGGCAGCCGCAGCCGAGCAAGTGCTGTCCGACCCCGCACAGCATCTGGGCGCGCAGGCCATTGCAGACTTTCATTTGTTGTCACCGCGCGTGCACCAAGGCTTGATCGCCAGCGGTGACCGTTTTGTCTCGACCACCGCCGAAAGCCAGGCCTTGCAACTCAGCCTGCCCGACGCCTTGGCGGTCGAGATGGAAGGTGCCGCCGTGGCGCAAGTGTGTCTGGACTACGGCGTGCCGTTTGCGGCGGTCCGCACCATTTCAGACCGCGCAGACGACGAGGCCCACACCGACTTCAGCCGCTTCATCCGCGATGTGGCCAGCCGCTACAGCCTGGCCATCTTGTCGCAGTGGTTGCTGCAGAGGTAATGCCGTCAAGCCTTGCATTGGGGTGCTTGTTGACTGCGACAAGATGGGCCCAAAGTTTGTTGCAGTGGGCTGGGGCCGGGCGACGATGTTGAGCCTGCGTCTGAGGAGCCCGGCCCCAGATCGCTGCAACCAACGTCCCCAGCGAAGGCGGCTTACTTCAACCAGCCCCGGCGACGGAAGTACCACATGGGCACCACGGCGCTGGCGGCCATCAGCACGATGGCCATGGGGTAGCCCCAGGCTTGGTTGAGTTCGGGCATGTACTGGAAGTTCATGCCGTAAATGCTGGCGATCAAAGTGGGGGGCAACAAGGCCACGCTGGCCACCGAGAAGATCTTGATGATCTTGTTCTGGTTGATGTTGATGAAACCGACGGTGGCGTCCATCAAGAAGTTGATCTTGTCGAACAAAAACGCCGTGTGCGAATCCAACGAATCGATGTCGCGCAAGATCTGGCGGGCTTCTTCAAACTGCTCGGCATTGAGCATCTTGGAGCGCATCATGAAACTCACGGCGCGGCGCGTGTCCATCACATTGCGGCGGATGCGGCCGTTCAAGTCCTCCTGGCGTGCAATCGCGCCCAGCACTTCACCGGCCATGGCATCGGTGACATCGCCCGACAGCACTTTTTTACCCGCGATTTCCAGCTTGTCGTAAATGCCTTCCAGGGTGTCGGCCGAGTATTCGGCGTCCGCGTCAAACAACTTGAGCAGCACTTCCTTGGCGTCTTCCAGCAAGCCGGGTGCGCGGCGCGCGCGCAGGCGCAGCAGTCGGAACACCGGCACGTCTTCGTCATGGATCGAAAACAGCACCCCCCGGCTTTTGAGGTCGGCGTTGTGCTGGTTCAGGATGAAGGCGCAGCGCACCGTGCGCGGCTCATCCTCGTCGGCGATCAAAAAATCCGAACGGATGTGCAATTCGCCGTTGTCTTCTTCGTAGAAGCGGGCGGATTCCTCGATGTCCTCGTCCATCGCATCTTCCGGGATGGACAGGCCGTAATACTGTTTGATCCAGCGCTTTTCGTCGACCGTGGGCGATTCCAGGTCCACCCAGATGGGTTGAAAGCGAGAGAGTTCTTCCAGGGACTCGATCTCCTCTTGGAAGAGACGGCCATTGGCAAGGGTGAAGATGTTGAGCATGGCGAATCCAGAAAAAGGCCAGTTGCCAAAAGTTCAAAGGGGCGGCGAAGGGGAAAGCAGCTTCCGAACGATGGGCACAATGCTCAAGGCGTCCGAAAGCTACCAACTCGGGGTAGCGTCCACGACAGGGTCTCCAAAAAAAAGAATGGGCGGATTATCGCACCGGACTTGGCGCTGGCGCTGGGGTGTTAGATTCAAATGCTTCACTCAGATTCCATATGACCTCACATTTGACTCCCAGGCGGGAACGCTGGCTGCTGCTGACCCTCGCTGGCATCCAGTTCACCCATATTCTGGACTTCATGATCATGATGCCCTTGGGGCCGCAGTTCACCCGCCTGTTTGACATCAGCAACGCAGAATTTGGTGTCCTGGTCTCTGCCTACACCTTGTCGGCTGGTGCTTCCGGCTTGCTGGCGGCCACCTATGTGGACCGGTTCAGTCGCAAACGCTTGCTGTTGACCATGTACACCTTGTTTGGATTGGCAACGCTCGCTTGCGGGTTGGCACCGACCTATGGGTGGCTGATGCTTGCCCGTGTGGCCGCAGGGCTGTTTGGCGGAGTCTTGTCGGCCTTGTCGCAAACCATCGTCGCTGATGTGATCCCGTTTGAGCGCCGTGGCCGAGCCATGGGCGTGGTCATGACCTCGTTTTCGGTCTCCACTGTGGCGGGCGTGCCGTTGGGCCTGTTTTTGGCGGCGCACCTGAGTTGGCATGCGCCATTCATGGCCATAGCCGTCATGGTGGGCTCGCTGGTGATGGGTGCTTGGCAAACCTTGCCGCTGCTGGACGCTCATTTGCATCACCCTGATCGCACCAGTGTTTGGCGCAGCATTGGCCAGGTGCTGGTTGACGCCAACCACATCAAAGCCTTCGCCTTGTCGGCGGCAATGATGTTTGCTGGCTTCACGGTCATCCCTTACATCACGATTTATTTGCAATCGAATGCGGGCATGCACCCCGAGCAGGTCCCTTGGGTGTATTTGCTCGGCGGCATGGCCACCTTGTTGACAGCGCGTTTGTTTGGTCGCCTGACCGACCGAGTGGGTAAAGTCAAAATGTTCAAGCGCTTGGCCGTGGCGGTCTCGCTGCCTTTGATGGCCACCACTTTGTCCGCAGGCCTGCCTTTGGTCGCTTTGTTGGTGATTTCAACGGCATTCTTCAGCGTGATGAGTGGCCGCATGATCCCGGGCATGGCGCTGATTTCATCGGCGGTGGAGCCGCGCTTGCGCGGCACCTTCATGACCATCAATTCGGCAGTGCAGTCGGCGGCCATGGGTTTGGCGGCCATGGTGGGCGGCACCATCATTGGGCGCGATGCGCAAGGGCATTTGACGCATTACTGGGTGGCGGGGGTGATTGGTGTGGCTGCCAGCTTGTTGTCGGTTTGGCTGGCCGGGCGGGTGCGTTTGCACGGCTGACCTCGGGCATGAAAGTCATTGTGACCATGCCCAATCCTAGAACACGATAACACCGAAATGGCGCTTGATGCCCAATTTCCCGGTGCCCTAGGTGCATTCCATAGGCCACATTGCTTTTCTCAAAAGGCGAGCGCATAGTGGGGGCGAACCACCCGAAAAAAGTGGTTTGTCGCCCCCCTTAGGAGGGGCTTTCCTACACGGGATCTATGGAGGCCAAGCTTATGAATTTGACAATCAGCGGACACCATCTGGAAGTTACCCCCGCCTTGCGCGATTATGTGACGGGCAAACTGGACCGAATTACCCGACATTTTGATCAGGTGGTCGATGTGAAAGTGCTGCTGACCGTGGAAAAGCAGAAGGAAAAGGAAAAGCGCCAACGCGCTGAATGCAACATCCATGTCAAAGGCAGCGACATGTTTGCAGAAAGCGCGCATGAGGATTTGTATGCTGCCGTGGATGACTTGGTCGACAAACTTGATCGTCAGGTGGTCAAGCACAAGGACCGGATCACCGACCATCACCACAGCGCACCCAAACGCATGATGTGATTGTTCTTTGAATCGAGTGAAAACCAGGGCCGCAACAAGCGGCCCTTTTCATGTCTGACAATGCGGGCCAAGCGCCGAAGGAGCAGGGCGGCAGTTCCTGTCGTGACAAGGTCTGCCAACCGGTGGGTCGGCGACAGGTGCATAATCCGCCTCGAACATGAATCGTCTCTCATCCATATTGCCTGTTGCCCAAGTTCTTGTGCAGGTGGAAGCCACCAGCAAGAAACGCGCATTCGAAGAAGCGGGTCTTCTCTTTGAGAACCTGCACGGTCTGTCGCGTGCCTTGGTGACCGACAGCCTGTTTGCTCGTGAGCGTCTTGGCTCGACCGGCCTGGGTCACGGTGTGGCCATCCCGCATGGCCGGATCAAAGGTTTGAAGGCACCCATGGCCGCGGTCTTCCAGTTGGCGCAGGCCATTGGCTTTGATGCGCCTGATGAGCAAGCCGTCAAGTTGCTGATTTTTTTGCTGGTGCCCGAAGCGGCGACCCAGAAGCACTTGGAAATCCTGTCCGAAATTGCCGAGCTGCTCAGCGACAGCCAGTTGCGCGAAAACATCAAGGGCAGTGGCAGCCAAGAGAGCTTGCACCAACTGATTGCCCAATGGCAGTCCGCCCAAACGGTCTGAGTTCAGACCTGTCCTGAGCTGTTGCCATGAAGCCGACCGTCATCAGCGCCGACGTCCTGTTTGAGGACCACCGCGGCAAGCTCAAGTGGCAGTGGGTGGCAGGGCTGGGGGCTTCTGAACGCCGGTTTGACGAAGTCGCCGTGCGCGAAGCCCGTTCAGGCGCCGATCTGGTCGGCTACCTCAACTACATCCACCCTTACCGCGTTCAGATCCTGGGGCCGCGCGAAGTGGCTTACCTGAGCAATGCCACGCCAGAAGACTGTGCTCGCCGCATTGCCCGTATCGTCACGCTGGAGCCACCCGTGCTGGTGCTGGCCGATGGGCAGGTCGCACCGGACGCCTTGCTGTCCATGTGCGAACGGGCACAAATCCCGATGTTTGCCACCGAGCAATCGTCGGCTTTTGTGATCGACGTTTTGCGGGCCTACTTGTCCAAACATTTTGCCGACCGCACCACCATGCACGGGGTCTTCATGGACATCCTGGGCATGGGTGTGCTCATCACCGGTGAGTCGGGTCTGGGCAAGAGTGAGTTGGGGTTGGAGCTGATCTCTCGCGGTAACGGTTTGGTGGCCGACGATGCCGTGGACCTGTACCGCATCAATCAGACCACCATTGAGGGGCGTTGCCCTGATTTGCTGCAAAACCTGCTCGAAGTGCGGGGCATCGGTTTGCTCGACATCCGTGGCATTTTTGGCGAGACAGCAGTACGCCGCAAGATGCGCCTGAAGCTCATCGTGCACCTGGTGCGCCGTGAAACCTTTGACCGCGATTACGAGCGCATGCCTTCGGAGCCGCTCACGCAAGACGTGCTGGGCATCCCGGTGCGTAAGGTGGTGATCCAGGTGGTGGCAGGTCGCAACATTTCGGTGTTGGTGGAAGCCGCTGTGCGCAACACCATCTTGCAGATGCGGGGCATCGACACTTACCAAGATTTCATTGAGCGCCAGCGCCGCGCCATGGAATAAGGGCAGCAGCGCGCCTCAGCGCTGACGGTGCGGGCAAGGGTTTTGTGTGCAGTGCGCGTACAGGCTCAGCGCATGGTCCGCAATCACAAAGCCTTTGGCGTGCGCGACGGCCTGTTGCCGGGACTCGATTTCAGGGTCATAGAACTCTTCCACCCGACCGCAGTCCAAGCACACCACATGGTCATGGTGCTGGCCCTCATTGAGCTCGTAAACCGCTTTGCCACTTTCAAAATGGTTGCGGCTCAAGATGCCTGCTTGCTCGAACTGAGTCAACACCCGGTAAACCGTGGCCAGTCCGATGTCGGTGTTCTCCAGAAGCAGGTGACGAAACACGTCTTCGGCCGTCATGTGCCGCTGCGCGCCGCTTTGAAAAACCTCCAGGATTTTCAAGCGAGGCAAGGTGGCTTTGAGGCCGTTGTTTTTGAGTTCGTCGATTTGGCTCATGGGTTTGACAGAGGGTAAAACAGCCCGACCGAAATGAGTGGCTGCCGCTACAATGCCTCGATCATATCGGTCCCACTTCAAACATGACAGCTTCCCTGAATTTTCGCTTTCCGCAGGTCTGGCTTGCTGGACTCGTTTTGAGTGTCTGCCTTGGCGGCTGCAGCAGTATTCACCAAGACACGTTCAAGGCTTACGTGCCTGAAGTGGTGCAAGGCAATTTTGTGTCCAAAGAACAGCGCCTTGCGTTGCGTCCGGGCATGGTCCGTGCGCAGGTGCGTGACATTCTCGGTACACCCTTGGTGGCCAGTTTGTTTCATGCCGATCGCTGGGACTATGTCTTCAGCATTCAGCGACAAGGCGTCCCGGCGCAGAACTTCCGCCTGACGGTGATGTTCAAAGGCGACGTGCTTGACCAGATTGACAGCGATGTTCTGCCCAGTGAGGCCGAGTTTGCAGGCCGACTCGTGCGCCCCCGCACTGCGGGTGCGATGCCCAAGCTGGAGGCCACCGAGGATGACCTCAAACGCTTTTCTGTGAACAAGCCAGACATGGACACGTCTCGCCCTACGCCCGCCCCCTTGCCCAGCAGCTACCCGCCGCTGGAGCCTGTGACCCGTTGAACCAGAAAGGGGCCTTGAGCGCCTTTCACCAGCCTTGAAAATTCCCATGAGCCCATTGAACACTTTGCCCGTTGCGGTGGCTGGCGCCACCGGCCGCATGGGAAACATGCTGATCGAAGCCATCTTGGCCACCGACGATTGCCGCCTGTCGGGTGCGCTCGACATGCCTGCCAGCCCTGCGCTGGGCCAGGATGCCTCTGCCTTTTTGGGCAAGGCCAGTGGTGTTGCGGTGGTGGCTGATCTGAAAGCCGGTTTGAAGGACTCGGGCTTTCTGATCGACTTCACCCGCCCTGAAGGCACCTTGGCGCACCTGAAGGTCTGCCGCGAACTGGGTGTCAAAGCCGTGATCGGCACCACCGGGTTCACCGATGCGCAAAAGGCTGAAATCGCCGAGATCGCCCAAGACATCGCCATCGTCATGGCCCCCAACATGAGCGTGGGTGTGAACGTGACCTTGAAGCTGCTGCAAATGGCGGCCCAAGCCCTGTCCACCGGCTATGACATCGAGATCATCGAGGCCCACCACCGCCACAAGGTGGATGCCCCCTCGGGCACGGCCCTCAAGATGGGCGAAGTGATCGCTGAAGCCATTGGCCGTGACCTGAAAGAGTGCGCCGTGTACGAGCGCTACGGCCACACCGGCGAGCGCGACCCGTCCACCATCGGTTTTTCGACCATCCGTGGCGGCGACATTGTGGGCGACCACACCGTGCTGTTTGCCGGCATCGGCGAGCGCATCGAGGTCACGCACAAATCGTCCAGTCGCTCGACCTATGCCCAAGGCAGCTTGCGTGCTGTGCGTTTCCTGGCCGGTCAGCAGCGCGGCTTGTTCGACATGTTTGATGTGTTGAACCTGCGCTGAACTCGAGTTTGCGATGAGCCTGACCGACTTCTTGTTTCACAGTGACTTGGTCAGCCGCGTGCTGGCTGTGGCCTTGCTGGCGCTGTCGGTCAGCAGCTGGGTGGTGATCGTCTGGAAATGGCGCTTGCTGTCCCGTGTGAGCCTGGATGTGCGCCGCAGTGTGGCTGCCTTCTGGCAAGCCCCGGGTTTTGACGCCGCACAACAACGTGTGGCCCAGTTTGACCGGGATGGCTGCGTGACCCCCTTGCTGGAAGCGACCTTGCTGCCTGCAGGCGGCACCCTGGCTTCGGCGGGTGATCGCCAAAACCAGTTGACCCGTGTGCTGCGCGACGCCTTGCAATCGGTGGTGCGCCGCCTGCAGTGGGGCCAGTTGCTGCTGGCCACGGCGGGCTCGATTTCACCTTTCGTCGGCTTGCTGGGCACCGTTTGGGGCATTCTCAACGCCCTGACGGGCATGGCCGAGGCAGGCCAATTGACCATCGACAAAGTCGCTGGACCCGTGGGTGAACCCCTGGTCATGACCGCTGCCGGTCTGGCGGTGGCCATTCCGGCCGTGCTGGGCTACAACCTGCTGGGCCGTCGCGTGGCCATCATCGAAGCCGAGCTGGAAGGCTTTGCCCATGATGTGCGCGGCCTGCTGACCGACCCGCAGGACTGAGCCATGGCCTTCGGCCGCCTGTCCTCCTCCAAGGCCGATGCGCCCATGAGCGAGATCAACGTCACGCCCATGGTCGACGTGATGCTGGTCCTGCTGGTGATCTTCATCCTCACCGCCCCCCTGTTGACCAGCGCCATCCGCATGGACTTGCCCCAGGCCGAAGGCGGCGAGGCGGGCGCTTCGCCCCAGGCCCTGTCGCTGGTGGTGGACGCCCAAGGCACGGTCTACCTGGCCGACAAGCCCATCACCCCGGAAGCCCTGCGCCAGCGCTTGGCCGAGGCCGCCAAACGCAACCCCAACACCGAGCTGGAGCTGCGCGCCGACGAATCCGTGCCTTACGGCCGCGTGGTCGAAACCATGGGCCTGGCCCAAAAAGCAGGCCTGTCCCGCATCGGCTTCGTCGCCCAGACCCCGTCCACCCCCAAGCGCTGAGCCATCACCTACCCAGGTGCAAAGCTGGGGGGTGAACACCTTTAGCGCATGAGCCCGCAGGGAGGCAGGCCCCAGCGCACCTCAAACAAGCGAGCCCCAGACCCAGCGCCCTCTACAATCGACCCCTATGCAAGACAAGTACAACCACCTCGAAGTCGAACCCGCAGCACAGGCCCGCTGGACGGCCCGCGATGCCTACCGCGTCACCGAAGACGCCAGCAAAAAGAAGTTCTACGCCTGCTCGATGCTGCCTTACCCCAGCGGCAAGCTGCACATGGGCCACGTGCGCAACTACACCATCAACGACATGCTCACGCGCAGCCTGCGCATGAAGGGCTACAACGTCTTGATGCCCATGGGCTGGGATGCCTTTGGTCTGCCCGCCGAAAACGCCGCTTTGAAAAACGGCGTGCCCCCGGCCAAATGGACGTACGAGAACATCGCGTACATGAAAAAGCAGATGCAGGCCATGGGCTTGGCCATCGACTGGTCGCGCGAAGTCGCCACCTGCGACCCGACTTATTACAAGTGGAACCAGTGGTTGTTCCTCAAGATGCTTGAAAAAGGCATCGCCTACCGCAAGACCCAAGTCGTGAACTGGGACCCGGTTGACCAGACCGTGCTGGCCAACGAGCAGGTGATTGACGGCCGCGGCTGGCGCACCGGTGCGCTGGTCGAAAAGCGCGAGATCCCCGGTTACTACTTGAACATCACCGCTTATGCGCAAGAGCTGCTGGACCATGTGCAGCTGGGCAACGACAAGGCCACCTTGAACGGCTGGCCCGACAAAGTGCGCCTGATGCAGGAAAACTGGATCGGCAAGAGCGAAGGTGTGCGCTTTGCTTTCACGCACACCATCGCTGGCGCTGACGGCGCTTTGATCGGCGAGGGCAAGATGTATGTCTTCACCACCCGGGCCGACACCATCATGGGGGTGACTTTTTGCGCCGTGGCGGCTGAGCACCCTTTGGCTTTGCACGCTGCCGCATCGAACCCTGCTTTGGCCGCTTTCCTGGAAGAGTGCAAGAGCGGCGGCACGACCGAAGCCGAGTTGGCCACGCAAGAGAAAAAGGGCATGGCCACGGGCCTGTTCGTGACGCACCCGATCACCGGCGCACAGGTTGAGGTCTGGGTCGGCAACTACGTGCTCATGAGCTACGGCGACGGTGCTGTCATGGGCGTGCCTGCGCACGACGAACGTGACTTCGCGTTTGCTTTGAAGTACGCCTTGCCGATCCAGCAAGTCGTCGCTCAGCGTGGGACGGCCTTGTCGTCGCCTGCGTCGGGCGCTACAGACGCCATCTCATCGTTGCCCAACGCAGGCAACGCCAAGGCCTCTTTTGACGCAACGACCTGGGCAGAGTGGTATGCGACCAAAGACGGTGTGTGCGTCAACTCCGGCGAACTCGATGGTCTGACCCAAAAAGCCGCCGTCACCCAAGTGGCCGAGTTGCTCGCTGCCAAAGGCTTGGGCGAGAAGAAAACCACCTGGCGTCTGCGCGACTGGGGCGTGAGCCGCCAGCGCTACTGGGGCACGCCGATCCCGATCATCCATTGCGATGAACACGGTGCGGTGCCCGTGCCCGAAAAAGACCTGCCAGTGGTCTTGCCGCAAGACTGTATCCCCGACGGCTCGGGCAACCCGCTGCACAAGCACGAAGGTTTTCACGCGGGTGTGACTTGCCCCGTGTGCGGCAAAGCGGCCCGCCGCGAGACCGACACCATGGACACCTTCGTGGATTCGTCCTGGTACTTCATGCGGTATTGCGACCCGACCAACACCGAGAAGATGGTGGCCGAGGGGGCGGATTACTGGATGCCGATGGATCAATACATCGGCGGCATCGAGCACGCCATCTTGCACCTCTTGTACGCCCGTTTCTGGACCAAAGTCATGCGTGATCTGGGGCTGGTCAAGGTCGATGAACCCTTCACCAAGTTGCTCACGCAAGGCATGGTGCTCAACCACATTTATTCGCGCCGCACAGCCAAGGGTGGCAAGGACTATTTCTGGCCGCACGACGTCGAGCATGTGCTGGACGAGACCGGCAAAGTGGTGGGAGCCAAGCTCAAGAACGAAGCCGACAGCGGCGACGGCCGTCTGCCTGTGGGCACCGCCATCGACTACGAAGGCGTGGGCACCATGTCCAAGTCCAAGAACAACGGCGTGGACCCACAAGACCTGATCGAGCGCTACGGCGCTGACACGGCCCGCCTGTACACCATGTTCACCGCGCCCCCCGAGGTGACGCTGGAGTGGAACGACGCCGCCGTGGAAGGCAGCTACCGTTTTCTGCGCCGAGTGTGGAACTTTGGCGTCAAGCACGAAGCCACCTTGAAAGCCGGCATCGCGGTGGACCGCAGCCAGACGGTGGAATTTGGCAAGGCTGCCAAGGCCCTGCGCCTGGATATCCACACCGTGCTCAAACAGGCCAATTACGACTACGAGCGCATGCAGTACAACACCGTCGTCTCGGCGGTGATGAAGATGCTCAACACGCTGGAAGATGCCGCTTTGTCGGACAACGCTGAAGATTCGGCCGCTTTGGCTGAAGGCTTCTCCATCCTGTTGCGCGTTTTGTACCCCGCTTGCCCGCACATTGCCGAGCAGCTGTGGACCGAGTTGGGTTATGCCGCTTGCTGTGGCGAGTTGCTTGATGTGGCCTGGCCCGGTGTGGACGAGTCGGCCTTGCAGCGCGACGAGCTCGAACTCATGCTGCAGATCAACGGCAAGCTGCGCGGTGCCATCTTGGTGCCTGCCAGCGCCGACAAAGCGCAGATCGAAGCCGCAGCGCTGGCGAGCGAAGCTTTCATCAAGCAAGCCGAAGGCGCTGCGCCCAAGAAAGTGATCGTGGTGCCAGGCCGCCTGGTCAACATCGTCGTCTGAAAGCCCGCATGAACGCTTCGCGCCGCCGTCTCCTGATTGCTTTGGCGATCGCTCCGGCGATGGCCTTGACGGCTTGTGGCTTTGCGCTCCGTCAGACGCAGGACTTCCCGTTCAAGACCCTGTACGGTAATTTTTCGGACACCTCGCCCTTGGGCGTGGAGTTGCGCCGCAACTTGCTGGGTTCTGGCCGCATTGACCTGGTGACCGACCCCAAGAAAATGCCGGACGCCGATGCCATCCTCGACATCTTGAGCGAAGTTCGCCAGCAGGTGGTGGTGGGCATGAATGCCTCCGGTCAGGTGCGCGAGATGCAGCTGCGCTTGCGCGTGGGATTCAGGTTGCGTACCCCGGACGGTGAAGAGTGGATCGAGCCTGTTGAGCTTTACCAGCAGCGCGATTTGAGCTTCACGGAAACTGGCGCGCTGTCCAAGGAAATCGAAATGGGCATGATGTACCGCGACATGCAAACGGACATCGTGCAGCAAATCATGCGGCGCTTGTCGATCGTCAAGCCGCGCAAACCTGTGCCCGCCCCCGTGCCTGCACCGGCTGCCAAACCCTGACGCCTGAGCGATGCAACTGGCCCTTCCTCAGCTGAGTGCGCACCTGCAAAAAGGCTTGCGCAGCCTCTACACCTTGCACGGCGACGAAGCCTTGCTCATTCAGGAGGCGGCCGATGCCATTCGTGCCGCCGCCCGTGCGCAGGGCTACACCGAACGCACGGTGCACACTGTGGCGGGCACACACTTTGACTGGAGCGAAGTGCTGGCCGCTGGTGGCTCCATGAGCCTGTTCGCCGACAAGCAAATCGTGGAAGTGCGCATCCCCTCGGGCAAGCCCGGCAAAGAGGGCAGCCCCGCGATCCAGCAGTTGGCCGATTCGGCGCAGGGCAACGACAGCACGCTGACCTTGTTCTTGTTGCCCCGCCTGGATGCCGCCACCCGCAAAGGCGCTTGGTTCGGTGCGCTGGAAGGCGCGGGCGTGACCCTTCAGATCGATCCGGTGGAGCGCAACGCCTTGCCGCAATGGATCGCCCAGCGCTTGCAGCGTCAGGGTCAAAGCGTTGCCGCAGGCGAAGAAGGCCAGCGCACCTTGCAGTTCTTTGCCGACCGCGTGGAAGGCAACTTGTTGGCAGCGCACCAAGAGATCCAGAAACTCGGTTTGCTCCATCCCGCGGGCGAACTCAGCCAAGACCAGGTCGAGGCGGCTGTGCTCAACGTGGCGCGTTACGACGTGTTCAAGCTGTCCGAGTCGGTCTTGTCGGGGCAGGTCTCGCGTGTGCAGCGCATGCTCGATGGCCTGCAGGCCGAAGGCGAGGCGGCCGTGTTGGTGCACTACACACTGGCCGAAGACATCCGCGCCTTGAAGCGTGTGAAAGACGCCATGGCCGCAGGCAAGCCCTTGCCCATGGCCCTGCGTGAGCAGCGTGTCTGGGGCCCACGTGAACGTTTGTTCGAACGTGTCTTGCCACGCTTGTCAGAAGCTCGCCTGAGCGGCTTGCTGCAGTCGGCCCATCAGGTGGACGGCATCGTCAAAGGCCTGAAGGTGCCGGATTGGCCCACCGACCCTTGGCAAGCTTTGGGTCGTCTGGCTATGCGTTTTTCGCGCATGTGCATGGTGCGGTGATTCCAGCGCTGCGCTATCCCCTTGGCATCTGCGAAAATGGGCCCCATGAACACCGTTGAACACGTCCAAACCCTCGGGCAACAGGCCAAAAAAGCCTCGGCCCTGATGGCCAAGGCCTCGGCTGCCGTCAAAAACCAGGCCCTGCGCCGACTGGCGGCTTTGCTGCGCGAGAACACCCAAGCCTTGCAGCAGGACAACGCCAAGGATTTGGCCCGCGCCCAGGCCAATGGCCTGTCCGAGCCCATGGTGGATCGCCTGAAACTCACCCCCAAAGTCCTGGAAACCTGTGCCCAAGGCTGCGAGCAGCTGGCGGTCATGCCCGATGTGATCGGCGAAATTTTGGGCATGAAGCAGCAGCCCAGCGGCATCCGTGTGGGCCAGATGCGTGTGCCCATTGGCGTGTTTGGCATGATTTTCGAGAGCCGCCCCAATGTCACCATTGAGGCTGCCAGCCTGTCGATCAAGAGCGGCAACGCTTGCATCCTGCGTGGTGGCTCAGAGGCGATTGAATCGAACAAGGCTTTGGCCAAGCTGGTACAACAAGCTTTGGTCGAGAGCGACTTGCCTGTGGATGCGGTGCAATTGGTGCAAACCACCGACCGCGCCGCCGTGGGCCAGTTGATCACCATGCCCCAGTTTGTGGACGTGATCATTCCGCGTGGCGGCAAAGGCTTGATCGAGCGCATCAGCGCCGAGGCCAAGGTCCCTGTCATCAAGCACTTGGATGGCAATTGCCACACCTATGTGGACGACCCCTGCGACATCGACATGGCCGTTCGGGTGGCCGACAACGCCAAAACCCAAAAGTACAGCCCGTGCAACGCCAGTGAGAGTTTGCTGGTGGCCAAGGGCGTGGCGGCCGAGTTCCTGCCCAAGATTGGCGCCATTTATGCCGCCAAAGGCGTCGAGATGCGTTGCTGCCCGAAGGCCAAAGCCATTCTGCGTCAGGTCAGCGGTGCCCAGCTGCAAGACGCCACGGAGCAAGATTGGTCCGAGGAGTACCTGGCGCCCATCATCAGCGTCAAGGTGGTGGATGGTTTGGACGAGGCGATTGCCCACATCAACCACTACAGCAGCCACCACACTGAAGCCATCCTGACGCGTGATCACATGCACGCCCAGCGCTTTTTGCGCGAGGTCGACTCGTCCAGCGTGATGGTCAACGCCAGCACCCGCTTTGCCGATGGTTTTGAGTACGGTCTGGGTGCCGAGATCGGCATCAGCACCGACAAATTCCACGCGCGGGGTCCGGTGGGCATTGAAGGCCTGACCTCGCTCAAGTACGTGGTGCTGGGCGAAGGCGAAGTCCGTACCTGAGCGCACGCAGTTTTTGCGACCATGTCCGGTAGGTGCTTGTATTGGCACCCACCGGCCCCATATCATTTCTCAGTTTCCGTTCACCGAAGGCCAACCCATGGTTCCCCATCTCGTCACCGCCCTCAATGGCCCCATCAATGAGCTCGAGCAGCGCATCCTCGACTCGATGCCTGCTATCGAACGCTGGTTCCGCCTGGAGTGGATGGAGCACACGCCACCGTTCTACACCTCGGTGGACATCCGCAACGCGGGCTTCAAGCTCGCGCCGGTCGACACCAACCTCTACCCCGGCGGCTGGAACAACCTGACGCCCGAAATGCTGCCTTTGGCGGTGCAGGCGGCGCAGGCGGCCATCGAAAAGATCTGCCCCGAGGCCAAAAACCTGCTGATCATTCCCGAAAACCACACGCGCAATACCTTCTACCTGACCAATGTGTTGCAACTGCAGCGCATCTTCCACATGGCGGGCCTGAACGTGCGGGTGGGCTCGATCAACCCCGAGATCAAGGAAGCCACCACCATTGAGCTGCCCAATGGTGAAAGCATCACCCTGGAGCCGGTGGTGCGCAGCAAGCACCGCTTGGGCCTCAAGGACTTTGACCCCTGCACCATCTTGCTCAACAACGACCTGTCGGCCGGAGCCCCGGGCATCCTCGAAGAATTGCACGAGCAATTTTTGCTGCCGCCCCTGCATGCGGGCTGGAGCGTGCGCCGCAAGACCAAGCACTTTCAGAGCTACGAAGAGGTGGCCAAGCGCTTTGGCAAGCTGCTGGGCATCGACCCATGGCTGATCAACCCCATGTTCAGCCAGTGCGGCGACGTGAACTTTGCCGAAGGCACGGGCATGGAATGCCTGCGCAGCAACGTGGACGCGCTGCTGACCAAGATCAAGCGCAAATACAAGGAATACGGCATCAACGAAAAGCCCTTTGTGGTCGTCAAGGCAGACAACGGCACCTATGGCATGGGCATCATGACGGTGCGCGATATGGCCGATCTGGACCAACTCAACCGCAAGACCCGCAACAAGATGAACGTCATCAAGGACGGCCAAACCGTCAACGATGTGATCATCCAGGAAGGTGTGTTGACCAACGAGCGCATCAACGACGCCGTGGCCGAACCGGTGGTTTACATGATGGACCGCTACGTGGTGGGGGGGTTTTACCGCGTGCACGCCGAACGCGGCGTGGACGAAAACCTGAACGCCCCGGGTGCCAGCTTTGTGCCTTTGGCCTTTGCCGACACCCCGCACCTGCCCCAGCCAGGCATCAAACCCGGTGCCAGCGTGCCCAACCGCTTTTACATGTACGGCGTGATTGGCCGACTGGCCATGCTGGCGGCCAGCTATGAGCTGGAAGCGACCGATCCCGAGGCCGAGGTCTACGACTGAAGTTGCTGCACTGCAACAAATTGTCGCCAAAACCGGTGACATGCCCGCTTGAACGGGCGCAAAATAGCGAACTTCAAGTTTCAAAGCCTGACTTGCGGTCAGGCCACTCTTTGTGTCTTCTACAAAATCTTCGCTCGCCACCCTGACTCTGGGCGCCATTGGCGTGGTTTACGGCGACATCGGCACCAGCGTGCTGTATGCCTTCAAGGAAGTTTTTGCCAGCGGCCATGTGCCGGTGACGCCAGAAAACATCTTGGGTGTGCTTTCCTTGTTTTTCTGGGCTTTGACGCTGATCGTTTCCCTCAAATATGTCTCGTTGATCATGCGGGCAGACAACCACGGTGAAGGGGGCTTGATGGCTTTGCTGGCCTTGGCCTCCAGCTCGGTCAAGGACCGACCCCGCACGCGTTCCGCCTTGCTCATGATCGGTGTTTTTGGCGTGGCACTGTTCTTTGGTGATGGCATCATCACCCCGGCCATTTCGGTGTTGTCTGCTGTGGAAGGTCTGGAAATCATGACCCCCTATGCCAAGCCTTATGTGGTGCCGATTTCCCTTTTTGTGCTGGTCTTGTTGTTCATGGTTCAGCGCCGTGGCACACAGCACATTGGTAAATTCTTCGGACCGGTGACAGTGGTCTGGTTTTTGGCCATTGGCGCTTTGGGATTGGTTCATGTGATGGACAACCCTTCCGTCTTGATGGCGCTGTCGCCTTACTATGCCTTCACTTTCGCACTGCACCATGGCTACATTGCCTTCATCGTGTTGGGCGCGGTGTTTCTGTGTTTGACGGGGGCGGAGGCCTTGTACGCTGACATGGGGCACTTTGGCAAAAAACCGATCCAGCTGGCCTGGTTTGGCTTGGTCATGCCTTCACTGGTGCTGAACTATTTCGGACAAGGGGCTTTGGTCCTGAAGAATCCGAAGGCCGTTGAGAACCCCTTTTACTTATTGGCCCCAGAGTGGGCCATGTTGACCATGGTGGTGTTGGCCACGATGGCAACGGTCATTGCATCGCAAGCCCTGATATCGGGTGCATTTTCGGCCACCAAGCAAACCATCCAGTTGGGTTATCTGCCGCGCCTTCGCATCTTGCACACCTCTGAAAGTGATACGGGTCAAATCTACATTCCCGCTGTGAACTGGACCTTGCTGGCCGGCGTGATTTTGGCCGTGACCTTGTTTGGCTCGTCCACAGCGCTGGCGGCGGCTTATGGCATTTCGGTGAGTTTGGTGATGATCATCACCACCGCACTGACGTTCTTTGTTTTGCGTTATGGTTGGTCGTACCCCTTGCCAGTGGCTTTGCTGGCCACGGGCTTTTTCTTTGTCATCGATCTGGTGTTCTTTGCCTCCAACTCCTTGAAGATTTTTCAGGGCGGTTGGTTCCCCTTGCTCATGGCCATGGGGTTTTATGTCATTTTGTCGACTTGGCATGAAGGTCGTCGTTTGCTGGGTCAGGCTTTGCGTCAGGATGCCTTGAGTCTTCAGGACTTTCTGGATGCTGTGTTTGTGGCCCCGCCGTTGCGAGTGCCTGGCACCGCAGTTTTCATGACGTCCGAGCAGGGCACCGTGCCCAATGCGTTGTTGCACAACCTCAAGCACAACAAGGTTTTGCATGCGCAAAATCTGTTCGTGACCGTGCGCAGCCACGAGGTGCCGCGCATCGATCTGGCCCAGCGACTCGACGTCTTGCCCTTGGGCCACGAATGCTGGCAAGTGACCGTCAACTACGGTTTCAAGGACGATCCAGACTTGCCAACCGCCTTGGCCAAGCTCGACGGCCTCGGTTGCAAGATGGACCCCATGATGACCAGCTACTTTTTGTCCCGCGATATCGTGATCTCCACCATTGGCGGCGGTATGGCCACTTGGCGCGAAAAGCTCTTTGCCCAGATGCACCATAACGCCAGTGCTGCGGCCGAGTTCCTGAACCTGCCGACCAACGCCGTGGTCGAGTTGGGCTCTAAGATCGAGATCTGATCTGTGTCATGCCGGACTTGATCCGGCATCCATGGGCTTGACCTGCATGGACCTCACATCGCGCGCGGGGTGACGAAAATAAATCGTGCTCAAAATCAATTGGGGTCAGATCCCAATTGATTCAAGGTTCCCATCGTCTCGCCCATGCAAATGGGCCGGGTGGGCATCCAGTCCTTGTTGAACTGCATCACGCCTTGGGGGAACAGCATGACCACGGTGGAGCCCAGTAAAAAGCGGCCCATCTCTTCGCCTTGGGCCAAGGCGATGTTGCCCATTTCGTAGGTCCACTCGCGCACCTTGCCGGGGCGTGGCGGGTTGACCACCCCGTGCCACACGGTGGCCATGCTGCCCACAATGGTGGCGCCCACCAGCACTATCACAAAGGGGCCGTGCTCGCCTTCAAAAACGCAGACCACCCGCTCGTTGCGGGCAAAAAGGCCAGGCACGCCGCGTGCGGTGGTTGGGTTCACTGAAAACAAATCGCCCGGCACGTAGATCATGCGCGTGAGTCGCCCCGCGCAAGGCATGTGGATGCGGTGGTAGTCGCGGGGGCTCAGGTAGAGCGTGGCAAATTCACCGTCCTGAAACTGCGCGGCCAATGCGGCGTCGCCGCCCACCAGGGCGCGTGTGCTGTAGCTGTGGCCCTTGGCTTGGAAGACCTGATCGCCCGCAATCGGGCCGCATTGGCTGATGGCCCCGTCCACTGGGCTCACATAGGCCGCAGCGGCTAAAGGGCGTGCGCTGGCCTTGAGCGGGCGGGTAAAAAACTCGTTAAAGCTCTTATAGCTCGCCGTGTCCGGGTTGGCCGCTTCGCTCATGTTGACGTTGTAGCGGCGCACAAAGCGGTCGATGATGCCCGTGGTGACGCCGCCCCACTGGCTGCCCGCCACCCAGCCCGCAAAGGCGGTCAAGGCTTGTTTGGGGATCAGGTATTGCGGGAGGACCGCCAAGCGGTCAGAAAAGGAACTGGACATGTGGGGGCCGCTGGGGCGTTTCAGAAGAAGGGCTTGATTTTATCGGGCAGCCCAGCTGGCTTTGGCGTAGGTCCATGTCGGGGCTGAAGCCGCCGACCTACAGATATCCCCGTAGGTCGGTACCCTCAGGTCCGACAATGTCCGCTGTGGCGCAGGTTCATGTCGGGGCTAAAGCCGCCGACCTACAAATACCGCCCTCGTAGGTCGGTACCTTCAGGTCCGACAATGTCCGCTGTGGCGCAGGTTCATGTCGGGGCTGAAGCCGCCGACCTACAAATACCGCCCGGGGGCAGGGCACAATCCGGGCATGAACTCCCCTTTGCTTTCGGTCGAACACCTGGTCAAACGCTATGGCGACACCACGGTGGTCAACGACCTGTCTTTTCACATCGAGCCCGGTGAATGTCTGGGCGTGATCGGCCCCAACGGCGCGGGCAAAACCACCACGCTGCGCATGTGCTTGGGCCTGTCGCAGCCCGATGGCGGTGAAATCCGTTATTTCGACGGTTTGCAAATGCCGCGTGACGCCCTGGCCATCAAAGCCCGCTTGGGCGTGGTGGCGCAGATGGACACGCTGGACCCGGACTTCACAGCGGCAGAAAACCTGCTGGTCTTTGGCCGCTACTTTGGCCTGCCCGATGCCGTGATCCGCGAGCGCATTCCCCAGTTGCTCGAATTCGGCGCCCTCAGCCACAAAGCCAAGGCCAAACCGGGCGAGTTGTCGGGCGGCATGAAGCGGCGCTTGAGTTTGTCGCGAGCCCTCATCAACCACCCGCAGCTTTTGATGCTGGACGAGCCCACCACGGGCCTGGACCCGCAGGCGCGACACCTCATGTGGGAGCGCCTGCAGGTGCTGTTGCAAGAAGGCAAATCCATTTTGCTGACCACCCACTTCATGGACGAGGCCGAGCGCCTGTGCAGTCGCCTGTTGGTGCTGGACCAAGGCCGCAAAATCGCCGAAGGCAAGCCCCGAGATTTGATTGCTGAGCACTTGGAGCCCGAAGTGGTCGAGGTGTTTGGCCAAGGTGCGGTGGCGTTGGCGCAAGAGGCCAGCTTGAAGGCTCTGGCTGGGCGGGTCGAGGTCAGCGGCGAAACGGTGTTCTTCTACACCCAAGACAGCCGCGCTCTGATGGCGGCCCAGCAAGCCTGGCCCACGCTGCGCACGCTGCACCGACCTTCCAACCTGGAAGATCTGTTCCTGAAATTGACCGGACGCCAGATCCGAGAGGAAGGCTGATCATGAGCCAAATTCAAAACAACATCTGGGCCGCGCCGCGCCTGTCCATGCGCTGGTGGCCCGTGTTCCAGCGCAATTGGCTGGTCTGGAAAAAACTCGCCATCCCCAGCTTGGTGGGCAACATTGCTGAGCCTCTGATGTGGCTGGTGGCCTTTGGCTACGGCTTGGGCTCGCTGGTCGGGCAGATCGAGCTGGGCGGCGAGAAGGTGCCCTACATCCTGTTTCTGGCCAGCGGCAGCATCTGCATGAGCGCCATGAATGCGGCGACCTTTGAGGCGCTGTACTCGGCGTTCTCGCGCATGCATGTGCAAAAAACCTGGGACGGCATCATGAACGCCCCGGTGCGCCTGGACGACGTGGTGCTGGCCGAAATGCTGTGGGCAGCGTTCAAGTCGCTGTTCACCGTCACGGCCATTTTGGGCGTGATGATGGCCTTGGGCATCAGCCACAGCTGGAAGCTGCTGGTGGCCTGGCCCGTGCTGTTGGGTGTGGGCATCACCTTCAGTTGCATGGCGCTGATCTTCAACGCGCTGGCCAAAGGCTACGACTTCTTCACTTACTACTTCACCCTTTTCCTCACGCCCATGATGTTCCTCTCGGGCATCTTTTTTCCGCGTGATCAGCTGCCGCCCATCGTCCGAGCCATCGCCGAATGGCTGCCGCTGTCGGTGGCCGTAGACCTGGTGCGCCCGCTGTTTTTGGACCGCTGGCCAGACCAAGCTCTGCGCCATGTGCTGGTGCTGGCGGTGTTTGCGGTGGTGGCGTTCTGGATCGCGCTGGCTTTGACCCGCAAGCGCTTCAGGAGCTGAACCCACAAGGATGCGTGTCAGCAATCCGGCACCATCCAACCGCTAAGATCGTTGTTTTATTTCCATCACACACTTTCAAGGATTGAACATGAGCATCCAGACCGTAGGCATCATTGGCGCAGGCACCATGGGCAATGGCATCGCACAGGCGTGCGCGGTGTCGGGCATCCCGGTGGTGATGGTCGATATCTCGGAAGCCGCCGTGGCCAAAGGCATTGCCACTGTCTCGGGCAGCCTGGACCGTCTGGTCAAGAAAGAAAAAATCAGCGAAGCAGACAAGGCCAAGGCGCTGTCACTCATCACGGGCAGTACCTCGTATGAAGACCTCAAGGCCACGCAGTTGGTCATCGAAGCCGCCACCGAGAACCAAGACCTCAAGGTCAAGATCCTCAAGCAGTTGGATGGCATGTTGGCGCCTGAAATCATCATCGCGTCCAACACCTCGTCGATCTCGATCACACAACTGGCCGCCGCCACGCAGCGCGCCGACCGCTTCATTGGCATGCACTTCTTCAATCCCGTGCCCATGATGGCGCTGGTGGAGATCATCCGCGGCTTGCAGACCAGTGATGCGACGCACGACGCGGTGCACGCCCTGGCCACGGCCTTGGGCAAGACCCCGATCACGGTCAAGAACGCCCCCGGCTTTGTGGTCAACCGCATCTTGGTGCCCATGATCAACGAGGCTCTGTTTGTACTGTCCGAAGGCCTGGCCACAGCCGAAGACATCGACGCGGGCATGAAGCTCGGCTGCAACCAGCCGATCGGCCCGCTGGCGCTGGCCGACATGATCGGCCTGGACGTGTGCCTGGCCGTGATGGAGGTCTACCTCAAGGAGTTCGGCGACAGCAAATACCGCCCGTGCCCACTCCTGAAAGAAATGGTCGCCGCAGGCCGCCTGGGCCGCAAGACCGGGCAGGGCGTTTACAAGTACTGAAGTCTTGGTGACAGGCAATGGCCTGCCATGTAGGAGCCCACCCCGTGGGCGATGGCATGCCAAGCGCGATTTCACCATCGCCCACAGGGGTGGGCTCCTACACGACGCGACGCGCTTTGTCACTTGCGTGAATCTGCCGCTTCTCAACGCCGCCTAATATGGGGCCATGAGCACCACCCCCCACCCCGAAGGCCAGATCGACTGCACCGTGCACGGTGCGGTCCTTCAAATCAGCATCAACCGCCCCGCCAAGCGCAACGGCTTCACACCCAAGATGTTCCGCGAGTTGGGCGAGGCCTACACCCGGCTGGATGACGAGCCCGCCCTGCGTGTGGGCGTGCTGTGCGCGGCGGGGGACCATTTCACCGCCGGGCTGGATTTGCCCACCATCGCACCGCTGATGCAGCGCGGCGAAAAGTCGGTGCCGCTGGGCTTGGTGGACCCCCTGAACCTGGGCATGGAGGGGTATCGTCGCCGTGTCAAACCCATGGTGGCGGCGGTGCAGGGCATCACCTACACACTGGGCATTGAACTCATGCTGGCCGCCGACATCGTGGTGGCGGCCGATGACTGCCGGTTTTCTCAGCTGGAAGTGCAGCGCGGCATCATGGCCACAGGCGGCGCCACGCTGCGCATGGCCGAGCGGGCGGGCATGGGCAATGCGCTTTTGCATTTGCTCACGGCCGATGTGTTCGACAGCGCCGAAGCCCTGCGCCTGAACTTTGTGCAAAAGGTGGTCCCTGCGGCGAGTTTGCTGGCCGAGGCCATGCGCATTGCAAGCCAAATTGCAGCGCAAGCGCCGCTGGCCGTGGTGGCCACGCGGCAAAACGTGCTCAAGGCGGTGGAGCATGGGCCTTTGGTGGCCATGCACGATTTTCTGTCGGTGCAAAAAACGCTGTCCAACAGCCAGGACGCGGCCGAGGGCGTGCGTTCCTTTGTTGAGAAAAGACCCGCTCGCTTTACCGGTCAGTGATCGCCTGCCCGGTCGGGTGAAGACAGGGCTTGGATGTCGTGTCGCAGATCCGCCACCTCATGGCGCAGGTGACGGATTTCACGCATCAGGTCTTTTTCAATTTGCCGCTCTTCGGCTTCGACCTCTTTTTCGACAAAGACAGCCGACAACGAGGCGGTGACCAGCGACAACACCGCCAGCCCCAGCAGCACCACGATCACCGAGAAGGCACGCGAGGCATGGGTGGACGGCACCACGTCACCAAAGCCCACGGTGGCCGCGGTGGTGAAGGCCAGCCACAGACCGTCAGGCAGTGTTTTGATGTTGGGGTCGATCAGCCAGAAACCCACGCCGCCCAAACCCAAAATGGCCACGGCCAACAGCAATGAATAAATCAGGCCTTGCTGGATGATGCGGTGAAGACGGCGTGGTTGAGGTCGCATGTTGGAATTTTCACCCATTCAGGGCATGTTTCATTGTGACGAATGTCAGTGTTCGTTGAGGCACGTTGCCTGCAGGCATGGGCACTGCCTCACAATCGATGCATGACCGATACAACCGCCGCGCAACACCCTTATGCCGAACTCACCCCCGACCGGGTGATGGACGCCCTGTCCGAGTTGGGCATGTGGCCCGATGGTCGATTGCTGGCGCTGAGCTCTTATGAGAATCGCGTGTACCGCGTGCACTTGGACGAAGCCGAGCAAGGCCACAAGGCCGTGGTGCTCAAGTTCTACCGCCCGGGGCGCTGGAGCCGCGAACAGATTCATGAAGAGCACGATTTTGCGGCCGAGCTGGTGGCGGGCGAGGTGCCGATGGTGGCGCCTTTGACCATCGGTGGACAGACCTTGCACCACAGCGCCGGGTTCGACTTTTCGGTCAGCCCCTTGCGCGGTGGCCGAACGCCCGAGTTGGACGACTTTGACGTGCTGGAGTGGATCGGCCGTTTTCTGGCCCGCATCCACACCGTGGGTGCGGCCAAGCCCTTTGCGCACCGCCCCACGCTGGACGTGCAGACCTTTGCGCTGGAGCCCGCCCAGTGGCTCCAAACCCACCAGATGATCCCGCTTGAAGTCGAGCGCGAATGGCAGACCACGCTGGCGCAGGCCGTGGCCATCATTCAGGACAAGATGGCGCAAGGCGCGGCCGATCGACGGCTGATACGTCTGCACGGCGACTGCCACCCCGGCAACATCCTGTGGACACCGACCAACTTGCCCGGCGGCGGCCCGCACTTTGTGGATTTGGACGATGCCCGCATGGGGCCTGCGGTGCAAGACCTCTGGATGCTGTTGTCCGGTGATCGCCGCCAGCGCACGGCGCAGTTGTCGGCCCTGGTCGATGGCTATGAGCAGGTGCGCGACTTGGACCGCTCAGAGCTGCACCTGATCGAGCCGCTGCGCACCTTGCGCCTGATCCATTACAGCGCTTGGCTGGCTCGGCGTTGGGAAGACCCGATTTTTCCGGTCAACTTCCCGTGGTTCGGCACGCCCGACTACTGGCGCGGCCAAGTGCAAATGCTGCAAGAACAGATCGAGCAAATGCAGGAAGCGCCTTTGGTGGTGTGAGTTGCTAATGGCTTGTTGCAGCTGAGGCTCCGACATCATTTCTCGAGCACAAGCCCCATGTCGGGGCTGAAGCCGCCGCCCTACAAAGACCGCCCCGTAGGTCGGTACCTTCAGGCCCGACGTGTCGATCTCACCTGCGGCCAGGCTGTATGCCCAGGCCCATGGCGCAACCGATCAGGGCGGGTTGCTCGGCGCGGATCACATAGGTGGGGATGCGCTTCATGTAGTTTTCAAAGCGGCCCTTGGCTTCAAAGGCGGCGCGAAAACCCGATCGCGCAAAGTAGTCCCCCAAGCGGCCGATCACACCGCCACCGATGTAGATGCCGCCGCGTGCCCCCAGCGTCACGGCCAGGTTGGCGGCCGCATGGCCCAGCAGGCGGCACATGCGCTCCAGCGCTTCTTCGCAGGCCACATCTTGGGCTGTCAGGGCGCGTTCGGTCACTTGCGCGGCCACCAAGGGCTCGGCCTCGGTGCCGTTCAGTTCGCAAATGGCGCGGTACAGGTTCTCCAGGCCCATGCCCGAAATGGCGCGTTCGGCTGACACATGAGAATGCGTGCGCCACAGCACGCGCAGGATGTCGGCTTCGCGCTCGCAAGTGGGCGACAGGCTCACGTGCCCGCCTTCGCCTGCAATCGGCACCCAATCGCCTCGGCGCGATCGCACGAGAGACGACACACCCAGCCCTGTGCCCGGCCCGATCAGGCCCTTGGGCGCATCCGGCACCGCTTCGCCCGCACCGATCTGTTCCAGATCCGCGCCTTGCAGTGCTGGGGCAGCCATGGCCATGGCCTCCCAGTCGTTGAGCATGAGCAGGCTGTCCAGGCCCAGTTGTTGGCGTGTGGCCTCGATCGAGAACTGCCAGTGGTTGTTGGTCATCTTCAGCACATCCCCATCGATGGGGTTGGCGATCGCGATGCAGGCCTCGCGCACGGTGGCTAGACCGACCTGTTGCAAGTAGGCGTGTGCGGCGGCGGCCAGATCCGGGTACTGACCGGTGGGCAGGGTGACTTCGTGGGTGATGGGCGTGCCATCGCCATGCACCAAGGCAAAGCGGGCATTGGTGCCGCCGATGTCGCCCAAAAGGCGAGGGGCGTTGGCTGGAGTGGTGGGGTTCATGTGGGCCATGTGTGTGTTGGCGGCAAGGGTATCGGTCAGACGGGCTTGGCAAGGGGTTGAAAGTTACCCATGGGTTTCAAGTTGAATGCGCTGCGCATGTTCATGGCGGGGCGGCCATGGGCAGGACCACGCGCACGCACAGGCCATGCGGGGGGGCGTCGTTCAGTGTCACCTGGCCCTCATGGCGTTCCACGATTTCTTGGACGATGGCCAGGCCCAGGCCGCAGCCGTTGCCTGCATCGGTGGCGCGCACAAAGCGCTCGAACACCCGGGCTTGATCGCCCGCCGGGATGCCGGGGCCGTTGTCGATGACTTCGAGCAAAGCCATGGGCCGGTTCAGGTTTTGCTGCGTCATGGGCGCGGGCAAGACGCGCACCGTGACCTGGCTGCCTGTGCCCGCGTAGTGCAGGGCGTTGTCGATCAGGTTGCTCAGCGCTTCGCGGATCAGCAATGCATTGGCGTGGACCCACACCGGCTGTGTGCTGTGCTCGTCCATGCCCAGATCGATCTGGGCTTTCAAGGCGCGTGGCACCCATTCGGCGGTCAGGGCCTGTGCCAGGCGCTGCAGGTCAAAGTGTTGGCGGTCTTGCGCCATGACCGATTCGGGTTCGGCACGCGCCAAAGTCAGCAGTTGGTTGACCAGGTGGGCGCTGCGTGTGGCGCTGTCGTGCACGCGCTGCAGGCGGGCGCGCAGCTCGGGGTCGCTGGTCGATTGCAGCGCGATCTCGGTCTGGCTTTTCAGGCCCGCCAGCGGTGTGCGCAATTGGTGCGCCGCATCGCCAATGAAACGCTTTTGCGTGGCCACGGTGTTTTGCACTGCGGCCAGCAAGGTGTTGATGGCGGTGGCCAGCGACCACAGCTCGCGCGGGGCCGAGGCCAGTTGCAGCGGGGCCAAGTCGGTGGGGGCGCGGCCTTCGACTTGTTGGCGCAAACGCGCCAGCGGCGACAGGCCAGCACGGATGCCCAGCCACACGATCACCGTCATCAGCAGCACCAGGCAAGACATGGGCAGCAACATGTCCACCAAGATGCGTTGCGCCAGCTCTTCGCGGTTGGCGCTGCTGCGCGCCACCTGCACCAGCATGGTCTGTGGTGCCGCTGCGTCTTCGCCAAAGCGCAGGTACAAGGCCACCAGACGCAGAGGCTGGCCCGACGGCGCCTGTCGTGTGCTGCGCTCATGCATGGGCATGACGCCGTCGTAGAAATACGGCTGGTTCAACGCGGGTTCTGTGGGCGCATCGTCCTCGCCAGGCAAGACCGGCGCAGGCAAGGACTGGTTGCCCAAAATGAATTGCCCCGGTGGGGCGCTGACCATGTAGAGCAGTTTGTCGGCCGGGTCGGCCTCCAGCACGTCCTGTGCGGCACGCGGAAAGTCGATCAGCAGACCGTTGCCAATGGGCTTGAGCTGGCGCGCCAAGGAGCGGCTGGCTTGCAGCAAGCTGGCATCGATCGCTTGGTTGGCATAGCCCGCCGCGAATTTGTAGGTGGCCACGCCCCCGGCCATCCACAGCACCAGCTGCGGCACCAGCACCCACAGCAGCAACTGCCGCGCCAGCGAGACCCCGGCCTGGCCGGGTGGGGTAGCGGGCGCTCCACCTGCGTGTGTCATGGGCTCGTGGCTTCCATCAGGTAACCCAGGCCGCGCACGGTGCGGATGGCCAGCCCGGCGTCTTCCAGTTTGCGGCGCAGGCGGTGGATGTAGACCTCGATCGAATTGCCGCCACCGACTTCGCCGCCATCGGCGTTCCAGGTTTGGGTGATCTGTTCTTTGGTGACCACTTTGTCACGCTGGCTGACCAACAACTCCAGCAGCGTCCATTCGCGGCCACTCAGCTCCAGCGGCACGCCCGCGACCAAAGCGCGGTGTGAGGCGTGGTCCAGCAGCAGCCGACCAAACAATGCTGAAACACTGCTGGGCTGGCTGCGCCGCAGCAAGGCCTGCAGCCGGGCCAGCAGTTCAGGAAAGTCAAAGGGTTTGGTCACGTAGTCGTCGGCCCCGGCTTGCAAGCCGGCCACGCGGTCGTCCAGCGCATCGCGTGCGGTCAGCAACAGCACGGGCAGTGCCGGTTGCGATTGGCGCACATGCTTGAGCACCGACAGGCCGTCCAGCATGGGCAGGCCGATGTCGAGCACGGCAATGTCAAAGCGCTGCTTGTGCAGCAAATAGTCGGCCACGGCCCCGTTGGGCGCGTGCTCCACCTCAAAACCGGCGCCGCCCAACTGGGTGGTCAGGGCATCGGCCAGCATCGCATCGTCTTCGGCAAGCAGCAGTTTCATGTCCGAAGCTTAATGGATGGTTCAGCTTGTGGGCCTGTTTTTGGCGAATTTCGATCTAGGGTTTAACCTAGTGTTAATAAATTAACAAAACATTAATATTAGACCGTCGAGGTCATGGACAGGCTGTCTGTGACACCTCGCACACCCATCTTGGGCCGACGGCCCCCACCAGGAGACTCTCTTGAAAACTTTGAAAATGTTCCAGCGTTCGATCTTGGCCGCAGCCGCTGTGCTGACCGTGGCGGCCCATGCCGGTGAAGTGGAAGTGCTGCACTACTGGACCAGCGGTGGCGAGGCCAAATCGGCGGCCGCTCTGAAGGCCACCTTGCAAGGCAAGGGCCATACCTGGAAAGACTTTGCCGTGGCCGGTGGCGGCGGTGACAACGCCATGACCGTGCTCAAGTCGCGCGTGGTCTCGGGCAATGCCCCTGCTGCAGCGCAAATCAAAGGCCCCGCTTTGCAAGAGTGGGCCGCTGAAGGTGTGTTGGCCAACATCGACGATGTGGCCAAGGCCGAAAAGTGGGACAGCCTGCTGCCCCCGGTGGTGGCCAACGTCATGAAATACAAGGGCAACTACATCGCCGCCCCCGTGAACGTGCACCGTGTGAACTGGCTGTGGGCCAGCAACGCTGCGTTCAAAAAAGCCGGTGCCAAAGTGCCGACCAATTGGGATGAATTCTTTGTCGCTGCTGAAGCACTGAAAAAGGCCGGCATCATCCCCGTGGCCCACGGTGGACAGAACTGGCAAGACTTCACCACCTTCGAGAGCGTGGCGCTGGGCGTTGGCGGTGCCGACTTCTACAAAAAAGCGCTGGTGCAACTGGACCAGTCCACCCTGACCGGCACCACCATGACCAAGGTGCTCGACACCTTCAAAAAGGTCAAGACCTACACCGACAAAAATGCGCCTGGCCGCGACTGGAACCTGGCCACCGCCATGGTCATCAAGGGCGAAGCCGGTATGCAGTTGATGGGTGACTGGGCCAAGGGTGAATTCGTGGCCGCTGGCAAAAAGCCCGGCGCTGACTTCTCTTGCGTGGCCGCTCCTGGCACCGCCAAGGCCTTCACCTTCAACGTGGACTCGTTTGCCATGTTCAAGCTGAAAAACGAAGACAACACCAAGGCCCAGAAAGACCTGGCCTCGGCCATCATGTCCACCGAGTTCCAGGAAGTCTTCAACCTGAACAAGGGCTCCATCCCGGTGCGTTTGAACATGAACTTGGCCAAGTTTGACGACTGCGCCAAGCTCAGCGCCAACGACTTCGTGGCCACGGCCAAGAACGGCGGCTTGGTGCCATCGGTCGCCCACGGCATGGCCATTGGCTCGGCCACATCGGGCGCCATTCAAGACGCCGTCAGCCAGTTCTGGAACGACGACAAGATTAGCACGAAAGACGCTCAAGCCAAGATCGCTTCGGCCGCCAGGGTCAAGTGAGTCTTTGAGCTGGCCATGCGGTCGGCTCGCACAAGCCCAGCGGGCTTGTTGTTTCTTTAGCCACCGGGCTGCAGGTCACGAGCTTGCAGCCCGCGCTGGCCCCCGATTGGATCACCCATGTCTTCATCCTCCCCTCAGCAAGCCGCGTGGCTGCCCAAGCTGGTCATTGCGCCCAGCTTTGTACTCTCGCTGCTGTTCATCTATGGCCTGATGGCCTGGAACGGTTACCTGTCCGTATCCGCCTCACGCCTGCTGCCCAACTACGAATTTGTGGGCTTGCAGCACTACAGCGCTTTGCTGGACAGCGACCGCTTTCGCGTGGCCATGACCAACATGGCGGTGTTTGGCTTTTGCTTCATCGGCGGCGCGATGGCGCTGGGCGTTTTGCTGGCCATCTTGCTGGACCAAAAGGTGCGCGGTGAGGGCGTGTTGCGCACCATTTACCTGTACCCCATGGCGATCTCGTTCATCGTCACAGGCACCGCCTGGAAGTGGATTTTGAACCCCGGTCTGGGCTTGCAGCACCTGATGCACAGCTGGGGCTATACGGATTTTCAGTTCGAGTGGCTGGTCGATCAGGACATGGCCATTTACTGTGTGGTCATTGCAGGCGTGTGGCAAAGCGCGGGCTTTGTCATGGCGCTGTTTCTGGCCGCACTGCGCGGCATCGACGACTCGATCATCAAGGCCGCCCAAGTGGACGGCGCGAGTTTGCCGCGCATTTACTGGCGCATCATTTTGCCCAGCTTGGGGCCGGTGTTTTTCAGCACGCTGATGGTGGTCTCGCACCTGGCGATCAAGAGCTTTGACCTGGTCATGGCGCTGACTGCAGGAGGCCCCGGTTACGCCACGGATTTGCCCGCCACTTTCATGTACGCCACCGCCTTCACACGCGGGCAGATCGGCGTGGGCGCGGCCAGTGCCACCGTGATGCTGGCCACCGTGGCGGCGATTGTGGTGCCCTACCTTTATTCTGAATTGCGGAGCAAGCGATGAACCCCGCGAAGCCTTTTTCTCTTTATTTTCATCGCCTGATCCTGTGGACCATGCTGCTGCTGTTTGCGGCCTGGTTTTTGGTGCCGCTGTATGTGATGCTGACCACCTCGCTCAAAGACGCCGAGCAACTGCGCGCAGGCAACCTGCTGAGCCTGCCCACCGCGCCCACGCTGGACGCGTGGTTCAAGGCCTGGGACACCGCCTGCACCGGTGTGCAGTGCGAGGGCCTCAAGCCTTATTTCTGGAACTCGATGGTGATGGTGGTGCCTGCGGTGTTGCTGTCCACCCTGATCGGATCGCTCAACGGTTATGTGCTCTCCAAATGGAAGTTTCGAGGCAGCGAGACGCTGTTTGCCTTCATGCTGTTTGGCGTGTTCATGCCCATGCAGGTGGTGCTGCTGCCCATGAGCCAGGTGCTCGGCTGGCTGGGCGTGGCTAGCTCGGTGTGGGGCTTGATGCTGGTGCACGTCGTGGCGGGTATTCCGTCCACCACATTGTTCTTTCGGAACTACTACATCGGCTTGCCAGACGAGTTGATCAAAGCGGCTCAGCTCGATGGTGCGGGTTTTTGGATGATCTTTCGCCGCATCGTGTTGCCGTTGTCGTTGCCCATCTTGGTGGTCACGCTGATTTGGCAGTTCACCAACATCTGGAACGACTTTTTGTACGGCGTGGTGTTCTCGGGCGCTGACAGCAAGCCGATCACCGTGGGCCTGAACAACCTGGCCAACACATCGAGCGCCGTCAAGGAATACAACGTCGACATGGCTGCGGCCTTGATCGCGGCATTGCCCACCCTGTTTGTGTACGTGGTGGCTGGTAAATATTTTGTGCGCGGCCTCACCGCTGGCGCCGTCAAGGGCTAAAGGAAAAACATCATGGGCGCACTCGCCATTCGCAACATCCACAAGACCTACAACGAGACGGTCCACATCTTGAAGGGCATCGATCTGGAGATCGAGGCCGGTGAATTTTTGATTTTGGTGGGGCCTTCTGGCTGTGGCAAATCGACGCTGTTGTCGATGATCGCGGGACTGGACCACCCCACCAGCGGCGCCATCCACATTGGCGAGCGCGAGGTGACCCACCTGCCCAGCAAGGACCGCGACATCGCCATGGTGTTCCAGAGCTACGCGCTCTACCCCAACATGACCGTGGCGCAAAACATCGCCTTTGGTCTGGAGATCCGCAAAGTGCCCAAGGCCGAGCGCAAGGCCGCCGTGGACCGCGTGTCGGCCATGCTGCAAATTGGCCACCTGCTGGACCGCAAGCCGGGCCAGCTGTCGGGCGGGCAGCGTCAGCGCGTGGCCATGGGCCGTGCTCTGGCGCGTGACCCCAAGCTGTTTTTGTTTGACGAGCCGCTGTCCAACCTCGACGCCAAGCTGCGCGTGGAAATGCGCGCCGAGATCAAGCTCTTGCACCAGCGCACAAAAACCACCACGGTCTACGTGACGCACGACCAGGTCGAGGCCATGACGCTGGGCGACCGCATTGCCGTGATGAAAGACGGCTGGGTGCAACAGTTCGGCACGCCTGCGCAGATTTACAACCACCCGGCCAACCGCTTTGTGGCCGAGTTCATCGGGTCGCCCGCTATGAACATGGTGGATGCGCAGAGGACTGGCCAGGCTTTGATGGCCCATGGCGTGGAGCTGCCCATCACCGATGCGCAACGCGCCGCCGTGCAAGCGCACGGCAGCGCAGATCTGGTTTATGGCCTGCGCCCTGAAAGCATCAGCTTTGCCAACCAAGGCCTGCCCGGCAAGCTCAGCATGATCGAGCCCACCGGCCCTGAAACCTATGCCACGGTGGACACCGCCGCAGGTAAGCTCACAGCCCGTGTGCCTGGCGTGTTGCAAGCCGCAGTGGGCGATGCGGTGCACCTGCAATGGCAAGCCGATCAGTCGCACCTGTTTGACCGCGCCAGCGGCGTGCGCGTGGGGTGATGCAGGGCGCGGGTTTTGTGCCCGGTCTTTGACCTCAGGCCCGGTCGCGCATCACCCGGTCCATCAGCGCCCGCACTTTGGGCAAAAAGGGCGCTTCGCTGCGCCCTTCAATCGTCACCAGGCCAAAGCGGGCTTGGGCGTTCAGCGCGGGCGTGACTGGCAGCTCCACCAGGTCGGGCGCTGATTCGCGGATCGCCAACACGATGGCATCGCTGTGGCGCACCACATCCAGCAAGCTTGAAATTTCTTCGCAGCGCAGGTTCACCATGTTGTCGGGGTGAGCGCGTGGCCCAAAGCGCTCCATCAGGATGCGCGCCACCTCGTCGCTCAAGGGGGTGGATGCAATCGGGTAGTCCAGCAGCATCTCGAAGGGCACGCTGCGTTTTTTGGCCAGCGGGTGTTGCTTGCGGCACATGAAGGTGCCTTTCATTTCCTGCAACGCTTGTACTTTGAGGTCAGTGGCCGGTTGCAGCGAACGGATGTCCAGGATCAGCGCATCCAGCTGGCGGTCGCGCAGGGCTTGCACCAGTAAGGCCGTGCTGCCACGCGAGATGTCGATGTGCGCCTGTGGATGCTCTTTGGCCATCAGCATCAAGAGTGGCGTCACCAGCATGGCTCCAGGACCCGAGCCCATGCCCACGCGGAACTGGCCGATCTCGCCTTTTTGCAATTGCAGGCTGGTCATGCGCAGCTCGTTGGCCTCGTCCACCAGCACGCGGGCGCGCCGCACGATGTGTTGGCCAAACGGCGTCAGCTCGTTCTTACGGCCGATGCGGTCGAACAGGGCTTGGCCCAGTTCGTCTTCCAGCGCCTTGATGCTGCGGCTGAGCGCCGGTTGCGTCAGGTGCAGCTTGAGGGCCGACTGGCTGAAAGAGCCGCTGTTGGCCAGCTCGATCAGGTGCTTGAGTTGAACCAAGGTCATGGGCACTCCAATTCATAACTGAAAATCATGCTATTTGTCATAAAAATGCATTGGACATTATAAGAATGGCTTTTTACGATGGCCCCACACAACTACTTTTGATGGAGTCGAGACATGAGCAAAACCCTTCGTCGCGCAGTCGCCTTGCTGAGCAGCCTGCTGCTGGCCAGCGCCGTGAGCGCCCAAACTTACCCCAGCAAAGCCGTCACCTTGTTGGTGCCTTACCCCGCAGGCGGCATCTCCGACGTGATCGCCCGCACGGTGAACAACACCTTGTCCAAGCAGCTGGGCCAGCCCGTGATCGTGGACAACCTGGGCGGCGCCAGCGGTTCGATCGCGGCGCAAAAAGTGCTGAACGCGCCCGCCGATGGCCAGATCATTTTCCAGGGCTCGCCCAACGAGTTGATCCTGGCACCTTTGGCCATCTCGGCCGTCAAGTTCAAGAGCGAAGACTTCCGTCTGGTGCAAATGATCGCCACCGCGCAGATCGGCTTTTTGGCCCGCAAGGACTTGCCTGTGCGCACCGTGGACGAGTTTTTGGAATATGCCCGCAAAGAGGCTGCACTAGGCCGCCCCATCACCTATGCCAGCGTGGGCCCGGGCTCGTTCTACCACTTGCTGGGTGAGCACCTGTCCAAGATCACCAACATCCCGATGATCCATGTGCCCTACAAAGGCGCGGCGCCTGCTAACCAGGATTTGCTGGGTGGTCAGGTGGACATCTTCCTGGCACCGTTTGGCAAGGCTTATGACGAACTGCAAAAGCAGGGCAAGCTCAAAGTGCTGGCCATGCTCAACAGCGAACGCCTGGACTCGGTCAAGGATTACCCCGCCATCACCGAAAGCAAGTCACTCAAGAACTTCACTTTCAACATTTGGACCGGCTACTTCGTCAAGAAGGACACGCCCGAGCCGATCGTGCAGGTCATCCACAAAGCCATCACCGATGCGCTGA
Organism: Limnohabitans sp. Jir72; assembly: GCF_003063575.1. Classification (GTDB taxonomy): domain Bacteria; phylum Pseudomonadota; class Gammaproteobacteria; order Burkholderiales; family Burkholderiaceae_C; genus Limnohabitans_A. Next base: position 106,535 of record NZ_NESC01000010.1, read on the forward strand.
ACGACCCGGCCGTGCACGCCGGTCTGGAAGCCAACAGCCAGCTGGTGGCCAAGCCCTTGTCGCTGCAAGCCGTGGGCAAAGCCTATGCCGATGGCACGGCGCAGTTCCGCGCGATTGCCAAGTCCATCAACCTGCAGCCTCAGTGACATGACGTATCTGCGCGATGCGCTCACCGAACGGGTGGGCGAATTCATCCAGCTGCGGCGAGACATCCACCGCCACCCCGAACTGGCGTTTGAAGAGCACCGCACCTCGGACCTGGTGGCGGCCAAGCTGCAAAGCTGGGGCTACCAAGTGCACCGCGGTCTGGGCGGCACCGGCGTGGTGGGCACTTTGAAGCGCGGCAGCAGCGAGCGCAAGCTCGGCATCCGCGCCGACATGGACGCCTTGCCCATTCAAGAAGCCACCGGCGCCGAGTGGGCCAGCACACGCCAAGGCCTGATGCACGCCTGCGGCCACGATGGCCACACCGCGATGCTGCTGGCCGCGGCCAAAGCCATCGCGCAAGCGCCGGAATTTGACGGCACGCTGAACCTGATTTTTCAGCCCGCCGAAGAAGGTGGCGGCGGCGCGGTGCGCATGATGGACGATGGCTTGTTTGAGCACCACCCCTGCGACGCCGTGTTTGCCATGCACAACATGCCCGGCATGCCGGTGGGGCACTTGGTGTTCCGCGATGGCGCGGCCATGGCCTCAAGCGATTACGTCACCATCCGCATCCACGGCACCGGCGGCCACGGCGCGATGCCGCACCGCAGTGCCGATCCGCTGGTGGCGGCGTCTTCCATCGTCATGGCCTTGCAGACCATCGTCTCGCGCAATGTGGACCCGCTGCACACCGCCGTGGTCACCGTGGGTGCTTTGCACGCTGGGCAGGCCAACAACGTGATCCCGGCGCTGGCCACTTTGGAGCTGAGCGTGCGAGCGCTTGACCCGCAGGTGCGCCTGTTGCTGGAGCAACGCATCAAGGGGCTGGTGACCGCGCAAGCTGAGAGCTTTGGCGTGCGGGCCGAGGTGGAATGGCGGCAAGGCTATTGCGTGCTGGTCAACCACACGGCGCAAACCGAATTTGCCCGCCAAGTGGCGCTCGATTTGGTGGGGCCAGAGCGCGTCACCCCGAACGGGCCGCAACTGACGGGCAGCGAGGACTTTGCCTTCATGCTGGAGAAAGTGCCGGGCAGCTATTTGCTGATTGGCAATGGCGACGGCGATTCGGCCGGCGCGTGCATGGTGCACAACCCGGCGTATGACTTCAACGATGACAACATCGCCACGGGCAGCGCGTATTGGATTGCACTGGTGAAGGCCTACTTGGCCAACTAAAATGATTGAAAACCATCGACCTTGTGTCGACATGTGATCGGGAGAGACTGCCACCGCTTGCGGCAGGCAGCGCCGAAGGAGCAACCGCCCCGGAAACTCTCAGGCCAAAGGACCGGTCACATGCCAATTCTCTGAAGAGCTGCTGGCGTCATCGTCCGCCAGTGCACCGAAGGAGCAAGCGATGCGCCGTTGCGCGTGTCGTGAATCTCTCAGGTCCTGATACAGAGGGGGCGCCACCGTCATGCGGCTTGCATGCGGTGGCCCCATCCTTTGACGTCTAGGAAAGCTCACTTTCATGAAAACCATTGCAGTTATTGGCGGCGGCATCACCGGCGTCACCACCGCCTATTCCTTGGCCAAACGCGGCTTTGCCGTCACCTTGTTCGAACGCCATCGCTATGCCGCGATGGAAACCTCTTTTGCCAACGGCGGTCAGCTCTCGGCTTCCAACGCCGAGGTCTGGACCCACTGGTCCACCATCCTCAAGGGCATCAAGTGGATGCTCAAAAGCGATGCACCGCTCTTGGTCAACCCCGCACCGACCTGGCACAAGCTGTCGTGGTTTGCCGAGTTCATCGCGGCCATGCCCCATTACGAGCGCAACACCGTCGAGACCGCCCGGCTGGCTGTGGCTGCACGCCAGCACCTGTTTGCCTGGGCGCAAGAAGAGGGCATCGACTTCGACTTGAAGAAAGAAGGCATCTTGCACATCTACCGCGACAAAAAGGGCTTTGACCATGCCGGTCGCGTCTCGCAAATGCTGGCCAAAGGCGGCTTGCCCCGCCGCGCTGTGACGCCCGAGGAAATGAAGGCCATCGAGCCCACCCTGGCGGGCACTTATTACGGTGGCTACTTCACCGAAAGCGACTCGACCGGTGACATCCACAAGTTCACCAACGGCCTGGCTGCAGCAGCCGAGCGCCTGGGTGTGAAGACTTTGTACGGACAAGATGTGAAATCGGTGCGCAGCGACGGCCAACAAGCCGTCATCACGGTGGCTGGCGATGAAGGCAATACCGTGCACACCTTCGACGGCATGGTGGTGTGTGCGGGCGTGGCCAGCCGCGACTTCGCCTCGCAACTGGGTGACCGCGTCAACATCTACCCCGTCAAAGGCTATTCGATCACCGTCAACCTGAACGACGAACAAAGCCAGGCCGGTGCGCCCAACGTGAGCTTGCTGGACGACGAGACCAAGCTGGTCACCAGCCGCTTGGGACTGAACCGTTTCCGCGTGGCGGGCACGGCCGAGTTCAATGGTGTGGACCGCGACATCCGCGCCGACCGCATCCGCCCCTTGATCCAGTGGGTGGAGCAGTGCTTCCCCAAGATCAACACCCGCTCGGTGGTGCCATGGGCCGGCCTGCGCCCCATGATGCCGAACATGTTGCCCCGCGTCGGTCGCGGCAGCAAAGCCAACGTGTTCTACAACACCGGTCACGGCCACCTGGGCTGGACGCTGTCGGCGGTGACCGCCGACATGGTGGGCAATGTGGTGCAAGAAGCCAGCCGCTCTGTGCAGCTGGCCGGTGTGTTTCAGCCCGCCTGACGCACCCGCCAAAACAGCCAGCTGGCGATGCACAGGTTGAGCAAGTTCCACGCGATGCCATTCAAAAAGGCCGCGTGGTAACTGCCCGTCAGGTCAAACACCCAGCCTGACATCCAGCCCCCCAAGGCCATGCCCAGCAGTGTGGCCATGATGACGGCACCCACCCGGGCGCCGGCTTCTTTGGGGTCAAAGTGTTCGCGGATGATGATCGCGTAGGCCGGCACGATGCCGCCCTGAAACAGGCCAAACATGGCCGACACCAGGTACAGCGGCACCAAGCCATCAAAAGGCAAGAACATCAGCAGCGCCACGCCCTGCAGCATGGAGCCCAACAGCAAAGTGCGGATGCCCCCAATGCGGTCGCTGATCACGCCAAATACCAGGCGGCTGACGATGCCGCTGGCCAGCATGAGCGAGAGCATTTCGGCCCCGCGCGCTGCGCCAAATCCCAAGTCGGTGCAATAGGCCACGATGTGCACCTGCGGCATGGACATGGCCACGCAACACGCCACACCCGCCACGCACAACAAGCCTTGCGCCACAGAAGGCTTGAGGCCAAACGGACGGCTGCGGTCCAACACCGGGGCGTTCGCGTTGGCTGGTGTCAGGGTCACCAGCGGCGGGCGCTGGCGCATGCGTGTGGCCAGCAAGAACATGCCCACGCCGCAAAAGATGCCCAGCAGGATGTAGGTCTGACGCCAGCCGATGGTCTCCACGCCATGCTGCACCAGCGGCGGCCAGATCGTGCCCGCGATGTAATTGCCACTGGCGCAAATGGCCACCGCAATGCCCCGGCGGCGGTTCCACCACAAGGCCGTATCGGCCATCAAGGGTGCAAAGGTGGACGAGCTGCCCACAAAACCCATCAGCGCATGCGCCAGTCCAAAAGCCCAGATGCTGCCCGACATGCCTGCCCACACAAAACCGCCACACACCGCCAGCGCACCCACCCACAGCACGGGCATCAAGCCGTGCCGGTCGGCCATGCGGCCCGTGAGCAAACCGCCCAAGCCCAGGCTGATCATCATCAGCGTGTAAGGCAGCGACGCATCGGCCCGGCCCACCCCAAACTCGGCCTGCACCTCCGGCAGCACCACCGAGACGATGTACATGCTGCTGTTGCCCAGCACCACCAGCCCCAGCGTGACGAGCAAGCGCCAGGCAGCTTGACGGGAATCGATGAGGGCGGGGTCGGCGGGGAGGGTGTGCATGTTGCCAATTTAGCCGATGGGCGAGGGGGCGCTTGTCTTTTGGGTTACTGGCGAATCGGCTGCGCGGCATGGCTCGGACCTTGACCGTTTTCGCTGCAGGCCGTTGTTTGAATGGCCCATGTTGCTGTCTTGTCTTTGTAGGAGCCCACCCGTGGGCGATGGTTTGCAGGGCGAATGGAGGGCGTGTGACAGGCCCATCGCCCACAGGGGTGGGCTCCTGCAAAAAAATCATCTCTTAAATGCTGTTCAAGACTTCAAGGGGGCGGATCAAGGGCAGTCATCTAATGGACAGTTCGCAGCCATTCGAACCTGTACGCTGGTGGTTTCAAAATTCAGGAGTGCCCATGAACGACCGTGCCCAATTTATCCGCATGCAAGACAGCACACACCAAGACTGGGCCCTGATTGCCGGGGAGTTCATGCAATTCACCAAATCACTGCCCGACCGGGTGATGGCGCACTTGAAACTGCTCGATGGCGACTACGGTGGTTTTCCGGTGGACCGCTACACCCACTGCCTGCAAACCGCCACCCGGTCCTTGCGCGACGGGCGTGATGATGAATACGTGGTGTGTGCTTTGCTGCACGACATTGGGGACACGCTGGGCACCTTCAACCACCCGGACATCGCCGCCGCCATCCTCAAACCCTTTGTCTCTGAAGCCAATTTGTGGATGGTGCAAAACCACGGGATTTTTCAGGGCTACAACTTCTTTCACCACATCGGCATGGACCGGAATATGCGCGACATGTTCAAAGACCACCCGCATTACGCCCGAACCGAAGAGTTCATCGCGCTCTACGACGACCCGGCGTTTGATGCGAGTTACGACACGCTGCCCATCGAAGCCTTTGAGCCGATGCTGCGCAAGGTGATGGCCCAGCCGGTGAACTCGGTCTACAAGGACGCCTTGAAAGCCTGACTTTCAAAGCACCCAAGAAAAAAGGGGCAGCACCCACAGGTGCCGCCCCTTTTGTTTGAGGTACGCGCCGATCAGCTCAGCAGCGCATTCACCCGCTTGACATAAGCCGCAGGGTCTGCAGGCAAGCCGCCCTCGGCCAGCAGCGCTTGGTCAAACAGAATGTGGGCCAGATCGTGGAAGTGGACCGAGCCGTCGAGCTTTTTGACCAGCGCGTGTTCGGGGTTGACCTCCAGCACGGGCTTGACTTCGGGGGCTTGTTGCCCAGCTTGCTTGAGCATGCGGGCCAGTTGCATGCTCATGCCGTCGTCGGTCACCACCAGGCAGGCTGGGCTGTCCACCAGTCGGCTGGTCACGCGCACGTCTTCGGCTTTGTCTTTGAGCGCTTCTTTGAGCTTGGCCAGCACGGGCTTGAAGGTTTCGGCCGCGTCTTCGGCGGCTTTCTTTTCTTCTTCGTCTTGCAGCTTGCCCAGGTCAAATGCGCCTTTGGCCACACTCTGCAGCGGGGTGCCGTCGAATTCGTTCACAAAGTTCAGCGCCCACTCGTCCACGCGGTCGGTCATCAGCAGCACTTCGATGCCTTTTTTCTTGAAGACTTCGAGCTGTGGGCTGTTCTTGGCGGCGGCCAGGGTGTCGGCGGTGATGTAGTAGATGGCGTCTTGGCCTTCCTTCATGCGGGCTTTGTAGTCGGCAAAGCTCACGCTCACGGTGTCGTGGGTCGATGAAGCAAAACGCAGCAGTTTGGACAAACGCGCTTGGTTGCCAAAGTCTTCGCCCAGGCCTTCTTTGAGCACCGCGCCGAACTCGGCGTAGAACTTGGAGTATTGGCCGAGCTTCGCTTTGTCTTCCTCGCTTAAAACATCAGTCACACCGTCTGTGCTTTCTGGCGCCTTGTCGTGTTTCGCCAAGTCTTCCAGCATGGACAACACACGCTTCGTGCAACCTTCGCGGATGGCTTTGACGTCGCGGCTTTCTTGCAGCAGCTCGCGGCTCACGTTCAGGGGCAGGTCGGCCGAATCCACCACGCCCTTCACAAAACGCAGGTAGCTGGGCATCAGCGCTTCGGCTTCGTCCATGATGAACACGCGCTTGACGTACAGCTTGATGCCGGCCTTCTTGTCGCGGTTCCACAGGTCTTGTGGCGCTTTGCCGGGGATGTACAGCAGCTGGGTGTATTCGGTGCTGCCTTCCACGCGGTTGTGCGTCCAGGTCAGCGGGGCTTCAAAATCGCGGCTGATCTGTTTGTAAAAATCAGCGTACTGCTCGTCGCTGATGTCTTTCTTGGGGCGGGTCCACAAGGCGCTGGCCTTGTTGATGGTTTCCCACTCGCCGGTCTTGAGCATGCCGCCGGGCTTGCGTCCAGCTTCTTCGTTGCTGGGGTCAATCAGTTCGCCGTCTTGCCATTCTTCCTTTTCCATCAAGATGGGCAGGCTGATGTGGTCGGCGTACTTGCCAACGATTTCTTTGAGCTTCCAGGTGTTGGCGTATTCCATCGCCTCTTCGCGCAGGTGCAAGATCACGCTGGTGCCGCGTTCAGCGCGGGTAATGGTCTCGACCTCAAAGTCGCCTGTACCACCGCTGATCCAGCGCACACCTTCTGCCGCTGCCGTGCCTGCACGGCGGGTTTCGACGGTGATTTTTTCGGCGACGATGAAGCCCGAATAAAAACCCACGCCAAACTGGCCGATCAGCTGCGCGTCTGACTTTTGGTCGCCGCTCAGCTTGCTCACAAAGTCTTTGGTCCCGCTCTTGGCGATCGTGCCCAGGTGGTCAATCGCTTCTTGCGCCGTCATGCCGATGCCGTTGTCGGTGATGGTCAGCGTTTTGGCGGCTTGGTCAAAGCTCAGGCGCACTTGCAAGTCAGGTGCGTCTTCATAAAGGCCGTTGTTGTTGAGCGCTTCAAAGCGCAATTTGTCGCAGGCGTCCGAGGCATTCGAGATCAGCTCGCGCAAGAAAATTTCGCGGTTGGAATAAAGCGAGTGGGTGACCAAGTGCAGCAGTTGCGCGACTTCGGCCTGAAAGGCATGGGTTTGTTTGCTCATAGGGATTCAACAGGTAAAAAAAGATCAAAAAACCAAAACGCCCATTAGCTTGGGGCGTCAGGCATGGTTTCAAGAGGGGTAAACGTTGACGCTCAATGGATGGTTTTTTTGGACCAATACACCACATGGGGCAGGTGCTCGAAATGGGCGTCGCAGGTCAGCAATGTTGCGCCTTTGTTCAAGGCAGTTGCGTAAACAATGGCATCGGCAGTGGCCAGTTTGTGGTCTTTGTTCAATTGGGCGGCCAGCAGGGCAATCGTTGTGTCCAGCGGTGTGACGACACATTCCTGCGTGTAGGCAATCACCTGATCAGCTTCGTCTTCGCCCATTTCGCGCAGCATCCATTTGGACAGTTCTAATTGAACCAGCGTGGGAACGATGCATTGATCTTGAGAGGGAAAGTGAGGTGCCAATTTTTTGCCAAGTGGCGTGAGCATCAGAAATTCGATCCACGCGGAGGTGTCCACGACACACCAACGGAGCGAAGGCGCTGAAGGCATTACACCCGATCCTTGCGGTCGCGGTGCTCTTTGGATTTGGCGTTCTTGGCCAAACCTGCTAAGTCTTTGAGTTCAGGCATGGGCATGAGCAGCATGCCCTTGCCTTTGGGAATGAACACAAATTTCTGGCCCGCCACCCAAGATTGTTCTTCGCGAACCCCTTTGGGAATCGAGATTTGGAATTTGCTGGACAGGGTTGTGGTGGTGGACATGAGACGCCTCATCGATCGAGAAATGGTAAGAAATTTGAATTCTAGCCCCATTCATTTCGCCAACGCCCCAACTTCCTTGTTCCATCGCTCCAGCAGTCGGCGGCGCTCGGCAGATTTGCCGTATTTTTCGAAGTCGTATTTGATCAAGCGCACGTTGTCCATGGACGGGATGCGCGGGTCGGGCTTGAAGGTCTTGTTGGCTGGGCTTTGCAGGCTGTCGGCTTTGGCGCCGATGCTTTGGCCGGCCGGGCTCATGAGCCAGTCGTAGTAGCGCTTGGCGTTGGCCGCGTTGCGGGCGCCTTTGACCATGGCGATGCCGCCGATTTCGTAGCTGGTGCCTTCGCAGGGTGCGGTGGTGGCCACGGGGTATTTTTGGTGGCGCCACATGTCAAAACCAAAGATGAAGCTGATGCCCACGGCCACTTCGCCTTTGGCCACATTGGGCGCCTGGGCGGTGCCGCTGCGGGTGTATTGCGTCACGTTTTTGTGCAGGGCCTTCATGTAGTCAAAGGCGGCGTCCTCGCCCATCAGCTGCACCAGCCCGGCCAGAATGGTGTAGGCCGTGCCGCTGGAAGCGGGGTGTGAGATTTCGACCTCGCCTTTGTAGATGGGCTTGATCATGTCGGACCAGCATTGGGGCGCAGGCAGTTTCTTTTTCTTGAGCAGTTCGGTGTTCCAGCCAAAGCCAATGGCGCTGGTGTAGAAACCGCCGACCATGTTTTGTGTCATGGCGTACTGGCGCACGCTCCAGCCGTGCAGGTCGTTCAGGTAGTCGGGGCGGTAGGGGGCCAGCAGACCGATTTCGGCAGCTTGCAAAAATGGGTCACCGGTGCCGCCCCACCAGATGTCGGTCTTGGGGTTGGCCGCTTCGGCGCGCAATTGGGCCAGTGCTTCGCCGGTGGCTTTGCGCGTTTGGTTGACGGTGATGCCCGTGGCCTTGGTGAATTCTTTGGCGGCCATTTCGCACCAGCCTTGATCGGTGCTGCAAATCGCGTTGAGGCTGCCGGTTTGGGCTGAGGCGGCGCTTGTGGTCAGTGCGGTGGCGATGAAAAAGGCGGTTGTGAATTTCAGGGTCACAGGGCGTCTCCAAAGGGGGTTGGTGAGCTTGTCGGGGCTAAAGCCGCCGACCTACGGGGTATTTTGTAGGTCGGTAGCTTTAGCTCCGACATGGCGTGCTTCGATATGCATCCAAGCACCGTCAAAACGATTCGTTCGGCCCCAAATACCGCCAAGTGCCCGCAGGCATCTGGCCCAGCTGCACGCCGCCCATGCGGATGCGTTTGAGGCCCACGACTTTCAAGCCGACTTGCTCGCACATGCGGCGGATCTGGCGCTTTTTGCCTTCGGTCAGCACAAAGCGCAATTGCTCGGGGTTTTGCCAGTCCACTTTGGCGGGCTTGAGGGGCTTGCCGTCCAGGCTCAGGCCATGGCGCAATCGCTCCAGCTGTTCTTTGGGGAACACGGCTTGCACATTGGCGCTGACGCGGTCGAAGTCGCCAATGACGGTGAGCTGGTTGGCTTTGCCGCCATAGGTAGCGGATGCGGCCGATGCGGCGGCGGTGTTCTCGTGGCCGGTGTAGGCCACGCGCACCAGATATTCTTTTTCCATTTCGGAGTCTTCACCGATCAGCTGACGGGCCACGCGGCCATCTTGCGTCAGCACCAGCAGGCCAGTGGAGTCGATGTCCAGTCGCCCGGCTGGAGCCAGCCCGCGCAGGTGCGGCGGGGTGAAGCGCAGCTTGGATGGATCGCCCCCCCAGTGGCTGCGCGGGTTGATGAGGGTGATGGCCGGCTCGTGCCCGTCTTCGGCTTGGCCGCTCACGTAGCCCATAGGCTTGTGCAGTAAGATGGTGACTTGCCGGTCTTGCTGTTGCTCAGCCGCTTTGTCGATGGTGATGCGGTCCGACAGCGTGACTTGCTGGCCCATGCTGGCGGGCAGGCCGTTGACCTGCACCCAGCCTTGCTCGATCCAGGCATCGGCCTCGCGCCGTGAGCACATGCGCAACTCGGCCATGCGTTTGTTCAGGCGCGAGGTGCCGCTGGCGGCGGCTGTTTCGCCCTTGCCTTCGGGTCGGGGGGCGCGTTTGAAAACCGGGGGCTGGGTCATGGGGTCGATTGGGCAAAAAGAAGTTAAGCGATTGTCCGCTGTTTTTGTGCAAATTGGATCAACACTTTTGACGCGATCGTCTGCTTCAAGCCCCGGCATGACTGCCCATGCAGCAGCCCTTTTGGGGCACTGAAACCACCTGCTTAAATCAGCCCATGAACCTGACACATTGTCCCTGCGGTCGTGCTAAGGGGAAAAGCCAGGCATTGAGTTTTGAGGCTTGCTGCGCCCCACATCACATCAGCCGCAATGCCCCGGACGCCGAAAGCCTGATGCGCTCGCGTTACACCGCCTTTGTGCTGGGCGATGCGCCTTACTTGCTGGCCACTTGGCATAGCAGTCAAAGACCAGCCTCTCTGGTGTTGGAAACTGGCACCAAGTGGTTGGGGCTTGAGATCAAGCAGCACCGCAGCACGGGCGAGCACACTGCCGAGGTGGAATTTGTGGCGCGCTTTCGCACAGGTGGCAAAGCCGTGCGCCAGCACGAACGCAGCCGCTTTGTGCGCGAAGACGGGCGCTGGTATTACGTCGACGGCGATGTGCTCTGAGCTGGCACTTCGTACAACTCCAATGGCAAGCCATCCGGGTCGGCAAAAAACACAAAGCGCTGGCCGGTGTACTCATCGGTGCGGATGTCCTCGACCGCGATGCCTTGGGCTTGCAGATGCGCTGACCATTCACTCACATCGTTCACCGCAAACGCCAGATGCCGCAAGCCCTGTGCTTCGGGGTAGCTTGGGCGCGGTGGCGCGCCCTTGAATGAGAACAACTCGACCTGTCCACCATCGGGCAGGGCCAAATCCAACTTCCAGGAATCGCGTGCCTGGCGGTAGTTTTCTGCCCGCACCTGAAGGCCCAACACCTCGGTGTAAAAGCCTTTGGATCGTGTGTAGTCCGCGCAGATGATGGCGGCGTGGTGGATGCGTAGCAGGGGCGTGTGCATGTGAAGGACTGATTAAAATATATATTTAAAACCAAAGTACCCGTATGTCAAGAGTGTTTGTTTTTGATTCGATTCGCGCGCACTTGAAAGCACGTGGGATGACTTACCGCAACCTGGCCGATACTTTGTCGCTGTCCGAATCATCGGTGAAGAGGATTATCAGCAGCAATGATTGCACTTTAGAACGGCTCGAACAGATATGCCATTGCTTGCAATTGGACTTGTCCGATTTATTGAACAGCACGCCTCGTAAGCGAAAGCTCTTGAATCAGCTGACATGGAAACAAGAAGAGGAGCTGACGCAAAACAAAGAGCTGTTGGTTCTTGCCGTGTGTGTCATGAATCTTTGGTCTCTGGAAGATGTGATCCAGCACCTCAACATTTCGGAGGTTGAGTGTGTCAAGCATTTGGGCGCGCTAGAGAGGATTGGGCTGATCGAGTTGCAACCCGCTAACCGCTACAAATTATTGGTTGCCCGACATTTCAGCTGGATCGCCAGCGGCCCTATCATGACCATGGTGACAGGGATGGCGGATGATTACTTTGACCATCACTTTAATGAATCTGTCGAAATTCTGAAAATTGTGAATGTCCGGATATCGCGCCAAGCAGGGGAGCACCTGAGACGCAGACTTGAGCTGATTGTTCAGGAATATGCCGATCAAGTGGCCACCGACTCACATTTGCCATTGACTGAGCGGATCCCCATGTCTGTTTGCATTGCGGCGCGAACTTGGGTGCCTGAGTTCATGACGCAATTGCTCCGCACGACAGAAAGCAAGGAAAGTAGCGCATAAAAGTACTTTTAAGGCTTTGTATAGTACTTTTTAAATAATATTTGCAATTAAGATACCACCCATAGAAACTCGCGACTTCGTTGCCTGAGACGGCGACGGACCTCAGCTTTTAGTTGCTGAGTGCGCTGACCCGAGTCGAAGGGTTTTGTTGGTGAAAAGGTATCTATGCAAATTCCAAGAAGAGTGTTGTTTGGCAAGCTCAACACGCCCTTGTTCAGTGCGATTGAGGCTGCAACAGCGTTCGCTAAGCTCAAAGGGCATGCCTATGTGGAGTTGCTGCACTGGCTGTACCAAATATGGCAGATCCCGAACGGAGATATGCGTTTGGTACTGTTGGCGCATGGCACGCACGAGGCTCAACTGGACCAGGATTTCATTCAGGCCATTCAAAAGCTCAATCAGCAAGACGGCGGGTTGCATGATTTCAGTGTGCAAATCGAGCGCGTGATTGAAAAAGCTTGGAGTTTTTCAACCCTCTGCTGCGGTGACCACAAAATTCGAGGCGCTTGGCTCTTGTCGGCCATGCTTGCAGATCCACAAGCGAGAGCGACACTGCAGGCGATATCGCCACAATTGCTGAAATGGCCGCACAACGTGGATGCAGACAGTCTGAGGAGTCAACTGAAAGCATCAAGTGAAGATCAGGCGAAAGCCTTTGATCAAGGTTCGTCTGGTGATTTGAATGCACCATCAAACGGTAACGACGAATTCACGCCGCACAGCGCCGAACAAAGTGCCCTTAAGCGGTACTGCACGGATTTGACAAGTCTGGCAGAGCGGGGCGACATTGATCCCGTGATGGGGCGTGAACACGAGGTGCGCACGCTGGTTGACATCCTTTTGCGACGTCGACAAAACAACCCGCTGCTCACGGGCTCCGCTGGTGTGGGTAAAACAGCAGTTGTTGAGGGGCTGGCGCTGTCCATAGTGCAGAGGAAAGTGCCTCCAGCATTGCAGCACGTTCGGCTTTTGTCGTTGGATGTTGGATCGCTCCTTGCTGGTGCCAGCATGAGGGGTGAGTTTGAGTCGCGATTGAAACAATTGCTGAAAGAGGCCAGCGAAAGTGCGACCCCGGTGATTCTGTTCATTGATGAGGTGCATACCCTCGTGGGTGCCGGTGGGCAAAGTGGCACCGCAGATGCGGCCAATTTATTGAAGCCCGCGCTCGCTAGGGGTGGCTTGCGGTGTATCGGTGCCACGACATGGAGTGAGTACAAAAAATACATTGAAAAAGACCCGGCATTGACGCGTCGTTTTCAAGTGTTGCAGGTTCACGAGCCCGAAGAAGACCAAGCCATCACGATGGTGCGGAGTTTGGTCCCCGCATTCGTCCACCACCACAAAGTCGTCGTGTTGGACGAGGCGATTCGTGCTGCTGTGACGCTGTCCCACAGATACATACCCGCCAGGCAATTGCCAGACAAAGCCGTCAGCTTGCTGGATACCGCCTGCGCCAGAGTGGCGATGTCTTTGCATGCACCCCCGCGAGCGTTGCAAGAATGTGACGCCCAAATCCAGGACCAACAAGCGCAACTGGAAATGCTCCGGCACGAAGCCACAGCAGGCCTTCAAAATGACACGGCAATCCACGCAGTAGAACAGCGCTTGCGTGAATTGCAACAAAAACAAGCCCAAATACAAGACAGATGGGCAAAAGAAAAAAGCGTCGTTGAAGCCATGGTGTCACTGTGGCAGCCAGCGGAGCAACAGGATTCGGAGGAAACCCTGGAATCACTGGCAGCACTGCAGGCCAGATTGCAGATCATTCAGGAAGATCAGCCAGAAATTCATCCAGTTGTCAGTGCTGCAGTGGTCGCAAGCATCGTGTCGGATTGGACCGGTATTCCGGTCGGTCGCATGTTGCGCAATGAACTCAAAGCGATTGAGGATCTGCAGTCAACGCTCGAAAAACGTGTGATCGGCCAAAGTGCTGCATTGGCACAAATTGTTGAGCGCGTCCGCATTGCGAAGGCTGGTTTGACCGACCCAGGCAAACCCATGGGCGTGTTCATGTTGGTTGGACCTTCTGGTGTGGGTAAAACCGAAACAGCACTTGCTTTGGCTGAGAGCATTTATGGCGGTGAACACAACCTGATCACCATCAACATGAGCGAATACCAAGAGTCTCATACGGTATCGAGCCTCAAGGGTGCACCCCCAGGCTACGTCGGATATGGCGAAGGTGGTGTCCTTACAGAGGCCGTACGGCGGCGTCCTTACAGTGTCATCTTGCTGGACGAAGTTGAAAAAGCACATCCCGATGTGCATGAGTTGTTTTATCAAGTCTTTGACAAAGGCTGGATGGAAGATGGGGAAGGTCAAGTCATTGACTTCAAAAACACACTGATCTTGCTGACCAGCAACACAGGATCGGATCTGACTCTGCAACTTTGTGACGACCCAGCCGTACAGCCAGATTCACAGGCCTTGGCACAGGCCCTAGAGCCAGAACTTAGAAAAGTATTTCCTGCCGCCTTCTTGGGGCGCATCTCGGTGGTGCCTTATTACCCGCTTTCGACATCGGTTCTGTCGGAGTTGGCGCAACTGCAATTGCAAAAAATCGTTCATCGCATGTACCAACAACACGGCATCGAACTGACCTACACCCCCCCTGTCATTGCCCAGATCGTCGCTGCCAGCGGAATGCATGAAACAGGCGGACGCCGCATCGCACAGCACATTGAACGCCTGATATTGCCCAAGCTGGCCAACGTCTGGCTGGGTGCCATGCGAGAAAACATGCTGACGCAAAAGCTGCAGCTTGATCTAGACGAGAAATCTGCTTATGTCGTTCATGTCCGAGATGGCGGGCCAGGCGGACATGACACCAAGAATCAATCGACCTCTGTCATTGAAAACATCTGAAGCGTCGTTTCAGAACAACCATTCGCTATTTTTTGAAGGGAGTCCACATGAGTGCAAACAACAGCAGTCAAAAATTCATCGCACGAAACCGCGCGCCAAGAGTGCAAATTGAGTACGACGTTGAAATCTACGGCAGTGAGAAAAAAATTGAATTGCCTTTCGTCATGGGCGTTCTTGCCGATCTTTCTGGCAAACCCGTAGAGGCTTTGCCAGACGTCACAGAACGCAAATTTCTCGAAATCGATATCGATAATTTCGACGAACGAATGAAAGCCATTGCGCCACGCGTCGCATTCAGCGTACCCAACACCTTGACGGGCGAAGGACATGTGATGGTCGATATCACCTTCGAGAGCATGGATGACTTTTCTCCTGCGGCCGTTGCTACCAAGGTCGATGCACTCAAACAACTGCTCGATGCCCGCACACAACTGGCCAACTTGCAGACATACATGGATGGCAAGTCCGGTGCAGAGGATTTGGTCCGCAAACTCTTGTCCGATCAAGGACTGATGAAAACGCTGGCTGCAGCGCCCAAAGAGGCCGTGTCAAACGTCTGATTTCCACACAAATCAATCAATTCAAAGGACAAAATCATGGCAAAAACCTCGGCTGAAAAAGCCCCAACTCAATACGCTGACCCCAGTGTGTTTTCGCAATTGCTTGACAAGGAGTTCAAGCCCAAAGGTGACGAACAACGAGAAGCTGTTGAAGCAGCTGTCCGCACGCTGGCTGAGCAAGCATTGAGCAACACGGTCACGATGAGTGACGATGCTTACGCCAGCATCGAAGCCATCATTGCTGAAATTGACCGAAAACTCAGCGGTCAAATCAACCTCATCTTGCACCATGAAGATTTCCAAAGTCTGGAATCTGCATGGCGTGGACTGGACCATCTCGTCTCCAATACCGAAACAGACGAAATGCTCAAGATCCGCTTCATGGACATCAGTAAAACAGAGCTTCGTCGCAACATGCGACGTTACAAAGGTGTGGCCTGGGATCAAAGCCCACTCTTCAAGCGACTGTATGAAGAGGAATACGGCCAACTGGGCGGTGAGCCCTACGGTTGCCTGGTGGCGGACTACTATTTTGACCACACACCGCCAGATGTTGAGTTGCTCGGTGCAATGGCCAAAATCGCCGCCGCCTCACATGCCCCATTCATTGCTGGTGCTGCGCCATCGAACTTGCAAATGGACTCGTGGCAAGAGCTCGCTAATCCACGTGATTTGGCCAAAATCACCGGCAACCTGGAGCATGCAGCCTGGAACTCCCTGCGCGAAACCGAAGACGCACGCTACATCGGGCTGGCCATGCCACGCTTTTTGGCACGCTTGCCCTACGGCGCCAAAACCAATCCTGTGGACGCCTTCAACTTTGAGGAAGACACCCAAGGCGCAGACCACCGGAACTACGTTTGGAACAACGCGGCATACGCCATGGCCGTCAACATCAACCGCAGCTTCAAGCTCTACGGTTGGTGCACCATGATCCGCGGTGTGGAGTCTGGCGGCACGGTTGAAAACCTGCCTTGCCACACCTTCCCCACCGATGACGGCGGCTTCGACATGAAGTGCCCCACCGAAATCGCGATCTCAGATCGCCGTGAAGCCGAATTGGCCAAAGCGGGTTTTGTTCCACTGGTGCACCGCAAAGGCACAGACCATGCCACCTTCATCGGTGCGCAGTCCTTGCAAAAACCTCAGGAATACATGGACCCAGATGCAACGGCCAATGCCAACTTGTCTGCGCGCTTGCCTTACCTGTTTGCCAGCACACGCTTTGCCCATTACCTCAAGTCCATCGTGCGCGACAAGATCGGCGCCTTCAAAGAGCGTGAAGACATGCAGCGCTGGCTCAACGAATGGATCATGAATTACGTGGATGCTGATCCCGCCAACTCCAGCCAGGAAACCAAAGCCCGACGCCCACTCGCCGCTGCGGAAGTCGTGGTTGAAGACATCGAAGGCAATCCCGGCTACTACGGTGCCAAGTTTTTCTTGCGCCCTCACTTTCAGCTCGAAGGTTTGACGGTCAGCTTGCGCCTGGTGGCCAAGTTGCCCTCGGTCAAGGCCGCAGCCTGATCTCAAAAAATAATCCCATAAATCAAGTCTGTCACACACATCAAGGAGCCCAACATGGCACAAGACATTTTTCTGAAAATCAACGGCATTGACGGCGAGAGCATGGACTCTGCGCACAAAAACGAAATCGAAGTTCTGAACTGGGACTGGCAAATTTTCCAGGACTCCAACATGCACATGGGCTCTGGTGGTGGTTCCGGCAAAGCCACCGTCAAGGACCTGAACTTTGTGCATTACGTCGATCGTTCCAGCCCTAACCTGATGAAGTTCTGTCTCACAGGCAAGCACATCCCAGAAGCCAAGCTGGTTGTTCGCAAAGCGGGCGGTAGTCCCCTGGAATACCTCAAGATCACCATGACGGACGTGGTCATCACCAACGTACAACCTGCAGGCTCCAGCAGCGAAGAGCGCATCAAGGAAAAAATCAGCCTGTCCTTTGCCAAGGTCAAACAGGAATACACCGTGCAAAACCAGCAAGGCGGCTCAGGCGGCGCTGTGACTGCCGGCTACGACATCAAGTTGAACAAAGAAGCTTGATGAAGTCCCCGTCAAAAGACGGGGAATCTTTTGCTCAGCCTGGCGGCTTGCCGCCGCCAGGCGGCACCGTTTTAACGTGTTCCTGCGAGTCCCATGCGCCATTTAAAGTCTGTTGCTTTACGGCATCTGGTGTGGCTGTTCCTCTCTCTTGGCTGCGGCATGGCTGCGTCACAAGAGGCCAAGGAGCCCACCAAGTTGCTGCTCAAAATTGAAGCGCCCGCCGCCACCAATCCCGATGACAGTGGTCGCCCTTCGCCGATCAAGGTACGTCTGTATGAACTCAAAGACAGCAACACCTTTGGCGAGGCTGACTACTTTGGCCTGAACAGCATGGACAAAAGCATTCTGGGTGCAGACATGCTGGCCAAAGACGAATTCATTCTTCGTCCGGGTGAGACACGAACGATTGAGCGGAGCAGTCACAACCAAACCAGTGCGTTGGGCATCTTGGCGGGCTACCGCGACTTGGCCAACAGCACCTGGCGCGTCATCCACCCGCTCAAGGAAGCGCCCACCGCTGCTTGGTATCGCGCAATGCTGCCCAGCAACAAACTCACCATGACCATCCAGCTCCAACCGCAAGGCATCGTGCTGATCCCCGCTCCCTGAACGACGTTAAACACCATGACCTGGACCAACAAAGTCACCTGGAGCGAAGGACTCTTTCTTCGCCCGCAACTTTTTCAGCAACAAGAACGTTATCTGGAAACCTTTGCGCACAAGCGCAGCCTGCCCTTGTCTCCCTTCTTTTGGGGCTTCAGCGATCTGCGGATTGACCCGGAATCCCTGACTCTGGGCAAGCTTGTCGTGGCACAAGCCTCAGGTGTTAGCGCCGATGGCACGCCGTTCGACATTCCAGGGCAGACACCGCCACCCGCACCGCTGACCCTCAAACCCGAACACCTTGGGCAAACGATCCATTTGGCATTGTCCATTCGGGTGCCCAACAGCGAAGAGACAACTTTCGAAAATGCACCCGGCAGCAGTGCAAGGTACAGCGTCTTTGACACCGAACTGACCGACTCCAACTCCATTGGGCAAGGCCCTAAGAGCGTTCAGCTCAGTCACTTGCGCATGGCGCTGGTGCCCGAAAAAGAACTCACCGGTGCATGGATGGGACTGCCCATCGCCAAAATCACCGCTTTGCGATCCGATGGCAGCGTGGAGCTCGAATCCGCCATCATCCCTCCGGTCAACCGCTATGGCGCCAGTGAATTGCTCAACCAATGGTTATCGCAATTGCATGGCACCACCCGGCAACGTGCAGAGCAATTGGCTGAACGGCTCAGCGGCAGTGGCGGCAATGGCGCCACCCAGGCTGCCGAAGTCAGTGACTTCTTGCTGCTGCAAATACTCAACCGCTACGAACCTCTGCTCGATCACATGCTGCGTGTGAAGGAAACATCGCCTGAACACGCCTACACACTGCTGCGCAGCATGTCCGGAGAACTGTCCACCTTTATCCGTGTGCAAACGCGCAGGCCCAACGCTGTGCCCGCCTACCAGCACCTGGACCCGTACAACACCTTCAAACCACTGGTTGAAGACACCCGAGAACTGCTCAACAACGTACTCGTTCGCAGTGCGCAGGCCATTCCTCTGGAGGCCAAGCAACACGGCATGTACCTTGCCAGCCTTGATCCTGCAGAGATCCGAGGTTTCAGCCACATCGTTCTGGCTGTTGCAGCGAACGTCCCGACAGACCAACTCGCACAGCAATTCGCTGCACACGGCAAAGTGGCACCGTCCGACCGCTTGCCTGAACTGGTGCGCTTGCACCTGCCTGGCATCGGGCTGCGTTCGCTGCCGGTGCCACCCAGGCAAATTCCCTTCAACGCCGGCTACGTCTACTTCCAGCTCGAAGCCAGTGGGCCGCACTGGGAACACATGCAAAGCCACGGGGGCATAGGGCTGCACATTGCCAAAAGCTTTGCCGGTTTGCAAATGGAACTGTGGGGTGTGCGCTGATGGGCCGCAAAGTCATCGTTGTCGGCGACCCGACCGATCACGGCGGACGAGTCATCAGCGGCTCAGCGACGCAACAGATCAACGGCAAAGCAATTGCACGCTTGGGCGACCAAGTCGACTGCCCCCAAAAAGGGCACGGCATCAACGCCATTGTCGAAGGCGAACCCAGCATGCTCATCAACGGCATTCCGGTTGCATTGGAAGGACACAAAACGGCATGCGGTTGCACATTGCTGGGTACCAGCGCTGCCGAGCACGGCTGACATGGGCATCTTATTGATCCAAAGAAACATATGACGTCCTTATTCAAATCCCCCCGTGTCCTCACCATCACCAGCCCCGCCATCCCGCAGGTGGCAGGCGCTGCTGCGCTTGTGCCCCTGAAGCTCTCGGGCCATGAGGCCGTCAACACCCTCTTTGAATACACCCTCATCCTGCAAAGCCCTGATGCGCTGCAGTTTGCCGCCAACGACGCCAGCAACTTTCCCCTGCACGACATGGTCGGGCGCGAGATCACTTGCGCCATCGCTCTGGACGGGCACGGCAGCTTTGTGGCGGGTCTGGCGGGCAACTTGGGCGCAGCCAACCTGGGCGCAGGCGTTCGCGAACTGTCTGGCCTCATCACCGCCGCCCGCCACCTGGGCACCGACAGCCGCCACGCCCTGTATGCGCTCACCCTGCGCCCCTGGCTGCACCTGGCCACGCTGACCAGTGATTGCAAAGTCTTCCAGGACCAAACCCCGGTTGAGGTCATCCGTGCAGTCTTGGCCGACTACGCCTTTGCGGCCGAAGTGCGCCTGATCGAAACGTATCCGACTCGCGACTACTGCGTGCAGTACAACGAAACCGACTTTGAATTCATCACCCGTCTCATGCAAGAGTGGGGCATCAACTACCACTTTGAGCACTCGGGCGGTGTGCACCGCCTGATCCTGTCAGACCACAATGGCGCCTTCAGCCCCCTGCAAAAGGGCCAAAGCGACAGCGCTTACCACCGCATTGCCTACTACCCCCCTGGCCACAAGGTGGACGAGGAGTACATCCACGCCTTCACCCCCAGCGAGCGGCTCACAGCAGGCCAATACGCCAGCCGCGAATACGACTACACCCGCCCCAAAGTGGCCCTGGGTGCAAGCCAAGCCCAGCCCCGCCAAACAGGCCAGGCCAACCAAGAGGTGTACCTGTGGCGCGGGGGCAAGGTGCGCACAGGCCAAACGCCTGGGAATGACAGCGGCATCGGCAGCACCGCCAGCGGCAGCTTGCCGGGCAGCGACTACGCCCAAGAAAACAAAGGTGCGGGCAAAGGCTCTGACACCGCCCAGGCCAACCAAACCGAGCCCCAAGGCCAACACCTGGCACGCCTGCGCATGCAAGCGCTGCGCCAAGCAGGCCAACGCGCCAGCGGCGCAGGCCATGTGCGCGGCATCGCAGCAGGCCACACCTTTGCCCTGCACAAACACCCGCAAGACGCGGCCAACATCGAATACCTGACCCTGTCCACCCACACCGTCATCGAAAACGTCAGCGAAGACACGGCGCGGGATCACAACAGCAGCAAGAACAGCGCAAACCCCTCACTCATCCCGCAAGCCCTGTCCGACGCCCAACGCCTGACCGGCCAGTGGCGCATCGAGGTGCGCTTTGAAGTGCTGCCCACCACCGAGCTGCTGCGCCCCGAAGGCATACAGCCCAAACCCCACACCCACGGCCCCGAGA
>NZ_NESC01000011.1 GCF_003063575.1 Limnohabitans sp. Jir72
CTTCTCGGCTGAGGTGCTTGTACATCTGGCAACTTGGACTTGGCGGTTTGAGTGACCATGATGCCTTGACATCCTCAGCCACCTATTACCGGGTTCATCTTTGTTGCACCTCGTACTTGAATCCGCCTCATCTTTAGACCATTTTTCTGTAAAGTTAGTGTGAATTTCAAGTATTGCGGAGATTTTTTCATTCAATTTTTCATTTGAATCCAAAAAGCTTGGAACATAAAAATCTTGGCAAGGCTGAGCCCAAGCTTTCAATGTTGCAAGGGGCGGCATCACAAAATCTTTGTGAATGACCAAATAGGCTTGTGGGTATTTCATGATTTTTAAAATGAGTTGTCATGCAGCAACTTAAAAAAATGTAGTTGCTTGCAGGAGTGGATTAGGAGCCCTACAGCCGGTGGTAATGTGGACCGGATAGCCTCAAGCCCAGATGGATCTTTGGCTTGGCTGTAGGGCTGGATTGAGGGTGCCGATCAGATTTACAAGTTAACCATCACCTCATGGCTTGGATAACCTACCTCATAATATTTAACCACAACGTTATAGGTATAACTTTGAAAATCGAAGTTATAAAAAACTTGCCAATAAATATTGGCACCGTCCTCGATACGACAAATCTCAATAATTTCACAACCAGGAATATTGATCATCCAACTTTTAATGAAGTGATCATGAAAGGCATGCATTCCGTAAAGGGCCTCCTGTTTATGGTATCGATGTTCCTTTCCATTTTCTTCATAAAAATCGTGAATAGCAACATCAATGCTCTTCATGATGGCACCATTGGTAATTGAGAAATTTTTATTCATAAGTTTTCCGTGTTTGAAGAAAGATGCCCTGACGCTTTGATGTTCAAGGCATCTTCTTGGTTGTCAGATGTCTAAAAGTTCGTAAATGATGTGTTTTAGGCAGCTTGTCGTTTTAAACGACAGTTGTGGATGGCAAGTTCGAAGCGTTGCCATTGCACTGAATCGTGATGATCAGTGTTGTGAGTGCATCAACGATTTGACGAGCCGAACCGTTGCACGGATCAATCACTTTGATCAATGCTTGGTCAGAAATCGTGGTGATCCCCGCATCGGCCAACATCCGGTGCGCCAGCGGCAACCATTTCTGGCTTGTGGCAGCAAGGAACGGAATGCAGTGGCAACGATCTTGAACGGCCTGATCAATTTTGTTCAAGTGGTTAGTGGTCATGACGAAGATGGAATGCCGTGTGTTCATCACCGACTTGAGAATGGCCATTGCTTGCCCGGTCAGCTCATCAACTTCATCGAGCACAAAGTAGTGATGGGAAGCTGAGGGAATGGTCTGAGCTTGAGATTGAATGTTCGCAAGAATTGACATGCCGTTAGCACCCGGCGACACTGGGAAATAGACATAATCAGACAGATACCCCGTGCTCACCACTTCCATCGCATCGGGCAGCATCTTCGCCAAAGCGCTTTTGCCTGTTCCTGGAGGGCCATACAACAAGATGCCTGTTTTGCCTGCATTAGGAAATGGACGAGTGCCGCTCACAATGTCCATCACCAGACTTTGACTTTTTGGGCTGGCGAATACGATGTCGTTGATAGTCTGTGGATCGTAATTTTTAAAGGTATGAGTTTTCATGTGACTTTCCTTGGAGCAGACGAGACAGTGTCTCGCCTGATTGATTGATGGTTAGGCCTGTGCCGCAGCCAGTTCAATGGCCGCTTGCTTTTGGTCTTCTTTGGATTGGATGGCGGCGGTTTGTTCCGCTTCTTCCAACTCCTTCTTGTTATCGGTGTAATAGGCTGCGTAAGCGGCATTCACAGCACTGTCGTTTTTCACGACAACGTGGACATCGAATTCGCCGGTAGGGCGATAGGTGGCAATCAGAACCATCGGTTTGTCGTTGTCGTTGGTGTCGAGCTGCATGACTGCTTCATCCACAGCAAAGCTCATCAGCTTTTTGGTGCGGACAACGGTCTCGACCTTTTCTGCACGAGCTTTGGGCGTCATCCCTTTATTCTTGGAGCCAAGGCGAACTTCTTCCACGCCACCCTGATCTTCCAGCCAAGTGCTCAATTGGGATTCGGGCACACGAGTTGGTTTGTTCTTGGCGTCAGGCTGAACACCAACCAAAGCTGCACGCAGTGCCGTGCTGTAAGCGCTGACACGACGACGATCAACACCACCAAAAACAGCTTTGACAACACGATTCATATCGTGTGTTGATGCCTTGAATGTGTAGCTGCGTGCTGCGATGAATGCATTGAGCCCCTTACGGCTTTGCTCACGCACTTCAGAGCTCGTGTCGGTCTTCATACGGAGGTAGAACGCATAGCACTTGGTCAGCATTTCATACAAGCGCTTGTGGCTTGCTGCCAACTCGGTGATTTCCCATTTTTCACGCTCGGCTTCCAAGTTTTCCAGCAGAAAGTAGACCTGCTCGATCGGCTTGATGGTTGCTGCAATGACTGCAGAAATTGCAGCGCTTGGGGCTTGAGGTGATTGCTGGGAAGCAATATCCGAAATTTCGGATGTGGTGGATGGGGCTTCAGTAATGTTCATGGTGATTCCTCGGTTGTGAACAGTGACTGCGATTGCGGGATGCAAGCACTTGTTTAAGTCACAACTTGACTGTTACATGCCAAACTTTTAAGGTCGATTAGCAGACATAGGAACTCCCTTAAGTGTTAATATTTATTTGAAATGATCGACTCATCTAAGCTACCCGGCAGAAAGTCCAAGGAATGGACTACCAAAAGCATCAAGGCCTATGTCATGCTGATGATGTTGTTTCTGCGAGCAAGTCCCAGCTATGCGTTGGCACATGCATTTGCCACCAAAAAAACAAGCTCAGCTCAGCAATCGCAATTGATTGCACGGCTGTATCAAGGCGAAAAGCAACCCGAATTGCAGGGCACAGATTTGGAAGAAGTGTTGGCTGACTTTGCTCGGGTCAGGAAGACGTATGAAGAGTTCGGCGATATCTACACCGTTGATTTCGAAGAATGGTGGGACACACGTGCCTTGAAGATTTATGGCTTCGAGGGTCTGCGTCCGAAGGTGCGGAAAATTGCATTTCTCACCGAAGGCAATCAAGTGAGTGATGACGACAAGAAGGCTTTGCGTAAATATCTGCATGTCACCAGACCAGCAGAAGCAACGCCGCCTGCACTTTTGCTTTCAGTGCCATTAGGTATCAGCAAGGACGAATTGCTGGACCAAGTCTCAAAGTTGATTGATGCAGAAAAAGTTCCGGTGAAGCGCAAAGCTCACATGGCCAAACGCCCCTTCACGGCCAAGCGGCTTCGATCAGAGCCCTTGTTTTTGGGATTGAAGCTGCTGTGGGCGAAAGCAAAATTTCCCAAGATGCCATTGTGGAAACTGGGCGCACTGCTCAATGTCAGTCCCCGCAATCATTTGGGAAAAGATCCCTTAGATGTAAAACGGACGAGTGACAACTTGGAACTGCGCAATCACCTGGCGATCTTGACGCACAGGATGCTGAAAAAAGCTCAAACGATTGCGGAGAACGCAGCAAGAGGCGATTACCCCAGCAATAACAAGTGCCGACTTCCCAAGTTCGAGCCCAAGCATGTGAGTAACCGCATCAATAAATCAAAGCGCATCATCAGAAGCGCAGCAGCGGCAGATGTGTCAGATGAGTTATCGCTGTAACGTGAATCAGTTGCTCAAGCCAACTCAACAGCCTGACGCTTCATATCGTCATTGATGAGAACAGAGCGTTGGGGTGTGGCTATGCCAACTCCGCAGCACGTCGAAGCATGTCGTCGGATGCATCAATGTAGACAGCGGTGACGGCAGGGTGTTTATGACCCATCAAGCGCATCAACACACGAAGCCCCACACCTGATCCTGCAATTTTTGTGGCGTATGACCGGCGACCCGAATGGCTGGAGCATCCATCCAGTTCAGCCCCTCGATACAAGTTGATGAAATGCTGCGCAAGTGAGTTAGCGCCAAATCCTTCTCGGGGATTCTTTTGCGATGGAAAAAGGGCACGCTGCCGGTCATCTGTGCGCATCGTTTGCAAGTATGCAGACCACTCTTCACGCAAGCGCTGATTGATGAAAACTGTTCGGGCGTGCTTGCCTTTTGTTTGCTCAGCAGTCAATCTAATCTCGCTGCGCACTGTTCCGTTTGGTGCAAGCACATGACCAACAGTCAGTGCAGCGATTTCGCCAACCCGCATTCCTGATAAATGGCTTGTAAGGATCAAGCAGCGATCACGTGCCGCGTGCTTGCGTGTCTTTGTGTGCTCTAGCACTTGCTCAATTCCTTGCTCGTTCAGTGTGCGTGCTTGTGCCATTTTTGTTCCTGCTTAAATCACATTTTTTATGTTAAATGAGCATAAATTCACACATTCCTGATGAGCAACCAGAGCAGTGGTGTCATGCCAAAGTGGCGGGCTATTGGCGTGATCACTTGAAGATCAATGACTTAGCGCGGGAATCCAACAATTCAGCAATTTTGTTAGATTTGGATTGCAGCTGAAATGTGTGGCAAGTGCGCCACGAAACTGGCGTGACTGCACAGCAAGCCCTACAAGCTGCGATCAAGCCTGTCAGCAGTCCGAGCCAGCCAAGTCCGAAAATAATGCGCTGTAGGGCTTTTTTGAGTGCCTGCACCCTGCATGTCGTTTTAAGCGTCAACGCAAGTGTCGATTAAATTTACGCTTGGCATTCGGGTCCTTTCTTGAAGAAATGATGCTTCGTGCTATGCAGCCCAAATCTTCATAGCTGCACCTAAAAATCTGCGCTGCAATTTTTGCGGGATGTGGAGATCTCGGCCCCTGGTGATTGCAGCACACACCCCCACCGTGCATTGACGTTTTTCACGACATCCGATGTGCAGCCAGTCTTGCACAACGCTGTTTCTTCTTTCAACTAAATACACATGCATTGAGCTGCTGGCTTGATGTTATTCACCGCTGTCCGAATACGGGATTTGCAAGTCCCGTATTCACCTAAGTGGCCGTGGTGAGTAGGGCCGATGGTCGGCCCATGTGGAATGAATAACAACAAGAAAGAAGAACAATGAAAAGAACACCCATCACCGTGGACGCCCGTGGCGCGGGGCAAGGCAAGACACGCAACGGCATCTATCCCATGCTGGCCAGATTGGCAATGACAAACATGCCCACACTGATCGTGGTGCCCAGCCAATTGCTTCAAGAGCAATACTGCACCGACAACCCCACACTCAAGATCAGGAAGATCAACAGCTCTCATGATTCTGGCTCAGGCCTCAATGTATCGGCTGAAATCCTCAACGCCTTGGCCAATCGAGCGCCCATGGTGATCATTACCGAAGAGGCCTTTCGAAGAACCCATATCAGCTGGGACATCAAGTGTGACTACCACTTGATCATTGATGAGGCGATCAATCCATACAGCATTGAAGAGCTGCGCATTGATCCAAAAATTGCCCTGCAGTTGGACAAGATTTTCAGCGTCGAAGACAAGAGCAAGTCTTGGGATGAATACTTGAACGGTTACAAACAATTGATAGAGGAATCTGATGAGTCCGAGGCTGAAAAGCTGGAAATGCATAAGGATTTTCAGCCAAAATCGTGGGCAAGTCTCAAGCGCATTGCGGTGGAGAGCAGTTCGATTTTTGAGGAGAGCTTGCAGTGGCGTCGATTGATGAATCCCAACACTCGGCTGTGGGTCACTTGGGGGCACTGGCAGAAGATCAAAGCAGGTGACACGAGGGAGTTGAGCATTGCGGTTGAGCTGAACGACAGTATGTTGAACGGCTGGATTTCCGTGCATATTGCCGCAGCTGCATTTGACAGCACTTTCA
This sequence comes from Limnohabitans sp. Jir72, assembly GCF_003063575.1. Lineage (GTDB taxonomy): Bacteria > Pseudomonadota > Gammaproteobacteria > Burkholderiales > Burkholderiaceae_C > Limnohabitans_A. The sequence continues at coordinate 5,806 of NZ_NESC01000011.1, forward strand.
TGAGTATGTGGCTCAAGGCAAACGGCGTGAGCTACACGATCAGTGTGCCGTTCAAGCCCCACAAGCAAGTGCCTATATTTCATGTTCCCGAAGATAGTTTCAGCTGGAGCAAATACAGACGCAATGCACAGCCCGATGCATTGCCGGAGTTTTATCGCTATGTGGAAAGCCAGTTGAAGGGTGGTCCTTGTCTCGTGGTGCGGAATAACGACGAGATCGCGGCCAAGTTGAGCAATGAACAGAAGATCACCCACAATGTTCATGGCATCAACACCTACAGCGACAGCACGGCGGTGTGTCTCAGCACTGCACTCAAGCCCGGGTGGTCATTCAAGGCCTTTCTGACACAGCAAGCCGAGGCGGCCGGTCTTTGGCCTGAAAAAGTTGATTGCTTCATCGCACGAGCATTTGGAAGCTACATGTTCTATCAAATCCTTATGCGCAGTGCCCTGCGTGTTGATGGCAACAGCAAGCCAGTTCATTGCTTTGTGCTCGATCACGAGATCGCAATGGGATTGATGGATTTCTTTGACGCAGATGCCCAGATCAAACAGATCAGTCCATTTGCCTTGACCTGTATGAACAAGTTACCCCGTAAGAAGACCAAGATCGCCATGACCCCAGCAGAAAAGCAAAAGAGATACAGGGAACGCAAGGCCAACTTGGCCAAGATGTCAGCAACATCAAGGGGTGTTGATTCCCCCGATAAAACATGACCGTTACTTTTTTCTCTTATATAGCTTTATAGAGATTTTCGTAACGGAATTTGACTTGTGATTTGCAGATGGATGTGTGAGATGTGTGATGTGACAGATCAGATGTATTTGAGATGCGTGTGAGGTGATCTGGTGTTGCGTGAACTGATTGAAGCTCAGTGCTACTGCCACTTATGAATGGAATGACTTCGCGAAGCGAGACTCACTAAACAAGACAGAATGGGAAGTAACGCATCCATGTTCTGGTGATCAGAAACCCGCCAACTTGATGGGACACCAAACAGCCTCGGTTGCTCAATCAACAAGGCCGAAAATAAAGTCGTGGACATCAACAACACACAGGAGTAATTGATGTCCGCACTCACAACACTTAAGCTGAGCACAGCTAAGAAATCCCAAGCGATGACACCCGCAGTGCATCGCCGTTTGAAGCTGGGCAAGAAAATTTGGGAGCAGATCGAACTTGCCAAAGCCACAAGCGCTGGGGGCACTTACACAGTGCGCCGCTTCAAGACCATTCGTGATGAAGAGGGCAATAGTCGCAGCGTTGAATTGCCCAAAAAAGTGCGGCAATGGTGGTGGATCACAGCTGATGGCAAGCTGGCCATGAGCATCCGTTATGGAAGTCGCGTGATTGATTTGGCCAAGGGCAAGTCATCTATCGAAATGGCCACTGTGGATGACTTGGTGCCAACGCTTGAGTTGATCAAGAAGGCCGTGGAAGCAGGGGAGTTGGATGGTCAGATCGAAGCTGCAAGCATCAAGCTTCGTGAAGGCTTTGGCAAGTGATGGCCAGATGCACTGTAGTTGTCGTTTTAAACGTCAGTTGCAGTGCCCTGCATAAATACTTGATGCGATTTTATGAATTCAGTCACATCAAACCGATCAAGCCCTTGAGTCCACCTGAGGCCCGCCTGCACAAGCTGAAACGAACGGCTGAGCTGGCCAAGTCTGCAGTCAAGACCGAAAAAGACTCCCAGAAGCGTCAGAAAGCTTTGGTCAAACAGCGCAAGCAGCAGGGCAAGGGGCGACCGACCAACAATCCCAATCAAACCTTGTGATTCGGGAAAACCGCATCAAAACCTTGGTTTCTTAAAGAAAGAACTGGTGGTTTTTTGTGGTCTCGTGATGGTGGGGATGACAGGCATAGCTGTGATGTGCATTTCGGTGCTCCCTCTGACTTGTGCCATATAGCTCCTCCTCTTATCGGAAAGCTATGAAAAAAAATCTTCAACTCATCAGCGACAACTATCTCGATACCCGCATCATCAAGCGTGTAGCCATCAACGGCGTGGAATTCGATGAGGAATTTCTTGCCGGGCTGGTTGCCAAGCACATGAATCAACGCGGGCATCTCAAGCAGCCAACGCTGACCACTGCTTTTGAAATTTATCTTCATGAAAAATCCGCAGCAAACCGCAAGCGATTTCGAGACAACGCCACAAGAGACTTCAACTATTTTTTGAGTCTATTCGGCGATTTGACACTGCAAGAGCTCAGACATTCGCATGCCACCAAGTATCGGGATGTGCAATTGGCACGGGGCCTAAACCCGACGACTGTTCGCAAGCACTTTGCAACACTCAATTCCATGCTCAACCTGTCTTTCAAACATTTGGATATTGATCGTCTGAGCCCATTTCGAGGACTGCACATTCCCGGGGAGGGTGAAGTTAAACGATACATGCGGACCATTACGCCGGAACTTTTGCAAGCCGTGAAGTCGCGTCTTTTGATCAATAGGACGCAATACAAACTACTGGCGTTGATTCAGCTGAACACGGGATTTCGCTTGTCAGAACCCCTGTTTGCAAGGCGTGAGGATCTGGTGCTTGAACATGAAATACCGCACCTTTGGATTCGTAGGAACAGTCTTTCAGACAGGAAAACGAAGTCCAGTATCCGTGCTGTGCCGCTCGTTGGGGTGTCACTTCAGGCTGCTGTAGAGCTTCAGAAAATATCCGTTTTCTCAAGCAGTGAATGGCTTGTGCCGCGCTATGCAAGGGAAAACGGCAATACCAGTTGCTCTGCCATCATCAACAAGCACCTGCGTGATTTGGAGTTTCGTAGTCACATGTTCAGACATGCGCTGATTGACAGGCTGAAAGCTTGCAATGATGTGCCCACCCGTCTTGCGGAAAGCATTACCGGGCATTCAAGCGGCGGTTCTGACTTCAACACATATGGGACTGTGGGCTACACATTGCAACAGAAGCGCGATGTGCTGATGCGTGTGCTGGTTTGATGTCGGATTGGTGCTACGGATAGCTGTCAACTCTCAAAATGAGAGATTGACGGATCAGCAACATGGCGTCCCAGGAGCGTCAAGAAAATTGACGCCTCTACGTAGTCAGTGCAGCGAACTTGTCGGAGGGCTGTCGATGAAATCCACAATGCCCATTGCATTGATTTCGCTTATGGCAAATTCAAGAGCTTGCTGATCGCTTTGAAATTCGCCATCCCAAACTGTTGAATTGCGCTTGTCATCAACGACCTCAAGCGTCCAGCCCGTGTTGGGCATCCGATAGATGCAAATTTCAACCCACCGATCTTGGTCTCGGTAGATTTGTTGCAAGGGGGAGTGGATAAGGTCGTGTTCGTCCATAGCCGAAATTTACATCAATATGGAGCGGGTGTGACATTCAACTTGATGGTCGGGCCAGGATCGCGTGGCAGCTGCACGTTGTATTGCTTGCCATTGAATTCGTAAGTGACGTTGTAGCCCATCACGCGATTTTCAAAGACATTTTGAGTCATGCAGTTCTGCACTGTTTGTGTCTGGGTTGTTGGCGCGCCTTCAATGTTGTTGCCCAAAATGGCACCACCGAAGATGCCAAGTGCAGTAGCTGCAGCCTTGCCACTGCCACCGCCGATTTGATTGCCAAGCACACCACCTGCAATCGCGCCCATTGCAGCACCAGCACCGCTCTTGTTCTGTTGCACAGCCACCTGTTCTTGTGTGCAAACTTGGCGTGGCACAGAAACTTGCTGAATGACCTGAACTGAGGAAATTACTCGACCAACTTCTTGAGCCGAAGTGATTGTGCCGAGGCTAATGAGTGCCAACGCTGCTATGGATTTTTTCATTTTTCTGATTTCGGACCGTAAATGCAAATGATACAACTGGCCTTTGTGCCGGCTTAGGGGGCGTGACAGCTGTCGTTTAAAACGACACCTTCGCTGCCAAACCCCATCAAACCCAACCCTGCCGCCACACGCTGTCATGTTGCAGCTCTCGCCACGCAATGGTCTGCGTGGCCTTTGAAAAGACCGCCTCGATTTCCACCGATTCAATCGGATCGGAGGGCTGGTCAGGTTGGATCACCCGGCTGACCAAAAAGTGTTTTTGCTTGGCCACAGGCGTGACAGCCGTCCATTTGCTCAGCAGCAGTTTCTTGGGGTTCAGTGAGTTCATGGCGGTCCTTCACCGACTGTTTTGCATTTCCCGCGTCACTGCTTCGGCCAACTCAATCACCGCCATCGCGTAGTAGCTGCTCCAGTTGTAGCGAGTGATGGCATAGAAGTTTTCTGTCCCCGCCACATAGCTGGGGGCGTTGGGGCCGTTGCGCAGCTCGATCAGAGCCAATGGGCCTGGGTGCGCCAAGGCGGCGCCATTCAGGCCTGCACCTTTTGCGGTGAAGCTGGCCACGCTGAAGGTAGGCAGGATGTCGGGTGCCAGCAAGCTGTCCATGTCGGTTTGGGCGCTCAGGCTCACCGGGTAGTGCGTGGGCATGCCGGTTTGCCACAGGAAGGCCTTGAAGTAATTGGCCACCGAGCCGATCGCATCGGCGGGGCTGCCAAACAGGTCGACGCGGCCATCGCCGTCAAAGTCCACCGCGTATTGGGCCCAGCTGGACGGCATGAACTGCGGCAAGCCCATGGCACCGGCATAGCTGCCGCGTACCGACAAAGGGTCTGCGCCGCTGCGCGAACTCAACAGCAAAAATTGCTCCAGTTCTGACCTGAAAAACGCTTGACGTTCGGTGGCCCGGGGATGGGCCTGCGGAAAATGAAAGGCCAGCGTGCCCAGTGCATCCACCAAGCGGAAGTTGCCGGTGTTTTGGCCGTAAAGGGTTTCGACGCCAATGATGGCAACGATGATCTCGGCGGGCACACCGAATTCTTTTTCGGCACGCGCCAGTGTGGCTTGGTGCTTGCGCCAAAAGCGGGCACCAGCCTGAATGCGGGTGGGCTCAATGAAGCGGGCACGGTAGGTGGCCCAGTCCTTGGCCACGGGGGAGGGCGGGGGCAAGACCAGCTTTTCCACCAACGGCAGGCGCTGTGCTTGCGCCATGACTTTTTGTAGCCAGATGGGATCGAGTTGCAAGCGGGGTGCGGCTTCTTGGGCCCAGGCCATCACATGGATGTCATCGCTCAGCGCAGAGCCTGTGTGCTGAGGGCTGGGTTTGGTCTTGTGCGTATGCGCTGGTTTGGCGTGAGCGCTGCTGGCATGGGCGCTGCTGGCATGGGCGCTGTGGTGCGTCTTCTTGGCCAACACCGCAGAAGGGGCCAAAAATAAAGTGCTGCAAAGGCAGCCCATGAGGAGCAGGTGTTTCAGGCCAAGATGGCGCGATGGCGTTTCAAAATGCATGCAGACAGTTTAATGTCCGCAAAGCCTGATTGGGCTCAGACTTGTGCAACATGGCGCGTGATAAGCTGGGCCATCAATTCGAAAAAATCAAGAAAAGCGACAGCCCCGTTGGGCCGAGCTTTGGCAGAAAGACAAGCCGTATGGGCGCTACAGGTTATTTCACTCACCCCCAATGCATGAAGCACGAGATGGGCCGTGGCCATCCCGAATGCCCCGAGCGGCTCAGTGCCATTGAAGACCGCTTGTTGATCACCGGTCTGGACATGGCTTTGCAGCGCCGCGAGGCGGGCCCGGCAGCGCTGGCCGACATCGAGCTGGCCCATGGCCGCATGCATGTGGCCGCTTTACGCGGTTTGAGCGACAACTTGCGCGACGATGTGGCTGCCGGTGGCCCCAGCCACACCGCGCTGGATTCGGACACCTCGATCAATGTGCACACCTGGGATGCCGCCCTGCTTTCAGCGGGGGCGGCGATAGAGGCCACGGACGCCGTCATGGCGGGCGAACTGGAAAACGCCTTCTGCGCCACCCGCCCGCCGGGCCACCACGCTTGCCGCGACAAGGCCATGGGCTTTTGCTTTTTCAACAACGTGGCCATTGCGGCCAAGCACGCGGTGGAGCGCCATGGCCTGAAACGGGTGGCGATTGTTGACTTTGATGTGCACCACGGCAATGGCACCGAAGACATCGTGGCCGGGGACGAGCGGATCTTGATGGTCAGCTTTTTCCAGCACCCGTTTTACCCAGAAGGGGGCTCGCAATCGACCGCTGCCAATCTGCTGAACTTGCCGGTGCCCGCCTACACACGCGGCATGGACATTCGCGAGTTGATCGACATGATGTGGATGCCCCGGCTGGAGGCGCACCAGCCAGAGCTGATTTTCATCAGCGCGGGTTTTGATGCCCACCGCGAAGACGACATGGGGCAGATGGGTCTGGTCGAGCAAGACTACGCTTGGATCACCCAGCGCATCAAGGACGTGGCCTTGCGCCATGCCAAAGGTCGGATTGTGAGTTGCCTGGAAGGTGGCTACAGCCTGAGCGCTTTGGCCCGCAGCGTTGAGGCGCATTTGCGCGTGTTGGCCGACGTTTGATCGCCAAGGCGAAGGTGGCGCAGGGTCGCCTACTTTGTGCACAATCGAGAGCATGAACGCTCCACCTGCAAACACCGACATCCTGTTGCACGAACGCGATGCACGCGGCGTGCACCGGCTCACGCTCAACCACCCCGCCAGTTTCAACACCTTGGGCGAGGCCATGTTGCAGGCTTTGCAAAGCGCATTTGACGCCATTGCCCAGGACGCCGATGCGCGTGTGGTGGTCTTGGGTGCGGCAGGCAAGGCTTTTTGCGCAGGCCACAACCTCAAGGAAATGCGCGCACAGCCCGAGCTGGCTTACTACCAGAAGCTGTTTGCCCAATGCACGCGCATGATGCTGTCGATCCAGAACTTGCCGGTGCCTGTGATCGCGCGGGTGCAGGGCATCGCCACAGCAGCGGGTTGCCAATTGGTGGCCCAGTGCGATCTGGCAGTGGCCGCCCAGGGCGTGCAGTTCGGCGTCAATGGCATCGATGTGGGCTTGTTTTGCGCCACCCCCAGTGTGCCGCTGGTGCGCAATATGCACGCCAAACAGGCGATGGAAATGCTGCTCACCGGTGGCTTCATCTCCGCCGATGAAGCCTGCCAGCGCGGGCTGATCAACCGCGTGACGCCTGCGCATGAACTGGATGCCGGTGTAGACGATTTGGTGAACGCGATTTTGGCCAAACCCCGCGAGGCGGTGCGCATGGGCAAACAGTTGTTTTACAAACAGCGCGAAATGGGCGTGGAAGCGGCTTACCAACTGGCCGGTCAAACCATGGCCTGCAACATGGTGCACGAGGTGGCGCAAGAAGGTGTGCAGGCTTTCATCGACAAGAGGAATCCCGCGTGGCGAACATGAAAACCGTGCAGATGAGCGACCCGATGGCTTGGGTGGATGCGTTGCTCAGACCAGAGTCGCTCCCGGTCATCGCCGCTTTTGCGCTGAGTGTTTTGTTGGCTTGGCTCATGGTGTGGGGTCTGCGCTGTTTATTGCGTGGCCATGAGCTCAAGGTCCTGCTGGGCCGCCAACTGGTGGACGGGGTCTTGTTCCCGGTCTTTTTGCTGGGCTTGACCTTTGTCGCTCGCACGGTGTTGACACAAGATCACTCGCTGGCCTTGTTTGACATCTTGTTGCCGGTGTGCACTTCTTTGGCAGCCATCCGCTTGGGGGTCAAGGTGCTGCAAGCGGCCTTTGCAGGGGCGGCCTTTGTGCGGGCCTTGGAACGCACGATTTCCTGGCTGGCTTGGGGTGCGGTGGTTTTGTGGGTGACCGGCATCTTGCCCCTGGTGCTCAATGAACTCGATCAGATCCAATGGAAAATCGGCGGCGCAGTGATGTCGGTGCGCACCATGATGGAAGGGGCTTTGACGGCGGGCGCGGTGCTGATCGTGGTGTTGTGGATTTCTGCCGCCATTGAAGCGCGTTTGCTCCAATCGGCCACGGGCAGCGATTTGTCCTTGCGCAAAGTCATCAGCAACACTGTGCGCGCCTTGCTGATGTTTGTGGGCTTGCTCATGGCTTTGTCTGCAGTGGGCATCGACCTGACGGCCTTGTCGGTGCTGGGCGGTGCTGTGGGTGTGGGCATTGGCTTTGGCCTGCAAAAGCTGGCGGCCAACTATGTCAGCGGGTTTGTGATCCTGGCCGAGCGCAGTGTGCGCATAGGCGATACGGTCAAGGTCGATGGCTTTGAAGGCCGGATCACCGACATCAAGGCCCGCTACACCGTGATCCGTGCACCGAATGGTCGCGAATCCATCGTGCCCAATGAGTTGATGATCACGCAGCGGGTCGAGAATTTGAGTTTGTCGGATGCCCGGATCGCGCAGACCACCGTCGTGGTGGTGGCCTATGACACATCGGTGGATTTGGTCATCGAATTGTTGATGCAGGCCTGTATTTCACACGAACGGGTGTTGACCGAGCCCGCCCCCTTGGTGGCTTTGTCGGCTTTTGGCGCCGATGGGCTGGAATTCACGGTGACCTATTGGCTGGACGATGTCGCCAATGGCCAGTTGAATTTGAAATCCGACATCAACCGTGCGATTTTCAAGGCCTTGAAAGACCACCACGTTGAAATCCCGTTTCCCCAGCGGGTGGTTCATCTTCGTGGACAGGCAGTTTGAGCGCTTTTTGCAATGGAAATGTATTCAATTCAAGGCTCTGGCGTGCGCGCAGCCCATGGGCGGTGGTTTAGGATCAGCGCTGGCGGTTCAATGCATGTTTAAAATACGAACGACCGTTCTTTTTTGAGCCTTGGCAGTTGGCCTTTCAGCGGTTCTGGTGCACAATTGACGTTTACGTAACGTCAACTGTTGACGCGCAGCCCCGGCTCAGATATTTCAATCAATGGAGATGCTTTCATGAAAATTCTTGTTCCCGTGAAACGGGTGGTGGACTACAACGTCAAAGTGCGCGTCAAGTCCGACAACAGCGGCGTGGACATTGCCAACGTCAAGATGAGCATGAACCCCTTTGACGAGATCGCCGTCGAAGAAGCCGTGCGCCTGAAAGAAAAAGGCCTGGCCACCGAAGTGATCGCGGTGTCTTGCGGCGTGGCCCAATGCCAGGAAACCCTGCGCACGGCCATGGCCATCGGCGCGGACCGTGGCATTTTGGTCGAGACCCCCGCTGACCTGGACTTGCAGCCCTTGGCCGTGGCCAAGTTGCTCAAGGCCCTGGTCGACAAAGAACAACCCGGCCTGATCATCTTGGGCAAGCAAGCCATTGACGACGACTGCAACCAAACCGGCCAGATGCTGGCCGCTTTGGCCGACTTGCCCCAAGCTACTTTTGCCTCCAAGGTCGAGATCGTGGACGGCAAAGCCCAGGTGACCCGCGAGATCGACGGCGGTCTGGAAGTGCTGTCCATCAGCCTGCCCGCCGTGGTGACCACCGACCTGCGCTTGAATGAGCCGCGTTATGTGACGCTGCCCAACATCATGAAGGCCAAGAAAAAGCAGCTCGACATTTTCAAGCCTGAAGACCTGGGCGTCGATGTGGCCCCCCGCATCAAAACCCTGAAGGTCACCGAACCTGCCAAGCGCAGCGCCGGTATCAAGGTGCCCGATGTCGCCACCCTGGTGGACAAACTCAAAAACGTCGCCAAAGTCATCTGAACAATTTCCCTGTAGGAGCCCACCCCGTGGGCGATGGTGTGTTGAGCGATGAAGCTTGACTCAGGGGCATACGCCCGAACCCCCCATCGCCCACAGGGGTGGGCTCCTACACAAAAAACAAAGGACAAACCATGACCGCTCTTGTCATTGCAGAACACGACAACGCCTCCATCAAAGGCGCAACCCTGAACACCGTCACGGCCGCTGCCGCTTGCGGTGGTGACGTGCATGTGCTGGTCGCTGGCCACAACGCCGCTGCCGCCGCTGCCGCCGCAGCACAAATCGCTGGCGTGGCCAAAGTGATCCACGCCGACAGCGAAGCGCTGGCGCACGGCCTGGCCGAAAACGTCGCAGCCCAGGTGCTGGCCATCGCTGCCAACTACAGCCACATCCTGTTCCCCGCCACTGCGGCTGGTAAAAACGTGGCCCCCCGCGTGGCAGCCAAACTCGATGTGGCGCAAATCAGCGATGTGACCCAAGTCATCTCGGCCGACACCTTCGAGCGCCCCATCTACGCTGGCAACGCCATCGCCACGGTGCAAAGCGCTGACGCGACCAAAGTCATCACCGTGCGCACCACCGGCTTTGATGCCGCAGCCGCCACGGGTGGCAGCGCCGCTGTGGAAGCCGCAGCCGCCCAAGCCGACAGCGGCAAGAGCAGCTTCACACGCAGCGAAATCGCCAAGAACGACCGCCCTGAGCTGACGGCAGCCAAGATCATCGTCTCGGGTGGTCGCGCTTTGGGCAGCGCCGAGAAGTTCAACGAAGTGATGACGCCCCTGGCCGATAAGCTGGGTGCGGCCATCGGTGCCAGCCGCGCGGCGGTGGACGCGGGCTACGCCGCCAACGACCTGCAAGTGGGCCAGACCGGCAAGATCGTCGCGCCTCAGTTGTATGTGGCTTGCGGTATCTCGGGCGCGATCCAGCACTTGGCGGGCATGAAGGACTCCAAGGTGATCGTCGCGATCAACAAGGACCCTGAAGCGCCGATTTTCAGCGTGGCGGACTTTGGCCTGGAGGCCGATTTGTTCGCTGCTGTGCCTGAATTGACCCAGGCACTCTGATTTTTCAGCACCTCACAAAAGGCATCGTTCGCGATGCCTTTTTTGTAACCTCACCCAGACTTACCGGAGACTTTCATGAGCTACACCGCACCCCTCAAGGACATGCTGTTCAACATCGAGCACCTGGCCCGCATCGACCAGATCGCGCAGATTCCCGGCTTTGAAGACGCCGGTTTGGAAACCGCGCAAGCGGTGCTGGAGGAGTGCGGCAAGCTCAACACGGAAGTGATTGCGCCCCTGAACTGGGAAGGCGACAAGAACCCGTCTTTCCACCACAGCGGCAACCAGGTCACGACGACACCCGGCTTCAAGCAGGCCTACAAGCAGTTCACCGAAGGCGGCTGGCAAAGCCTGCAGCACCCTGCCGAGTTTGGCGGTCAGGGCTTGCCCAAAACGATTGGTGCAGCTTGTGGCGAAATGCTCAACTCGGCCAACATGAGCTTTGCCCTGTGCCCCATGCTGACGGACGGTGCCATCGAGGCTTTGCTCACGGCCGGCTCGGACGACATGAAGGCCAAGTACCTTGAAAAACTCATCTCGGGTGAGTGGACCGGCACCATGAACCTGACCGAGCCGCAAGCCGGTTCAGACCTGGCGGCCGTGCGCACCCGCGCCGAGCCCCAGCCCGACGGCACCTACAAAGTATTTGGCACCAAGATCTACATCACCTATGGTGAGCACGACATGGCCGACAACATCATCCATCTGGTGTTGGCCCGTGTGCAGGGCGCGCCTGAAGGCGTCAAGGGCATCAGCTTGTTCGTGGTGCCCAAGTTCATGGTCAATGGCGATGGCACTTTGGGTGAGCGCAACGACGTGCATTGCGTCTCCATCGAACACAAGATGGGCATCAAGGCCAGCCCCACAGCAGTGCTGCAGTACGGCGACGGCATGGCGGCGAGCATTGCAGACAGCACCGGACCCGGCGCTGTGGGCTTTTTGGTCGGTGAAGAAAACCGTGGCCTTGAGTACATGTTCATCATGATGAACGCCGCCCGCTATGCGGTGGGCGTGCAGGGCATCTCGATCGCCGAGCGCGCTTACCAGCATGCCGTGCAATACGCCCGCGACCGCGTGCAAAGCCGCCCGGTGGACGGCAGCTTGCCCGCAGCGGGCCCCATCATTCACCACCCCGATGTGCGCCGCATGCTCATGACCATGCGCGCCTACACCGAAGGCTGCCGCTCGCTGGCGTCTGTGGCCGCCGCTGCTTATGACGCGGCGCACCACCACCCCGATGCCGAGGTGCGCAAGCAAAACCAGTCTTTCTACGAATTCATGGTGCCGCTGGTCAAAGGCTTCAGCACCGAGATGAGCCTGGAAGTCACCAGCCTGGGCGTGCAGGTGCACGGCGGCATGGGATTCATCGAAGAAACCGGCTGCGCCCAGTACTACCGCGACGCCAAGATCCTGACCATTTACGAAGGCACGACCGCCATCCAGGCCAACGACTTGGTGGGCCGCAAGACCTCGCGCGACGGTGGCCAAACCGCCAAAGCCCTGGCCGATCAAGTGGCCCAAACCGAGGCGCAGCTCACTGCCTCGGGCAACGCCGATGCGCTGGCCATGGCCCGCCGTTTGAAGGCCGCCCGCGAAGCCTTTGTGGACGTGGTCAACTTCGTGGCGGGCAACACCAAGGCCAAGCCCAACGACGTGTTCGCAGGCAGCGTGCCTTACCTGATGCTCACCGGCAACCTGATGGCCGGTTGGCAAATGGGCCGCGCCCTGCTGGTGGCTTTGACGCCCGAGGCGCAAGCACAAGACGCGGCTTTCATGGCGTCCAAAGTCACCACGGCGCGTTTCTATGCAGACCACATCCTGGCCAAAGTGCCCGGCATGCGCGACAGCATCGTGGAAGGTGCAGGCAGCGTGACCGAGCTGGCGCTGGACGCGTTCTGACCACTGACTGTGAATGGTGCACGGGGCGTGTGACACGCCCCATCGCCCACGGGGTGGGCTCCTACGAAAGGTGTGCATTTCTCTTTATGAATGGTGCATGGGGCGTGTGCTACACCCCATCGCCCACGGGGTGGGCTCCTACGACAAGCGTGCATTTCTCTTTATGAATGGTGTATGGGGCGTGTGCCATGCACCGTCGTCCATAGGGCGGGTTTCTATGAAAGACAGGGCATCTTGTTGTAGGAGCGCACCCCGTGCGCGATGGTTTGATTAAGTGGGTGGCCCCCACACCACCGCCCTTGTCGCCGCGTCGACACCGATTGATGCGCTTGTTCTCACACAATAGACCGATATTTTTCAGGAGACTCCATGTCCAAGTTGCCCCCCGTTCTGGCGAACCTGCCGTTCCCCGTCATTGCTTCGCCTTTGTTCATCATCAGCAACCCCAAGCTGGTGATCGAGCAGTGCAAGGCCGGTGTCGTGGGCTCCATGCCTGCGCTCAATGCCCGTCCTGCCGCGCAACTGGAAGATTGGCTGGCTGAAATCACCGAGACCCTCGCCGCGTACAACAAAGCCAACCCCGACAAACCTGCTGCGCCCTTTGCGATCAACCAGATCGTGCACAAGAGCAATGACCGCCTGGACCACGACATGGCCATGTGCGTGAAGTACAAGGTGCCGATCATCATCACCTCCTTGGGTGCGCGTGAAGAGATCAACCAAGCTGCGCACAGCTATGGCGGTGTGGTGCTGCACGACATCATCAACAACAAGTTTGCCCACAAGGCGATCGAAAAAGGCGCGGACGGCCTGATCGCCGTCGCTGCGGGCGCCGGTGGCCATGCGGGCGTTAAAAGCCCCTTCGCCTTGATCCAGGAAATCCGCCAATGGTTCGATGGCCCAGTGGCCTTGTCGGGCTCGATTGCCACGGGCGACGCCATTTTGGCCGCGCAGGCCATGGGCGCCGACTTTGCCTACATCGGCTCGGCCTTCATTGCCACACACGAAGCCCGCGCCGCTGAAGACTACAAACAAGCCGTGGTCGATTGCAATTCCGACGATGTGGTCTACAGCAACTTGTTCACCGGCGTGCATGGCAACTACCTGGCGCCTTCCATCCGTGCGGCCGGTTTGGACCCCGAAAACTTGCCTGAGTCTGACCCCAGCAAGATGAACTTTGGTGGCGACGCCAAGAAGGCCTGGAAAGACATCTGGGGCTGCGGTCAGGGCATTGGCTCCATCACTTCTGTGGTCAGCACGGCCGAGCGTGTGGCCCAATTCAAGCGCGAGTACCAAGCAGCTCGCGCTCGACTGGCGCTTTGAGTTCAACGGACCGCCTTGTCGCTGAATCAGGCACCCCGCGCACCGTGGGGCGAGCCTGGTTGCTGGACGTCTTCAAGGCGCTGGGCTGTGTGCTCATTGTGCTGCATCACCTGGCTTTTTATGGGCCGATGTCCGATGTGATGATGCAAGTTTGCCCCGGACTGATCGAGTGGCTGTATGACCGTGCCCGACTGGCGGTGCAAATGTTTTTGGTCTGCGGCGGGTTTTTGACCGCAGCGAGTTTTTCCAAAGTTTTGAGCCTGACTGTGCCGGGCAGTCTGACGCTGCTGTGGAGGCGCTACTTGCGTCTGGCCATGCCTTTGCTGGCTGCTTTGAGTGTGGTGGTGTTGGTGTCTGAAGTCATCCGCCCTCTATTCGACCATGCTTCTTTGTCGGCCTTGCCCACTTGGGGGCAAGCTTGGGCCCACGTGGCCTTGTCGCAGCATTTGTTGAACATGGAAGCGCTGTCGGCAGGCGTTTGGTATGTGGCGATGGACTTTCAGCTTTATGCCACAGCCCTGGTGGTGTTTGGGCTGGCCCAGCGATTGGCCGCAGGCACTGCCGCTGTGCCTGCCGTCTGGCGTCAGCGCTTGTGGTTTTTGTTGACGGCCGGTTCGCTCCTTTGGTGGAGTGGCAACGAAAGTCTGGACGATTACGCGGTGTACTTTTATGGCAGTTATGGGCTGGGTTACCTGGCTTACAAGAGCAGAGACATCGGGTTCTCGCGAAAGACCTGGGCGCTGGTTGCGGTTTTGGCTGTGCTGGCTTGGTGGCTGGACCCCCATTGGCGATTGGCCACGGCTTTGTGTGTTGCAGCCTTGCTGGCCCGAGCACCTCAATCGTGGCTCGATGCCCCAAGTGCACACACCCGACTGACGCAGACTGTGCAATGGCTCTCGCAGCGTTCGTATGCCATTTTTGTCATTCACTTCTCGGTGAGCCTGGCGGTCAACGCGGGGGTGACGCATTTCTGGCCCGAACAAGTGTGGCCCAACGGCTTGGGCATGTTGGCTTCTTTCGGTTTGTCGCTGTGCGCTGGTGCACTTGTGTTCAAGTGGGTGGAGCAACCGAGGCCCAGCCTGAAGCGCTGGGTGTCATGGGTAGCGGTGTTCATGGCCAGTGTGGCGCTGGCCATGAAGATCAACGCCATTGCCGGCTGAACGGCAACAGGCGTCGATAAAGCCCGCTCAAGCGGTGGCTTTGACCTTTTCGGTGATGTAGGCCAGCGCTTCTTCCACCTGGTCGATCAGGATCAGGCACAGGTCACCGTCCGACAAACGGGCCAGCGCCTTGTCGATGGCATTGAACTCCCCTTGGATGTCTTCCACATGGCTGGTGCGTTTGGCGCCTTGAAGGCCTTCGCGCAACAGTTTGAGCACCTCACCGTCGGCACGGCCACGTTGGCAGGCGTCTTGGTAGAGCAACACATCGTCGAAAGCGGCACCGAGGATTTCGGTTTGATCGCGGATGTCTTGGTCGCGCCGATCGCCCGCACCGCTGATCACCACCACGCGTTTTTTCGCGGGCATGTTGTCCACGGCTTGCACCAAGGCCTGGATGGCATCGGGGTTGTGACCGTAATCGGCAATCAGGGTGGCGCCTTGGTAGTCAAAGATGTTGAAGCGGCCGGGCACACCCTGGATGTCGCTGATGAAGGTGGACAGGCCTTGTGCAATGGCATCCCAGGGCACATTCACGGCCCAGGCTGCGGCCACCGCGGCCATCACGTTTTCTGTTTGAAAGCCGATCTGGCCTTGACGGGTCAAGGGCACATTCGCCAGCGATATGCGGAAAATCTGTTTGCCCTTTTGGGCCACGATGTCACCGTCATCGGTGAAGACGACCCGCTTGCCTTGGGCGCGGTGTGCGGCCAGCACGGGCTGGTGCATATCGAGTGCGAAAAAGGTCACGTCGCCGGGGCAGTGGTGCGCCATGGACACCACGGCGGGGTCAGCGGCGTTGAGCACGGCCATGCCATTGGGCTCCACGTTCAGCACGATCACGCGCTTGAGCACCGACAGGTCTTCCAGCGTGGTGATGTAGTTCAGGCCCAAGTGGTCGCCAGCGCCCATGTTGGTGACGATGGCCACCTTGCAGCGGTCAAAGGCCAGGCCTTCGCGCAGCAAGCCGCCACGGGCGGTCTCGAACACGGCCGCATCCACATCGGGATGCATCAGCACATTGCGTGCGCTGCGCGGGCCGCTGCAGTCGCCGGAGTCGGTCTGGCGGCCGTTGACGTAAACGCCATCGGTGTTGGTCATCCCCACACGCAGGCCTTGGGCCTTGAGCAAGTGCGCGGTCAGGCGCACGGTGGTGGTCTTGCCATTGGTCCCGGTCACGGCAATCACCGGCACGCGGCCGGTGTCGCCATTCGGGTACATGTGGTCGATCACGGCCTTGCCCACATCGCGGCCTTTGCCATATGAGGGGCTGATGTGCATGCGCAAGCCGGGGGCCGCATTGACCTCAACGATGCCGCCGTTTTGTTCTTCCAGTGGGCGCATGACGGATTCGCACACCACGTCCACACCGCAGATGTCCAGGCCCACCATTTGGGCGGCCTCGATCACTCGGGCAGCCACTTCGGGGTGCACATCGTCGGTCACATCGGTGGCGGAGCCGCCGGTGGACAGGTTGGCGTTGTTGCGCAGAATGACGCGGCGGCCCTTGACGGGCACAGACTCGGGCTCCAGGCCCTGCTCGCGCAAACGGCCAATCGCGATGTCGTCAAAGCGGATCTTGGTCAACGACGTGGAGTGGCCTGTGCCCCGGCGTGGGTCGGCGTTGACCTGGTCTACCAGTTGGCGCACGGTGTGTTTGCCGTCGCCCACCACCAGGGGTGGCTCGCGGCGCGAAGCGGCCACCAGTTTGTTGCCCACCACCAGCAGTCGGTAATCGTGGCCGGGCAGGAATTTTTCAACCATCACCACGCCATAACGCACGGCGGTCGCATAGGCGGCGTCAAAAGCTGCGCGGTCGGTGATGTTGACCGACACGCCTTTGCCCTGGTTGCCGTCTTGCGGTTTCACGACCACGGGCAGGCCCACTTCCAGGGCGATGGTCCAAGCTTCTTCCACGTTGTGGGCAGGGCGGCCCATGGGCACAGGCACGCCAGCGGCGTGCAGCAGGCTTTTGGTGAGGTCTTTGTCCTGGGCAATCGATTCGGCAATGGCGCTGGTGCTGTCGATCTCGGCGGCCTGAATGCGGCGCTGTTTGGCACCCCAGCCAAACTGCACCAGACTGCCGTCCGTCAGGCGGCGAATCGGCACACCTCGGGCCACGGCAGCGTCCACAATGGCGCCAGTTGATGGCCCCAGGCGCACGTCTTCGTCCAGCTCGTGCAGTTGGGCAATGGCCGCTTCCAGATCGAAGCCCATGCCAGCGATGGCGGCTTTGCACAATTGCTCGGCCAGTTCCAGGGCTTGACGGCCCACAGATTCTTCAGAGTATTCAACGACCACTTGGTACACGCCAGGCTCTTGCGTGGGCGTGGTGCGGCTGAACGAGATGGGGCAGCCGGCTTGCGTTTGCAGGCCCAGGGTCACCTTTTCAAGCGCATGCGCGATGGTGATGGTCTGCCCGGGGCGCAGGCTGTCAAAGGGGCCGACTTCGGGGAAGATGCGGCGCAGTTGCTGCTCGATCGGGTGCTGGGCGTTCAAGCCTTGCTCGGCCACTGGGCAGGTGATGATGGCTTCAATGGCCGTGTGGCGGCTCCACAGATTGGGGCCGCGCAGAGCGCGAATTCGGGACACTTCCATGGGTATGGGTTCCTGTTGTTCTTATGAGGCCGCGTCAGGCGGCAGTGGTTTGGCCGTAGCTCTTGACGCCGGCGCGGATCAAATCGGCACCCATGTCCATGGCCCAAGCTGCACAGGCGGCAATCAGCATGTCACTTTGGCTGAGGGTGTCGGTTTTGAGCAGGCGGGCCACGGCCGGGCGCTGAATCGACAGCACGGCTTGCTCTTTGCTGCCTTCGGCCAGAATCAATTGACCCTCACGCCAAAAGCCCACACGGCCACCTTCGGCGCGGTGGGCATTCAGGCGTGATTCGGATTCGTCTGGTGCATAGAGGATCACACCACCGTCGCTGTACTGCGCCAGATCGGCCACCGCTTCGTCGGCTGCGTTGAGCACGGCGTAACCGTTGCTCAGCACCAGATCGATCTGAGTGCGGATGTAGCCGGGCATCTTTTCGTCGGGGCCGGGGTACAGGTCTTCCAGCGGCGCGGCCTTGGGCATGCTGGTTACGATGCCCACCAGGCAACGGTCGTAGGGCAGGCCTTGGGTCAACAGACGGCGGGCATCGCTTTCAAACACCGCTGCTTGTACCGAGCGGTTGACCAACAGGCGTTCGGCTTGCTCAAAGTCCATGGCTCGCCCGCTTTGCAGGCAGCGCTGGTTCATATAGAGGCCATCTGCACAGGCCAAGCCCGTGTAGAGGCCCTGCAAGTGCAACAGCCAGGAGATCAGTTTGGCTGGGCGTGTGGTGTCGCCGTCGCCCATCAGGCCGACCAATGGAATGCGGCCGTTTTCCTTGGCCGGAATCAGGTGTTCGGCAATGGCTTTGCCCACAGTGCGGGGCTGACCCACAGCGGGGTTCAGGTGCATCAGCAAGCTGGGACCTGCATTGACTTCGACCACCACGCCCTGGGTGCCCAGGGGCTGGCGGATGTCTGGTGTGACCACGTCCACGCCTGCGATGTCCAGGCCCACCATGCGGGCGGCCAGCACGGCTTGGGCCGCCACATCGGGGTGCACCACATCGGTCACGTCGGTGGTCATGTTGCCGGTGCGCTTGACCAGCACTGTTTGACCGGATGTGGGCACGCTGTCAGGGGTCAGGCCCTGGCGGGCCAGCTCCAGCACTTCGGGGCTGTTGTCGCGCAGCTTGACCAGTTCCAGCGGCAAGCTGCCGTCGCTGCCGCGACGGGGGTCGGCGTTGATCTGCAGGTCCACCAATTCACGCACGGTGTTTTGGCCGTTGCCGATCACGCTGGCTGTTTCGCCCTGGCTGGCCGCCACCATGCGGTCGCCCACCACCAGCAGGCGGTGTTCGGATCCCCGGATGAAGCTTTCGACGATGACTTCGCTGCCTTGCTCCAGCGCAATGGCGTAAGCGGCTTCGATGTCAGCTTGGGTGCTCAGGTCCAGAGACACACCGCGTGCACGGTTGCCATCGCTGGGTTTGACGCACACCGGCAGGCCGATGTCTTGTGCCGCCGCCCAGGCCGCAGCCGGGCTGTCCACCACCTGGCCTTCGGGCACGGGCACGCCGCACATGGCCAGCAAGTTCTTGGTCAGGTCTTTGTCTTTGGAGATGCCCTCGGCAATGGCACTGGTGCGGTCCGTCTCGGCCGTCCAGATGCGCCGCTGGTTCACACCGTGGCCCAGTTGCACCAAGTTGCCCGCATTCAGGCGGATGTAGGGCACGCGGCGCTCGTAAGCGGCTTCCACAATGCTGGCGGTGCTGGGGCCCACATACAGCGCGTCCACCAAGTCGGTCAGCTTGGCAATCGCGCCAGGCACGTCATAAGGGGTGTCGTGGATGGCGGCCAAGATCAGCTCGCGGGCCATCTCCAAAGAAGTGCGCCCGACGGTTTCGTGGTCGGTGCGGATGACCACTTTGTAAACGCCACGTGGCCCGGCTTCGCGTGCCTTGCCAAAGCCCATGGACATGCCCGCACGGGTTTGCAGCTCCAGGCTCACGTGCTCCAGAATGTGACCGGCCCAGGTGCCTGTGTCCAGCCGTTGAAAAAAGCCACCGCGCACACCGGGCGTGCAGTAGTGCTCGATCATCTGGGGCAACCAAGTTTTCAGTCGGTCGTTGAACCCAGGCAGCAAATTGGAGGGGAAATCCTCCAGTTCGCCGATGTCGATCAAGGCTTCCATGACCGAGCGGTAAGTCCAGATGTTGGGCCCGCGCAGATAAGTCATGCGCAGGAATTGGATGTTTTTGGCGCTCATGGATGGATGGGGCAGCGATACAATGACCAGTCGATCAAGGCAGCGGCCAAAGTGTGTACAAGAAGCTCAGGATTCAAAAAATACATGCGCAGTTTTGTTGCAGTCTTTGGCCAAATCAATGGTTGTTTTTTTCGGCTAGCCAAATTGGCGCGTCGGGCTCTTAGCGGTTCACCTTCATGACTCCAACAACTTCTTCAGTTTTGCCGCGTTCGGTGGTTCCGGACGCTTGGCAGGCCGAGGTTTCTGCGCACCTTCAATCAGAAGAAAACGTTTCAGCCTGGCTGGAGGTTGACCTCGACGGGGAACTGCTGTTTGCTAAAAATGTCATTATTTTGACCGATCGGCGGGTTTTATCGCCCGGTGACGCAGAAAAAAGTTGGCAAAGCTGGCTTTTGCAGAGCGATTTGACTCTGAAACTGAGTGACCATGCGGGTGTGGGGACTTTGGAGTTGGCCTCATCCATTGGCCGTTTGGCAGTCTGGCGCTTTACCTTGGGTTTGCAATCAGCTGTTGCCCGCTGGGTCAGCCAGTTTGAAAACCAGATGGCCCAACTGGCCGGTGATGGCCGTCCTTTGCAAAAAGCCTTGGCGGTCTCGGTCTGCCCGGTGTGTCAGGCGGTCATGCGTGAGGACGATGACGAGTGCCCCAGCTGCGGCCGTGAAGACCTGGCACCACCCTCCACCTGGACCTTGTTCAAGCTGTGGCGCTTTGCCAGGCCCTACCAGGGCTCCTTGCTGGCAGGTTTTGTGCTGACTTTGGCGGCCACGGCGGCGACCCTGGTGCCGCCTTACCTGACCATGCCGCTGATGGACGACATCCTGATCCCTTACCAGAACGGCAAGGCGATTGACCCGGGCTTGGTGTCCATGTACCTGCTGGGCTTGCTGGGCGCCGCTTTGCTCGCCTGGGGCTTGGGCTGGGCCAAGACCTACATCCTGGCGCTGGTGTCCGAGCGCATTGGTGCCGACCTGCGCACCAGCACTTACGAGCATTTGCTCAAGCTCTCGCTGGAATACTTTGGCGACCGCCGCACCGGTGACCTGATCGCGCGCATCGGCAACGAGACCGACCGCATCAACGTGTTCCTGTCCTTGCACCTGCTGGACTTTGCCACCGACGTGCTGATGATCCTGATGACGGCGGTCATACTGTTCACCATCAACCCCACCTTGGCCATGGTGACTTTGCTGCCGCTGCCCTTCATCGGCTGGTTGATCCATGTGGTGCGTGAGCGCCTGCGCACCGGCTTTGAAAAAATCGACCGCGTCTGGGCCGAAGTGACCAATGTGCTGGCCGACACGATTCCCGGTATCCGCGTGGTCAAGGCTTTTGCTCAAGAAGACCGTGAAGCCACCCGGTTCAAGGACGCCAACCGCCACAACCTGATGGTCAATGACCGACTCAACCGCGTCTGGGCCTTGTTTTCACCCACCGTCACGTTGATGACCGAAGTGGGCCTGCTGGTGGTCTGGGGCTTTGGCATCTGGCTGGTCTCGGACGACCAAATCACCGTCGGTGTGCTGACCGCTTTCCTGGCCTACATCGGCCGTTTTTATGGCCGTCTGGACACGATGAGCCGCATCGTCTCGCACACGCAAAAAGCCGCCTCGGGCGCCAAGCGCATCTTTGACATCCTGGACCACGTCTCCAGCGTGCCCGAGCCGGTGAACCCTTTGCCGCTGCCGCCGGTGCAAGGCCGCATCACGGTGCGCGACGCGGGTTTCCGCTACGGCAACCGCGCCGTGATCCGTCAGCTCAATCTGGACATCCAGCCCGGTCAGATGATCGGCCTGGTGGGCCACAGCGGCTCGGGCAAAAGCACGCTGGTCAACCTGATCTGCCGCTTTTATGACCTGACCGAAGGCGCGATCGAGCTGGATGGCACCGACATCCGCCAGCTCAAAATTTCCGACTACCGCAGCCAGATCGGCCTGGTCTTGCAGGAGCCTTTCCTGTTCTTCGGAACGATCGCCGACAACATCGCTTACGGCAAACCCAGTGCGACCCGCGAAGACATCGTGGCCGCCGCCCGCGCCGCGCACGCCCATGAATTCATCTTGCGCATGCCGCAGGGTTACGACTCGCTGGTGGGTGAGCGAGGGCAGGGCCTGTCGGGCGGTGAGCGCCAGCGCATCTCGATTGCACGAGCTTTGCTGATCAACCCGCGCATTTTGATTCTGGACGAGGCCACCTCGGCGGTGGACACCGAGACCGAAAAAGAAATCCAGCGCGCCCTGGACAACCTGGTGCGCGGTCGCACCACCATCGCCATCGCGCACCGCCTGTCGACCTTGCGCAAAGCCGACCGCTTGGTGGTCATGGACAAGGGCGTGGTGGTCGAAGAAGGCTCCCACGACCAGCTGATCGAAGCCCAAGGCGCTTACTGGCGTCTGTACGAAGCGCAGCAGCGCCAAGCCGAAGCCGAAGCGGTCTTGGGTGGCAGCACAGAAGAACAAAAGGTGAGCGCATGAACGCATTCGACTTGCAACGCGATGCCTTTGGCCGCTGGACTTTGGTGCTGGCCGACGGCACGCGCTACACGCCCGTGACCGCGATTCGCGCCTACCCGGTCACAGACCCTGACGGCGGCGTGGCCCTCATGGACGCCGAGGGCCATGAACTGCTCTGGATCGAACAGTTGGCGCAACTGGTGCCTGCAATGCGCGCCCAAGTGATGCAGGCCCTGACCGAGCGGGAGTTCCTGCCGGTGATCGAAAAGCTTGAAGGCGTCAGCAGCTTTGCCACGCCCAGCACCTGGTCGGTGGTGACCAACCGGGGCAGCACGCAGTTCTTGCTCAAAGGCGAGGAAGACATCCGCCGCCTGACCGGCACCGTGCTGCTCATCAACGATGCCGATGGCGTGCAGTACATGATCCGCGACCTGGCGGGCATGGACAAACACTCGCGCAAACTGCTCGACCGCTTCCTGTAGGTCAGAGCTTCAGCTCCGACATGGGTGGTTTGGACGAAGGCTGCACGTCCGGGCTGAAGCCGCCGACAAGACGATTCTCCCCGCAGGTCAGACCAGCAGGTCCGACGAGCTGTCTTAGCCAAAGGCGGCATGTTTTGGCACTACAAAGGCCAGACCGAGCCGTGCTCAGGCACCACCGCCCGCCACTTGATCTCGTGCTCGATGCGCTGGCGCAGCATGTCGGACGCTTCGCGTTCGCCGTGCACCACATACACCTGATCGGGCGCGCAGGGCATTTTGTGCAGCCAGCTGAGCAACTGGTTGGCATCGGCGTGGGCAGACGCCGATTCGATCTGCACCACCTCGGCGCGTACCGCCACATCTTGGGCATGGATGCGGATGGTGTGGCTGCCCCCAGCCAGCCAGGCACCGCGCGTGCCGGGGGCTTGGTAGCCCGTCAGGATGATCATGTTGCGGTGATCGCCCGCGTACTGGGCCAAGTGGTGCAGCACGCGCCCGCCGGTGGCCATGCCGCTGGCCGCCAGGATGACCATGGGGCCATGGCGTTTGGCCAGTGACTTCGATTGCTCCGGCGTCTCCAGCATGGTGGCCACATGGTCCATGTTGTGCACTTCCTGGTCGCTCAGGCGGTGCTCGCCCGGGTGTTTGGCAAACAAGGCGGTGGTGTGGATGGCCATGGGGCTGTCCAGAAAAATCGGCAAACCGTGTGGGATTTCACCTGCTGCTTTGAGCTGTGCAATCGTGTGCAACACCGCCTGCGCACGCCCTACGGCAAACACCGGCACCACCGCCACACCGCCCCGTGCGGCCAGCTTGTGCAACAAAGGGCCAAGTTCGGCAAACAGTTTTTCCTTGGGATGCTGGCGGTCACCATAGGTGGACTCGATCAGCACCGTGTCGGCCTGCGGCGGCGGCTCGGGCGGGTTCATGAGCGGATCATCAGGACGGCCCAAGTCGCCCGAGAACAAGATGCGCCGCCCGGCCACATCCAGCAGCAAGCTGGCCGCACCGAGGATGTGCCCGGCGGGCTGAAAGCGGGCCTTCCATCCAGGGATGGGCTCAAACCATTCGTCCTGTCGCTCGGCGTGCAGGTGTTTCAAACTGTCAACAGCCTCTTGCTTGGTGTAAAGCGGCAGAGCGGGGGCATGTTTTGAAAAGCCATGTCGGTTGGCAAAGAAAGCGTCTTCCTCCTGGATGTGCCCGCTGTCGGGCAGCAAGATGGCCGCCAGATCGCAGGTGCCCGAGGTGGCATGCACACGCCCTTTGAAGCCTTGCTTGACCAGCAAGGGAAGGTAGCCGCTGTGGTCCAGGTGCGCGTGGGTCAGGATCACCGCATTGATTTGCTCCGGGGCCACTGGCAAGGGATTCCAGTTGCGCAGGCGCAGTTGTTTGTAGCCCTGGAACAAGCCGCAATCGACCAGCAAGCGCTGGCCCTCGTGCTCGATCAGGTACTTGGAGCCTGTGACGGTGTCGGCTCCGCCGAGGAAGGTGATGGTGGCAGTCATGCCTTGCATGGTGATCGCCAAAGAAAAAAGGCTGCTTGACGCAAGTCAAACAGCCTCTCGATTCGTTCAGTTCGCTTGCATATTGACATGGCCCCATCAGGATGGCCTTGCCGGTGTTGGTCAGCCACGCGTGTATTTTTTGTAGGAGCCCACCCTGTGGGCGATGGGCTGCAGGGCTTGTGCCAAGCGCATCGCCCACGGGGTGGGCTCCTACAAAAGGCGGGGCCTTTCATTGTGGGAGCGGCACCCGCGCTGCGATGGCGCTTTGCTGACCTCAGCCGCCGAAGAAGCCCTTGAGTTTGTCCGTCCAGCCTTCGCCAGAAGGCTGGTGTTTGCCGCCACCTTTTTGCAGGGACTCCTCAAACTCCTTGAGCAATTTCTTTTGGTGCTCGGTGAGCTTGACCGGGGTCTCGACGGTGATGTGGCAGTACAGATCGCCGGGGTAGCTGCCGCGCACGCCCTTGATGCCTTTGCCTCGGATGCGGAACTGCTTGCCGGTTTGTGTGCCTTCGGGGATGTCGATGGCCGCTTTGCCGCCCAGGGTGGGCACTTCGATCTCACCGCCCAAAGCGGCTTTGCTGAAGCTGATCGGCACGGCGCAATGCAGGTCATCGCCATCGCGCTCAAAAATCGAATGCTTCTTGATGCGGATCTCGATGAACAAGTCGCCCGGTGGTCCGCCATTGCTACCGGGCTCGCCATTGCCCGCGCTGCGGATGCGCATGCCGTCGTCGATGCCGGCCGGAATTTTGACTTCCAGCGTTTTTTGTTTCTTGATCTTGCCCTGACCCTGGCAGCTGGTGCAAGGCTCGGGGATGATCTTGCCAGTGCCTCGGCAGTGCGGGCAGGTTTGCTGCACGCTGAAAAAGCCCTGGCGCATTTGCACTTGGCCTTGGCCGTGGCAGGTGGAGCAAGTCTTGGCGCTGGTGCCGGGTTTGGCACCGCTGCCGTGGCAGGTGTCGCACTCGTCCCAGCCGGGAATGCGCAGCTGCGAGTCTTTGCCGTTGGCCGCTTCTTCAAGCGTGATCTCCATCGCGTAGCTCAGGTCGGCGCCACGGAAGACCTGACGGCCACCGCCACGCCCACCGCGGCCCTGGCCGCCAAAGATGTCGCCAAAGATGTCGCCAAACGCATCGCCGAAGCCACCGCCAAAGCCTTCGGCACCGCCGCGCATATTGGGGTCCACACCGGCGTGGCCGTGCTGGTCATAGGCCGCACGTTTTTGCGGGTCCGACAGCATCTCGTAGGCCTCTTTGACCTCTTTGAACTTGGCTTCGGCGTCCTTGGCGGCATCTCCCTGATTGCGGTCAGGGTGGAACTTCATCGCCAGCTTGCGATAGGACTTCTTGATGTCTTCGTCCGAGGCGTTTTTGGCAACGCCCAGCACTTCGTAAAAATCTCGTTTGGCCATGTGCAATCAAACCGTTAGAACAAGAACGCCGCGAAGGCGATTCAGGGGGCTGAACCAGCTTGCGCGGCGGGACTGCGGCCGGTGGCCGCAGAAGAGGAGGGGTATCAGCCCTTTTTGACTTCCTTGACTTCAGCGTCCACGACGTTGTCGTCCTGGGGCTTGGCTTCTGCAGCACCTGCGCCCGCAGCGGCTTGTTGCGCCTGCATCTCGGCATAGACCTTCTCGCCCAGCTTCTGGCTGGCGGTCATCAGCGCTTCGGTTTTGGCTTCGATGGCGTCTTTGTCTTCGCCTTTCAAAACTTCTTCCAGGTCCTTGGCGGCTGCTTCGATGGCTTCTTTTTCAGCCGCTTCGATCTTGTCGCCGTGCTCGGTCAAGCTCTTCTTGACGCTGTGGACAGCGGCTTCGCCGGAGTTGCGGGCCTGCACCAGTTCGAGCTTTTTCTTGTCTTCGGCAGCGTTCAGCTCGGCGTCTTTCACCATCTGCTGGATTTCTTCTTCCGACAGACCCGAGTTGGCCTTGATGGTGATCTTGTTTTCCTTGCCAGTGCCTTTGTCTTTGGCACCCACATGCAAGATGCCGTTGGCATCGATGTCAAAAGACACTTCGATCTGGGGCGTGCCACGCGATGCGGGTGGAATGCCTTCGAGGTTGAACTCGCCCAAGGCCTTGTTGCCGCTGGCGATCTCACGCTCGCCTTGGAACACCTTGATGGTCACGGCCGGCTGGTTGTCTTCGGCGGTCGAGAAAGTCTGTGCAAACTTGGTCGGGATGGTCGTGTTCTTGGTGATCATCTTGGTCATGATGCCGCCCATGGTCTCGATGCCCAAGCTCAATGGGGTCACGTCCAGCAGCAGCACGTCCTTGCGGTCGCCCGACAACACCTGGCCCTGGATGGCAGCGCCCACGGCCACGGCTTCGTCAGGGTTCACGTCTTTGCGGGGTTCTTGGCCGAAGAACTCTTTGACCTTTTCCTGCACCTTGGGCATGCGGGACATGCCGCCGACCAAGATCACGTCATGGATGTCGGAGACCGACACACCAGCGTCCTTGATGGCCATGCGGCAAGGGGCGATGGTGCGCTCGATCAGCTCTTCCACCAACTGCTCCAGCTTGGCGCGGGTCAGCTTGACGTTCAGGTGTTTGGGGCCTGTGGCGTCAGCCGTGATGTAAGGCAGGTTGACGTCGGTCGAGGCCGAGCTGGACAGCTCGATCTTGGCTTTTTCAGCGGCTTCTTTCAGGCGCTGCAGGGCCAACACGTCTTTGGCCAGATCGACGCCGGACTCTTTCTTGAATTCGGAGATGATGAAGTCGATGATGCGCTGGTCGAAGTCTTCGCCGCCCAGGAAGGTGTCACCGTTGGTGGACAGCACTTCGAATTGCTTCTCGCCATCGACGTCGGCGATCTCGATGATGGACACGTCAAACGTGCCGCCACCCAGGTCATAGACGGCGATCTTGCGGTCGCCCTTTTCGTTCTTGTCCAGACCGAAGGCCAAAGCGGCAGCGGTCGGCTCGTTGATGATGCGCTTGACGTCCAGACCGGCAATGCGGCCTGCGTCTTTGGTGGCCTGGCGCTGTGCGTCGTTGAAGTAAGCGGGCACGGTGATGACGGCCTCGGTCACTTCTTCGCCGAGGTAGTCTTCGGCGGTTTTCTTCATCTTGCGCAAGATTTCAGCGCTGATTTGAGGTGGCGCCATTTTCTGGCCACGCACCTCCACCCAAGCGTCGCCGTTGTCGGCTTTGGCAATGGTGTAAGGCATCAAATCGATGTCTTTTTGGACTTCTTTTTCGGCGAACTTGCGACCGATCAGGCGCTTGACCGCGTACAGGGTGTTGCGGGGGTTGGTGACCGCTTGGCGCTTGGCCGATGCGCCGACCAGGATCTCGCCGTCTTCTTGGTAAGCAATGATCGAAGGCGTGGTGCGAGCGCCTTCGGCGTTCTCAATCACCTTGGTGGTGTTGCCTTCCATGATGGCCACGCACGAGTTGGTGGTGCCCAAGTCAATACCGATGATTCTTCCCATGTTGATTCTCCAAAATTCAGTGAAAGTGCAGATGTTCTGCAGGTGGGGTGGGGTGGAAACTTTTCAAGTCCCCACACGCCAAAAAAGGTTTTGTGTTGTTTTTGTAGGAGCCCACCCCGTGGGCGATGGGCGTGGTACACACCCTGAAAATCATCGCCCACGGGGTGGGCTCCTACAGCAATTGGCTTTATTTGGGGGCGGTGACCGTCACCAGGGCCGGGCGCAGCACGCGCTCGGCGATCAGGTAGCCCTTTTGCAGCACCGAGACCACGGTGTTGGCTTCTTGGTCTGCAGGCACCACGCTGATGGCCTGGTGGTGGTGCGGATCGAACTTGGTGCCCGCAGGCGGGGCGATCTCGACCACTTTGTTGCGCTCCAACGCGCTCTTGAGCTGGCGCAGGGTGGCCTCAGAGCCTTCGCGGATTTGTTCCAGCGTGGCGTTCGGGATGGCCAGACCGGCTTCCAGGCTGTCCAGCACGGGCAGCAAGCTGTCGGCAAAGCCTTCCACGGCGAACTTGCGTGCCTTGCTGATTTCGTCGTCCGCGCGGCGGCGTGCGTTTTGCACATCGGCCTGAGCACGCAAGTACTGGTCGGCCAGATCGGCGTTTTGAGCCTTCAGGTTGGCCAATTCAGCTTGGGCGTCAGCCAGCGGGTCGGTGGGGGCCATGGCCGCAGCGGCAGCCAGTTCCTCTTCGGTCAAAGGTGTGTTTTCGGGGTTTTGATTGGCTTCTGACATGAAAAATGTCCGCAAAAAAGAAATGAACCCCTTGTAAGTAGGGGTTCTGGGTAGGAATTTCAAGAGACAAAAATCGCCCAAGGGGCGGGCGCTCAGTTCAGCGCCAACAATTCCACGTCAAATTTCAAGGTGGCGTTCGCTGGGATCACGCCGCCAGCGCCGCGAGCGCCATAGCCCAGTTCTGAAGGAATGATCAGGGTGCGCTGACCGCCCACTTTCATGCCGGCCACGCCTTCGTCCCAGCCCTTGATGACCATGCCTGCGCCCAAGGGGAACACAAAGGGGTCGCGGCGGTCACGGCTCGAATCGAACTTGGCACCTTGCTGGCCGTCTTTGTAGAGCCAGCCGGTGTAGTGCACGGTGACGTCCTGGCCTTTGGTGGCTTCAGCGCCTTCGCCAACGACGGTGTCTTCGTATTGCAGGCCGGAGGGGGTGGTGTTCATGGTGAGCTTTCTGTGAATGCGTGCGGCCTGAAAAGACGGCCACACGGTGTGCGAAAACCCAAAATTATGCCAGCAGGCCCCGCCGAGCCAGATCGCGCACCAAGGCGCTGACGCCATAAGTCCAAGGAGGGGCTTGGTCCGAGGTGGTGATGGTGTTGCTCAAGGTGCCCAGTTGGGGCGTCGAGACACTCACCACATCGCCCACCACATGGGTGAAGCCCTGGCCGGGGCCATGCCGGTCTTGCGTGGGCGCGAACATGGTGCCCAAAAACAGCATCATGCCGTCCGGGTACTGGTGGCAAGGGCCCATGGCCTGGCCCACCAGGTCCAGTGGGTCGCGGCTGATCTGGCTCAGTGAACTGCTGCCTTGCATGACAAAGCCCTCGGGACCTTGCACTTTCAGGCTCAGCTCGCACTGGCGCACATCGTCGATGCCAAAGTGCGCGTCAAACAAGCGGATGAAGGGGCCGATGGCGCAGCTGGCGTTGTTGTCCTTGGCTTTGCCCAGCAGCAGGGCGCTGCGGCCTTCAAAGTCGCGCAGGTTCACGTCGTTGCCCAGGCTGGCACCGACCACCTCGCCACGCGAGTTGACGGCCAGCACCACTTCGGGCTCGGGGTTGTTCCATTGGCTGCCAGGGTGGATGCCCGCCAAGGCACCCGTGCCGATGGCGCTCATGGGCTGCGACTTGGTGAAAATTTCGGCGTCAGGGCCAATGCCCACCTCCAGGTATTGCGACCACATGCCCTGCGCCAGCAAGACCTCTTTGAGCTTGGCCGACTCGGGCGAGCCGGGTTTGACACTGCGCAGGTTATCGCCAATCACGGCCACCACCGCCTGGCGCACGGCTTCGGCCTTGCTGGCGTCGCCACGGGCTTGTTCTTCGATCACGCGCTCGAGCATGCTGGCCACAAAGGTCACGCCCGCGGCTTTGATGGCCTGCAGGTCGCAAGGCGCCATGAACCAAGGCTGCTCGCTTTGGCGTTGGGCTTCAGCGCTGTTGGCCAGTGCTTGAGAGGTATGGGCCAGACGTGCAGCGCGACCATCATCGATCCATGCGTGCACCCGGCTTGCCACGTCGGGCAGTTCGAGCAAAGCGCTGCAAGTGCTGGCTTCCAGGGGGATGTTTCTGCCGAAGTCAGGTCCCTTTTTGATACGGCCAAACCTTATGTGATCGGGTCTGGCGACATCCTCAACATCGTGGTGTGGGATCACCCCGAACTGGCCATTGCCCCTGCAGGAGCCGTGGCCACGGTGGGCAGCGATGCCGCAGCCACCGCCTCTTCGGTGGGCAACGGCTACAACGTCAACCCGGAAGGGCTGATCCAGTTCCCCTACGTGGGCAGCATCAAACTGGCCGGACTGACCGAATACCAGGCCCGCGACCTGC
The DNA here is from genome assembly GCF_003063575.1 of Limnohabitans sp. Jir72. Taxonomy (GTDB): domain Bacteria; phylum Pseudomonadota; class Gammaproteobacteria; order Burkholderiales; family Burkholderiaceae_C; genus Limnohabitans_A. The sequence goes on from NZ_NESC01000011.1 coordinate 36,001, forward strand.
TGACCAAGCAATTGGCCAAAACCATCAAAAACCCGGAAATCACCCTGCGCGTGCAGTCCTACCGCAGCGGCCGTGTTTACATTGATGGTGAAGTCCGCAACCCTGGTCTGCAAGCCGTCAACGACATCCCCATGACCCTGCCCGAGGCGCTGGGCCGTGCAGGCGGCTTCACACCACTGGCCGACCGGGCCGCCATTGTCATCACCCGCAACGGCAAAACTGCCACGGTGAATTTGCCCTTGTTGACTGCCAAGGGTGTCAATCCGGCGCAAATTCTGCTGAGCAACGGTGACCTTGTTCGTGTGCTGGGGCGTGAAGATGCCAAAGTCTTTGTGATTGGGGAAGTGCTGCGCCCGATGACCCAATTCCTGCGCAACGGCCGACTGACACTGAATGAGGCCCTTGGTGAGGCCGGTGGCATCAATCCCAACTCTGCTGACCCGCGGCAAATCTATGTGGTGCGCACGGCCAAGTCCGATCAGCCGGAGATTTATCACCTCGATGCCAAAAGTCCCCTGGCTTACGTCTTGGCCGAAGGGTTCGAGCTGCAAGCGCGGGACGTCGTTTACGTCGATCCCGTGTCACTTGTTCGCTGGAACAGAGTGATCAGCCTGATTCTTCCAAGTGCCCAAGCCGTGACCACCACCCGCACCGCCACGGGCAACTGAAACCGAGAACCCAGGCGACTCGCGCATGCAACGCATCATGACCTTGTGCATTGGCAACATCTGCCGCAGCCCACTGGCTCAGGTGCTGCTGGCGCGTGAGCTGCCTGAGCACCAAGTCTGGTCAGCAGGTTTGTCCGCATTGGTGGGTTCTCCGGCAGACCCCACCACTGTCCAGATTGCCCAAGAACAAGGCCTAGACCTGGCTGCCCACCGTGCCCAGCAAGTGACCAGCTTCATGTGCCAGCAGGCCGAGCTGATTTTGGTCATGGAGCAAGGCCACAAAGCCCAGCTCGAACAAATTTATCCCCAAGTGCGCGGCAAAGTCTTTCGCCTGGGGCAGTTTGGCCAGTTCGAGATTGAAGACCCCTACCGCAAACCCCGCGAAGCCTTTGACACTGCCTACCAAGGCATCGCTCAAGGTGTGGCCGACTGGCTCACGCGCATCCGACAACTCAGCTGACACATGAACCTTCCTAACCCGAGCGCACAACTCGCACAGCAGCCCCTCATGCCCATGGGCGAGGACGATGACAGCATCAACTTGCTCGACTTGCTGGACGTGGTCCTCGACCAGAAAAAACTCATTGGCGCTGTCATGGCCGGTGTCATGCTGGTGGGCGGTGGTTACGCCATCATGGCCACGCCCATTTATGAGGCCAACACCCTCATACAGGTGGAAGACTCCAAAGGCAACCCGATGGGCGCTTTGATGGGCGAGGCGGGCAGCCTCTTTGACATCAAATCGCAAGCCACTGCCGAGATCGAGATCTTGAGATCCCGCTTGGTTGTAGGCCAGGCTGTCAGCAATTTGCAGTTGGACTTGACCGTCACACCCAAATACCTGCCGGTCATTGGTCGCTGGCTGGCCCGGGGCAAGACGGGTCCATCCAACCCCGGCTTTTTGGGGCTGAGCGGTTATGTGCGCGGCAACGAAAGCATCCGCATTGGCAGCTTCTTGGTGCACCCCTCGCAAGAGGGCGAGCGGTTTTCGATTGTGCTGACCGACAAAGGCTACACCTTGCTGTCACCCGAAGGGGACAACCTCGGGCAGTCCGGCTTTGAGACAACCCTGGCCTTTACGCACCACGGCCAGCCTGGCCAACTGTTGGTGGGCGGTGCCGTGGGCAAGCCCGGTGCCGAGTTTTACATCACCCGTCGATCGCACTTGGACGTGACCGAACGGCTGCAATCAGAAATGAAGATTGCCGAGCAGGGCAAACAGTCTGGTGTTTTGCGCACCACGCTGGAGGGTGCCAGCCCCGAGCGCATCACCAAAATATTGAACGAAGTGGGGCATCTCTATGTTCGCCAGAATACAGAGCGCAAGGCCGCCGAGGCCGAAAAATCATTGGCCTTCTTGAACACCCAGTTGCCCCAGCTGAAGAAACAACTGGAGGCCTCTGAAGCCAAGTTCAACCAGTTCCGCACCGAAAAAGGCACTTTTGACCTGGACAAGGAAGCCGAGATCTACCTCAAGGAAGGGGTTGATCTGAAGGTCAAGCTGCTGGACCTGCAAACCAAGCGCAAAGAGCTCGAAGTGCGCTTCACGGCCCAGCACCCCAGCATGCAGGCCATGGACAGCACCATCCGTGACATCCAGGCCAAGCTCAAAGCCATGGAAGGCAAGGCCAGAACCTTGCCCGGCATCGAGCAAGATCTGCTGCGCCTGACGCGCGAGGTCAAGGTGGACAACCAGCTCTACACCAACTTGCTCAACAGCTTCCAGCAACTGCGGCTGGTCAAAGAAGGCAAGGTCGGCAACGTCCGCATTGTGGATGTGGCGGTCGTGCCCGAAAAACCCGTCAAGCCCCAGCGTGGTCTGGTGTTGGCCCTGTCTGCTGTGCTGGGCTTGCTGGCCGGTTTGGGCTTGGCCTTTTTGCGCAACAGTTTGCGCCCAGGCATCAAAAATGCCGAACAACTCGAAAACAGCCTGGGCATGCACGTGTTTGCCACGGTGCCCTTGTCATCTGCGCAGGCGCAGTTGGATGCAGACATTCTGAGCAAAAAGCCAGGCAGCCACCTGCTGGCCAGTCTCAAGCCCAATGAAGCGGCCATTGAGAGCCTGCGCAGCTTGCGCACTGCCTTGCAGTTCGCCATGCTGGATGCGCCCAACAACATTGTGTTGTTCACCGGTCCTACCCCCGATATTGGCAAGTCGTTCACCAGCGCCAACTTTGCAGCCGTATTGGGTGCAGCGGGTAAGCGCGTGCTGCTGATCGATGCCGATATGCGCAAAGGCCACATCCACCAGTTTTTTGGGCTAGAGCGCGGTCTGGGCTTGTCGGAGCTGATCAGTGGCAGCCAAACACTGGACAAAGTGCTGCGTCCTGGCGTCGCTCTCGGTTTGGACTTTCTGTCCACCGGGACCATGCCCCCCAACCCCGCAGAACTGCTGATGTCTGCCTCGGCCCATGAACTGCTGAAGCGCCTTTCTGCTCTCTACGATGTGGTGCTGGTGGATACCCCTCCGGTGCTGGTCGTATCGGATACAGCGATTTTGGCACCGCAGGCGGGCACCACGTTTGTTGTGGTCCGCGCCAATGTCACTTCGCTGGGTGAAGTGCAAGAGACCACCAAGCGCCTTGCGCAGTCAGGCGTCACGGTCAAGGGCGTGATCTTTAACGGGCTGGACGTTTCCAAGCGCCGCTACGGATATGGCTACGGCTACGGTTATGGCTACAAATACAAGCGCTACGGCTACCGGTATCAGACGTACAACTACGACAGCAATGACAAATAAATCAGCACGTGCTTGCTGAACGGGACGTGCCGAGTGCGCCCTGACATCACATCCACAGTTGTTCATGAGTTGAGTTGTATTTTGAATTTCGAAGAGTCCCCCAAACCATTGCCCTTTGGCCCGTGCTACAGCGTCCGGTCGATGGAATGGTCACAAGCGCTGGTCATGCTGATTTTGGAGGTCGCTGCTTTGAGCGTGCCACTGCTTTGGTCAGGTGTCTCCAAAGGCGACGATTACCTCACCTGGGTCGTTTTGTGGTTTTTGTGGATGGGCTTGTACAAAAAAGTTTACATCCGGCGTTGGCCCTTCTGGGCGGAGATGTTGAGCATCGTCCAGGCCTCTTTGCTCTTTGGATTTGTGGCCAACGCCACTGGCGAGTTGCCTTTGGCCCATAAGGTCACAGGCACTTTTCAGCTAGCAGCAGTCATCACCGTGGCGATTTTATTGGCCCGGCTGTTCAGTCGGGTGATTTTGAGCTGGCTGGGCCTGTGGAAGAAACCCAGCCTGGTGTTTGGCAGTGGCGAGAATGCACTCAAAGCCTACATGGGCCTGCAAAGTGAGCCTTGGATGGGCCTGCAGCTTGTTGCGTTTGTTGACCTGCACACGGACTGCCAGCACCACGCTTTTCCGCCAGGTATTCCCTGCATTGCGTGGTCTTTGACTGCCGGTGCACAAAACTGGTCGAGCCTCTTGCCTTATCAGTGCGTCATTGCACTGGAATCGAGTGAGCACTGCCTTCGCGACCATTTGCTGAGGTGTTTGACCCAACACAAAATACCCGATGTGCACGTGATTCCGGCGCTCAGTGGCATTCCGCTGTTTGGTGCCAGAGTGACGCATTTTTTCAGTCACAACGTGCTCAGTCTCTCCTTGAGCAACAACCTGACCAACCCCGGCTTGAGCCTGATCAAACGCGTGTTTGACATTTTTGCAGCCAGCTTGGCCATTGTGCTGTTGGCGCCAGTGATGGTTTGGATCGCATGGCGCATATGGCGGGAAGACGGGGCACCGGTGGTGTTTTCACAAAGGCGCATGGGCCGTGGCGGCAGGACATTCAAGTTTTACAAATTCCGAAGCATGGTCAAAAACGCAGAGCAAGTCATTCAGCACTGGGAGGAAAACAACACCCCAGAATGGCAAGCCTACGTGGCCAACAACTTCAAACTCAGCGATGACCCGAGGTTGCTCTCAGTAGGTCACCTGATCCGCAAAACCAGCATGGATGAGTTGCCGCAACTGTTTAATGTGCTGCTGGGTGACATGAGTTTGGTGGGCCCGCGTCCGCTGATGCTGCGTGAACTGCCCGAATATGGCGAAGAGCTTGTCTTGTATGGTTTGGTGCGGCCAGGTATCACGGGGCTTTGGCAAGTCAGTGGGCGCAGTGCCACCACTTTTGCTGATCGCATCGCATTTGATGGCTGGTACATCAAAAACTGGTCGCTTTGGGGCGATATCGCCATCCTGTTCAAGACCGTCCGTGTTGTTTTTTCTCGTATCGGTGCCTACTGAAAAGGCTCTCAGCACGAGTCATGACCCCATCGACTTCAGACATGGCAACAACCATTGACAAAATCTACGTGGCCGGCCACCGCGGCATGGTGGGCTCGGCCATCGTGCGCCAGCTGCTGGCTGCAGGCCAGCCAGCAGCCAGCATTGTCACCCGCACCCATGCCCAGCTGGACCTGACCTGCCAAGCCGCCGTGCGGGAGTTCTTTGCGCAAGAAAAGCCCGACCAGGTGTATCTGGCCGCAGCCAAGGTGGGCGGCATCCATGCCAACAACACCTACCCGGCCGAATTCATTTACCAAAACCTGATGATGCAGGCCAACGTGATCGACGCGGCCTTTCAGAGCGGGGTCAAGAAGCTGCTGTTTTTAGGCTCCAGCTGCATCTACCCCAAGATGGCTGCGCAGCCCATGGCCGAAGAAGCTTTGCTCACAGGCACCTTGGAGTCCACCAACGAGCCCTATGCCATTGCCAAGATCGCAGGCATCAAGCTGTGCGAGAGCTACAACCGCCAGTACGGGGCAAGCAGCGGCACCAGCCACGGGGTGGACTACCGCAGCGTCATGCCCACCAACCTGTATGGCCCTGGCGACAACTACCACCCTGAAAACAGCCACGTGATCCCGGCGTTGATTCGCCGCTTTCACGAAGCCAAAGTGGCCCAGGCCCCCAGCGTGGCCATCTGGGGCACGGGCACCCCCATGCGCGAGTTTTTGTATGTGGACGACATGGCCGCCGCCAGCTTGCACGTGATGAACCTGCCCCAAGCCACCTACGCGCAACACACCAGCCCCATGCTGAGCCACATCAACGTGGGCTATGGCCAAGACGTGACCATTGCCCAAGTGGCCCACACCATTGCCCAAGTGGTGGGCTACACCGGCCAAGTGGTGTTTGACACCACCAAACCCGACGGCACCCCCCGCAAACTGATGGACAGCACCCGCCTTCACAGCCTGGGCTGGCAAGCCCAAGTCCCCCTGCACCAAGGCCTGACCAACGCCTACGCCGACTACCTGGCCAACAGCTGAGCCTTTCCCCCTTGTAGGAGCCCACCCCGTGGGCGATTGCCTTTTGAATCTGTCGAACACCCCAATGCCCCTCCCCAAAGTCGCCCTCATCACCGGCATCACCGGCCAAGACGGCTCCTACCTGGCCGAATTCCTCTTAGAAAAAGGCTACATCGTCCACGGCATCAAGCGCCGGGCCAGCAGCTTCAACACCGAGCGTGTAGACCACATCTATCAAGACCCCCATGTGAGCAACGCCAACTTTCAGTTGCACTATGGCGACCTGAGCGACACCAGCAATTTGATCCGCATCATCAAAGAAACGCAGCCCGACGAGATCTATAACCTGGCCGCCATGAGCCATGTGGCCGTCAGCTTTGAAAGCCCCGAATACACCGCCGATGTAGACGGCATCGGCACCCTGCGCATTCTGGAAGCCATCCGCATCTTGGGGCTGGAGAAGAAAACCCGCTTTTACCAAGCCAGTACCAGCGAGCTGTATGGCCAGGTGCAAGAAACCCCCCAAAAAGAAACCACCCCCTTTTACCCCCGCAGCCCCTATGCGGTGGCCAAGCTCTATGCCTACTGGATCACGGTCAACTACCGCGAGGCCTATGGCATGTATGCCTGCAACGGCATCTTGTTCAACCACGAAAGCCCACGCCGGGGCGAGACCTTTGTGACCCGCAAGATCACCCGGGGCCTGGCCAACATCAGCCAAGGCCTGGAAGAGTGCCTGTACATGGGCAACATCGACGCCATGCGCGACTGGGGCCACGCCAAAGACTATGTGCGCATGCAGTGGATGATGCTGCAACAAGACCAGCCCGAAGACTTTGTGATCGCCACCGGGGTGCAATACAGCGTGCGGCAGTTCATCGAATGGACAGCGGCTGAGCTGGGTATGCAAATCAACTGGCAAGGCGAGGGCGTGGATGAGGTAGGTTACGCAGTCATCACCTCCAAAAATGTCATCCCGGAAAAAGGTGTCATCCCGGGCTTGACCCGGGATCCAGTCCCCATCATCCGCATCGACCCCCGCTACTTCCGCCCCACCGAAGTCGAAACGCTGCTAGGCGACCCCACAAAGGCTAAACAAAAGCTTGGATGGATTCCAGAAATCACAGTTCAGCAAATGTGCTCGGAAATGGTGCGCAAAGATTTGTCCAGAGCTAAACAGCATGCTTTGCTAAAAGCCAACGGTCACGATGTTTCAGTGAGCCTCGAAGGTTAAAGAAAGGAGCTCAATGACTCCGGGATATTACAGCCAAAGTCTAGACGGGCATCGTGCTGCATATCTTGATTTTGTGGTCAAGCGTTTTGGTGGAGAAAGAATTCAAGTGGGTGATCTGTTCAGAAGGTCTTCAGTCGTTATGTTTTTAATGATCGAGGAAAATTTTGTATTGTATGTGCTGTCTGCTTTTTGGCGCTCCATTCTTGGTCGCCGTACTGTGGGATTACTGTTTAGGCCAGGGCCTACAGTGCAACGAAAGACGCTAAAGCATCTATTTAAGTGGCTTTTACTACGGATACTGAAGTTACTCCCTGAAGTTCATACGCTTTCAATCGTTCCTATTAATTTTGATGAAAGAATCTCTCTAATTGTTGATAATTGGATTCATGATTTTCAGTTGTGGGATATTTCTGAAAATGAGATAATATTATTCAATAATATAAAAAATCAATATGAAAGCGATCGATTTGCTGAAAATTTCACTTTATTCGAAAAGGCAAAAAAACATGCAAATGGGCGCCCATTACTTGTTGCATTAGGAATGCAAACCCGCAACAAAGGTACAGAAATTTTGGCTCGTTATATAAGCAATGATGTGAAAAGAGGTTGGACCGTATTGGTTGCTGGACGCTTTGCAAGCGATCAACAACAATCTCGCCAATTGATTGAAGCTTGTGGTGGTTTAGTAATAGACAAATATTTATCCGATATTGAGATGATTGAAGTCTATGCTGCGGCTGACGCAGTATGGTGCTTATACGATCCAGCATACGATCAGGCATCTGGAATTTTGGGGAGAGCTATTCAACTAGGAGTTCCAACAGTTGTTAGAGATGGTTCATATAGTGCAAAATTATGTGAAAATGAAAAAATAAATCATATTTTAATTCGCAAAGAAATGAATCTAAACATAATGAAAGAAAAATCAAATATAAATAATTTTGATGAAATTAAAAAAAAGACTTCAAATAGAGGGGTAAGAAGTGCTGAGTGTTTACGAAAAGCATTGAATATAGAAAATCTAGATATCCAATGAAAACAAAACTGAATATTCAGCGCAATGTAAAAATAACTGTACTGGCATTTATTGTAAACATAATATTAACATTTGTTGGTTTTCGACTGGTAGTTCAACATGGTGGAACTGAAGCTTTGGGCTTGTGGTCAATGTTAACTGCATCAATATACATCATTCGTTTGGGCGATGTCGGTGTTGGAAGTGCAACAGAGAGGGTGATAGCACTACTGGATGTAGAAAAAGAACCCCTTCTAATGAGAAGATATTTGGATACAGCTTTGGTATTGAATGGATTAATTTTTATTGTTTTAACTGGCATTATATTTATATTGATGAATTTGAATATATCTTGGTTAATACCTGGAAGCCAAGCTGAGCAGTCTGAAGGTAAAAAAATTCTACCCATAATATTGATGGCATTTATACTGACAAATTTGGGGAATATAGTTTTAGGCGGTTTGCGAGGTTTGCATTTTGCTTGGCAGGGTGCTTATTTTTCCATATTTTCGGGTAGCGTGCAACTGATTCTTATCATTTTGCTAGTTCCAAAGATTGGTGTTGAAGGACTAGCATGGGCACAACTTAGTCAAGCACTAATACTTGGTTTGTTGGCTTGGCTATTTTTCAACCGGCATATACAGTTCTGTACTAAATTGAAAGTATCTTCGCTCCCGAGATATGGTTCTTGCAATTTATTGAAAGAGTTGTTTGGCTTTAGTATTAGAGTTCAGGCGGTTAATCTTGCAAATGGATTCTTCGAACCTATTTCTAAAATTATGGTCGGACACTCTGGTGGTATGGCACTACTTGGACTTTATGAAATGGCTTTCAAAATAGTCGCATTACCTAGAAATGCAGTAATCTCTGGTGTGCATAGTCTTACGCCAGCAATAACTCGATTAATGAGACAGGATCAGTTTGAGGCGATAAATCTTTACAAATTGGCTTATAAAAGAGTTACATTTGGGACTTCTATGGTTCTTGGTTCCGTGATATTGAGTGCCCCTTTGATTTCAATAATTACAATCGGAACTGTTAATAGTAGATTGATTTGCTTTATTGCGATAATAGCAGTTGGCTTTTTAATTAATAGCTTTGGTGCGCCTGCATATGCTTTAGGTTTGGCTGCAGGAGTAATGAAGTTTAATTTGATATCATCGATCTTAAGTTTGTGTTGTGTTATATTTTTTGGTTTTGTATTGAAAATAATTATGCCGATCTATGGTACTGCTTTAGCCTGTGCGATTGGTTTGTCAGTTGGAGGACTATTTATTCGTTGGAAAAATGAGAAGTTGTTGGCAGTAGAAAAAATATGAAAGTAAGAAGTATTTTCTTGTCATATGCATCCGAGGAATTTATTTCAGCACGTCATGCATTATGTAAATCTGCAATTAATGTTGGTTTCGATGAGGTTCGGCAAAGAGGACCAGCTGATCTTGATTCTGATTTTTGTGAAAAGAATGAAGGAATTTTAAAAGAAAAACGAGGGGCTGGATATTGGCTTTGGAAACCAGAAATCATATTGCAGGAACTAAAAACACTGAAAATTGGCGATGTTTTAGTTTATTGCGATGCTGGTAGATCGAATTATTATCAATTAAATGTCTTTCCAAGTCGATTAATAAAAGAAGCAATTGCTAAAGGTTTTTTATTGGGTCCGACAATTGGTCAGCATGGTCCGACAACGCGCTGGACAAAACGTGATGCATTTATATTAATGGATATGGATAATATTTTTACTCATGAAAAACCATTGGTACAAGCAGGGTGGAGTATTTGGACGCCGGTCCCAGAATCTTTTGAATTCCTAAAAGAGTGGCTTTTTTTTTGCTCGGATGCTCGAATTTTAACGGATATGGAAAATACACTTGGGCTACCTAATTATTGTGATTTCATTGATCACAGACATGATCAATCTGTTTTGACTTTACTTGCATATAAAAAAGGTGCACCATATCTAAATTTTTGCGGATCCTTAATTGAGAAAATCCTCAAAATGCGGCCAAATTCAAAATTGGCTCATTATTTTCTAAGAAAAATTGATGATGCGGAAATTTTGATTGAAGGGGATTTATTGAGAATTATAGTAAAAATACTAAGTACCCAAATATTTAAAATTAAATAAAATTAATTTTATATGCATGGAAAAGTAAAATTTTAAATAAATATTAAATGAGAAAGCTTGAGGCTATAGAAGGTTCCCGTGGTTTTGCCGCAGTAATGATAGCGCTGTATCATATGCCCGAACTCAATGATTTATTTTTCATTAAGTTTAGTTATCTTTTCGTGGACTTTTTCTTTGTTCTTAGTGGTTTTTTAATTGCAACAATTTATATTGATGAATTAAGTAGCAAAAAATTAATTATAGATTTTTTTGTAAAAAGATTAGCTAGATTGTGGCCAATGATGATTTTTGCATGGATACTATATTTGGCGGTATTAAATATAATCGGATTTATTGATAACAAAAACTTTATCCTTGTTCATCCTACTTTATTTGAAATTGCTTCGCAGATATCTATGTTTTATGGCTTGGGCTTAGGGGATGGAAATATATATAACTTTCCAAGTTGGAGTATAAGTGTTGAATTTTTAGTTTATATTATTTTCGGATTTGTATTGTTATTTTTTAAAGATAAATACAAATATTTTATTTTTTTCGTATTGATGTCGGTGTCTTATATATTTATGTTGTATGTTGATGGCATCCAAAATGAGTGTGGTTTTATTAAATATGGAAAATGCATGGACAGAGTGGCATCAATCGGAGGTTTGGTAAGATGTTTAATAGGTTTTTTTCTTGGATGTACTATAACTTTAATTAAGACTAAATATAAAATAAATGCTAAAATATCAATTAATAAAATGACAATAATGTCTTGTGGATCAGTATTTTTTTTATTGAGTTTGATGGAGTTAAATTCTTATCTTGCATTTCTAGCGCCATTGGTATTTTCGATTTTTGTATTTTCGATATCATTTGATGTGGGTTTAATACATAAATTTTTAAGTTCAAAAATTATGCAATTTCTAGGTCGAATTTCTTACTCAATATATTTGTTGCATTTAACGATTCTAATGATTTTAGATAAAATTTGGATTTACGATTCAATATCTTTTAAAATAATAACATATTTATTTATACTGATAATTTCATCAAAGGTAACTTTCGAATACATAGAGAAAAAATTTAAAATTATAATGTTAAAAAATTACTCAAAATTTTTTTGTACTTAAAAAATGATTTCAATAAATAGATATAATATCTTAGCATTTCTTTTCCTGATACCACTTGCTTTTGATTTTAAAGGGCAATATGGTGGTATTTTCATACAGTATTTAATTACTTTTATTGTTATTGTAATTGGAGTATATCTTTGTGCTAAATTAAAAATAAAAAATAAATCAAATTATAGTGTGATAATGACTTTTATAGTTATTTATACTATTATAGGAGGATTTTTGTGCTTTCTTGTGAATGATGTTTTATTTGAAAATTATATCAGAGTAACAGTAAATTGGATTCTGTTTGGGTTGGGTTTATTTGTTGCTATGCGTTACGTAAACATAGGGAAAAATGATTGTATAACTAGTGGTATATATGCTGGGGGAGTAATTTCGGTATTGTTTACTTCGGTTTATGGGTTTATTTCAACAGGATTAAACATCGGTGAAGTAAGGTATCAAATATTGTCTCCAGTTATTTTAATTGTGGAGGCCCTGCTTATTCACAATATATTTGTTGAGCGAAAAAAAAATTTAATAGATAAATTTATATTGTTTTTGTGCTTTGTTCTTCAATTATTTAGCGTAACTAGAAGTCATTTGTTGGCATTTGTTTTAATCTTAATTTTGGCACTATGGGTAACTTATGGATCTTTGGTTAATATAGTACATAAAGATTTTAGTGGCTTGATTGTTTTTTTATTGGCTATATTAATAGGCAGTGCAATACTGCAATACATTTATCCTGAGTTGATTAATAGATGGTTTATACGAATTTTAAGTTCATACGAAACGTATGGTAGTGATATCACTACACTCACTAGATTGGCTGAAATTAAAGATCAACTTAATAAATGGGATGAAGGCATACTAACCATCTTATTCGGTAAGGGTTATGGTGCTTATTATGGCTGGGATTCAGTTTATGATTCGGAATTGAGCTATGTATTTAATATTTCTGATTTAAATGGTGTCAATGAGTTTATGCCGGGACACAATTTATTTGTATACACCCTATTCGCTGGTGGATTGTTCTTTGGTTTACCGTTTACTTTTTTTATTATATATATTTTTATTAAATCATTAATATTCATGAATAAATATCGATATAAAATATATGGTAACAAAACAGCAAAACCTTTTACTATTGGATTATTTTTGGTTTTTGCTTCTCTTTCAATTACAATTGGTGGGAATCCTTTGGGGCCGCGTTATTCGGCTTTGCTCTTTGGGGTTGGAATGGGTATGTTGGTATCAGGTTTTACTTTTGTGAAGTCGTCAAATCATAAATACAATTCTTGGGGCTAATTTAATAATTTAATTAATCAAATTATGGGTGTAGCTAAAACTAATCGAATAAATTTTCGTAGTAATTAAAAATGAAAATTATTTATATTTATCATAATATACTTTGGGCCAAGTATAAAGCTTCAGTCTTTTCGAAACTGTATGAATTATCACTTATAAATAATGAAAAGATTAAATTTTTGCAAATAGCCGAAACTGAGTTTGATCGCTCAAAATTATCGGGTGTGGACATGAGTTACCACAATTATCCTTTTGAATTGCTGTTCAAGGGAGCATACGGGGCTATCCCTAGGAGTAAACTAATCATAAAACTATTCTGTTCCGTATGGCAAAAAAAAGCTGATCTAATTCTGCTTCCCGGCTTCCATAGTACTGAATATTGGGCAATGCTGCTGGCAGCAGTATTGAGAGGGAAAAAGCGTGCAGTTTTTTGTGACTCAACAATATATGATCATCAGCAGACCTTTATTAAAGGTTTACTTAAAAGAATTTTCTTTTTATTTTGTGATGGTTTTTTTGTTTACGGTATACGTGCACGTAGTTATGTCATACATTACGGTGCCAGGCCTAATAAAGTATTTTATCGCTGCCAAGCGGCCGCATTACCCAAAGACTATTCAGCCGATCTTGCGTTTAAAAAACGTATGCAACATGCGCCTACCTCTGACGCGACGCGTTTTCTTTATGTGGGCAGGCTCTCACACGAAAAATCACTAGATATTCTAATTCATGCATTCTTAAAAGTTAGAATAAATTTGCCAGATGCTTCATTGATAATCGTTGGAGAAGGTTCGCAGGGCCAAGTGTTAAAGAATATGGTAAGTTCATTAGGTCTGACTGATGCGGTATTATTTTCAGGAAGCATGGATACACTTGCATTGGCAATCGAATATGCAAAGGCTTCCTGTTTAGTACTGCCGAGCTTTAGCGAGCCATGGGGTTTAGTTGTTAACGAAGCATTGAGTTACGGGTGCCCTGTAGTGGTCAGCAATCGTTGCGGATGTATACCTGAGTTGGTTGAGAATCAACCTACAGGCTTTGTATTTGAAGCCCAAAATATTGACGACCTTGCCAATAAGCTTTTATCCGTTCCAGCTGCATTTGCAGATGTCGAGAAAACAGCTCGTGAATGTATTAAACTGATTTCTAACTATAATCCATCTGTAGCCGCCGAAGAAATTCTATCGGGTTGTAAGCAGATCCTTGACAGTAAGTTAAAATAGCGATGGATTCTCATATCTGTTTTGTAGGGCCTTTGCCGCCACCTGTGCACGGTTATTCTGAGATCAATAAACGTATGCTTGGAGTTTTGAGTAGTCAGCATAAAATACATATATTTGACATGTCGCCAAGAGATAAGACTTTTGGATTTTTATTGTTATGGTGGCGATTTTCTAAATTGATTTTCGGCAACAAGCCAAATGCACTATATCTTGCTTTCTCAGGCGGTCTGAGGCAATGGATTGATCTTGTGTTTATTCTCATTGCGGGGTGGCGGGGTGTACCTATTTACATACATCACCATAGCTTTGCTTATTTATCTCAAAAGAATCGATCTGTGATTATGAGCCTTGGCGTGGTTCGCAATTCTTTTCATATTGTATTGTGCAATAAAATGGGAGAGAAAATTAACCAGCTTTACGGAATTGAACATAAAAACATTCGCTCTATCTCCAATGCAGCCTTTCTTGAAGAAATTAGTGTATCTGATCATGCGAGAAACGTATCTACTTCATTACGGCTAGGTTTCCTGTCAAACATAACGGCTGAGAAAGGGATTTTTGAATTCTTTTCAGTTCTGTCGCAAGCTGTTTCTCATGGTGTTTCATTGCAGGGTTTAATTGCAGGACCAGTTGATGAATCTGTAAGGGATAATTTCCATAAGAGTTTGGCAAGTCATCCAAATGCCATCTATTTGGGGCCTGTTTATGGGGCGGATAAAATTGCATTTTTCGCGAGCATTGACGTGTTGTTCTTTCCTACGCGCTACCCAAATGAGGCACAACCCGTCACAATTCTTGAGGCATTGGCTCATTGTGTACCGGTTATAGCTTTCGCGCGGGGTTGCATCGCAAGCATGGTTCCTGATGGTGCTGGTGTTGTTTTTCCCTATTCAGAGGGTTTTGTTACACAAACAATTACGGCACTCCGGCCATTGGCCGAAAGTTCTGTTGCATTGGAGAAAGCAAGACAAGCTGCCCGTTTGGCTTTCGAGTCGCAGCGAGATATCAATAGAATTGTATTGGAAAATCTTGTCGTAGAGATTGGCTCGTCGTCAGAGAAAAAGCAAGTTAAAACATGATCCAAGATCTATCTAGATTTCGTATGCCTAAAGGCTTTCGTGGTCGCTCAGCGTTTGCCGTGCAAATATGGTGGTTGACACAGACAACACTTTTTCACTGGTCGCCTCAGTTTGCATATGGCTTCAGAAGCTGGCTGCTGCGTCTCTTTGGGGCGCATGTGGGCAACGGTGTTGTGATACGTCCAAGTGCCAAGATCACTTATCCATGGAAGGTAAGCATTGGTGATTACGCTTGGATTGGGGACGATGTGGTGCTTTACAGCCTGGGTGAAATCGAGATTGGTGCCAACGCGGTGGTGTCACAAAGCAGTTATTTATGCGCGGCTGACCATGACTACAGCCAAGTAGATTTTCCTATCCGTGCCCATAAAGTCACTATTGGCCCTGAGGCGTGGGTGGCCACGGATGTATTTGTTGGGCCAGGCGTCAGTATTGGGCGTGGGGCAGTCATTGGCGCGCGAAGTTCTGTGTTTTCTGATATGCCGGATAGCATGGTGTGTATGGGTTCGCCTTGTATGCCCATTCGTCGTCGCTGATTTTCTTTTGAGGGGTACTCATGAACGATTTTTTTCTAGGGTTAAAAATATATGGCGACGACTTTTCATTGGATGAAATGACTTATTGGTTTAAAGAAGAGGAGAATGGATATTCTAATTTGGGGTATGTTGATAGTGAAACTGATTATTATCCATATCATTTGATGAATTTTAATTATGGCTGGAAATATGTTGATGGAGACGCACTTAAAGTGTTAGGCTTAGGAAGTGCATTTGGCTCTGAATTTGAAAAAGTCAAAGAATTAATCAGTAGTATAACTATAGTTGAGCCTGGGAAAAAATTTTGGAGAAGAGCTGCTTTTGGTCATGAATTAAATTATTTAATGCCAAATGCTACGGGGAGGCTTGATTTTAATAATTCCACTTTCGAATTAATAACAGTTTTTGGTGTTTTGCATCACATACCGAATGTTTCATATGTATTTTCCGAGCTGATTAGGGTGCTGAAACCTGGTGGATATTTATTGATTCGAGAGCCTATAATTTCTATGGGCGATTGGCGGTTTCCGCGATCAGGATTAACTAAAAATGAGAGAGGAATCTCAATTGGTTGCATGAATGAATTGATATTGCAGCATGGTATGGAATTAATGGCTGAAAATTTTATTGGTTTTTCGCCAATGCAAAAAATCATGTCTAAATTGGGATTGAGGAATTATTGGTCTAATAATATTGTTGTTGAAATTGATCGGGCTTTATGTAGGTTGTTTAAATTTAATTATAGGTATCATAGAATTAAATTTCTACACAGATTTGCACCATCAACTGGATATTGGGTAGTACGTAAAAAATAAATTTTATTTATTTTAGATTGTATGAAAATCCTCCTGTACGGGATCAACTACAGCCCTGAGCTGACGGGCATCGGTAAATACAGCGGAGAAATGGGAGCCTGGCTTGCGGCTCATGGTCACGATGTTCGCGCTGTGACGGCGTTTCCTTATTACCCCGAATGGAAACTGGCTCCTGGTGCGAAAGGGCCGTTTTATCGACGTGAGTCGCTTGCCGGTGTTTCGGTGACGCGTTGCCCTTTGTATGTGCCTGCCCGCCCTAATGCGTGGCGGCGCATTGTGCATTTGCTCAGTTTTGCCATGTCTTCTTTTCCGGCCTTGCTGTTGCAGTGGCGCTGGCGTCCCGATGTGCTGGTGTTGGTGGCCCCCACCTTGTTTTGCGTGCCAGGGGCTTGGTTGCTCAGTCGCCTCACGGATGCGCGTTTGGTGCTGCATGTTCAAGATTACGAAGTGGATGCCATGTTCGGTTTAAAAATGGGGCAGTCAAAGGGTGTTTAAGCAGTTGGCCTTGGCTTTAGAGCGGCGCTTGCTGCGTTCTTTTGACCGGGTCTCGACCATCTCCAGCGGCATGGTGCAGCGGGCCTTGGCCAAGGGGGTGTTGCCAGAGCGTGTGCGGTTTTTCCCCAATTGGTCAGAGGCATCGCGCTTTCAGGGGGTGTCGCGTTCGGCTACTTTGCTGGCGCGCTTGGGGGTGGATCCTTCTGCACAAGTGCTGCTCTATGCGGGCAACATGGGCGAAAAGCAGGGCCTCGAAGTGGTTTTGCAGGCAGCAGTGCGCTTGCGCACGCATGCTGATCTGGTGTTCTTGCTGGTGGGCGAGGGCGCAGGCAAGGCCCGCATGGTGAAGCTGGCTGCCGACATGGGTTTGCGCAATGTGGTGTTTGCCCCTTTGCAGCCCTATGACGATTTGCCCGCCTTGTTGGCGTCTGCCGATGTGCATTTGGTGGTGCAAAAGCGTGGCGTGGCCGATGCGGTGCTGCCTTCCAAGTTGACCAATATTTTGGCGGTGGGGGGGCATGCGGTGATCACCGCCGATGCTGACACCACGCTGGGCAAGTTGTGTGAAGACTTTCCAGGGCTGGCTGTTTTGGTCGAGCCCGAGTCGGTGGATGCTTTGTTGCAGGGCATCAGCCAAGCTTTGGCCATGCCCCACCCCAATCTGGTGGCTCGAGACTATGCACGTGAGTTTTTGGACAAGGACCGCATATTGACCCGCTTCGTGGATGAAGTCCTGACCAATTAAGCTTCATAAATTATGTTTAGTGGTTTGATTGTCAAAAACAATACATTCGATATATTAAAATAAATACATGAAAATCGCAATTGCTGGTACCGGTTACGTTGGTTTGTCGAATGCCCTTTTGCTGGCCCAACGTCACGAGGTTGTGGCGATCGATGTATTGGCCTCTAAGGTTGACACGCTGAACAACAAGCAGTCGCCCATTGACGATGACGACATCGTTCGCTTTTTGCGTGATGAGCCCCTGAACTTTCGCGCCACGCTGAGCCTGCAAGAGGCTTATGTAGGGGCTGATGTGGTGATCGTGGCCACACCCACAGATTACGATCCAAATACCAATTATTTCAATACGAGCTCGGTCGAGGCGGTCATCGCTGATGCTTTGGCTTTGGCACCGCAGGCGCTGATCGTGATCAAGTCCACGGTACCGGTAGGTTTCACGTTGCGAATGCGCCAGAAGTTTGGCGTGGACAACCTGGTTTTTGCGCCCGAGTTCTTGCGCGAGGGGCGGGCTTTGCATGACAACCTGTATCCCAGTCGCATTGTGGTGGGCGATCAGACCGAACGTGCTGCCGCCTTTGCGGCCATGCTGCAGGCCTGCGCCATCAAGCAGGATGTGCCGGTTTTGTTGACAGGCAGCACCGAGGCAGAGGCGATCAAACTGTTTGCCAATACTTATCTGGCCATGCGGGTGTCCTTCTTCAATGAGTTGGACACTTTTGCTGTTTGCCAGGGTTTGGACTCGCGACAGATCATCAACGGGGTCTGCCATGACCCACGCATAGGGCCGCATTACAACAACCCTTCGTTTGGTTACGGTGGTTATTGTTTACCCAAAGACACCAAACAATTGCTGGCCAATTATTCCGATGTTCCGCAGACATTGATGGGGGCCATCGTGGCGTCAAACAGCACGCGCAAAGCTTTTATCGCGCAAGACATCATGCGCCGCCAACCCAAGGTGGTGGGCATTTACCGTTTGGTTATGAAGGCTGGCTCTGACAATTTCCGAGCCAGCAGTGTGCAGGCGGTGATGTCTTTGTTGGAGGCCGAGGATGTCGAGGTCATTGTTCACGAGCCTTTGTTGACGGAGCCAGAGTTTTTGGGGGCCAAGGTGGAGCCTGATTTTGTGATGTTCAAGCAACGCGCCGACGTGATCGTGGCCAACCGCATGACCCCTGAACTGGTGGATGTGATGGACAAGGTCTATACACGCGATTTGTTTGGCAAAGATTAACGTTTCCTTCAACTGATTGAGCTGGTTTGTTCTCTAGTCTTGTGAATTTTTCAACAGAATCTCAAATGGCCGATCAGCTCGTTCATGAGATGTTCGCGGCCACGGCAAGTGAAAAGCCTCAATCGATTGCTGTGCGTTGTGGTGCACAGGTGCTGACATATGAAGAGCTCGATGCACGTGCCAATGGCTTGGCTCATATGCTGCGTGAATGGGGTGTTGATTCTGATGTTCCAGTTGCCATCGGTACCGAGCGCAGTTTCGACATGCTGGTCGCCATATTGGCTGTGCTCAAGGCGGGTGGTGCTTATGTGCCCCTGGATATCGCTTGGCCATCTAAACGCCTTGAATACGTTCTTGATGACTGCCAAGCGCCGATCTTGCTGACGCATCAAGCCCTGCTGCACAAGGTCAAATCCTCAAAAAATTTGAGAATCTTATGTTTGGATGACATTGATGCCATGCCTGCCGCTCGCTCTGATGCGCCGGTTGTTTTGGTATCGCCACTCGATTTAGCCTATGTGATCTACACATCCGGATCCACTGGGCAGCCAAAGGGTGTCGCCATGCGGCATGGTCCTGTTTGTAATCTTTTGCAATGGCAACGCAACAGCTTGGCCTGCGAGGGTGAAGATGGTTTAAGTACATTGCAATACACATCGATAGGTTTCGATGTGTCGGTGCAAGAGATATTTTCTACGTTGGTCGAAGGTGGCACTTTACAACTGATCGATGAATACGAACGGCGTGACAGTCTGGCTTTGCTGAACGTGATCATGGACACCCAGGTTCAGCGTTTGTTCTTGCCGTTTGTAGCGCTTGATGCTTTGTGTCATGCCGCTATGGAAAATGGGTTGATCCCTTCATCGCTGCGCCGCGTGATGACTGCTGGCGAGCAGTTGCGCGTATCACCTGCGTTGACCTGGCTTTTTTCTCGTTTGAACGCGGTGTTACACAATCAATATGGCCCAACTGAGACTTGTGTCATATGCAGTGAGCTCCAATTGCGTCGACCTGTGAGTCAGTGGCCCGTATTGCCGTCGATTGGCTGGCCAATTGCGAACGTGAGCTTCTGGGTCATGAATGCGCATGGTCAGCCAGTGCCAGATGATTTGCCCGGCGAGCTTTGGATTGGCGGTGCTTGTCTTGCCAAAGGCTATTTGGGCCGGGACGCATTAACGGCTGATTCATTTGTGCCTCATCCCTTGGTTCCCGGGGAACGTCTTTATCGCAGTGGCGATTGGGTTCGTCGAGGGGCAGATGGCGCGATCGTTTTTCTCGGTCGAATTGACCATCAAGTGAAGTTGCGAGGCTTTCGCGTCGAGTTGGGTGAAGTTGAAGCCACCATAGCGAGTCATCCTGCTGTTCGTGAAGTGGCCGTTGCTGTGGTTGACGCCGCTGTTGATCAACAAATGCATGGTCATCCAATCGAGGTGCGGCGACTGACTGCTTTCGTGGCTTTATCAGCTGTCAATTTGGGAATGCAGTCACAAGAGGTCTCGACCCTTGGCAACCTACTCCGATCTTATTTGCAAGAGCGATTGCCAGATTACATGCTGCCTGATGCCTATGTGCTGGTGGACGCATTGCCACGGTCTTCAAGCGGCAAATTGGATCGGATTGCCTTGTCGGTTTTAAAGCCGATACCCACCAAAAACGTGGGCCTTGAGGCGTTCAATAAAGTCTGCAGAGTTGCTCCAGATTGCGCGCCGCAATCGCCAGCCCATTTTTTAGAGGCCTCATTATTGGCCGTATGGCAAAGCGTACTTCGTCGGGCAGATCTAGGTCCAACCGACAGTTTCTTTGATGCTGGCGGGCATTCACTGGATGCGGCGCGGTTACGTGGGAAATTGCAGGCCGAACTGGGTTTGCAATTGACTTTGAGGGACATTTTTGAGGCACCGACTGTCCGCGCCTTGGCCGCCAGGCTCAATGAGCGAGGTGCGTTGACACAGAAATTACTGCCGATTCCTCGTGCCTCAGGCGAGAGTCGTTTGCGGGTTTCACCGGGTCAGCATGGCATTTGGTTCATTGAGCAGTTGCATGGCCCCAGCGCTGTTTATAACGTTCTGATTTCGATTGTTTTTCAGGGTGTGTTGGATGCGATGCTCTTGGAACAGGCCTTGAGCATGCTGGTGCAACGTCATGAGGTCTTGCAAGGGCGCATCAGCCTGGTGAATGACATTCCGGTTCAAAGCAAGGCCAATTCGGACACCGTTCAAGTGCTTTTGCCTGTGCAGGACTTGCGCGAAAACCTTGATCCCGACAGCCGACTGAATGCCTGCATCAACGAAATAGGAAGTCATGTTTTTGACTTGACTTTGGAAGCGCCATTGCGCATGCATTTGCTGAGGCAAAGCGATCAAAAATGGACGCTCTTGCTCAATGTTCATCATTTGGTTTTTGATGGGTGGTCCCTTGGCATTTTGATGAAAGAGCTTGATTTTTTATACAACGCATTGTTGTTGAAAAAATCCAACCCATTGCCTGAATTGCCTGAATTACCTATTCAGTATGTCGATTTCGCAGCGTGGGACCGAGCGAGGCTAGAAGAGCCGCGTGTTCAAACACATCTGGCTTATTGGCAAAAACAGTTGCAGGGTGTCAGTCCCTATCTCGACTTGCCCACCGATCATCCGCGTCCGGTGCGTCCCACTCAGCGTGGTGGTTCAGTTGAATTCACACTGGACGTTTCCACTACGCAGACTGTGCGCAATTTTGCTTCACAAGAAGGTGCAACATTGTTCATGGTTTTGTTGGGCATTTGGGCGGCACTTTTGTCCCGTTATTCGGCCCAAAAAGATTTCGTCATCGGCTCCCAGATGGCCAATCGACCACATCCAGATGTAGAAAATTTAATAGGACTCTTTACCAACACCGTGGCATTGCGCATGAATCTGGCGGATCAACCGAGCATGCGGGTCTTGGTGTCGCGTGTTAAAGACACGTGCATTGATGCGCAAGTGCACCAGGATGTGCCTTTTTCTAGGGTGGTGGAGGCGCTGCGGTTTGAGCGCGAACCCAGCCGCGAGCCATTGGTGCAGGTAACGTTTGTTCTGCAAAACAACGATTTAACGGTGATCAAAGCCCCTGACCTGATCGGTCATGCTGTAAATATTGGCAATGCCACGTCAAAACAGGACTTGCTGCTTTTGGCAACGGAGAACGCGGGTGGACTGTCGTTGCGCTTGGAGTACGCCTTGGACTTGTTCTTGCCTGAAACGGCACGGCGTATGGCCAGCCAGTTTGTCAGCATACTGACGGGGGCATTAAAGCAGCCAGACCAGCCGCTAGAGTCCTTGTCGCTGCTGAGTGAGCTTGAGCGCGATCGTCTAATTGCCATGAATGTTGAAAAAGAACCTGCAATGACTGGTTCCATTCATGAGTGTTTTGCGATGATGGCTTTGCGGCAACCCCACGCTCCGGCCTTGCATGACGGCGAAGCTTGCATGACTTATGCGGAGCTTGACGCACGAGCCAATGGACTTGCGCATCATTTGCGTGACTGGGGTGTCGACGCAGATGTGCCAGTGGGTCTGGCGTTCGATCGCGGCATTGAAATGGTGGTGGCCATGTTGGCTGTGCTCAAGGCCGGTGGTGCGTATGTGCCGCTTGATCCGACCTACCCGCCACAGAGATTGATGAACATGTTGGAGGATTGTGGTGCTTCCATCGTGCTGACGGTGACAGCCCTGCAAACCCAGTTGCCAAGTCGCTCGAACCTGAAGTTACTGTGTTTGGATGCAAACGGCCGGGTATCTCCCCGAAGCGATGCACCGGTGGTCAACGTCAAAGCCCGCGATCTTGCTTATTTGATTTACACCTCGGGCTCTACCGGGCGTCCTAAGGGGGTTGCTGTGCCTCATCAGGGCGTTTTGCGCCTGGTGGCGCAGGACAGTGCTTTTTGCATCAGTCCAGATGATGTTGTTCTTCAGTTTGCCTCTGCATCGTTTGATGCCGCAACGCTAGAGATTTGGGGCGCTTTGCTCAATGGTGCTTGCTTAGCAGTGCATCCACCTGGTATGCCTTCAACCACAGAATTGGCTGAATTTCTGGTGACGCACAAGGTGAGCTTTGCTTGGTTGACCTCGGCGCTTTTTCAATTGATGGTCGATGAACAACCACATGCCCTGGCGGGGATACGGCAGCTGTTGTCCGGCGGCGATGTGCTGTCTGGCCGACATGTATGTCGCCTTTTGGCGCTCATGCCGAAAGAACATGCCCTCATCAATGGTTACGGACCAACAGAAAACACCACCTTCACTTGCTGCTATCGCATGCAAGGCGGTGCGGTGCCAGCAGATCGTTTTGAGAACGGAGTTCCGATTGGGTATCCCATTGCCTTCACGGATGTTTGGGTGCTGGATGAGAACCTGCAACCATTGCCCGTGGGGATGGCCGGTGAACTTTATACCGGTGGGCTGGGCTTGGCCCGTGGTTATTGGGGACAGTCGGCGTTAACTGCGCAGCGGTTTATTGCGCATCCCTGGCATGAGGGCGAGCGTTTGTACCGCACAGGCGATCAGGTGCGATGGCGAGTGGACGGTGCTCTGGAGTTTGTCGGGCGGCTTGACCAGCAAATTAAGCTGCGCGGCTTTCGCATCGAGTTGGGGGAAATTGAGTCAGCCTTGCGAGCGCACGATTCAGTGCGTGATGCTGCTGTAGTGGCATACAAGCCTCAGCAGGGAGACGCTCGCTTGGTGGCCCACATCGTGGCTCAGACTCCAATGGTCTTGCCTGATGCAGAAAAGATGCGCAACTTCTTGCAGCGAAGTTTGCCTGCATACATGTTGCCATCAACTTATCTGCAGGTGGAGGCGTTGCCCATAACACCCAATGGAAAGCTGGACCGCGATGCACTCCTGAGATCGTCAGCAATGAGTGCGAGTGTGCAAGCATCTCCAGTGACCCCGGCAACCTTGATGACCGGTAATTTACTGGAGTCCCGTTTGCTCGAATTGTGGCGCGATGCCTTAGATCAGCCAAATTTGAAAGTGGATGACAACTTCTTTGCTTTTGGAGGGCATTCTTTGGCTGCGGCGCGTTTGGTTCAACGGGCCGCCAAAGAGCTGGGGCTGAAGATGCAAGTGGCTCAATTCTTCTCTACACAAACCGTGGCCGAAATGGCGCAGCATCTGGGTTGTGCTGAGCAGCCACCCGCTTGGAGCACCATCGTACCCATGCAGCCGAAAGGCACAGCTAATCCCTTGTTCTTTTTCCATGGCGTTGGTGGTGATGTCTATGCCTTTGTGCCCATGGCCCAAGCGTTTGCACCTGAGCAACCCGTATACGGTATCCAAGCACAGGGCCTGGATGGAACTGCTGAGCAGCCCCTTCGCATTGAGGACATGGCCCAGCACTATGCAGATCAGTTGCTATCGGTGTCCTCCGGGCCCTTTCGACTGTGTGGCTATTCACTGGGAGGTTGGATTGCATGGGCAACGGCTGATGAGTTATTGAGGAGAGGTGTTCAAATTGAAGTGCTGATGATGCTGGATGTGCACAGCAGTGCCGATATGCCGCTTTGGGTGCGTTTCGGTGATCTGTTTTTTTCCTTTCCACAGCGTGGCCTGCGTTACTTGAGACGGCGTTCGAAAGCTGTCTTTAAGTTATTAGGGAATCTAGTTTCAGGTAAATATCGACACACTACTACCGTAACTCCCGGTAAGGAGTGCCTTATATATCTTTCTCATCGCAAATACCGTCCAAAGCGGTTGCCTGTGAAAGTTGAAGTTTTGTATCCAAAAGATACATCAAAATTCCACTTTTGGTATTGGTGGTTTATGGCGAAAAAAGGTTTTTCGCTTCACAAGTTACCACTCGAACATCATTTGACTTTTTTTGAAGCCCATCACGCCCAATTGCTGGTCAAGAAATTAGACGAGCTATTGAATAGCCGGTGATAATCAACAAAGAAGAGTTGGCATTGTCTAACTTGGAAAGTTGGACACGAAAATTAAGCTTCGATTGTCGGCAGCAACGGTTTGATGCGTGTGTGGTTTTTTTGAAATCAGACAACTTGTCATCAATACAGCTCAATAGCTTAGCTTCTCAACTTCCACAAGAGGAGCTTGCAGATGTTTTTAAAAATTCTATTTTCAGTCGACAAACAGATTATGTGCTGGGACGACTCTCGGCACGCAAAGCAGTATTGACTGCATTAGGCAATGATCCATTTCACAAGATTTCTGATTCGCAAAATCTGCGCATTTTGCCTGGCGTTTTCAATCAACCTGTTTTGAGTGCCCATGGCCAAGCCAACAGACTTGGCGTGAGCATCAGTCACCGCTGTGGCTCTGCCGTTGCTTTGGCATTTGACAGGAGGCACCCTATGGCATTGGATCTTGAATGCATCGATCCTGCACAGGAGATTGTTTTTCAGCAATTTGTCGATTCGGATGAACTTCAGAGCATTCGGTCTTCACTGTCTGGCTTGACTCACTTGGAGCAGATTTCCTTGATATGGACATGCAAAGAGGCGCTTGGCAAAGTGATGGGATGCGGATTGACTGTCCCCTCAGATTTTTTAGCTGTTGCCGGAGCCGAGCCAAGTCTTTGCTTTGAGCAACCGCAGGGCAGTGTATCGGGTTGGCGCGGCTTATTTCGAAATTGCCCTCAGTTTTCTTGGTACGCATGGAAACTGGAGGACTACTGGTTAACTGTCGTTGCACCTGCTCAGAGTCGTTTGATTTTTATTTCTCCAAGTCTATAATGAATTTAAAGCCTTGCTGCTGAGTTGCTTGAGTTGTTATCGGTGAAATAATTGATTCCGTTCATCTGTAAATGTGTGTTGGTATTGAAGTCGGTTGTGAGGAATTTTCTGTTTGGCTGATTTTTGAAAAGGAATTTCAAATGATTGATAAAAAACTTAAACAAATAAATTTTCCCCATTTTTCTAAGGTAAAAAATATGAAATTAAAAAAAATCGCCATCGCTGCGAGCGCCAGTTGTTTTGTTTTGTTGGGATACGCTCAACAAGCGAAACAAGGCGAATCTGTCAACTCGCAAGAGGTCGAGCAACTGAGCAAAGACCTTCAAGCCTTGCTCACGTTCACCAATACGCCACCGGCATCGTTGAACAAATTCATTGGTGCTCCAGGTACGACTTTTGGAACGCCATCGGCCTATGGTGCATCTCGGGGTCAGGGTTTTGTCGGTGTTTCCGGCATTTACGATTTCGATGGCAAAGGCATGGTTGACGGTAATGGCCGAGTAGACGGCTCCGTGGCTGCAGGTGTCGGGTTTGGTGACCCCGTCAAAGCGGTGGGTGTGGAACTCATGGGCTCGCTCACAAGCGTTAACCCAAGGGATGGCACTTTTGGCGACAGCGGCCAAATAGGTGTCAAGGTGCACCGCTTATTAGACGCAGCCTCGGGGCTGTCGATCGCGGTGGCCAGCACAGATGTCGCTCGCTGGGGAACTGCCAAATTAAGTCTTAGGAGCACCTATGTGGCCATGACCGGTAATTTGCCGATCAAACTCATTGGCAATTACCCGGTCTCGGCCACACTGGGGGCGGGCAATGGCAACTACCGTCCTTTCAGTGCCGTGCAAACGGGTCAAGACAAGGTGGGCGCGTTTGCGAGCATTGGCACCCAACTGACCGAAAGAACCTCTTTGAGTTTGAGCCACTTGGCGGGCCGTACCAACTTGGGTGTGGGCATCACGCCATTTGATGCGCCCATCTCTGTCATGGTGGGTCTGACGGACATTGATGGCCGCAGTGCGGCCGGTCGACAGTTGAACGTCAACGTTGGTTACGCTTTTAAATTCTGATTCAGTATTCGCCGGAGAATTTTCATGAAATTCAAGTCATTTCCTTTGCTGCCTGCTTTGTGCGCAGCTTTTATTGCCATTTCAGCCCATGCTGGAACCAAGCCCGCCACGATGGGGGGGAGCGCTAGCATGGTGGGTAACATTTTTGTGCCTGTCAGCATCAATCAAAACGTGATACCCGTCGTGAGCACGGGCACCAATGCCGTCACGCTTGCGCCTGTTGTGATCAATGCGGTGGCACCCTCGCAAGGTACTTATGCGGTTATTTCGCCAGCCGCAGTCCAGACGCTAGGGGTGATGTTCGGCCTGACCCCACCCGGCCCGAATTCTGCTGCCGCGGTCAATAACTTTGCGTCGAACATGACCAACATCATGCCGGCGCTCAATTCCGTTAACGTCAATCTTGGCTCCGGCAGCGCGCCAGTCAATCTGGGGCAATCCATCCAGGCTAGCTTATCGGTGCCCAGTTTGACCAGCGTCTTGAGTGCACTGCAGTTGACCATCATTGCGATTCAACAAAATCCTGGCAATCCTGCAGTCGTTCAGCTCGCTCGGCAGTTGATTGGAACTTACAAGTTGGTATCCAATTGATTTTTTAATAAGTACTAAAAAATACAATCAATTGATCAGCTGCTAAAGCGGCTGGTTTTCTCGACAGTTTTTGTGTGCACGTGATGGACAAGTTCAAAACACCGAGCTCGGACAATGTTCGATACCGAACAAAGAAAACAGGCCGAGCGGAGTCGGCCCGCTCGCGCAGCAGCAGGCGACGCAAGGACACCAAGTTGGACGCAGCCCGTTTGATCGAACTTTTGCGCAGGCACAGCACCTTGACCCTGATGGTCTGCGTGGTGATCATCAGCCTGTTGACGGGCTACGTCGCGATAGAACTCGGCGCTTGACCCTGTGCCGACACTTTCTTGCTGTGTTCGGTAAAGAACATAATCAATGGGCTCTGACCTGCCATTTCTCTAAAGCCAAGCATTGAAAAACACCCGGCTCAAACGACTTGTTTTTTGGACAGCAGCTTGTGTGATCGCTGTGTTGGCTTTGATGCCAGCTCAGCACCTGCAGATGCCACTGTTGGATTGGTGGGACAAGGCTCAGCACGCCTTGGCATTTGCGGTGCTGATGCTTTTAGGGGTGATGGCATATCCGTTTGCACCTGTTCGCGTGGCGCTGAGCTTGTTGGTTTTTGGGGTGGCCATTGAGTTGCTTCAGGACCTTTCTGGCTGGCGCAATGGCGATTGGCACGATGTTCTGGCCGATGCTGCCGGTCTGTTTGTGATGTGGGCGCTTGTGGGTTTGCATCATGAATATCGAGGCGAAGTCGCTTCGAGTTCACCCGATCGCCTTTGAGTTTTTTAAGCCAAAGTGTTGAACATTCGGCAGATGAAACGATTGCTTGCAACTTAAGTGTGGCGTATCACATGAACGAGCCGCAGGGCAGGGTAAATTCAAGAGAGTTCACAAAGGAGTAACTACCATCATGAAAAATGCACACATGACATCCATGGGTATCGCAGCTTGTGCCGTTGCTGTGTTGTTGGCCGGTTGCGCCACTGCAAGCTCTGAGCAAAAAGGAGCGGGTACAGGCGCTTTGATTGGCGCTGTGGCAGGGCAGGTGCTTGGGCACGATGCCCGATCTTCGGCCATTGGTGCCGGTTTAGGTGCGCTGGGCGGCTACATCTGGTCCAAGAACATGGAAGACAAAAAGCGCGCCATGGAGCAGGCTACTGCAGGCACAGGCACCGTGGTCACGCAAACAGCCGATAACCAGCTCAAGTTGAGCATTCCGAATGACATTTCATTTGCCACCGGGCGTCATGACATTCAGCCTCGCCTGATGCCCATTCTGGACCAGTTTGCGCAAGGCTTGAACCAGCAGCCGTCGATGGAGGTGCGCATTGTGGGGCACACCGACAACACGGGCAGCGATGCCATCAACAACCCTTTGTCGGTCAACCGTGCACAAAGCGCGCGTGACTATCTGGCGGGGCGTGGGGTGAGTGTGAACCGCATGGCCATCGATGGTCGTGGCTCGCGTGAGCCGATTGCCGACAACAGCAGCGAAGCCGGCCGTGCGCGCAACCGCCGCATTGACATTTTCTTGGCTGAACGCGCTACTGGCCGTTAAGCCCTCGCGTTGACAGATCCAAGGCGTGCCCGCGCAAGCGGGCACGCCTTCTTTTTGGGCGATGAGCGATGAGTTGTTTTGTAGGAGCCCACCCCGTGGGCGATGAGCTATTTTGTAGGAGCCCACCCCGTGGGCGATGAGCGATGAGCGTTGGGCATGACACACGCCCTGCAAGGCATCGCCCACGGGGTGGGCTCCTACGACAACAAAAAACGCATGACGATTCGTTGGCATTTACGAGAAAAGCTCTGAGTGAGTCCCGCTACGCACAAACACCACAAAGCCAGCTTTACCCGAATCATCAAGTCTGTAGATCAGTAGGAAATCACCGCCTACATGGCACTCACGATGGCCTAGCCAATCGCCCGTCAAGGGATGGTCTAACCACTCGGGGGGTAGCGGCCCATTGTTAGCAACCAGAAGCAACATGGCCTCTTTCAGTCCATTCATGTCGTACCGACCTGAATGAGAAAGACGCTGCCAATCCTTCTGAAATTCTCTGGTGTAGTCCGAAGCCCGAGGCAGGCTTGTCCGCTTACTTGAGGCTGGCTTTTTCGAGGTCATTCAACAGCGCGTCAGCAGTTGCAAAACGAGCTTGGCGGCTCTGAACTATCTGATCAGCCTCAGCGATGGCCGCACGACTGGTTTCATTAGGAGCTTTGAGCGCGAATGGCAGTTCTTTGTCCGCAACGATACGAGTCAGGAACACGCGAACAGCATCTGAAACAGTCAGCCCCATAGAGCTAAGCGTCTCAGCAGCTTGAGCTTTGATTTTTTCGTCCACCCGAACGTGGACCATTGTGGTGGTAGCAGCCATGATTGCCTCCTGAGACAGTGTATTGAGATACATTGTAACTCAATGCGCTGGTTTGACTAGAGCGCGGCCATCATCCATCCTAAGCGCCAAACCATTCCCAAGAAATTCGATATTTTTTGCCAATATTTACGAACTTCTCACAAACAGACCAAGACTCAGAGGTAGATTTTTTGCAGCAGTTCCAGCAAGGTCTTGCGCTGCGCAGGGGTCAGGCGTGTTGTTTTTTCGATTTCCAGGTCCGAAGCGGTTTGCTCGGCTTGTTCCATCAGGGCATGCCCCTTGGGGGTGGCATGCAGGCCCACGGCACGGCCATCGTGCGGGTGCGGTTTGCGTTCGATCAAGCCGCGAGACTCCAGCGACTGGATCAGCCCCACCAAGTTGGGGGGCAGCAAATTCAGGGCCGCGCACAACTGGCGTGAAGTCACGCCAGGGTTGTGGTGGATGGTGGTCATCACCGAAAAGTCCACGGGCTTGAGGCCATAAGGGGCCAGGCGCTCCAGAAACAATTCGATGATGCTCAGCGCCGCACGCCGGGCGTTGTAGCCCATCAGCGATTGCAGGTAGGAGGTGTCCACTTTGTCCACCGCCGCCACATCGCTGCCAGCGGCGGGTTGGGCTACAGCCGATGCACGCGATGCTTTGGCCGCTGGTGTTTTGGCCGCGCTGGCGCGCACCTTGGCCGCTGGCGCGGCCTTGGGGCCAGCGCTCAAAGTTTTTGAGCGTGAGCGCTGTGTCTCGCTCATGCCGCTGCCGCTGCTGCTGTGCACTGCTGCACGATGATGAAGGTGCGCATCTGGAACTCCGGCAGCACCCAGCTGCGCAGCGCTTTGGCCGGGGCCCGCCAGCGTGCATCGGCGTTGGGGGTGTCGGCATCCACACCCGCTTCGATGCGCAGCCAGGCCCAGTCCATCAGCACCAGCGCCACGGCGCGCAAATAATCGTCGGCCACGCGGAAGGCCAGCGCCGCGTCTTGCGGCGCGGTCTTTACGATCTGCTCGGTCACGGCGCGCAGGGTCTCGATGCGGGCTGCGGCTGCCGTGCTGGCTTGGGCACCTTGCGGCAAGTCGGCCACGATCGT
Source organism: Limnohabitans sp. Jir72 (assembly GCF_003063575.1). Taxonomy (GTDB): domain Bacteria; phylum Pseudomonadota; class Gammaproteobacteria; order Burkholderiales; family Burkholderiaceae_C; genus Limnohabitans_A. Next base: position 66,642 of record NZ_NESC01000011.1, read on the forward strand.
GTCCAGCAGTGCGTTCATGCCGGTGCCGCCATCGGCCAGCACTTTGCGCACCAAGAGGTCAATCGCCTGGATCTCGTTGGTGCCTTCGTAAATCATGGCCACACGGGCGTCGCGCACGATCTGCTCGATGCCCCATTCGCGCACATAGCCATGGCCGCCAAACACCTGCAGGCAGTCGCTGCCGCCATGGAAGGCTTGGTGGGTGAACACCGACTTCATGACGGGCGTGACCAGCGCGCACCAGCACTGAGCAGCCGCTTGGGTGTCTGCGTCCTGGCTGTGCTTGATCAGGTCCAGCTCCAGCGCGGTGCGGTAGGCCAGCACGCGACCGGCATCGACCCAAGCACGCTGCGTGTCCAAGATGCGGCGCATGGCGGGATGCTCGCCAATCAAATCCGCTTCGCCAGCGCTCTTGCCTTTGCCGGGCGCACGCATCTGGCGGCGCTCTTGCGCATACGCATCGGCCTTTTGCCAAGCGGCATCCAGCAGGCCAATGCCTTGCAGGGCCACATGCAGGCGGGCGGCGTTCATCATCACGAACATCGCGCCCAAGCCCTTGCCGGGCTCGCCCACTATGGAAGAGACCGCTTCGTCAAAGCGCATCACGCAAGTGGGGCTGCCGTGCAGGCCCATCTTTTCCTCGATGCGGTCGCAGTGCACGCGGCTGCGCGAGCCGTCGGGGTAAAACTTGGGGACCAAAAACAGCGACAGGCCTTTGGGGCCGGGCGGCGCGTCGGGCAGGCGGGCCAGCACCAGGTGCACGATGTTGTCGCTCAGGTCGTGCTCACCACCCGAGATGAAAATTTTGGTGCCGCTCACGGCGTAGGTGCCATCGGCCAAGGGCACGGCCTTGGTGCGGGCCAGGCCCAGGTCAGAGCCCGCATGGGGCTCGGTCAGGCACATGGTGGCCAGCCATTCGCCGGTCGCTACTTTCTCCAGGTACAGCGCTTTGAGCTCGTCGCTGGCGTGGTGCTTGATGCACTCGTAAGCGCCGTGCAGCAGGCCGGGCGCCATGGTCCAGCCGTGGTTGGCGGCAGACAGCATTTCGTACAGCATGGCTTCGAGCACGCTGGGCAGGCCTTGACCACCGTCTTGGGTGCTGGAGGCCAGCGCGGGCCAGCCCGATTGCCAGAAGGACCGGTAAGCCGCTTTGAAGCCCGGCGGCATGGTGACCGCGCCGCCCGCCCATTGCGCACCGATCTCGTCGCCATCGCGGTTGAGCGGGGCGATGACTTCGCCCACAAACTTGCCTGCTTCATCGAGCACTTGCTGCATCAGGTCAGCGTCCACCTCGGCAAAGGCGGGCAGGGCTTGCAGTTGGGCGGGTGCGTTCAAAACGCGTGACAACACAAACTGCATGTCGTCGGTGCGGGGTTGGTAAGCGTTCATAAGGCGTTTCAGGTTGAGCGTTGTGATGGATACAGCCCCTTGAAGTCTTGAGAAACAGACAAGGGATGGATTTTTTTGTAGGAGCCCGCCCCTGTGGGCGATGGGCGTGGCACACGCCCTGCAAACCATCGCCCACAGGGTGGGCTCCTACTTTAGGAACAAGTAAGGCATGGATTTTTGTAGGAACCTACCCCGTTGGCGATGGTCTTTAGGAACAAGTAAGGCATGGATTTTTGTAGGAACCTACCCCTGTGGGCGATGGCCTTTAGGAACAAGTAAGGCATGGATTTTTGTAGGAGCCCACCCCTGTGGGCGATGGTCTTTAGGAACAAGTACGGCATGGATTTTTTGTAGGAGCCCACCCCTGTGGGCGATGGTTTGCACGGTGATGATGTGGAGGCCGTGTTCCAGGCCCATCGCCCACAGGGTGGGCTCCTACCCCAAGACATGCACGATGCCCTTCGTTCAACCTTTCTTAGCAGCACCCAAGTAGGTGTCGATCACACGCGGGTCATTGGCCAGGTCGGCGGCTTTGCCGTGCAGGCCAATCTCGCCCATCTCCAGCACATAGCCGTCGTCGGCCACGGCCAGCGCGGCGCGGGCGTTTTGCTCGACCAGCACGATGGTCACGCCGGTTTGGCGCAGGGTCTCGATGATCGAAAAGATTTCTTTGACGATCAGCGGGGCCAGGCCCAAGCTGGGCTCGTCCAGCATCAACAGCGAAGGGCGCGACATCAGCGAGCGGCCCACCGCCAACATTTGGCGTTCACCGCCCGAGAGCGTGCCGGCTTCTTGCAGACGGCGTTCTTTCAGGCGCGGGAACAGGTCGAACACATCGTCCAAGCGGCTGCGCCACTGCGCGTTGCCCAGGCGCATCTGGCGGTAGCCGCCCAGCACCAGGTTGTCTTCCACGCTCATGGTGCCAAACAGCTCGCGTTTTTCGGGCACCAGCGAGATGCCTTGCATCACGCGCTCTTCGAGCGTCAGCTCGGTGATCGACTGGCCCTCGAATTCGATCTGGCCCTTGGCGGGCAGGATGCCCATCAGGCTGTTCAAGAAGGTGGACTTGCCCGCACCGTTGGGGCCGATCACGGTGATCACGCTGCCCTTGTTGGCTTGCAGGCTCAGGCCGTGCAGCACTTCGGCTTTGCCGTAGCCCGCACGCAGGTCGGTGACTTTGAGAAGAGGGGTCGCCATGTCAGTGTTCCGTTCCAAGGTAAGCCGCACGCACGGCAGGGCTGGCCTGAATTTCAGCGGGGGTGCCTTGGGTCAGCAGCGTGCCGAACTCCATCACCACCAAGTGGTCGCACACGTCCATCACCAGGTCCATGTCGTGCTCGACCAGCAAGATGCTCATGCCCTCAGTTTGCAGCTGGCGCAGCACGGCGGCCAGGGCTTCCTTTTCCTTGTGGCGCAAACCGGCGGCGGGCTCGTCCAGCAGCAGCAGCGCAGGATCGCAGCACAGCGCCCGGGCGATTTCCATCAGGCGTTGCGGGCCCATGGCCAGGTTGCCGGCCTGCTCGTGCAGGTAAGCGCCCATGCCGATGCGTTCGAGCTGGCGCTGGGCTTCTTTCATCAGGCTTTGTTCTTCGGCCTGGTTGGTGCGCAGCATGGACGCGACCACGCCACTGCGGCCACGGGTGTAAGCGCCCATGGCCACGTTTTCGAGCACGGTCATGTCGGGGATCATCTTCACGTGCTGGAAGGTGCGGGCCATGCCCTGACGCGAGATGTCGCGTGAAGGCAGGGCGCTGATGTCGCTGCCACGGAACAAGACCTGCCCGCTGGTTTTGGACAACACGCCGGTGATCAGGTTGAAGGTGGTGGACTTGCCTGCACCGTTGGGTCCGATCAGGCCCACGATCTGGCCCGCCGCGATGTTGAAGCTGATGTCGTTGACGGCGGTCAGGCCACCGAACTGTTTGCGGATCTTGTCCACTTGCAGCACCACATCGCCTTGCGCTGGCTTGCTGCGTGCAGGCAGGTCGGGCGCGTTGTGCCAATCCACCTTGCGCGGCGGGCTGGGCATTTTGCGGGCGACGATCGACCACAGGCCATCGGGCAGGTACTTGAGCACCAGCACCAGCGCGATGCCGAAGACGATGACTTCGTAGCTGCCGCTGGTGCCGATCAGGGCAGGCAGCAGCACTTGCAACTGGTCGTCCAACAACTTGATGAGCCCCGCGCCTACGATGGCGCCCCAAACATAACCCACACCACCGACCACGGTCATGAACAGGTACTCAATGCCCATCTTCAGGCCAAAGGCCGAGGGGTTGACGGTGCGCTGGAAGTGCGCGAGCAACCAGCCCGCCACCGATGCGAACAGGGCGGCGATGACGAAAATCGTGACCTTGTAGCGGAAAGTGCTGATGCCCATGGCTTCGGCCATTTGCGTGCCGCCCTTGAGCGAGCGGATCGCCCGGCCAGGTCGCGAGTCCAGCAGGTTGAGCAGCGCAATCGCCCCGGCCAGCAAAATGGCCCAGGTCAGCACAAAAAACAGGCGGCCCTGGCCGATGTCAACGCCACCAATGGACAAGCTTTTCAGGCCCAGCAGGCCGTCGTATTTGCCCAATGCATCCAGGTTGCCCATGAGGTAGTACAGCGCCAGGCCCCAGGCAATCGTGGCCAGCGGCAGGTAGTGACCCGACATGCGCAGCGTGATCAGTCCCACGACCAGCGCACTGACGGCGGTGAAGCCCAAGCCCACAAACAAGGTCAGCCAGGGCGACATGCCGGTGTTGAGTGTGAGCCAGGCGGTGGTGTAGGCGCCGATGCCCACAAAGGCCGCTTGGCCAAACGAGGTGAGGCCACCCACGCCGGTCAGCAGCACCAGACCCAGACACACCAAGGCATACAGCCCGATGTAGTTGAGCTGTGCGATCCAGAAATCAGGCAATGGCAGCACGGCCACCAGCGGGACGGCGGCGATCAGCAGCCACAAAGCGATGTTTTGTTTTTTCAGCATGTCAGTGGTCCTCGTCCGAATGGCCGCTGCGCAGCGAGCGCACGAGAAGAATGGGCAGCACCAGCGTGAACACGATCACCTCTTTGAATGCACTGGCCCAGAAAGAGCCGAAAGACTCGACCACGCCGACGAACAGGGCGCCCAGCAAAGCGCCAGGGTAGCTCGACAGACCCGCGATCACGGCGGCCACAAAACCTTTGAGACCGATCAGGAAACCCGAGTCGTAAAACACGGTGGTGGTGGGGCCGATCAGCAGACCCGACAAAGCCCCGATGAAGGCCGCCAGCAAGAAGGTCAGTTGCCCCGAGGTGTGGCTGGAGATGCCCATCAGGCGGGCCCCCGTGCGGTTGACGGCGGTGGCGCGCAGGGCTTTGCCGCGCAGCGACTTTTCAAAGTACAGCCACATGAGCACGATCAGGGCCAGTGACACCACGAAGATGATCACAGTCTGGCCCGACAGCGCCAATGGGCCGACGGTGAAACGTTCGTCCCAAAACGGCGGGTTGCGAAAGCCTTCGGCGCCAAAGAACAGCAGGCCCAGACCCGTCATGGCGAAGTGCACACCGACCGACACGATCAACAGCACCAGCGGGGTGGCCGCTTCGAGCGACTGATAAGCCACGCGGTACACCAGCGGGCCAAATGCTGTGACGATGGCCACGCTGAGTGCGGCTTGCACGCCCAGCGGAAATTGTTGGGGCGCAGCCCAGATGGACAGCACGGAAATGAGGGCTGGGAAGGCCAAGGTCTTGAGTGCGGACTGTGCGGCACGCAGGGCATGACCATGGTGACGCCAGCGCTCAAACAGCTCCATCAGCGCCGCGACCACGGCCAAAATCAGCAGCAGCCAGACGGTGCCGGGCGTTTTGCCGGTTTGCAGCATGGCCAAGGTGAGGGCACCGTAGGCCACAAATTCACCTTGCGGAATGAAGATGACCCGCGTGACGGTGAACACCAGCACGGTGGCCAGCCCAAGCAGGGCATAGACAGCGCCATTGGTGAACCCGTCCAGCAGCAAAATGCTGGCGATCGAGAAGTCCATGGGAAACCTTGAAGAGAAAAACGGGGGAGCCCTTTGGCTTGGTGCACATGCCCACTTGAGGGCGATGTCTGGCATCTTTCGCCAGTCAGGCGGGGCCTGCAACAAGCCACATTCGCCCGCAGGGGCGGGCTCCTACAAGTGCGCCCCTGCGGGTGATGGCAAGGTCTTATTCGACCTTGAACTTGCCGTCGGCCACTTTCATGACCACACCGGTTTCCATGGTGTAGCCCCAGTGGTCAGTGGCGGTCCAGTTCATCACGCCGTGCGCGAACACGGTGCGGCCCATGGTTTCCAGCGAGTCGCGCAGTGCGGTGCGGAATTCAGGCGTGCCGGGCTTGGCTTTTTTCAGCGCCATGGGCACAGCTTTTTCCAGTGCGATCTGGGCGTCATAAGCGTGGCCCGAGAACTGGTTGTGTGTGCCCGCGCCGTAGGCTTTGTCGTACTTGGCCACGAAGTCCAGCGCCACCTTCTTGGAAGGGTGGCTGTCGGGCAACTGGTCAGGCACGATGACGGGACCGGCGGCCACAAAAGTGCCCTCGACGGTCTTGCCGCCCACGCGCATCAGGTCCATGGTGGCTGCGGCGTGTGTCTGGTAAATCTTGCCTTTGTAACCACGCTCGGCCAGGCCCAGCTGGGGCATGGCAGCGCCAGAGCCCGAAGCCACGACCAGCACCGCATCAGGGTTGGCGGCGTTGATCTTCAGGGCTTGTGGGGTCACGCTGGTGTCGGTGCGGGCAAAGCGCTCGGTGGCGACGATCTTGATGCCTGCCTTGTCGAGCAAAGGCGTGACTTCTTTGAGCCACTGCTCGCCATAAGCGTCGGTGTAGCCCAAGAAGCCCAGGGTCTTGATGCCCTGCTTTTTCATGTGCTCCACCATGGCGTGGCCAATGACCGTGTTGGACTGGGGCAGACGGAACATCCACTTGTCTTTGCCTGCTGGCACACCCACAGGTGAACCAGCCAATTGCACGGTGCCGGCTTCAGCGGCGATGTCGGTCATGGCGGCAGCCACGGCGGTGATGCACGAGCCGATGATCAGGTCGACCTTGTCCTCGGTCACAAAGCGGCGGGCGTTGGCCGCGCCTTTGCCGGGATCGGTGCCGTCGTCCAGCACGATCAGCTGGACTTTTTCACCGCCAATGGTTTGCGGGAAGAGCTTGAACTGGTTTTGCATGGGGATGCCCAGGCCGGAGCCAGGGCCGGTCAAGGCCAGGCTCACGCCGATCTTGATGTCGGCCAGCGCAGCGGTGCTGGACACGGCAGTGATGGCCAAAGCCAGCAGGGTTTTCTTGAGTTTCATGCTTGTCTCCTCGGAGGGTGGGTTGGAAAACGCAGGTTAGGGGATAACGGAAAAGTTGACAGCGGCAAGGCCCTGATCAGCTGCACAAGGCCTTGATGTCTTCAGGCACAGGGATCGCTTTGATGCGGTCCGGATCTTCGGGGTGCTTGATGCAAAAGGCGCGCACTTCGGTGCCTTCGCACAGCACGGTGTCGCCCCGCATGACCACATGCTTGTGGACGATGACCTTCTCGCGCCACTCCTGCACGCTGGTGTGCACTTGGATGGTTTCGCCATAGGTGGCGGGGCGGATGAATTTGGTGTTGATTTCCAAGAGCGGCGTGCCGATGATGCCGCGCGTCTTGACCAGCTCGCGCCAGGGCGGCACGCCGCACTTGACGAAAAAATTCAAGGACGAGGCGTCCATCCACTTGGAGAAGTTGGGGAAGAAAACGATGCCTGCGGGATCGCAGTCACCGAACATCACTTGCACTTCGTAAACAACGGTTTTGCTCATGTTTGTTCTCTCAGCGTGGGGCCATGCGCAGCGCGCCGTCCAGACGAATGGTTTCGCCGTTCAGGTGGTCGTTGCTGACGATGTGGCAGGCCAGCTCGGCGAACTCGCTGGGTTTGCCCAGACGTGCGGGGAAGGGAATGCTGGCGGCCAGCGACTGCTGGATGGGCTCGGGCAAGGTTTCCATCAGCGGGGTCTTGAACAAGCCGGGGGCGATGGTGCACACACGGATGCCGTGTTGCGCCAGATCGCGCGCCATGGGCAGCGTCATGCCGGCCACACCGGCTTTGGATGCGCTGTAGGCTTGCTGGCCGACTTGACCATCAAAGGCCGCGACCGAGGCGGTGAAGACCATCACGCCACGTGCACCGTCTTCCATGGGGTCGAGCTTGGCACAGGCGGCTGCAAACAAACGCGCGGCGTTGTAGGTGCCGATCAGGTTCACGTTGATCACCTTGGCGAAGTCTTCCAGCGGCGCGGCGTTACCGTCTTTGCCGACCACGCGCTTGGCCGAGCCGATGCCGGCGATCTGCATCAGGATGCGGGCGGGGCCGTGGGCAGCGGCGGCGGTCTCGATGGCATGCTGCATGCTGTCGGGGTCGCTCACATTGCACTTGACGGCCACGGCGCAGCCGTTTCCAAATTGCGCGCCGATGTCTTTGGCCACGCGTTCGGCGTTGTCCATATTGAGGTCGAGCACCGCGACCTTGGCGCCCAAACGGGCCAATTCGCGGGCCGTGGCCTCGCCCAAACCGGAGCCACCGCCGGTGACCAGTGCTGCTTGTCCTTGGATGTTCATGTCAGTTCCTTTTCGTGTGTCGTGTTTTGTAGGAGCCCACCCCCGTGGGCGATGGTATTAGACGGCGTGTACCACGCCCATCGCCCACAGGGTGGGCTCCTACAAAGGGTTCAAATGTGTTTGATCAGTGCGAGTCTGCTGTTGTTGTTGTAGGAGCCCACCCCGTGGGCGATGGCATTTGAGGGCGTGTACCACGCCCATCGCCCACAGGGTGGGCTCCTACAAAGGGTTCAAATGTGTTGGATCAGTGCGAATTTGCTGTTGTTGTTGTAGGAGCCCACCCCGTGGGCGATGGCATTTGAGGGCGTGTACCACGCCCATCGCCCACAGGGTGGGCTCCTACAAAGGGTTCAAATGTGTTGGATCAGTGCGAATTTGCTGTTGTTGTTGTAGGAGCCCACCCCCGTGGGCGATGGTATTAGACGGCGTGTGCCACGCCCATCGCCCACAGGGTGGGCTCCTACAGAGGGTTCAAATGTGTTGGATCAGTGCGAATCTGCTGTTGTTGTTGTAGGAGCCCACCCCGTGGGCGATGGTATTCGAGGGCGTGTACCACGCCCATCACCCACAGGGTGGGCTCCTACAAGGGGTCATATGGCTTCGGGGTTTTCGATCAGCAGCGCAATGCCTTGCCCACCGCCCACGCAGGCACTGGAGATGCCGTAGCGCAAACCGCTGCGTTTCAGTTCACGCGCCAGCGTGATGGTCAAGCGCACGCCGGTGGCGGCCAGGGGGTGGCCCAAGGCGATCGCGCCGCCGTTGACGTTGAGCTTGGACAAATCCAGGCCGAGCTCGCGGCCCACGGCCAGGGTTTGAGCGCCTTGGGCTTCGTTGATTTCGAAGCGGCCAATGTCGGACAGCTTGAGGCCTGTGCGCTCCAGCAGCAAGCGAATGGCGGGTGCGGGGCCAATGCCCATGATCTCGGGTGGTACGCCCACAGCCGCTGCCGCGACCACGCGGGCCAGCGGCTTTTTGCCTTGCGCTTTGGCGTAAGCACCGGACGTGACCACACAGGCCGCAGCAGCATCGACCAGGGCCGAGCTGTTGCCGCCGGTCTGCACGCCGCCTTCGTAAACAGATTTGAGCTTGGCCAGCACTTCGGGCGGCGAGATGCGGGGGTGCGTGTCGGTGGCCACTTCGGTGACCTTGCCTTGCAGCTTGATGCCACGGGCTTTGTAGCCTTCGAGTTCAAATTTTTCGGTGACCACGGGCACGATTTCACCGGCATGAAAACCGGCGGCTTGTGCGGCCACGGCCTTGGCAAACGAGTCGGACGCGAACTGGTCCACCTCTTCGCGGGTGATGTTGTACTTTTTGGCCAAGTTCTCGGCCGTCTGGATCATGTTGATGCCTGCGGCCGGATCTTTCAGCGCTTCCCACATGTAGTCTTTGAAGCCCACGGGTGCACCCAGCTTGAAACCGGTGCGGTGGTCAAAGGCGGCAATCGGGTTGCGCGTCATGCTCTCGGTGCCCACCACCAGTGCGGCGTCGCAAACGCCCGCTTCGATCTGCTCGCCCGCTTGGCGGAACAGTTCAAAGCCGGTGCCGCAAATGCGCTGGGTCATGATGGCGGGCACTTCTTGCGGCACGCCGGCATACAAACCAATGTGGCGGGGCAAGAAGAATTGGTCAAAGTCGCCAGGGGCCATGTTGCCGGTGATGACCGAGCCAATCTCGGTGGGGGCAATGCCTGCACGCTTCAAAGCTTCGCGTGCCGCCTTGATGCCCAAGTCTGTGGGCGAGATGTGGCCGAGAGCGCCGCAATAGTCCACCATGGGCGTGCGCACGCCTTCGTGCATCCACACATCGGCAAACGCGTTGAAAAATCCTTTGGAAGCCATAGTTGTCTTTCTGTTTTTGTAGGAGCCCACCCCGTGGGCGATGGCTTGCTGTGTATCCGGCGGCGAATCGCCCACAGGGGTGGGCTCCTACAGGGGTGTCATTGTGGTGTTTTGGTTTTTTGTAGGAGCCCACCCCGTGGGCGATGTATCCGGCGGCGAATCGCCCACAGGGGTGGGCTCCTACAAGGGGTTCATTGGGGTTTCACGATGTAGTGCAGCGTGCCTTCGTGCAGCGCCGCCACGGTGTCGGCGCGGTGGGTGAGCACCGAGCGTTGGTTGATCGAGCCCTTGTCGGTGATCTCGCCCTTGTCAATCGTCGGCGGCTCGCTCAGCAAGCACAGGCGGGCAATGCGGTTGGCGCTGCCGGTGCCGGTTTTGGCCAACGCGTTGACGATCTCCTGAAACTTGGCCAGCACCGGGGCTGAGGCGAGCACTTCGGACAAAGGCACATCAACGCCCAGACCGCTCAAAGCGCGCACAGCAGGCGTCGGGAAAATCATGGCCCCGACTTCTTTCATGTTGATGCCCGTCAGCACCGCGTCTTGAATGTAGGGCGCTCCGGCCGCGATGATCTTGCCGCGCAGCGGGCCCACACTCACGAAGGTGCCGGTGGCCAGTTTGAAGTCTTCGGCAATGCGGCCGTCAAACTTCAGGCCCAAATGCACATCGGTCTCGTCGATCCACTTGACCGCGTCGCCCGTCTTGAAGAAGCCTTCTTCGTCAAAGGCACCAGCGGTTTCTTCCGGGTTGCGCCAGTAGCCCGGCGTGATGTTGGGGCCACGGTACCGCACTTCGGTCTTGCCTTGCATGTCCACCAGCTTGAGTTCCAAGCCGGGGGTGGGCACGCCCAGGTCGCCCGCTTGCACAAAGGGGTTGGTCACGAAGATGCCGAACGGCCCGGACTCGGTCATGCCGAGACCCGTGCCCATGACGATGCGTTCTCCAACTTCGCGTTCTTGCGATTCGTACAGGCTGTCCCAAATCGGCTGGGCCAAGGCGGCACCGGCATAAAAGAACATCTGCACGCGTGACAGCAAGGTCTTGCGCAGTTGATCGTCGGTTTTCATCGCGTGGGCGATCGCTTCAAAGCCGGTGGGCACGTTGAAGTAGACCGTGGGCGCGATCTCGCGCAGGTTGCGCAAGGTCTCGCCAATCAGTGCGGGGGTGGGCTTGCCGTCGTCAATGTAGAGCGTGCCGCCGTGGTAGATCGTCATGCCCACGTTGTGGTTGCCACCGAAGGTGTGGTTCCACGGCAGCCAGTCGACCAGCACCAATTCTTTTTCGGCCAGCACCGGCATGGACTGCGCCATTTGCTGCTGGTTGGCGCACCACAGGCGCTGGGTGTTGATGACGGCTTTGGGCAACTTGGTCGAGCCGCTGGTGAACAAAAACTTGACGATGGTGTCGGGGCCGGTGGCAGCAATGGCGGCGTCCACGGCTGGCGTGGCGGTGGTGGCGCACAGGCTCTCGAACGTTGTGACTTGCCGGCCTTCCACAGCGCCATCACACATCACCACTTCCATGTCCTCACTCACCGTGGCGGCAATGGCTTTGGCGTAGCGCGCGTCGGTGGCGAACACCATGCCAGGCGTGACGGTTTTGAGCACATGCTTGAGCTTGTCGTAGTCGACGCTGACCAGCGAGTAGGGTGGCGAGGTGGGCACAAAGGGCACGCCTGCGACCATGGCCCCCAAGGCCAGCAGGGCGTGTTCCAGGCTGTTCTCGCTCAAGATGACCACGGGACGCTCGGCGTTCAGACCCCGGTCGATCAGGCCTTGCGCAATGCTGCGTGCGGTCTGCCAGGCTTGTGCGTAGCTGATGTGTTTCCAGTCGCCAGTGCTGCCGTCGGCTTGCTTGACACGGCGTGCCATGAACGTGTGGTCTGGCTGGGTTTCAGCCCAGTGTTGCAGGCGGTCGGTCATGCGCTCGGCAAAGGGCTGCAGTTCCTGATCGGCTTTGAGGTAGTGGGTGCCAGGTGCACCATCGCGCAGCGTGACGCGGGTCACGCCGAACTTCAGGGGGCGGAATTGGGGGGCGTTCATGCTTGTCTCCGTTGTTCTTCTTTGAGTGTTGACTCAGCTCTTTTGCACTTTGGCCGCCTTGCCTTCGAGGAAAGCACGCACACGGGCTTTGGCCTCAGGCGCGGCCTGGGCAATCGAGGCCATCAGCGCTTCGGTGAACAGGCCGTGGTCTGCAGGCTGTTCGGCAATGCGGGGCAGGGCGTGGGTCAGGGCGAAGTTGGTCAGGGGCGCATTGGTGGCAATGCGGGCGGCCAGCTCAATGGCCTTGGTCAAAGCCGTGCCGGTGGGCACCAGGTATTGCGCAAAGCCCACGCGTTCGCCGTCTTGCGCGTTGTACACGCGGCCCGTGAGCATCATGTCGGTCATGCGGGCTGCGCCAATCAGTTTGGGCACACGCACCGAGCCGCCGCCGCCCACAAAGATGCCGCGTGTGCCTTCGGGCAGGGCGTAAAAAGTGCTCTCATCGGCTACGCGGATGTGTGAGGCACTGGCCAGCTCCAGGCCACCACCGACCACCGCGCCGTGCAGGGCTGCGACCACGGGCACGCGGCCTTGCTCAACGGCGTTCAGGGCCACATGCCAGCTGCGTGAGTGGTGAATGCCTTCACCGGCATCGCGCTCTTTGAGTTCGGACAGGTCCAGACCGGCGCAAAAGTGGTCGCCTTCACCGTGGATGACGGCCGCACCGGCCTCTGGGGGCAGGTTTTGGAACACATCGCGCAGGGCTTCGATCAGGCCATCGTTCAGCGCATTGCGCTTGGCCGGGCGGCACAGACGCACCACGGCCACAGCGCCTTGCATCTCCAAAACAACGCCATTGGCGGCTGCACGATCAAGGATGGGATTGCTTTGCGGGGTCATCGGTGGGTCTCTCAAATGGCTTGACCAGAAGGTCAAGAAGGTTATTATTGATAACGATATTGTGACCAGTCGGTGGTGCTTTCTTGCTTGGTGTTTTCCCTAGAGTTGCGGCTTGACACGTGACTTTTGCTTGCCTTTTGTAGGAGCCCACCCCGTGGGCGATTGCATGCATTGGCGCGATGCCCAAAATCGCCCACAGGGGTGGGCTCCTACAAACAGCCACCCAGGCCATTGCTTGTGCCGTCGTAAGAGCCCACCCTGTGGGCGATGGGTTTGTTGTAGGAGCCCACCCCGTGGGCGATGGGCTTGTTGTAGGAGCCCACCCCGTGGGCGATGGGCTGGCATTCATGGGGCGATAGGCTTGGCCTGCGCAAAGGGGGTGGTCTTGCTGGTGACCTGAGCGGCGGCAGGCATCGGCTATTGTTCGTTCATATTTGCCGACAAGGAAACCCATGAAACACCAAGACCTGATCGCCATCGACATCCACACCCACGCCGAAGTGAGCTGCTGGAACCCCTTTGACAACTACGGTGAGGAATACGACCGCGCTGCTGACAAGTTCTTTGGCAGCAACCGCCGCCCGACCATCGACGAAACCGTGGCCTACTACCGTGAGAAGAAGATCGGTTTGGTCATGTTCACCGTGGACAGCGAATCGCAGCTGGGGCGTCGGCGCATTCCCAATGAAGAGATTGCCAAGGCCGCACGCGACAACAGCGACATGATGATTGCCTTTGCGAGCATCGACCCGCACAAGGGCAAGATGGGCGCCCGCGAGGCCGAACGCCTGATCAAAGAAGAAGGCATCAAAGGTTTCAAGTTTCATCCCACGGTGCAGGGCTACCACCCTTACGACAAGATGGCCTGGCCCATTTACGACGTGATCAATGAATACAAGCTGCCCGCGATCTTTCACACCGGACACAGCGGCATTGGCTCGGGCATGCGCTGCGGTGGTGGCTTGCGACTGGCCTACAGCAACCCCATGCACCTGGACGACGTGGCGATCGACTGGCCCGACATGCAGATCGTCATGGCGCACCCCAGCTTCCCGTGGCAAGACGAGGCCCTGAGCGTGGCCACACACAAGCCCAATGTGTGGATCGACCTGTCGGGTTGGAGCCCCAAGTACTTTCCCAAGCAGTTGATCCAGTACGCCAACACCCTGCTCAAAGACCGCATCTTGTTTGGCAGCGACTACCCGCTCATCACGCCCGAGCGCTGGATGAAAGACTTTGAAGTGGCAGGCTTTCGCCCCGAGGTGATGCCAGGCATCTTGAAAGACAACGCGGTGCGTTTGCTCGGGCTCGACAAAACCGCCTGAGTTTTCAGGCGACACAGTCTTTGGCGGTGGCTTTACTGTTTTGTCAGCGCTTGGGCTCCGACAAGCGGCTGTCCCCACCGTTGTGTGGGTTAGCATCCCCTGCATGAGTTCCCAATACGAATGCCTGAAAAGCGCTGACCTTTATGCCGAGGCCTTTGGCGTCTCGGCCCCCGAAACCCTGCTGGACAAAGAAGTTTGGCCACGCAAACAAGGCTTTTTCATCCGCAAGGCACACACCGATGCACCCACTGCACCCGATGAAGCAGCACCGCCTGTGGTGCTGGAGCTGGCCCAAGGCCAGTTCGGTCTGGTGCCCACCTGGGTCAAATCGGCGTCAGACGCCAAACTGCGCTCGACCAAACTGGCCGTGACCCGCTACGAAACCATGAGCACCGCCACGCCCACGCGCGGTACATGGCTACAAGGCCAGCGCTGCATCATCCCCATGCAGGCGTTTTTTGAAGACGACTGGCGCAGCGGCAAAGCCGTGCCCACCCGCATCGCCCGCGTGGACGGCAAACCCATGGGCGTGGCTGGTTTGTGGGAGCACTGGACCAAAGACGGGGAAGAAATCACCAGCTTCACCTTGCTGACGGTCAACGCCAACAGCCACGCGCTGATGAACCGCTATGGCCAAAACGGCAACGAAAAACGCATGCCCGCCATCTTGAACGAAGGCGCTTGGTCCGCTTGGCTGAGCGCACCGATCGACAAAGCGCGTGAATTCATGCGGGCCTACCCGGCCAACTTGCTGTTGGCCAATCCGGTGCAGAAAAAATAAGACGCTTCGGCTGCCTGTTTAAAAGGCAGTCCGTGGCAGACCGCATGGTTTAAGGGTTCACGCGGATATCCCTGCAGTTGTCCACAGCTTCATTCACAGAAGCGCGTAACAACTTCTGGCCATTCGCCGTTTGACGTTTTCACAGTGACTGCCGGTAGCGCACCAGCATCTGGGCCTGGGTTTCGATCTCGATCTCTTCGCCCTCGAGGGTGCGGATCTGGTCACGCATCATCTCGGCCATGCTGGGCATTTGCGCCCGGTCGATGTGGCGCGAGGCATCCCACAAGCCCGAGCGCATGAAAGCCTTGGCGCAATGCAAATACACCGACTCCACCGACAGGCGGATCACCAGCGCGGGCGTGCGCCGCGCATCGGCACACAGGGCCAAGTCGGCCGGGTCGGTGGACAGCACAGCGCGGCCATTCACCCGCAAAGTCTCGTCAAAGCCCGGCACCATGAACAAAGCGCCCAAGCGGCCGGTGGCGATGATGTTCTCCAGCGTGTCGAGGCGGTTGTTGCCCGGCGCATCGTGCACCAGCAGCGTCTGCGTGCCGAGCACCTTGACGAAACCCGCATCGCCCCCGCGAGGCGATGCGTCCATGTGCCCATCCGCATCGCTGCTGGCCAGCACCACAAAGGGCGACAAGCCAATGAACCGCACCGCATGCGCGTCCAGCGCCGGAATTTCCTTTTTGAGCGAACGCTCACGGGCAGGGCCGTAGAGCTGGCGCAGGGCGGGGAGGGTGGTGATGTGATGGGTGGTCATGGGCGGAGTTGAATTGTTGGGCATACCCAAATTGGGTTGGTTCATGCCCATTTTGGGTATTTGGCAAGCACTGCTTCCAAAGGCGTAGCTTCAACCTTCCCGCTTCGATATGCCGCCAGACGGGACTCTGCTTCGAGTCCCCACTGGACATCGATGGAGAGTCCTTGTGTTTCTGGTGTTCGATCGTCCTGAGTGCCTCGCTCTTGAGAAACCGATGGTGGAGTGTGATCCCGGAGTTTTTTGATGTTGTGGTTCATTGCTCATTCCATGTCAGCGAAGTCCATCAGGGGAACACCAGAACGCCTTGCGGCATCGCTTACGCATGTCAGCAGTTGCCGAGTACCCGGTTTGACCAGCGGCAGGGATACGACTTTCTTCACCTGCGCCATGCCCGACGCGAACAGCGCAAGGCACGAATGCAGCGGGTGCTGGGCCGATGCATAGACGATGCCGTCCAGTTGCTGGGCACGGCACTCTTGGGCAAAGGCTTGGGTGATGGCGATCCGTTGGGCTTGAAGCACGGGGTAGGGCTCGGCCAGCGCCCGCACATCGGCCAAACGCAAACTGCCTTTGGTGGTGAACGTCACCAGCGACTTACGGGCCAATTCGTCGAGCGAGCGGCTGTGCACATCGCGCCGAAAGATCGACTCATAGAGCGCTGTGTGCTCGCTGTCGGCCAGATAGGCCGTGGGCTCGGATGGCAAACAAAAACGCCCCGATTGCAAACCGGTGGGTGCCAACAACAAGCCGTTGATGCGCACGCTGGTTTTGCGCGCACGCGTCAGCTGCACGCGGTGAAACGTCTGGCCCGGGGCCAGCTCAAGAATGGGTGGATGCAGGTCTTTGAATTTCATGGAAAGAGGCGGTCAATGCCCCTCTGCCGTGGCCAGATTGATCACGCGCTGGGCGGCTGTGCCTTGCTCCAGCGCGGTGCGGGGTGACTGGCCGTCCAGTGCCGGGTGCGGGCTTTCCAAGAAAGCCAGCAATTGCCAGCCGTCGGTCGAGGCCAAGGCCGCAGCCATGGGCGCGATGACCGGAAAGATGAACGGCTCGAACTGCCAGCGGGGCAGCTTGTAGCCCCGGCGCAGGTGCGACACGCCAATGCAGCGGCCGCTTTTGATCCAGGCGTTCATGGTCACGCGGGTGGTGCCCGACAGGGCGGCAGCTTCGTCGGTGGTGATCATGTCAGCGGCCTGAATGCGTTGCAGCCGGTACTGCGCACCAAAGCGCAGCAGCGCATTGGTTTGCGCTTCTGAGGCATAAGGGTCTTGGCCGCTGGCTTTGTCACGGGGAATTTCCGGGACGGTCGAAAGGGGGAAGGTGAGCGTGTTCATGGTGTGAAGCTTCCAGTTGCCGCCTGTTACCAAACAAAACGGGGCCAGCAAACGACATGCCGGCCCCATAATTTTAGGATGACTTGTTAATTTCGTAAAGTTGGTTCGTTGCGTAAGCCTTTGGTGTTGCCGTCATACCGCGTTACACCATCTGGATCACCAATTTTTTGCCACAAGCCTGCGCGTATTTGCGCAGTGTGGCGAACGAGGGCGAATGTTTTTCGCTGCGCAAAGACGCCTCCAGCCTGGACACGGCGGACACAGTCGTTCCCATGCGAATGGCCACTTCGGCTTGGGTCAGGCCTGCAGCTTGACGTGCTTCCAGCATGGCATGCAATGCGGTGTATTCCTCTTCCAGATCGTCAAACGCCTTTTGCACGCCAGGCTTGGCCAGCAGTGCTTTGCGAAAAGCCGCGTCATGCGGCACGGGTTTGTAGCCAGTTTCAGCCATGTTGCACATCCTTCAGTCGTTTACGGGCCAGCCTAAGCTCAGCGTCCGGGGTCTCTTGTGTCTTTTTCACGAACGAGTGCAGCACCACGATGGATCTGCCCACCTGCGTGCAGTAAAACACCCGCCCAATACCTTCTGGCCCCTTGGGGCGCAATTCAAACAGTCCGTTGCCCATCGCTTTGGAGTGGGGCATGCGAAGGTCCGCACCGTGAACGGCCATCGCATCTGTGAGGCGCACATAGTCTGCAACGATGCCAGCAGGCATGGACATCACCTCGCGCCGGACTTTGTCATTGAAGTAGGTGATGGACCAGTTCATGGGGAAAAGATGTTAGCACATTTGCTAATAAATGGACGACGCTTTGAAGCTCAAAACCCCGATCCCGGCTCTCTCAAAAACGCCAGCTCCTCGGGCGTGGACTGGCGGCCCAGGATCGCGTTGCGGTGGGGGTAGCGGCCAAAGCGCTCGTTGTGGCTTGTGTGTGCATCAGGGCGGACTCGCCGACTCTGACCGACTGGACTACTACGACCGCCTGGAGCGCGAACGCATCCATCTGCTGTTGATCGACGACGCCAAGCGTGGCCTGGCCGACATCACCGCAGGCCGCAGGTTTGAAGCAGACGCCGCGCTGGCCCAGCTGCAACGCCCGTTGGCACCATCGACGCATGAATGAACCGAAAAGCTCACGGATTGAGCCTTGGCCTTGATATGCTTGCCAGCCCTGCGGGTGATTTAAACAGCCAAACTCAACGCCCCCAATTCACCCCAAACAACAACAAGGTTTCAGCATGGCGAGCATCCACGACAAGTTCGGCGCCGACAGCAAAATCAAGCTGTTCGAGTCGCAGCACATCCGTAGCGAATGGGATGCCGAGGCTGAGAAATGGTGGTTTTCGGTGCTGGACGTGGTGGCCGTGCTGACCGACCAGCCCGACTACAAAAAGGTGCGCAACTATTGGAAGTGGCTCAAGAACAAGCTGATCGCCGAAGGCAGTCAGTTGGTTAGTGCCACTAACCAACTGAAATTGCCCGCCGCCGATGGCAAAAAATACCTGACCGATGTGGCCGACACCGAGCAAATCTTGCGGCTCATCCAGTCCATCCCCAGCAAGCGGGCCGAACCCTTCAAGCTCTGGCTGGCCGAAGTGGGCAGCCAGCGCCTGGACCAGCTGCAAGACCCGGAGCTGAGCATCGAGCAGGCCATGCGCGACTACAAGCGCCTGGGGTACACAGACAACTGGATCAACCAGCGGCTCAAGAGCATCGAGATCCGCAAGGAGCTGACCGACGAGTGGAAAAAGCACGGCTTGCAAGAAGGGCCACAGTTCGCCTTTTTGACCGACGTGATTTACAAAACCTGGGCCGACAAAACCGCCAAGGAATACAAGCAGCACAAGGGCCTGAAAAAAGAAAACCTGCGCGACAACATGACCAACAAAGAATTGATCATGAGCATGCTGGCCGAGCTGTCCACCAAGGAAATTTCAGAGGCCGTGCAGCCGCAAACGCTGGACGACCACGAAGATGTGGCCAAGCGCGGCGGCGGCGTGGCCCGGCAGGCGCGACTCAAGCTGGAGGCCGAAACGGGCAAAAAGCTGGTGAGCCCGCAAAACGCCAAGCAGCTGCGGGCCTTGGCGCAGAATCCCAGCAAAAAAGCAGGCGGCAAGGCATGAACAGGCACAAGCCCACAATGCGTGATCAAACCACCGAGTTTCTGCTTTAAAGCTCAAGGCGCTTTGTGGTCAGTCATCATTTGTACTGATGACACCCTGTCGCTTGACCTCATCCAAAGTCTTGCCTGCCGCTGTTTTCCATTCGACCCAGCCATTGGCTGATCGGCCCATGACTGCCATGGCGGCGGTACTGGGGCTTGAAAACAGGTGGTCGCGTGTGAAAACCAGCAGAGATCCAGCACAGCCAGCGTTTTCTGTCAGAACGCCTTCCGTAATCAATTGGCTGCGCATGCGCTCGTGAGAAGTTCCCTGAATTGAAGGAACGATCTCTGCTCGCCCCTTCGAACCTTTGTGCACCACAAAACCTTCGGTGGTGTATTCGCCCACGCCGTCGGCCCCCGAGCCCTTGCAGTAGAACAATTCGACGATGCCTTTGGCGGTTGGGGCACTGGTCAAGGGTTCAAAAATGGGCTGACCCAACGTGGCCAACAAAGTGGCTGCGGTTTCGTGAATCTCATGACAATCCGCTTGCAAAGGAGCAGGTGTGTAGGGCTGCGAACCGGTGTTGCCATTCTCTAGACCATAACGTCCTGCCTTTGTGGCTTCTGCAATGGCAAGCCATTCCAAAAACAATGCATGCGTTTGCGTCAAGCTGTTGGTCAGCGAGATGACCACGAAAGCTCGGTTCCAAAAATCTTTGTTTTGATGGTGTTGCTCCAAGCGCTTGCCCACACTGCCGGACTGTCCGATGTAAGAGCGAGGTAAACCCGCCTCAGACAATTCGCCCATCAAAAAGTACATACCCACTTGCTGGGCCTCTGGCATCTTCAGGAAGTCGGCCAGTTGGCTGCGCGGCACCTCGATCACACGAACAATGCGGGTTGTGATTTCGGCCACGCGCATGCCGCGTGGGTCGCCTGATGGGAGGAAAATTTGGATGGTCTGCGGGCGGCTCATCGAATCACTTGCCCCAGCTGTCCTTCAACCCCGTCACCCGGTTAAACACCGGCTTGGCTCCCTCCACATGATCCAGGCGGTCCGCTACAAAGTACCCAAAGCGCTCAAACTGAAACTTCTGGTCTGGCTGCGCTTGGGCCAATGATGGCTCCACATAAGCGGTGACGACCTTCAAGCTGTCCGGGTTGAGCGATTGCAAGAAGTCTTTGCCGCCCGCGTCGGGGTGTGCTTCGGCAAACAGGCGGTCGTACAGGCGAACCTCGGCTTGCACGCCGTCGGCCACGGCCACCCAGGTGATGGCGGCTTTGGCTTTGACGCTGTCGGCGCCGGGGGTGCCGCTCTTGGTGCCGGGGATCACTTTGGCGTGCACTTCGGTCACGTTGCCCGCCGCGTCGCGTGCGCAGCCTGTGCATTCGATCACGTAGCCGCCTTTCAGGCGCACCACGTTGCCGGGGAACAATCGCTTGTAGCCCTTGGGCGGCACTTCTTCAAAGTCTTCGCGCTCGATCCACACTTCTTTGCCGATCAGGAAGGTGCGCTGAACATTTGAGTTTTCGGGGGGCGTTTGGCCTTCGGCAATCGCGCTGTGGGGCAGGGCGGGTTGGGTGCAGGCTTCGGTGTAGTCGTCTGTGCCAAAGGCTTCGGCCCAGTTGGTCAGCACCAGCTTGACGGGGTCGAGCACGGCCATGCCGCGGTGGGCTTTGTTTTCCAGGTCTTCGCGGAGGCACCCTTCGAGCGTGCTGTAGTCGATCCAGCTGTCGCTTTTGGTCACGCCAATGCGGTCGGCAAACAGGCGCAGGCTCTCAGGCGTGTAGCCCCGGCGGCGCAGGCCCACTATTGTGGGCATGCGCGGGTCGTCCCAGCCGCTGACTTTGCCTTCATTCACCAGTTGCGCCAGCTTGCGTTTGCTGGTGATCACATAGGTCAGGTTCAGGCGGGCAAATTCGTATTGTTTGGGGCTGGGTGCTGCCAGCAGCTTGCATTCGCACAGGCGCTCCATCAGCCAGTCGTAAAACGGGCGCTGGTCTTCAAACTCCAGCGTGCAGATGCTGTGGGTGATTTGCTCCAGCGCGTCTTCAATGGGGTGGGCAAAGGTGTACATCGGGTAGATGCACCATTTGTCGCCCGTGTGGTGGTGGGTGGCTCGGCGGATGCGGTAGATGGCCGGGTCGCGCAGGTTGATGTTGGGCGAGGCCATGTCGATCTTGGCGCGCAGCACGGCTGCGCCGTCATCGAGCTTGCCGTCGCGCATCTCGCGGAAGCGCGCCAGGTTTTCTGCTGTACTGCGCGTGCGGTACGGGCTGTCCACGCCGGGTTTGCCAAAGTCGCCCCGGTTGGCGCGCATGTCTTCTGCGCTTTGTTCGTCCACATAGGCGTAGCCGGCTTCGATCAGCGCTTCGGCGGCGCGGTACATGAAGTCGAAGTAGTCGCTGGCTTGGTAGGGCTTGTCGTTGCCCGGTTGGCTCCAGTCAAAGCCGAGCCATTTCACGGCGTCGATGATGCTGTTGACGTATTCGGTGTCTTCTTTTTCAGGGTTGGTGTCGTCAAAGCGCAGGTGGCACACGCCGCCGTATTCCTTGGCCAGCCCAAAGTTGATGCAGATGCTTTTGGCGTGGCCCACATGCAGGTAGCCGTTGGGCTCGGGCGGGAAGCGGGTGCGGATCTTGGCCGGGTCGGGTTCGCCTGCAGCGTGGTGCGCGGCATCACCCGGGCTGCCTGCCCAGCGGCGGCTGGCATAGGTGCCTTGTTCCAGGTCTTTTTCGATGATTTGGCGCAGGAAGTTGCTGACTTTGGTGTCGGCCGTGTCTTTGGGGGTGGGGGCATTCATAGCGCTAGATTTTAGGCCTTGGCAGGGGGCATTCCTGCAGGCTGGCGTTACGAATAGACACCATTGTGAAGCGGCCTAGGTCCACCCAATGCAGGGCTGGCGCGCTTGAGGAACAGGGACGGCGGTTTTCCATCCATGCCGACCCGCTACAAGGAGTCCATCCATGCGTTTTTCTGTCAAACACTCGATTTCCAAAGCGGCTTACCTGCTGGGTCTGCTCGGGGCGGCTTTTGCTCAGACCGGTTGCGCCCACCCGATGCTGGTTCAGCCTTCGGTGATGATCCAGCCGCAAGTGGGCTACCCGCAGGTGTATGGGCAGCAGCAGGTGTATCCGCAGGTTTATGGTCAGCCCTATGGCGCTGCGTCCATGGTCGTCATGCCCCGAATGGCCCCGCAGGTCGTGTATTCACCACCGGTTTACCGCCCTGTGTATGGCTATGGTTTTGGGGGTTACCGTGGCTATGGCCATGGAGGTCACGAAGGTCATGAGGGCCATGGCGGTTTTGGTGGCCATGGCGGATGGCGTCGCTGAGCCTGGTCAGCCCATCTCAGCGCGGGGCATCAGCGTGCAGGGGTGGGCTCTTTGTTGGCACAACCGGTGAGAGCCAGACTGGTCATCAGCAAAAGTGCGCTGAGACAGCGCAATGTGCGCATGGGCAGGGATGTGGTGTTCATGGCGTGCCTTATTGGCCAGGACGCCATGCGCCTTGGTTCATGCTGTTGACCAAGATGGTTTGGGCTTGGCTGCCCATGCGGCATACGCCGCAGTGAACACGTCACGCATTTCCAATGGTTCGTTTATTTAATCTGGGTAATTTATTTTGATCCGGGTATAATAAGTGGTTTTGCAATTGGACGTGTGGCATGAGCGCTCTCAGTCTCGACGCGGTATTCACTGAATTCATCGCTTTTGAAGGCAGCCGTTGCCTGGCCCGTGGCGGTTTGGCGAAAGTGGTTTTGCAGATGAAAGCGGCCACCGAAGCGCGGCCCTTGGCACGCTACATGGTGTTCAACGCCAGCAGCAGCGAGGTCTTGGACTTTGACCTTCGCGGCACACCTGAAGAGGTCGTGGCTCGGCTGACCTTGGCGTATCCGGCCATGATGAGTTCTGCCGCCACTTCAACCGATGGCACGCCCCCCACAGACAAACCGAGTGCAGACCTTCGCAGCGAAGCCGTGGTTGCGGCCAAGGTTGGCCCAGGCCGCCCCAAGCTGGGCGTGGTGGCGCGAGAGGTGACGCTGCTGCCGCGCCATTGGGCTTGGCTGAGCAGCCAGCCCGGCGGCGCTTCTGTGGCTTTGCGCAAGTTGGTCGAGCAAGCCCGCCAAGACAGCCAGTCGAAAGACCAACGCCGCCTGTCGCAAGAGGCCACTTACCGCTTCATGTCGGCCATGGCGGGCAGTCTGGAAGGCTTTGAAGAAGCGGCTCGCGCCCTGTTCGCCGCCGAGCGCTCGCGCTTTGAAGCCTTGCTGGCACCTTGGCCGCAAGACATCCAAAACCATTTGCAGCACCTGGCCCAAGCGGCCTGGATGCCCGCTGACGCCCCTTGTTCTTCGGAGTTGCCCCATGCGTGAAAAGTTTCGTTCCAGAGAGGCCGCGATGCCTTTCATCATGTTGGCCGTGCTCATCGACATGGCCGCCATTGGCATCATCATTCCGGTCCTGCCCGCTTTGGTGGGCAGTTTCGCCACCAGCCAGGCCGACCAAGCCTATTGGTATGGTGTGGCGGCAGTGGCGTTTGGGGCTGCCAACTTTTTGGCGGCACCGGTGCTGGGCGCTTTGTCTGACCGGTATGGGCGCAGGCCTGTGTTGCTGTTGGGCTTCATGGGCCTCGGTGTGAGCTTTTTTGGCACGGCCCTGAGCACCACGCTGTGGGGCTTGATTGCGGTGCGCACTCTGGGCGGCGTGATGCAGGCCAATGCGGCCATTGCCAACGCGTATGTGGCCGACATTTCTGCACCCGAGCAACGCGCCAAGCGCTTTGGCCTGCTGGGCGCCATGATGGGCTTGGGCTTCATCATCGGTCCGGTGATGGGCGGCTTGCTGGGCGCGGTCAATTTGCATTTGCCGTTTTATGTGGCGGGCGGCTTGACCTTGCTCAATTGGCTTTATGGCTACTTTGTTTTGCCCGAGTCTTTGCCCATGTCGCAGCGCAAGCCGTTCAGTTGGCGTGCGGCCAATCCAGCATCGTCGCTTCGAAAGCTGGCGCAGCTCAAAGGCGTGGGGCCGCTGGTGGGTGTGGTGGCTTTCAGCGGGCTTGCACAGTTTGTGCTCTACACCGTCTGGGTGCTCTACAACAGCTTCAAGTTCGGCTGGGGGCCGCAAGAAAACGGTTGGTCGCTGGCCGTGGTGGGCATTGTGGCGGTCCTGGTGCAGGGTGTTTTGATGGGCCGTTTGCTCAAGCGCTTTGCGCCACAAAAGCTGGCCATCATGGGCTTGGTGTCTTCGGTCGTCGCCTACACGCTGTGGGGCGCGGCCACCGAGGGCTGGATGATGTACGCCGTCATCGCCATCAACTTGCTGGGTGGCACGGTGACAGCTTCGGTTCAAAGCATGATTTCTTCAGCTGCCGACAGCAAAAGCCAAGGCCAGACCATGGGCGCGGTCAGTGCCCTGAGCAGCCTGACTGCCGTGGTGGCCCCTATGCTGGGGGCGCCTTTGCTGGGCCTGGTGTCGCACTTGCCGCGTGGCGACTGGCGCATGGGCGCACCGTTTTACTTTTGCGCGGTCTTGCAGCTGGCGTCGCTGGCGCTGGCGGTGATGCATTTGCGCAGACATCGGCGTGCACGTTTGCACGCGGCATGAGGGCCGTGGGGGCAGGGCCTTTTGTTGCTTACATCGCCTTGAACAGGTGCGCGTAAAGGCGACTCACGTTCAGTTTTTCGCGCTGCCCCTTCAAGCTCAGGCTCAGACGACCTGACTCGTCGCGGGCGACCGACTCGATGGCGCTGGCCCGCACCACCGAGCCCCGGTGGATTTGCCAAAAGACCTGGGCGTCCAGCCGCTGCATGAGTTCTTTGAGCGGGGTGCGCAAGAGCACTTCGCTGCCGTCATGGGTGAACACGCGCACGTATTTGTCAGCGGCCTCCAGGCGCAGCACGTCTGCCACGGGCACCATGCGCAGCTGGTTGCCCACGCTGGCTTGCAGCAGTTGCAAGGGCGCTTGCTGGCGAGGTTGCTCGGTGGGGGCGTTCAACAGAGCACGCAGCTGTTGCAGCACCGGGTCCAGATCGGTCGTGGTGGCTGGCTTGTGCTGGCGCTGGCCCAAGGCCTTTTGCAGTCGGCTCACGGTTTGGGCCAGGCGGTCTGTGCGCACAGGCTTGAGCACGTAGTCCACCGCCTGCGCTTCAAACGCCTGGATGGCGTATTGGTCGTAAGCGGTGACGAACACCAACAGCGGAAAGGGCCTGTCGTCTGGCCACTCATCGGCCAGGGCGGCTGCGGCCTCCAAGCCACTTTGGCCGGGCATGCGGATGTCAAAAAACAGCACATCGGGCCAGTGTTGCAACGCCAGTTGCACGGCGCTCAGGCCGTCGCCTGCGGTGGCCAGCACTTGCAGATCGGGCCACAGTGTTTGCAGTTCGGTTTGCAGGGCCTGGGCCAGCAGGACTTCGTCTTCGGCGATCAGGGCGGTGGGGCGGGTGTTCATGCGGCGGCGTGTGGATTTGTCACAGGCAAAGTCAGCACCACGCAGGTGCCGCCAGTGCGCAAGGGGTTGATGTGCATGCCTGCGCGGTTGCCATACAAGGTGTGCAGGCGTTGGCGCACATGGGCCAGGCCCCACGATGCAGTGGTGCCGCTGGTGCTGGCAGTGCTGCCTGATTCGGCCAGCGCCAGTTCGCTGATGCCCAAGCCGTTGTCGCGCACGGTCAGCAGCAGTTGTGTGCCGTCGGCACTTGCCTGCACCTCGATTCGGCCACCAGCTACGACGGGTTCCAGTCCGTGGCGGATGGCGTTTTCGACCAGCGGTTGCAAGATGAAGCTGGGCACTTGGGTGTGGTGCAGGCTAGAGGGCAAGTCCAGCTCAAAGCTCAATCGCGGCCCCATGCGGATCGCCATCAGGCTCAGGTAGTCCTCCAGCCGCGAAAACTCATCGCTCAGCGGGTGCAGCACTTGGCGCGAGGCCTGCAGCGTGGTGCGCAGGTAGTCGTTCAGGTGGTCGAGCATCGCCAGGGCACGTTCGGTGTCGTGCCCAATGAGCGCGCGCAAATGCGCCAGCGTGTTGAACAGCATGTGCGGCTCCAGCTGCGACTGCAGCAGCATGAGCTGGGCTTGTGTGACCTCTTGGGCCAAGGCCTCGGCCTTGCCGCGTTGGAAAAAGAAAGTCACAAACCCGGCGCTGATGACGATGGCACTGACCAGCATGCCGACAAAGCGGTTGGTGTTGAGACGCCACAAATCCCAGGTGGACCAGCCAGCATACGCATCACCGACCAACGTGCCCAATACATAGCCTATGGGTACGCCGATCAGCATCATCAAGCCCGCACGCAGCGCGGGCGGCCAGTAGTACGGCGCTTGGGAACGCAGAACGCCCTTGAACGCAAACCGCGCCACATCGGTGAACAGCCAAATGAAGGTGGAGATGGCGTAGGAATACACCAGTGACATGTCAAAACTGTGCGGCATGCCATCGCCTTTGCGGCCTATCCAAGTGGCCACCGCAATCGGCAGCGCAACCGCCCACACGATCAGCAGACGTTTCAGCAGCGGTTTGCGTTGGTTATGGGGCAGCCAGGCAAGAATGTAGTTGGTGGTCATGGCGGGATGATTGTTCTGGCTTTGTGAGGTCCTGAAGCGGTAGGCATAGAGCATGTCTGGGTGCAGGAGCCCACCCCGTGGGCGATGGTTCGCATGGCGTGTGTCAGCCTATCGCCCACGGGGTGGGCTCCTACGGGGTCAAGGTCAATGGGACGCCTCCAAGGCACACGAAAATTCAAACATCGTGAGGCCGGCTCAATAGAGCTTGTGCATGAAGAATAACGCGATTTGGTCAAAGGCTTTTTGGCGGTCTGTGTCGCTGAAAGCCGGGTTGGGCAAGCCGCCGCGGATTTGGGTGGCGGCCACGGTTTCATGTTGGGCTGAAGCCGATGCCCTACGGGGACAAAGGGACACGCAGGTTCTGGCGTGTGGGCAGTTTCAGCAAACGCAACGCCCGGCCATTGAGCACCCCCGAAAACAAGCCATACACGGCGCTGATGCCGATGGCTGCGTTCAGGCTGTGAATGTGCTCTGGTGCGGTAGCGGTCAGCATGCCCACCACAAACTTGCAGGCAAAAATCGCTATGAACAAGGCCAGAGGCAGCCAGCTGCCCGGCACCGTGTAGCGCCGGGTGTCGGCGTTGTAGCTTGCGCCTGTCGGTGCTGGGCCTTGGCCCAAGGCCCAGCCCACAAGTGCGCAGCTGGCCGCCCAGCTGAGCAGGCCCAGCGCCAGCCAAGGCGTGGGTCGCCACTGCTGGACGACCCCCACCAGTGTGAATACCGTCAGCGCGATGTTGATGCCCAAAAGCCGTTGCTTGGGGATGTGCCGGGTGCGCGTTTGCAGCAGGCCCAAAGCGATCAGGCCGATGAGCAGGCCGAAAACCCAGACGGGGATGTGTTGGAGTGTTTGCATGGATTCTTTTTGTGTGTGATGGATTAAATCAAGCCCAGCCAGTCAGACCAGATCAATTGACCCAGGTAGCGCCCAGGTAGCGCCCAGGCAGCAAGGTGAATGCGCCAGCGACGAGACACGCACTGACGTACAGCCGCTGCATGCTTTGGCGGTGGCCCTGAACGTTGCCTTGAAGCAAATACACAAAGGCGCGGTACAACATGAAAAACGTCAGCGGAATGAACAAGTGAATCGGGGTGTACCCAGCCAGATTGGGCCATTGGAAGTCGCGTATGAACACGGCACTCACGGCCGCCGCAACCATGCAGGTGACCCAGGCATAGCCCAAGGCGCGGTGCAGGCGCGGGCGTGTGGTGCGGCCTAGCCGGGCCCACAGGGCAAAGGGGCCGAGCACCACGGCGGTGATGGCGGCGCTCATGTGCACAGCGATAAGGGGTGTCAGTTGCATGTTTCGTCCTGAAGCTTTGATCTGGCCGTAATGTGCCTGCGGGGTGTCCACAGGTAAATGGGTTTGCGATGAAAGCCAATGGCCCGGGCGCAAGATGCCAATGTGCGGTGCGAGTGGCAGCCGGTGCACGCAGCTTGTCCGGTCAAAGCGCACTCTGAGGCGATAATCCATTTCAAATTTCTGGAGTACTTGTGGATACTTTATTGCTGCTCAAAGCCGCCGTGATGGGGCTGGTCGAAGGTTTGACCGAGTTCTTGCCGATTTCTTCAACAGGGCATTTGATCCTGGCCGGGGCCTTGCTGGGCTTTGACGATGACAAGGCCAAGGTGTTTGACATCGCGATCCAGACCGGCGCGATTTTTGCCGTGATCATCGTGTACTGGCAAAAGATCAGCTCGACAATTAAAGCTTTGCCGCACAGCGCAGCGGCGCAGCGTTTTGCCTTCAATGTCTTCATCGGCTTTGTGCCCGCCGTGATTTTGGGTTTGCTGCTGGGCAAGGCGATCAAGGCGCATTTGTTCACGCCGGGCGTAGTGGCCAGCACCTTCATCATCGGTGGCTTCATCATCTTGTGGGCTGAGCGTCGCCCGGCCAGCACGGTGCGCATTCACGAGGTGGAAGACATGCGCGGGCGCGATGCCCTCAAGGTGGGTTTGGTGCAGTGCCTGGCCATGATCCCGGGCACCAGCCGCAGTGGCGCCACCATCATTGGCGGCATGTTGCTCGGCTTGTCGCGCAAGGCGGCGACCGATTTCTCGTTTTATCTGGCGATCCCCACGCTGATTGGCGCGGGCGCTTACAGCCTCTACAAAGAACGCGCCTTGCTGAGCATGGCCGATGCGCCTTTGTTTGGCGTTGGCCTCTTCGTGTCTTTCATCAGCGCTTGGGTGTGTGTGCGCTGGCTGCTCAAGTTCATCTCGAGCCACAGCTTTGAGGTGTTCGCTTGGTACCGGATCGTATTTGGCTTGGTGGTGTTGGGCACCAGCTACAGCGGGCTGGTGACCTGGGCGGCTTGAGGTCTGCCGTTGACGGTGTGTCCCTTTGTAGGAGCCCACCCCGTGGGCGATGACTTGCCGCCCGTGTTCCACGCCCATCGCCCGCAGGGTGGGCTCCTACAAAACGCACGCTGGGGCCCACGGCCTACAGATCAGGCTCCGATGTTGCGCAAGCTGGCTTCGATGGCGGCTGCTGTGGCCAGCGGTTTTTCCATCGGGAACAGGTGTGAGCCGTCGAGCATCATGATGCGGCCCTTGACCACTTTGTGGGTCAGCTCAGCACCCGCTTGGCGCATTTCGGCAGAGTGCGTCCCGCCAATGAATGCGGCGGGGCATTTGAGGGGTTTGCGTTTGAGCAGGCTGTCGAGTTTGTGAGGCAGGCTGTTGTAGATCGCGGTTTCCACATCGCGGTCAAAACTCAGGACCCGTTGCCCACCTGCGTCGTGCGTGCCGTACTCGATGTAGTCACGCAGCACCTGCGGGTCCCAGTGGGCAAAGGATTTTTTGTGCTGGAAACTCTCCAACGCGGCCTGTGCGCTGGGCCAGTGGTGGCGGCGTTTTTGGCTGATGCGCCCGGGTGACAGCGCCCCGATCAGGGGGGTGCGTTTGGCCAGACCCAGCGTGGTGGCGCGCCAACCGCCCAGCACGGGCGAGTCGAGCAGCAACACGCCACGCGCCAGCTCGGGGTGGCGGGCCGCGCACATCAGGCTCAGGATGCCGCCCAGCGAGTGGCCGACCAAAAAGGCCGGAGCACCATCACCTTGCTTGTCACGCGCAAAGTCGGCCAATTGCTGCACCAGATGTGGCCAGTTGTTGGTCACCGGATACTTGGGGTCGTGGCCGAACATCTCCACTGCATCGAGGTCAAACCCCCGCTGGCGCAGGCTGTCGAGCATGACGCGGTAGGTGCTGGCCGGAAAGCTGTTGCCGTGCGAGAAAATGATGCGGGCGGTCATGCGGATCGTTGTGTGTGTTGCAGTGGTGGCCACGCCCTGTGGCCATGGCTTTTGAATCTCGGACGACTGAATCGCCCACGGGGTGGGCTCCTACAGGATGCAAGGCTTCGCAGAAGCTAACCTGTGTGGGCGACGCGAGTGCCCATCAGATCAGTTTTTCTTCGGGCGTGGTGATCTTCTTGAGCAAGGCGTTGCGCACAGGCGGCACCATGAGTGGGATGTCGGTCGCGCCGCCGTGCCACATCGGGTCTTCGATGCTGTCGAACATCTGGCGCAGCTTGTCGCCCCAGCTGCTGCGCAACATCTGAAAGTAAGGGTTGTGCTCGTCGATGCACATGATGCGATCGGTGTGCAGGCTGCCCGCTTTGTAGACCACCATGTCCAGCGGCAGGCCCACCGACAGGTTGGACTTGAGGGTTGAGTCCATCGACACCAGGGCGCATTTGGCGGCTTCGTCCAGCGGGGTGTCGGGGGTGATGACGCGGTCGAGCACAGGCTTGCCGTATTTGGATTCGCCAATCTGGAAGTAGGGCGTCTCGTCGGTGGCTTCGATGAAGTTGCCGGGCGAATAGACCTGGAAGAGGCGCATGCCTTCGCCGCCGATCTGGCCACCAAAAATCATGGACACGTTGAACTCCACGCCCGAAGCCCGCAGTGCAGCGGCGTCGCGCTCGTACACCCGGCGCACGGCCGCGCCCAGCACGCGGGTGGCGTCGAACATGCTCTTGGCGTTCCAGATGGTCAGTGGCTCGTCCTGGCCGGGTTCGACCAGTTTTTCGATTTGCAGCACTTCGCGCACCGACTGCGAAATGCTCAGGTTGCCTGCTGACAGCAGCGTCATGAAACGGTCGCCCGCTTTTTCATAGACGATCATTTTGCGGAAGGTGCTGATTTGGTCCAGGCCCGCATTGGTGCGGGAATCAGAGAGGAACACCAAACCGGCGCGGGTTTTGACGGCAACGCAATAAGTCATGGATCAGCTCTTTAATTTTTGGGCAGCAAACGCTGCAAGGCATACAGGGCATCGAGCGCCTCGCGGGGGCTCAAAGCGTCGGGGTTGATTTGGGCCAGGGCCGCTTCCACAGGTGAGGGGCCAGCGGCTTCGGTCTCCGGCGGGGCGGCAAACAGGTCCACCTGAGCGCGTGCATCTTGGGCGCCCGATTCGAGCGCGCTCAGCGCATGGCGCGCGTGGTTGAGCACCGCCGCAGGCATACCCGCCAGCCGCGCCACCTGCACGCCATAACTTTTGCTGGCCGGGCCGGGTTGCAGCTCGTGCAAGAACACGATGGACGCGCCCGATTCGGCCGCGCTCACATGCATGTTGACGGCGGCGGTGTGCGTGGCCGGGAACTCGGTCAGCTCAAAGTAGTGCGTGGCAAAGAGCGCAAAGGCCTGCGTTTTGTTGTGCAGGTGCGTGGCGATGCCGCTGGCCAGGGCCAGGCCATCAAAAGTCGAGGTGCCACGCCCGATCTCGTCCATCAGCACCAGGCTGTGGGGTGTGGCGCTGTGCAAGATTTGCGCGGCTTCGGTCATCTCCAGCATGAAGGTCGATTGGGCGTTGGCCAGGTCGTCGGCCGCGCCGATTCGGGTGTGGATGGCGTCGATGGGGCCGAGGCGGCAGCGGCTGGCGGGCACATGGCTGCCGATGCTGGCCAAAAGCACGATCAGTGCCACCTGGCGCATGTAGGTCGATTTACCGCCCATGTTGGGGCCGGTGATGATTTGCAGGCGCTGCTTGCTGCCCAGCACCGTGTCGTTGGCGATGAAGCTGGCACCCGACAGCTCGGCCAAGCGTGCTTCGACCACAGGGTGGCGACCTTGGCGGATTTCGATGCAAGGCTCTTTGCTGAACTCGGGCGCACACCAATTGAGTGTCAAAGAGCGCTCGGTCAGTGCACACAGCACGTCGAGCGATGCCATGGCTTGCGCCAAAGCGGTGAGCGCGGGCACAAAGGGCTGCAGCTGGTCGAGCAGGCCTTCATACAGCCACTTCTCGCGGGCCAGCGCCCGCTCTTGGGCAGACAGGGCTTTGTCTTCAAAGGTTTTCAGCTCGGGCGTGATGAAGCGCTCGGCGTTTTTCAGGGTTTGGCGGCGGCGGTAGTCGTCCGGCACTTTGTCGAGTTGGCCTTGCGTGACCTCGATGTAAAAGCCATGCACCTTGTTGAACTGCACGCGCAGGTTGGCAATGCCGGTGCGCTCTTTTTCGCGGGTTTCCAGGTCCAACAAAAACGCATCGCAGTTGGTCTGGATGCCGCGCAGCTCGTCCAGCTCGGCGTCCATGCCGTCGGCGATCACGCCGCCGTCGCGCACCAGCGCAGCGGGCACTTCGAGCAGGGCCATTTGCAACAGCTCGGCGCAGTTTGTGGGCGGGGTCAGCCAGCGGGCCATGCCGGCCAGCAAGCTGCCGGGCTCGGGCTGAAGGGCTTGCAGTTGCGTGGACAGCGAAGCCGCACGCGCCAGCGCATGGCGCAGCGCCACCAGCTCACGTGGGCGCACTTGGCGCAGCGCGGTGCGGGCGGTGATGCGTTCCACGTCGCTTGTGCCCTTGAGTTGTTCGCGCAGGCTGCTCCAGGGGCCTGCGCCGCTCTCGCCGCGCAGCACAGCTTGCGCTTGCAGGCGGTCGATGGCGACCTGCCGGTCACGCGGCGGGCTCAGCAGCCAGCTTTTGAGCAAGCGGCTGCCCATGCCGGTCATGCAGGTGTCCAGCAGCGAAAACAGCGTGGGTGAATCCTCGCCTCGCAGGGTTTGCGTCAGCTCCAGATTGCGGCGCGTGCTGGCGGGCAGGTCGATCAGCGCGTCAGAGCGCTGAACTTGCACGCGCTGCACATGCGGCAATGTGCGGCCTTGGGTGTGCTCGGCATAGGTGAGCAGCGCAGCGGCGGCGGCATGCGCGTCGGCCAGCGCCTCGGCGCTCCAGGCGGCCAGCGATGCGGCTTGCAGTTGTTCGCGCAGCTTGCGCTGGCCCAAGCCTGCGTCAAACTGAAAATCTGGCCGCAGGGCCAGTGCCCAGCTGCCGCGCCCGGCGGTTTTGAGGCCGCGCAGTTTTTGCTCAAACGTGGGCGTCATGCCCGCGCTGGCCAGCAGCTCGCTGGGGCTGATGCGGTCAACCCAGTCGGCCAGTTCGTCTTGCGCACATTCGGCCAAATGCACCACGCCTTGTGTGATGCTCAGCCAAGCCAGGCCGCAACGGTTTTTGGCGGCCTGGTGCACGGCCAGCAAGATGGCTTCGCTCTTGTCGGGCAGCAGTTCGGTGTCGGTGAGTGTGCCGGGGGTGACCACGCGCACCACTTTGCGCTCCACCGGGCCTTTGGCCGTGGCCACATCGCCGACCTGTTCACACAGGGCGACCGATTCGCCCAGTTTGATGAGCCGGGCCAGATACGTCTCGACCGAATGGAAGGGCACGCCCGCCATGACCACCGGTTGGCCAGCGGACTGGCCCCGGCGCGTCAAGGTGATGTCGAGCAGGCCGGCGGCTTTTTCAGCGTCGGCAAAGAACAACTCGTAAAAGTCGCCCATGCGGTAGAACACCAGCGTGTCAGGGAACTCCGCCTTGATGCCCAAGTACTGGGCCATCATGGGGGTGTGGGCACTCAGGTCGAGCGCGCTCATGGCTTAAAACGGTGCGTCTTTGGGTTCGTCGCCTTCGGCCGCAGCGTCTTGGGCTTCGGCTTCCGGGTCATGGCTGTCCGAGGTGCGTTCGCGGCTCAGGGTCTCGACAGCGCTGCGCACAGCGGCTTTGTCGCCAGCGTTGGCGAACTTGCTGAACTTGCCCAAGATGCTGACCAATTGGCCGTAGATGCGCGGCGCACCGGCCAGGCATTCTTTTTGTTCCAAAAAGTCGGACTCGCCGGTGAAGTTGCCGATCAGGCCACCGGCTTCGGTGACCAGCAGCGATCCTGCAGCCACGTCCCAAGGCGAGAGGCCTGTTTCAAAGAAACCGTCGGTGAAACCAGCGGCCACATAGGCCAGGTCGAGTGCGGCCGAGCCGGGGCGGCGCAGGCCGGCGGTGCGCTGCATCACGTCGCCCATCATGCGCAGGTATTGGTTGAAGTTGTCGCCCTTGCGGAAGGGGAAACCGGTGGAGATGATGCATTCCTGCAGGCGAATGCGCTTGCTCACACGCAGGCGGCGGTCGTTCATGAAGGCGCCACGGCCTTTGGTGGCGGTGAACAGGTCGTTGCGGGTGGGGTCGTAAATGACAGCTTGCTCGATCTTGCCGCGCACTTGCAGGGCAATGCTCACGCAGTAAATAGGGAAGCCGTGGATGAAGTTGGTCGTGCCGTCCAAGGGGTCGATGATCCAGATGTGGTCAGCGTGGGGGTTGCCGTGTGTGCTGCCCGACTCTTCGGCCAGGATGCCGTGGTCAGGGTAGGCGGTCAGCAAGGTGTCGATGATGACTTTTTCACTCGCATGGTCGACCTCGGTCACGAAGTCGTTGACTTGCTTTTGCGAGATGCGGACCGCTTCAACGTCGAGCGCGGCGCGGTTGATGATGGCGCCAGCGGCGCGCGCAGCCTTGACGGCCACGTTGAGCATGGGGTGGAGATTGGACGACATAAATTGTGTGAAGAACCTGGACT
Organism: Limnohabitans sp. Jir72; assembly: GCF_003063575.1. Taxonomy (GTDB): domain Bacteria; phylum Pseudomonadota; class Gammaproteobacteria; order Burkholderiales; family Burkholderiaceae_C; genus Limnohabitans_A. The sequence goes on from NZ_NESC01000011.1 coordinate 101,066, forward strand.
GGCCGCCGCACGATCACGGTGGCGAAGCGCTGATTTTCCCATGAAATCGGGCCTTTGTGGCGCACTTTTGGGCCAGATGGTGTGGTTTGTCTCGGAGGCAGTGGGTCTTGCATGGACAATCAGGGCATGAAAACGCGATTCATCCTGATAGAAACCAGCCATGCTGGCAATGTGGGCGCAGCCGCCCGGGCCATGAAGGTCATGGGCTTTGACGACCTGGTGTTGGTCAAGCCGCGCTGGGCCAATGTGCTGCGCAAGGAAGAAACCATCCAGCGCGCCAGCGGGGCCAATGATGTGCTGGCCAACGCCCGTGTGGTGGAGACGCTGGACGAAGCCCTGGACGGTGTGACCCACCTGTGCGCCACCGCCATGACGCCGCGCGACTTTGGCCCACCCACCCGCTCGCCGCGTGAGCACTTTGCCGAGCTGACGAAGCCCGGCGCACCCGAGCAATGCGTGGCCTTCTTGTTCGGCTCCGAGCGCTTTGGCATGAAAAACGAAGACGTTTACCGCTGCAACGTGGCCTTGTCGATCCCGACGAATCCGCAGTTCGGCTCGCTCAATCTGGGCTCGGCCATCCAGGTGGTCGCCTACGACTGGCGGGTGGCTTTGGGCGGTTTTCCGGTGCAGGGCGTGATCGCACCTGCCGACAAGGCCGATGCCCAGCAGGTGGCAGGCATGCTCGGCCATTGGGAGCAGGCGTTGACCGACATTGGTTTTCTGGACCCGGCCGCACCCAAAAAGCTGATGCCCCGTTTGAACCAGTTGTTCAACCGGGCGGAACTGAGCCCGGAGGAAATCCACATCCTGCGTGGGGTGGCCAAGGCCATGATCCAGGCTACTCAGGCCAAGCGATAGACTAGGGCTATGTTTTCTCGCCTTCGCTCCGACATCCAGTGCATCCTTGACCGGGACCCTGCGGCCCGCACCGCTTGGGAGGTCTTGACTTGTTACCCCGGTTTGCACGCTTTGGTATTGCACCGCCGTGCGCACTGGTGCTGGAACCACGGCTTCAAATGGTTGGGGCGTTTCATCTCGCACATTTCGCGTGGGCTCACTGGGATCGAGATTCACCCTGGCGCCAAGATTGGCGAGCGGGTGTTTTTTGACCACGCCATGGGCGTGGTGGTGGGTGAGACGGCCGAAATTGGCGACGGCTGCACCATTTACCAAGGTGTGACCTTGGGCGGCACATCCCTGTACAAAGGGGCCAAACGCCATCCCACATTGGGTAAAGACGTGGTGGTGAGTGCTGGGGCCAAGGTGCTGGGCGGCTTTGAAGTGGGCGACGGCGCCAAGATCGGCAGCAACGCGGTGGTGATCAAGCCCGTCCCCGCCGGGGCAACGGCTGTGGGCATTCCCGCCCGGATCATCCCCTCCAAGTCGGGCGAGAGCGCTGATGTGTCGAGCGCGCAACCCAAGTTCAATGCCTATGGCATCACCCAGGACGACGACCCGCTGAGCCAGGCCATGCGCGGCTTGATCGACAATGCCGCCGGTCAGGAACACCAGATTGCCATGATCTGGAAAGCGCTGGAGGAGCTGTGCGCGCACCAGCAAGTGCACCTGCCACGCGAGGCCGCCACGCATGAGAACTTTGAGGCCGACAAGCTCAATCAGTTGGTGGGCAAGTAATCTTTAGCTCAGCGCACAGCTTTTGTGGGCCTGTTGACGAACTGCAGCGCCCCGCTAGGTTCGCGATCACAAAAGGAAGGCGTTCACCTTGGCCTTATCACAGCGTGGTGATCGCCGATGTCGCCATCAGTTCCTTGCGTCGTTCATGCAGGCTGCGCCAACGTTGTTGGGCTTCGGGGTCTTGGCCTGAGCTGGCCTGTGTCAGGGCTTCGGTTTCGAGTTGCTTCAAGCGGTCGATCAACATCATGTTGAGCAGTCTGCGCAGCTCTTGCCGGGCCTCTTGCGGCTCGGGCGGGGTAGCCTCTTCCTGGCCGGGTATGGTGCCCAGATTGTCCTGAGCCATCCAGCGCTTGGCGTCATAGGCAAAGGCTTGGGCTTGCATCTCGCCTTGCAGCGCAGACCAGCCCAGGGCCCCGTGTTCATGGAATTGCGATTCGAGCCAGACGAACAAGGGGCCGTGTGGCTCGGGCAGGGCGCACAGCATGGCGTGGTCTTCACCGGCCAGTGTTTCCCACAGGGCCATATTGCCCAGCAGCAAGCGGGCCGCATGGTCGGCACGGCTGGCGGGGATGGTGCGCGGGCCCGTGTAGGGTGGTGGTTGGTCGCGCTTGAAGCGGCTGTTGCCGCCTTTCCAGTTCGGTGTCCAGTTGGGGTTTTTGCTTTTCCAGTGGCTGCCGCTGGCGGGTGCAAAACCGGTGTTGCCCGACCAGGTCGAAGGCTCGCCGTAGTGAGGCTCGTAGTTCGGGTACTCGTCGTGCCCGGCACTGTCAGCTTGGCTGAAGGACGCGTTGGCCGAAGCAGCTGCAGGGGCGGCAGCGCTGCGTGCACCGGGCGCAAAGCGTTGGTCACTGGCCGCTTGTTGGCCCCAAAGTTTTTCCAAGCCTGCCGTTTCCAGCTGGATGAGTTGCGCCAGCTCTGACAGCAATTGCTGTTTGAGCGCACCTTCGGGCAGCAGTTGCCACAGCGGACGGGCCTGACTGGACAGTCTGGCGCGGCCTTCGGCGGTTTGCAGATCGCAGTCGGCGCTGGCCGCTTCGATCAAAAAGCGTGACAGGGGCATGGCCTGTTTGATCTGCTCGGCAAAAGCCTCTTGGCCAAATTCGCGCACATAGCTGTCGGGGTCGTGCTCGGCGGGCAAGAACAAAAACTTGATGCTGCGCACATCGGTGGCGTAGGGCAGGGCGCCGTCGAGCGCCTTGCGGGCAGCGCGTCGGCCTGCACCGTCGCCGTCAAAGCTGAAGACCACCGCGTCGGTGAAGCGGAACAGCTTTTGCACATGGTCGGGCGTGCAGGCCGTGCCCAGCGTGGCCACCGCGTTGGCAAAGCCCAGTTGGGCCAGGGCCACCACGTCCATGTAGCCTTCGGTCACCAGCACATAGCCTGCGCTGTGCAGGGCTTCGCGGGCTTCGTAGAGGCCATACAGCTCGCGGCCTTTGTGGAACACCGGGGTTTCGGGCGAATTCAAATATTTTGGGGTACCGCTGCCGATCACCCGTCCGCCAAAGCCGATGCATTCGCCCTTGATGTTGCGGATGGGGAACATGATGCGGTCGCGAAAACGGTCGTAGCGCTTGTCGTCTTCTTCGTTGACGATGACCAGGCCAGATTCGGCCAAGAGCGGGTCGTCGTATTTGGGGAAGACGCTGGCCAGAGAGCGCCACCCCTCGGGCGCGTAGCCCAGGCCAAAGCGCTTGGCGATCTGGCCGGACAGGCCCCGGCCTTTGAGGTAGTCGATGGCGTGCGGGGTGATCTTGAGTTGGTCGCGGTAGGCTTGCCCGGCTTTTTCCAGCACATCGCTCAGGCTGTCTTGCTTGGCCTTTTGGGCTGCAGCGCGTGCACGGTCTTCGGGTGATTGCTGTTCTTCGGGCACCACCATGCCCGTTTGTTGGGCCAGGTCTTTCACCGCCTCGATGAAGGTCATGCCCGCGTGCTCCATCAGGAAACCAATGGCGTTGCCGTTCTTGCCGCAGCCAAAGCAGTGGAAAAACTGCTTGGTGGGACTGACGCTGAAGCTGGGTGATTTTTCGCCATGGAAGGGGCAAAGGCCCATGAAGTTGGCGCCGCCTTTCTTGAGCTGCACGTATTTGCCCACGATGTCGACGACGTCGACACGGGACAGCAACTCTTGGATGAAAGACTGGGGGATGGCCATAAGGGAGCTATTTTCGCCGATAAGGGCGGTTCATTCCGCACGGGTTTCGGGGCAAACCAGCATGGCTTTCAGCCCCGGGTCAGGCAAACTGTTCAACATCTGACCGTCAGCCGAAACAGGACCCTTCCATGACCGATACCCAAGTCAGCATCTTCGACCAGGATTTGCCCCAGACCCCTGCCAACCACGCGCCGATTTCACCGCTGAGTTTCATCGAGCGCACGGCCGAGGTGTACCCCACGCGTTTGGCCATCGTGCACGGCGATGTGCGCCAAGACTGGGCCAGCACCTACCGCCGCAGCCGCCAGTTGGCCAGTGCCTTGGCGCAGGCAGGCATTGGCAAGAACGACACGGTGGCCGTGATGCTGCCCAACACGCCGCCCATGGTGGAGGCGCACTTTGGCATTCCCATGGCAGGGGCAGTGCTCAACGCTCTGAACACCCGACTGGACCCGGAGACGGTGGCTTTCATGCTGGACCACGGCGAGGCCAAGGCGGTGATCGTGGACCCGGAGTTTGCGGGCGTGATGAAAAAAGCCTTGGCGCTGCGCCAGTCCACACGGCCCTTGCTGGTGATCGACGTGGAGGACGCGTTGTACACCGGCCCAAGCGAAAAGCTGGGGTCAGTGACTTATGAAGCTTTTGTGGCCCGGGGAGACGGCAACTTTGCCTGGAGCCTGCCCGCCAACGAGTGGGACGCGATTGCGCTGAACTACACCAGCGGCACCACGGGCAACCCCAAGGGCGTGGTCTACCACCACCGGGGTGCGGCGACGAACGCGATCTCGAACATTCTGGAATGGGACATGCCCAAGCATGCGGCCTATTTGTGGACGCTGCCCATGTTCCATTGCAACGGTTGGTGCTTTCCGTGGACGGTGGCGGCACGTGCGGGCGTGAACGTGTGTTTGCGCAAGGTGGACGCGCAGGCCATGTTCGACGCCATGCGCGACCATGGCGTCACGCATTACTGCGGTGCCCCCATCGTGCACGGCCTGCTGGTCAACGCCTCGGCAGCCATGAAAGCGGGGGTGCCTGCCGGCATCAAGGCCATGGTGGCGGGCGCTGCGCCACCCGCATCCATGATCGAAGGCATGGAACAGATGGGTTTTGACTTGACCCATGTGTATGGCCTGACCGAGGTCTACGGCCCCGCCACCGTGTGCCCCAAGCACCCTGAGTGGGACGCGCTCGACATTGGCGAGCGCGCCCGCTTGAACGCCCGCCAGGGTGTGCGTTACCACCTGGAGCGCGATGTGCGCGTGCTCGACCCCGAAACCATGCAGCCCGTGCCGCAAGACGGCGAGACCATGGGCGAGATCATGTTCAAGGGCAACATCGCCATGAAGGGTTACCTCAAGAACCCCAAGGCCACGCAAGAGGCGTTTGCGGGTGGCTGGTTCCACAGCGGCGACCTGGCGGTGCAGTACCCCGACGGTTACATCAAGATCAAGGACCGCAGCAAGGACATCATCATCTCGGGCGGCGAGAATATCTCGTCAATCGAGGTCGAAGATGTGCTGTACCGCCACCCCGATGTGTTGGCTGCCGCTGTGGTAGCCAAGCCTGATGCCCGCTGGGGCGAGACGCCTTGCGCCTTTGTGGAGCTCAAAGCCGGAGCGCAAACCACGCCCGAGCAGATCGTGGCGCACTGCAAGCAGCACCTGGCGGGTTTTAAGGTGCCGCGTGCGGTGGTGTTTGGCGAGTTGCCCAAAACCAGCACCGGCAAGATCCAGAAGTTCGAGCTGCGCAAACTGGCGGGGTCCGCCGCAGCGATCGATGTGTAACAGCGGTCAGTCGCCAAAGAAAAAGCCACATTGTGAACTGCACCCCAAAAGTTGGACACCAATCCAACCTTTGGGGTGTTTTTCATGACGAAGTACGACGAGAAATTTAAAAAATCTGTTGTTCAAGATTACTTAGCCGGTGGGGGTGGCTACACAAAGCTTTCTGCCAAGTACGGAGTCAATGATGGACAGATACGGCATTGGGTGGGCGCCTTTCTTCAAAACGGCGATAGTGGGCTAACCAAGAAGTCCAGTCATTACAGCGCTGAATTTAAGCTGCGTGTCCTAGAGCACATGTGGCGCGAAGAGCTTTCGTTTAACCAGACCATTCACTTGTTTGATCTGCGCGGGGGCACTGGAGTTGTCTCGGATTGGGAGCGCAAGTACCATGAGGGCGGTATCACAGCATTAGCTCCCAAGCCCCGAGGGCGCCCAAAACCGATGAAACCTCCCGAACCCACTACGCCCTCTAGCGAGCAGCCCGTGCAGGACAAAACGTTGCAAGAGCTGCAACGCGAAAATGAGTACTTGCGAGCGGAGGTGGCTTATCTAAAAAAGTTGGATGCCTTAGTTCGAGCCAAGCAGCAGGCTGCGCAGACAAAGCGAAAGCCCTGATCGAACTAAGGCAGCATCACCCCTTGGCCACTTTGCTCCAGGTGGCCGAGCTGCCTCGCAGCACGTTTTACTACCAAGTCAAGGCGCTGCAAAGGCATGC
>NZ_NESC01000012.1 GCF_003063575.1 Limnohabitans sp. Jir72
AAATTCGAGAATGTGAAAGAGCTTGAGATGGGCTTGAAGGAGTACATCCACTACTACAACAACGATCGGATCAAGATCAAACTAAAAGGGCTGAGTCCTGTGCAGTACAGAACTCAGCCCTCTATGGCCTAATCAGCCTTTTAAACCGTCCAACTTATTGGGGTCAGTTCATTGCTGTGGCTTTTTCTTTGGGACCCGCGACGGTCAGCGTGCAGGCCAGATCACTGATCGCTCAGGCGATCACTTCTTGTTTTTCTTATTGCTTTTTTTGTGTTTCTTGGCAGCTTTTTTGTCAGCCTTTTTGACCGCTTTCTTGGCGTGCTTTTTCTTGGCAGGAGCTTGTGCGTTGGTGGCCGGTGTCGTGTGGGTTTCTGGCGCAGCGGCTGCAGCCACGACAGGCACGGCAGCAGGTACTGTTGCAGGTGTGACAGTTTGTGCCATGGCGGCAACTGCCAACAAGCTGGTCACAAGGGCGGAAATGGACTTGATCATGCTAGGCCTTTTTGATGTTGTTGAGTTAAAAGACCACATTATCTTTGCCAAAAGTGGAAATTTTCGGATGCGATATTTTTTAATCGATGTCGAAAGCATGTGTTTCAAATTCTCCACTTTGACGATCTGCAAAGTAATGCACCAGGGTTTCGCGCACGGTTCTGAAGGCGAGTTCGTCCCAAGGGATCTCAGATTCGGAGAATAATTTGGCTTCCATCGTTTCATGGCCGGGGTCGAATTGGTCGCTGGTCAGGCGGGCCCTGTAATACAAATGCACCTGGCCCACTCGGGGCACGCTCATCACCGTGAACAGATTTTCCATGATGAATTGCGCGCCTGCTTCTTCGGTGGTTTCCCGGGCCGCGCCCTGTGAGGTGGATTCACCCAGCTCCATGAAGCCCGCGGGCAAGGTCCATTTGCCCTTGCGCGGCTCAATGTTGCGTTTGCACAGCAAGACCTTGTCGCCCAGCCATGGCACGGTGCCCACCACATTGAGCGGGTTTTCGTAATGGACGGTGTGGCAGGCCGTGCAAATGGCGCGCTCTTTGGTGTCACCATCATCGGGCAGGCGCCGCGCTACGGGGGCGCCGCATTGTCGGCAGTGTCGAATGGTGCGGTCAAACATCATGGGGGCTCAATGGGTGTGTGGCTGAAGTGTTCAGACAGAGTCTAACCACTTGAGTGCATGAAAAAGCCCCCAAGGTCATGAACCGAGGGGGCTTGGAAGCTTTCAGTGTGTCAGATCAGGTGAGGTACTGGATCAGAAACAGCGAGATGCCAGGGAAGAACAGCAGCAGCAAAGTGCGGATGGTGTCGCTGATCAGGAAAGGCATGATGCCTTTGTAGCTTTCGCTCAGTGGCACGTCTTTGGCCATACCGTTGACCACATAGACGTTCAGCCCCACTGGCGGTGCCAGCATGCCAAAACCCACGGTCATCAGCACCATGATGCCGAACCAGATGGCGGTGTGCTCGGGCGTCATGCCGAAGTCCAGCTTCATGATGATCGGGAAGAAGATCGGGATGGTCAGCAGCAGCATGGACAGCTCGTCCATCACCGCACCCAGCACCACGTACAGCAGCAAGATGCCCGAGACCACCATCAGCGGGGCCAGGTTCATCGACACCACCAGCTCGGCCAACTGACCGGGCACTTGGGTGCGTGCCAAAGACGCGTTCATGACGTCAGCGCCCATGAAGATCATGAAGATCATGGCGGAGCTGATGGCCGTGGCGTGGAAGCATTCCAGAAACTTGCCCCAAGTCAGCTCGCGCTTGAGCAAGGCTGCAACGAAGGTGGACGAAGCACCGACTGCAGCACCCTCTGTGGGCGTGAAGTAACCGGCATAGATGCCACCAAACACGATCACGAAGATGGTGGCAATCGGCAAGATGCCTTTGAGCGATTCAAAAGTCAGCTTCTCAACTTCTTCGGTGTCAGGGGCTTGGCCAGGCACCACGCGCACATAGATGGCGATGGCGATCATGTAGCCCACCATGGCGATGATGCCGGGCAGCATGGCGGCCGCAAACAGCTTGGCAATGTTCTGCTCCGTCAGAATGGCGTAGATCACCAGGGGCACGGACGGTGGGATCAAGATGCCCAAAGTGCCGCCTGCGGCCAGTGTGCCGGTGGCCAAGCGACCCGAATAGCCGTGACGCTTCATCTCGGGCAAGGCCACACCGGTGATGGTGGCCGCTGTGGCCACCGACGAGCCGCAGATGGCACCAAAGGCGCCACAAGCGAGCACGGCACCCATGGCCAGACCACCTTTGAAGCGGCCCATGACGGCGGCAGCGAACTGGAACAAGGCCTTGCTGATGCCGCCTTGCGTGGCAAAGTGGCCCATCAAAATGAACAAAGGGATCACCGACAGGTCATAGTTAGCAAGTCGGGCAAAAGCCAGGTTGTTCAAGAAGTTCAAGAAGGGCGAGACGCCTGTCTGCAGGATGAAGCCGGCCGCACCGGCCAGGAACATGGCGCCAGCGATGGGCACACGCACCACCATGAGCAGCAGCATGATGCCGAAAATCAGCAAAGCCAAAGTGATCGGGGTCATGACGAGGCCTTATCGTTGTTTTCAAATTTGGAGAGGGCTTGCATCGCTGCGATGAAAGCGGTGATCCCGAAGGGGATGCACATGCTGGTGAACACGATCCAGTCGGGAAAGCCCAGCAGCATCGAGGCGCCCATGGTCTCTTTGGCGTTGATGGCCGCAGCGCCGCAGCGCCATGACAGCAAGACAAAAATGACCGTCATGAACAGGTCACCCAAACGGTCGAGTTTGAAGTTGAAGGCTTCACTGCGGTTGGCGGTGAAGAAATCAACAATGATGTTTTCTCGCTTGAGTTGGCACAGTGGCATGAACAGCGCAATGGCGGCTCCTGCGCCGACCCCAGTCAGCTCGAAGTCACCGATCAAGGCGGTGTCGAAAATGTTGCGGCCAATCAGGCTGTAGCAAGTCATCAGCATCAGGCCGGTCATGACCAAGCCCCCTAAGATGCTGCAGAGCCGTGCTATCCGCTCTAAAGAGTGTGAAAACATCATGGTGTTTGCAGGATAAAAATAATAAAAATGTGCCTAATGTAGGGCACGGATGCTGTGGGTATCAGGACACAACAGCAGCAATAAAAAACCTGAGCAAGCTGCCTTCAGCCATTGCCCAGGTTCTCAGTGGTGCATTTACTTGGTGTATTGCTTGATCAGATCGGTCGCGCTTTGCAGCATGCCCTTGCCGTCCATGCCTTTGCCAGTCATTTCAGCGACCCAAGCATCGTCCAGTTGGTCGGTGGCTTTCTTCCATTTTTCCAGCTCAGCCTTGGGGATGATGCTGATTTTCTGGTTGGCAGAAGCTTCAAAGACCTTCTTGCTGGGTACGTCCTGACCGGCTTGGGTTTTGCCCAAGAATGCAGACAGTTCGCGACCGGAGTTCTTGTCGATGACCGCCTTCAAATCAGCAGGCAAAGATTCGTACTTGGCCTTGTTCATGGGGACCACGAACACGGTGGTGTACAGCGCGTTGTAGCTGCGGTCGGTTTCGGCGGTGAAGTTGGTCAACTCGTTGACCTTCAGGCCAGGTGCCACTTCGTATGGAATCACGGCACCGTCGATCACGCCTTTGGACAAGGCTTCAGGCACTTGCGGCACGGGCATGGCGACAGGCGTGGCGCCCATCATGGCGACCATTTTGTTGACCTGGCGTGTAGGGGCGCGCACTTTCATGCCCTTGAGGTCGGCCATGGTTTGCACGGCTTTGCTCTTGGAGTAAATATTGCCTGGGCCGTGCACGTGAATGGCCAGCATCTTCACGTCCTTGAAGTCTTCTTGGGCATATTTTTGCCCGAAGTCCCAAGCAGCGCGGCTGGTGGCTTCTGCGTTGGTCATCATGAAGGGCAGCTCGAACACTTCCAGCTTGGCCAATTTGGGGGTGTAGGCTTGCAGTGTCCAGGCCACATCGACCACGCCGTCACGGGCTTGTTCATACAACTGCACCGGTGTGCCACCCAATTGCATGGCGGGGAAGATGTCGCATTTCAGGCGGTCTTTGGAGTCACGGGCAATGGCTTTGCACCAGTCGCCCAGCATGGTGGTGTGCTGAATCGACTGTGGGCCCAGGAAGTGGTGAACCTTCAGGGTGATGGTCTGGGCTTGAACGCCCAAACCTGCGAGTGCCAAGCCAGCGGCCAGAACGGTTTGTTTCAACAGTTGTTTCATGCGAAGAACTCCTTTGAGGTTTGTCTGCGGACAATCATAAAACCAACCGATCGGTCGGTTAATTGGTGTTTACCCAATGCGTGCGCATCCATTTGGAAAAAGGGATCACATTGAGATGGATTGACATGAATTATGTTGCAAGTTGTTCTGATTTATATCGGGGTAAATACCGGTATTTCAGAAATTCATGCACTTTTTTTCATTTTTGAATGTCGACGGTCAAACTGCCCAAGCCAGTGACTTGGCCGACCAGTCGATCGCCTTGAACGACTGCCGCCACGCCTTCAGGAGTGCCTGTGAAGATCAGGTCGCCGGGTTGAAGTTCCCAGGCCGCTGACAGGTGCTCGATGGTTTCGGCAATATTCCAGATCAATTTGTCAATACTGCTGCGTTGACGGTCTGCACCGTTGACTTGCAAGCTGATTTCAGCGTTGATCACATCACCGGCTTTGTCTTTGGGTGTGATGGGGCCGATGGGGCCCGATTGGTCAAAGGCTTTGCCAATGCACCAAGGGCGCCCCTGTTTTTTCATGTCGTTTTGCAAGTCACGACGCGTCATGTCCAAGCCTACGGCGTAGCCGTATATGTGTTTCTCGGCATCGGCGGCTTGGATGTTTTTACCACCCACACCAATGGCCACGACGAGTTCAATTTCGTGGTGCAGGTTTTGGGTGAGGCTGGGGTAGGGCATGCTGCCGATTTGGCCGGCATCCACGACCACCAGGCTGTCGGTGGGTTTGAGAAAGAAGAAAGGTGGTTCACGCCCTGTGAAGCCCATTTCTTTGGCATGTTCTTCGTAGTTGCGGCCCACACAATACACGCGGTGGATGGGAAAACGCTCGGGCTGGCCTACAACCGGCAAGGCAACAGTGGACGTGGGTTCAAATACAAAACTCATGGAAGGCTTTCAGTGAAGAGGGTGAAAGAGCGGTGCTGTGATTGTTCGTAAGTGGGCTTACTATACGGGTTCGGCGCTGCAGTGCTGACCCGCAATAACCCTAGAAACATGGAAGCAGTGAGAGCATGACGAAGCATTTGGATGTGGCCACCGCGCCAGGGCACTTGATTCGCCGTGCGCAGCAAATCGCAGTGGCGATTTTTGCCGAACATTTGGCCGCAGCGGACATCACGCCTGTTCAATTTGCGATCTTGAATGCTTTGCGTGACACCCCCGATATCGATCAAGTGACTTTGGCCAAACGCGTGGCTTTTGATCCGGCGACTTCTGGCTCGGTGATCGGTCGTTTGGAGGCCAAGGGTTGGCTCAGTCGCCAGCCGCACGCCACAGACCGTCGCCGCAAATTGCTGGTGATCACGCAGCAAGGCGTTCAGGCCTTGGCGAACATGCAGGCCGCAGTGGCTCAGGTGCAGACACAGATTCTGGCCCCACTCAGTCTTGACGAGCAAAAACAGTTCGTGGCTTTGCTGGGCCGTTTGGTGGCGGGACACGAGGCGCAGTAAGGCCTGCAGGGCCGCAGACTCAGGCCGACTGGTACGTCAAGGCGAAGTGTTCGACTTGGGGTGGCACCGCAAAGAAGGGGCCCACAATGGCACGCCACTGCGTGAACAACTCGGATTCGCGAAAGCCGACGGTGTGGTCTTCCAGGGTGTCCCAGAAAATTTGCAAGACAAAGCGCTCGGGGTTTTCGATGCCGTGGTTGACCTTGGCACCGCGAAAGCCTTTGGCTTGGCTGGCGACCGTGTTCAGGCCATGTTCGATGGCTTTTTGAAAGGCGGCTTGCTGGCCGGGCTGGATGCGGATGTCGGCGATTTCAAGGATCATGGGGGGCTCCATCTGGCGGTTGCAAAGCCAAGACCTTAACGCAAGTTAAGGGGTGTTGGCCGGTGCCCAGGTTGCCTGCGCGACTGTTCAGATGGCCGCAATGCCTTGGCTCAGTTCAAGCGCGGCGGGCGTGATGCATGCCACACCAGCGCCGCAAACAGAAGGGACACGATGGCCAGTGCGCCTGTGCTGGTCATCCAGAAGGTGTCTACGCTGGGGCGTTGCGCCCAGGTTCCAAGGCCTTGGTAAGCCAGGCGATAACCGCCATACAGGCCCATGCCCCAAAGCAAGGTGGTGTACAGGATCAAGGGCGCCAAAGTGATGCGGTAGCACCGCAGTAAAAAGGCGCACACCGCTTGCACAGCATCCGCCAGGTGGTACAGGGCGACCCAGCCCAGCCACACCGTTGCAGCTTGTGCCACGGCGGCATCGCTGGTGAATGCCTGCGCAATCTCGCGGCGCCATGTGCCCAGCAATCCCGCACCGAGCAGGGCTGCTAGCACGGTCAATCCAATGCCCATGCCTGCGGCTTGCCGCGCCTTGAACGCTTGAGATGCGCCCAGCCAATAACCCGTGCGTGCGCTGCTGGCGATCCCCAGCGCCAGAGGCACCATGTACAGCACAGCAGCCAAGCTGGCGGCGATTTGGTGGCTGGCCGAGGACACAGCGCCCAGGCGTGCGATGAACAAGGCCATCAAGGTGAACGAGGTGACCTCGACCATGATGGACAAGCCCGCTGGCACGCCCAGTTGCAAAAAGCGCCAGAGCGTGGGCCCATGCGGGGCCTCCATTTTCTGCCACAGTTGATGGGGGCGGTAGATGTCTTGTGTGCGCAGCAGATACAGACCCGTCAGGCACATGAACAGGTTCACCCCCAGCGTGGCCCATGCACAGCCCACCACCCCCATGCCATCGATCTGGACACTGCCCAGCTGGAGACCAAAGGTCAAAGCATAGGACAGTGGGATTTTCACCAGCAAGGCACCCGCTTGCAGCGCGGTCACCAAACGGGGGTAGCCCAAACTCTGGTTGAGTGTGCTGTACATGCGAAACAGCAAAGAGGGTATCAAGGCAATGGCCAGCACTTGAAGGTAGCTGCGCACTTCTGGCCAAAGCGCGGGCGGCACATCGGTCCAGGCCAACCAGGGCTGTGGAAACCACAAAGCGGCGAAGCCGATCAGGGCCGCGCCTGCGCAGATGTAGAGCGCTTGTCGCACCGATGGTCCAATCTCGGCCAGTCGACCTGCGCCGCGCAACTGAGCCCAGACGGGCAGTGCCGATTGCAGCATGCCGTTGAGCGCCACATAGATGCTGATGTAGATCGATGACGCCAGCGACAGCACCGCCAGGGCTTGGGGGCTGTAGCGTCCAGCGATCAGGGTGTCGGCAACGCCAAAGGCCATGACGGCCAATTGCCCGACGAGAACAGTGCCCGCGTGGCGGGCGATGATGCCCAGCTCAGACATCGTTCAGGGCATGGCCGCTGTGGGCTTGAAGATGACAATGCTTTCTTCTTTGTTTTCCACACGAGGTGCTTGGGCCACTTCAGTCCAGCCGAGTTGTTTCAGTTTGGTGGACAGCAAGGACAGGTTGGTGCGATCCACAATCAGCCAACGGCAATCTGTTTGCGGCATGTGGACCGACATGAGTTGTACTTTGGCGTGAAATCGTAAGGCAGCGCCTTGCGCTCGGCTGATGCCTGCGTATTGGAGGCAATTGACAGGCCCTGTGAGTTGGGTGACTTTTTTCACCATGAGGACATAGCTGCGTGAGAAATCAAGCAAGGACAACCACAGGCTCATGACCAGCATCCAACACAGCACAGCACCACTGGCTGGTAACACCATGCTCTTCCAGATGGCCGTCCGATGGTGGCCAATTCGCCATTTGACGAGCCAGAACCAGGCCAGTGTCGCTGTCAGCGCAAGTGAAAAAGTGGCCCATGAGAATTCAGGTGCGAATCCTGGCACCAGTCTGGCGACATTGATTGCGGGTTGGGCAGGCATGCCTGTTTGCATTGAGATCCAGACGACCCAGACGATCAGTGCACAAATGCTGAAAAACAGCAGGGTGAACCAGTCAATCCAAGCGCTCAGGCTCCTGCGCAATGTGGGTAAAGCAAAAGCAGCCAACGTTGCCACGGCGGGCAGCGAGACAAGCAAAGCGCGGTCAGACAAGCCAGTGACCCATGTCGTTCCAATGGTCACTGAGGCAAACCACAGAGGGAGTCCCAGATGCGGATAGCGCCATCCCTGCGAGAGTTGGCCGCGCCAACGCCACAAAGACCACAATGCCAAGGGCCAAGCGGGCCAAGTGAACCACATCATGAGTTTGGCCAAGATGTGCAGGTCCACCATGTGATGAGGAACAACACGCCAGCGCCACAGATCCAAGACTCCTGCAGTGGTAATGCACAGCAGGCAAATCAGCGCCAGCAAACCCAACTCGAGCATGCTCAATCGCCGCTGACTCGGATCGGGTTGCGCGATGGCTCGAATCCATGAGCCACCAACGCCCAGCCATAACGCCAAACTGGGCGCACCCGACAAGGTCAGACCCAGCATGCCCACTGCAAAAGACAAACCGCTGTAGATGCGATGGTTGGGCAAAGTAGACAGGCCCAGAAAAAGCAAGGAGGCCAGACACAACTGACTGAGTGCAGGTGTTATTTCATGCGACAAGCGCGCTAGGCCAAGACATGCCATCAGCGCCAGTAAGCCGCCATCGGCCAGTGCGCAGGCGTAATCTTTGGGTTTGGCTTCCCCTCCAAAAGCGAAGGCAACGGGTTGCGCTGCAGGGTGACGGGCCAGCGCGTAAACAGCGTACCAAGTGGATGCAAGGGTCAGTGCCAACATGCCCATGAAAGGAACACGGGCAAAAAAATCTTCCCAGCCAGTGGGTGCAAGGCGGATAGCGGCGGCACCCAGCCAGAAAGGCAGCAGTGCCAGACTGTCGTCCTGCTGTCCGAGCAAGGTGGGTTTGAGCCAGCTGACAGCCTCGCCCCAGGCAGGTTGGGCCAATTGAAGCATGTAGCCAAAGGCTTCTATGTCTTCGGACTTCCAAGGTGCACGACCCAAAAAACCAGGCAGTACATAAGCAGCGCACAGCAATAGCAAGGCCAAACGTGGCAGACGGCGTACAGCATGTTGTGCAACGATGGCGGGGGTGGGCTGGTTCACAGGATCAGAAGATAGCAGGTCTGTTGCAAAAGAGGTGCCAGAGGCCATGCCAAGGCAAAAGGTTTTCCCAATGCAACAAGGGCAGACCGGTTGCCCGGACTGCCCTTGCGGGGAAGAAGAACAGCAGATTATTTGCCGCTGGAAATCTTGCCGAAACGGTTGCGGAATTTCTCCACGCGGCCACCCATGTTGTCCACTGACTTTTGTGTGCCAGTGTAGAAGGGGTGCGACTCGCTGGTTGTGTCCAGCTTGTACCAAGGCAATTCGCGACCGTCTTCCATTTTGATCATCTCTTTGGTGTTAGCGCATGAACGGGTCACGAACTTGAAACCATTGGACATGTCTTGGAAGCAAACTTCACGGTAGTTGGGGTGAATGCCGTCTTTCATGGGGAAATCCTTTTATTTTCGCTACGGTAGCCACACTTCAGACCATCTGAGTGCACTTTCCGCAAAACCTATCGATTATAGGGCATCAGCCGCCGCGTCGCATCATGTCGAAGAATTCGGAGTTGTTCTTCGTGGCTTTCATGCTCTTCAAGACCATTTCCATCGCCTCGATTTCGTCCATGTTGTACATGAATTGACGCAGGATGCGGGTTTTTTGCAGCACTTCGGGCTGCAGCAGCAACTCTTCGCGGCGGGTGCCGCTGCGGTTGAGGTTGATGGCTGGGAACACGCGTTTTTCGTACAGGCGGCGTTCCAGATGGATCTCGCAGTTGCCGGTGCCCTTGAATTCTTCAAAGATCACCTCGTCCATGCGGCTGCCAGTGTCAACCAGCGCCGTAGCGATGATGGTGAGGCTGCCGCCTTCTTCCACTTTGCGTGCGGCACCAAAGAAGCGCTTGGGGCGTTGCAAAGCGTTGGCGTCCACACCGCCCGACAACACTTTGCCCGAGGAAGGCACCACGTTGTTGTAGGCGCGGGCCAGTCGGGTGATCGAGTCCAGCAAAATGACCACGTCTTTTTTCAGCTCGACCAGGCGCTTGGCGCGCTCAATCACCATTTCGGCCACGTGCACATGGCGGGCAGCGGGTTCGTCGAAGGTGGAGGAGATCACTTCGCCGCGTACGCTGCGCTGCATTTCGGTTACTTCTTCCGGGCGCTCGTCGACCAGCAAGACCATCAGGTGCACATCGGGGTAGTTGGCCGTGATGGCGTGCGCGATCTGCTGCATCATCACCGTCTTGCCCGACTTGGGCTGGGCCACGATCAAGGCGCGTTGGCCGCGGCCAATCGGGGCAATGATGTCGATCACGCGGCTGGTGATGTTTTCTTCACCCTTGATGTCGCGCTCCAGGCGCATCTGCTCTTTGGGGAACAGCGGCGTCAAGTTCTCGAACATGACTTTGTGTTTGTTGTTCTCGGGCAGGTCGTCGTTGACCTTGTCGAGCTTGGTCAGGGCAAAGTAACGCTCGCCGTCTTTGGGAATGCGCACTTCGCCTTCGATCATGTCGCCGGTGTGCAAATTGAAGCGTCGTACCTGGCTGGGGCTGATGTAAATGTCGTCTGTGCTGGCCGTATAGCTGGAGTCGGGGCTGCGCAAAAAACCAAAGCCATCGGGCAGGATTTCGAGCACGCCATCGGCAAACACCTGTTCACCGCCTTTGGCGCGCTTTTTGATGATGGCAAACATCAGTTCCTGTTTGCGCATGCGACCCGTGTTCTCGATTTCGAGCGTATCGGCTTGCTTCAGGAGTTCGGACACATGAAGTGCCTTGAGTTCATTCAAATGCATGGGAGTTGGCCTGTATATCAACGATCCGTTGGGGATCGTCATCAGTGAACCGGGTGGAGGTGTTCAGAACCGGAGGTCGCCCGGGGTCAGGGGCAGTAAGTACCGGTGGTCAAGGCGGATTTCCCTGTTGGGGGTGCCTTAAGGGAAATTATGACAGGTTTTTGGCCGTGCCAGAAAAAGAAAAACCGGGTACGAATGTCCCGGTTTTATCTGCTGTCCTGCGGGTCATTCCGCCGACATCTTGATCAGGCCAATTGCTGGTCGATGAAGGCGGTCAATTGCGATTTGCTCATGGCACCGACTTTGGTAGCTGCCAGTTGACCGTCTTTGAAAATCATCAAAGTGGGGATTCCACGGATGCCGAATTTGGCCGGGATGTCGCGGTTTTCGTCCACGTTCATCTTAGTCACTTGCAGTTTACCTTCGTAGGCACCAGCCACTTCGTCCAAGATCGGGGCGATCATTTTGCAGGGGCCGCACCATTCGGCCCAGAAGTCCACCACCACCGGTTGGCTCGACTGGAGCACGTCGGCGTCAAAACTGGTGTCGGTGATGTGTTTGATCAAATCGCTGGCCATGGCCTTTTCCTTGTGAACATTGCAGATGCGGCTAAAGTTACGGCTATTTTGACAGAATCCAGACATGCGCATCTGTCACGCGTGTGTTGCCACCCTTTGTTTTGATGTCTTTGATCACACCAACTCCCCAAGTCACGCCATCCTCCGATCTTTCAGTGGATGTCGCCATCATCGGAGGCGGGCCTGCTGGCCTGATGGCTGCCGATGTGTTGTCTCATGCCGGGGTGTGTGTGCATCTGTTTGACGCTATGCCATCTGTGGGGCGCAAGTTTTTGCTGGCGGGGCGTGGTGGCTTGAACCTCACCCATTCCGAGGATGCAACTTCATTTCGCCATCGCTATGGTGAAAAGGCTGCCCAAGTCGGGCGCTGGCTGGATGTCATGGATGCGCAAGCGGTCAGGGATTGGGCGCATGATTTGGGCATCGAAACGTTCGTCGGTACGTCCGGACGTGTTTTTCCGATCGAGATGAAAGCAGCCCCGCTGCTGCGGGCCTGGCTTCACCGATTGCGGCATCCCGCCTCGGGTGTGCCTGTGCAGTTCCACATGCGCCACCGCTGGCTGGGTTGGCAGCAGGAGAGGCTGCTTTTTGATCAATCTGTGCAAGCGACGACGCTGGCCGTGCGTGCCAAAGCGACCGTATTGGCTTTGGGCGGTGCGAGCTGGCCACGTCTGGGCTCGGATGGCGCCTGGGTGCCTTTGCTGGGTGCCCGAGGTGTTGCTGTGAATGCCCTGAAACCTGCCAATTGCGGTTTTGATGTTCTTGGGCGGGGGGCGGCCGGTTGGAGCGATCACTTTCGGACGCGATTTGCAGGGCATCCTGTGAAGTCGGTGGCGATTTTGGTGCCAGCTTGGGCTGACGACAATGCGCCAGCGCGGTTTTTACGCAAAGGCGAGTTTGTGGTGACCGAGTCCGGCATCGAGGGCAGTTTGGTGTATGCCGCATCCGCATGGATGCGTGATGATCTGCAAGACCACGGTCAAGCCCGACTGCTGATGGATTTGCTGCCGGACAAGTCTCCGGAGCAGGTCCTGTCCGCGGTCAAGTGGCCTCGGGGCAGTCGCAGCTTGTCCAGCCATCTCAAGAGTCGTCTGGGCTTGGACGGGGTCAAAATGGGCCTTTTGCACGAGCTTTGCTCCCCAGAGGTGCTCAGCCAGCCCGAAAAATTAGCCCAGCAGATCAAAGGGTTGCCTCTGCCACTCAAAGCAGCCAGACCTGTAGACGAAGCAATCAGCACAGCCGGAGGCGTGGCATTCGAGGGCTTGACGGCAAGTTTGATGGTTCAAAATTGTCCCCATGTCTATTGCGCCGGTGAGATGCTGGACTGGGAGGCGCCCACTGGGGGCTACCTGCTGACGGCTTGCCTGGCCAGTGGAAAACATGCTGCGCACGGTATTTTGGAAAATATTTTCAAAAAAACTTGAGATCGATGTATTCCAAACTGTCTTGTGCTGCGTTGAGGATGTGTGAGTAACTTCATCCAATGAACGAGGTCGACATGACTCCAGATACATCCAAGGAATACCAGTGTGCCGTTGAAGAGGCTGCCAACGCCTTCATGAAAGTGATGGCCCTGCGTGGTTTCAGTGTTCGAGACTACCCTCAAAATTTTGTGGCTCAAATGGCCCAGCAAACCCGTCTGGCCTTTGAATCCAACCGCACTGGCGCACATGCCAATGCCAATGCGTTGGTTGCCGAGTTGTTGCGCGCAGCGCCTGAGGTGCCTCGTTTGGTGAGCTCCAATAAAGTTAAATCTTTGCCATTTCCATCCTTGCGTCGCCGCATGGCCTGATATTTTCGAATGGTTCGCTTACAGCGGGCTGGTTTGCCGAGGCACCCTTTGGGTGCCTTTTTTTTGGGGTTAACCAGCCGTGGGTTTTCCGATTGGAATATCGGCCAAGTGGCACTGGAACCTGTGTGCCTGAGTTTTGATAACGCCAAATCTTTCAGGCACCAAAAATCAACACAAGTTGTCATTGAGATGACATTTATATCTGTTTAGGCACTTTTTCTGGGCGAAACCATAAAAAATCATCATCACGGGTGCCGTGATGGAGGTCATGGGTTGGCACATTTGTTGCGTTGCAGCAATGGATGCAATTTGCATTCCTTTGTCATCCACCCGGAGGTCTCATGAAAACTGTGTTTCAAAAATCATTGCTCGTGTGTTTGTTCGGCAGCGTGGGCTTGTCAGCCCAAGCGGAAGGCTTTAATTTTTACGCCCTGCTTGACGGTGGTCTCGCCAGCACGTCCATCAACCATGGTGGCGGCAGCAAAACAGAATTTGTGACGGGCGGCTATGCCCCCAACTTCATGGGTATGAGCAGCGAAAAAACTTTGGGCAACGGGTTGTCGGCTGGCTTCAAACTGGAACAAGGGTTCTTGCTCAATGCCAAGGACGGCACTTACTGGTGGTTTGGCAAGGACAGTTTGTTCAACCGCCAAGCCAATTTGTACGTCAAAGGTGGCTTTGGCACCGTCACAGCCGGTACGCAAGGCAATTTGGCATTCAGCAGCGTCTTGTTGGGGGAGCCACGCGCTGGCTCCAACTATGGCAGCGCGCTGGCCTCCATTGCCATTGACGGCGGTTTGGGAACGGTTGATCAAGGCACCATTGCCTACACTTCGCCCACAGTCAATGGCTGGACGGGGGCTGCGGCTTATGTGCCTGAAACTGCCTCGGTCAAGTCGGGTGAGCGTTATTCGGTGACCTACGCGTCTAAAGACTACGCGGCTACCGTTGCGGGTTATGCCAACGACTTGGGTGCCAGCAAAGCCAAAGGTTATGTGGCGGGCGCATCCTATAAATTGGGCGCGTTGACGGTCAAAGGTTTGTTCATGAACCAAGACAATGGCAGCACATTGGCCAATTTGGAGACCTATGGTGCAGGTGGTAGCTACGCCGTCACGCCAGAGCTGACAACCGATTTTGGCCTGTACAAATCGTTTGATTCCTCCGCCAGCTACAAGACATCGACTTTTGCAGTCGGTTTGCAGTACAAATTCCTGAAGGATCTGGTGGTGTATGGCCAATATGCCAATGTCAAGAATCAGGACGTCAAGGCCGTCGCCTTTAATTTTGCAGGCCCGACTTTGCTGACCGGCTCTGTGGCGGCAGGCCAAACCGCCAGCACCGTGAACGTGGGTTTGCTGTACAGCTTTTTCTGAGTATTTCGCTTCAGAAACAAAAATGCGCCCTGCGGGGCGCATTTTTTATCGGGTGTTAGTTGACGAGCCTTGACCCCGGCACTGGCTCCACAGTTAGGGCTGCTTGGTTCCCCACCTGACCCTGTAGACCATTCCACAACTTGGTCAAACGATGCTCAACTTTATCCCCAGGTGCTACATTGATGTGCTACAAAAAATGGCAGTGTAAGCGTGTCTAAACGGCCTGGCAAGTTGATGTCGGTCCACCATCCGTCAGGTTGAAGTACAGCCTATCTTCACAGCGTCGATCCAGTCGAATAGTGTCAGGATAGATTCGATATTTATTTCTTTGACACTCTGTAAAGGTCCATCTAAGATCCTTGTTAGACAAAACGAGGTATCAAGCGATGGCAAAAGGACAATTGGTCGGTTACATCCGAGTGAGCACTGAGGAGCAAAACACCGCTCGTCAGCAAGAGGCATTGGCCGACTTCAATCTTGACAAGACCTTCACCGACAAAGCCTCGGGCAAAGACACTGAGCGCCCACAACTTCAGGCAGCTCTCGCCCATCTTCGTGAGGGCGACACATTCATCATTTATTCCATGGACCGGCTGTCCCGCTCACTGACTGACCTGATCAACACGGTCAAGGGGCTGACTGCCAAAGGCGTGAAAGTTCAGTTCATCAAGGAAGCGCTGACCTTCACGGGCGACAACAATCCGATGGCCAATTTGTTGCTCGGCGTTATGGGATCACTTGCTGAGTGGGAACGAGCCGTGATCCGTGAGCGTCAGTTGGCCGGCATCGCCATCGCCAAGACAAAAGGTGCCTACAAGGGCAGAAAGCAAGCCCTGAACAGCGAAGAGCAAACCCAGCTCAAAACACTTGCCGAATCTGGTGTCAGCAAGTCATTGTTGGCCCAGCAATTCGCTGTGTCCCGTCAGACGGTCTACGCCTATCTGAAATAAAAAATCAGATATTTGATTGCCGGGATAAATACCTGGCATGAGAACAACCCTTCAAGATCAGATCACAGACGCTGCCGAGCAGCGCCAGCAAGCTCACAAGCAAGACCACTTCGAGTGGATGCTTGCCCATGAGCGCCTGATCACCCATGCCGTCACACTGACATTCGATCCTAAAAAGATCGATGGTTATACCGCTGCCTTCAATCGCTCACTCACTCGGAACCATCCGGAAATGATCGAGCGCTACAAGGACAGCGTGAAACTGTTTGCCAATATTCTTGACCGCTCCCTGTTCGGGAACATGAGTCAACGAAAAGGCAGTCCGTTCCTGTTTGTGCCGGTGATTGAGGGAATGAACAACGGGCAAGTCCCACACTTTCATTGCTCAGTTGGCATCCCGGAAAACCGATTTGATGTCTTTGAGCAGAAGGTGCTGGATGCTTGGCAGTGTGTGCCGTTTTCAGGCTTTGCCATAAAAGTTGTGCCATATCGTGATGAGGGATGGCTCACCTATTCAACCAAGGGAAGCAAGTTCCCCAATCGTGAATCCATCGATTGGCTGAATGTCCGTATTCCCAGAAGTCCTGACCTCATCACCACCAAGTCCTGAGCCACGCTCGTCAAGGTGTAGGTCCAGCCGCTCTCTCAAGGGATCGGTAATGGCCTCGCCATGCCGATTGATGCTTCAATGTCTGGTTCATATCAATAAAGATGCTAAATTCGGTAACTTCTGGTAGAATGAAAAGTAAAATATTATCAAAAATTTTAAATTGGATAAATTGATGAATCAAGACAAACTCTCAAATTTTGAAATTGAAAAAACATTGAAAGAAATATCTGAATATTGGGGACTTGTTGTGTCATCCCCGAATAGTTGGAAGGCTCAATTTGAATGTGAATTCAATGGCGAAAAAGTAATCTGTAACGTTTTGCCGTTATCACTTACTTTTGGTAGTGACATTCCTACAGATAATAATTTTTTCGTTTTTTCAAATAATCAAAAAGTCGATTTTGATGGCAAAGATGGCTATGTAATTGATTATCGCGGTGAATCGTGTGTAATGAGAGTATTGAGAGCTATTGATAGAGACAATGGTGTGGATTATATATATTTGATGAAAAATTCTTTTTCAGGAGAAATGTTGTCTTGGCAACTGATAAGACCTGACATTAGGAATTCATAAGAATTCACGGGCTCATCAATAGTGATTGAAAACAGCAGAACACCTGCCAAGATGAAATCAAGGCTCCCGATTGATGTCTGCCAGTTGATTCTGAGCATCACGAACCCGATTGATGGCCTTCGTCTTACGATTCTTCTTGCTGATTGCCCGCTTGGTGTCTGCCATTGCCTTCTTCATGCCCTGTGATGGAGTCATGGGCTTGATCGGTCGAATGATGCTTGGCGACGGTCCGACAGGCTTGATTGACTTCTCCAGCACGGTCTGATGAATGCTCAGGATATTGGCGCGACCGTAGACCCTAGCCAGTAAATACCTAGCCAGACTGAGACCATCACAGCGTATCTGAACCCGTGTGGTCATCGCTCCCATGCCATCGACAGCACAGCGAACCATGGCCTCAAAGGACATCAGGCCATCACCAACGACTTCGCTGATCTTCATTTCATGCCCCAGATGACTTCGAGGTAGCGACCACACATGTCACGGGCATTGCCGCTTTCATGACTGAGCCTCAGGGCATCCAGTGCCATGTCGAGGTTCTGTTTTGACCTGAAGACGGGTAACCAAATATTGGCAATGACCTCGGCAATTTCCTGATCGCTATCGCTATCGCCGTCGGCATAGTTCATTGCTTCGGCGAGCACTTCGATAGCGCTGGGTGGGTGTTGAGTGGCTTGGGTGTTCATGTCTTATTTATTTGATTTCGACAAAACACCACTCGACCTGTATTTGGTTGCCCAGCCACGGCACATCGCTGGAAAACAGGAAAACGCTCTTGTGATGAATAAATACATCAATCAAACAAGGAGCACAGACCACCATGATGCTGAACAAAATTCCAGCCAACACCTCTCTTCAGTCGATACTGACCTACCTCGACACGTCAACCAAGTGGGGAGCCAGAAATCGGGCGTTATTCGCCATTCGTCAGCAGCTCAGGATCAAGGACATCTCGGATCTGCTCGTGTCTGACATAGTCAAACCCGACATGACCCTTCGTCGGATCTTCATTTCCAGAGATGGCACCCGGTTCGAATTGAGCGAAGAAGTTCAGGCTGAGGTTCGCCGCTATTTGATTGCCCGCTTCGACATCAAGGGCACATCTCTCGAACCGCTGCTGGCGCTGGACCTCAACGTGTCTATGTTCCCGACCCAAAAGCGTTGTCAGTTCTCGCCGAACACACTTGCCCAGCACTTCAGCCACCTTGACAAAAGAATCCAGGAGCGGTTCCAAGCGACAGTACGAGGCAGGAGCGATCAAAATAGATCAGACAGTAGTGCCATGACAGCGCCAGCGAAACAGTCGCCCTTAACCCGGCTTATTCTGTTGCTCGGAGGGCTTGAAAAACGTAGATGAACATCCAGTAAATCGATACTTATCTTGTCAGTAGTCTAATGGAGCAAGAGAAATTTTTTATTTTAACTAGGTTAGAGCTTTCTTTTTTCTATTATCTCTTTCAGCTGAGCGGCTGTAGGACTTTTCGTCGCGAACATATTGCCATTTCTTTTTGAATATTCTTCAAAAGAAGTTGTGTTTCTGAGTTTTTCCTCTAAATCCTCTAGTGATAAATGGCTAAAATCCCCTATGGATTCATTTAACTGAATTGTCAAATTATTTTCGATTTCAGAAAGTTCATTTATTACTCGAGTTGGAGCGCCAAATCTTTTGGCGATAAAAATATGTTTCTTGAATTCTTCTATTAATAGGCGTCTATCATTGTTGGATTTCGGTGAATTTTCTGAAGGATAGTTTTTTTCAATGTAAAATCCATTATCTGTAATAAGCCAGCGTAAATCCTCGGAAATTCGCGCCTCTATACCAATTCCAGTGGAATTCCTTAGAGAGCTTGTCCAGATATACATCCAGCCTCTAAGTGTGTCTGATGTTACATTTTGAGAAACGGCTTCGCTGATATTAATTTTTCTTTCAAGAACATTGGCCATTCCGCTCAAATTGAATACATTTTTATTTCTAGACGCGGTGGCTTCGTTTATTATATTTTGAGTCTTGATTTTGAAGTGCTCGGGTTCGGAGACTCTTGGATTATTTGAAAACATATCAAATCCGATCAAAGCCGTATTGACTCGGTTCTTTAGTCGATTTTCCGCCTCAGTTGGTGTAGCACCATGAGCCCAAAAAATCACGTTATTGTGATTTAATTTAACTAAAGTGTGATTGAAATTACTCATGATTTTGATGGAGATAGTGAAATGAAATTTGCTTAATATAACCAATGGCTGTACTAATAAATTTTATTTTATGAAAATTTATAATTATTCAATATTGATAATAAACAAATTTTCTTTTGCTCTGGTCAGTGCGACGTATTTCAATCGAGAGTCAGAATTCAAAAGCCATTCATCCCCACGACTCACGCTAACCAATGCCACATTAGCTACTCCCATGCCTTTAGATGTATGAATTGTTTGAACATGTATTTTTGAATCATTGGATAATATATCTTGTCGATGGAGAAAATGAGGAATATTCATTGCTTTCAATCCTCGCGAGATTTTGTCACAAGTTGCCCTGGTAGGTGCCATAATTAACCATTCTTCAGATTTTTTAATTTGAATAATTTGAAATAAATCTTTCAATTTCAATGGTCGAAATTTCGGTGGTATGTTTATTCTGGAATCACCCTCTTGAATCAATATACTGGTCGAAACTTTGCCAGCATGAATGTGATCTGGGTTTTCTGTCCATGCCTTATCTTTTCTGTATTTATATGAATCAAGATTTACAGATTTATCTACATATGATTTTATATTTTTTGGAAGTCTCCAGGAAATATTCAGCACTTTATCTGGGAGAGATGTAGGAAATTCAGTAAATAATTGAGGTGCTGCGCCAAATGACTCCATAATTGCTTGGTCATCATCTCCAGCAATGATTGTTTCTTTTGCTTTGCTCGCCAGTTTGTGAACAACATCCCACTGAAGAGCACTAAGGTCTTGGGCTTCATCAATGATTAATAATTCAAAAGTAGGAATCTTGTCCTCTGGGAAAGACTCTTTTGCTACTGAAAATATAACATCATTGAAATCTGCTAGATTATTTTGTTCTTTGAAAAATTCATAATCTCTAAAATATCTCTCGGCATATTCTTCAACCCTTCCGAATGGGATTTGAATTTTGTAATAATTTCCCAACAGCATTCTGGCATCATCATGCGATTTTCCTGAGAATTCCGGAGCATCCTTTTTCTTATTTAACATTATGCTGTATTCACTAAGTACTGGATGAATAGGTCTAACAACAACGCTAGTTGGATCACCAGCTCTTAACCATTCTTCTCTAGCACCGATGTTTAGATCAAATTTTTGTAAATGCTCTTTTTGACATAACTGCTTACCCTCGGTGCCACCCATTCGGGTTGTCAAGCTGTGTAAAGTGGAAAAATTTATAAATCTAGATTTTGGGATGTCAAGTTTTTCGGAAATTTTATCTCTGGCTTCATCCGCGGCAACATTTGTGAAAGCAAAGTATCCAATATTTTCAGGTGGAACTCCCTGGCTAATAGCCATTATTGCGATATTTACTAACTCGGTGGTTTTTCCTGTTCCAGGAGGGCCGTAAATTCTCCGGCTTGATTGCGACCCCCATAAAATTCCCAAAGGGAAATTAATGGGCGCTATCTTTTCATTTGTGTCTTCGTGTTCCATATGAATTAGGTATTGTTGGTATTTAAATTGATTTTTTACAAAATAAGAATTTTCGAAATTTAAGTTGTGATCTGGAAAGCATTAAATTTATGAAATTGGTTCTTATGGATCAATTTTAAAAGGTCGCTCATTCTGAACTGTCTGCCAGCAGTGCCAAACGCCTATTCAATTGTCGCCACTCCGATAAGCTGATTGAGTCTGACTTGCTGGCGACGGTCAATCATTGATAACGTGACTGTCCCGTAACTGGACGCTCACACAAAAAATTCATCAGTCACCAGCATAGTGAATTCTTCGAGCATCCTCAACGGTTTTCTTTTTGCTGAGGGCAGAGGTCAGATCTAGCTCCCACCACTGATCTTCCAGCTTGGCATGGTGAGCATCTTGCTTGCTTGAAAACCGAGGCGGTGTGACCAATTGATCTTCCTTGATGACAGCAAACCGCCCAACTTCGACGTAGCTCAGTAATGACTTAGCTCTGGCAAGAACACGGCTGACCTCTGATCTCATATTCCTGGATTTCCGGGCAACCACTTCAGGTGTACCAACCAATTCAGAGTTCTGAGGACTCAAACCATAGAGCTTGCCGATCCTGAAGAGATTGCCGTCCTCGTTGTGCTCACTCAGGTCCTTGCCCTTGCCTAAGCGTGCCAGTGCTTTCGGCTTTTCGATCAGTTCACGATGAAGGCAATACACCTCATGGGCCTGCCCAACAACGGTCAATCGAGTCAGGACGGGTTCGATTCGATACCGTGATGTGCTCGTGTCCAGACGGCTCAACGCTCGCTGTCGCTGATTCGAGTTTGATTGATCTTGGGAGTCCTGTTGGTCGGCCCAAAAATGGTTGACTAGCCGATTTCGCTCCACAGCATTTTGATCAAGGATTTGATTGAGTTGTTTTTGAACAGTCTCACGAGTCAATTGAAGTGGAATCTCGACAAGGATTTTTCCGGCACGGCTACCTGATGTGGCGCTCTCAACCGAGGTGATTTGTTGGACCTTCGGAGGCAGCTGCTGCTCAGCAAACAAGGCTGAACCCGTACGACGCCACCAGTCTTCAAACGTGCCTTCATGGACGTTACCGA
Source organism: Limnohabitans sp. Jir72 (assembly GCF_003063575.1). GTDB lineage: Bacteria > Pseudomonadota > Gammaproteobacteria > Burkholderiales > Burkholderiaceae_C > Limnohabitans_A. Next base: position 21,538 of record NZ_NESC01000012.1, read on the forward strand.
AGTCTCTGAAGATTTGGGCCAACGTTTCATCATATGTCTCTGGTTTTCCCTCAGGGCACGTCATACACAGCAGCCAGTAGTCCTTACTGAGCCTCAAGTATTCCCACCACCAGCGCCGAATGCTTTCGCTGGCATCTTTGACCTGTTGCTCCATCGTCCGGTGACGGAAATTGTCCATACCCTTTTGTGGCGGCAGTTCGTATTCGTCCATTTAGGTTCCAACGTGATGGCTTGATTGGCAATTCTGCTTCGGGATCAGTTCGTCAATCCCCTGGCATGGAAAGTATCAACGCCGGACAGCGAGCAACAGCAACAGGTGCTGAATACGTATCCGGTGATTCAGATTCTAAGGAGCAAGCCGACGAAAAAAGCTCAGTGAAGACGAGATTGGCAGAACTCATTCCAGATGAGTTCGTCAGCACCCCGGCCTCGACATTATCAACACCGGACAGCGAGCAAGAGCAACAGGTGCTGAAGCCGAAACCGGTGATTCAGATTCTAAGGAGTACGCCGATGAACAAAGCCCACTGATTTAGCCGATTGGCAGAACTCATTCCAGATGAGTTCGTCAGCACCCCAGAGAAAACACTATCAATACCGGACAGCAAGACACAAGCAGCAGTTGCTTGACGGCCAGTCCGGTAGCTCAACCAAGGAGAACCCCATGAGCAAGCAATCCATCACCAATATCGCCGCCCAACAATTCGCCAATGACACCGTCCAGAAACTGGACGCTCTGTTCAAAACCCGTGAGAACTGGGAAGCCACTGACTTCAAAAAGTCCAATGAAGGGCTGTACTGCCTGCTGGGCGAATGCCTCGGTGTTTTCAATGCCACATTCATCAAGGTAACTGATGATCAGCGCCGTGCCCTTCGCTCTGAACTGACATCCAAGCTCAGCGCTGCTGGTGTCAAGGTTCAGAAAAACACAACAAGCTTGATGATGCTCGTTCGCTTCGTCTTCAATTCCGACCGTAAGCGTGCCCATGGCTACGCCACTGTTTTGGCAGCAGCGATTGCTGATGGCGTCAGTCCTACCGATTTGCCAGCCTACATCCTTGCTGCTGGCGGTGTTGAAGAGATCAAGCGCCGTCAAGTCAAGTCGGCAGAGGCCATCGCTAAGCATCAAAAAATCGAGGATGCCAAGGCAAACGTGATGCTTGAAGTTGAACTGGCAGCAGCGACAACGCCACTGGCAACTGTTCAGATTGAAGACGTCACTGGCACATTCGCTTTGCTGCTGGTCAAACCCTCACTCAATGGTTCCGCCGCTGTGGTTGGTGTCCTGTCTGAACTGCCTGAATCTATGGTCAAAGCGTTGATCACTCGTATGGCCAAAGTTCGTGTCAGCGAGCAACAGCAGGCAGATCTGACGAACACGGCTGACAAAGACATTCTGGCCGCTGCCATCAAAGCCAGCAACGATGACCAGATGCTGAACGCCGCCTAAATCAACCTGCCGAGGGGCGTTTCCCTCGGCACCACAACAAGTAATAAAGAAAAGACCATGAACAACTACATCCCGACCAACCTCGACGAAATCATCTATCCAAACGCTTCAACTGAGCTTCGCCTCAAAGCCATTGGCGCTGGCAGCATTGATTCTCATGTGATCATTCACGGCCCTCGTGGCACAGCAAAGACCACGACGGCAAATCTGCTGGCAAACGCCATCGGAGGACCTAACGCTCACATCGAGACCAACTTTTCCACCTTGCTGGCTATGCCCGATCTGTTGTTCTATCTCAAGCAAGCATGCCACTTCGCCAAGCTGACCACGGGTTCCAAGTGCTTCTTGCTGTTCAACGAGTTCGACAACTTCAAGGGCACTCCGTACCAGCTGTGGGACGCCATGGATCAGATCGATCGCTCCGACTTGATGCTCATCATTACGACCAATGATCTCATGGCAATCCACCCGAGCATCCGTTCCCGCTGCCGCCTGATTGAATTTCCGGCTGTCACGGCATCGGCGATGTTGCCCCGTGCTCAGGCGATTCTGGCCTCTAACAGCTTGGCTTTGCCCGACGCTCAGGTCCTGAGCTACTTGAAAGGTGATGAGCGCTTTGGCGACATCCGGAAGTACCTGGACCTCATTGATGAACTGCTGCTCATTCAGAAATCGAGGATGGCGTTCCCACAGTGGGGCGGTCAAAAACCCTCGCTCACAGTAGCGAAGCCTTGACAATAAACTGCTGTCCTTAGAGACTGAAGAACGCTGGGAGTTTCAAATCCAAGGTGTCGCTGATCGCCTCTGTGGCATCTTTGAGAGTTGTGACTGAAATGTGGGTGTAAACCTTGGCACCCACACTTCCAGGTGTCTCATGTCCTAGCAAACGATCAATGATGACTTCGGAGATACCTTTCTCAGCCAGAGCAGACCTGAAGGTATGTCGGAAACTGTGGAAAACAATATCTGGTGGGATGCCCAGGTTTTTCCTCAAGCCGCCAAAAAACTGGCTGAAAAACCCACCAGCTTTTCCATCTCGTTTTGGCAATTTCCCCCAAAGCGCCGCTCCGGTTTGGCGCTCAACAAAGTTCATAAATCCAAGTTCAAGAAGCTTGCTGTGGATCGGTATGACTCTAAGCCCAGCGGCGCTCTTCACACTTTGACCTTCTCCACTGTCAGTAATTTTGAAAATCGGTACGCCATCAACAGCCTGGATATTCCTGACCTCAAGTTGGCAGATTTCTGACAGCCTAGCGCCACTGTAGAGAGCAATAAGCGGAATCCAATAAGCAGCTTCGCCTCCAGCGAGTTTGATCGTTGGCATGACACCTCTTTGCCAGATGTCGTGACTGAACAAGCGTGTCAGATGGTCCTTGTCCCAAGGTCTTCGTACCAGCGTGGTTTGGGTTTTTATTTCCAAGCCGACCCAAGGATTTTTGGGTAGTAGTTCAAGATCTTGACTGGCGTATTTCAATAAAGTTTTGAGCCAATTCAGCCTGTCCCTAGCTGTTTTCGTCGTGGTTGTTTGCTCGACCAGCCACGAACGAAATGTATCACCGTCGCGTCGCGTCAGTGATTGAATATCTCGGTCGCCCAGCACAGTTTCATAAAGCCTGACTGAACGCTCCATTGCCGCTGCTGTGTCCTCACTACGGATGGCAGCCTTACACCAACGTTCATAGACTGTTCTGAGTCGAACGGGCGGAGCTGTAGGCGCTGATTCTGGATTGAATCCATAAAGTAATTCGGCTCGCTTGACTGTGCCTCTTTGGTTGGCTTCAATGAACGAGCACTGACCGAGGGTGACCACATGACGGCCATTTCTGTAGCGGTGTTTGAGCGGGTGGTTTTGAGGCAGGACGACCTTCAAATAGTATGAGCCGCCACGCCGAAACAGACCTGTAACTTTTCTCACGATGTCAACACTTTCCATGAAGTGCTACATCAATGTGCTACAAAATGAAGAAAATGAAGCGTAAATCAACGGTAAGTTGTTGATTTCATTCAGATTCTTGGAATAAGTTGACGAGCCTTGACCCCGGCACTGGCTCCACAGTTAGGGCTGCTTGGTTCCCCACCTGACCCGGTTGGCCGCTTCACCATGCGGGAAGGCCCGTCAGTGTTGATTGTAGGCGAGCTTGTGGATCTTTCTGTGCCAGGCCTGACTTTTTCCCTTTTTAAGCGGATGACTTGAGGCTTTGATTTTCACCTTTGCTGGAATGGCTTGGCGGCCCGATAGAATCAGACGCATGTCTTACCTTGTTCTCGCGCGCAAATACCGCCCCCGCAATTTCACCGAAATGGTGGGGCAGGAGCACGTGGTTCAGGCTTTGACCAATGCTTTGGTGCAGCAGCGTTTGCACCATGCTTATTTGTTCACCGGGACACGGGGCGTGGGCAAGACCACGGTGTCTCGTATCCTCGCCAAATCGCTCAACTGCCAAGGGGCAGACGGGCAGGGCGGCATCACCGCTGAGCCGTGTGGCGTTTGCCAGGCTTGCCGTGACATCGATGCCGGCCGCTTTGTCGATTACACCGAGCTCGATGCTGCGTCCAATCGCGGTGTCGACGAGGTGCAAAGCCTGCTGGAGCAGGCTGTTTACAAGCCTGTGCAGGGACGTTTCAAGGTCTTCATGATCGACGAGGTGCACATGCTCACCAACACCGCTTTCAATGCGATGTTGAAGACGCTGGAAGAGCCACCTGAATATCTGAAGTTTGTCCTGGCCACGACCGATCCGCAGAAGGTGCCTGTGACGGTGCTCTCGCGGTGCTTGCAGTTCAACCTGCGCCCCATGGCCCCAGAGACCGTGTTTGAACACCTGACCCAGGTGCTGGCTGCAGAACAATTGAGTGCTGAACCGCAAGCACTTCGCTTGTTGTCCCGCGCCGCGCGCGGCTCCATGCGTGATGCCTTGAGCCTGACCGACCAGGCCATCGCTTTTGGCAACGGGCAGTTGCAAGAAGCGGGCGTGCGTCAAATGCTGGGCAGCGTGGACCGGACCCATGTGCTGCAACTCATCCGCGCTTTGACCGACGGCGATGGCGCGACCGTGGTGGGGCAGGTCAATGCCTTGCGCCTGCAAGGGGTGTCCGCCGCGGCCACGTTGGAAGACATGGCCATGCTGCTGCAGCGCATGGCTGTGATGCAGATGGTGCCGGGCATGGCCCAGGATGGCGATGACCCCGATACCCAGGGTTTGGCCGATTTGGCCCAGGCCATGCCTGCCGAGGAAACCCAGCTGCTTTACAGCCTGTGCCTGCATGGGCGCACCGAGTTGGGCTTGGCGCCTGATGAATACGCGGCTTTGACCATGGTGTTCTTGCGTTTGCTGGCTTTCAAACCCCCAGCAGGAACGGCAGAAAAAAAAAGTCCGCGAATCAGCCTTCAGCCAGTAACTGAAGTCGCAGCGGCAACTTCTCGGCCACCTTCTGTGCCACCTGCTGCAGTTGCCCAGCCCCGGGCAGAACCTGCTGCGCAGTCCCCTCAAGTGCCCACGTCAGCGGCACAAACATCGCCAGTACCCACTGCACGCCCTTCAACAGTGCCGGTGTCAGAGCCCCCACCTTGGGAAGACCTGCCCGACACCGCAGACTATGCCAGCGACGATGCCGCAGATGCGTTTGTGGCGTCTTTGCCAGCGTCTGTTCCTGCCGCGTCGGGTCTTCGCGCCTTGCCTGTTCGCGAAGCCTCTGACTCTGCGCGTGTGGATGTGCCCAAAGCCGCATCCTCGACCCCTTTGCAGACCACGCCCGAAGGTGATGTCTGGTTTGGCGTGGTGCAAGGCTTGCTGGCGCAAGAAGCCATCACGGCATTGGTGCGCGAATTGGCTTTGCAGTCGCAGTTGGTGGCGCGCGATGCCGACCAATGGATGCTGCGCATTGAACGCGAATCCCTTAACCACGCAGCCAGCCGCGAACGCTTACAAACCGCTTTGGCGACAGCAGGACACGGTCAGGTGCAACTGCAAATCGAGCTGGGACCGGTGGTGGACTGCCCGGCAAAACGTTTGGCCATCGCGGCAGCCGCCAAAATGGTGGCCGCTCAGGCATTGATCGAAAACGATCCGATGGTGCAGGCCATGGTGCGGGATTTCGGTGCACGCATCGTGCCTGGCAGTTTGCAGGTGGTCTGACCTTTTCTCTCTGAAACAACTGAAATCAAAGGAAACAACATGTTCAACAAAGGACAACTCGCGGGCTTGATGAAACAAGCACAGGCCATGCAGGACAACTTGAAAAAGGCCCAGGATGAATTGGCCAACGTCGAAGTCGAAGGTCAGTCCGGTTCTGGCATGGTCAAGATCTTGATGACGTGCAAACACAATGTGCGCCGCGTGACCATCGACCCGAGCCTGCTGGCCGATGACAAGGACATGCTCGAAGACTTGGTGGCCGCAGCGTTCAACGATGCCGTGCGTCACGCCGAAGAAGTGTCCCAGCAAAAAATGGGCAAGCTGACGGCAGGGTTGCCACCGGGCATGAAATTGCCTTTTTAATTTTCAGCGCATCTTTACACACCCATGGCCGATACCCACGCTCTTGCCACTTTGGTGCAAGCCCTCAAGGGCTTGCCGGGGGTGGGCATCAAGTCGGCTCAGCGCATGGCTTTTCAGCTGCTGCAAAACGACAGGGCCACGGCCCGCCAATTGGCAGCGGCTTTGCAAAACGCCGTGGACCATGTGCGCCACTGTGAGTGTTGTCACACCTTCACGGAGGCAGAGCTTTGTGACACTTGCCAGGACGTGACACGCGATCGCAGCCAGCTGTGCGTGATCGAAACCCCGGCAGACCAATCGGCGATCGAGCGCACCGACACTTACCGCGGTTTGTACTTTGTGTTGATGGGCAAACTCAGTCCACTCGATGGGATCGGTCCGCACGATATCGGCTTGGCCAAACTCAAAAAGCGCGTCACTGACGGCTTGGTTCGCGAAGTCATTTTGGCCACCAACTTCACCGCTGAAGGCGAGGCCACAGCACATGTCATCTCCGAGATGATTCGCCAGCAGGGCTTGAAGGTCACTCGTTTAGCGCGTGGTGTGCCTGCAGGCAGTGAACTCGAATATGTGGATTTGGGGACCATTGCCCATGCTTTGGTGGACCGGCGTTGAAATTTTTTTGATCTCCGTTCCAAGCGCCTGGCAAGCTGGGCCGAGATTTTATGGATTACTTGAAATCCATTACGTGAAAACCCGCTCGGGATTGATACCGATGTGCTCTTGAGGAAGCGCACTTAAGCTTCCTGCATCAAGTTTTGATGGTTCAAGGGGGCTCATTTTGTTGCGGTTGGTTTGCCCACGACGTTCATTCTTGCTCGCATCCTTGGGTTCGCTGGCCAGTGGTGTGTTGTCGGCTGCAGAGGCTCCGCGGCCTCATCTTCGTGTCAGCATAGCGTTGGCAGCGCGTCAAAGTCTTTACCACTTGCCTTTAACGCTGGCTGAGCAGTTGGGTTTCTTCAGACAGGCTGGCTTGGCGGTTGAGTGGACTTCTCAAGAGGGCGGTGCCAAGGCCTTGGCCAGCGCGCTCAGCGGACAAGCCGATGTGGTCGCCGGCGCGTTTGAGCATTTGTTTGGTCTGCAGCAAAAAGGGATGGCTTACCAGGGTTTTGTGCAGATGGGGCGTACACCTCAAGTCGCTTTGGGGGTGTCTACGCGCAAAGGTGCCGCCATGCGTTCGATGATGGAGTTGAGAGGCGCACGCATTGGTGTTTCGGCGATGGACTCGGCGACGCACTGGATGACTTGCCAATGGTTGCTGCAACATGGTCTGTTGCCAGAGGATGTGACTTTCCTCGAGGTGGGCGCTTCGGCCAATGTGGCAGAGGCATTGCGCCAGGGCACGATCGATGCCTTGTGCAACCCGGATCCCGTGATGCATGCGCTGGAACAGAAAAATGAAATTCGTATTCTGGGGGACGCGCGCTCCAGGGCCGCCACACGCAAAGTGATGACAGGTGATGTGCCTGGTGCTTGTTTGTTTGCCCGAACCGATTACTTGGAGAGTCAGCCTGAGGTGGCTCAGGCATTGAGTGATGGTGTGATCCATGCACTCAAGTGGATGCAAACGGCGGGCCTCACCGACATTTGGAAAAACGTGCCTGCGGCACATTGGCTGGGTGATCGCGCCATTTATCTGGGCGCGTTTGAAAAATTGCGGGAATCGTATGCCATGGATGGCTTGTTCGACGTGCAAGCCGTGCTCAATGCCTGGCGTGCCCATGCCAGATTGATGGGTTATGGCCCAATGAATCGGCAGGCTTTGATACGGCTTTACACCAACCATTTCGCAAACAAATCCAAGAGCCGATTCGTGGCCTGAATCCTGGTTCAGCGTTTGACGGGTTTGGTCGCTGGGCGGTGTGCGATAGGTGCTGATTTAGCCCTTTTGTGTGGCGCTGGCTTTGCGCTCAGCCGTGGTGATTGCGAAGTGGGTACCAACACGGCCAGGCTTTGACCGGCGCTCAGGTTGACATTGGGCTTGAGTTTGTTCCAAGTGGCCATGTTGGCTGCGCTCACCCCATGACGGGCCGCCAAGCTGGCCAATGTATCGCCCTTGCGTGCACTGACCATGATGCGGCGCAAGACAATTTCCGGGGCAAAAGCCAGTTGCGCGTTGTCCGCCATGTGCTCGCTCACGTCGTTGTCGAGTTGGCCTTTTCGATGAACCAGCAAGGTCGACCCGGCTTTGACCATCATGTGAGCCGGTATGCCGTTGGCTGAACGCAGTTGATCAACGGGCATATTCACCAAGTTTGCAGCCTCGTCGGCTTTCATGGTGCGTGGCGCTTGCCAAGCTGTCCAAGTGGCCAGGCGCTGACTGGCATGGTTTTGCAAATTGATGTCGAAGCTGGTGGCGTTGTCCCATGGCAGCAAGATTTGAGGCGTGCCAGCAGCCAAAATCACCGGCCTGTTCATGGAGGGGTTGAGCGCCTTGAAGTCTTCCACACTGATGCCCGCCAGGCGTGCGGCAACAGCCACATCGATGTCGCGTTCGATTTGTACGCTCTTGAAGAAGGGGTGGTTCTGGATCAGTGGCAACTGCGTGTTGAACGCTTCGGGTTGTGCCACGATGTTTTTGACCGCCTGTAGTTTGGGCACGTAATAACGAGTCTCGTTGGGCATGTTCAGGTCGCTGTAGGTCAACGGCTTACCTTGGGCCTTGTTGCGTGCCAAGGCCCTCCCGACGCTGCCTTCGCCCCAGTTGTAGGCGGCCAGGGCCAGGTGCCAGTCGCCAAACATGCCGTAGAGTTTTTGCAGGTAATCCAGCGCAGCTCGGGTGGACTCGAGCACGTCGCGGCGTTCGTCTCGAAACAAATTTTGCTTCAGGTCGAAGTACTTGCCGGTGGCGGGCATGAATTGCCACATGCCAGCGGCCTTGGCCGAGGACACTGCATGGGGATTGAAGGCCGATTCAATGAACGGCAGCAAGGCCAGCTCTGTGGGCATGTTGCGCCGCTCCAGCTCTTCAACAATGTGAAAGAGGTAGGGTCGTGAGCGCTCGGTCATGCGCAAGATGTAGTCGGGGCGGCTGGCGTACCACTGTTCGCGGTTGCGAACATGGTCGTCATCCAAGTCCGGCATGGCAAAACCGCGGCGAATGCGCTCCCAGATGTCCGTTGCGGGTATCAGTCCCAGATGGGTCCGTGGCTTGAGCATGACCTCCCGCTCTTGCTGGTCTGCCTTCGTGGTGTTGGTCACAGGAGGTGCTGTAACAGGGCGTGGCGTTACCGCTGGCGTGGTTGTGGGCTCCGGGCTGGGGAGCGAAGTCGCACAGCCTGTGAGAAACAGGCTCAATCCAGCCCACACCGCCAAAGCGGCTGGGCGGCATGAATGCCATAAGGGATAAAGCTTGTTCATTTGAATTCGTTTTTCCAAGCGCGCAATGCTGCAAAGGTCGTGGCATCGTCCACAGCCAACGCGTCGCGCTGTCGAACTGCTGCTGCCACTGTGTGGTTGCGGCTTCGCAAAAAAGGGTTGATCGCCAACTCTGTCGACAAGCGGGCGGGCAAGGTGGGCAGGCCTTGTTGGCGCAACTGTGTGCACACGCTGAAGTAGGCGTTCAACGCTGCATTATCAGGGTCAACCGCCAAGGCAAACTTCAGATTGGATAAGGTGTATTCGTGTGCGGGGCAGACGCGCGTGTCACCCGGCAAGGCCGCCAGACGGTCCAGCGAGTCGAGCATTTGCGCTGGTGTGCCTTCGAACAAGCGGCCGCAGCCGCCTGAAAAGAGGGTGTCGCCGCAAAAGAGCACGGGTGGCTGATCTGGTAGCGCAGTCCAAAAGGCGATGTGCCCCGCCGTGTGTCCCGGCACATCAAGCACTTGCAGACGCAGCCCGTGCCAGAAGATGTCCTCGCCTTGCTGAACGCCATGCACTGCAACCGGCATCTTTTCCATGGTCGGCGCGTGGACTGTTGCGCCCGTGTGTTCTGTCAGCTCAGACAGACCTGCGGTGTGATCGGCATGGTGGTGGGTGACTAGAATGGTGTCCAGTTGTACTTGGGGGTTTTGCGCAAGCCAAGCCAACACCACGGCACCATCGCCCGGGTCTACCACCAAGGCATGGCGGTCATCGTGCAACAACCAAATGTAGTTGTCTGTGAATGCGGGCAAAGGGATGAGTTTCATGAAGTCCCCGATTATAGAAAGTAAGTATTCAGACCCCTCTTGGCTGAGCCATTTGGGTTCACCTGTGGCTGACCGTGTCTTGGCTTGGGAGCAAACCCAAGCCGACGCGCTGTTGGGCGACGTGTTTGGTTACCACGCCTTGCAAATCGGATGGCCCGCACTGCAAAGTTTGCGCAGCAACCGCATGCCGCATCGTTGGACGGTGGGCACAGAATTTGAAACCCATCGCTTATCTGATGCCCACCAGACCGCCACGATACCGGATTTTGATGTGTGTTTTGACAGCCGTGCCTGGCCATGGAGTGCAGACAGCCTGGATCTGGTGGTCTTGCCGCACGCCCTGGAGCGCTCTGCCGATCCCCACGCCTGCTTGCGTGAAGTGGAGCGTGTGTTGATTCCCGAAGGGCAGGTCTTGATCACAGGTTTGAATCCCATGAGCTTTTGGGGCTGGCAATACGAACGGGTTCATTGCAAAACACCGAATGCATCAGGTTTGAAGGGGGGATTGATCGGGTACCGGCGATTAAGAGACTGGCTGCGTTTGCTCGGATTTGAAGTGCAAATCAGCCGATTTGCGGGATGGACGCCAGCCCTGACCAGTGAACGCTGGATGCGCCGCTTCCATGCGCTGGAGGTCTTGGGTCCGCGCTGGTGGCCGATTTTGGGGGGCGTTTATTTGATTTTGGCCACCAAACGGGTGCCCGGTGGCCGCTTGCTCGATGCGCGTCGCTGGCGCGCGGTACGATCGCCCGCTGTAGCAGCGGTGCCCTTGGCCCGTTCTGATTCCCCCATCGGCCGCCAGACGGCCCCGAAAGACATTTCTTGAATCACGTCGTTATCCATACCGATGGTGCCTGCAAAGGCAACCCTGGCCCCGGCGGCTGGGGTGTGCGCCTGCAATCGGGTCAGCATGTGCATGAGCTTTTTGGTGGTGAATTGGGCACAACCAACAACCGCATGGAATTGACCGCCGTGATCGAAGGGCTCAAGGCGCTCAAGCGACCTTGCAAAGTCACGCTGTTCCTGGACAGTGAATATGTGCGCAAGGGCATCACCGAATGGATCCACGGCTGGAAAGCCAAGGGCTGGCGCACGGCGGCCAAACAACCGGTCAAAAACGTGGAGCTTTGGCAGGCGCTGGACCATGTGGTGTCGACTTCGGGACACCAGATCGAGTGGCGCTGGGTCAAAGGCCATGCGGGCGATCCGGGCAATGAGCGGGCCGATGCATTGGCCAACAAGGGTGTAGAGCAGGTCTTGGGCCGTTGATGGATTGCTCACTGCACTCTGAAGCGGTCCCGTAGCACCAGGTGCCGCATTGGTGAAAACCCAATTTGGCAACACCACCAATACTGTTAAAGTTTTATGCGCGCATCATGGCCATTTCTCTTGATGGCCCCGAAGTTTCAGCTTCACCTGAACTTTACAAAAACAACAATTTCTTCACCTACACTGACTAATTGATGGTGCCTTTCTCAAAATGACAATGGGTAGTGATGGACATGAACGGTAATTTTCCTGCTTTGGCTCTGAATAAATCTGCCTGCGTGATCGGCGTGTGCTTGGTCTTGTTGGCCGCTTGCTCTAAGGAGGCGGTTGTTCCAGCGCCCGCTGCCGACGCCTCGGCACCTGCCTCGGCGGCTTCAACACCGGCTTCTGCCCCTGCTCAGGCCAGCGGCCCCGTTTCCGTTGTCACGGTCAGGGCTGCCAAGCGGGATGTGCCTATTTCTGTCAAGGCTGTCGGTTCTGTGGTCTCCTTGGCCAACGTGGACATTCGGCCTCAGCTGACCAGCACGATCATGAAGGTGCACTTTAAGGAGGGTCAGTTCGTCAAGCAAGGTGACGCACTCTTCACCCTCGACACTCGAACTGACGAGGCGAACCTGCTCAAGGCCAAGGCTCAGCTGGCCAAAGATCAGGCGGCACTGAACGACGCCAAGCGCCAACTCCAGCGCAGCCAAGACTTGGTGGCCAAGAATTTCGTTTCTGCCGCCGCGCTGGACACCGCGCAGTTGCAGGTCGAGTCGCAGGCGGCCACGCTGGCGGCCGATGCAGCGGCCGTGCAGGCGGCGCAGGTGGCGGTTTCTTATGGCCGCATCACCGCCCCGTTTTCCGGACGGCTGGGTGCGCTGAACTCTCAAATCGGAAGCGTGGTTCAGGCCAACATCACCGTTCTGGTCAACCTTGTAAAGGTCAATCCCATCGCGGTGTCGTTCACGGTGCCACAGTCTGAGTGGAGCAACCTGATGGCGGCTCAAAAAAGCGGTGCCAAAGTCAAAATTCGCGCCGCGCTGCCAGACCAAAAAGAGGCGATGCTGGGCCGATTGGAATTCATCGACAACAACATCGATGCCAATTCGGGCACCCTCAAGCTCAAGGCGGTGTTTGACAACCCGGACAGCAAGTTGTGGGTAGGTCAGTTCGCCAACATGTCGATGGAAGTGGGTGCTATGCCCGGAGCGATTGTGGTACCCCAAGCGGCCATCGTCCAAACTGCGCGCGGCTCGATCGTGTACGCCGTGGTGGACGGCAAAGCAGCGCTCAAACCCGTCAAGATCCTTTACTCAGCAGGGCCTGATGCGGTGGTCTCGGGTGTCGAAGAAGGCATGGTGGTGGTCACAGACGGCAAACAAAACCTCAGGCCCGGTTCAACCGTGGTGGATCGCCAAGCCCAAGCTGCGGCCAAGCCCGATGCCGCTGCGCCTGCCAAAGCAGACGCGGCCAAATAACCTGCTCACATTGGTGAGCCAACCCCATATTTCCACGCCGGAAACAAGGCAGGTTTGAGATGAATTTTTCCGAGCTTTTCATTCGTCGTCCCGTGATGACGGTTTTGTTGAACACGGCCATCCTGCTGGCGGGTGTCGTTGGCTATAAAAACATTCCAGTGTCAGCGTTGCCCAGTTATGACACTCCCGTGATCAGTGTCACGGCAACATTGCCCGGGGCCAGTCCTGAGACCATGGCCAGTTCGGTGGCGCTGCCACTGGAAAAGCAATTCCAGACGATTCCGGGCCTCAAGGTCATGAGTTCGACCAGCACGCTGGGCTCGACGTCTGTCACGCTCGAATTCATTGAAAGCCGCAACATCGATTCGGCGTCTCTGGACGTGCAGGCCGCTTTGCTGCGCGCACAGCGCACTTTGCCGATTGACATGACGATCCCCCCGTCCTATCGCAAGGTCAACCCTGCAGATGCACCTGTGTTGTTCATTTCTTTGCGTACACCTTCCATGGCGCAATCGGAATTGCAGGATTACGCTGAGCATTTGATCTCGCCGACTCTGTCCACCATCGATGGCGTGGCCCAAGTCAACATTTTTGGTGCCAAGCGCTTTGCCGTGCGTGTGCGGGTCAAGCCCGAGGCCTTGGTGGCCCGCAATATTGGTCTGGATGAGCTGAGTTCAGCCCTCAAACTGGCCAACGTGAATACCCCTGCGGGCACCTTTGAAGGTGACAAGCAGACTTTGGTGATCCAGGCCAACCGCCAGATGGGCTCGGCCAGCGAATTTGCCGAACTGATTGTGAGCAACAAAGGTGGCAACCCAGTGCGCCTCAAGGATGTGGCCTCGGTGGAAGACAGTGTCGAGGTACTCAAGACCTGGGCCACGCTGAACGGCGAGAACAGCATCAGCTTGGCCATCCTGCGTCAGCCGGGTGCCAACACCGTGCGTGTGGTCGACGCGGTGATGAAAACTTTGCCCGCCTTGCAGGCGCAGATGCCTGCATCGGTCACCATGACGCCTGTCAACGACCGCTCTGTGTCCATTCGCCACGCGCTCGAAGACGTGACATTGACGCTGCTGGGCACCATCATTTTGGTGGTGCTGGTGATCTTTTTGTTCTTGCGCCGATTTGTGGCCACGGTCATTCCTGCGCTGTCCTTGCCCGTCTCGTTGGTGGGGGCGGTTGCGCTTTTGTGGGGCCTGAACTACAGCTTGGACAACATTTCGCTGCTGGGTCTGACGCTGGCGGTGGGCTTGGTGGTGGACGACGCCATTGTGGTGCTTGAGAACATCATTCGTCACATTGAGGAAGGGGTCGAGCCCTTCAAGGCAGCCGTGATCGGTGCGCGTGAAATGGGCTTCACCATCATCTCGATTTCGACCTCCCTGGTGGCGGTGTTCATCCCCATCTTTTTCATGCCTGGCGTGATCGGTTTGTTGTTCCACGAATTCGCTGTGGTGGTGGGCTTGTCGATCGGTGTGTCGGCATTCGTGTCGCTCACCTTGGTGCCGATGCTCGCCAGCCGCTACCTGACCGGTGAGGACCACAAGAAAAAGCCAGGCCTGATCGTTCGTTATTTTGAAAAAGGTTTCAACGCCACCTTGGCAGCTTATTCACGCACATTGGATTCGGCTTTGGGTCATTCCAAGTGGGTGCTGATGGTGGCCGCCGCAACATTTGCAGCCACAGTGTGGATGGTCATGGTCATCCCCAAAGGCTTTTTCCCAGAAGAAGACATTGGACAGATTCAAGTGACCACCGAAGCGGCTGAAGACGTGTCTTTCGACGCCATGGTGAGCTTGCAAGAGCGGGTGGTTGCCTTGATTCGCAAAGACCCCAATGTCGATGCCGTGAGTTCCTTCAACGGCGGCACGGGTTCTCTCAACACAGGCCGCATGTTCATCGTGCTCAAACCCCAAGGCGAGCGCAAGCCGATGAAGGGCGTGGTCGAGGATTTACGCAAAAAATTGCGATCGATTCCGGGCATCAACGTGTTCATGCGCCCTGTGCAGAACCTGCAGTTGGGTGGCCGTCAGAGCAAGGCACGCTACCAATACATCCTGCAAAGCGTGCAGGCCGATCAGCTCAACGTCTGGGCCAACAAGCTCCAGGAGAAGATGCGGGCCGATCCGATCTTCCGTGACGTGACGAGCGACGCGCAACTGCGCGGCCTGCAGGCCCAGATCAAGATTGACCGCGACCGTGCCAACACCCTTGGCGTGTCTGTGGACGCCATCCGCACAGCGCTGTTCAGCGCTTTTGGTGAACGCCAGGTCTCGACCATGTATCTGGCCACCGACAGCTACCAGGTGATCATGGAAGTGGCCCCTGAGGCCAAGCAAGACGAATCCGCTTTGACGGGTATCTATGTGCGATCGGGCAATGGCGCTTTGGTGCCTTTGTCCAGCTTTGCCACTGTGGAGCGCACCGTTGGCCCCACGGCCATCAACCATGTGGGCCAATTGCAAGCGGTCACCGTGTCTTTCAACTTGGCCCCCGGTGCCGCTTTGGGTGACGCCACGGCCAAAATCGAGCAAGCCAGCGATGCGATCCAGCTGCCCAAGTCCATCATCACCACCTACGGTGGCGATGCGGCGGTGTTCAAGGACTCGCAAGGCAGCCAGTCCATCCTGATCATTTCGGCTTTGCTGGTGATTTACATCTTGCTGGGCGTGCTGTACGAGAGCTACATCCATCCCATCACCATCTTTGCGGGTCTGCCTTCTGCGGCCGTGGGCGCTTTGGGGACTTTGATGCTGTTCGGCCAGGACCTGACACTGATCGCCACCATCGGTGTGCTGCTGCTGATCGGTATCGTGAAGAAGAACGCCATCATGATGATCGACTTCGCGTTGGAAGCCCAGCGCCACCACGGCATGACCCCCAAAGAGGCCATCCGTGAGGCCTGTGTCTTGCGGTTCAGGCCCATCATGATGACCACCATCGCGGCCATGATGGGTGCCTTGCCCATCGCCTTGGGCTTGGGTGCGGGTGCTGAACTTCGCCAACCCTTGGGGCTGGCGGTGGTCGGTGGCTTGATCTTCTCCCAGGCCGTGACCCTGTACATCACCCCCGTGATTTACTTGGCACTGGAGCGGTTCAGCGGCAAGGGGCCCATTGTGGGCGACGATCCACGGGGCACTGCGGTGTGATCTGAAACAAAAGGGGCCAATCTATTCAATTGGCCCCTTTTTTGAATGTCAGGCGCTCGGGCACGTCATGAGAGATGCCCGTCAAACATCATCACATCTACTTCATCGCCCACGGCCACGTTGCCTTGAGAATGGCCAAGCACCATCAGGCCATTGGCCTGCACCATGGAGCTGAGCACGCCCGAGCCTTGATTGCCAGTCAGACTGACGACCAGTTGGCCTTGGGCATTGGTCGAGACGGTGCCGCGTTGGTATTCTGTGCGGCCCGGTTTTTTGCGCAAGGCTTGCAGGCTGTGCGCCTTGAGCAGTGGCAGCGCAGGGGCTTTCCAGCCCATCAGTTGCTGCAAGGCCGGACGCACAAATGCGGCAAAGGTGACCATCACCGCCACGGGGTTGCCCGGCAGGCCAAACAAAACGGCCGCGTGATTGGTTTCGCGGATGCGGCCTACTGCCATCGGGCGACCAGGCCGCATGGCGATGCGCCAGAACGCGACATCCCCCAGCTTTTTCATCATGGCCTTGGTGTGGTCGGCTTCGCCCACGCTCACGCCGCCACTGGTGATGACCGCATCGGCTTGCTGTGCCGCTTGGCGAAAGGCTTGTTCCAACGCAGCGGGTTCGTCGCGCACAACGCCCATGTCGATCAGTTCGCAGCCGAGTTTTTGCACCAAGCCGGCCACGGTGTAACGGTTGCTGTCGTACACAGCGCCTTCGCGGGGAGCTTCGCCCAGGCTCAGGATTTCGTCGCCGGTAGAGAAATAGGCCACTTGAGGGCGGCGCCACACCTGCACACATGCCAAGCCCAAGCTGGCCACCAGGCCACAAGCAGCTGGGGTGAGCCGAGTCCCGGCGGACAGCGCCACTTGCCCCGCCATCAGGTCTTCACCCAGCAAGCGCCGGTTGTCGCCCGCTTGCAGCAAGCCAGGGGGAATGGTCACTTGGTCTGCTGTGGTTTGGACGAATTCTTGGGGCACCACGGTGTCCAAGCCCTGCGGCATGATCGCGCCGGTCATGATGCGCACGCATTCACCGGTTTGAACTTGGCCTTGCCACGCTGCACCGGCGAGGGCCGTTCCTACCACTTTGAATGTACTGGCCTGGCTGGCCTGCAGTTCGCTGCCGCGCAAGGCATAGCCATCCATGGCCGAGTTGTCGTGTGGCGGCACGCTGATGGGGGAAACCACGTCCTGCGCCAGGATGCGGCCCAAGGCCTGCATCAGCGGCACGGATTCTTGTTCGCGCACAGGGGTGACCAATTCGGCCAGAAAAGCGTTCACATGGCCCGCAGGCAGGGCTTGCGGGTCGTACCCCTGCAGGCCTTGTGCAATCTCGTCTAGTGAAGGAAGCTGGGTCATGACCTTGGGGCGATGCCGCTGTGGCATCGCGTTTTAAATGGATTCGAGTTGCAGCAATTCCTGCAAGGTGTTCGCGTTGGCAAAAGCATGGGGATCATCGCCAGGCTGGTTGAAGGCGACCAGCGCACAGCGGTGTTCTGCAGTCCAAGCGTCGATCTTGCGGCCGCCGCTTTGCGTGAATTTCACCAAGCTTTCGAGCAAAGACACTTTGAGCAGGCAAAACACCGGTTGTGCTCTGATCTGGCCATCGGTTTCGGGTGCTGTGGCCATGGCCAAGTCGGCATCTTGTTCGTGCAGGGCCTGCGCCAGCCGTTCTAGCAAATCCAGCGGGAACAAAGGTGAGTCGCAAGGCACCGTGAGCAGCAGTGGTGTTTCGCAGCGCTCCAGCCCCGTGAGGAAGCCTGCCAGAGGACCGGCATAACCATCGATGCTGTCGGGCCAAACGGGCACACCCAGGGATTCGTAGGCCGACAAATTCCGGTTCGCATTGATCAGGATCTCCTGCACGGGCAGGCTTTGCATTTGCAGCCGCATCAGGGTTTGCAAGGCCAAAGGCAAGCCACGGAAATTTTGCAAGCCTTTGTCGACGCCGCCCATGCGCGAGCCGCGCCCACCGGCCAGGATGAGGCCGGTGATGGCCGGTAGATGAACGGTCATGGGCATCAGCCTCCGATGTAACTCATTTCGACCCGGCGGCCCGGGCCGCCGGCGGTGTCGGGGCCGCGCAAGCTGCGCAAAACCGAATACTGGTCGGCGCGGCCTTGCCAGATGGCATCGATGGTGGCGGCCATCGCCTCATCCGTGCTGATCTGGTCGCGCAGCAACTGGCGCAGGTCATAGCCCTGGCTGGCGAACAGGCACAGGTACAGGCGTCCTTCTGTTGATAGCCGCGCGCGGTTGCAATCCCCGCAAAATGCCTGGGTGACGCTGCTGATGACACCCACTTCGCCAAGTTGGGGGTCGTAATCCCCTTGGGCATTGGCGTAGCCCCAGCGCTCGGCAGTCTCGCCAAGCGCCGAGTGCCCCAGTTGCACCAAGGGCATCTCGGCCTGGATGCGTTGCACCACCTCGGCACTGGGCAGAACCTCGTCCATGCACCAGCCATTGGTGGCGCCCACGTCCATGTACTCGATGAAGCGCAGCACCACGCCTGTGCCCTGGAAATGCCTGGCCATGGGCAAAATTTCGTGGTCATTGGTGCCGCGCTTGACGACCATGTTGACCTTGATGGGCCCCAGACCTGCCGCTTTGGCCGCTGCGATGCCTTGCAAAACCTCTTCAACCGGAAAGTCGACATCGTTCATTTGTCGAAACACGGCATCGTCCAGACCGTCCAGGCTCACAGTCACCCGCTGCAGGCCGGCATCCTTGAGGCTTTGGGCCTTGCGCGCCAGCAAAGAGCCGTTGGTGGTCAGCGTCAGGTCCAGTGGCTGTCCATCGGGCGTTCGCAAGGCCGCCAGTTGGCTGATCAGGATTTCGATGTTCTTGCGCAGCAGCGGTTCGCCCCCGGTCAAACGGATTTTGCGCACACCCCGGCCGACAAACACGGTTGCCAGTCGGGTGATTTCCTCAAAACTGAGCAAGTGGCTTTGCGGCAAATAGGCGTAATCCTTGTCGAACACCTCTTTGGGCATGCAGTAACTGCAGCGGAAGTTGCACCGGTCCGTGACGCTGATGCGCAAGTCCGTCAAAGGCCTGCGCAAGGCATCGGTCGGTGTTGTGCTCAGGGCTGCGCCTGCCGCGTGGGGCAAAGGCAGACTGGGGTGGCGCTGGTCAACCAGCGGTATAACGCGTTCAGACATGGCTTCGATTGTGCCCGAGTGTTCAGGCCCTCAGCGGCTTGTGGACAAGCACCAAGCTGCGGTGCAGGTCTCTTAACCGTGTTGAATCGCCACGGTTTTGAGTGTGGTGAAACCCAGCAGGGCTTCAAACCCTTTTTCGCGCCCATAGCCCGAAGACTTGACCCCGCCAAAGGGCAGCTCCACGCCACCGCCTGCGCCGTAGTTGTTGATGAACACCTGGCCGCTGCGCACGCGTTTGGCCATGCGGAACTGCCGCCCGCCGTCACGCGTCCAGATACCGGCCACCAAACCAAATTCGGTGGCGTTGGCCAATTCGACCGCATGGTCCTCGTCTGTGAAGGCCATTGCCGACAGCACCGGGCCAAAGACCTCTTCTTGCGCCAGGCGGTGCATCACCGGCACATCGCGCAGCAGGGTGGGGGCTTGGTAAAAGCCGCCTGCAGGTACGCCTGCCGCGATTTGCCCTTGGGCCACGGTGGCGATGCCGTCCGCTTTGGCTTGGTCTAAAAAGCCGGTGACGCGCTCCAGCTGGCTGGCCCGGATGAGCGGTCCCAAGTCCAGGTTCATGGCGGCTGAACCCACCTGCAGGCGGCTGAAGGCTTCACCTAGGCGCTTCAAAAGCGGTTCGTAAATGCCCTGCTGAATCAGCACGCGCGAGCCTGCGCTGCAGGTCTGGCCAGAGTTTTGCACGATGGCGTTGACCACCACCGGAACGGCCGCGTCCAGATCGGCGTCGTCAAAAATGATTTGCGGACTTTTGCCGCCCAGCTCCAGTGTGACCGGGCAGTGGCGCTCAGCCGCGACTTGCTGGATGAGCGTGCCCACGCGGGGGCTGCCTGTGAAGCTGATGTGGTCAATGCCGGGGTGGCGGGCCAGCGCATCGCCCACTTCGTGGCCATAGCCGGTAACGATGTTGATGGCTCCGGGCGGAAAGCCCACCTCGGCGGCCAGCTGCGCCACGCGAATCAGGCTCAGGCAGGCATCCTCGGCGGGCTTGACCACGCAGGCATTGCCTGCGGCCAAGGCGCCACCCACGCTGCGGCCAAAGATTTGCATGGGGTAGTTCCAAGGGATCACATGGCCAGTCACGCCATGGGGTTCGCGCCAAGTCAGCACGCTGTAGCCGTTTTGGTAGGGCAGGGTCTCGCCATGCAGTTTGTCGCACGAACCCGCATAAAACTCAAAGTAACGGGCCAGGGCCACCGAATCGGCTGCGGCCTGTTTGGTGGGCTTGCCGCAGTCGCGCTGCTCCAGTGCGGCGAGCTCAGCGGCGTGCTCATTCACTTTTTGCGACAGCTTCATGAGCAAGCGTCCACGCTCCACGGCGGTCAGCTTGCCCCAAGGGCCGTTGAAAGCGGCGCGGGCTGCTTGTACCGCGGCATCGATGTCGGCGGCTTGGCTGCGCGGGATCTGATCGAACACCTGCCCGTCAGACGGGTCGAGCACGTCGATGGTTTGGCCTGCCAGGGCCGGAACGGATTGGTTGGCGATGAAATTCAGTTGCATGGCCCCGATTGTGATCCCACCTCGGTATTTGGAAATCACGCCAGAGACAGCCCAAAATTGCCGGGGGAGGCGCAAGCCCGGTGAAAGTAAAATCGGGGTTAATCCCTAGGATTCCAATTCCCTCAACTTTCCCAACGAGACAACCATGTCCCTGAACAAAGTCACCCCCGGCAGCAAAATTCCTGAAGCGTTCAATGTGATCATCGAAATCCCGATGAACTCCGACCCTGTGAAGTACGAAGTGGACAAAGAGTCCGGTGCTTTGTTTGTGGACCGTTTCATGGGCACCGCCATGCACTACCCCACCAACTACGGCTACGTGCCCCAGACCATCGCCGGTGACGGTGACCCGGTCGACGTGTTGGTGATGACCCCCTTCCCTTTGCCCCCAGGCGTGGTGGTGACTTGCCGCGCCATTGGCATCTTGCTGATGGAAGACGAAGGCGGCATGGACGGCAAAATTTTGGCCGTGCCTACGGAAAAAATCTTGCCTGTCTACGCCAACATCAAAACCTTGGCCGATGTGCACGAGCTGCAGCTCAAGCAAATCGCCCACTTCTTTGAACACTACAAAGACCTCGAAAAAGGCAAGTGGGTCAAGGTCAAGGGCTGGGAAGGCGTCGAGTCTGCTGCCAAAGAACTGATGGACGGCATCGCCAATTACCAAAAAGCCTGATGGGTCTTTGCCAGCGGCTTCTGCCTGAAGCTGCTGGATCCGCTGAACGCCTGCCCGGTTTGCGCCGCGCAGGCGTTTTTTTGGGGTTTTTACTGGGGCTTTTTCAAAGGCGAGTGCTGCTGCAGGGCTTCCATGTAATTGTCAATCCCCGCTTTTTCGCGCTCCAAATACCGCGCCACCGCTTCTGAAAACGCCGGGTGCGCCAGCCAGTGGGCGCTGTATGTGGGCGTGGGCAGCAGGGCGCGGGCCATTTTGTGCTCACCTTGGGCCCCGCCTTCAAAGCGCTTGACGCCATTGGCGATGCACCACGCGATGGGCTGGTAGTAACAGGCCTCAAAGTGCAGGCAGTCCACCCGCGCCAGCGCGCCCCAATAGCGGCCATAGGCCACTTCGGGTTGGCCTTGGGCATCCAGGTGCAGGCCGATCAGGCTGATGCCGATGGGCTGCGCTTCGTGTTCGGCCACAAAAAGCAGCCAGTTTTGGGCCATGTCGGTGCGCATGGACTCAAAAAACGCCGGGGTCAAATAGGGCGCGTTGCCGTGTTCCCAATAGGTTTGCTGGTAGCAGCGCAGCAGCAAGGCCCAGTCGTCCCCGGTCATGTCGGGGCCGCGCACGGCGCGGAACGTCACGCCCGCCTCCTGCACTTTGCGGCGTTCTTGCCGGATTTTTTTGCGCTTTTCTTGCGTCAGGCTGGCCAAAAAATCGTCGAAATCGCGCCAGCCCTGGTTCTGCCAATGGAACTGCACCTGGTCGCGCTGCAGCAGCCCGGCTTGTTCGCAGGCCTGCAGGTCGTGCGGGCTGCCAAACAAAATGTGCAGGGACGGGATGTGGTTGGTTTGGCAAATGTCCAGCAAGGCGGCCAGCAGGGCTTGGCGGGCGGCGTCAGACTCGGCCAGCAAGCGGCTGCCAGGCACGGGGGTGAAGGGCGAGGCGACCAGGGCTTTGGGGTAGTAGTCGAGGCCGTGGCGCTGGTAGGCGTCTGCCCATGCGTGGTCAAACACGTATTCGCCGCGTGAGTGGGTCTTGATGTAGAGCGGGCAGGCGGCGGCCAAAACCTCGCCTTGCAGGGTGCTGCGCCAAAGGCTGATGACTTGCAGCGTCCATCCGGTCTCGGGCGAGGCCGATTGGCTGGTCAGCATGGCCGACAAATAGGCATGCTGCATGAAGGGGGATGGCGCGTCTTGCCGGGCGAGCAGGCCGTCCCAGGCTTCAGGCGCGATGGCACTCAGGTCGTCTTCCACCCGGGTGACATAATTCAAGCTCACATTTTCCAGCACCTGTATGACTCTCCAAATTCGTGTGGCCCAGCTCAACTTTGTCGTCGGTGACATGCAGGGCAATGCCCGCAAGATCATCGATTTCGCCACCCAGGCCCATGCCGAGGGTGCGCGCCTGGTGCTGACGCCCGAGCTGTCGATTTGCGGCTATGCGGCCGAAGACCTGTTGCTGCGCCCCGCTTTCATTGACGCCTGTGATGATGCACTGAAAACAGTGGCCCACGAACTGGCTGGGTTAAAAGGTTTGCATGTGGTGGTGGGCCACCCCGAAGGCGGCGGCGTGCGCACCCGCAGCGTGGCGGTGACGCGCCGCCACAACCGCGCCAGCGTCTTGTGCGAAGGGCAAGTGGTGTGTGCTTACGACAAACGCGAGCTGCCCAATTACCAGGTGTTTGACGAGCGCCGCTACTTCACGCCCGGCAACGGGGTGGGGGTGTTTGAGGTCGAGGGCGTGCGTGTGGGACTGTTGATTTGCGAAGACGCCTGGTTTGACGAACCGGCTCGCCTCGCGCGTGACGCGGGCGCGCAAATGCTGGCGGTGCTGAACGCCTCGCCTTTCCATGCGGGCAAGGGCCCGGAGCGCGAGCAACGCATGCGCGAGCGCGTGGCCGATTGCGGCTTGCCCTTGATTTACGCCCATTTGGTGGGCGGTCAGGATGAGGTGATTTTTGAAGGTCGTTCGTTTGCGCTCAATGCCCAAGGCGAAACCGTGGCGCGGGCCGAGGGTTTCCGTGAATCGGATTTGGCGGTGCAGGCAACAGTTGGGCCGAATGGCGTGGCACTGCGCGCCGCTGCCGATGCCCTTGTGCCTTTGGCCAGCGCCGATGCCGAGCTTTGGGACGCGCTGGTGCTGGGCGTGCGCGACTATTTGGGCAAGAACGGTTTCAAGGGCGCGATTTTGGGCCTGTCGGGCGGCATCGATTCGGCGCTGGTGTTGGCGATTGCGGTGGATGCGATAGGGGCTGACAAGATCCACGCGGTGATGATGCCGTCGCCCTACACGGCCGACATCAGCTGGATCGATTCGCGCGACATGGTCAAGCGCTTGAACGTGCGTTACGACGAGATTTCGATTGCACCGCTGTTTGATGGCTTCAAGCTGGCGTTGTCGGCCCAATTTGAGGGCTTGAAAGAGGACACGACCGAAGAGAACATCCAGGCCCGCATTCGCGGCACCCTGCTCATGGCGCTGTCCAACAAAACCGGGGCGATTGTGCTGACCACCGGCAACAAGAGCGAGATGGCTACGGGTTACTGCACCCTGTATGGCGACATGGCGGGCGGCTTTGCAGTGATCAAGGACGTGGTCAAGACCCGTGTGTTTGACCTGGCCCGCTGGCGCAACCTGAACGACCCTTATGGTACGGGCAGCCAGCCAATTCCTGAGCGCATCATCACCCGACCGCCCAGCGCTGAACTGCGACCCGACCAAAAAGACCAGGACAGCCTGCCCGCTTATGAGGTGCTGGACGCCATCATCCAGCGCTACATGGAAAATGACGAGGGTGTGGAGGCACTGATTGCCGACGGCTTTGAACGGGCCGATGTGGAAAAAGTGACCCGCCTGATCAAGCTCAATGAGTACAAGCGCCGCCAGTCCCCGGTAGGCATTCGCGTGACACACCGCAGTTTTGGCAAGGATTGGCGTTATCCTATGACCAACAAATTCCGCGCCTGATGGCGTGTTTTATACATTTTGAAAGACTTTTGCCATGAAACAGATCACTGCCGTCATCAAGCCGTTCAAACTCGAAGAAGTCCGCGAAGCTTTGGCTGAATGCGGCGTGACCGGCTTGACGGTGACCGAAGTCAAGGGTTTTGGCCGTCAAAAAGGCCACACCGAGCTGTACCGCGGCGCGGAATATGTGGTCGACTTTTTGCCCAAGGTGAAGGTGGAAGTGGTGATCAAGGACGATGATGTGGACCGTTGTGTAGACGCCATCATCAAAGCGGCACGCACCGGCAAGATCGGCGATGGCAAGATTTTCGTGACCTCGGTCGAACGTGTGGTCCGTATTCGCACGGGCGAACAAGACGACACCGCCATCTGATCGCCAACAAGTCGGTGGACTATGGCGATTTGCCACAGCCCCAGCTGGTCGTGTCAGATCAATTCAGAGCGAGCGGGCAGGCTCATGCCCGATTGTTCAACCAGCGACTCAAGCAAGGCCCTAGGCTCTGTGGCCGTGGTCACCAGTTCGGTTTGCCACGTTCCCATGAAGTCGTGTGACACAACCTGACCGATGAAGGCCATCAGGCTGTCGTAATAGCCATGGCAGTTCAAGATGCCGATGGGTTTGTCGTGGTAACCCAGTTGGCGCCAAGTCCAGACTTCAAATAACTCTTCAAAGGTGCCGATGCCGCCTGGCAACGCCAAAAACGCATCGGCTTTCTCGGCCATCATCCTTTTGCGTTCATGCATGGTGTCCACCACATGCAGTTCGGTCAGGCCGTGATGAGCCCATTCTTTCTCCACCAATGCGGTGGGGATGATGCCAACGACCTGTCCACCAGCGCCCATTGTGGCCTGAGCGACGATGCCCATCAGGCCGTTGCGGCCACCGCCGTAAACAAGTTGCCCGCCGTGTTCGCCGATCCAGGTGCCGACTTGTCTTGCCATTTCGGCAAAGCGCGGGTCATCGCCGTTGCGTGAGCCACAGTAAACGCAAAGGGAAAATGCAGGCGCAGCCATGTTGAGGTGCCTTGTCAGGCCTGCAAGGCCTGTTGGATGGCCGCCATCCAAGTGCCGACACACAGCAGCAAGCTGAGCAATACGGCTGCGCTGCCCATGTCTTTGGCGCGCTTGGACAAGTCATGCCACTCTGGGCCGATGCGGTCGATGGCCGATTCAATGCCTGTATTGAGCAGCTCAACAATCATGACCAACAAAACCGAGCCAGTCAGCAGGGCGGTTTCTACCCAGTTTTGCCCGAGCCAAAAAGCCAGTGGCAACAGGACCACAGCAGCGATCGCTTCTTGGCGAAAAGCGGTTTCGTGCCAGCCAGCCAAAAGGCCTTGAAGTGAATAACCTCCCGCATGCAAGACGCGGCTCAAGCCGGTTCGTGCTTTTTGCGGGTTGACAGGGGTGGCCTTAGATGGACGTTGATCGGACATGGGGTCATTCATTGGGTTGAAATCAACCGGGTTCCAGCCCATGCATCATGCCAAAACTGGCGTTGTGGGTGAAAGCGGCTGAGCAAGGCCCAGACGAGGACCCAGCCCAGCGTGAGCACTGCAACTTCCAGTGCAGGCAGTTGAAAGGGCAGGGTCACCATCAAGGGTGGCAAGAACCAAAGCCAGGACAGGATGTAGCGCAAAAGGGCCCGTGGCTGGGTCAGGCGCTGACCCGCAGCGTCCACAGCGCTGATGTGCCAAGTTTTCATGGCCAGGGTTTGACCGCGCGACCAAAACCAGGTGAAGTAAATGCCCAGAATTAAAAATAAAAATGCTTGCAAGCCAGGGCGATTGTCCATGGCGTGTTTGGTCTGGCTGAGGGCGCTGAAAAGGTAGCCTGAGATGAAAACCACACCAAAAAGCAGCATGCCCTCGTAAAGCCAGCAGGCCATGCGTCGTTTCAAGGGGGGCGCTGTCAAGTCTGTCTGCACTGGTACCGCCGGATCGTGTTTCGTCAAGAGGTAGAGCCTTCAGAGTGCGATGGTGAATCTGTAGGCTGCTGTGTGTTGGCCGCTTTGGGGACTTTGGGGAGCAAGGTTTTTCGGTCCAACGGCTGCGTGCTGCCGCCTGTTCGGGTGATGTCCTTGGCGCTGTCAATGGCGCGCGCTTGCGGGGCCACCAAGCGAACGGTTTCGGCGGGTTTAGAAATGGTGGCGGCACTTTTCGCCGGGCCCGTGGTGCCGGCCGATAGCAAGCGTTTGTCTTCGGCAGACAAGGCTTGGTAGGCTTCCCATTTGGCTTTCTTGTCCTCAGTGGACAAGCTTTGGATCGCGTAGTAGTTGAAGCGGGCTTGGTTGCGTTGCTGCGGGCTCATACCGACCCAATCGGCCATGCGCGTGTGCATGATCGCTTGCTCATTGGCTGGCAGCTGGGTGAAGTTTTGCGAAATGGCCAGCCATTTGCTCTGTTGCTGAGGCGTCAAGCTGCCCCATTGCGCCGCCAATGGTGCCAAGGCCAATTTTTGCTGAGGTTTCAGCGCTTGCCAGTTGCTGCCCGCATTAGCCGCAGCTGTAATGGACGGCACCGGTGCAGGTGCCGTTTGCGCCGCACTGCTTAAAAAACAAGCAGTCAGCGCTATGCCGCAACACAGTTTGACCATATCTGCTGTGTCAGTTTCGCGGTTTTTTGCTTCAGTCATTCTTGGCTCTGTCACCGATACCTTGTTTCAAAAACTGGACAAAGCCTGCATCTGCATAGGCGTCAGGTGGCAATTCGTCAGTCAGTAAAGCCGAGTCGATGGCAGCGAGTTCATTGGTGCGGCTGTCTTGTTGGATCCATTGAATGGCCGTCAAGCCCACCACCAGTACCAGCAAGGGCAGCACGGAAGCCAGAATGCTCCAAAGGTTGAGACCTTCGTCGCCAGATGCGGTCAAGGTGCCATTGCTTTGAATGCCTGTTTTTTTGGCAAAACTCAGTTGCATGACCGGCTTGCGCTCAGCCAAGGCCCGCTGGCGTGCCACGCGCAAGCGCTCTGAGATATCGTGGCTCAGGCTGGGTGTGGCCATGGTCAGTTGGGCTGAGAAATGCCTGCCTAAACGGTCCATGTTCAGTTCTGCTGATGTATTTTGAATTTTCATGGTCTCAATCCCTGGTTTTCCAATGTTTGGCTCAAGGCCTGAATGGCCCGGGAACAATGGGTTTTGACGCTGCCTTCTGAGCAGCCCATCACGGCCGCAGTTTCTGCTACGTCCAACTCCTCCCAATAACGCAGCAGGAAGGCTTCTCGTTGACGTGCAGGCAACGACATCACAGCCGATTCGATGTGTTCAAGGGTTTGTAGCCTGCCAACCCACTCTTCTGCGCTCTCAACGTTGTTACCTTGGTCGCTGCTGTTGCTCACTTCCAGCAGGTCAAAATCCCCATCGGTGTCATCCGATCCAAAGTCACTCAGGTTGGTGAACAGGGCGTTGCGCGTTTTTTTGCGGCGAAACCAGTCTAAAACAGTATTGGACAGGATGCGCTGGAACAACAAGGGCAATTCGGCAACAGGCTTGTCGGCGTAATTGCTGCAAAGCTTGATCATGCTGTCTTGCAAGATGTCCAAGGCCGCATCTTCGTCCCGCACATGGTAGAAGGCGCGCTTGAAGGCCTTTTTTTCCACATTTTTCAGAAAATCTGAAAGTTCTGAGTCGGATGCCAACTTGATTTCCTGCCTTCGCGTTGGCGAGGCTGTTGCCTGTTTGTCATGAAAGGGCATGCATTTCTTCAAAGGGTCTGCATACGGTCGCGTTGATTATCGCACCGGGCGCTTGTGTGATCTTGCTTGACGCGGTCTTTTTGGAAACCTTCTGTACAAATGCGATAATGCGCGATTGCAATTGAAAAAAAGCAAACGGATCACCGTCCGGCACTTTTACAGTTTGGTGCCCATGTCGGTGGTCTTAAGTCCCAAAGCCACTCCACAAGAGTCGCGCCCAGGGGCACCCAAGGTTTTTCGTTAGAGAAATTCACAAAGGTTGAATATGGACATGAACAAGGCCGAAACGGCATCTGCTGCTGCGAGCGCGCAAGAATTGCGCGGCGCTGAAATCCTCGTCAAAGCGCTTCAAGCTGAGAACGTTCAGTACATCTGGGGATATCCCGGTGGTGCTGTGCTTCACATTTACGACGCTTTCTACAAACAAGACACCATCCAGCACGTTTTGGTGCGCCACGAGCAAGCTGCCGTGCACGCAGCCGACGGCTTTGCGCGCGCCACGGGTGAGGTAGGTGTAGCGCTGGTCACTTCGGGCCCCGGCCTGACCAATGCCGTGACCGGCATTGCCACCGCATACATGGACAGCATCCCCATGGTGATCATCAGCGGGCAAGTACCCACTGCGGCCATCGGCCTCGATGCTTTCCAGGAATGCGACACCGTGGGCATCACGCGTCCCATCGTCAAGCACAACTTCTTGGTCAAAGATGCCAAGGACATGGCCGAGGTCATGAAAAAGGCCTTCCACATTGCACGCAGCGGCCGTCCAGGCCCCGTGGTCGTGGACATCCCCAAAGACGTGTCGTTCAACAAGGCGCTGTACACCGGTTACCCCGAGTCGGTTGAAATGCGTTCGTACAACCCGGTGCGCAAGGGGCACGGCGGACAGATCCGCAAGGCCTTGCAGCTCTTGATGTCGGCCAAGCGCCCTTACATCTACACCGGTGGTGGCGTGCTGATGAGCGAAGCCAGTGGCGAGTTGCGGGCACTGGTCGATCTGCTGAACTACCCCGTGACCAACACCTTGATGGGCTTGGGCGCGTTCCCTGCGACCGATCGCCGCTTTCTGGGCATGCTGGGCATGCATGGCACGCTCGAAGCCAACAACGCCATGCAAAACTGCGATGTTTTGCTGGCCATCGGTGCCCGTTTTGACGATCGCGTGATCGGCAACCCCAAGCATTTCGCTTCGGTCGAGCGCAAGATCATCCACATCGACATCGACCCTTCGAGCATCTCCAAGCGCGTCAAGGTGGATGTGCCGATCGTGGGTGACGTCAAGGACGTGTTGACCGAGCTGATGGGCATGATCCGCGAGTCTGGCCAAAAGCCCGACGCTCAGGCGCTGGGCCAGTGGTGGGAAACCATCGAAGGCTGGCGCAAACGCGATTGCATGAAGTACGACAACAGCAACAGCTTGGTGATCAAGCCACAAAAGGTCATCGAGACCTTGTGGAACATGACCAAGGACGCCGATGCGTACATCACCTCCGATGTGGGCCAGCACCAGATGTGGGCCGCCCAGTACTACAAGTTCAATGAACCGCGCCGCTGGATCAACTCCGGCGGTCTGGGCACGATGGGTGTGGGCATTCCCTACGCCATGGGCATCAAGCTGGCCAAGCCAGACAGCGAAGTGTTCTGTGTGACCGGCGAGGGTTCTGTGCAGATGTGCATTCAAGAACTCTCGACTTGCCTGCAGTACAACACGCCCATCAAAGTAGTGGCCTTGAACAACGGTTACTTGGGCATGGTGCGCCAGTGGCAGGAGATTGATTACTCCGGTCGTTACAGCCACAGTTACATGGACGCGCTGCCCAACTTCGTCAAGTTGGCCGAGGCTTATGGCCACGTTGGTATTCTGGTCGAAAAACCGGAAGATGTGGAGCCTGCTTTGCGCGAGGCCCGTCGCCTCAAGGACCGGACTGTGTTCCTGGACATTCGCACGGACCCCACAGAGAACGTTTTCCCCATGGTGAAGGCGGGCAAGGGCATCACCGAGATGCTGCTTGGCGCGGAGGATCTGTAATCATGAAACACATCATCGCTGTACTGATTGAAAACGAAGCCGGTGCCCTGTCCCGCGTGGTGGGCTTGTTCTCGGCCCGTGGTTACAACATCGAGTCGCTGACGGTGGCCCCCACCGAAGACCCGAGCTTGTCGCGCATGACCATTCTGACCAACGGGTCGGATGACGTGATCGAGCAGATCACCAAGCATTTGAACCGCTTGATCGAAGTGGTCAAGGTGGTGGACTTGACCGAAGGCGCGTACACCGAGCGCGAGCTGATGCTGGTGAAGGTGCGCGCCGTGGGCAAGGAACGCGAAGAAATGAAACGCATGGCCGACATCTTTCGCGGCCGCGTGATCGACGTCACCGACAAGAGCTACACCATTGAGCTGACCGGTGACCAGTCTAAGAACGACGCCTTTTTGGAGGCGATCGACCGCAGTGCCATTTTGGAGACCGTGCGCACGGGTGCATGCGGTATCGGGCGCGGCGAGCGCATCCTGCGCGTCTAAACTTAACTCTTGAAACTGTTTATTCCTAAGGAGAACCCCCATGAAAGTTTTTTACGACAAAGACTGTGATCTGTCCCTGATCAAAGGCAAAACCGTGGCCATCATTGGTTACGGCTCGCAAGGTCACGCACACGCGCAAAACCTGAACGAGAGCGGCGTCAAAGTCGTGGTCGGTCTGCGCAAAGGTGGCGCATCTTGGGACAAAGTCGCCAAAGCGGGCCTGACCGTGATGGAAGTCAACGACGCTGTCAAAGCCGCTGACGTGGTCATGATCTTGTTGCCTGACGAAAACATCCCTGAGGTCTACCAGAACAACGTCGCGCCCAACATGAAGCAAGGCGCTACTTTGGCGTTTGCCCACGGCTTCAACGTGCATTACAACCAAGTCATCCCACGCGCTGACCTGGACGTGATCATGGTCGCCCCCAAGGGCCCAGGCCACACCGTGCGTTCCGAATACCTCAAGGGTGGCGGCGTGCCATCCCTGATCGCTGTGTACCAGGACAAGTCCGGCAAAGCCCGTGACCTGGCCCTGTCTTATGCCATGGCCAACGGTGGCGGCAAAGGCGGCATCATTGAAACCAACTTCAAAGAAGAAACTGAAACCGACCTGTTCGGTGAGCAAGCCGTGTTGTGCGGCGGCGCGGTGGAATTGGTGAAGATGGGCTTCGAAACTTTGACCGAAGCTGGCTACGCGCCTGAAATGGCTTACTTCGAGTGCTTGCACGAGTTGAAGCTGATCGTGGACTTGATGTACGAAGGCGGCATCGCCAACATGAACTACTCGATCTCGAACAACGCCGAATACGGCGAGTACGTGACGGGTACTGAAGTCATCAACGAAAAGTCTCGCGAAGCCATGCGTGCTGCCTTGAAGCGCATCCAGACCGGTGAGTACGCCAAAATGTTCATCTTGGAAGGCAAGACCAACTACCCAAGCATGACCGCACGTCGCCGCTTGAATGCCGAGCATTCGATCGAAACCGTGGGTGCCAAACTGCGCGCCATGATGCCTTGGATTTCCAAGAACAAGCTGGTCGACCAGACCCGCAACTGATTTGCTTTTTGCAATTTGGGGAAAGGCCACCGCGGTGGCCTTTTTTCATGGGCGACTGAGTGACTTAAACTCATAGGCTGACGCCGTGCTCTGCAGCCTATGGACTGGAATGGATGATGAACAACGATACCGATAAATTCGATGACGCTGAAATGCTGGCCTTGAATCGCAAGCCATCCAAGGGCATTTACATGTTGCCCAACATGATCACCTTGGCCGCCTTGTTTGGTGGTTTCTACGCCATTGTGATGGCGATGAATGGGCGTTTCGACCTGGCCACCATCGGTATCTTGTGTGCCATGGTGTTGGACAGTCTGGACGGCCGAGTGGCCCGCATGACCAATACCCAGAGTGCATTTGGCGAACAAATGGATTCTTTGTCTGACATGGTGTCTTTTGGCGCAGCGCCTGCCCTGATTGCTTATGTCTGGGGCCTCAAGAGTCTGGGGCGCTGGGGCTGGATCGCTGCCTTTGTCTATTGTGCTTGCGCCGCACTGCGCTTGGCGCGTTTCAATGTGAATACAGCGGTGGTCGACAAGCGTTATTTCCAGGGCTTGCCTTCTCCGGCCGCCGCCGCTTTGGTGACGGGCTTCATCTGGATCATGATTGAAAACGCCATCGATCCTCAACGTGTGGCTTGGTGGATGTTTGCGGTGGCCTTGTTTTCGGGCTTGACCATGGTGACCAATGTGCCGTTCTACAGTTTCAAAGACATGCACATGAAAAAGACGGTGCCCTTTGTCTCGCTGGTCTTGGTGGCTTTGGGCATTGCTGTGGTGAACATTGACCCGCCAACGGTCTTGTTCGCAATTTTTGTGGGTTATGGTTTGAGTGGGTATGCCATTTACATTTGGCGCAAGGCCAAAGGCCAGCCTGCCAGCATGATCAGTACGTCAACCGATGAACCCGAAGAGCGCGGCCTTCACCAGTGATGTCTTGTCCATGACAAGGTGTTGATTTTTCTGTGATAAAGTGAATACATGAAACAACTTTTGCTGGCTCTACTGCTAACGCCTCACGGGCGGGATGTGTAGCGCAGGCGAACATTGTCCTCAAAGGCCCGTATGCCATCCGCAACGGGCCTTTTGCATTGGTGCATGGAATTTGCGGGTATTGACCAGGAGTGAACATGACTGACAAATTGATTATTTTCGACACCACCTTGCGCGATGGCGAACAATCGCCTGGCGCATCGATGACCCGTGACGAGAAGTTACGCATCGCTCGTCAACTGGAACGCCTGCGTGTGGACGTGATTGAAGCTGGGTTTGCCGCAAGCTCTAACGGGGATTTCGAGGCTGTTCAAACCATTGCCAATGCGATCAAGGATTCCACCATCTGTTCCTTGTCGCGCGCCAATGACCGCGACATTGCCCGTGCTGCAGAGGCTCTGAAAGGGGCCAACAGCGGGCGGATCCACACCTTCATTGCCACGTCGGCTTTGCACATGGAAAAAAAGCTGCGCATGACACCGGATCAGGTGCTTGAGCAAGCCAAACAATCTGTGCGCTTTGCACGCAATTTGATGGGGGACATCGAGTTCAGCCCGGAAGACGGTTACCGCAGTGACATCGACTTCTTGTGCCGCGTGCTCGAAGCCGTCATTGCAGAAGGTGCCACCACCATCAACGTGCCCGACACGGTGGGTTATGCCGTGCCAGAGTTGTACGGTAACTTCATCAAGACTTTGCGCGAACGCATTCCCAACTCGGACAAGGCCATCTGGTCGGTGCATTGCCACAACGATTTGGGCATGGCCGTGGCCAACTCCTTGGCGGGGGTCAAGATTGGCGGCGCACGTCAGGTCGAGTGCACGATCAACGGCCTGGGCGAGCGCGCAGGAAACTGCTCGCTCGAAGAAGTGGTCATGGCGCTCAAGACACGTCGTGATTACTTTGGCCTGGATGTGGGCATCGATGCCAGCCATATCGTGGCAGCCAGCCGCATGGTCAGTCAGACCACTGGCTTCGTGGTGCAACCCAATAAAGCGGTCGTGGGTGCAAATGCCTTTGCGCACGCCTCCGGTATCCACCAGGATGGCGTGCTCAAGGCGCGAGACACTTACGAGATCATGCGGGCCGAAGATGTGGGATGGACCACCAACAAGATCGTTTTGGGTAAGCTCAGTGGTCGCAACGCGTTCAAGCAGCGCTTGCAGGATCTGGGTGTGACGCTCGACAGCGAAACAGAAATCAACAACGCTTTTGCCAAGTTCAAGGAGTTGGCAGACCGCAAGAGTGAAATCTTTGACGAAGACATCTTGGCCCTGGTGAGCGACGAAAGCGTCACGGTCGAGAAGGAGCAGTTCGGCTTTGTGTCCATGTCCCAGCACAGTGAAACCGGTGAGCGCCCGCAGGCCTCGGTGGTGTTCATGGTCGCTGGGAAAGAGGTTCATGGTCAGTCCGACGGCAATGGGCCTGTGGATGCCTCCCTCAAGGCCATCGAGTCCATTGTGAAAAGCGGTGCTGAAATGGTGCTGTATTCGGTCAACGCCATCAGCGGGTCAACCGAAAGCCAGGGCGAGGTGACAGTGCGTCTGCAAAACAGTGGCCGTGTCGTCAATGGCGTGGGATCGGACCCGGACATTGTGGTGGCATCGGCCAAGGCGTACCTCAGTGCGCTCAATAAATTACAAAGCAAAGCCGATCGCGTGGCTGCACAAGGTTGAAGTGAGTTCTTAAGAGTTAATATCCATCTTTATAAAAGTCACGCAAGTTATTGTTCTTGCGTGACTTTTTTTATTTCAGTAAACTAGAGTTTGATATTCAAAATGAATACTGCAGAGAGCCTCGTCATGCGTCAAAATTCCACCGTACCTTTCCCGGCACCCACGCCATGGCTCAATCGCTTTGTTTCAGTGATGGCTGTCGGTTTGATCGCGGCTTTCACACCACTGTCGGCATCAGCCATTGTTCAAGCAGTGCATGCCAATGGGCACAAGCGGGTTGTCAATATCAAGAAATCCAAATTGAGTGCGGTTCAGACCAGTCGTGCAATGCAGTCACGACAAACGCCAGCCGTGCCGGTCCGTGCATCCTTTGGTCAAATGGCAGGTTTGCACACCGCTTCGGACCCCTTGGAATTGCGCTCCAGTGTGGCGTTGGTCATTGATCAAGATACGCGGGAAGTTTTGCTGCGCAAGAATGATCAAGCCGTATTGCCCATTGCATCGTTGACCAAGTTGATGACAGGATTGGTGATTTCTGAGGCGCAATTGCCCATGTCCGAAATGATCGCCATTACACAGGCCGACGTGGATACCGAAAAAGGCAGTTCTTCTCGTTTGGCGGTCGGATCTGTCCTCAGTCGTGGTGATTTGCTGCATCTGGCCCTCATGTCCAGCGAGAACAGGGCTGCGCATGCCTTGGGGCGTACCTTTCCGGAGGGCCTTGAGGCGTTTGTGGCACGCATGAACGCACGTGCAAAAGCTTTGGGCATGAAAGACACTCGTTACGTGGAGCCCACTGGCCTATCAAGCCAAAATCAATCCAGCGCTAATGACTTGGCTACCTTGGTTGGGGCGGCCTACAAAGAGCCGGTGTTGCGCGAGTTGTCAACCTCACCTGGCCGTGAAATTGCTGTGGGTCATCGGACTTTGCAGTACAACAACACCAACCGATTGGTGAAAAGTCCGCAGTGGGATATTGGCTTGCAAAAAACTGGCTATATCTCTGAAGCTGGGCAATGCTTGGTCATGCAAGCGCAGGTTTCTGGGCGCAAGCTGATCATGGTTTTTCTTGATTCAGCCGGGAAACTCAGCCGCATCGCTGATGCTGAGCGTGTTCGCCGCTGGATAGAGAAGTCGTCGCCCGTCACCGGTACCAAGCACGTGGCACTGACGGAAAATTTACCCAGTTAAAATAAATTCCTCAATGGGAGGCGTTCATTCAAGATGCTCAACGCTCGGCTCTGTAGCCCAGCGTTGCAGATATTTCTCCCGCAGCGGCTTGCAATTTGGGTAACCAACTTTCATCAAGCCGATCGGCCGGTGCGGAGATAGACAGACCCGCCATCAGTTTCCCTTGGTCATCGTAAATCCCTGCGGCAATGCAACGAACACCCAATTCCAGTTCTTCATTGTCGCGAGCAATGCCGTATTGTTTGACACGGCTAAGTTCTCTTTCGAGCACGGGCAATTGAGTGATGCTGTTGCGTGTTTGGCCTGACAAACCGGTTCTGCTGGCATAAGAGCGCACTCTAAGTGGATCATCCGCAGCAAGAAAGAGTTTGCCGACTGACGTCAAATGCAAGGGTGCTCGTCCTCCAATGGCGCGCACTACCTGCATGCCAGAGCGTTCGCTGTAAGCACGCTCGATGTAAACGATTTCATCACCTTGACGCATGCTGAGATTCACCGGTTGCTGAATCAGTTTGTGCAGTTCGCGCATCGGAGTCAGCGCAGCATCGCGCACATTCAGTCGACCTTTGACCAGATTGCCCAATTCCAGCAGTCGCATGCCCAGTCGGTAGTTGCCTGCCTCTGGACGGTCCACAAAACGTCCTGTGGCTAAGTCATTCAAGATGCGGTGTGCCGTGGATGGGTGCAATCCTGTCTTCTCGCTGATCTCTTTGAGTGAGATGGCCTCTTCGCGCGAGGCGAGCACATCGATCAAGGAGAACATGCGTTCAATCACCTGAATTGTTGGTGTGGGAGCAAGGACGTGTTCTTTTTTCATGCGATTTAGCAAATCTGGGCTGATTTTATACTGTGAAAAATATTGACCAATTCATACCCAAGCTTGCCATTGCCCATGCGTGCGAATTTCACAGGGCGCGAACTGAGACTTGTAGTTCATCTTGGCGCTGTTGTCGATCCAATAACCCAAATACACATAAGGCAATTGGAGTTGAGCGGCTTGTGTCAGTTGCCAAAGAACGCCGTAAGTTCCATAGCTGGCCTTTTCGTTGGGTTCGTAAAATGTGTAAACGGCCGACAAACCTTCGTTCAGAACATCAATGATGCTGACCATTTTGAGTGCGCCCAATTGGTCATTGTCAGTGGGTGTTCGAAATTCCACGATGCGCGAATTGACTCTGCTTTGCAGCAGAAATTGGCTGTATTGATCGATGCTGTCTTGATCCATGCCGCCGCCGACATGGCGTGCATTTTGGTAGCGCAAATACAGCGTGTAATGTTCGAGATCAAACTGCAAATCCAGCACGCGAATTGTCAGATTCTGATGTAACCGCTGAGCACGCTTTTGGCTGCGGTTTGGCTTGAATTGAGCCACGTTCACTCGCAAAGGTAAGCAAGCCTGACAACCATCGCAAAAAGGTCTGTAAGTGAACATGCCGCTTCGGCGAAAACCTTGTTCTACCAATTCCGAATACACCTCGTTTTGGATCATGTGGCTGGGTGTAGCGACTTGTGAACGTGCCATGCGCGCAGGTAAATAGCTGCATTCGTAGGGCGCAGTTGCATAAAACTGCAGGGTTTGCATTGGGAGGTCGTTCAGGTGCGTCACGCTGGGGTGTCCAAAGCCATTAACGCATCCCAGTATAAGGATTGCAGCGCCCAGTCAATATCGCTGAACTGCAGGTCGCGTGTGATGCCTTGGAGGAAATCGGTTCGATTCATTTCGCTTGCGCCAAGGAAGGCAAGATGTCGGGTGTTTTGTTGGCAGTCAATGGCTTTGATGCCATGCTTTAGGCAAACGCTTACCAAGCATGCCAAGGCCATTTTGGAGCCGTCTGTGATCGTGGTGAACATCGATTCGCCGAATACAGCATGGCCCAAGGCAACAAAATACAAACCCGCAACCATTTGACCATCTAGCCAGACCTCGGCGCTGTGCGCGTGTCCTTGTTTGTGCAGGTCTTCATAGACCGTCATCATCTCTGGCGCGATCCAAGTGCCATTTTGTCCGGAGCGGGGTATATGGGCGCAGCGCTGTATCACCTGAAAAAAGTCGCGGTCGAAGCAAATAGAAAACCGTGGACTCAGCATCCAGTGTTTGAGTCGTTGCCGCAATGAGCGGTGGAAACGGAAGCGATGAACATTTAAAACCATGCGGGGGTCGGGGCTCCACCACAACACAGGTTGACCGGGACTGAACCATGGGAAGATGCCGCAGCTGTAGGCTTCCAGTAAACGTTGCACGCTCAGATCTTTTCCGGCGGCAAGCAAGCCAGGGGCAGATGATGTGCTGGCCCATGCCTGCGTCACGGGGGGCAAAGGCTCGTCTTGCCCTATCCAGGGCAGGGTAGAAGTCATGTCATTGCTAGGCATGGGGCAGATTACACAACAAATGCATGAGCAGATGGCCTGGTGCAAACAGGCTGACCAGTGTTTTTGGGTTTATGCTCAGAATGCGAATCTGGGCTGGTGGCCCATAAGGTTTGCCACAGGGCATACACCGCTTGCATGGGAGTGCAATTATTTTGAAGCCTGATTTCCCTTCGTCTTGGCTAAGGCCGCAATGGCCCGCGCCCACCCATGTCCGGGCTGTTGTGACCGATCGGCACGGTGGTGTTTCTGAACAACCCTATGACAGTATGAACTTGGGTGATCATGTAGGTGATTTTCCTGCAAATGTTTTGAGTAACAGGGCTCGTTTGCAGGCAGCAGTGGGGTGTCGTCCTGTATTTTTGCATCAAGTTCATGGAGTGGAATGTCTGGTGATCGATGAATCTACACCTGACAACGAGCAAGCAGACGCATCCATGAGCGGTGTTGCAGGCGTTGCGTGCACCATTATGGTGGCGGACTGCCTGCCAGTCTTGCTGTGTGATGCTGGCGGCCGGTGGGTGGCTGCTGCTCACGCTGGCTGGCGTGGATTGGCGGGCCGTTCCGGCTTGGGTGTATTGGAAAAATTGCTCGCCTCTTGTTTGCCACTTCACAACTCAGGCTCAGACATCTTGGTTTGGCTTGGGCCTTGCATTGGCCCCTTGGCATTTGAGGTTGGCCCAGAAGTGCGTGCGGCATTTTGTGATGGAGACAGCCAAGCGCAGTCCTTGTTTCAGCCTGTTGGGCAGGGAAAATTTTTGGCTGATTTGGCGGGTCTGGCTAGGCTGCGTTTGCAGCGGCTGGGGATTGAGCGAATTTTCGGCAACGACAGTCAACCCGCATGGTGCACGGCGACCCAGACTTCACGGTTCTTTTCCCATCGGCGCGACAGTCGAGTCCTCGGACACTCCGGTCGCATGGCCGCTTGCATTTGGTTGGAGCAGTGATTCGGAGGGGTTGATTGGCTTGAGTTCACGTTGTTCTTGGCGACGAATTTCTTTGCGGCGCAAGGGCGTACCTGCCAAGTAAATCACCAAGGACATAGGCAGTACGCCATACAACAGGAAAGTGATGATGGCGCCGAAAACGGTGCCCTGAGAACTGAAAGCCTCAGCAAGGGCCATCAATAAAGTGACATAAAGCCAGGCAATGACGATCAAATACATTTTTTTGTCTTGTAATTTAGGTGACATGAATTTGACTCATACTGTAGCCAGTAAGAGTCAAAAAAAGATCATCTTAGGAGGCAACAGATGAATGCATCTTCCCCGGAATTTTGGACCCCAATGTCCGAAAGCTTTCAGCAAAACCTGACCAAAAGCTGGGGCCAGGCCATGCAGCATTTTCAGGCCATGGATTTGGGTGGTTTGAAACCGGCGGCCGATGCGGCCCTGCCGGAGCTCAAATTCTCGCCTGAAAAGCTCCAGGCCCTGCAGGGGCAGTATTTTACGGACGCGACAGAGCTTTGGAACCAAAGCTTGCACAACAGCCTGCAAGTCAAGGATCGCCGTTTCTCGGGCGATGCTTGGATGTCCAACCCCGTTGCCGCTTTCAATGCCGCCACCTACCTGCTCAATGCCCGCACCCTGATGGGGCTGGCCGATGCGGTGGATGCAGACCCCAAGATCCGCACCCGCATCCGTTTTGCCATCGAACAATGGGTGGCTGCTGCAGCACCCAGTAACTTTTTGGCCTTCAACGCCGAAGCGCAAAAGAAAGCCGTCGAGACCAAAGGTGAGAGCATTGCCAAGGGCGTGCACAACCTGATGCACGACATGCAGCAAGGTCATGTGTCCATGACGGATGAAAGCCTGTTTGAAGTCGGCAAGAACGTGGCCACCACCGAAGGTGCCGTGGTATTCGAAAACGAATTTTTTCAGCTTATCGAGTACAAGTCACTGACTTCCAGGGTTTACGAAAAGCCGTTTCTGCTGATTCCACCCTGCATCAACAAGTTCTATATCCTCGACTTGCAGCCTGAAAATTCCCTGATCCGTTATGCGGTGAGCCAGGGGCACCGCACTTTCGTGGTCAGCTGGCGAAACCCCGATGAGTCGATGCAG
Organism: Limnohabitans sp. Jir72; assembly: GCF_003063575.1. Classification (GTDB taxonomy): domain Bacteria; phylum Pseudomonadota; class Gammaproteobacteria; order Burkholderiales; family Burkholderiaceae_C; genus Limnohabitans_A. The sequence continues at coordinate 61,351 of NZ_NESC01000012.1, forward strand.
AACAAGACCTGGGACGATTACATCGAGCAAGCCGCCATCCAAGCCATCCACACGGTACAAGACATTACCGGGGCACCCAAGATCAACGCCTTGGGTTTTTGCGTGGGCGGCACAATCCTCTCGACGGCCTTGGCCGTATTGGCCGCACGTGGCGAGAAACCCGTGGCCAGCGCCACTTTCCTCACGACGCTGATCAACTTCACCGACACCGGTATTTTGGACGTGTTCATTGACGAAAACTTCGTCAAGTTCCGCGAAATGCAAATGGGAAAGGGTGGCTTGCTCAAAGGCCAAGACTTGGCGTCCACCTTCAGCTTTTTGCGTCCCAACGACCTGGTCTGGAACTACGTGGTGGGTAACTACCTTAAAGGCGAAACACCGCCGCCCTTTGACCTGCTCTACTGGAACAGCGATTCGACCAACTTGCCTGGCCCCTTCTATTCCTGGTACCTGCGCAACACCTATCTGGAAAACAACTTGGTCAAACCCGGCAAGGCTAGGGTCTGCGGCGAAGCCATTGACCTGAGCCAGCTGGACTTGCCTGTGTACGTTTATGGTTCACGCGAAGACCACATCGTGCCCATCGGTGGTGCATACGCGAGCACCCAGGTGCTGCCGGGCAAGAAGCGTTTTGTCATGGGTGCCTCGGGCCACATCGCCGGCGTGATCAACCCGCCAGCGGCCAAAAAACGCAGCCACTGGTTGCGCGAGGACGGCAAGTTCCCGGCAGACGTGAACGACTGGATTGCCGGTGCCAAGGAAGTGTCCGGCAGTTGGTGGACCGACTGGTCTGACTGGCTCAAGAGCCATGCTGGCAAGCAAATTGCATCGCCCAAAAATTACGGCAAGGGCACGAAGTTCAAAGCCATTGAGGCGGCCCCCGGCCGTTATGTGAAGGCCAAGGCCTGATTGATTTTTATTGGAGACAAAAATGGAAGACATCGTCATCGTTTCAGCCGCCCGCACCGCTGTGGGCAAGTTTGGTGGCTCGCTCGCCAAAACCCCTGCCACCGAGCTGGGCAGCATCGTCATCAAAAGTTTGCTTGAGCGCACCGGTTTGCCCGTGGACGCCATCGGCGAAGTCATCATGGGCCAAGTTTTGGCTGCAGGCGTGGGTCAAAACCCCGCCCGCCAAGCCATGATGAAAGCCGGTGTGGCCAAAGAAACACCTGCGCTGACCATCAACGCCGTGTGTGGCTCGGGCCTGAAGGCTGTGATGCTGGCGGCGCAGGCCGTGGCTTGGGGCGACAGTGAAATCGTGATCGCCGGTGGCCAGGAAAACATGAGCGCAAGCCCGCATGTATTGAACGGCAGCCGTGACGGCCAGCGCATGGGCGACTGGAAGATGACCGACACCATGATCGTGGACGGCCTGTGGGACGTGTACAACCAGTACCACATGGGCATCACCGCCGAGAACGTGGCCAAGGCCCACGGCATCACGCGTGAAATGCAAGACGCCTTGGCTGCAGGCAGCCAGAGCAAGGCCGCAGCCGCACAAGAAGCGGGCAAGTTCAAAGACGAAATCGTCGATGTGCTGATTCCGCAGCGCAAGGGCGATGCCCTGGTGTTCAACACTGACGAGTTCATCAACAAGAAAACCAGCGCCGAAGTGTTGGCGGGCCTTCGTCCTGCTTTTGACAAGGCCGGCAGCGTGACTGCTGGCAACGCCTCGGGCATCAACGACGGCGCCGCTGCCGTGTTGGTCATGAGCGCGAAGAAAGCCGCAGCCTTGGGCTTGAAGCCCCTGGCGCGTATTGCCGCCTTTGGCACCAGTGGTCTGGATCCTGCACACATGGGCATGGGCCCCGTGCCTGCCTCGCAAAAGGCGCTGGCCCGTGCGGGCTGGAAAGCCCAAGACGTGGACCTGTTCGAGTTGAACGAAGCCTTCGCCGCGCAAGCTTGCGCCGTCAACCAGGCCCTCGACATCGATCCGGCCAAGGTCAACGTCAACGGTGGTGCGATTGCCATTGGTCACCCCATCGGCGCGTCCGGTTGCCGCATTCTGGTGACTTTGTTGCACGAAATGCAGCGCACCCAAGCCCAAAAAGGCTTGGCCGCTTTGTGCATCGGTGGCGGCATGGGCGTGTCATTGGCCATCGAGCGCGTTTAAAAAACCTGCGCCGCTCATGCTGCGTTGTTTGGCGCACTGTCCAACCATATAAGGGCAGCCAAGCACCGCAGTTGGAGCGCGCTTCATTGATCCCACATCACTCATAACCAGGAGACAAACATGAGTCAAAAAGTAGCTTACGTCACAGGTGGCATGGGCGGCATCGGTACCGCCATCTGCCAACGCCTTCATCAGGAAGGCTTTAAAGTCATCGCAGGTTGCGGCCCAACCCGTGACTTCAACAAATGGCTCGACGAGCAAAAAGCCCAAGGCTATACCTTCTATGCATCTGTGGGCAACGTTGGCGATTGGGACTCCACGGTAGAGGCTTTTGCAAAGACCAAGGCTGAGCATGGTCCCATTGACGTATTGGTCAATAACGCCGGTATCACCAAGGACCGCATGTTCTTGAAGATGTCGCGCGAGGACTGGAGTGCTGTCATGAGCACGAACTTGGACTCGATGTTCAACGTGACCAAGCAAGTTGTGCCCGACATGGTCGAACGTGGCTGGGGCCGCATCATCAACATCTCGTCGGTGAATGGCGAAAAAGGCCAAGCTGGTCAAACCAACTACTCGGCCGCCAAAGCCGGTATGCATGGTTTCTCGATGGCCTTGGCGCAAGAGATGGCCACCAAAGGCGTGACCGTGAACACCGTGTCACCGGGCTACATCGGCACCGACATGGTCAATGCCATCCGTCCCGACGTGCTGGAAAAGATCGTGGCCACTGTGCCCGTCAAGCGTTTGGGCAAGCCCAGCGAGATCGCTTCTATCATCGCCTGGTTGGCCAGCGAAGAGGGCGGTTACGCCACGGGCGCTGACTTCTCGGTCAACGGCGGTCTGCACATGGGTTGATGCGTTGGCATCACCCACAAAAAAACCCGCCTCGGCGGGTTTTTTTGCGCCTGCTCTGTCGCAGGCAAGGCCTCACAACGGGGTCAGTGTCCCACTGACTTGGCGGTGCCCACCATCTGCATCGCAGAGGCAATGAGGCCCGAGACTTCGGTCATGTTGCCGGGCACGATCAAGGTGGTTTTGGCGTCTTGCGCCACCTTGCCATAGGCCTGCACGGCTTGTTCGGCCACTTTGAGTTGCACGGCTTGCTCGCCGCCGGGTTGGCGAATGGCCGCAGCAATGCGCTCAATCGCTTGCGCGGTGGCGTTGGCCATTTCGGTGATGGCGGCAGCATCGCCTTGGGCCTTGTTGATGGCGGCTTGTTTTTCGCCCTCCGAGCGGGCAATGAAGGCCTCACGTTCCCCGGTAGCGATGTTGATTTGCTCTTGGCGACGACCCTCGGATGCCGCGATCAGGGCGCGTTTTTCCCGCTCGGCGGTGATCTGTGACTGCATGGCATGCAGGATCTCGCTGGGCGGTGTCAGGTCCTTGATTTCGTAGCGCAGCACCTTCACGCCCCAGTTAAGGGCCGCTTCGTCGATGGCGGCGACCACCTGCGCATTGATGATGTCGCGCTCCTCAAAGGTCTTGTCCAGTTCCAGTTTGCCGATCACGCTGCGCAAGCTGGTTTGCGCCAGCTGTGTCACCGCCACGATGTAGTTGGACGAGCCATAACTGGCCAGCTTGGGGTCGGTCACCTGAAAGTACAAAATGCCGTCCACCTGCAACTGGGTGTTGTCGCGTGTGATGCAAATCTGGCTGGGCACATCGAGAGGGATTTCCTTCAGGCTGTGCTTTTGGATCACGTTGTCGATGAAGGGCACCACGAAGTTCAGTCCCGGGGTGAGGCTGGCGTGGTACTTTCCGAGTCGTTCCACCACCCAGGCGTGCTGTTGGGGCACGACCTTGACGGTTTTGACGATGAACAAGACGGCAATGACCAGAAAAAGAATGGCGATTTCCATGCGAAGACTCCCTTTTTAAAAACAGTGTTCAGATTTTTTCGAGCACCAGACGGCTGCCCTGAATGGCTTGAATGCGGTGTGTGCCCGGTGATGGGGTCTGCGCCGATGCACAAACAGCTGCCCAGTTGGCACCCCTGTGTTTGACTTGAGCTGTACCGTGGCCATCCCAGGCGCTAACTTCGACGGTTTCTCCGATGTCCAAGTGCAGCTCGGTTGGCACTTGTGACTCCCGGCGCAGGCTTTTTTGACGCCACAGCACGACCGCCAAGCCGCCCATCAGCGCTGCTGTGACCAATTGAAGGGGCAGGCTCAGCCCCAAGTGCGCAGCCAGCGCAGCCGCAGTCGACCCAATGGCCAGCATCAGCAAATAGAAGGTGCCGCTCATCAGTTCGGCCGTCACCAGGCCGCCGGTCACCAGCCACCAGAGGGTGCTGTCGCTCATGTGTTCTCCCTGTATTTGAATTTGACCATGTGACATGCTACCTTTTTGCCAGGGATTTGACGGACATGAGCGTGCGCCGACAGTGATAATCAGGACCCATGCAATTTCCCGATTCCCAACGCTGGCGCCTTTCAGTCGCACCCATGATGGACTGGACAGACCGCCATTGCCGGTTCTTCCACCGCCTGTTGACCCGCCACACCTTGCTTTACACCGAGATGGTCACCACCGGGGCCTTGCGGCACGGCAGTGTGCAGCGGCACCTGCGCTTCAACGCCGAAGAGCACCCCGTGGCCCTGCAACTGGGCGGCAGCGACGCCGCCGATTTGGCCCATGCCGCCAAGCTGGGGCAGGAGTGGGGATACGATGAAATCAACCTCAACTGCGGCTGCCCTTCAGACCGGGTGCAGCGCGGCGCGTTTGGCGCTTGCCTGATGAACGAGCCCCGCACCGTGGCCGACGGTGTCAAGGCCATGCTCGATGTGGTGGATGTGCCTGTGACCGTTAAACACCGCATTGGCATCGACCGCATTGAAAGCTATGACTTTGTGCGCGACTTTGTGGGCACGGTGAGCGATGCCGGTTGCAAGGTGTTTATCGTGCACGCCCGCAACGCCTGGCTCGATGGCTTGAGCCCCAAAGAGAACCGCGAAATTCCGCCGCTGCGTTACGAACTGGCCTATCAGCTCAAACAAGACTTTCCGGGTTTGCTGATTGCCGTGAACGGCGGCATCAAGACCAACGAAGAGATTGTCAGCCATTTGCAGCATGTCGATGGCGTGATGATTGGCCGCGAGGCCTATTACAACCCTTGGCTTTTGGGCAGTTGGGACGCTGCGTTTTATGGCGATACCCACGAGGTGACTAGCCGCGAGGCGGTGGAAGAGGCCATGGTGGTCTACATGGAGCGGGCCTTTGCCGAAGACGGCTGCCCTTGGTACGCGATTGCGCGGCACATGCTTGGGCTGTACCACGGCGAGCGGGGTGGTCGTTACTGGCGTCAGGTCTGGAGCAATCACAAGCTCAAACCTTTGCCGCCGCGAGAGGTCTGGCTGCAGGCCCGTGAGGCGCTGGCAAGGGGCGCAGAGATTTCGGTTTGATCTGGTTGGGCGGCTTGAGTGCCGCCCATTTCATTGCGCCGCCTGCAAGCCGCTCATGAAGTGGGCCGACATCCGCTCGGCGGCGGCTTCGGGCTGGCGACCGGCCAGTGCCTGGACAATCTCGTTGTGTTCGGCCAGTGATTGCTCAATGCGGCCCTCTTTGAACAATGAGCTGTGCCGGTTGAGCTTCATCACTTTGCGCAGGTCGGCCACCATTTGGTCGCGCCAACGGTTATCGGCGATTTCCATCAGCAGCATGTGGAAGGCTTCGTTGATTTCAAAAAAACGGTCTCGGTTGTCCATCGCTTTTTCCAGATCCTGGTGCAGGGTCTGGATCTGGGCCAGTTGGGTCTCACTGGCGCATCGGGCCACCACGCGTGCAGCATCGGACTCCAGCAGGGCCAGCAAGTGGTAGACGTCGCGCAGGTCTTTTTCGCTGACCTCGGTCACGTAGGCCCCACGGCGAACCTTCATGGTGACCAGGCCTTCGGCGGCCAAGACCTTCAGCGCTTCGCGCAAAGGCGTGCGGCTGATGCCCAGGGCCTCGGCAATCCTCAGCTCGTCGATCCAGCTGCCCGGTTCCAGTTCGCGCGCAAAAATGCGTTGCCTCAGCAATTCGGCAACTTCTTCGTACAGGGCGCGTGGTGCGAGGGACAGGGCGGACATCGTGTGCTTGATCAGGGGGCAGAAAGGGTTTCGTCAAAGCGGGCTTGACGAATATTTCAGATGCTGAATTGTAAGCCGGTTAAAATATTCTGCATCAATAATTATGAATCACGGTACTTGTAAGCGGGTAGGCAGCCATGGGCTGCCAAAATCAGCGCAAGCAAATTTTTGTCTCGAAAGTGGTGAGCCATGTCGTCCAAATCCTTTGAATTCAATGCTTCCAACCTGGAAGCCTGGCAAAAAGCAGCCATCAAGTCCGCCCCCGGTGGCGATGTGTCGGCCCTGAACTGGAAGACGCCCGACGGGATCATCGTCAAGCCGCTCTACACCGCCGAAGACACGGCCAACCTGCCTTACGCCAACACGCTGCCGGGCTTTGAGCCTTTCTTGCGCGGCCCGCAGGCCACCATGTACGCGGTGCGCCCTTGGACGATCCGCCAGTACGCGGGTTTCTCCACCGCCGAAGAATCCAATGCCTTCTACCGCAAGGCTTTGGCAGCGGGTGGGCAGGGCGTGTCGGTGGCGTTTGACTTGGCCACCCACCGCGGTTACGACTCTGACCACCCTCGTGTGGAAGGTGACGTGGGCAAAGCCGGTGTGGCGATTGACTCGGTCGAGGACATGAAGATCTTGTTTGACCAGATTCCGCTCGACAAAGTCAGCGTCTCGATGACCATGAACGGCGCGGTGTTGCCGGTGCTGGCAGGCTACGTGGTGGCCGCCGAAGAGCAGGGCGTCACGCAAGACAAATTGAGCGGAACGATTCAGAACGACATTCTGAAAGAGTTCATGGTGCGCAACACCTACATCTACCCGCCCGAGCCGTCGATGAAGATCATCGGCGACATCATCGAGTACACGGCCAAGAACATGCCCAAGTTCAACTCGATCTCGATTTCGGGTTACCACATGCAAGAAGCCGGTGCCAACCAGGCACTCGAGATGGCCTTCACCCTGGCCGACGGCAAGGAATACGTGAAGACCGCCATCGCCAAAGGCATGGACGTGGACGAGTTCGCGGGCCGCCTGTCCTTCTTCTGGGCGGTGGGCATGAACTTCTATCTGGAGATCGCCAAGATGCGCGCCGCACGCCTGCTGTGGTGCCGCATCATGAAGGGCTTTGACGCCAAGAACCCCAAGAGCCTGATGCTGCGCACGCACAGCCAGACCTCGGGTTGGTCGCTCACTGAGCAAGACCCCTACAACAACGTGGTGCGCACCACCATCGAAGCCATGGCGGCCGTGTTTGGCGGCACCCAGTCGCTTCACACCAACTCGCTGGACGAAGCCATTGCGCTGCCCACCGAATTCAGTTCGCGCATTGCCCGCAACACGCAGCTGATCATTCAGGAAGAAACCCACATCACCAGCGTGATCGACCCTTGGGCTGGTTCCTACATGATGGAGAGCCTGACGCAAGAGATGGCCGACAAGGCCTGGGCCATCATCGAAGAAGTCGAAGCCATGGGCGGCATGACCAAGGCTGTGGACAGTGGCTGGGCCAAACTCAAGATCGAGGCCGCCGCCGCTGAAAAGCAAGCCCGCATCGACTCGGGCAAAGACGTCATCGTCGGCGTCAACAAGTACAAGTTGGCCAAAGAAGATGCGATGGACAGCTTGTCGATTGACAACGTCAAAGTGCGTGACGGCCAGATCGAACGCCTCAAGCACATCCGCGCTACCCGCGACAGTGCCAAGGTGCAAGCCGCATTGGCCGCCTTGACGGCATCTGCAGAGTCCGGCCAAGGCAACTTGCTGGAGCTGACGATTCAAGCCATGCGCCTGCGGGCCACGGTGGGTGAGGTGTCTGATGCGTTGGAATCGGTCTATGGCCGCCACCGCGCTGATACGCAAAAAGTGACCGGTGTGTACGCTGCCGCATACGACTCTGCTGCGGGTTGGGAGCAACTGCAAAAAGAAATCGCCGAGTTCGCTGACCAGAACGGCCGTCGCCCCCGCGTGATGATTGCCAAGCTGGGCCAAGACGGCCACGATCGGGGCGCCAAAGTGGTGGCCACCGCCTATGCCGATTTGGGCTTTGACGTGGACATGGGCCCACTGTTCCAAACCCCCGAAGAGTGCGCCCGCCAAGCGATTGAAAACGACGTGCACGCCGTGGGCGTGTCCACACTGGCTGCCGGTCACAAGACCTTGGTGCCCGCCATCATTGCCGAGCTCAAGAAGCAAGGTGCGGACGACATCATCGTGTTCGTGGGCGGCGTGATCCCGCGCCAGGACTACGAGATGCTGTACGACGCAGGCGTCAAAGGCATTTATGGCCCCGGCACCCCGATCCCGGCCAGCGCCAAGGATGTGTTGGAGCAGATCAAGAAGGCCGTGGCCTGATCTTTGAGAACGGGACAACAGCGTGACGCCTGATCAGTTGTTGCAAGGTTTGCTGCACGGCAACGCGCCCGTGCAGCGCCGCGCCATGGCCAAAGCCATCACGCTGCTGGAATCCACCCGCACGGACCACCGCACTTTGGCCGACGAACTGCTCACGGCCATGTTGCCGCACACGGGCCAATCGTTTCGCTTAGGCATCAGCGGTGTGCCGGGTGTGGGCAAATCCACCTTCATCGAGGCGCTGGGCCTGTACCTGATCGGGCAGGGCCACCGCGTGGCGGTGCTCACCATCGACCCGTCCAGTACCGTGTCGGGCGGCTCGATTCTGGGTGACAAGACGCGCATGGAACATCTGAGTGTTCACCCTCAGGCCTACATCCGCCCCAGCCCCAGCAGCGGCACGCTGGGCGGCGTGGCCGAGAAAACCCGTGAGTCCATGCTGGTCTGCGAAGCCGCAGGCTACGACGTGGTGATCGTCGAGACCGTGGGCGTGGGCCAGAGCGAAACCGCTGTGGCCAATATGAGTGACATGTTTGTGCTGCTGCAGTTGCCCAATGCGGGCGACGATCTGCAGGCCATCAAAAAAGGCGTGATGGAGATCGCCGACTTGGTGGTCATCAACAAGGCCGACATCGACGCCCTGGCCGCGACTCGGGCTCAGCTGCAGATCACCAGCGCCTTGCAGTTGCTGGGCATGCACGCTTCGTCAGGCCACATGCACGGCGATGACAGCGTCTGGCACCCCAAGGTGGTCCAGATCAGCGCGCTGCTGAACCAAGGCGTGGACAGCTTTTGGGCTGCGGTGAGCGAGTTCAAGGCCGTCCAATTGAAGAACGGCCGCTTTGGCATCCGTCGCCAACAACAAGCCCTGTCGTGGATGTGGGAGCGCATCGACGCCGGTCTGAAACAAAATTTCCGGGCGCAGCCGCGTGTGCAAACGTTGCTGCCCCAACTGAGTCAACACGTCGCGGCCGGCCAGCTGGCCGCATCGACGGCTGCCCGTCAACTGCTCAGCGCCTATGAAACGACAAGTCAAAGCGCAGGCTTCATTTGAAATCTTCCTGGAGAAAAGAGAGAACCACCATGCAAGACATCCTTGAACAATTGGAAAAAAAGCGCGCTGCGGCCCGCTTGGGTGGCGGGCAAAAGCGCATTGATGCGCAGCACGCCAAAGGCAAGCTCACGGCCCGTGAGCGCATCGAGGTCTTGCTGGACGAAGGCACCTTCGAAGAGTGGGACATGTTCGTGGAACACCGTTGCACCGACTTCGGCATGGACGGTGACAAGATCCCAGGCGACGGCGTGGTCACTGGCTACGGCATGATCAACGGCCGTTTGGTCTTTGTGTTCAGCCAAGATTTCACCGTGTTGGGAGGCTCTCTGTCTGAAACGCACGCTGAAAAAATCTGCAAGGTCATGGACCAAGCCATGAAGGTCGGCGCACCTGTCATTGGTTTGAACGACTCAGGCGGTGCACGTATTCAAGAAGGTGTTGCGGCATTGGGTGGTTACGCCGACGTGTTCCAGCGCAACGTCATGGCCAGCGGTGTGGTGCCCCAGATCAGCATGATCATGGGCCCCTCGGCCGGTGGTGCGGTGTATTCGCCTGCATTGACCGACTTCATCTTCATGGTCAAGGACACGTCCTACATGTTCGTGACCGGTCCCGATGTGGTCAAGACCGTGACCCACGAAGAAGTGACCGCCGAAGAATTGGGCGGCGCCGTGACCCACACCACCAAGAGCGGTGTGGCCGACATGGCCTTTGAAAACGACGTCGAAGCGCTGCTGATGCTGCGCCGCCTCTACAACTACCTGCCGCTCAACAACCGCGAAAAGGCCCCCGTGCGCAAGAGCGGCGACCCGACTGACCGCTTGGACATGAGTCTGGACACACTGGTGCCCGAGAACCCCAACAAGGCCTATGACATGAAGGAACTCATCGTCAAGACCGTGGACGATGGCGACTTCTTTGAGCTGCAACCTGACTACGCCAAGAACATCCTGATTGGCTTTGCCCGCATGGACGGCCAGACCGTCGGCATCGTGGCCAACCAGCCTTTGGTGTTGGCCGGATGTCTCGACATCAAGAGCTCCATCAAGGCCGCCCGCTTTGTGCGTTTTTGCGATGCGTTCAACATCCCCGTCATCACCTTTGTCGACGTGCCCGGCTTCATGCCCGGCACCAGCCAGGAGTTCGGCGGCATCATCAAACATGGCGCCAAGCTGCTGTATGCGTATGCCGAGTGCACCGTGCCGAAAATCACCGTGATCACCCGCAAAGCCTACGGCGGTGCGTACGACGTGATGGCCTCCAAGCACCTGCGCGGCGACGTGAACTTCTCTTGGCCCAATGCCGAAATCGCGGTGATGGGTGCCAAGGGCGCGGTGGAAATCATCTTCCGTGAAGACAAGGGCGACCCCGAAAAATTGGCCGCCAAAGAAGCCGAATACAAAGCCCGCTTTGCCAACCCCTTTGTGGCCGGTGCCCGTGGCTTCATTGACGACGTCATCCAGCCGCACGAAACCCGCAAGCGCATTGCCCGTTCGCTGGTCATGCTCAAGGACAAGAAGATTGAAAACCCATGGCGCAAGCACGGGAACATTCCACTGTGATTGCCAAGGAGAAGAACAAGATGTTTACCAAAATCCTGATTGCCAACCGCGGCGAAATCGCTTGCCGCGTCATCGCCACCGCCCACAAAATGGGCATCCAAACCGTGGCCGTTTACTCTGAAGCCGACAAAGAAGCACGCCATGTGCAGTTGGCCGATGAGGCTGTGTTGATTGGCCCTGCGGCCTCGCGCGAGTCGTACTTGGTCGCCGACAAAATCATCGCGGCCGCCAAAGCCACCGGGGCGCAAGCCATTCACCCCGGCTACGGTTTCTTGAGCGAGAACGCCGAGTTCTCCAAGCGTTGCGAGGACGAGGGCATTGCCTTCATCGGCCCGCGCCACTTCTCGATTGCCGCCATGGGCGACAAGATCGAGTCGAAAAAACTGGCAGGCGCTGCGGGCGTGAACTGCATTCCCGGTGTCAACGACGCCATCGAAACCGCTGAAAAAGCGGTTGAGATCGCCAAAGGCATTGGCTACCCCGTCATGATCAAGGCTTCGGCCGGCGGCGGCGGCAAAGGCCTGCGTGTGGCTTTCAACGACAAGGAAGCCTTTGAAGGCTTCACCTCTTGCCGCAACGAAGCGCGCAACAGCTTTGGTGACGATCGCGTGTTCATCGAGAAATACGTGCTCGAACCCCGCCACATCGAGATTCAAATTTTGGGCGACAGCCACGGCAACGTGGTGTACCTGAACGAGCGCGAGTGCTCGATCCAGCGCCGCCACCAGAAGGTGATCGAAGAGGCGCCATCGCCTTTCATCTCGGACGCGACCCGCAAGGCCATGGGCGAGCAGGCTGTGGCCTTGGCCAAGGCCGTGCAGTACCAATCTGCCGGTACGGTGGAGTTCGTGGTCGGCAAAGACCAGGACTTCTATTTCCTGGAGATGAACACCCGTTTGCAGGTGGAGCACCCTGTAACCGAAGCTATCACCGGTCTGGACTTGGTCGAGCAAATGATCCGCGTGGCTGCAGGCGAAAAACTCTCGTTCGCGCAAGCCGACGTCAAGCGCGACGGCTGGGCCATCGAGTGCCGCATCAACGCCGAAGACCCCTTCCGCAACTTCTTGCCTTCCACCGGCCGCCTGGTTCGTTTTCAGACGCCCAAGCAGAGCATGTTCCAGGGCAACACCAACGCCTTGCAGGGCGTGCGTGTGGACACCGGCGTGCAGGATGGCGGCGAGATCCCGATGTTCTACGACTCGATGATCGCCAAGCTGATCGTGCACGGCAAAGACCGCAACGAAGCCATCGCCAAGATGCGCGAAGCCCTCAACGGTTTTGTGATTCGTGGCATCAGTTCCAACATCCCCTTCCAGGCCGCTTTGTTGGCGCACCCCAAGTTTGTGACGGGCGAGTTCAACACGGGCTTCATTGCTGAGCACTACGCCCACGGTTTCCGTGCCGAAGACGTGCCGCACGACGACCACGACTTTTTGGCTGCACTGGCCGCTTTTGTGCGCCGCAAGTCGCGCGAACGCGCTGCGGGCCTGAGCGGTCAGCTGCCCGGTTACGACGTCAAGGTTGGGCAGGACTACACCGTGGTCGAACTCGGTCAGGGCGGCAACAACCGTTATGTGCAAGTGCATGTGGACGAGTTCGTGGGCAAGTCCGGCGTGGCACAGATCACCGTGGACGGCAAGACCTACGCGATCGAGAGCAATTCGCGTTTGAACGACATCCGCATCGAAGGCACTTGCAACGGCAAGCCTTTCACCGCGCAGGTCGAGCGCGGCACCGTGAAAAATCCGCTGGCCCTGCAAGTGCAGCACAACGGCACCCGCATCGAAGCGCTGGTGATGTCGCCCCGCATGGCCGAGCTGCACAAGCTCATGCCGTTCAAGGCGCCACCAGACCTCAGCCGCTTTGTGATCTCGCCCATGCCTGGCCTCTTGGTCGAGGTGTCGGTGCAGCCCGGCCAGAAGGTGCAAGCCGGTGAGCGTGTGGCCGTGATCGAAGCCATGAAGATGGAAAACGTGCTGTTTGCTGCTGCAGACGGCGTGGTGAAAAAAGTGGTCGCTGCCAAAGGCGAATCGCTCACCGTGGACCAGATGATCGTGGAGTTTGAGTAAATGACCCGCCCCTTCAAAGTGCTGGGCGTCCAGCAGATCGCCATTGGCGGGCCTGACAAGGCTCGCCTGCAAAAGCTCTGGGTCGACATGTTCGGCCTGGAGGTGACCGGCACCTTCAAAAGCGAACGCGAAAACGTGGACGAAGACATCTGCGCCATCGGCACTGGCCCCTTCAAGGTCGAGGTCGACCTGATGCAGCCGCTGGACCCCGAGAAAAAGCCCGCCGTGCACACCACGCCGCTGAACCACATTGGCCTGTGGATCGACGACCTGCCGGTCGCCGTGGAGTGGCTCACATCCCAGGGCGTGCGCTTTGCGCCCGGCGGCATCCGCAAGGGCGCTGCTGGTTTTGACATCACGTTTTTGCACCCCAAGGCGAACGACGAGTTCCCGATTGGTGGCGAGGGCGTGTTGATCGAGCTGGTGCAGGCACCGGCCGAAGTGGTCAAGGCCTTTGCCGCTTTGGCGTCCAACGCGCATTGATGAGGTGTCGGACCTGAAGGTCCGATCAGCAAGAAGGTGTCATACCCGCGAACGCGGGTATCCATGGTGGCCGCAGCCATGGACCCCCGATCAAGTCGGGGTGACAAAGCCTGAAGCAGGGCGGATCAATCTGCTGAGGCCTTTGTGACCCTGAAGCCCTCCTGACCCTGAGTCCCGTGAGACCCTAAAGCCCCTCAGACCCCGGTTTGGCGGGCTTTTGCTTTGGCGAGTGCCGCTTCGATGATGGCGCGTTTGCGGTCCACCTCGGGCGCGTCTTCTGTGCCTTTGGTGTGCGCGGCCAAGTCGGCCAGTTTGTGTTCGGCTTTGGCTTGCAGCTGCTTTTGGTGGGCTTGCTCTTCGTGCACCAGGCGCTGCTGTCGCGATGCGTAGCGCTGGCGTGCGGTGTCGGCTTGTTCAGTAGACCAAGCCGCCCAGCCAGTTTTTTCGCCAGTGACGTTGTCCAGTTGGATGCAGTCCACCGGACACACCGGGATGCACAGCTCGCAGCCGGTGCACCAAGGCTCGATCACGGTGTGCATCAGCTTATTGGCTCCCAAAATCGCATCGGTGGGGCAGGCCTTGATGCACAGCGTGCAGCCGATGCACCAAGCCTCGTCGATGATGGCCATTTGGCGGGGGCTCTCGGTGCCGTGCTCAGGGTTCAGTGGCACCACCGGCTGGCCTGTCAGTTGTGCCAGCCGCTCGATGCCCGCTTGGCCTCCGGGCGGGCATTGGTTGATCGCAGCTTGTCCCTGTGCCATGGCCATGGCATAGCTGGCGCAGTCGGGAAAGCCGCAACGCGTGCACTGCGTTTGCGGCAGCGCATCGTTCAGGCATTGAAAAAGCGCCTGGATCTCAGGCGCTGTTTCTTGTGAACCTGGCATGATCCTCAAGTTTTATTCTTGGGCTCAACCCAGCTGGTCTTGACAGCCACCGTGCTGGCTTTGGCCGCAGGCTTGGCAACGACTTTGGCCTTGCTGCTGGCGGCTGCCTTCACAGGGGCCTTGGCTGCGGGCTTGGTGGCGGCTTTGGGTGCTGCTTTTGTGGCCGCTGGTTTGGCAGCTTCCACTTTGGCTTTGACGACGGGTGCCGTTTTGACAGCCTCGGCTTTGATCGGGCTGGCTTGCACTGGCACTGCTTTGACTGCATGTGCAGCGTGGCCCTTGATGAAATTCACCACCTGTGGGTACACGATGGTGCGCCAGCGGCTGCCGCTGAAGATGCCGTAGTGGCCAGCGCCGGGCACTTCCAAGTGCAGACGGTCACTGGCGGCCACGCCGGTGCACATGTCTTGCGCAGCGCGGGTCTGGCCCGAGCCGGAAATATCGTCCAACTCGCCTTCCACGGTCATCAGGGCTGTGCCTTTGATGTCCTGGGGGCGCACGCGTTCGACTTTGCCGTCCACGCCCTTGACGTCCCAAGTGCCGTTGACCAATTTGAAGTCTTGGAAAACTGTGGCGATGGTTTCCAGGTAGTAATCTGCGTCCATGTCGAGCACGGCGTTGTACTCGTCGTAGAACTTGCGGTGGGCTTCGGCGCTGGCGTCGTCACCCTTGATCAAGTCCTTGAAGAAGTCGTAATGGCTGGTGGCGTGGCGATCAGGGTTCATGGCCACAAAGCCGGTGTACTGCAAGAAGCCTGGGTACACACGGCGACCTGCGCCGGGGAAGTTGGCCGGCACGCGGTAGATCACGTTGTTCTCGAACCACTCAAAACTCTTGTTGGTGGCCAAGTTGTTGACCGAGGTGGGCGACTTGCGCGCATCGATCGGGCCACCCATCATGGTCATGGTCAGCGGGGTCTTCTCTCCACGGCTGGCCATCAGCGAGACGGCCGCCATCACGGGCACGGTCGGCTGGCACACGCTCACGATGTGGCAGTTGCCATAAATCGATTGCAAGTGGCGGATGAATTCCTGCACGTAATTGATGTAGTCGTCCAGGTGGAATTCACCTTCGGACATCGGCACCAAGCGGGCGTTTTTCCAGTCGGTGATGTAGACCTTGTGGTCTTGCAACATGGTCTTGACGGTGTCGCGCAGCAAAGTCGCGTAGTGACCCGACAAGGGTGCCACGATCAGCACGGCGGGCTGAGCCTTGAGCTGGGTCAGGGTGGTCGGATCGTCAGAGAAACGCTTGAAGCGGCGCAGCTCGCAAAAAGGCTTGTCGATCTCGATGCGTTCGTGGATGGCCACGTCGGTTTTGTTGACCTTGACGGTCTGGATGCCGAATGCTGGTTTTTCGTAGTCTTTGCCCAGGCGGTGCATCAGGGCGTAACCGGCCGACACGCGTTGCGCCAAAGGGGTCTGCGAAATGGGGCTCAGTGGGTTGCTGTAGAGCTTGGCTGCGGCCTGCGCGAGATCGGAAAAAGGTTCCATGATCGAGCGCTGTGTTTCGAAGATCTGGTAAAGCATGTGACAGTATCCCTTGTGACGTGACCAACATATGGTGCGGTGCAGCAATGCTACAGGACTTGACTCCAAATTTTTCGAGTGTTCTCCCTAATCGGGTGTCGGCTCGGCGACCCATGAAAAAACCGCCCTGAGAAGGGCGGTTTTGGTGGCCTGGTTTGAACCTGTGATGGTTCAGACCACCTTGGCAATCGCCTGGCAGACGTAGTCGATGTTCTTGCTGTTCAGGGCGGCCACGCACATGCGGCCGGTGTCTGTGCCGTACACGCCAAATTCGGAGCGCAGACGCACCATCTGGTCCTTGGTCAGGCCCGAGTAGCTGAACATGCCAATCTGGGTGGTGATGAAGCTCATGTCTTGCTTGACGCCAGCCGCTTTGAGGCTGTCCACCAGTTTTTGGCGCATGGCCTTGATGCGCACACGCATCTCGGCCAATTCGCTTTCCCACTGGGCGCGCAGTTCGGGGTTGTTCAACACAGCCGCCACCACTGCGCCGCCGTGGATGGGCGGGTTGGAGTAGTTGGTGCGGATCGCAATTTTCAGTTGCGACAACACGCGCGAGGCTTCTTCTTTGTCAGAGGCGACCACCGACAGGGCACCCACGCGCTCGCCGTAGAGGCTGAAGCTCTTCGAGAATGAAGTGGACACAAAGATGTTGAGGCCCGCAGCCACGAACTTGCCGATCACCGCGCCGTCTTCGGCAATGCCGTGGCCAAAGCCTTGGTAAGCCATGTCGAGGAAAGCCGTGAGGCCCTTGGCCTTGACCACAGCAATGACCTGGTCCCACTGGGCGTCGGTGATGTCGTAGCCAGTCGGGTTGTGGCAGCAAGCGTGCAACACCACGATGGTGCCGGCAGCGGCTGCGTTCAGGCTGGCCAGCATGCCTTCGAAGTTCACGCCGCGCTTTTCGGCGTCGTAATAGGCATAGGTGTCCACTTCAAAACCGGCGTTCACGAAGATGGCGCGGTGG
This sequence comes from Limnohabitans sp. Jir72, assembly GCF_003063575.1. Classification (GTDB taxonomy): domain Bacteria; phylum Pseudomonadota; class Gammaproteobacteria; order Burkholderiales; family Burkholderiaceae_C; genus Limnohabitans_A. Next base: position 78,428 of record NZ_NESC01000012.1, read on the forward strand.
TTTTCCCAGCTGGGGTCGGAGATCATCACCTTGGCCATGGGACTGACTTTCTTCAGGAAGTCGGCGCCGATTTTCAGGCCGCCCGTGCCGCCAATGGCTTGCACGGTGGAGACGCGGCCCGACTTGACCACTTCGGAGTCGGCACCAAACACCAAGGCCTTGACGGCGTTGTCGTAGGCCACGATGCCGTCAATCGGCAAGTAGCCACGGGCGGTGGGGGTGGCCATCATGGTTTTTTCGGCCGCTTGCACACACTGCAGCAGGGGCAGTTTGCCGTTGTCGTCGAAATACACACCCACGCCCAGGTTGACCTTGTTGGGGTTGGTGTCGGCGTTGAATTGTTCGTTCAGACCCAGGATCGGGTCGCGAGGGGCCATTTCGACGGCAGAAAACAGAGACATGGAAAGTCCTTGGATTGTTCAGTGGTGGCAGGAATCCCGATCCTCGGTTAGGCTTTCGGGTTGTCCCTGATTTTAACGGCCTGCACGGCCCCACCGATGACCGAGCTCACTGAAGTTTCTACCGAACCCGCCGCGGGCCAGTTTGTCCATTACCCGGACTCGCCGTTCGAGCTGTTCCAGCCTTACCCGCCCGCAGGCGACCAGCCCGTGGCCATTGACCAGCTGGTCGAAGGCGTGCACGACGGCGAGGTCTTCCAGACCCTGCTGGGCGTGACTGGCTCGGGCAAGACCTTCACCATGGCCAATGTGATCGCACAAATAGGCAAGCCAGCCATTGTGTTTGCACCCAACAAAACCTTGGCCGCGCAGCTGTACAGCGAATTCCGCGAATTCTTCCCCAAGAACGCGGTCGAGTATTTCGTGAGCTATTACGACTACTACCAGCCTGAAGCCTATGTGCCCCAGCGCGACCTGTTCATCGAGAAAGACTCGGCCATCAACGAGCACATCGAGCAGATGCGGCTGTCTTGCACCAAAAGCATCATGGAGCGGCGCGATGTGGTGATCGTGGCCACGGTGTCGGCCATCTACGGCATTGGCGAGCCAGAGAGCTACCACCGCATGATCATGACGCTGCGCACCGGCGACAAGCTGGGCCAGCGCGATGTGATCGCGCAGCTGATCCGCATGCAGTACCAGCGCAACGACATGGAGTTCAGCCGAGGCAAATTCCGCGTGCGCGGCGACACCATCGACGTCTTCCCGGCCGAGCACTCCGAGTTGGCCATCCGCATCGAGCTGTTCGATGACGAAATCGAGAGCCTGCAGCTGTTTGACCCGCTCACAGGCCGCATTCGTCAAAAGATTCCCCGCTTCACGGTTTACCCTTCAAGCCACTACGTGACGCCACGCGATAAGGTGCTGGCGGCGGTGGAGACGATCAAGCTGGAGCTGGACCAGCGCCTGAAAGAGCTGGTGGGCATGGGCAAGCTGGTGGAAGCGCAACGCCTGGAGCAGCGCACCCGGTTTGACCTGGAGATGTTGTCCGAGGTGGGCCACTGCAAGGGCATTGAAAACTACACCCGGCATTTGTCGGGTGCGGCCCCCGGCGACCCGCCGAGCACGCTGACCGATTACATGCCGCCTGACGCCATCATGTTCCTGGACGAGAGTCACCAGATGATTGGCCAGCTCAACGCCATGTACAACGGCGACAAGGCGCGCAAGACCACCCTGGTGGAGTATGGCTTTCGGCTGCCCAGCGCGCTGGACAACCGACCACTCAAGTTCGAAGAGTTTGAAAAGCGCATGCGCCAATGCATCTTCGTCTCGGCCACACCGGCCGATTACGAAAAGACCCACGCAGGCAAGGTGGTCGAGCAGGTCGTGCGTCCCACGGGCCTGGTCGATCCTTTGGTGGAAGTGCGACCCGCCACCCACCAAGTGGACGATGTCCTGCAGGAAATCCGCATCCGCGTGGACAAGAGCGAGCGCGTACTGATCACGACGCTGACCAAGCGCATGGCCGAGCAGCTGACCGATTACCTGAGTGACAACGGCGTCAAGGTGCGCTACTTGCACAGCGATGTGGACACGGTGGAGCGGGTCGAAATTTTGCGCGATTTGCGTTTGGGGGTGTTCGATGTGCTGGTGGGCATCAACTTGCTGCGCGAGGGCATCGACATCCCCGAGGTGTCGCTGGTGGCGATCCTGGACGCCGACAAGGAAGGCTTTCTTCGCTCCGAGCGAAGCCTGATTCAGACCATTGGACGGGCCGCTCGCAACCTGAATGGCAAGGCCATTTTGTACGCTGACCGCATCACCGAGTCCATGAAAAAAGCCATGGGCGAGACCGAACGCCGACGCGCCAAACAGGTCACTTTCAACGAGGAAAACGGCATCACACCCCGGAGCATCGTCAAGAAGGTGCGGGACCTCATCGACGGCGTGTACAGCGAAAAGTCAGGCAAAGAGGCCGAGCGCCTGGAGCAAGCGGCGCTGCAAAAGGCCAAGGTCGAGGACATGAGCGAAAAAGACATCGCCAAAGCCATCAAGCGGCTCGAAAAGCAGATGATGGAACACGCCCGCAATTTGGAATTCGAGAAAGCTGCACAGGTCCGCGACCAATTGACCATTTTGAAAGAGCAGGCCTTTGGGGCTACAGGGGGCGACAACATCGTGCCGCTGATCCGGGCTTGAATACCCCTAGAACCTGAGCGATTTAATCGGGATTGCGGTATACTTGACTCGTTTAGTCGGGATCAGCGTTTGTCGCTGCATTTTGATTGCGTCACTCACTCTAGGAGCCAGCCATGCGTTTGACCACCAAGGGGCGTTTTGCCGTCACCGCCATGATCGACCTGGCCCTGCGCGAGGATTCAGGGCCTGTGACGCTGGCTGCGATCAGCCAACGCCAGCAAATTTCCTTGTCTTATCTGGAGCAGCTGTTTGGCAAGCTGCGTCGCCACAACTTGGTTGAATCGACCCGTGGCCCCGGCGGCGGCTACACCTTGGGGCGCAAAGCCGCAGACATCACGGTGGCTGACATCATCTTGTCTGTGGACGAACCCATCGATGCCACCCACTGCGGTGGCAAAGAAAACTGCCACGGCGGCGATGCACGCTGCATGACGCACGATCTGTGGGCTTCGCTGAACGCCAAGATGGTCGAATTCCTCGACTCCGTTTCGCTGCAAAAACTGGTTGAAGACCAGCTGGCCAATGGCCTGGTGGTGGAGAACAAACCCAACATCAAGCGTGCCATTTTGCCGATGCCGGGGGTCAAGCCCATCCGCGTGACAGGCCCCAACTCAGTTTTTGAATTGGGCAACGTATTTGCCAAATCCTGATTACATTCCAAAGAAGTTTTGCATATGACCACGCCACATTTCCCCATTTATCTCGATTACGGCGCAACCAACCCTTGCGATCCTCGCGTGGTGGACGCCATCATTCCTTGGTTGCGCGAGCACTTTGGCAACCCCGCATCGCGCAGCCACGCTTGGGGCTGGGAAGCCGAAGCCGCTGTTGAAAAAGCCCGTGAATATGTGGCCGAGTTGATCGGAGCTGATCCCCGTGAAATTGTTTGGACCAGCGGTGCGACCGAATCCAACAACCTCGCCATCAAGGGGGCAGCCCAGTTCTATAAGTCACGCGGCAAGCACCTCATTACAGTCAAAACCGAGCACAAAGCCGTGCTGGACACCATGCGCGAGCTGGAGCGACAAGGCTTTGAAGTGACTTACCTCGATGTGCAAGCCGATGGCTTGCTGAACATGGACGCGCTCAAGGCCGCGATTCGCCCCGACACCATCCTGATCAGCGTGATGTTCGTGAACAACGAAATCGGCGTGATCCAGGATGTGACCGCCATTGGCAACCTGTGCCGCGAAAAAGGCATCATCTTCCACGTCGATGCGGCCCAGGCCACCGGCAAGGTCGAGATCGACATGACCCAGCTGCCCATCGACCTGATGAGCCTGGCCTCGCACAAAACTTATGGTCCCAAGGGCATTGGTGCCTTGTATGTGCGCCGCAAGCCCCGCATTCGCTTGGAAGCGCAGATGCACGGCGGCGGTCACGAGCGCGGCATGCGCTCGGGCACCTTGCCCACCCACCAGTGCGTCGGCATGGGCGAAGCGTTCCGCATCGCCAAGCTGGAGATGGCCCAGGACAACGCCAAGGCCCGTGCCCTGCACGACCGCCTGATTGCAGGCCTGAGCGACATGGAGCAGGTGTTTTTGAACGGTCACGCCACCCAGCGTGTGCCGCAAAACATCAACATCAGCTTCAACTATGTGGAGGGTGAGTCCCTCATCATGGGCATCAAGGGTCTGGCGGTGTCATCCGGTTCGGCCTGCACCTCGGCCAGCTTGGAGCCTAGCTATGTATTGCGCGCCTTGGGCCGCAGCGACGAGTTGGCCCACAGCAGCTTGCGCATGACGATTGGCCGCTGGACCACCGAAGAAGAGATCGACTACGCGATCAAAACCATCCGCGAAAACGTGGCCAAACTGCGCGATTTGAGCCCCTTGTGGGAAATGTACAAAGACGGCATCGACTTGAGCACCATTCAATGGGCCGCCCACTGAGTTGACACTGACCTGAACACGGAGAAAACACCATGGCATATTCTGAAAAAGTGGTTGACCACTACGAAAACCCCCGCAATGTGGGCTCGTTCGACAAGGGCGACGAAGACGTGGGCACCGGCATGGTCGGCGCACCCGCTTGCGGCGACGTGATGAAGCTGCAGATCAAGGTCAATCCGCAAACCGGGGTGATCGAAGACGCGCGCTTCAAGACCTACGGCTGCGGCTCGGCCATCGCGTCCAGCTCGCTGGTGACCGAATGGGTCAAGGGCAAGACGCTGGACGAAGCGGCGGCTTTGAAAAACAGCCAGATCGCCGAAGAGCTGGCGTTGCCGCCCGTGAAGATCCACTGCTCCATCCTGGCCGAAGACGCCATCAAGGCGGCTGTGGACGATTACAAGAAAAAACACCTGAACTGACATGGCCATCTCACTGTCTGCTGCCGCAGCCCGGCATGTGACCCGGTACCTCGCCAAGCGAGGCTCAGGCGTGGGGGTGCGCTTGGGCGTGAAGACCACCGGCTGCTCGGGCTTGGCTTACAAGCTCGAGTACGTGGACGAGATCGCCCCGGAAGACGTGGTGTTTGAAGGCCACGGCGTCAAGGTGTTGGTGGACCCCAAAAGCCTGGCCTACATCGACGGCACCGAACTCGACTTTGTGCGCGAAGGCCTGAACGAAGGTTTTCGCTTCAACAACCCCAACGAGCGTGACCGTTGCGGTTGCGGCGAATCGTTCCGCGTTTGAGCCGAGTGTGAGTTTTTGCGCGTGATTTCCCTCCAAGCCAACGACTTCGAGCTGTTTGACGTGGCCGTGCAGTACGCACAGGACCGCGCACAGCTTGACGCTCGCTGGAAAGCGCTACAGCGCGAAGCCCACCCCGACCGTTTTGCCGCTGAAGGCGCTGCCGCCCAGCGCATTGCCATGCAATGGTCGGTGCGCATCAACGAGGCGTACCAGCGGCTGAAAGACCCGCTCAAGCGCGCCGCCTATTTGTGCGAATTGCAAGGCGCACCCGTGCAGGCCGAGAACAACACGGCCATGCCCGCGGCATTCCTGATGCAGCAGATGGAATGGCGTGAAAGCCTCGAAGACACCGACAGCGCTCAAGGCCTCGAAGCACTGGCCGACCAAGTGAGCGCCGAGCAGCGCCGCGTGCAGCACGAACTGGCCCGTTTGCTGGACGAGGCCAAAGACCCCGCGCAGGCCGTGGGGCAGGTGAGGGCGCTGATGTTCATTGAACGCTTCACGCAAGAAGTGAACGCTAAACTTGACCGATTGACTTGATCCTCGGGTCGCAACGCCTCAAGCAGGTGGGCGACTTGAACACCACCTTCTGATTGAACATGGCCTTACTGCAGATTTCCGAACCGGGCCAGTCGCCCGACCCGCACCAGAGACGCATCGCGGTGGGCATTGACTTGGGCACCACCCATTCTTTGGTGGCCTCGGTGCGCAGTGGCGTGGCCGAATGCCTGCCTGACGACGATGGTCGGGTGATCTTGCCTTCGGTGGTGCGCTTCATGCCGGGCCAAGGTCGTCAGATCGGCTTTGATGCGGTGCAGTCGGCTGCCATAGACCCCGTCAACACCATCGCCTCGGTCAAGCGCTTCATGGGCCGAGGTTTGAGTGACATCGCGGACCGCAGCAAACTGCCTTACGAGTTCACCGCCAGTGAACAGGGCATGCTCAGCATCCAAACGGTGCAAGGTCCCAAGTCACCCGTCGAAGTCAGCGCCGAAATTTTGGCCACCCTGCGTTACCGCGCCGAAGACACCTTCAACGACGACTTGTATGGTGCGGTCATCACCGTGCCCGCTTACTTTGACGACGCGCAGCGCCAAGCCACCAAAGACGCCGCGCAACTGGCGGGCTTGAACGTGCTGCGCTTGATCAACGAACCCACCGCTGCGGCGATTGCCTATGGACTGGACAACGCCAGCGAAGGCGTTTACGCCGTGTTTGATTTGGGCGGCGGCACGTTTGATATTTCGATCTTGCGCCTGACGCAAGGCGTGTTCGAAGTCTTGTCGACCGGCGGCGACTCTGCACTGGGTGGCGACGATTACGACCAGGCCTTGGCCGATGCCGCCATGGCGCGTCAGCCCGCCTTGCAGGCCACCACGGCCGAGGACAAAACCCTGCTCAAGGCGGCGGCCCGAGCCGCCAAAGAAGCACTCACCTCAGTCGATGCTGTCACGCTAGATGTCGCCTTGTCCACGGGCAGTTTGTCAGTGCACATCAGCCGTGCAGATTTTGAACAAGCCACCCAAGGCCTGACAGCCCGCTGCATCACCGCCGTGCGCAAAGCCCTGCGCGATGCCCAGCTGGCCAAGGACGATGTGCAAGGCGTGGTCATGGTGGGCGGCTCCACCCGCATGCCACAAATCCAGCAGGCCGTGGCAGAGTTTTTTGGCCAAGCCCCGCTCAACAACCTCAACCCCGACGAAGTCGTTGCATTGGGCGCGGCCATCCAGGCCAACCAACTGGCGGGCAACAACGCCGCAGGTGAATTGCTGCTGCTCGACGTGATTCCCTTGTCGCTGGGCATCGAGACCATGGGCGGCCTGGTCGAGCGCATCATCCCGCGCAACCAGACCATCCCCACCGCCATGGCGCAAGACTTCACCACTTACCAGGACGGCCAGACCGCGCTGGCGCTGCATGTGGTGCAAGGCGAACGCGATCTGGTGCAAGACTGCCGCAGCCTGGCCCGCTTTGAGTTGCGAGGCATCCCGCCCATGGCGGCAGGTGCCGCCCGCATCCGCGTGACCTTCACGGTCGATGCGGACGGCTTGCTCAGTGTGGGTGCCAAAGAACAAATCAGCGGCGTGGAAGCGCGCATCGACGTCAAGCCTTCGTATGGCCTGAGCGACGAGCAAATCGCCACCATGCTGCAAGAAAGTTTCACCACCGCCCAGGCCGACATGAAGGCGCGTGCTTTGGTGGAAGCCAGGGTTGACGCCGACCGCATGCTTTTGGCCACGCGCAGTGCTTTGCAAGCCGATGGCGATTTGCTGCAAGCCGACGAGCGAAGTGCCATTGACGCACTGATGGTCACGCTGCAAGCCGCTGTGCAAACAGAGCAAGACGCCAAAGCGTTGGAAGACTGCACCCAGGCGCTGGCCAAAGGCACCGAAGCCTTTGCCGCAGAACGCATGAACCACAGCATCCAGAAAGCCCTGGCTGGCCAAAATATCCAGTCGATGTAATTCACAATACCGCCATGCCCGTCATCAAAATCTTGCCCCATCCCGAATACTGCCCCAACGGTGCAGAAATCACGGCACCTCCTGGCACCAGCATCTGCGAAGCACTGCTCGACAACAAAATCAACATCGAGCACGCTTGCGACATGAGTGCTGCCTGCACCACCTGCCACGTCATCGTGCGAGAAGGTTTCAGAAGCCTCAACGAGATGGAAGAAACAGAAGAAGATCTGCTGGACCGCGCCTGGGGCCTAGAGCCCGACTCGCGCCTGAGTTGCCAGGCCTTTGTGGCCAAGCAGGATCTGGTGATCGAGATCCCACGCTACACCATCAACCACGCCAAAGAGCTGCACTGAGCGAAAGCGAGCCCGTATGCGTCAAATCGTTCTGGACACCGAAACCACCGGCCTCTCGGCCGAAGGCGGCGACCGCATCATTGAACTGGGCTGCGTAGAGCTGTATGCCCGCAAGCTGACGGGCAAAAACCTGCATTTCTATTTCAACCCCGAGCGCGACAGCCACGAAGACGCGCTCAAGGTGCACGGCATCAGCAACGAGTTCTTGCGCGACAAGCCCAAGTTCGCAGAGCTGACCGAGGAAATCCTCGACTACTTGAGTGATGCCGAACTCATCATCCACAACGCGGCGTTCGACATCGGCTTTTTGAACAAAGAACTCGAACGTGTGGGCAAAAAACCGCTGAAGGCCTACGTCAGCAACGTCATCGACACCTTGGCCATGGCCAAGGAGATGTTCCCCGGCAAGCGCAACAGCTTGGACGCTTTGTGTGATCGCTTGGAAGTGGACAACTCGGGCCGCACCTTGCACGGCGCATTGTTGGATGCTGAGCTGCTGGCCGATGTGTACATCAACATGACGCGTGGCCAGGAGGCCTTGTTGATTGACGCGGGCGATGCCGCGCCCAATGATGCGAAGCAAATGGCGGTGCAAGTGGACTTGAGCACCTTTGTGCTGCCGGTCTTGTCGGCCAATGCCCAGGAGTTGGCCGCGCACAATGAGGTGCTGACGCAATTGGACAAGTCCAGCGGTGGAAAAACTGTTTGGCGCCGACTGGCCGTGGCCTGAAAATTGGCGCAAAATTTTGGCATCTGCCTCAATCAGCGCAAATTTTTATGCCATAATTAAGGTCTTCGCTGCAATGCAGTGATGGGCGATTAGCTCAGCGGTAGAGCACTGCATTCACACTGCAGGGGTCACATGTTCGATCCATGTATCGCCCACCAAAATTTGAAGACAAGATCAAGCACTTAGAGGAAACTCTAGGTGCTTTTTTTTAGTTCAAAATCATGTGGTTCTCGGTGACGACAAATCTCAGATTTTTCGATGTCTTCAGAGATTTTCGAAACAGTCAAACACCCGACATCCATCGCCGATCCCAGGCGCTGTGCGGCTTCTGAGGGAGGGTGATGGCGCAGTCGCTGTCAATGTGTCAACACCCCAGGTGCATATCGCGACCACAGGTGCGACAAGAGCTCAAGTCACGGGGCTAGACAACCGGCAGGGCCAGATGCCAGTGGTGTGAATTGCGGCTCTGTTGGGTTCACTTTTTCGTCAAAGTTGGCACCAGCAAAGCGTCCAGGTTTTTCAAAATTTCAGACTCAACGGTGGACTTGAAGCTGCGCAACAAAACGCTCAACTGCACGGTAATTTCCAAGGTGTCATGGGTTGCCAACAATCGACCTTTGACACCGCTGCGCGTGAAAAAAACCTCGTCTACCGTCGCTCCCTCGTGGTACACACAGCGCAGGCCAAACTCTTGCTCTGCCATCTCTGCCCAAGTGAAAGCGATTTTTCGGATTTTTTTGAAACCATGCGCATGCGTTCGATGAATGTGCAGATCGGCCACTTTGTATCTCTTTTCTAACGTTATTTGCGTGATGCCAACAGCGGGCGCATGGCGTTGAGCGTGGCCAACAGGCCAGAGCCATTGCTGATCAAAGTGCAGGCCATGGGCGACATCAAACCAGTGGGCACCGCCAATGCCAAAGCCAAGGTGTTGGCACCCGCGATCAGGCTGAAGTTTTGTTTGACCAAGGCCATGCCATCGCGGCAAATGTCGATGGCCGGCAGCAGCTGGTGCAAACCCTCTTCCATCAAAACCACGTCGGCAGCGTTACGGGCAATGTCTGCACCGTCCACCAGTGAAATGCCTATATCGGCTTGGGCTAAAGCAGGGGAGTCATTCACGCCATCGCCGATCATGGCGAACGGCCCATATTTCAGACGCAAGGTGCGCACAATTTCGGCTTTGTCGTGGGGCAATATTTCCGAGTAGACCGTTTCAATGCCCACCTCGTCGGCCACGCGCCGAGCCACACCTTCGCGGTCACCCGACAACATCACAATGTGCTCTACACCGCGTGCGCGCAAGCCAGCGACCACGGCACGGGCTTCGGGCCTGGGGGCATCGCTGCACGCAATGGCGCCCACCAAGCTGTCGTCCAAAGCCACCAAAAGCACGATGTAGCCGTGGCCCTCTGCTTGAGCCAAATATTTGGCCGCTTTGCCGGTCGCAATGCCAAGGCTGCGCAAGAAGCGCGCGCTGCCCACATGCAAACGCTGCCCAGCAATCTCCGCCGTCACCCCCATGCCAATGGCAAACTGAACGTCGTCGCACAGCGGTAATGTGAGGCCGCGCACTTGCGCGGCATGCAAGACCAAAGCGCGTGCCACTGGGTGACGAAGCTGCGTCTCAGCAGCAGCGGCCAACTGCAATATGCGATCCGCGCTGATACGTGCATGCATGGACCGCACGTCCAGCACTGTCAAATGGCCCGAGGTGAGCGTACCCGTTTTGTCAAATGCAATGCCGCGCAGGGTGGCCAGTTGCTCAACATGGTGGCCACTCTTGATCAAAATACCCTGCCGCGCGGCACGCGTCATGCTGGCCAAAATGCTGGTGGGGGCGGCCACACGAATGCCGGTGCCGTAATCCACGATCGCCATCGACATGAAGCGGTCCACATTGCCGGTGAGTGCGAGCAAGGCCACATTGACACCCAACAGCGGAGCCACCAAACGGTCAGCAAATTGCTCGGCGTAGTTTTGAATGCGGGTTTCGCCCACTGGCGCCGATGCAATGACCTGCACAATTTTGGCCACCACCGTGTTGGCCCCCACCTCGGTCACTTGGACCGTGATGGAACCCTCCACAATGGAAGAACCCGCAAACACCATCTCACCCACACGACGTGTGGCAGGCACAGATTCACCCGTGATGTGGCGCTGATCCACAGAAGCCAAGCCGCTGCAAATCATGCCGTCGGCGGGCACCAAATCACCCGCCATCATCAGTGCCATGTCGTCGCACATCAACGATTGCGCAGGGATCAGGGTGATGTTGCCTTCGGCATCCAGACGCCTGGCCTGCACCACCTGAAAGTCCAACAGCTCACGCATGTGGCCGCGTGATTGGCGTGCGGTCAGCTCTCGCACCACATCACCCAAATGCACCATCATGGCAATCACGGCGGCGGTGCGCGGCTCACGGCGCAGCACGGCAATGGCCAAGGCCAAGCCATCTAAAAAGTCCACATTGAAGCGGCGCTCTTTGAACAAGGTGGTCACTGCGCGACGCCAAATGGGAAAACCCGTCAATACAATCAACAACAAGTCCAAGCCAAACCCGCCTGCAGGCCCCAGTACCAAAGCGGTGGCGGCCAAGGCCATTGATCTGAAAGGGCTGAATTCGATGGTTTTACTTTGTATGTTTTGCAGCTGGCCAGTTGGCAAGGTCACCAACATCGTGCTGGGTTGCAACAGCATCTCAAGCAAAGCATCAAACTGCCCCATGTGCTCAATCGTGATGGATTCACATGCAGGGTTGAGCCGGAAGTTGGACACCAAAGGGCTGCTGGACAGTTGGTGGCTGATGCGCTCACGCACAGCCTTGTCGACGCGCAAACGCGCCACGCGAATGCGGCATCGCCCTGGCACTTCATGCAGCAGTTGGTAGCTTGCGCGGCTGAGCGCGGGACTGACGTCAGTACCTATTTCGTGCATGCGAAAGACCCGTAGAAACAACCTTGACCACTGGCGCACCCATGCGATCGCGGTGCAAGGATAGAAATGAGTTGAACGCAAACGTGCCCAAGCTCAGCCACATGGGTGTACCTGTGCCTCGGGCTTGACGCATTGAGGTCGCTACCGCGAACATGAGCGGCAGCAAAAGCTTGAGGTCTACATAACCATCACTGGCTTGTCGCATTCGAAAATCCAACTCTTCGGCCCCCGCCATCAAGCTTTCGGCCAGGCGCGATTGCTTGGCCAAATAGCTAGAAGCGCCAGAAGCCACCGCCACATCAATGCCCGCTAGCAATGCGTCATCGCCTTGCAATCTCATCCATCCGTTGACATGGGGGTCGTTTTGCAAACGGCAGTAAAACACCGTATCCGCAGGGCTGTAGCAGATCACGATGCTGGAGGACGGTGCATTCACACGCACGCTTTCAACCCCGTCCAAACCGGCGATGATTTTTTGAACTATGGCAAAAAACTCGGGGTCTGCAGGCACGCCCAGCACCTTGAGCCGCATGCGGCCTGGAACGTGGTGCGCTATGCGAACCGCACTGACGGCTTCGGTTGGGGTGGTCGACACCTTAAGCCTGCGGGGCTGGCTTGTCGATCGGTGCAAGCTTTTGTTCATGCTTTACTTCGGCCACCAAATCGTGCACCTTCTCGCTGGTCTCTGCCACCACTTCTTGCATTTTTTTGGTCAAGACAAAACCGGCACGCAGCGCACCCTTGATAGCGGGACGCACATAGTCGCCGAGCTCGGGAAACAACTTCCCCAGCAAAATAGCGCCCGCGCCAATGATCAAACCTGGAATCAATTCCACTTCAATCAAGGCTGCGCCCACCACAATGGATGCAGCTGTGGCCACTGACGTTTTATCGCCCGAGACCAAGTCTTTGCTGCGTGCTATCAACTCGCTGATGCGGTGCTTGGCAGCTGCTGATTGGCTGTCGTGCGACGTTGCCTCGTACGCTTGTGTATAAGCCACCTCTGGTGCCGTGGCCTTGCTTGCTGTGGGCCGACGTGGGCTACGTGCTTTGGGCGCGCTTGCCTTTTTCAAAATTTCCGCGCTGTTGGCAGCGGTTACCTTGGTGTTTTTGACAACGTCTGAACGCTTGATTTTTGTGACCACTTCATACTCCATGCAGGTAGAGCGACACCGTCGGTGCGCGAGAGCCAAGTGCTGACTCTGTGGTGCAACGTTAAAGCGATCGATCGGCTGAGTCTGTTCGCTAACCACCCAACCCAGGTCAATTTTTGAAAAATCCTCATTGCCCATATTTGGCAAGGTATTTCATTCACTGACCTCACCTAACCTCATCTAAGATAAGCTGAGTATTTTTCCAATCGGCATATTGAGTTTTGCTGATGTAAAAGGGGATCACCAACTTCGCCGAGCTTGACGTCTTGCGCTCCGATGGTCAGGTCTGTAGGGGGATAGCAATTGGCCGCGCTGTTATCGCAGCACCCTCCAGATTGTTAAAACATTCCTTAAGGGTACTGAGGCAGTAAAAAAGCCCCACATATGTGAACTGACCCCAATAAGTTGGACGGTTTAAAAAGCTGATTAGGCCATAGAGGGCTGAGTTCTGTACTGCACAGGACTCAGCCCTTTTAGTTTGATCTTGATCCGATCGTTGTTGTAGTAGTGGATGTACTCCTTCAAGCCCATCTCAAGCTCTTTCACATTCTCGAATTT
>NZ_NESC01000013.1 GCF_003063575.1 Limnohabitans sp. Jir72
GCCAGATCGATGCCTACTGTTGTAACCTTCATGTCGGACGCTCCTGTCTGTTCAAGTGGTTGATTTGCATCTCCACTTTGGCACATTTCGATGCCGTGTAGGTGGGAGCGTCCATCCCATTGCTTACCAAAAACAAGCCAAAAGCTGATCCCCCGATCTTGCGGACACACCCCGTGCGCGATCGCTTGCAGACGCCCATGCAAAACATCGCCCACAGGGGTGGGCTCCTACAAAAACGCATCTCTGCGTAGGAGCGCACCACGTGCGCGATGTCTTGCAAGCCGAGATGACATTGGCGGTACTGACCTGCCCCCTCTGGCCGCACCAAAGAAAAAGCCGCCCAAAGGCGGCTCTGACAAAACAATTGAGGTCAGCCCCCAGAGCTAGATCACGTCCTCGTCGCTCTCGTTGAACGCATACTTGAGGTACAACAGCGCCACCGTCAGCCGGGTCGGGATACACGGACGGACGACGGTAAAGACGCCGCCGTCGACAACAAAAGAGATCGGGCCAAACAAGTCCTATTTTTCAATCTTCTTGCCGGCCTTGACCTGAAGAGCCCAGAGTTTTGCAGGGGAAGCTTCGATTTCTTGCCAGGGTAGTCGGTTGGCCAGAACCGCCAGCGGGTGGTGCAAGTCGATCATCTGATCCAGACGGTTTGGCAAAAAGTCATCTGTCATGGCGCCGCTTTCAAAAACTCCAAGAAAACAGCCGTCATTGAATTTCTATTTGAGAGTACTGACCATCCGTATTCATCTCAACTCACCTGCATTCATGAGGCTTGCAAGGGTTTTGCAGGGACGAAAATACATTAGCAAGTCCAGCCACTCATGCAGTGAAGGGCAAGGGCGCATTGCTGTTCAGATAATCCTTAGCCCACGCCCAGGTTTTCGCCAAGCCTTCATCAAAGTTCGTTGCAGGACGCCATTCCGATCGATATGTCAGTCGAGCGGAGCTCAACACGTTGGCTGCTACATCAAATGGCCTTGGTTGCTCAATCTGGACTATGAGCTTCCGGCCGTCAGCTGCCGCCAAGGCACCAATGTGATCTAACACCGTTCGATTGTCGAGACCAATACCGGTACCAATGTTGTAGATCTCGCCCGGCTCGCCAGCGTCCAGAGCAGCCGCAATTCCTGAAACCAAGTCGTCTATATAGATGTAGTCCCGAATCGTGCCTCGATCACCAAATATCTTAATTGACTTGCCGGCCAGGGCAGCAAACAAGGCTGTAGCCACGAAGCCCTGACCCTGTCCACCAATCTGGTCGGGCCCATAAGGATTGCCGGGCCGCACGGCGACGAATGGCAGCTCACGCAGGCGGCTGTACATCAAACCGTATTTTTCAATGGACAGTTTGGTAATGCCATAAGGAGATACTGGATTTGTAGGATGCGATTCGTCGATGGGCAGGTATCCCGGGTTGCCGTAAACAGTGCCGCCCGAGGACACGAACACCACCTTGCGCATCGGTCGCTCACTGGCCATCTTGATCAAAGCAACGTTGAAAGGCAAGTTGGCGAGAACGTCGAAGACCGGATCTTCGAAGGAAGTTTTTGGCACAGTCGAATAGGCAAGATCGATGATCTCGTCACACTCATCCATCAGGAATTGCAGCGCATTGAGGTCATTAGGGTCGAGCTGGACATAACGCACGTTGTCGGGTGGCGGGAAACGTGCTTTCGGGCTTCGCCCAGCAACGATGATCTGCCGTCCTTTCCTGGCTAAGAAGCGAACCAGATGCGATCCTACAAAACCGCCGCCGCCAACTACAAGACATGCTCTCATGCCAAGATCCTTTTGAGCTTGCGCGCCGTGTTTAGCAGGGCGCTGGGTAGATGTCTTTGCAGGCAGCGGGAACTCACGAATGATGCTAGGCGAGCATGCTCATCTGCGAATTCTTCGGTCCAGCTTGTCGGTTCGCCAGCTATGGCGACGGCGAGATCTTGCAGCATATCGAGGGCCTTTCTACACGACAACGAAGGGCCACCGTCGACCCCGTGATAAAGCATGCTCAATGCTTTGCATTGGTCTCCGGTATAAGCTGAACCTAGTGCGCGCGTCATGTTTTCGATGGATATCCGCAGCACATTGCGCTGGAATGGGCTCACACCTGTGCGCGACATGCTGCCGGCAACTTCGCGGTAAGCCGTCAAAACCTCCGCGATATTGCCAACTTCGAAATAGGCGGCCAAGTTTGACCACAGTGCGTAGTCCTCCGGCGGCTGCAAGGACTTGTCCTCGCAATAGCCGCCAACCTGTAACACGGCTGCCCTGCGCAGCATCATCGATGAGTGTACGAAAGGGTTGTCGAACATCAGATTCAGGCCCAAGGCCGCGTTTCCGAGCGCGTGTTTGTGATGCCGACCCGTGAAGACATCGTCTTCACGAATCTCCGCCCAGGTTCCAACAGCTGCGCAGCCAGGGTTCGCATCCATATAGAGAACCTGTCGAGCCAGCCTCTCCGGGTGCATCCAGTCATCTTGATCCTGGCGTGCAACAAGCGGTGCAACAGCGAGTTTGAGACCGATATTCAGCGTGGCCGCCAATCCGTGGTTGGCCTGGCGATGTGCCTTGATACGGGGATCGGAAAATCGAGTTATGAGATCCCAAGAATTATCCTTCGAGCCATCGTCAATCACGACCAGTTCGAAGTCCGTATAGCTTTGGTCAAGCACGCAGCTGATCGCCCCCTCCAGCCATGGTGCACCGTTGTAGACGGGGAGTACGACGCTTATGGTTGGCATATTGCTCTGTATTGGATGCTTTTCGTCCGCATGTTGATTGGGTTTTCAGGGGCGGACCCGGATTGGCAGACGACCATCACGCATCTTGTCCCTGATTTGTTCCACCCGCCGCTCTAGCAGCTTATTTAGGATCATCGCGAATCCGGTCGATAGCAGCAGGTTCAACATTGTCTGAATCAGGGCTCCGGGCTCCCAGTGCAACATGCGCAGGACAACGCCGACAAGAAGGATCATCAAGATGTGACCGATGTAGATGGGATAACTCAGGTCGCCGAGTCGCTTGTCAAACTCCGATCGCGATTGGTAAAGAAAAGCCAGCGGAACTAGCGCGACAAATAAGGCCATCAATGCAACAGTCTTGACGGCGTCGTGCAAGGGCAGAAACGAATACATGCAGATCAGTATCGCAAGAGTGCTGACAGCCAGCTTGTTCGCGCGCGCTTGCTGCGCAGGAGCTGCCAGCCGACGCTGCCATGTCGACAGCCCCCAACGGTTGGCAAGTGCACCTAAGAGAAAAAGCGACAGTTCAGCGGGAAAGAACCGGTAGGACCAGGGGTCTACCTCGCTCAGCCCCAGATAGAACAAAATGCCCCTAACCATGAGTGACAGCAGCAATGCGGCGATGAGGATTCGATCGCTTCTCAGGAGGAACGGAGCCAGCAGATAGAAGCTAAGTTCGACCCCCAAGGTCCAAGCTTGGGGAATGAGGAGCCCAGTGTACAGCGGTGGTTGCGACTGATTGAAGTTGACAGCGAATGAGAGGGCTCCGTCATGTATAGCACCGAACATCACCCAGTCCTGGCCGAAGATAGTGGTGTTGACTAACGCCATCAGCCCGCCTGCCCACGGACCGGCTTGTCGGTAGAACTCAAGGAAAGCCGAGTGCGTTAGCAGAGCTGGAACCAACGACAACAAGGCTACCACGACGTAGGTCGGATAGATTCGCAGTGCACGGTTGATGTAGAACCGCCCCGGTTGCTGGTAGTTTGTATTTGTACGGAGGACGTGAGCGATCAGGAAGCCCGAGATCACATAAAACAATTGAACTGCGTTGCGCCCACCGACCAATGCAACGCCATTGTTCCATGGCGAATGCGCGAAGACGACGCTAAATGCGAGTAGTGTTCGAATCAGACCCATACGGTTCAGCCCTCTCTCTGGGCCAGTCTACGGGATGCGGCGTGTCTGCTGCCAAACATCAGGCTTGCCAGGGTCGAGTTGAGCTTGATTGCCCACGTGCAGCAAAGCGCTCCGGCTAAACTGGTGATGAAGACCAGGGCTACGCGTGCCTGATCAGGCAACGGTGGTGAGGCCAGGATGGCCACCGCCGCCGCCAGGAAGTAGATATGCGTGGCATAGATCTCCAGGGAAATCCGGCCCAGCCGG
This sequence comes from Limnohabitans sp. Jir72, assembly GCF_003063575.1. Lineage (GTDB taxonomy): Bacteria > Pseudomonadota > Gammaproteobacteria > Burkholderiales > Burkholderiaceae_C > Limnohabitans_A. The sequence goes on from NZ_NESC01000013.1 coordinate 4,134, forward strand.
CTGAGAGTCTGCAATCGGATCCTGTGCGCAAACGAGTTGAACAAGCTGAATGTGGCCAGGATGGCTAGAAAAGCTGTCAGGTAACTGAAGGCACGAAGCGCGATCATCGCTCCTACGCTTGGTAACGATGCGAGATACGGTGAAAGCGGACTGGAACCAGTCCTCACCCATAGCGGAAGCGCCGTTAAGAACAGCAGTCCGCACGCTAGGGCGAAGGTCGGGCGCAAACGCTCGGCGCCATTTGCTTTGCGAAAGGCGATGCCGACCAAAAAGAATGGAAGGTGCCAGCACAGTAACTTCAGTCCAAGCAGGTTCCAATCAGGTCTAACGATCGCTAATGCGCTGAGGATTAACCAAAGCCCCCAGGCTGTAGCCATTGCTGACTTTGGGGCAAAACTCCTGCTGATCAGCACGACCAAATTGATTAGATACAGCACCCAGAGGAACCATAGACCACCCGCATCGGGAGCGGAGAGCACACGGACCACGAAAGCTTGAGCTGTTACGGGCATTGGCCCAAGCGATACCCAGACAAACGTGACGGGTAGCCAACAGATAAAAGGCAAGAGCAGTGATCGTGACTTGAGACGTAGCTCCTCGTAGGCAGACCGTTTCGCGCCGGAATAGACAAAGCCGCTGATGAACATGAACAGCGGCATGTGGAACGAGTAGATCAACCGGTACAGGGGGGCATCATCCGGTGCAGCCAGCGTGTATTGCAGCGCGTGCCCGAGCACTACGATGGCGATCGCGAAGCCCCGCAGGGCATCAATGAAATCAAGACGGGGGGCAGCGCTCGGGTGGGGTAAAAGGTTCATTTGGGACAATTGTCTGGTGGCCGGGCCACCGGGGGATCTCAGAACAAGGACAGGTAACTTTGAGCGACGATGCCGTTCGAATATTCATCAAGAACCATCCTTCGGGCATTGATTCCCAATTGCTTGATTTCAGCAGAAGGCATCTGCAGCACTCTTGCCATGCAATCCGCGAGCGAATGTGTGCTTCTGGGGGCGAAGGTGAATCCGGTCCGATCGTTTCGCACGATCTCGCGGCAGCCTGGGACGTCGGACGCAATCATCGGACACTCCATTGCAGCTGCCTCCAGTAGGATTCTTGACAGCCCCTCCCGATAGCTGGGCAAAACAATGCAGTCCGCATCAGCAATCCAGGGGCGCACATCATTAGAAGGTCCATGGAAGAAAATTAATCCTTCGGCCGCCCATTCATCTAACTGCTGCCTGCGGATGGCGGACGGATTGTCCCAATCGGCGAAACCAACCACATGCATCTCGAATGCTAATCCCGAACGGAACAGGCTTCTCGTTGCTTCGATCAACTCCAGAAATCCCTTTTCCGCAAGTATCCTGCCGCAGTAGAGGAATCGGAACGGGCGCGTCGAGTTGCCGACGGCTGCAGGACGGGGCGCGAAATGCTGCACATCGATACCCTCCCCCGGAATAATCCTTGCCCTGTCGGCGTCGACGATGCCAGATTCAACGAAGAAGTCGAGGTCGCTCTCGTTCAGGAAGAATACTGTGCGAGCCCGCACGCAGGCGATCTTGTAAAGCGCAATCGCCACATTAGTCACCCATGACTTATTGATGAATACGCTTCCCATCCCCGTGATTGTGGGCACGTGGGTGATGTTGAGCAGCCTGCAGGCGATGCCGCAGTAGATGACGCTCTTGATCGTGAAGGAGAAGACGAATGCGGGGCGGAGTGCTTTGAGAACGGTATGGATCTCTCGTGCGCACTGCGCTTCGACCAGTGGGTTTGTGCCCTTGCTGTTGATCGGTATCTCAATAAATTTTGCCCCCAAGGCTTCGAGTCCTTCCGACTCGGGCGCTGGAGGGGCTAGAACAGTGACTGCGTGCCCATGTCTGAGCAGCGCCAGGATTAAGTCCTTTCGAAAGTTCAACATTCCCCAAGCGGTATTGCCGCAGAGGACGAGTTTGCGCTGGCCTGCATGGTTCTTTTCCCCGAAGGTTTCGTTTTGTGTGGAACCGTGCATTACGACGAGGTCTTTCTATTGAGCCGGTTACGCAGAGGCATAACGATGGCCTTGGTGCTGGCGATCAACCAACCGAGTGCGCCATACATCGACGGCGCGAGCAGCAGCTCGCGATGCCAGTGCGCCGCCGCCTCGGCATAGCCGAGACGCGAGCGGCTGACCTGGCCTTCATGCATGCGGTAGCGCAGGAGCGGTTCTCGGATGTTGGTGAGGCGTGCTCCAGAACGGATCGCCCGCATCCACAGGTCGAGGTCTTCTGACACATAGCCGCCGAGGTACCCGCGCATCTTCAGCAGGAAACTGCGGCTAAACGCCACCGTCGGATGCGCGATCGGGTTCGAGAAAAGCAACATCCGGCGGATACCTGCGGGGTCGCTGGGCGGAGTGAACTGGCCGATGACGTGGTTCTGCGCGTCGATCAACGTGGCCCACGAGCCGATGACGTCGTGCTCGCCGATTGCGATGACCTCCATCAGGCGTTCGAAGCGGTGCGGCTCGCACACGTCGTCCGCATCCATGCGAATGAACCAGTCACCGCGTGCCTGTTCAGTCAGGTAGTTCAGTGTGAAGGCTAACTGCGGCATTTGCGTGCGGAAGATCCGCACGCGTGGGTCTTGTGCAATTCCACATAGTTCTTCGTGAAATTCGTCACTGCAGGCATTTGCCCCGATCAGGAACTCAAAATTGGAGTACGTCTGTTTGAGAACACTATCGATGGCTTCTCGCAGGTGCGGATTTGTGCGATTGACGCAAAAGATCACGCTTATTGCTACCGTGCCGGACCGAGGGGTGCTGGCAGGATGGGAGGTCATGGCTGCAGAACGTAACTTGGGCTAGTGAAACTGTCCGGCTCTGCGAGCGGTGGCGCGCGATCAATCATCCTGTATCCTACTACGATGATCACGGTGAACATGAGGGCAACCCGCAGGCAGTTCTTGCGAATCCGTGTAGGGCTGCTGGAGAACACGGCCACGGCATAGGGAAACACGGGCATCAGGTAGCGCGGTTGAACGAACAGGGACACGCTGACCATGAACCAGGCCGAGACTGCCAAGGCAGCGCAAAGCAGCAATGGTGACCTTGCAGATTTGCTGGTGAGAAGGACCGCTATGCAGGCAGGAATGCAGACCAGCGAAATTAGTCCGGCGATCCAGTACGCCCAGCCTATCCAATAGGTGCCACCCGTCGTCTCGTAGATCGGAAATAGCGCCAAGGAAGTGAGGTTGTAGACTAGGCGCAGACCGAACATCGCTAGGCCACCGATCGGTGAAAAGGGATCGAGACCTAGTAAATCCGCCAATGCGCCAACCGCCAGGTTCCCCGTCTCCAACAACTGGAATCCTTCGTTGTTACGACTCAAGATGGGTACAAGATTCGCAAGGATACCGAACAGCGCAGCGACCAATGCACAGACAATGCAGGCGATCAATGCGTAGGATTTGGACCGGAATTGCAGGATCAGCAGCAGCAATGTGCTGCCCATGAGGAACGCCCCATAGCCATCCCGGAACATGAACACAGCGACACCGGTCAAGGCGGCGGCTAATGGCCAACTCGCTCGCCTTTCAGAAACGATCTTGAAATAAATCAAGGTCAGCAGCAACAGCGGTATCTCCTTATTCGGTCCGACCATGGCGAGCGCGAGATAAGGATTGCCGAGCACGCCCACGATGGACCACACTGGCAATTGAAACTTGTCGATGAACTGTTGGGTATAGATTTTGGTAGCCCATGCCATCAGCGCCGCGTTCACGAGAAAGCACAAACTCGGATGCACGAGCCATGTCCAGCCGAAGAGCAGGCTGAGGCCGAGAAATTGGTTGTCGTCCTGATCAAGTCCGCCTGTTAGAGACAGGTTGTCGAAAGTGCGGGTGATGTTGATGACATCCGGAATCGGAATGCCGTTGTCGAGGCTGCCGGCGAAATTAATCTGCTGATAAAGCCAAGCGACAAGGCTGAGGGCCATGAAGGCGGCGAACCACGCCAGGGGCAGCTGACGCGAGCGAGGCGCGGGCTGTCCGACTGAGGGCACGGGAGGCATGGGCGACGTCCCCTGATGCCGAGCGGTTGTTGTCATGCTAGTCCCAATACCTTGGCGTAGTCGTCGACAATTCGTGCCCAGGTAAAGCCGTCATGGAGCATCGCACGGCGAGCCGCCACTCCCTGCGCCCGCAGGGCCACCCGGTCGCTCAGCGCCGATTCAATGGCCTTAGCGAAGGACTTTGCGTCCGGGGTCCGGCCATCGGCAGCTGTGTCTTGCACAACGGTACCGCCGCCGGTCCAGGTAGCGATCTCTTTGCTGTTCCCGGCGTTTGATGCGATGAACGGGGTACCAGACGCTGCAGCCTCGAACAGCACGAGCGGCGAGTACTCGACATGCGATGCGAAGACAAAAAGATCGGCTGCCTTGAACAACTGGAGCAGTCGGATCCTGGGCAAATCAGTGAGCAACACCCGCTTGCCGGGATGTCGGTTGACACTGGCGGAAAGCGTGCTTAGCGGCCAGCGCCCGCTAAGTGCATGCTTGACGGCTCGCTTCAGCAGGGCTGCAGTGCCTCCGTGAGGCACGTTCCCGTTGAGTACCAAGGTTGTCGGGCGCTCGAGTCGGGCAGCCCTGAATGCTTCCAGCGTTTCCCAATGGCCCTTGGCCATGATCATGCTGCCAACGCTCAGCAGCAGGTCATCATCCGGCGCAATGCCCATCTCTGCGCGGATGCCTTGTTCGCCAGTGTCGAGGAACTCGCGCTCGTCGACTCCGTTGGGAATCAAGTGCAAGGCTGACAAGCCATGCTTTCGCGCAAACTCGATATCCTTATAGGTGTCCGAATAGAAGATCAGAGCGTCGAACTGCCGCAACCAGGACGGCATCTGATCGAAATAGTCTGAATAGCGGGCATCGCCAAGCCCGGAAAAGCCGCAGGGAATGAACACCTTTCGTGCAGAGAGCTGATCCACAACATCGACCGCAGCGTCGAATGTCCATTGCTGGGCAGCCTTGATGAGCACCGCATCAAAATGGCCGTCCTTCAGGAATTGCTGGTAATCTGCCACCGGGCCTGCTATTCCCTTGACGCGGTTGCCGGTGATGGCAAAGGACACCACCTGCACGCCGTTCATCACCGCGTTTGGCGGGCGCTGGGGATGCGTCCCTGTCGCAACGACTACGTCGAAGCCGCGTTGGGCAAGTCGTTCAGCTATTTGACGCATGACCTCCTGAACGCCCCCAACGCTGGGCGAATACTGTTCACAGCAAAGAAGAACGCGTTTGCGATGGGTCATTCAGGCCTCACGTAATCACCCCACGCGGTGACTTCGCAATCGCAGCCCCCTTCTGAAGGGATATGATCAATAACAGACGGTGCAACGTAATTCGCGGACATCCAGACCAAACTGGTGGGTTCAATGCGAACGCGCGATTTATCCTAGTGCTATTGCAGCCAGTACTCATGTCAAAGGCGCTTCCATTTAGGAGGCAATAGATCTGGCGTCGGGCGACTGACGGAGAACCATTTTTCCGGCGCTACCACTATCTGCTCGGGTGACGTCGACAACCATGCTCCCCACCAACTGAAACTGCTATTGGCAATCACGTGATGCTTGCAATAGCTCATCAAACGAAGGTCTTGAAAAGCGTCGGTAGATGAGTTGTGGGTAACGTAGTGGCTTGGATACTCAGTATGAAGATGTTCCCGCGTCCAGTCCGGATCATCAGAGAAAATGAACAGAGACGGCGAGCGGACTTGGCTGGCCACGTGTTTGATTGCGCGCTCGTAGTAGTCCAACGAGCACACTCCGTGATATGCGGATGCGCTGTTGGAGCTGACATAGTCGCCACGGCGCACATGCACACAGATCGCGTCGCAAGCTTGCATTGCCTGAAGCAGTTCGGTATCTTGAATCGATGGTGGCTGAATGGGCGTGAGTTCACCAAGCAAGATCTCACGGATCTCTCGGAAGTAACGCTCGCTCTGCCAAGCGCCAACCAAATAGCTGTCGTCAGCAGTTCGATTGAATGAATCGTTGTATGCAAAACCCCGTTCCCTGACAACTTGTATGGGCAGCAACGGTCCGAGGTAACGAGCCCAGCGAGTGCGAAGCAATTTCCAGCGGCGTTGCTCATCGGTATTAGCGATGCGCAATTTCACGTGGTAATTCGTCAGCTCGAGCGGGCGGACAGTCTCACCAGGACGAGGGTGCTTGAACCAGTAAGGGTCCAAGACCAGGTCTATATGGAGGCGATGTGCCAAGCTACGAGCGGCGGCGTACTGAAACAGTTGGTTACCTAGGCCACCTTGACCATAAAAAGCAATCATGTCGTAAATGTTGGAAAAGCCGCGACACGGGCGAGATGTGTTGTATTCATTGATTCACGCCTTTCCATTTTTAGTACCGAGCAACCTATCTTTAACCGACTTGCCCTGTGTCACCATCCAATACCAAGACAAGCCGAGCACAAGTTGAGTGAATGTCGTCGTCACCCAGATGGCGCCGCCGACCCACAGGCTTGTGATGTCGTGAAGGATGGCTACAGTTACGATACCTATGACCAGACAGGCGAGATTGATCTTTACGATAATGTGAGCAAATCCCTGGGCTAAGATAACTTGGTACAAACAGCTATAAATTGCGTTCAAGCACATAGCGATGAGAAGTAAGCGCAGCGGTGCGGTACCCAGTTGCACAAAGTGTTCATTTTGCAACCACAAGCGCAACACCCAATCTGCACCGATGCACATGGCGAGGGCAGGCAGGACGCAAACAACCGTGCTTCCCAGTATCAGCCGTCTGATCGTGGCAGGATTTGCATGGCCGTTTTGCTTGATGTCCTGAACGAGTACCGGGAAGTACGCTCGAGTTAGTGGCGCTTGCAGGGAAAGGAAGGCCAGGGCCAGATTGGCGACGACGACGTACACGCCAAAACTGTCCACCGGGACAGAACGACTCAGTACGATCCTGTCCATCTGGCTAACCGCCAGCCCGACCATGATTCCTATTGATAAGACGGCCGCCTCGCTGATGAAGGGCCTGACTGCGACGGCGGAGCCAGATGAACGCGCCATCAGACCCTTTCGCTGTGTGGCGACCGCGCTGGTTACCAGTTCTGCCAGCGCGACGATTCCGAATGCTGCGGCATAGGTTACAGGACTAGGGGCAAGCCAGAGCAATGCAGCCATCGCGGCCGCATGTTTCAGGGTGCCAAAAAGTGAGGCCCGTAAGTTGGCTTGGACTTGCAACTGCAGCCCCTGCCAGATACCGACATACAGACTGTTTGCAAACTGGAACAGCAGTTGAAAAGCTATGAGCCGGATGCACAACTCCAACTGAGCGGACTGCTCGGCCGGTACGTTGAACCAATAATAGGCTAATGCATAGGCACCCGCTTGCAAGGCGAAAAATCCGCTCAATGCCAAGCCGGCATATATCTTGTGGAAGACGGAGATGTACTTACGCAATAGCTCCAGGTCATTCGCCTCCCGGGCGATCCAGCGCGGCACAATCTGACCAAATCCGAGATCAATTAGGTTGAACAGAAGTTGCAGACTGCTGCACGCAGCGACAATACCCCAAGAACCCGCACCCAGTAGTTTCACGTAGATCGTAATGGAGAGGACCGAAAGAATATTTAGCCACACCATTGAGACAAAACTCGACAGGGTATTTTTGGCAACGACTGAATTCAGACGGCGCAAAAGCCCAGTGCTAACAACACTCATTTCGAGGCGCCCGCCCAAGCAGGAAACGAAGTTAAAAACTCCACTAATTCGCTTTTGGTAATTGTGAGCGAGTTGTACAGCGCGTATCCATCAAGGACATACAGAGGATGCATTAACTTAATATTTAATTCCTAAGTCGAGTTCCAATTAGAGGCATTATTCGACACTCACGTTCACGTTGTATCCGTTGGCCTTGAGCAGTGCGTGCTGTTTGGCTTGCGCCAAGTCAGCAGCCACCATCTCTGCGCACATTTGCTGTGCAGTGATCTCCGGCACCCAACCGAGTTTTTGTTTGGCTTTACTAGGGTCACCCAGCAGTGTTTCCACTTCTGTGGGCCGGAAGTAGCGGGGGTCTATACGAACGATGGGCTTATCGGTGGCACACAGCGGCACAGATTGGTGTGCGTTGTTCGCTATGACGGCATAAGCGACCTCGTTGACGCCCTCACCTTCCCAGCGCAGTTGCATGCCCAGCTCTGCAGCGGTCCAGTTGATGAATTGGCGCACGCTGTATTGCACGCCTGTAGCAATGACGAAGTCTTCAGCTTCGGTCTGTTGCAGCATCATCCACTGCATGCGCACGTAGTCTTTGGCGTGGCCCCAGTCGCGCAGGGCGTCGATGTTGCCCATGTACAAGCAGTCTTCCAGGCCTTGGCTGATGTTGGCCATGCCGCGGGTGATTTTGCGGGTGACGAAGGTTTCGCCACGGCGTGGGCTTTCATGGTTGAACAAGATGCCGTTGCAGGCATAGATGCCATAGGCTTCGCGGTAGTTGACCGTGATCCAGTAGGCGTACATCTTGGCCACGGCGTAGGGGCTGCGGGGGTAGAAGGGGGTGGTTTCCTTTTGGGGGATTTCTTGCACTTGTCCGTACAGCTCACTGGTGCTGGCTTGGTAAAAGCGGGTTTTCTTTTCCAAGCCCAGGATACGGATGGCTTCCAACAAGCGCAGGGTGCCCATGGCATCCACGTCTGCGGTGTATTCGGGAGACTCGAATGACACGGCCACGTGGCTTTGTGCGCCAAGGTTGTAGATTTCATCGGGTTGCGTTTCTTGCACGATGCGAATCAGGTTGCTGGTGTCGCTCAGGTCGCCGTAGTGCAGTTTGAAGTTAGCGTGCTCGATGTGCGGGTCTTGGTAGACGTGGTCAATGCGCTGGGTGTTGAAGGAGCTTGCGCGGCGCTTGATGCCGTGAACGATGTAACCTTTTTCAAGCAAGAATTCAGCGAGGTATGAGCCGTCTTGGCCTGTGATGCCGGTGATGAGGGCGACTTTTTGTTGGGTCATGTGATGCAGCTTTAACTTGCAGGTTTTGAAATTTTTTGAGTTTCATGTCGGGGCTGAAGCCATCGACCTACTTTGATGGGTAAGCCAAGAAATCTTGGTATGCGCGGGCCAGGCCTTCAAGCAAGTTGACTTGGGCCTGCCAGCCCAATTTGTTCAGGCGGCTGCTGTCCATCCACTTGCGTGGCGGGCCGTCTGGTTTGGTGGTATCAAATTCAATGTGGCCGGTGTAGCACACTGTTTGTGCAATGGCTTGTGCCACTTCTGCAATGGTCACATCCGATCCGCTGCCCACGTTGATGTGGCTTTGCATCGGGGTGGTGTGCTGGTCATAAATGGCCTTGGGCAGTTGCATGACGTACACGCTAGCTGCGGCCATATCATCTACATATAAAAACTCTCGGCGCGGCGTGCCTGTGCCCCAGATGGCCACACTGGGCGCCTTGGCCAATTTGGCTTCGTGAAAGCGGCGAATCAATGCAGGAATGACGTGGCTGTTTTCCGGGTGGTAGTTGTCACCTGGGCCATACAGGTTGGTGGGCATGACACTGCGGTAGTCCACGCCGTGACTTGAGCCGTATTGGCGGTTGTAGCTTTCGCATAGTTTGATGCCCGCAATTTTGGCAATGGCATAAGGTTCGTTGGTGGGTTCGAGCGTGCCGGTCAACAAGGCATCTTCGCGCATGGGTTGCGGGGCCATGCGGGGGTAGATGCAGCTGGAGCCAAGGAACAACAGTTTTTGCACACCATTGCGAAATGCGGCTTCGATCACGTTGGCCTGCATCATCAGGTTTTGATAGATGAAGTCAGCCGGATAAGTGTTGTTGGCATGAATGCCGCCCACCTTGGCTGCGGCCAGATAGACGTGATCTGGTTTTTCTTGGGCAAAAAAGGCTTGTACTGCGGCTTGGTTGGTCAGGTCAAGTTCAGCATGGGTACGGGTGACAATACGGGCATTAACCTGCTTCAACTGACGAATGATGGCACTGCCCACCATACCTCGGTGGCCCGCCACATAAATCTTAGATTCTTCAATCATGAATTGACTCGCCCATACGTATCTTCAAATCGGACGATGTCATCTTCCCCCAGATAACTTCCAGATTGAACTTCGATGATTTCGAGTGGAATACTGCCGGGGTTGGCCAAGCGGTGTACCTCCCCAAGTGGAATGTAGGTGGACTGATTTTCAGTCAAAGTCAGCACCTTGTCGCCATTGGTGATTTCAGCTGTGCCAGTCACTACGATCCAGTGCTCGGCACGGTGGTGGTGTTTTTGAAGGCTCAGGCTCGCCTTTGGCTTGACTTGAATGCGTTTGACCTTAAAACGACCGCCTTCGTCGATGCTGTCGTACCATCCCCAAGGGCGTTGTACTTTGCGATGCAATAAATGCTCTTCTCGGTTTTTACTGCCCAGTGAGGCCACAATCTGCTTTACATCTTGGCTACACGACTTGCTGGCCACCAGCACGGCATCTGCAGTTTCGATAACAACCAAGTCTCTGACACCGACCAGGCTAACCAGTCTACTGCTCGCGTGAACCAAGGTGTTATGGCTATCAGCGGACAACACATCACCCCTGTGTGCATTGCCTTGGGCGTCTTTGGGCAGCACGTTCCACACGGCGTCCCATGCGCCCAAGTCGCTCCAACCAGCACTGAGCGGCACCATCTGGATAGGGAATGCGCTGTTGGGGCAGTGCTCCATGACGGCGTAGTCCACCGACTCTGACGGGATCGCAGCAAACTCTGTTTTGCCTGGGCGCACAAACTGCGCATCTGTGCTACGTTGCGCCCACGCACCTTGGGTTGCCTGCAAAATGCTCGGGGCAAACTTGCCCAATGCAGCCAACCAGACGGATGCTTTGAGCACGAACATGCCAGCGTTCCAAAAATAGTTACCTTCGGCGACGTATTGCTGAGCGGTTTCAAGTTTTGGTTTTTCCACAAAAGCCTGAACTGTCAGCACCTTGGGAGTTGCAGCGTTGTTGCCTGACAAGTCTGTCTTGATGTAACCGTATCCTGTTTCGGGTTTGTCAGGGGTGACGCCCAGAATAACGATGCTGCCCTTGTCGGCCTGTGCAATAGCCTGTTGCACCGCCGCGGTAAACGCCGCTGTATCACCGACAGTTTGATCAGACGGCGTTACCACCATCACGGGATCTTGCCCGTGCTGCACGGCAGCCAGGGCTGCCAATGTCAATGCCGGGGCGGTATTACGGCCAACAGGCTCGAGCAGCGCTGTACCCAGCGCAATACCGATTTCGCGCAGTTGTTCTGCCGCTAAGAACCGATGGTCTTCACCGCTGACGATGACAGGATCAGCCACAGCGATGTATTCGTTGCCCAAGCCGGCAAGGCGCTGCGCGGCTTGCTGAAAGAGACTCTCTGCGCCCGTGAGGCACAAAAACTGTTTTGGAAAACCCGTTCGAGACAATGGCCACAAACGTGTGCCAGAGCCTCCGCACAGGATGACAGGTGTGACTTGGATCATAAAGACATTAAATGTTAAATTGAATCAAGCAATATGACTTGGTGCCTGGGTGGGCTTGACTAATAAAAATTCAATTGGCGAACACCAACGATGCCGCACCATACGGGCATAAATGCCGATATAGCCCAAACACAAACACACAAATGTCAGCGCAGACAAGCTCACAGAAGCGTGCACAATATTAGCCAGCACAATGGCACTGACGGTCATCAGGCCAATCAGTGCACCCGTGATGGAGTTACGTACACCGTTGCTATAACCTCCAAACCAACGGCGCACATAACGCTGCTTGACCAGGCTGTGAAAATGCAACCGGTCAGGGTGGCCGGGGTGCAGCTGTTTTATCTTTCGGCGATAGATGGAAAACAATACTTCCGTCACAGGATGCACGCACACAACCAGAGCTGCAAAGGAAGACACACTGGGATTGCGCTCGATAAGCAGGACTGCCACCCAGGCCAGCGCAAAGCCAGTGAAGTAAGAACCACCATCGCCCAAAAACAATTTTCCAAACGGCCAGTTGACCCAGAAAAAGCCCCAAACACATGCTGCAAGCAGCAATACAGAGCCGGCAAGCACGGTGTCACCTACTTGCCACGCTATCATGCTATAGCCAATGAAAGCCAAGGTCGACATCGTGCCGGCCAGCCCATTGAAACCGTCGATGATGTTGATGGCGTTGGCAACACCACCGACGGCAAATGCGGTGAAGATGACCGATACAAGGGTGTAGTGCAAGAGCCAGTCCACACCCCAAATGTCAACACGGCTGAGTGAGTAGTCGGTGAACCACCATGCCAACAGGCCAGAGGCCATGGTGGCCAGCAGCCGTTGCATGACGCCCACGCGTTTGGTGATGTCTTCGGCCAAACCAAATATGAAGGCGGGCATGCCAGCGATCATCAGGGGTTTAACCATGTCCTGTATCTCTGCCGGCGCTTTGGACCATGCCACAAGCAGGCCCAACACGATGGGCACGCCACCTATGCGCGGGGTGGGTGCAGTGTGAAACTTTTGCACGCCGTCGGTGAAGTCCATTGTCAGCGCGCCATGCCATCGCTTGGTGATAACCAGAAACACGCACAGCGCAAAGCTGGAGGCAAAACCCCAGATTGCAGCATAGAGTGCAGGCGATTGGAAAACGCCAGAGATGGCGTTGAGTAGAGTCATAGTTTTAGAGACTTTGTCGGGGCTGAGGCCGACGACCTACAAGCGCGTAGGATTTATTTGCCCAGGGCTTTGCGCCAGCTGGCTTGCAGGGTTGCGAGTTTTAGGGCAGTGCCGCTGTTGCTGCCTGCGTTGCGCAGGGCTTGGCGAATGAAGATGAAAAGCAAAAGTGCAAAGCCAGTGGCCAGGGTGGCAATGATGGCGATCAAAGCTTTCTTGGGTTTGGCCTTGCGCTCAGGTGGCTGGGCAGCGTCCAGCACCTGCACCACGGCGCCTTCACGCGCCTCATCGATCCTGGCCAACTCGTACTGCTTGGCAAAGAGTTCAAACAGGGTTTCGTGGTATTTGAATTCGCGATACTTGGTGACGTAGTCACCCTGCCCGGCGGCAGCGCCACCAGCTGGCGCGTCTTTTTCTTGTTTGGCCAGTTGAGCGCGCAGGTTGGCCAGCTCTGTCATGGCTTGTTTGAAGTCGGCGGCGGTCTCGGCCAAGTAGCCGCGCATGGCACCCACTTTGACTTCTTGCGCTGTGGCTTGGGCCTGCAAAGCAGCCACAGCGGCCACGGCCGATGCGGGGTTGGACTTGAGCACGCTGCCCGAGACGCCGGTGGCTTTGAGCTCGATCTCGGCCTGGGTGAGTTTGTCTTTGGCTTGGGTGAGTTGCTTTTCAAAGAACAGGCGGCGCTGCTGGGCTTCGGTCACGGCCAGTTTGCTGAGCAGTTTGCGCAATTCGTCCACATGTGCGTTGGCCAGGTCGGCAGCAAATTGGGGATCTTTGTCGTCGACTTCGACCGAGATGAGTCCGTCTTTGCCGCCCACACCGCGAACGTTGGAGGTCAGGGCAGTGCGGGTATCGACTTTGGTTTTGGTGTCGTAACGGTCTTGGAGTTTGAAGCGCTCAATCAGGGCGTCTTGCAGGGTGACGCTTTTCATGTAGGCCAAGAATTGGTCTGCGGGGTTCTTGAGGCCTGCAGCGGCACCGGCCAGTCCGCCCAAACCACCCAGGCTGGCGAGCATGCTGGCGGCAGCGCTTTGTTGTTGCTGGGGTGGCAAGAACTGGGTTTTGGCGGTGTAGGTGGGGGGGATGAGGAAGCTGATGCCCAGAGCCAAGATGCCGACGGCCAAAGGACCCAGGACGAGCAGGCGCAGGTTGTCAACGATGACTTGGAGCAGATCGAGGAGACTGATTTCGTCTTTTGGCTGGCCGTGTGGGTCGGGGGCGGTGGTCATGGTGGGTGTTGGGGTTTGCGGGGCATCGCGCACGGGGTGCGCTCCTACGGGAGTGGTGGCTATGGCCAGGGTTGGGGTGAGGCCATCGCGCACGGGGTGCGCTCCTACGGGGGGTTATGTTTTGGTGGTGGGGTGGTAGCCGCCGGTTTTGGGGGCGCCGCGGAATTCGATGTGGCCTTGGTCTTTGAGTTGTTTGAGCCAACGTTCGACGGTTCTGCGCGTCACAGAAAATGCGATGGACATCTCACCGGCACGTTGCCCGGGCTTGTCCTTGATGTACTGAAGCAAGGCGTTTACTCCGACATTTACTCCGACATTTACTCCGACATTTACTCCGACATTTACTCCCTCACTGACTCCCTCATCTATGCCAACGGGCGATGCTTCTGGGGATGGTTGCGGCTTGAGTGAGAACGTGGCCATGACGCCGCCGAACTTCTCGGCGATGTCGAACTGGACTTCGGGGTAGTCCTGCAGCGCTTTGCGGATGCGGATGAAGCCGCTGCCGTATTTTTCGATGGCGTTGACGAGGTAAAAACCTTCGGCCACCAGTTTGTTGCGCAGACTAGAGCGGTAGCTGTCGGCTTGGACTTCGGCCACGGTCAGGCCGCCATAAAAGGTGCCGGGGCTGAAGATGGTGATCTGGTCGTCAAAGATTTTGATTTGGATGTCGCTGGGGTCGGTGTAGCTGCGGTGCACCACTGCGTTGAGCAGCGCTTCGCGCAGGGCGGGCAGCGGGTATGCAAAGCGCTCTTTGCGCTGGATGCTGCCGTCAAACTCAAACGCCACACTGATGTGCGAGACGATAAATTTCATCGCTTGGTCGACCACCTCAAACAGGGTGTCGGTGAACTGGCGGTCGTCAATGATCAGGCTTGGGGTTTTGAAGCGGCCGATGTGGACGTTGTGCCGCAGGGGCTCTTGCGCAAACAGCAGCATGGCGGCCCAGGTGGGCTGGCCGTTTTTGAGGTAGTTGAGCTTTTCCAGTGCGGCGTGGGGGTTGGTTTCGTCCAGTTCAAAACGTCCGTGCTGGTTGACGAGGCGAATGAAGCGACGGATTTTTTCTGGTGAGAGTTGCTCTGTCCGGTGGCCTTGAGCCTCGTAGGCGTCCCACGAGAGTTGCAGGGCCTGCATGTAGAGGTCGGCGATTTCACCAGTGTTAAGCGCGTGGTTGGAGCTGGCGATGCGTTTGTAATAACGGCCGCGTGTGTTGACCGGCTTGATCGGGTATTCGGCAATGCTGATTTCGACGATGGTTTTGCCGTCAAGGCTGTGGGCCTGGATGTCGGGGATCAGCGTTGGACTGGTGGCGTCTTTGATTTTGCCCAACCATTCGTTGAGGCTTTCTTTGCCAAGCGTGGCACCTTGCACGACGCCACGGTCTGTCACGCCCACCAGCACGCGCCCGCCCTTGGCGTTGGCAAATGCCACCAGGGCTTCGATGCAGGCTTTGTCAAACGAGGTTTTGAATTCCTGCGTTTGGGTTTCGCCTGACCCGATCCAGTGCTGGAGGAGTTGCTCAGGGGCGGTGGTCATGGTGGGTGTTGGGGTTTGCTGGGCATCGCGCACGGGGTGCGCTCCTACGGGGGCGGTGGTGGTTGTCGCGCGCGGGGTTGGCTTAGTTGCGCAGGGTTCTGATGGCGGCGGCGCCGATGCCCAGGTTGGCAAAGATTTGGGTCCAGTCACGCAGGCCTCGGACCACGAAGTTGTAGGTGCTTTCGCGGTCCACTTTGGCCGGCACGATCAGGGTGTCGCCGGGCATGACTTTGTGGTTTTCGAAGTCTCGGAACCAGCCCGAACTTCGGCGGCTCAAGATGGAGCCGTCGGCTCGCAGTAAAAAGGCTTCGGTGACTTCGGCGTCTTCGGTCGGGCTTGCGGCCCTGATGATGTCGCCCACCAAGCGGCCGGGTTTGTAGATCAACACGTTTTCGTTGTTGACGCTGCCGGCCACGGCCACAAATGCGGGCTGGGTAGGCACCATGATGGCGTCACCGTCTTCCAAGGGCAGGTTGGGCAGCTCGTTCATGGCGGCCCGCAATTCGTTCGAATCGCTGACGGCACGTTGGCCGGTGGCGCTGGTTTTCTCGGGGTTGAGCTCAAGCGACACGCGGCCTTGGCTGCGCAGGGCTTTGAGTTTGTCGATCTGCGCGCGCTGTTGGGCTTGTTGCTGCTGCGTCAATGCGGCGGCTTGCGCAGCGCGCTCGCCAGTCAGGTTGGCGGCCAGGGTGGCGTTGGCGCTTTGGGCTTGAGACTCAAGGCGGCGGATGACTTGGTCCAGGTTTTGTTGTTGTTGTTTGCGCACCGATTCGCGGGTGAATTCGGTGCCATACAAATAGGCTTGCGGCGTGAGGCCGCCCACACGAGCAATGAGTTGTGGCAGTGTTTCGCCAGGCTGCACTTGGTGGATGCCCGGGGAGGCGACTTCGCCTTCGATGCGCACCAAACGGGTTTGGCGTTCTGCGGGCAGCTTGAGGTCGCTGCTGCTCATGATGGTGAGCACATCGCCAGCTTGCAGCTCGATGTTGTGTGCCGCGTCTTGTTGCAAGATGGCTTTGCCCAGGTTGAAGGGGATGAGATCGGTGCGCAGTTCGGCTTTGTTCAGGCGCTCGATGACGGCGTAGTCCCAGTTGATTTGGTCGACCTGGCCCTTGACGCGGCCTGCAACATCGGTGCCTGCGGTTTTGGCGTCTTTGTCCAGCGTCTGGACGAGCAGGTTTTTGCGCCTGTAGTAGTCGGGTGTGAGCAGGGCTTCGCGGTCAGGAATGAGGTCGCCCACGCGCATGCCGGCAAACCATTTGTGGCGCAGCGGTTGGGCCACGGTGCCTTGCAGCGTGACGGCATTGCCAAAGGCGGGGCTCATGGGCAAAAGCGTGATCACATCGCCGTCTTTGAGCGTGCGGCTCATGCCTTGTTCGGTCAGCTCAAAGGATTCGACTTGTCGTGTGCCTCGGGCTTCTTGGCCAATGCTTTCGATTTGGGCTTTGTCTTTGCTGGCCATGGCAGGCACGCCGCCGACCCAGGACAGGACGTCAAAGACATTGGTGCGTGATTTGATTTCGTAGATGGCGGCGTGGTCGGTGGCACCCGTCAGCGCAATGCGCGGACCAACCGGGGGGATCATGATGACGTCGCCAGGCTGCAGTTGTGCGTCTTCGGATTTGTCGCCCTTGACGATGAAGGTGTAGAGGTCGAGCTTGGTGATGGTTTTGCCGCCGCGCATGAGCTTGATGTTGCGCATGCTGCCGTTGGCGGTGGGGCCACCACTGGCAAAAACGGCGTTGACCAAGGTGCTGAGGCTGTTGAGGTTATAGGTGCCGGGTTGCTGCGCTTGGCCGACCACATAGACCGTGATGCCTCGCAGTTTGCCCAAGTTGGCGTTGACAGTGACGTTGGTAAAGACGGTGCTGACTTGCTTGCGCAAGGTGGCATCGAGGTCTTTGACTTGCACGCCATTGAGGTTGATGACGCCGACTTTGGGCAGGCTGATCTGGCCGTTGCGGTCCAGCGTTTGGCTGCCGGCGTAGTCCACCGCACCCCAGATTTGGATGCGCACTTCGTCGCCTGGGCCCAACACATATTCACCAGGTGCGGGGGCTGCAGCGTCGGCGGCATAGGCCAGCGGGTTTTCAAACAGCTGCGCCCCGAAGTTGGGCAACAGTTTGCCAGTGCTTTCTTGCACAAAACGCTGGAATTGGCTAGGCACAAGGGGCTTGCTGGCACGCACAGGCGCTGCCTGGTTGCGTTGCACGTCTGCGGCCCCCATGTCTGGGCGCGCAGGCATGACCGGGGCTTGCACCAAACCCAATGCAGGCGGGTTGGCAACCTGCCCCACGGCTACAGCGCCAGCGGCCGCAGGCGCTTGAAACTGCGCTTGGGCCTGCAGCTGAGTACAAGCCAACGTGGCCAGAGTCAGAACTTGAAACGCCTGACGCGCCGAGGGCGTGAAAGTCTTGAACATGGAGGGATATGGGTTGATGGGCAGAAAGCCGTGCAGGCTACCGCAGTGCCACAGGGTTTTTTTTAAAACCGGTAGGGCACTGAAATCAAGTACTGAATATGTACTTTGAAAATCTAATTTTACCAGTTGGCTACCGCAATCCCTCTCGTTTTAATAAATATTGTCTGTACTAAATGTATCAACAATATTTAAAATTAACAATTAAAGTGATTTATATGTTTTTATAATTTCAACAAATCAATCGGTAACTTCACGCAACACATAAAACATCAAATTAATTCCTGAATATTAAAAATTCGAAAATTAATATATTTTATTTTTAAAAATAAAATATGCTTATAAAATAAATCGATACTTATCAGAGGTTTTTTCAAAATTTCGGTGCCAACACGGCAGCTGCCTTGGCATTGGGTCAGCTTGGCGGTTCTGGTTTACTCGGCCCATGCGTCTGCAAACATGGGATTGAGTTGGCAGAACAGTTTTGATTTGCAGCTTGGCGGCAGCGGCTGTGGGCGGCTGGGTGTTCTTGCCCCGGCTTTGGGTGCTGGTTTAGCGCGGCTTTCAGCGCTCGCCCAGCGACTGGCTGAAGGTTTTGACGAGGGGCTTGGTGAGGTACTGGAACACGGTGCGTTGCCCGGTTTTGACTTCGATGGTGGCGGTCATGCCGGGCTGGATGGCCAGCTTTTCGTTGGGACGGCCACTGAACTGGCGGCCGGTGGTGCGCACTTGGGCACGGTAATAGGGTTGTTCGCCTTGGCGAAGGTCTTCGCTCAGGGTGTCAGCGCTGATGTAGGTGAGCTTGCCTGACAACTCGCCATAGACGGTGTAGTCGTAGGCGTCGATCTTGACGCGCACGTCTTGCCCGGGCTTGAGGAAGGCGATGTCGGCCGGCGAAACTTTGGCCTGGATGACGAGGTCGTCCTCCAGGGGCACGATTTGCATGACTTCTTCGCCAGGGCGGATCACGCCACCCAAGGTGGTGATGCGCACGTTTTTGACGACACCGTGCACCGGGGCGCGCTGCTCAGTCAGGGCAAGCTGGCTTTTGCGTTGGGCCAGGCTTTGCTGCACGCCAGCCAGTTCTTCTTGGGCTTTGCCCAGCTCGGCTTGGGCGTCCTGAAAGTATTTGTTGCGTTTGTTGGTGACTTGCGATTTGAGCTCGGCCACTTGGCGTTGCAGTCGCAAGATGTCGGTTTGGCTGACGTCTCCGGTTTTGAGCAGGGGCCGGGTCATGGCGAGCTCTTTTTGAACCAAAGCGATCATGCCGTCGATGGCCGAGATGTCCTCGCGGATGGCGGCTTGGCGTTTTTTAAAAAGCATGGTCTGGCTCTCTTTGAACTCGGGATAGTTCTTGAGCGCAGGTGGAAACTTGAGGTTGGTGCCCAGCACTTCGGCCTGCAGGCGTGCCACGGTGGCGGCCAGGCCTGCAGCTTTGGCGCGGGCTTCAAGGTAGCTGGTTTCAAACCTGACTTTTTCAAACTTGAGCAGAACTTGCCCGGCTTCGACGTTGTCGCCTTCTTTGACGAGCAGCTCGGAGATGGTGCCGCCTTCTTGCGATTGGATGATTTGCGTTTTGGAGCTGGCGATGACCGAGCCTGGGGCGCGGGTAATTTGGTCCAGGCGTGCCCACAATGACCAGCCCACCAAAATGAGCAAGGTGCCAAAGGTGATCCACACTGTCAGGCGCAAGCCCCCGAATTGCATGGGGGCGGCAGGGGCGAAGCGGGGGTTGATCGCGGTGCTGCGGTGTTTGAAGACCCAGAACAGGTTCATGCTTTGACCTCGACGAGGGCGGAAGGTGAGACTTCAGACACTGTGGGGGCTGCGGTGCCGCGCAAGCGGGCCAGCACCAGGTCGCGTGGGCCGTCGAGCACGATGCGGCCTTGGTCGACCACGATGATTCGGTTGACCCAGGCCAGCAAGGCAGGTTTGTGCGTCACGACAACGAGCAGTGACTCTGGCGCGAGTTCGTTGAACAGGTGGTGCATGACGCGGTTTTCGAGCTGCGCGTCCATGGAGGCGGTGGGCTCGTCCAGCAGCATGATGCGCGGTTGTTGCAGCAGCATGCGGGTCAGGCCCACCAGTTGGCGCTGCCCACCCGAGAGGCCTTTGCCGCCTTCAGAGATCTCCAACGCCATGCCTTTGGGGTGGCCCTGAATGACTTGGTCCAAACCGGTCATGGCGGCGGCGCGCAGGATTTGGCTGTCGCTGGGCGTGGGCATGCCCAGCGTGAGGTTTTCTCGCAGGCTACCTTGAAACAGGCGCACGTCTTGCGGCAGGTAGCCCAGGTGTTCGCGCACAAATTCGGGGGCCAAGTGGGTGACGTCGATGTTGTCCAGAAACACACTGCCCGTGCCGGGTTTGTACAGGCCCGACAGGATTTTGATGAGGGTGGATTTGCCCGAACCGATAGCGCCCAAAATGGCCACCCGTTCACCCGGCAGCATGGCCAGTGAGGGCACTTCCAGGATGGGGTGTTTTTCGGTGTAAGCGTATGCAACTTTGTCAAGGCGCAGCTGGCCCTGACAGTTTTGCGGCACAACCAGGCGGGTGGCAGGGTCGCGGTCGCTGGGCATGGCCATGATGCCGTCCAGGCCTTTGAGGGCGATTTGCGCATGCTTCCATTGCACGATCAGGCCCGGCAACTGCGCCAGCGGCGACAGTGCGCGCCCGCTGATGATGGTGCAGGCGATCAGTCCGCCCATGGTGAGCTCGCCCACGGTGATGGCATAGGCCCCGACGGTGACCATGCCCACGTAAGTGATTTGCTGCAAGACTTGCGTGATGTTGGTCGACAAGGTCGACAGGGCACGCATGTGCAGCTCGCCTTGGGCGATGCTGGCGGTCAGCTGGCGCCAGCGGTCAAGTTGCTTCCATTCGCCATTGGCAGCTTTGATGGATTCGATGCCGTCGATGGCCTCGATCAGCAAGCCGTTTTTTCGGTTGGATTCGGCCATGTGCTGGCCAGCGTATTTTTCGATGGGTTTGCGAAACAACAGGCCCACCAAAATGGCCAGCGGCACCATGACCAGCGGCACCAGTGCCACTTGCCATGAAATCAGGCCAATGACGATGACGAACAGCAGCGCAAACGGTGCGTCGGCCAAGATGAAGAGCGTGGACGAGGTGAGGAAGCTGCGCACCGATTCGAAGTGGCGGATTTGCGAGGCGAAGGTGCCCACGGTGCGGGGGCGTGCGTCCATGCGGATGTCGAGCGCTTTGCCAAAGAAGACGGCAGACAGTTCTTGGTCGATGGCTTTGCACGCACGCTCGACCATGTGGGCGCGCACTTGCTTGATGAGCAACTCCAGCGCAATGGCCAACAGAACGCCGACGGTGAGCACCATCAGTGTGGAGTAGCCCTTGCTGGGGACCACACGGTCGTAGACCTGCATGGAATACAGGGCCGCCAGCAAACCGATGAAGCTGACGATGAAGGTGGCAAAGACGGCGTCCATGAAGGCAGCACGGTAGCGGCTGAGCGCGAAGACGAACCACTCGCTGGCTGTGCGCGGACCTTCGGGCATGGCCTGCGTGTGTGCTCCGGTGTGTGGCTCGATGCCCTGAACGGAAGCAATTTTCAGCGCCAAGATGTGGCCTTGCGTGAGCGCTTGCAGGCTGATCTCGCCCACTTGACCTTGGTGGTCTTCGGTGGTGCAGCCCCCATGGCTGAGCTTGCCGCGCAGCATGAGTACGCGCGCGCCGTCCGCAGACACCCACAGCAACGGGAACTGGCCTTTGCCCAGTTGCGGTACGGACACTTCGCTGATCGCGGCCATGGCGAAATGCACGCTCCACAGTTCGGTGGCGCGGTGCTTTCGGCTGAGGCTGGAGAGGTCCACGCCGTCGGCATTTTTGTCCAACATGCCAAAGCGGTATGTGGGCACCGAGTGGCCTTGCAGGGCCGCCAGGCGCGAGAGCAATGCGGCAAGCTCGGGGTCTTGCTGGTAGCTTGGAGGGCGCTGTTTGTCGACGGGGCTTTGCAAGGGTGCAGACGTATCAGTCATTGAGCACCAGCAATTGTTGTGCGCTGATGTCGCCGGTCATGATCATCAGTCGGACTTTGGCCAGTTGGTGGCCGTATTGTGTGTCGGCTTGGTTGTACAGGGCCTGGGTTTTTTCGCGTTGCGCGTTGAGCACATCGAGCCAGTTTTTGCGACCCACTTGGTACTGGCGCACATACGACTCGACCACCTCGGTGGTGCCTTCCAGCAAAGCTTTGGCGGGTTCAATTTGAGCGGCCAAGGCATCGAGTTCGGACAAGGCCGCCTGGGCCTGCGACAGGAGGTTGCGCTCGAGTGTTTCCAGCTCTTGCTGTGCGGCGTCTTTGCGCGATGCAGCGGCCTGAATGCCCGAGCGTGCGCTCAAGCCTGCACCCGACTGGAATTGCAGGCTCAGATACGCACTGCTGCGGTCAGTGCCCGGGGTGACTTGTCCAGCCCAAGTGCGTTGAAAACCAGCCATCACGCTGGGGTACATCTGGGATTTGCTCACGTTGATCTGCGCGTCGGCACTGTCGATTTGTGACAAAAGTCGTTGTCTTTGGGACGAGTGGGTCACCACGCGCTCCAGCAACTGACCGTCTGTGGTGCGGGCCATCGGGATGTCGGCAGGGGCTTTGAGCGGACCCAGCAAAGGGCCCGCCCATTGCGCCAAGGTGCTCAGCGAGACGTCGAGTTGCTTCTTGATCTGGACGCGCTCGCTGACCGCTTGTTGCAGCCGGGCCTGGGCCAGCGTGGTGTCTGCAGGAGGGCTGATTTCGGCTTGCGCACGGCGCTGGATGAGGTTGAGCAAGCGCTCGTGCTCAACCACGTTGAGGGCAGCGCTTTTGTGTCGCTGCTCCAGTCGCAAGGTTTCATAAAAGGCGGTGGCCACTTGCGACAGCGCGTTGTATTGCGCCTCTTGGATGCCCGCTTGTGCCGTGCGTTGGTTCGATTCGGCCAACGCGATGCGCGAGCTCAGCTTGCCACCGGTCCACACGGGCTGCTCGACCTTGGCCAGGCTTTGTGCATAGCCGGTGTCAGAACGAACTTCTGAGCTGAGGGTAGGAAAGCGCCCCCATTGGGCGGCTTCGAGGTCAAACCCTGCGGCCTGTGCCTGGCTGCGGGCTTGCAAAACACTGGGGTGTTTGACGAGCGCGGCTTCGAACAGTTGTTTGAGACTGGCTTCGGCCGCCATGGCTGGCAAACCCAGCACCCCCACCCAGAGTGCCAAAGCCCATGCGGGCGAAATGATGGTGGGGATGTGGCGCAGTTTTTTGACGCGGGATTGAAGTGCAATGTGTGTCATGGATGGCAGTTCGCAATGTTGCCCGAACTTACCACTTAAATGAATATTTAATAATGCTTTTACATGAAATTACAGATTTAATAAAACTAATTTTTGGAAAATACAATGGCAAAAGATGATGAAACCAACAAGCAAACAAACGGGCAAAGCAGGACAAACCCCCTCTCGACAAATGAGGGCATGGCGCTATGATTGACGTTTACGTAAACGTAAGACCTTCCATCCCCGATTCTCACCCGCCCTACTCGGCCCGGAGACCAGCATGACCGACCTTTCCGCAGAATTCAAAGCTTTGGCCAATTACCGCCCCACCCACAAGGTGCGTTTTGTGACGGCGGCCAGCCTGTTTGACGGGCACGATGCGGCCATCAACATCATGCGCCGCATCTTGCAGAGCATGGGCGCCGAGGTGATTCACCTGGGCCACAACCGCTCGGTGGACGAGGTGGTGACCGCTGCCCTGCAAGAAGACGCGCAGGGCATCGCGATCAGCTCGTACCAGGGCGGTCACAACGAATACTTCAGCTACATGGTGGATTTGCTCAAGGCCCGTGGCGGCGAGCACATCCAGGTGTTTGGCGGCGGCGGCGGCGTGATTGTGCCGTCCGAGATCCGCGCCTTGGCCGACAAAGGCGTGCGCATCTTCAGCCCCGAAGACGGCCAAAAAATGGGCCTGGCTGGGATGATCGGCGAGATGGTCATGCGCTGCGACCAGGACGTGAGCCCGCTGGCCCCCAAAACCGTGGACGCCATTCAGGGCCACGGCGAGATGAACTGGCGCGCCCTGGCGCAGCTGATGACGGCTTTGGAAAACGACAAGGCCGATGCCAGCGTGGTGGCAGCTGTGCGCGAGCAAGCCGCGCAAAAGAAAGTGCCCGTGTTGGGCATCACCGGCACAGGCGGTGCGGGCAAGTCTTCGCTCACCGACGAGTTGATCCGGCGCCTGCGCCTGGACCAGGGCGACGCACTGCGCGTGGCCGTGATCTCCATCGACCCATCCCGCCGCAAGAGCGGTGGTGCGCTGCTGGGCGACCGCATCCGCATGAACGCCATTTCGCCTTGGTCACAAGGCCCCCGCGTGTTCATGCGCTCGCTGGCCACGCGTGACTTTGGCAGCGAAATTTCTGCAGCCCTGCCCGACGTGGTGGCGGCCTGCAAGGTGGCGGGCTTTGATGTGATCGTGGTGGAGACCTCCGGCATTGGCCAGGGCGACGCCGCCATCGTGCCGCATGTGGACGTGCCCATGTATGTGATGACGCCCGAGTTCGGCGCGGCCAGCCAGCTCGAAAAAATCGACATGCTGGACTTTGCCGAGTTCGTGGCCATCAACAAGTTTGACCGCAAAGGTGCCAGCGATGCACTGCGCGACGTGGCCAAGCAGGTGCAGCGCAACAAAGAAGCCTGGACTGTGCCCACCGAGCAGATGCCGGTGTTTGGCACCATGGCCGCCCGCTTCAACGACGACGGCGTGACAGCGCTGTACCAAGCGCTCAAAACCCGCTTGGCCGAGCTGGGCATGAAGACCACCGAAGGCCGTTTGCCGGTGGTCAGCGTGCGCTACAGCACCCACCAGAACCCGGTGGTGCCCTCAGCACGCACCCGCTATTTGGCCGAGATCAGCGACACCGTGCGCGGGTACAAAAAACGCGCCATCGACCAGTCGCGCCTGGCCCGCGAGATTCAACAACTGCGTGCTGCCGCCCGCATGCTGGAAGAAGGCAAACCCGGCCGCGCCAAGGCGGCCGAAGCCGCCAACGATCTGGCAGTGGCCCGCGAACAAACGCAAGACCCCACCGCCCGCAAACTGCTGGCCCAGTGGCCCGACATGCAAAAAGCCTACGCGGGCGACGAGTACGTGGTCAAAATCCGCGACAAAGAGATTCGCACGGCGCTCACCACCAAGTCGCTGTCTGGCACCACCATCCGCAAGGTGGCACTGCCCAAGTACGAAGACGACGGCGAAGTGCTCAAGTGGCTGATGCTGGACAACGTGCCCGGCAGCTACCCCTACACCGCAGGCACCTTTGCCTTCAAGCGCGAGGGCGAAGACCCGACCCGCATGTTCGCGGGCGAAGGCGACCCCTTCCGCACCAACCGCCGCTTCAAGCTGGTGTCTGAAGGCCTGCCCGCCAAGCGCCTGTCCACCGCTTTCGACTCGGTCACGCTGTACGGCAACGACCCCGACCTGCGTCCGGACATCTACGGCAAGATCGGCAACTCGGGCGTGAACGTGGCCACGCTCGACGACATGAAGGTGCTGTACTCGGGCTTTGACCTGTGCAACCCGACCACCAGCGTGTCCATGACCATCAACGGCCCCGCACCGTCCATCTTGGCCATGTTCATGAACACGGCCATCGACCAGAACATCGACAAGTTCAAAGCCGACAACGGCCGCGAGCCCACCGAGACCGAGGCCGCCAAGATCCGCGAATGGGTGCTGGCCAATGTGCGCGGCACGGTGCAGGCCGACATCCTGAAAGAAGACCAGGGCCAGAACACCTGCATCTTCTCAACCGAGTTCTCATTGAAGGTGATGGGCGACATCGCGCAATACTTTGTGCACCACGACGTGCGCAACTTCTACTCGGTGTCCATCTCGGGCTACCACATTGCCGAAGCCGGGGCCAACCCGATCAGCCAGCTGGCCTTCACGCTCTCCAACGGCTTCACCTTTGTGGAAGCGTACCTGGCGCGTGGCATGCACATCGACGACTTCGCGCCCAACTTGTCGTTCTTCTTCAGCAACGGCATGGACCCCGAATACACGGTGCTGGGCCGCGTGGCGCGTCGCATCTGGGCCGTGGCCATGAAAGAAAAATACGGCGCGAACGAGCGCAGCCAAAAGCTCAAGTACCACATCCAGACCTCGGGCCGATCGCTGCACGCCCAAGAGATCCAGTTCAACGACATCCGCACCACGCTGCAGGCGCTGATTGCGATCTACGACAACTGCAACAGCCTGCACACCAACGCGTTTGACGAAGCCATCACCACGCCCACCGAAGACTCTGTGCGCCGCGCCATGGCGATCCAGATGATCATCAACCGCGAGTGGGGCCTGGCCAAAAACGAGAACCCGAGCCAAGGCGCCTTCATCATCGAGGAACTGACCGAATTGCTGGAAGAAGCCGTGCTGGCCGAGTTTGAAAAGATCGCCGAACGTGGCGGTGTGCTGGGCGCGATGGAAACCGGCTACCAGCGCGGCAAGATTCAAGACGAATCAATGCATTACGAAATGCTCAAGCACACGGGCGAGCTGCCCATCATCGGCGTCAACACCTTCCGCAACCCCAAGGGCGACGAGGTGATGGAGACGCTGGAACTGGCCCGCTCGACCGAGGAAGAAAAGCAGTCGCAGCTCCAGCGCCTGAACGACTTCCACGCCCAACACGCCAACGAATCGCCCGCGATGCTCAAGCGCCTGCAACAAGCCGTGATCGACAACGGCAACGTGTTCGAGGTGCTGATGGACGCCGTGCGTGTTTGCTCGCTCGGTCAGATCACCAACGCCTTGTTTGAAGTGGGTGGGCAGTACCGACGCAACATGTGAGCGGCCCAGCAGCGGCACGGGTGCAGTGCGACAGCACGGGCCGCCACACAGGCGACAGCAAGCACGGGGCCATGGGTGTTCTTCCCATTGCGCCAGGCTCGCATTTGCCGCAGCATGCCTTTCAGTTTGTTCACGTCCACACTGAAAGGCCCTTATGCAACTCATGCCCAAACGCCTGATCCAAACCCTGCTGAGCGCCACGTGTTTGCTGGCCAGTGGTTTGGCTGCAGCCCAGACCTACCCTGCCAAACCCATCACGCTGGTGGTGCCCTTTGCAGCAGGTGGCCCCACCGACATCGTGGCCCGCACGCTGGCCGCCACCATGGGCAAATCTTTGGGCCAAACGGTGCTGGTGGAAAACAAGGTGGGTGCCGGAGGCACCTTGGCGGGCGCTTATGTGGCCAAGGCCAACCCCGATGGCTACACCCTGCTGATTCACCACAACGGCATGTCCACGGCCCCCGCGCTCTACCGCAAGATGGCTTTCAACCCATTGACCGACTTCGAGTACATCAGCCAAGTGGTGGATGTGCCCATGACGCTGCTGGGCCGCAAAGACCTGCCGGCCAAAACCCTGCCCGAGCTGAGCACCTACGTCAAAGCCAACGCCAAAAGCATCAATCTGGCCAATGCGGGTCTGGGCGCGGTGTCCCACCTTTGCGGCATGCTGTTTCAGCAGGCACAGGGCGTGGACCTGACCACGGTGCCGTTTTCGGGCACAGCACCCGCCATGAACGCGCTGCTGGGCGGCCAGGTCGATTTGTTGTGTGACCAGACCACCCAAACCACGCAACACATCAAGGCGGGCACGGTGCGCATGTACGGCGTGACCACCAAGCAGCGCATCCGCGCCTTGCCCGATGCCCTCACGCTCAACGAAAGCGGTCTGAAGGATTTCGAAGTCATCGTCTGGCATGGCGTGTACGCCCCCAAAGGTACGCCTTCGGCTGTGATCGACAAATTGAATGCGGCCGTGCGTGCCAGCCTGAAGGACCCCGCCTTTGCGGCCCGCATGGCCGATCTGGGTGCCGAGATCGTGCCCGAATCCAAACAATCGCCCGAGGGCCTGCGCAGCTGGCTACAGTCTGAAATCAACAAATGGGGGCCGGTGATCCGCTCAGCCGGGGTCTACGCCGACTGAGCCTCTGCCCAGCCGGGTATGGCGGTCAGGCCAGCTCGGAAATCTCGATCAGGTTCAGGTCGGGGTCGCGCACATAGACCGAACGGATCTTTTGCGTGGCCCCTGTGCGCATGACCGGACCGTCCACAATGGGCCAGTTCTGTGCGTTCAAACGGGCGATCACCTCGTCCAGCGGCACCGAGGCGATGAAGCACAAGTCCAGCGCGCCGGGCACGGGCAGGTGGGCTTTGGGCTCGAATTCCTTGCCGCGCACATGCAGGTTGATTTTCTGGTTACCAAACTTGAAAGCTTGGCGCATGACCGGTGGCGTGCCGCCCACAAAACGCTCCAGCCCCATGCCCAGCACACGGGTGTAGAAATCCACACAGGCGGCTTCATCGAAGGTGGTCAACACCAGGTGGTCGAGGTGGTCAATCATGGTCGTGCTTCGGTGGATCGGGTCTTTAGAGCCCGCATTTTGGCTGATTTTGGGGCCAGCGGCGTCTGCGCACCCAAGCACCTGCGCCCTGCTCTGACCCCTTACGGCATTGCAGGCTTTCAAACGGGGGGATAATTCACCCCATTCGACACCGATCCCATTTGGAGTAACAACCATGAGCGACACCCAACAACGCATCGACGAACTCGTCAAAGGCAACGCCATCACCCTGTTCATGAAGGGCAGCGCCAGCTTCCCCATGTGCGGCTTCTCTGGCCGTGCCATCCAACTCTTGAAGGCCTGCGGCGTTGACCCCAAGACCGTCAAAACAGTGAATGTGCTGGACGACGCTGAAATCCGCCAGGGCATCAAGGAGTACAGCAACTGGCCTACCATCCCCCAGCTCTACGTCAAAGGCGAATTCATCGGCGGCTCGGACATCATGATGGACATGTACGAATCGGGCGAACTGCAACAAGTGATCAACGGCCAGGCCTGATCCCTTGTCTGCCTCGCGCCAAGCCACCTCCGGGTGGCTTTTTTGTGCTCAGTCGACGCTGTGCCGCCAGACTTGCTGCGCCGCCAGCACCGCCTGAGGGTAATGCGCCTGCCCACGCGAGCCGTTGTAGCGGCCCAGCGCCATGAACAGATCGCCTTTTTCACGGTCCAGGTAATGCCGCAAGATCACACAGCCAAATCGCAAATTGGTCTGCATGTGAAACAGTCGTCCCTCATGACCGTCGCCAATGCTTCGGGCCCAAAACGGCATGACCTGCATGTAGCCCCGCGCCCCCGCAGAAGAGATGGCAAATTTGCGGAATGCGCTTTCCACCTGCACCAAGCCCAGCACCAAAGACAGGGGCAAGCCCGCACGGCGTGCTTCGTACCACAGGGTTTGCAGGAACTCTTGCCGCTCGACGGGGTGGTTTTTGTAACGCAGCAGGCGCTGGCTGCTGGCCGCCTGCCATTGGGCATAGGCCTGCTGATCCGCCTGTGTGCGCAACACCGGCTCGGGCGGTGCGGCGTCGGCCACGGCCGCGCTCAGCGCGGTGCGCACCGCGTGCGACAAAGGCTCTTCGAGTTGTGAGCCCGCTTGCGCTGGCCAAGGCCCAGCGGCCAAGCTCAGGCTTGCAAGCGTCGCCAAGCGGCCCAAGACTTGGCGACGGCGTTCAACTATAGGGGCCATGACCGAAGGCATGCCCCAGGCAGTCAAGCAGACAGACGGGCTTTGACGTGGGCCAAGATGTCGGCCACCGGCACTTTGCTCGATTCGGCATCACGGCGGTGCTGGTATTCCACCAAGCCGTCCTTGAGGCCCTTGTCGCCGATCGTGATGCGGTGCGGCACACCGATCAGCTCCCAGTCGGCAAACATGGCACCAGGGCGCTCGCCACGGTCGTCCAGGATCACGTCCACACCGGCTTCGAGCAGGCCGTTGTAAACGCGCTCGGCTTCTGCCTTGACGGCTTCGCTGCGGTCCATGCCGATGGGGCAAATCACTGCAGTGAAGGGTGCAATCGCGTCCGGCCAGATGATGCCGCGCTCGTCGTGGTTTTGCTCGATGGCCGCTGCAGGCAGGCGCGTGACGCCAATGCCGTAGCAGCCCATCTCCAGAAACTGCGGCTTGCCGTTTTCGTCCAAGAAGGTCGCGTTCATGGCCTTGGAGTATTTGGTGCCCAGGTAAAACACGTGGCCCACTTCGATGCCACGCTCGATCGCCAGCTCGCCTTGGCCGTCGGGCGATTTGTCGCCCGCCACCACATTGCGGATGTCGGCCACCAAGGCGGGTTCGAGCAGGTCTCGGCCCCAGTTCACGCCGGTGATGTGGAAGTCTTCTTCGTTGGCGCCGCAGATCCAGTCGGCCATCACGGCCACGTCGCGATCGGCCACCACATGCACGGGTTTTTTCAGATTCAGCGGGCCCAGGTAGCCGGGCTTGCAGCCGAAGTGCTCTTCGATTTCACTCAGCGTGGCAAAGCGGAAACCGCCTTCCATGCCAGGCAACTTGCCGACCTTGACTTCGTTCATGTCGTGGTCGCCGCGCAAGAGCAAGAGCCAGACTTGCGATTTCACGATCTCGCCCTGCTCGTCCAGGGTGTCGGTGGCCAGCACCAGCGACTTGACGGTGGTAGAAAGCGGCACATTCAGCAAAGCAGCCACGTCTTCGCAGGTGCTCTTGCCCGGCGTGGGCGTCTTGGTCAAAGTTTGTTTGGCCTCGCTGCGAGGCACGCTGGGGGCCAAGGCCTCGGCCTTTTCCATGTTGGCGGCGTAGCCGCTGGTGGGGCAGTACACGATGGCGTCTTCGCCCGTGGCGGCAATCACCTGGAATTCTTCGGACAGGTCGCCCCCGATGGCACCGCTGTCGGCGGCCACAGCGCGGTAGGTCAGGCCAAAGCGGTCAAAGATCTTGCGGTAGGCACCGGCCATCACCTGGTAGCTGGCCTTGGCGCTGGCCATGTCGCGGTCAAAGCTGTAGGCATCTTTCATGGTGAATTCACGGCCACGCATCAGGCCAAAGCGGGGGCGGCGCTCGTCACGGAATTTGGTCTGGATTTGGTAGAAGTTTTTGGGCAGCTGTTTGTAGCTGCGCACTTCCTGGCGCACCACATCGGTTACCACCTCTTCGCTGGTGGGCTGGATCACGAAGTCGCGGCCATGGCGGTCCTTGATGCGCAACAGCTCTGGGCCCATCTTGTCAAAGCGTCCCGTTTCTTGCCACAGCTCGGCCGGCTGCACCACGGGCATGGTCATCTCGATGGCGCCAGCGCGGTTCATCTCTTCGCGCACGATGGCCTCGACCTTGCGGATCACGCGCAAGCCCATGGGCATGTAGTTGTAGATGCCAGCGCCCAGCTTCTTGATCATGCCGGCGCGGGTCATCAGCTTGTGGCTGACCACTTCAGCGTCTGCCGGCGCTTCTTTGAGGGTGGAAATGAGAAATTGAGAAGCTTTCATCGCGGCACGCTTACTAAACAGAGGAATCAGGGAAACATCCAAGAGCCAGCGCCAATGCGGCGTGCATAATGGACACAATTTAAAAATTTGAGGTTGATTATGCTTGACCGTGAAGGCTTTAGGCCGAACGTCGGCATCATTCTGCTCAACCAGAAAAACCAGGTGTTCTGGGGCAAACGCATCCGCACCCACAGCTGGCAGTTTCCGCAAGGCGGCATTGACCGGGGCGAGAGTCCTGAGCAAGCCATGTTCCGTGAACTGCACGAAGAAGTGGGGCTCCATCCGG
This sequence comes from Limnohabitans sp. Jir72, assembly GCF_003063575.1. Classification (GTDB taxonomy): domain Bacteria; phylum Pseudomonadota; class Gammaproteobacteria; order Burkholderiales; family Burkholderiaceae_C; genus Limnohabitans_A. The sequence continues at coordinate 35,632 of NZ_NESC01000013.1, forward strand.
AGCATGTGCGCATCGTGGCCCGCACCCGTGACTGGTTGCGCTATGAAGTGCCAGACCGCTTCATCCGCAGGGATGCTCGCGGCTTTTACAAGGGCCAGAAACAGATCTGGTACCTGCTGCAGTTGGTCACGCACGACAACCACCTGAATCTGCGCGCTACCGATCACCCAGAGTTCGACGCCTGGCGTTGGAACGACTATTGGGTGCCTCTTGAAGCAGTCGTGGAGTTCAAGCGTGGCGTCTACGAAATGGCCTTGACAGAGCTGGCGCGTTTTTTGCCCAGACACGAGCGGCACAACCGTTATTTGCGCGGCGGCCCTCGTGGCCCGCGTGAAAACGGCGGTGACGATCACGGCCACGTGGAGATGCAGCAACCCCTGCACATGGAGCTGCCGCCGGGCGCAAGTTTTGACCCCAACCCTCAGGGCTGAACAACCTGTGCCTCAGGAAAAAGCCCGCAAATTGCGGGCTTTTTCTTGGGCTTGGATTGTTTGACTCAGCAGCTCAGGATCAGGTTATCGCGGTGCACCATCTCGGGCTCGGCGGTGTAACCGAGCAAGGCTTCGTAGCCATGCGATGGTTTGCGGCACAGCAAGCGCGCCTCGGCGCTGGCGTAGTTGGCCAAGCCCCGGGCAATTTCTGCGCCCTGCTCGTCTCGGATGGCGATCACATCGCCGCGCGAGAACTCACCCGCCACACCGGTCATGCCAATCGGCAAGAGGCTCTTGCCTTGGGTCAGCACCTTGTGAGCCGCACCGGCATCCACTGTGACCGAGCCGCGCAGTTGCAGGTGGTCGGCCATCCATTGTTTACGAGCTTGCTGCTTGGCCGTTTGTGCCACCAACAAGGTGCCCATGTTGTCGCCTTGGCAAAGGCGCAACAAGGCATCGGGCTCGCGGCCCCAAGCGATGACCGTGGAGGCGCCCGAGCCTGCAGCACGTTTGGCCGCCAGGATCTTGGTGATCATGCCGCCCTTGCCAATGCTCGAACCTGCGCCACCGGCCATGGTCTCGAGCAGTGGGTCCCCGGCACGGGCTTCGTGAACAAAAGTGGCTGAGCGGTCTTTACGGGGGTCTGCGGTGTACAAGCCCTTCTGGTCGGTCAGGATGATCAGCAAGTCGGCTTCGACCAGATTGGCCACCAAGGCCCCCAGGGTGTCGTTGTCACCAAACTTGATCTCGTCGTTGACAACCGTGTCGTTCTCGTTGATCACCGGCAAGACCCGGTGCTGCAGCAAGGTGAGCAAGGTCGAGCGGGCGTTGAGGTAACGCTCGCGGTCGGCCAGATCGGCGTGCGTGAGCAAGACCTGAGCGCTGCCCATGCCGTTTTCACGCAGCTTGGTTTCGTACATCTGAGCCAAGCCCATCTGGCCCACGGCGGCCGCAGCCTGCAAAGCCGGCACCTCGCTGGGGCGGGTGGTCCAGCCCAGGCGCTTCATGCCTTCGGCAATCGCACCGCTAGAGACCATCACCACCTCTTTGCCTTGCGCACTGAGCAAAGCCATCTGACGGCACCACTCGCCGATGGCCGCTTCGTCGAGGCCTCGGCCTTCGTTGGTCACCAGACTGGAGCCCACTTTGACAACGATGCGCCGGGCATCGCGCAGCAGGGTGGATACGGCAGGAGTGGTCATGCTCAAGAAGGGTCTTTGGCTTGGGGACAGCCGATTTCAGCGGCTGAAATCCAGGCCCTGTTATTCGGAAGGCAGTGGCTTGAAACGGGGATCTTCGGCATCGGGCTCTTTCGGCTTGTCCTGCTCCTTGAAGCGCGGATCAATGTCCACCGGTCCTTGCTCGATGATTTGCTGGGCACGGATGTGCTTGTAAATCTCTTTGATCAGGGGTTCGCAACCTTCGCGGGTCAGGGCCGAAATTTCGAACACCGGGCCTTTGTAGCGCATGCGCTTGATGAAATCCTTGACGCGGGCTTCGCGCTCTTCAGCAGGCACCATGTCCAGCTTGTTGAGCACCAGCCAGCGCGGCTTGTTGTACAGCTTGGCATCGTACTTTTTGAGCTCGGCCACGATGGCCTTGGCTTGCTGCACCGGATCGACGTTCTCGTCAAACGGGGCAAAATCAACCACATGCAGCAGCAAACGGGTGCGTTGCAAGTGGCGCAGGAACAAGTGACCCAGGCCTGCGCCTTCGGAGGCACCTTCGATCAAACCTGGCACATCGGCCACCACAAAACTCTGCTCGGGGGCCACACGGACCACACCTAAATTGGGGTGCAAGGTGGTGAAAGGGTAATCGGCAATCTTGGGGCGGGCATTGGACACCGCAGCGATGAAGGTGGATTTACCCGCATTGGGCATACCCAACAGGCCCACATCGGCCAGCACTTTCAATTCGAGCTTGAGCTCTTTCTTTTCGCCGAGCCAGCCCGGTGTTTTTTGGCGTGGCGCACGGTTGATCGCGCTTTTGAAGCGCATGTTGCCAAAGCCACCGTCACCGCCTTTGGCGATCATGATGGTTTCACCAGGCACCAGCAATTCATAAAGCACTTCACCGGTTTCAGCGTCGGTGATGATGGTGCCGACCGGCATTTTGAGGATGATGTCGTCACCGGCCGCACCGAACATGTCGGAGCCCATGCCGTGCTGGCCTCGCTTGGCCTCATGGCGGCGTGAATAGCGGTAATCGACCAAGGTGTTGAGGTTCACGTCGACAAAGGCAAACACGTGCCCGCCACGACCACCATCGCCCCCGTTGGGGCCACCGAATTCCTTGTACTTTTCATGGCGGAACGAGACGCAGCCGTTCCCGCCGTCACCTGCGGAGATGTCAATATAGGCTTCGTCAACGAACTTCATGAGATTTCCAGTGTAGCTTGGGGTTCGTCATCGCAAAACAAGACGAACCAAAATGCGAAAAGCCCCGGCTTGCGGGGCTCCTCTTCGCAATGGGCGAGACTGGCTTAAACAGCCGGGGTCACGTTCACCATGTGCTTGCTCAGTTCGCCTTTGGTCGAGAACGACACGTGGCCGTCCACCAGGGCAAACAAAGTGTGGTCCTTGCCGATGCCGACATTGCTGCCCGCATGGAACTTGGTGCCGCGTTGACGAACGATGATCGAGCCAGCGCTGATCAGTTCACCACCGAAAGCCTTGACACCCAGCATCTTTGGCTTGGAATCACGACCGTTGCGCGTAGAGCCGCCGCCTTTTTTCTGTGCCATGACCTATTCTCCTCAGGCAGTGATCGCGCCGATTTGCAGTTCAGTGAACTGCTGGCGGTGACCCTGACGTTTCTGATAGTGCTTACGACGGCGCATCTTGAAGATGTGCACTTTGTCGTGCTTGCCATGCGCCAAAACTGTGGCTTTGACTGTGGCGCCGGACACCAGGGGCGTGCCGATCTTCAGTTCGGCGCCGGTACCGACGGCCAGAACTTGATCAATCACGATTTCCTGGCCAACGTCCGCAGCAATCTGTTCTACTTTAATTTTTTCGCCAGCGACAACACGATACTGTTTGCCACCGGTTTTTATGACCGCGTACATAAATGACCTCTTTTGAATGGAAGTTTCCAAGGGCTAATCCCCAAGGAACCTAAGATTTTAGCACGGCTTGACACCCAATTGCAAATCGGCCAATCCTCCCGGACTGGGGCCTGCGCTGAGGGCCACGGCCTGTCCCTATAATCAGGGCCAGTTTCAATCCATTCTCCTGACCCGGACGACTTGTCCGGGCCCTTGCCGGATTTTCCACTTGTCTGCCTCCGAACACAGCACCGCTGCCGTCCTTGCCCTGGTTGCCCCCGACATGGCGCAGGTGGACCGCGTCATCGCCGAGCGCCTGGACTCGGGCGTGCCCTTGGTCGGCGAGGTGGCTAAATACATCATCTCGGCGGGCGGCAAGCGCTTGCGGCCCGTGCTGCTGCTGCTGACCTGTGGCGCATTGGGCTACACCGGCACCCAGCGTCACAACTTGGCCGCCGTGGTTGAATTCATACACACCGCCACCTTGCTGCACGACGATGTGGTGGACGAGTCCACCCTGCGCCGTGGTCGCCCGACTGCCAACGAAAGCTTTGGCAATCCAGCCAGCGTGCTGGTGGGTGACTTTTTGTATTCCCGCGCGTTCCAGATGATGGTGGACGCAGACAACATGCGCGTGATGCAGACCTTGGCCGATGCGACCAATGTGATCGCTGAAGGTGAAGTTCTGCAGTTGATGAACATGCACGATGCCTCGCTGGACGAAGAAGGCTATTTGCGCGTCATCCGGTCGAAAACAGCCAAACTGTTCGAAGCCAGCGCCCGTCTGGGTGCCATTTTGGCGGGCAGCCCTGCCGCCATTGAGGCCGCTTGCGCCAACTACGGCCAGGCCTTGGGCACCGCTTTCCAGGTCATTGACGATGTGCTCGACTACGACGGCAATGCCGCCGAAATGGGCAAGAACCTGGGCGACGACCTGCGCGAAGGCAAAGCGACTTTGCCATTGATCTTGGCCATGCAAAAAGGCACACCAGCACAAAGCCAAACCGTGCGCGAAGCCATCGAAACCGGCAGCGTAGACCGCCTGAACGAGATCGTGGCCATCGTGCGCGAGACTGGCGCACTGGAGGCCACACGCCATGCGGCCGCAGCCGAGGCCCAGCGCGCCATCGATGCCGCCATGCAACTGCCTGACAACGCGCACCGGCAGGCCATGGTGGTGCTGGCATCACAACTGCTGACCCGCCGGACCTGAGCAGCCAGCGCTCGTCCCTTGCAGCCGCTGCATTCAGCGGCTTTTTTGTGTCTGCGCCACACGGGATTTACAAAACGGCCCGCCCGGCCCATCATTCACCCACAGAGGTATTCAATACCCGGGGAGGAGACATGGCAGACATGAACGCCCGCATGGGCAATGGCCAAAGCGAAGACGCGCCCGTGGTCCAGTACGTGCAGCAGCTGCTGGAGCAGGCCGTGGCCCTGCAGGCTTCAGACCTGCACTTTGAGCCCTACGAACACCACTACCGCGTGCGCATGCGGGTGGACGGCGAGTTGCGCGAAATGGCCGCGCCACCCATGGCCCTGAAAGACCGGCTGGCTTCGCGTGTGAAAGTGCTGTCCCGCCTGGACATCGCCGAAAAACGCTTACCCCAGGACGGGCGCATGAAACTGCAGCTGCCCAACGGTCGCGCCATCGACCTGCGCGTGAGCACCCTGCCCACCTTGTTTGGTGAAAAGCTGGTGATCCGGGTGCTGGATTCAGCCCAAGTCCAGCTGGACTTGCCGCAACTGGGTTATGAGACCGGTGATTTGAAGCGCTTGGAGGAAGCGATCCGCCAACCGCACGGCATGGTGCTGGTCACCGGCCCCACTGGCTCGGGCAAGACCCAATCGCTGTATGCCTGCCTGAATCTGCTCAATACGGCAGAGGTCAACATCGCCACTGTAGAGGACCCTTGCGAGATCCAGCTGCAAGGCATCAACCAGGTCAATGTGCAAGACAAGCCGGGGCTGACGTTTGCGGTGGCCTTGCGGGCCTTCTTGCGGCAAGACCCGGACATCCTGATGGTCGGTGAAATCCGCGATTTGGAAACGGCCAACATCGCCGTGCAGGCCGCCCAGACCGGGCACCTGGTGCTGTCCACCCTGCACACCAACGATGCACCCAGCACCTTGGTGCGGCTGCGCAACATGGGCACCGCCACCTACAACATCGCCGCCAGTGTGACCCTGATCACCGCACAGCGGCTGGTGCGCCGTTTGTGCCCGCATTGCAAACACGCCATCACATTGCCTGCCGAAATTTTGGTGCAAGCGGGCTTGTCGGCAGATGCCATCACAAGCGACACGGTCACCATCTTTGCGCCCGCAGCATGCGCACATTGCCACAAAGGGTTTTCGGGACGTACCGGGATTTTCCAGGTGATGCCCGTCACCCCTGCCATGCAAACGCTCGTGCTCAACGAAGCGAGCAGCCAGGAATTGGCCTGGCAAGCACACCGCGAAGGTGTCGCCAGCTTACGGGAAGCGGGTTTGCGAAAAGTGATGCAAGGCATCACGTCGCTGGAAGAAGTTCTGGCGGTGACTCGGGAGGGCACATGACAGCACGCAAAACCAGTCCCTCTTTTGCGTGGCAAGGACGCAATGCACAAGGACAAACGGAAAAAGGGCGAATCAACGCCGTGAACGCTGAATTGGCCCGAGCCCAATTGCGCAGACAAGGCATCAAAGTCGCAACCCTGCAACGCCTGTGGTGGAACCCGGAACCGAGGATTCGCACCCGCGATGTGACACAAATGACTCGGCAACTGTCTGCCTTGCTGCATGCAGGCATCCCCTTGCTGCAAGCATTGCACATGGTGTCGAACAGCCAACCAACAGCGGCACTCACAGCGGTCATTCGGGCCATACAAAAAGATGTGGAAGCCGGCCAAGCTTTGCATGTCGCCCTGGCCAAACATCCGAAACATTTTTCAGGTTTGTACATCAGCATGGTGCAAGCTGGTGAGTCTGCGGGTATTTTGGACACGCTGATGGACCGCTTGGCCAACACCCTGGAAAAGAATGAAGCCCTGCGCTCTCGCGTTCGCTCTGCACTGATGTACCCCAGCGCCGTGATGTTCATCGCCACAGGTGTTCTGACCATGATTCTCGTGTTTGTGGTGCCCGCCTTTCAGGATGTGTTCAAAGCATTTGGCGCAGACCTGCCTTGGCCGACGCAAGTGGTGGTGGCCATGAGCGAGGGCCTTAGCCAGGCGGGACCACTTGCACTTTTCATGGTGTGCGCAGGTGGATGGTTTTGGCCCAAGCTGAGCGCCCAGGAATCACGCGCCAGGCTCTGGCTGAATCGCCATTTGCTCAACATGCCATTGCTGGGGCGCTTGATCCAAAGTGCGGTGGTGGCCCGCTGGGCACAAACCTTGTCCGCATTGTTGGCCGCCGGTGTTCCTCTGACCGAGGCTTTGGGCCCCGTGGCCCAAGCATGCGATCATCTGGTCTTTGAACGCACGACATTGGAATTGCAACGGCAAGTGGGCCAAGGCAGCAGTTTGAGTGAAGCGATGGCACAAACTGCACGCTTTCCGCCCATGATCGTGCAGTTGTGCCACACAGGAGAAGAGACCGGTTCCATGGACACATTATTGGCACGGGCGGGCAAGCTGATGGAAACCGAGTTGGACGACCAAGTCAACGGCCTGTCGAGCTTGCTGGAGCCTTTGATCATCGTGGTGCTGGGTGGTTTAATTGGTGGGATTTTGGTCGCCATGTATTTGCCCATTTTCCGGATGGGTCAGGTTTTTTGATATGCACATAGACGTGTTCAACGGGGTATCGGCCGGCCTGATCGGCTTGGCCATTGGCAGTTTTCTGAATGTGGTCATTCACCGCTTGCCACGCATGCTCGAAGCACAATGGGCCGCAGACACCCAAGCCCACAACGAGGCCGAGCCCCACCCAAAAACCGCCCCTTACAACCTGGCGTTTCCCAGCTCGCACTGCCCGCATTGCGGCTACAAACTGCGCTGGACCGACAACATCCCCGTTCTGAGCTATCTGTGGCTGCGTGGCCAATGCCGCCAATGCCACAGCCCGATCGGCTGGCGTTATATCGCCATTGAGTTGCTGACCAGTGCTTTGTTCGCATGGGCCGTGATGACATACGGCATGGGTGTGCAAGCCATGGCTTGGGCAGGTTTTGCATCGGCTTTGCTGGCTCTGGCCGCTATTGATGCAGACACCACATTGCTGCCTGACGCCATCACACAGCCGCTGACATGGAGCGGCCTGATCGCTGCCAGCATGCAATGGAGCGACCAATCCCTGAACCAAGCTTTATGGGGCGCTACAGCAGGCTACCTCGTGTTGTGGCTGGTGTATTGGCTCTTCAAGTTGTTCACTGGCAAAGATGGCATGGGTCAAGGTGATTTCAAGCTGTTGGCGGCACTGGGTGCATGGCTGGGTTGGCCATCCTTGATGTCTTTGGTGCTGGTGGCATCGCTCACAGGCATTGTCGGAGGGCTGATCTTGCGCTGGCGCGGCCAACTGGGCCAAGGCGGATACATGCCGTTTGGCCCCTTTCTCGCCTTGGCTGGCTTGTGGGTCATGCTCTTGGGGCCCCTTCCTTCACTCCATCTTTGACACATGAATTCACAACGCATTTGGCGCATCGGCCTGACCGGTGGTATCGGCAGTGGCAAAAGCACAGTTGCAGGCATGCTGGCTGCGCGCGGTGCAGCCGTGATCGATGCCGATGCCATCTCGCGCAGCGTGACGGCCACAGGCGGCAGAGCCATTGAGGCCATCACCGCCGCATTTGGCCCCCACATGCTTGACAGCGATGGCGCCATGAACCGCCAGGCCATGCGAGAGCGCATCTTTCAAGACCCTCAAGCCAAACGCCAACTCGAAGCGATCATCCACCCGCTGGTCGGTCAGCTCACCGCCGAGCAAGCACAACACGCCCTGGACACTGGCCACCGCTGTCTGGTGTTTGATGTGCCCTTGCTGGTCGAATCCGGCGAGCGCTGGCGCCGCCAGGTCGATCGCGTGCTGGTGGTCGACTGCGACACCGAGACGCAGCGCCAGCGTGTCATGGTGCGCAATGGCCTGTCGGCAGCAGAAATCGACCGGATCATTGCCCAGCAAGCCAGCCGGGCCCAGCGCCTGGCCTGCGCCGATGCCGTGATCGTTAACCAAAGCATCAACTTGCTCGAATTAGAGGCGCAAATCTCTCAAGTGGCCGCTGACTTCGGGCTATGATTGCGGCACTGGAAAACGCCGCGTGATACTGTACGAATACCCCTTCAACGAACGCATCCGCACCTATTTGCGCTTGCAGCAATTGTTCAACCGCTTTGGCCAATTGATGGCCCGCACCGAAGCGGTGGACCACCACTTTGCGCTGACCACCTTGTTTGAAATCATCGAGGTGGCCTCGCGCTCCGAACTCAAGTCGGATGTGCTGAAGGACCTGGAACGCCAAAAACAACTGTACAACGGCTACCGTGGGAACCCGGCCATTTCCGAAAAAGCTTTGGACGGATTGATCGCCCAGCTTGACGAGCACTTTGAAGCGCTCAACGAAGTCAGTGGCAAGATCGGCATGGGCCTGAGCGACAACGATTTCCTGATGTCTTTGCGCAGCCGTGTGGTCATCCCCGGTGGCACCTGCGAATTCGACCTGCCCGCGTACCACGCCTGGCAACACCACGACGCCAGCAGCCGCAGCGCTGACTTGCGCCTGTGGAGTGCACCGTTTGTACCCTTGGCCCAAACCATCCAGCTGCTGCTCAAAATGCTGCGCGAATCGGGGGCCAGCCAAAAGGTCATGTCCACGGCTGGTCAGTTGCAACAGAACCTGCCGCAAGGGCGCACCTTCCAGTTGCTGCGACTGAAAATCGATCCCGCATTGGGCATCACCCCCGAGATCAGCTGCAACCGCCTGTTGGTGGTGATTCGCATGATGCAGCAGCAAAGCGATGGGCGCTTGGTTGCCACCGCCGAAGATGTGCCGTTCGAGATGTCTTTGTGCGCATGAGCGACGCCCAGCCATCCGAACCGATCAAGCCCCGCCAAGTCCGCTGCCCTGGCTGCGCAGGCCTGAGCCTTTACAGCAGCGCCAACCCTTACCGTCCGTTTTGCAGCGCCCGCTGCAAAGGTGTCGATTTGGGTGCGTGGGCCAGCGAAGAATTCCGTGTACCCGAAGACACTCCACCGGATGACGATTTCGGCGACCCCAGACTGCAATGAGCCCCTGATGCCTGCATTTTCTGCAAGCCCCAACGCAAAAAGCCCGCTTGCGCGGGCTTTTTGCTGTCTACCGATACAGAGGATCAGCGGAATTTGGACTGAGGAATGGTCTTCAAGTCGCCATCCAAGGAACCCACATAAGCCGACAAGGCTTTGAGTTCAGCATTGGAGAACTGCTTGGCCACGCCACCCATCACACCGTTGCTGCGGCCCCAGGTGGACAGATTTTCCACTTTGTAGGACTTCAAGGCGACGAACAGGAAGTCTTTGTGCTGACCCGCGATCTTGGGGTAGCTGGGGTCCACAGGCTTGGAGAAGTTGTCGCCGTGGCAAGACACGCAAGCGCCTTTTTGCAGCAAAGCGGCCACTTTGGCGTCCGGTGCGGCTGGGACCTTGGTCACAGGCTCGGTCTTGCCGTGTTGCTCGTAATAAGCCGCCACATCGGCGATGTCCTGATCGCTCAGGCTGGCGGCAATACCGCGCATGGTGGGGTGCTTGCGGTCGCCTTTTTTGTAGGCATTCAGGGCAGAGGCAATGTACTTGGCGTTCTGACCAGAGATCATCGGCACACGATACACCTCGGGGAAGCTGGCCTGGTAGCCTTTGATACCGTGGCAGCCGATGCACATGGCGATCTTTTGCTCAGCGGCTTTGGCATCGCCCTTCACTTCTTGAGCTTGGGCGGAGATGGCGGTCACAGAGGCGACAGCCAGGGCAAACATCGAGGACAACAGCTTGTTCATTTTGCTCAGACAATCCAAATGATTGATAAAAATCAAATGCGGATTATATCGGGCTGGCCCTCATAATCCTGACAAGCTTTTTTCCTGTTGTTCACGAGACCCTCATCATGAAATTTCAAGGTACCGAAAAATACGTCGCCACCCAAGACCTGATGCTCGCCGTCAACGCCGCCATCACCCTCAAACGCCCCCTGCTGGTCAAAGGCGAACCAGGCACGGGCAAGACCATGCTGGCCGAGGAAGTGTCCGAAGCGCTGAACTTGCCGCTGTTGCAGTGGCACATCAAGTCGACCACCAAGGCCCAGCAAGGCTTGTACGAATACGACGCCGTGAGCCGCCTGCGCGACAGCCAACTGGGTGAGGCCAAGGTCAAGGACATCGAGAACTACATCATCAAAGGGGTGCTCTGGCAAGCCTTCACTTCCGAGACACCAGTGGCCATCCTGATCGACGAGATCGACAAGGCCGACATCGAGTTCCCGAACGACTTGCTGCGCGAGATCGACCGCATGGAGTTTTATTGCTACGAGACGCGCCAGCTGATCAAGGCCAAGACCCGCCCGCTGGTGTTCATCACCTCCAACAACGAAAAAGAGCTGCCCGACGCATTCTTGCGCCGCTGCTTTTTCCACTACATCAAGTTCCCCGAAGCGGAAACCATGAAGCAGATCGTGGACGTGCACTTCCCCACGCTCAAAAAAGACCTGCTGGCCCTGGCACTCAAGACGTTTTACGACGTGCGCAACCTGCCGGGCCTGAAGAAAAAGCCCTCCACCAGTGAGCTGCTGGACTGGCTCAAGCTGTTGGTGGCCGAAGACATCCCACTCGAAGCCTTGCAAAGCGCCGACCAAAAAGTGGCTGTGCCGCCGCTGGTGGGTGCCCTGCTCAAAAACGAGCAAGACGTCACTTTGTTTGAAAAGCTGGTCTTCATGAACCAGCGCAACCGCTGAAGCCACACGGCATGTCGGCTCGCCAACTCTTGCTCGAAGGCATTTCAGACGCCATCGGCTTTGTCGGAGGCGCTTTGGCCGGTTACTGGCTGGGCCAGCTCCTGGGCTGGAACCTGTTCAGCGCAGGCTACAGCGGCACCAGCATCGGCGCGATCTTGCTGGTCGGTCTGGGCGGCGGCGGTGGTCTGCAGCTGGCCCGCCACTGGCGTGCCAAACAAAATGGCCGCACCCAGCCAAACGATTCGGAGTCCCGATGAGCCTGTTTGCCGCACCCGTCACCCTGAGTGGCCAGCATGTGAAGCTCGTGCCACTGGCACCCGCGCACCACGACAACCTGGTCCAGGCGGTGCAAGACGGCCAATTGTGGAACCACTGGTACACCGCCATCCCCCACCCCGAGGCCATGGCCACTGAAATCACACGCCGCTTGGACCTGCAGGCCAAAGGCAGCATGTGCGCCTTTGCCGTGATCGACCCGGCAACAGACCAAGCGGTGGGCATGACCACCTACATGAACATCGACGCGGCCAACCGCCGCGTCGAAATCGGCTCGACCTGGTACCGCCAAAGCGTGCAGCGCACGCTCATGAACACACAAGCCAAGCGCCTTTTGCTGGCCCATGCGTTTGAGCAACTGAACTGCATCGCAGTGGAGTTCCGCACGCATTTTTTTAACCAGCAAAGCCGCCGCGCCATTGAGCGCCTGGGTGCCAAGCTCGACGGCGTGCTGCGCAGCCACCAGATCAACCCGCACCCTCTGGCTGCTGGCACACTGCGCGACACATGTGTGTACAGCATCATTGCCAGTGAGTGGCCCACGGTGAAAGCTCACCTGGACCACCAACTTCGCCGCCAACGCGAGATCATCCCAGACTGATTGCAGGAGACGCCCATGACCACTCTCATTGAGCAAATTCACCAACTCAGTACGTCTGAAAAAATCCAATTGGTTCAGCAAGTCTGGGATGACATTGCACAAGCCCCACAAAGCGTGCCTCCTGTTCCTGAGTTGGTTCAACAGGAAGTCCTGCGTCGCTCGGCATGGAGCCATGCAAATCCTCAAGTTTCTTCCAGCTTGCAAGACATTGCGCAGCGTCTCGGCGTCAAGCTGTGAGCTATAACGTCCGCTTTGCGCCAGATGCCGAGCTGGACTTGGTGGAGGCTTACGCGTGGTACGAAGATCAGTCTACGGGGTTGGGGACGGAACTTTTACGACAAATCAGCATCCAGGAGGCACGACTGAGGCGCAATCCTTTAGTGCATGCCGTGGCCTACGCTCACATTCGTCGGGTGTTCTTGGGCCGCTTTCCCTATGCACTGCATTTTGAAATCTTGGGTGATACGGTCCTTGTTTTGGCCTGTATCCATCAATACCGATCACCTCGCATTTGGCCTCAAGTGCAATAGCCATGGATAAAGAAGACATTCCTTTTTCGAAAAGCCAACAACAATGGCTGATGTGGGTCCCACTTTCGATCGCAGCAGTGGTCTTGGGTGTTGACTACAGGCAGTTCGTTAAGCCCTCGTGGGCAATGGATTTTTGGCAACTCGTTAACCCTCAATTGAGTGAAGACGCCAGCAAGTGGGGCACCTTTGGTGACTACTTTGGTGGCTTGCTCCATCCTGTAATCTCTGCCTGCACCTTATTTGTGGCAGTTGGTGTTTGGAAATTTCAAGAAAAAGAGGTTTCGCCACACCACAACCCCAATAAGCAAGCCAAATTTGGCGCAAGTACTGCTGAATTGATTACAGGTAGAGCCGCCTTGCAAGATTGGCGAATCGCACTGGAGCAACAGACAAACAACGGCAAAGGCTGGTGTGATCTACTTGACTCAGAAAAAATCGCCACAGAATATGGCTTGCTTCAAGGCCTGCATCCAGACCGAAAAGTAAAGTTCGAAAAGTTGCTGAGCGAAAATCGCAACTTGTTTTCCACCCCCCCAGACGTGGAGAAAGAAACCACCTCATGCTGATCGATTTTTTCTACACCCTTCGCGCCGCCAAAGTGCCTGTCTCGGTGCGCGAGTTCCTTACCCTGCTCGAAGCCCTGCAAGCCAACGTGGTGGGGCCCACATCGGACGCCTGCAGCATCGACGACTTCTACCACCTGAGCCGCACCGTGCTGGTCAAGGACGAAAAGCACTTCGACAAGTTCGACAAGGCTTTCGGTGCCTACTTCAAGGGCGTGGAGATGCTGACCGATTTCACCAAGGAAATTCCGCTCGACTGGCTGGAGCAGATCCTCAAAAAAGAACTCACCCCCGAGCAAAAAGCGGCCATCGAGAAGATGGGTTGGGACGAGTTGATGGAGACGCTCAAAAAGCGCCTCGACGAGCAAAAAGAGCGCCACGAAGGCGGCAACAAGTGGATCGGCACGGGCGGCACCTCGCCGTTTGGCAATGGCGGCCAAAACCCGCAAGGCATCCGCATTGGCGGCAAAGGGGGCAACCGCAATGCCGTCAAGGTTTGGGACCAACGCGCCTACAAGGACTACGACGACCAGCAAGAGCTGGGCACCCGCAACATCAAGGTGGCACTGCGCCGTCTGCGCCGCTTTGCCCGCGAAGGCTCCATCGAAGAGTTGGACCTGGACGGCACCATTCGCAAAACGGCGGCCAATGCCGGGTATCTGGACATCCAGATGCGCCCAGAACGCCACAACAACGTCAAAGTGCTGCTGCTCATGGACGTGGGCGGCACCATGGACGACCACATCGCCCGCGTTGAAGAAATGTTCTCCGCCGTCAAGGCCGAATTCAAGCACCTGGACTTCTATTACTTCCACAACTGCGTGTACGACTTCATGTGGAAGAACAACAAGCGCCGATTTGCCGAAAAATTTGCCACCTGGGACATCCTGCGCAAGTACAACAAGGACTACAAGCTGATCTTCATCGGGGACGCGACCATGAGCCCCTATGAGATTTTGCAAAAAGGCGGCAGCGTCGAATACAACAACGAAGAAGCGGGTGCCGAATGGTTGCAGCGCCTGACGCACACCTTCCCCAAATTCGCCTGGATCAACCCCGAGCCACAAGGCGTGTGGCAATACCGTCAAAGCATTTCAATCATTCAGCAACTCATGAGCCAACGGATGTTTCCCCTGACCCTCAAGGGCTTGGAAGATGCCATGCGTTTGCTGAGCAAGTGAATCTGCGCACTTGTATTCAGACTCTGCTGCTGGTCTGCAGCCTCTGGTGCAAACTGGCTTTGGCCGATGCCCCCGCCGTCGAAACACCCCGAGAGCCCTTGGCCTTTGAGTTGACCGTCCAGGCCAATGAAAAAGACACCGCTGCATGGATGACGCAGCACCTGGAATTGCAGCGTTACAAAAACCTGTCTGATCTCGATGACCAAGAAATGGCCAAACTGCTGCGCGATGCCGATGTGCAAGCGCATGAACTGCTGGCCACGCAAGGCTACTTCAACCCCCAACTGCAGTGGCAGCTGGACACCACCCCCACGCCTACACACCTGCGCCACGTGAAGCTGGGCATCGTTGTGGGCCCTGCAGCCCGCATCACCGACATCCAGATCAATTGGCAAGGCGACATTGCCCAGCGCGCCGAGGCCGAGCAACAGCGAGCGCAAGTGGTCACCGACTGGGCTTTGCCGTCTGGACAGGATTTCAGCCAGAGCCAGTGGAGCCTGGCCAAATCCAAAGCGCTCAGGCAAGTGCAAGCCGAGCGTTACCCGCACGCACAGATTGCGCAAAGTCAGGCCGATGTAGACGCACAAAGCAACCAGGTGCGCCTGTCACTCACCATCGATTCGGGCTCTCAAGTCACGATCGGGCCCGTGCTCATCACAGGCACGGAACGCTACAGCGCCGAACAAGCCGAGCGCCTGGCGCATTTGAAAACGGGCGCTGTCTACAAACAAAGCGATCTCTTGATGGCCCAGCAACGCCTGGTGGCCAGCGGTTTTTACGATGCGGTGTTCGTCTCGCTCGACCCCGATGGGCCCGTGGACGCCACCCCGGTCAAGGTGGAGTTGAGAGAAACACTGCGCCAGAAATGGGTCATGGGCCTGGGTGTGCGCAGCGACAGCGGACCACGCCTGACGGCCGAGTACACCCAAAACCGCCTGCCCGGGCTGGGCTGGCGCGGCGTGACGAAATTGTCGGTCGACAAAAAACTGCAGTCTTGGAGCCTGGACCTGCTGGCACCACCCGATGAAGACCTGTGGCGCTGGAACGGCGCTGCCCAACTGGAACACCAGCAATTGGTGGGCTACGAAGTGAGCAGCCAACGTTGGCGCTATGGCCGCACCCAGCGCGAAGAAAGAACCGACCGCTCCTATTACGCGCAGTACGACGCCTCGAGCAGCACAGGCTCGCTGGTCGGTCAACGCGAATCGGTCAGCGCCAACTACGCCTGGACTTGGCGCCGTTACGACAGCCTGCCCTTCCCCACCCAAGGCATTGGCGGCAGCCTGGAGCTGGGCTCGGGCGTGAGTCTGGGCACGCAGCATGAAGTGTTCACCCGCTGGCTGGCGCGTGCCTTGTGGCTGCAACCCCTGGGCAGCGCATCAGGGCGTCTGGCCGTGCGCGCAGAGGCGGGCAGCGTGATCAGCCGAGACACCTCAGGCCTGCCCACCACGCAGCTGTTTTTGGCCGGTGGCGACAACAGCGTGCGCGGCTATGCCCCGTCCAGCATCGGCATCACGCAAAGCAATGGCGCCGTCGCCCCTGGCCGCTACTTGGCCACGGGCAGTGTGGAATGGCAGCGCCCCATCCGCTGGAACCAACAAGGCACCGATTGGGAAAGCGCGGTGTTTGTGGACGCCGGTGCGGTGTCCGATGACATGCACCAGCTCAAAGCGCTGGTGGGTTATGGCGTGGGTGCCCGCTGGCGCAGCCCCATCGGCCCGCTGCGGGTGGACCTGGCTTACGGCCA
The DNA here is from genome assembly GCF_003063575.1 of Limnohabitans sp. Jir72. Lineage (GTDB taxonomy): Bacteria > Pseudomonadota > Gammaproteobacteria > Burkholderiales > Burkholderiaceae_C > Limnohabitans_A. The sequence goes on from NZ_NESC01000013.1 coordinate 51,910, forward strand.
GGCGGTGCAGAAATTGCGTTTGCATCTGAGCGTGGGCTTTGTCTTTTGATGAGCCACAACACCGCCAACACCGCCAACGACCAGCAGCCCAAGCCGCGCAGCAAACTGCGCCGGCTGGGCCTGCGCCTGGGTCTGCTCCTGGGTCTGATCTTGAGCGGTGCAGTTCTGGTTCTGAGCGCGCTGTGGTGGTGGGCGGGCACGCCAGGCTCTTTGGCCAGCACGCTGAATCTGGCCGCCCGACTGATGCCCACCAGCCAGCGCCTGAGCACCGATCTGGTCAACGGGAGCTTGCGCCACGGTGGGCAAGTGGGCCAATGGCATTGGCAACAAGGCGCATTGCAAGTGCATGGTGAGCAAACCGCCTTCACGCTGGACTGGCCACGCCTTTGGCAAGGCCATTTGCCACTGGCGCAATTGCATCTGGGGCATCTGAAGATCGATGACCAGAACCCGGCGAGCGAACCCACCCCACCCACCACCTTGTATTGGCCGCTGCACATCGATCTACCTTGGCAAATCGACCGGCTCGAATGGGCGGGGCCTCCGGCCTTCGAGGCCTTGGGCCTGCAAGGTCACTACCGTTACGACGGCAGCGAGCACCGTCTGGAGGTGCAGCCGTTTGAGGTGGCGCAAGGCCGCTACAGTGTGCAGGCCCGACTGCAAGCGGCAGCGCCCATGGCCCTGCACGCCAGCTTGCAAGGCCAGGTCCACACCATGGGTCCTGCGGGCAGCAAGCCCTTGACGCTCACCGCCCAAGCCACGGCCGAAGGCACCCTGTCGGGCCTGTCAGCCGCTTTGGCGGTCAAAGCGCAACTGCAACCGAGCAGCGCCACAGCTTCTGGCACAGGCATGCAGCTGCAAGTGCAGGCGCAAATCCACCCCTGGCAAGCCCAGGCCATCACGCAAGCCCAGGCCGACTGGCAGCAATTGGATCTGGCCGCACTCTGGCCCGGCGCACCCCAAACCCGTCTGGAGGGCCAAGCCTCGGTCACGCCCGAGGGCTCGGGTTGGATGATCCAGGGCCAGCTGAACAACCAAAACCCCGGCCCCTGGGACCGGCATGCCCTGCCCCTGAGCCACTTGAGCGCCCAACTGCACCGCCCAAGCCATGGCCTGTGGCAGATCAAGCAACTGCAGGCCAAGGTGGCAGGCGGTCAAGTGCAAGGCGAAGGACAGCAAACCCCAGCTGGCTGGACAGGCCAGGTCAACATCGCAGGGGTCCAGCCCGAGCTGCTGCACACCGCCATGGCCGCAGGTGCACTGAACGGACAGATCAAGGCACAGGCCACCGACGCACGCACCGTGGCCATTCAAGTCGACCTCCAAGGCGCAAGCACCTTGGGCAAAAACGCCACCGGCCTTCGCTGGGACAAACTGCACCTGCAAGGCCAATGGCAAGCCGCCCTTTGGAAGATCGAGTCCCTGGAGGTTCAGGCGGCGGACGCCAAGCTGCAAGCGCAGTTCAGCTTCGCGCCCCAACAGCAATCTGCGCAAGGGCAAGTCGAATGGCAATGGCCCGGCATGAAAGCCCAAGCCCAGGGCGTGCTGGCCCCCAAGCAAGGTCAAGGCCATCTGCAAGTCGCCATGAGCGATGCCGCGCTCAGCATGGCCTGGCTCAAGCGCTGGCCCGGTTGGGCCGAACGGCTGCAAGGCTGGCAAGCCTCGGGGCCTGCGCAATTGAATGCGCAGTGGCAAGGCGGCTACCGTCAGGCCGATGCGCCCATTCAAATGCGCGTGACACTGCCCAGCTTGAGCACATCAGCCAAGGGGCCAAACGCCTGGCAGCTGCAGCACAGCCAGGTCACATTACAAGGCAGCTTGCAGGCATTGCAAGCGAGCATCGAGGCACGCTGGCTGAGCGGAACGCAAACCGTTCAAATGCAATCTCAAGCCAGCGCCAGCAGCACCGCGCTGTTGGACGGGCCATGGCAAGGCAAGATCCAGAGCGCATCGGTGCAGGTGTCATCGCCTGAACGCAGCGCGTCCTGGAAAGCCCTGCTGCAAGAAGCTGTGGCCTGGCAATGGACGCCTTCCGCCATCCACGATGTGGCGCAGTGGCAGGCTGGTCGCATTGCGGTGGAAGGCCCATCCCCCGGACAAGCCATGCTGCGTTGGGAAGCCGGGCAATGGCAGTCACGCACCTTGGCGACCAAAGGGGCAGTTGCAGCACGCCACACCTCCACCACAGCGCTGAATGCCCAGATCGATGATCTGCCCTTGAGCTGGTTACCCCTCGGCTTGGGCTCAGAAATCCAAAGCGATGTGATGCTCAAAGGCCAGATCCGGCTGGAACAAGCCGAGGCTTTGCACGTCCGTGCAGGGCTCGAACGCAGCCGAGGCGACTTGCGCATTGGCGCTGAGAACGCCCCCGGACAGCGCATCAATTCCGGTCTGCGGGACGCACGCGTGGGACTGGTGATTGACAACGAAGACGTCCAAGTCCAACTCAATTGGGACAGCGAACAAATGGGCCAACTGCAGGCGCAAGCCCAAACCCACCTGAGCCACGACACCCAAGGTTGGCATTGGCCCTCGCAAGCCCCGGTATCGGGCCAACTGAAGGCCAAGCTGCCCCGCGTGGGCGCATGGTCCTTGCTGGCACCACCGGGCTGGCGCGTGCAAGGCACACTGGACACCCAACTCGAACTCTCGGGCACCCGCCAAGACCCGCAGTGGCAAGGCCATGTGCAGGCCAACAACCTGGCCGTGCGTTCGGCCGTGCAGGGCATCGAGTTCAGCCAAGGCCAATTGCGCGCACGGGTACACGGCCAGCAAGTGGACCTGGAGCAATTGAGCTTGCGCGGCGCAGGCACCCAAGGTGGCGAACTCCAGACCCAAGGTCAGCTGATCTGGCTCCCCCCCGCAGCAGGCATGGCCAACACATCGCCCCTGGGCCAGGTGGACATGGTGCTCAACCTGCAAGCCAAGGCCCTGCGGGTGAGCAACCGTGCCGACCGGCGACTGGCCATCTCCGGTCAAGTCAAAGCCCAAATGCACCAAGGCCAACTGCAGTTGCGCGGACAAATCCAGGCCGATCAAGGCCTGTTCATCCTGGCCGAAGACAGCACCCCCACCTTGGGGCAAGACGTGGTGGTCACCCACCCACGATCGACCAAAGCGCCGCTCAAAACAGAGGCCTCCGCGCAAGGCGTGTCCATGATCGGCACGCCCGATGTGCAAGTCACACTGGACCTGGGGCCGGACTTTCAGATCCAAGGCCATGGCTTGACCACGCGTTTGGCAGGCAAATTGAATGTGCTCAGCAACACCAGCACCAAAGGCATTCCACGATTGACCGGCGAAGTCAGCACCGAAGGCGGTCGCTACAAAGCCTATGGGCAAAACCTGAACATCGAAACCGGTTTGTTGCGCTTCAACGGGCCCTCCGACAACCCCTTGCTGGAGATTCTGGCCATCCGTCCCAACCTCTCGCAACGCGTGGGGGTGCAAATCAGCGGCAGCGCCATCACCCCCAAGGTGCGCCTGTACTCCGACCCCGAGTTGCCCGATGCCGACAAACTGGCCTGGCTGGTGCTGGGACGGTCTGGCGCCAACGGCGGTGCCGAGTCGGCCGTCTTGCAGCAAGCGGCCCTGGCCTTGTTCAGTGGCAATGGCAAAACATTGAGCGGTGAAATGGCCGGTGCCCTGGGCTTGGACGAGATTTCGCTGGCCAACGGCAGCCGCAGCGACACGACCGCCACAGGCGCAGCTGTCACGCTGGGCAAGCGCCTGTCCAAAGACTTTTACCTGGTCTACGAAACCAGCCTCAAAGGCACTTTCGGCAGCTTCTATGTGTTCTACGACCTCTCGCGCCGCCTGACCTTGCGGGCTCAAGCGGGACAGGACAATGCACTCGACTTGATCTACACCGTGCGCAGGGATTGATCAGCGCTGGGCCCGCTGCGATGGCGCATTGCGCTGCAAGACCTCGATCAGGTCCTTGTATTCAAAGGGTTTCATCAGATAGTCGTTCATGCCCGCTTCCAGGCAAAGGTCGCGGTCCTCATTGAAGCCCCCCGCCGTCAAAGCCACGATGGGCACATCGTGGAACGCAGGATTTTGACGAATGCGCCGTGCGGCCTCCAAGCCCCCCATGACGGGCATCTGGATGTCCATCAACACCAGATCGCAGCGGACTTCGCCGAGCATCTGGATCGCCACCAGGCCATTTTCGGCCACCGCCACCTGAGCCCCGGCCAGCTCGAGCAACTGCTGGAGGATGCCGCGCATGGACAGGTTGTCCTCGGCCAGCAAAACACGCAGGCCCTGCACCTGATCAGCGGCCTGCAAGCCTTGTGCATCCCGTTTTTGGTCGTCGCCTGCATGGCTCAAAGGCAATCGCACCGTGAACCAAAAGGTTGAGCCCACGCCCACTTGCGATTCGACCCCCACATCGCCACCCATCTGCTGAGCCAACCGTTTGCAAATGGACAACCCCAAACCTGTTCCGCCTTGGGCACGGGTGTATGCATCGTCACCCTGCACAAAACCTTCGAAGACCTTGGCCTGAAGCTGCGGTGCCAGACCCATGCCAGTGTCTTGCACTTCAAAACGCAGATGCGCATGCTCTGCTGCGCTGAACGCATGCCGCACAGACACCCGCACATGCCCTCGCTCGGTGAACTTGATGGCATTGCCCACCAGATTCAAAAGCACCTGCGCCAGGCGTTGGGCGTCGCCCAAGCGATGGGGATGCACCTCGGGGGCCCACTCGACCAAGTAGTGCAGCCCCTTGCTGGCACAGGCCTGCCCCACCAGATCACTGACTTGCTGCAACACATCACGCAAATCAAACGGCAGATGAGCCAACTCCAGTTTGCCGTGCTCCAGCTTTGACAAGTCCAAAATGTCATTGATGATGCCCAGCAACAAGCGGCCAGCACTTTTGCTTTTGTTGAGCAAAACACGCTGCTGATCGTCCAAAGGCGTGGCCAAGACCAAATCCGTCAAAGACAACATGGCGCTCATCGGGGTGCGGATTTCATGGCTGATGTGCGCCAAAAATTCTGTCTTGGCTGCATTGGCTTTTTCTGCCCGCTCTCGCGCCTGATGCAAACTGTCTTCGTACAGTCGGCGTTGGCTGATGTCGCGGCTCACGCCCAAGATTTCAACCAGGCTGCCATTGGCCCCCATCACCGGAAAAGCCAACACCTCGGTCCAAAAGCGGCTGCCATCCTTGCGCCAATACTCCAGCTCGTTGCGAAACTCTGGCGGTGGCAGCCCCTGCTGCAATGCGGCCGCCACATCCACAAAATACTGAAGCGAAACCGCTTGCGAATCCGGCGTCAGGGTTTCATCGATGGTGTGCTTCATCGCCTCTTCAGGCGTGTAACCGCGCAACTGCTCAATCGCCGGACTCACATACGTGATCTCCCCGAGCGGGCTCATGGTCCACACCACGTCCCGCGCACTGTCGGTCAACAGGCGCAAGCGCTGTTCACTGACACGCAATTTTTCCTCGGCCAAAAGCTGCTCCGAAACGTCTTTGGCCATCAGCACACACACGGTCTTGCCATGTGGATCGGGCAAGGTGGCCATGACCGAAATTTCGGCAAACACCTGAACACCATCGCTGCGCAGCAGCTGATGGATCCGTGAACCTTTTTCAAGCGGCTGTTGTGTCAAAAATTCAGCGGCCTGCGTCTCGCCTGGGCGCAAGACCGAACGGGCCAGTGTCGACCATGGTGCTTGGCGCAAAGATGCGGGCGAACAGCCCATCAGTTGGGCAAAGTGACCATTGACCGATCGGACCGTCCCCGTTGGGGCGTCCACGAGCGCCACGCCACAAGGGGCCTGTTCAAAAAGCAAATGCCAATCGTCTTGCTTGGGCGCAAAAAACCGGTGAAATGTGCTTTTGATCAAATCCAACATTTTGGGGATTATCTTGCAAATTTCGACGGTGACGGACACCGAAACGACGCCATCGGCGCTGTCGGCATGGGGCTGCAAAGACCTTTTGAAGCGGCCTGTAAAATCAAGCCTGTGCCACCGTAGTTCAATGGATAGAACTCTCCCCTCCTAAGGGAGTGATACAGGTTCGATTCCTGTCGGGGGCACCAGTCGGCTGGGCTGAAAATCCTATTTCAGGTCGTGACAGGCTCAAACGCACCCCAAGCCGCCAAGGCTTCTGCCGTGTACATCAGGGCCGGGCCCCCGCCCATGTAAACGCAGACCGCCAGCATTTCTTCCAGTTCCTGGCGGGTGCAGCCCAAACGGCGCAAAGCCTTCACATGAAAACCGATGCAACCCGAGCAATGCTGGGTGATGCCGATGGCCAATGCGATCAATTCTTTGTGCTTTTCACTGACGGCACCCTCGGCCATGGCCGCCTTGGCCAGCTGTCCAAAGCCCTGCATGGCTTCGGGCTGGGCTTTGCGCAAGCCTGCCAGAGAGTGGTTGATGTTCTGGATCAGTGTGGGATGGTCAAAGGTGCTCATGGTGGTTTCCTTGGGTTGATGCAAATCACAAACGGTCAATGGGCAAGCCGAATTGCATCGATACGGCCCCAGCGGAGCCGCCATTGCTGACCTGCTGGTAACCCATCCGCTGCATGTAGTTGCAGGCCATGCCCGAGCGGCCGCCCGATGCACAGCACAGGATCACCGGGGCCGATTTGTCCGGCACAGCCTCTGCAATGACTTGCGCGAAGCGGTCCAGCGGGATATTGACCGAGCCACGCACATGGCCGGTGGCGAACTCGCCAGGCGAGCGGACATCAATGATCAAGGGGGTGGTGTGAGCGCTTGTCATGTTTTTTGAGCCATCGGGGTTGAAGAATAATGCCTGTCGTGTTCAGCGGCTCAAGGCGGCATTGACGGTCTGAAGCTTTTGCACATCGAGTTGACCGGCCATGGCTTGCAAGCGCAGTTGACCCATCAGCACATCGGTGCGTGCTTGCAGCAAAGCCAGCTGGGCGGCACTGGCATCGTTTTGCGCATTGAGCAAATCCAGTGTGGTGCGGTCGCCGACCTGGCGACCCAATTGCGTTGCATCCAGGCGTGCCTGACTGGCGGTGTCAGCGGCTTGCAATGCAGCGATGCGCGCTTGCCCGCTTTGCACGGCCAGCCATGCTGAACGGGTCATCTGGCTGACCTGCAAGCGGGTACGTGCCAGCTCTGCGCGGGCCTTGTCCTGCAAATGCACCGCCTCTTGCTGCTTGGCACTGCGCCAGCCACCGGTGTACAGCGGCACATGGAGCATCACCCCCACCATCTGCTGGCTTTGTGTGTTGCTGGCTGCACCAAAATCGCCCGTGCCACCCATGCGCTCGCGCGACGCTTGCGCCACCACATCCAATGTGGGGGAGGCCTGGGCACTGTGTTTGCGCAACTCTTGCTGCGCAGCATCCGCCTGTGCTTCTTGCAGGCGGATCAGTGGGTTGCCTTGCTCGGCTTTTTGCAACCAGGACGCCAGGCTGTCGTGCTCCGAGGACGGCACCCAGCGCGCAGGCACTTGCAGTTGCAAGGCATCCACCGACAAGCCCGTGACGTCGGCCAGCACTTGCCGAGCCATCTCCAGATCGTTGCGGGCAGCAATGGCCTGAGCGCTCAAGGCCTGCGCACGGGCACCCGCCTCGTGCGTGTCGGTGACGGGGGCATCGCCGATGGCAAAACGGTCTTTCGCTTCGAACCATGCTTTGTCCACCGCTTTTTGCTGTTGTGCGATCAAGGCCAGGCCTTGCTCGGCCAACACGACATCGAAGTAACGTTGTGTGGTCTGCAGCATCCAGTCTTGCTGCGCCAGTTTCCACTCGTGCTCGCTGGCTTGCGCAGCGATGTCCAGCTGTGCACTTTGGGCCTGGCGCTCGGGGTTGTACAGGGCTTGTTTGGCGCTCAAAATCCAACGGGTGCTCGAGCCGCCGCTGATCGAGGTGCCAAAGCCCGCACCGGTCACGGGTGCTGAACCGGGCATTGAAAACTGCGCGCCATTCATCTGACTTTGCGCACTGGCCCAGCCGGCACTGGCACTCAAGCCCACGGTAGGACGCCACAGGGCCTGGGCCTGATCGCGCCGGGTCGATCCTGCCGCACGATTGGCTTGGCTGATCGCGCCCTGCGGGTCGTGCTTTTGCGCGGCTTCCCAGACTTGCAGCAGATCGGTGGCACTGGCCGTGCTCGCGCACAGTGCCCAAACAGCGCCAGCCCATAAGGTGCGAGGAATCATCTTGACACTCCGTGGCTTGTTTTAGAAATCAGCAGCCAGGCTCAACGCCCATTTTGCGAAGGATGGAATCCATCAGACACCACTTTGTCAGCGCGCTTTGCAGCAAATTGGCCCCCACAAAAGCGGTGAACGCCAGCCACCAAGGGCTCACGAAAACAGGGCTGCCTTCAATGCCCAAGGCCAAGGACAAGAGGATGAAGGTGCCAGCGACCAAACGAACGATTTGCCAGGATTTCATGAAGAATTCTCCGAAGGGTTAAAAATCAAAGGGTTTCGTACTGGCGGCGGTAAGCCGCGTAGTACAGCGTGGGGATCACGACCAAGGTCAGGATGGTCGAGACAAAGATGCCAAAGATCAGCGAGATGGCCAGGCCATTGAAGATCGGGTCGTCCAAGATGAAGAAGGCACCCAGCATGGCCGCGCCGCCCGTGAGCATGATCGGCTGTGCACGGGTGATGGCCGACTGCACGATGGCCTGCTTGAAGGGCGTGCCCTCTTTGACCTGCAGGTGGATGAAGTCCACCAGCAAGATGGAGTTGCGCACAATGATGCCGGCCAGCGCGATCATGCCGATCATGCTGGTGGCCGTGTACTGCGAGTGCAGCAGCGCATGCCCGGGCATGACGCCGATGATGGTCAGCGGGATAGGCGCCATGATGATGAGTGGCGTGAGATAGGAACCAAACTGCGCCACCACCAGCAAATAGATCAGCACCAAGCCCACCGCATAGGCGGTGCCCATGTCGCGGAAAGTCTCATACGTGATCTGCCACTCGCCATCCCACTTGAGGGCGTAACCGCGCCAAGCGTCAGACGGCTGGCTGATGAAATATTCGCCCAGCGCCTGGCCATCGGGGGCCTGAATTTTCTGAATGTCGCTGCGCATCTTGAACATGCCGTACAGCGGACTGTCGAGCTTGCCGGCCATGTCGGCGGTCACAAAGTTCACGGGCAACAGGTCTTTGTGGATCACGGGTTGCTCGCGCTCGCTGTCGGTCACGGTGACCAGTTCGCGGATCGGCACCAGCTTGCCCGATGCGCCGCGCACCATGAGTTGGAGCAAGGCCGACAAATCGCCATGGCGCTCGGCGGGCAACTGGATCAAGGCCGCAGCCGGGTACTTGCTGCCGTCATGCAGGTAGGTCGTGGCCTCTCCGGCCAAGCCAGCGCGCAAGGTCGTCACGATGGCTTGCTGAGGAACGCCCAGAGTCGCGGCTTTGCGGCGGTCCACCAGCAGCAATTTGCGCGGTGCGGCGGCAATGCTGCTGTCGTCCACATCCACCACGTTGTCGGTCTTCTCAAAAATGGCGCGCACCGCCTTGGCGACACGACGGCGGCCTTCGGCGTCGGGGCCATAAATTTCAGCCACGATGGGTGCGAGCACAGGCGGGCCGGGTGGCATCTCGACCACTTTGACATTCGCGCCAAAGCGCTGGCCAATGGCCTGCAGCTCGGGGCGCAGGCGTGTGGCGATCACATGGCTTTTGTCTTTGCGGTCGTGTTTGTCCACCAGTTTGACCTGCATGTCGCCCACCTCACCACCTGCACGCAGGTAGTACTGGCGCACCAGGCCGTTGAAGTTGATCGGCGAGGATGTGCCTGCATACGCTTGGTAGTCCGTCACCTCAGGCTGTTGCGCCAAGTGGGCACCCAGCTCGCGCATGACGGCTGCGGTTTCTTCCACAGGTGTGCCAACAGGCATGTCGACCACCACCTGAAACTCCGACTTGTTGTCGAAGGGCAGCATCTTGAGCAGCACCAAGCCTGTGGCGGGCAACACCAGCGAGAAAGCGATCAAGCCTGCAATGCCCAAACCCAGCAGCTTGCGGTTGCGCACGCCTTGCTCGTTGTGCAACAAAGGTGTGAACACGCGCTCAAACAAGGGGCCCAGCTTGGCCGCCAAGCCTGTGGGCGCCGCATGTGCATCGCCGGCATGGCCGTGGGAAGCCTTCATCCAGATGCGTGCCAACCAAGGCGTGACCACAAAGGCAATGGCCAGTGACAGCAGCATGCCCATGCTGGCATTGATCGGGATCGGGCTCATGTAGGGGCCCATCAAACCGCTCACAAAAGCCATGGGCAAGAGCGCGGCGATCACCGTCAGCGTGGCCAAAATCGTGGGGCCACCCACTTCATCCACTGCACCGGGGATGATCTCGGCCAGGGTCTTGCCCGGGAACAGCTGCTGGTGACGGTGGATGTTTTCCACCACCACGATGGCATCGTCCACCAAAATACCGATGGAAAAAATCAGCGCAAACAGCGACACACGGTTGAGCGTGAAGCCCCAGGCCCACGAGGCAAACAGCGTCACCGTCAGCGTCAAAATCACCGCCGTGCCCACAATCGCCGCTTCACGCTTGCCCAGCGCAATGAACACCAGCGCCACCACCGAGGCCGTGGCGAACAGCAGCTTCTGAATCAGCTTTTGAGCCTTGTCGTTGGCCGTCGCACCATAGTTGCGCGTCTCGGCCACCTGCACCTCGTCGGGGATCACCGTGCCGCGCAGCGCGGCCACATGGTCCATCACGGCGTTGGCCACGTCGATGGCGTTTTCACCGGGCTTTTTGGTGATGGTCAATGTCACAGCGGGGTATTCACCGCCACCGGCTGACTTGCCCAAGCCATGCGTCACATAACGCGTCGCGGGCAAGGGCCCCTCTTCCACCTTGGCCACATCCTTTAAGAACACCGGACGGCCGCCTTGCACGGCCACCACGAGATCAGCCACATCACTGGCTTGCGAGAGGAATGGCCCGGCCTCGATGCTCACGCTCTTGTTCCCCGCGATGAGCTCGCCCACCGGGAGCCCTGAGTTGGCCGACTGAAGCGCCATGCGCAGGTCGCTCACCGTGACACCAAACCCGGCCATGCGCTCGGGCTCGATTTGCACCAGCACCGCACGGTCCGGGCCGCCCAAGGTCTGCACATCTTGTGTGCCTTTGACGCGCTTGAGGTCGGCCTCCATGCTGTGCGCCACGCGCTCCAGCTTGTAGGCGCTGGCGTCATCGCTCTTGCTGAACAGCGTCAACGTCACGATGGGCACATCGTCCACGCCTTTGGGTTTGATCAGCGGCTCCATCACGCCCAAACCTTTGGGCAGCCAGTCCGCGTTGTCGCGGATCGTGTCGTGCAAGCGCACCAGCGCTTCGGTGCGCGGCACGCCCACCTTGAACTGCACCGTCAGCACCGCCACGCCTGGGCGCGAGACCGACATCACATGTTCAACGCCCGCGATTTTGGACAAGACCTGCTCGGCCGGAATGGCCACCATCTGTTCCACATCGCGCACGGCCGCGCCGGGGAAAGGCACCAGCACATTGGCCATGGTCACGTTGATCTGGGGTTCCTCTTCACGCGGGGTGACCATCACCGCAAAAATGCCCAGCAGCAAAGCCACCAAGGCCAGCAGTGGCGTGATTTGCGCGCTCTGGAACAGGGCCGCAATGCGGCCTGAAATGCTCAAATTTTTTGGCTCGTGCATATCAAGCCCCCTTTCAGCGCACAGCGCCGGCCAGCTGTGGCTCAGCAGCCACCTTGTCGCCCTGGCGCAGGCCACTCAAGACCTCCACACGATCGCCCGATGTCTGGCCCAAGCGCAACTGACGCAAGCTGGGCTTGCCCTGGGCGTCGACGACGTACACACCGGTCATCTCGGCGCGGCGCACGATGGCAGTCGCTGGCAAATAGAGCCGCTCTGCACCGCTCTTGCCCACCGCCACACCTGGCAACCACACACGGGCAAACATCCCCGGCGCCAGTCCTTCAATGCCCGCAGGCAAGCTCAGGCGAATCTGCCCGGTGTGTGTGACCGGGTCCACCGCTGGCAGGACCTGAATCTGCGGCGGCAGCTGCGGGGTGCTGTAGCCCGCCATACCCGGCAATTCGTAGCGCACAGCTTTGGGCTGTGCATGGGCCGTGGCCAGCAGGGCTTGCGGCACGGCTGCTGTCACGCGCAATGCAGAAGGGTCGTAAACGGTGATCAATGGTTTGCCCGGCAGGGCCATGTCACCCAGCGTGACGGGGACATCGCTGACCACACCCGCGTAGGGTGCATTCAGCACAAAAAAGCCCGATTGGGTTTGTGCGGCCTGGTTGTTCGCCTGCAGCGCTTTGACCTGTGCCCTTGCGGCATCCCACTGCGCTTGCGCACGGTCAAAGGCCGCTTGGCTGATGTATTCCTTTTGAAGCAATTGCTTCTGGCGCTCCAGCTCCTTGCTGGCCACGGCGAGATTGGCCTGCGCGGCTTCGACCTGGGCGCTGGCACCGATCACGTTCTGTTGTGCTGCACGGGCGTCGATGCGCAGCAGCGCCTGCCCGGCCTTGACGCGGTCACCGGCCTTCACATGCAAGGCCACCACGGCACCCGCCACCTGCGTGGACAAAGTCGTCTGGCGCACAGCCTCGACCACAGCGTCCAGGCTGTTTTCGGTTTGCGACAGCCCTGCACCTTGCACGGCAATCACTTTCAGCGGCGGCGCATCGGCGGCCAAGGCCACAACCTGTGATGCGAGGGATGCCATGGCCACCAGAGTCAGCTCGGTGATGCGCTTCATCGTCTTGTCCTTCGTTATTTAGCTATTTGCTTATTTAACTGATTGATTAATTATATAATGATACAATGGAAAAAGCAACCCGTCAGGAGCCATGCGATGAAAAAAATACCCCGGTCGATCAGCAAGACAGTGCACCCATGAAGCAATTGCCTGAAGGCGCATTGACAGAAATCGCGGCCTACTTTCAGGTCCTGGCGGAACCCACACGACTGCAAATACTGAACATCCTGCGCACTGGCGAGCGCAATGTGGGCGAACTGGCGCAAATGTGTGGCTTCACAGCGGCCAATGTGTCGCGGCACCTGGCGCTGCTGACGCAACAAGGCTTGGTCGAGCGCGAAAGCCGGGGCACGAGCGCCTTTTACAAGATCGCCGACCCGTCCATCTTTGCGTTGTGCGATCTGGTCTGCGGCAACATCACCCGCCAGATCGAACGCACAGCAGAGCGCCGTGCCGCATTCACCACCCAAGGCTGACCGCCATTCAGACTAAGCCGACCCGGCACTGGAATCGGTGCGTTGCACCACGGACTGCGCAAGCCATACCGGACAAGGGCGCGGACCTTGCTGAAAAATCACAAGGCTCGGGCAATTTCAACACTTTGGCCCTCTATAATTTGCGACTTCGTGTGGGACCATAGCTCAGTTGGTAGAGCAGCGGACTTTTAATCCGTTTGTCGTGGGTTCGACCCCCGCTGGTCCCACCACCGATACGCAAAAGCCACTGGATACGCTGTACCCAGTGGCTTTTTCTTTGGCTGTCAGCGCCTGCAGCTTGGCCTCGCATGCACAATCGACCCGCACCTTACAGCCCCAGCACAGGAGCCTGCCATGCCGTTTTTCGTTGACACATCGCCGCCAGGACAATGCATTTTTTGCCGACTGGTCAGCAAGGAGATTCCGGCTTCTATCGTGTTTGAAGACGATCAAACCTTGGCGTTCATGGACCTGGGGCAGGTCAATCCAGGCCATGTGCTGGTGACCAGCAAGCGCCATGCGGCCACCTTGCTGGACCTGAGCGCCGACGAAGCCGCCGCGGTGATGCGCACGGCTCACCGCGTGGCACAAGCGATTTCAGCGACCTTTGACCCACCCGGCCTGACCTTGCTGCAAGCCAATGGGCAAGAAGGCGAACAAACCGTTTTCCATTTCCACATGCATGTGGTGCCGCGCCATGCACATGATGGCATCGCCCTGACGTGGCCGCGCAAAGAGCCGACCCGCGAAGTGCTGCAAGCCCATGCACAGCGTTTGATACAGGCGCTGAAACCGCTCTGACCGATCCCTCAGCGTCATCCCGGGCGAAGACCCGGGATCCATGCCCGCCTGCCTTCAACGCTGTGGCTGGCGCAAAGTGCGGCTGAGCAAAATCACCGGAATCAAGCCCACCAGCACCAGCGCCAGCGAGGGCAAGGCCGCCTCGCCCAGGCGCTCGTCACGCGCCAGCTGGTAAGCCACCACGGCCAGCGTGTCGCTGTTGAAGGGGCGCAGCACCAAGGTGGCGGGCAACTCTTTCATCACGTCCACAAACACCAGCAAAGCAGCGGCCACCGTGGTGCGCTGGAGCAAGGGTGCATGCACCCGGCGCAGCAGCCCCCAGCCGGTCACCCCCAGCATGCGGGCCGAGTCGTCCAGACTCGCCGGAATGCGGGCATAGCCGCTTTGCACCGACTGCAAGGCCACTGCGCAAAAGCGCACCAAGTAGGCCCACACCAGCCCCAAAGAAGTCGCCGTGATCCACGCCCCGGCCGACGATGCGGGCCAGGTCTGCTGGATCCAGCCCACCGGCAAAAGCAAGCCCACCACCACCACCGCGCCTGGAATGGCATAACCCAGGCCCACCAGCTGAATGGCCCAGCGGCTGACGCGGTCAGCGCGTGTGCGCACACTGAAGGCCAACGCCAGCGCCACGCCCACGGCCAGCACAGCGGTCAGGGCGCCAAGACGCAAACTGGTCAAGGCCCACTGCCCAAAACGGTTCCAGGGCAGCTCGGTCGTCTCACCCGCCAAAGCCCGCAGCATGATCAGCACCGGCAGCACAAAACCCAGCAGCACGGGCAAGCTGCACACCGTCCAAGCCAGCACGCGGCGCAGGCCGAGCAACTGCACCGGCTGCGCTTCGGCCGAGCCTTGGCGTGAGCCGCGCCCCTGGTTGAAGCGCATGCGCTTTTGGGCGCGTTGCTCCAACTGCAGCAAAACCACCACCACCGCCAGCAGCACCGTGGCCAGCTGGGCTGCTGCCACGCGGTTGTCCATCGACAACCAGGCTTTGTAAATGCCCGCCGTGAAGGTCTGGATGCCAAAGTAGCTGGACACGCCAAAGTCGGCCAGCGTCTCCATCAGGGCCAACGCGACGCCCGCAGCCACGGCCGGGCGAGCCAAAGGCAAGGCAATTTCGCGGATGCGGCGGGGCAGCGGTGCGCCCAGCAAACGGGCCGCTTCCATCAGGCCGGCAGCGCGCTCCACCAAGGCGGTGCGGGCCAGCAAATACACATACGGGTACAGCGCCAAGGTGAACACCAGCGCCGCGCCCCAGACGCTGCGCACATCGGGCCACAGGCGGCCCTGCATGCCCAGCGCTTCGCGCAAAGCCACCTGCAGCGGTCCGCTGAACTGCAAAAAGTCGGTGTAGGCATACGCCACCACATAGGCAGGCATGGCCAAGGGCAAGAGCAGCAGCCATTCAAAAACGCCGCGCCCCGGAAAATCAAACAAGGTGACCAAGGCCGCGGTGGCCAGGCCCAGCACCGTCACGCCCACGGCCACCATCAGGCACAGGGCCAGGGTGGTCAGCGCATAGTCGGGCAGCACAGTGCGCCCCATCTCCAGCAAGATGCCGGCGCTTTCCCCGCCCCACTGCAGCCAAGAGCCGAGCACGGCCAACACCGGCAAGGCCAAAGCCAATGCCAGCAAGGCGTAAAGCAGGGAAGGAAGGCGCGATAAACGGCGCGCGAAAGTTCGCAACATATCGTCAGGATTGTAGAAGGCGATCACCGATCGAGAACTTGTCACCCCGGGCGAAGACCCGGGGGCCATCTCCACTGCGGCCATGGCTCGGGGATCCAGTCCGCACTGACCCTGAACTCCCTACAATCGAGCCCATGTTTCTCGAGCTCAGCCAACTGGACATCCAATACCCCGGTCGCCCCGTGCCCGCCGTGCAAGGCGTGAACCTGAGCCTGCGTGCGGGTGACATTGGCGTTTTGATCGGGCCGTCAGGCTGCGGAAAAACCACGCTACTGCGTGCGGTGGCAGGCCTGGAGCCCGTCTCGGGCGGCAAGGTCTTGCTGTCCGACCGCGTGGTCAGCCAAGCAGGCCACACCGTGCCCGCCGAACAACGCCGCATCGGCATGGTGTTCCAGGACTACGCCCTCTTTCCTCACATGGACGTGGGCCGCAATGTGGGCTTTGGCATTGACCACCTGACCAAAGCCGAACGCGCTGGGCGTGTGGCCGAAGTGCTGACCTTGGTTGGCCTGGAAGGGGCAGAAAAACGCTTTCCTCATGAACTGTCGGGCGGTCAACAACAACGCGTGGCCTTGGCCCGCGCCTTGGCACCCAAGCCTGATTTGCTGTTGCTGGACGAGCCGTTTTCCAACCTCGACATCGACTTGCGCGAACGCTTGGCGCAAGAGGTGCGCAACATCCTCAAAGCCGCTCAGGCCACGGCCCTGCTGGTCACGCACGACCAGCTTGAAGCTTTTGCCATCGGTGATCTGATTGGCGTGATGAACGAAGGTCGGCTGCACCAGTGGGAAGACGCCTACAGCCTGTACCACCGCCCGGCCACGCGCTTTGTAGCGGACTTCATTGGCCACGGCGTGTTCACGCCCGCCACTCTGCGCGAGGTCAACGGCCAAGTGGTGGTTGACACACCAGTGGGCGAGTTGACCGATGTGGCCGAATGCCCCCTGCCCTGCGCGTTTGAAGGGGGGCAATGCGATGTGTTGCTGCGTGCCGACGACATCGTGCACGACGACCACGCCCCGGTCAAAGCCGAAATCATCCGCAAGGCGTTTCGCGGCTCGGAGTTTTTGTACACCTTGCGATTGGCCAGTGGCGACCTGCTCATGGCCCATGTGCCCAGCCACCACGACCACAAGCTGGGCGAATGGATCGGCATCCGCGCCGAGGTGGACCACGTCGTCACCTTCAAGCGCGCCTGATCGGTCAACAACCCTGACCTGTGCCAAATACTCTGCGCCAAGGCTCAGGCCTGCGAACACACCGCCGAACTACTGGCCATCACGCAGACGGATGATGTCCTGCCGCAGATCGTGCGCCCAGGCCCGGCGGTCGCGGCCGTTGGCGGTTTGGGGCTCGCCAAAATGCACCACCGCCGTGATGCGCGATGCGGTCAGCGTACGCCACATGGAGCCGACCAAGGTGTCGTCACCGATGTAGCACGGCGCATAGCTGGGCTCGCCAGAAGCCGCATTGATGAACTTGAGCGACATGGGCTGCACTGGGGCATCGGCCTGGATGGCCGATTGGATCAGGTTGGCATGAAAGGGCAGCAAATCGCGGCCATCGCTGGTGGTGCCTTCCGGGAAAACAGCCACCACATCGCCGTCCTTCATGGCATCGGCCATGTCCTTGACCATGCGCAGCGCGTCTTTGCGGCTGGTGCGTTCGATGAACAAGGTCGCACAGCCGGTGGCCAAGGTGCCGATCATGGGCCAGTTGCGGATGTCCGACTTGGCCACAAAGCGGCAATGCCGCGCCGCGTGGATGACTGAAATGTCCAGCCACGAAATGTGATTGGCCACCAACAGTGCGGGGCCGTTCAGCACCGGCTGACCCAACACCTTCAGGTGGATGCCCCACAAAGCCAGCAACTGCAAGGACCAAGCTTGCACACGCATTTCGCGCTGCTCGGCGCTGAGCTGTGGAAAGTGGGCGTAAATCCACCACATGCCCACGACGACATGCCACAGGCCGAGCAGGAGTTTCCAGATCGCACGCAAAGATTTCAAAAGGAAATGCCGTTCAAGCCTCGAACGCCACATGC
Source organism: Limnohabitans sp. Jir72 (assembly GCF_003063575.1). Classification (GTDB taxonomy): domain Bacteria; phylum Pseudomonadota; class Gammaproteobacteria; order Burkholderiales; family Burkholderiaceae_C; genus Limnohabitans_A. The sequence continues at coordinate 69,640 of NZ_NESC01000013.1, forward strand.
CCGCCCACCAAGGTGGCCAGCACGCGACCCGGCAACTCGTAGCCCGAGAACGGTGTGCTCTTGCCTTGGCTGCGCAAAGCGGCTTCGGTCACGGGCCAATGGCCTTCGTCCGACAGCACGCACACATCGGCCACACCCCCTACGGCCAAGCGGCCCACCGAGTCCTGCAAGGTACCCAGTGACGATCCCAGCACACGGGCCGGATCGGCGGTGACGCGCGAAAGCACTTGCGTCACGGGCACGCCTGTGTCCTGACCCCACTTGAGGGCCAGGCTCCACAGCAGCTCCATGCCGGTGGCACCGGGTTCAGCCTCGGCAAAAGGCAGGGCCTTGGCGTCGGCATCGACCGGGGTGTGGTCGGACACCAGTGCGTCCAGCGTGCCATCGGCCAGACCGGCACGCAGGGCGTCACGGTCGCGCTGCTGGCGCAGGACCGGCGTCAGGCGCGCACGGCTGTCGAAGTAACCCATGTCGTTGTCGGTCAGGTGCAGCGAGTTGATGCTCACATCGGCTGTGACCGGCAGGCCCTCGGCCTTGGCCTGGCGAACCAACTCAACCCCTTGGGCGCTGCTGATGCGGCACAGGTGCACGCGTGTTCGGGTGCTGCGCACCAGCTCAAAAATCGTGTGCAGAGCAATCGTCTCGGCGGCCACCGACACGCCGGACAAACCCATGCGCGTGGCCAGCGGACCACTGGCGGCCACGCCTTTGCCCAAATGCAACTCTTGCGGGCGCAACCAAACAGTCAAGCCAAAGGTGCTGGCGTATTGCAAGGCGCGTTGCAGCACTTGGGTGCTCGGAATTGGCACCTCGGCCTGGCTGAAGCCCACGCAACCGGCGTCGGTCAGCTGGACCATTTCGGTCAGCACATCGCCCTTCAGGCCCACAGTCAATGCGCCCAAAGGCAGCACACGGGCTTGGTGCAGTTTTTCGGCGCGGTAGCGCAGCATCTCAACCAAACCGGGCTCGTCGAGCACCGGCTCGGTGTCAGGCGGGCAGACCAGGCTGGTCACACCACCGGCCACGGCAGCGGCCATTTCGCTCTCGAGCATGCCCGCGTGTTCTTGACCGGGCTCGCGCAGACGCGATGCCAAGTCCACCAAGCCAGGGGCCACGATGCAGCCCTTGGCGTCGATCACGCGCTTGGGCGTGAAGTCGGCGGGCACTTGGCCCATGGCCACGATGCGCCCGGCAGCGATCGCCAGATCGGCTGTTTGGTCAAAGCCGCTGGCGGGGTCGATCACGCGGCCGTTTTGAATCAGGATTTTCATGGTGGAGTGCCCTCAGACGAGAAAGCGTTCAGGATGTCTTTCAACGCTTCGATCAATGTTTGACATTCAGCGGGAGTCCCGACGGAAATACGCAAATGCTGTTCAATGCGTGGCAAAGCAAAGTGGCGAACCAGAATTTTTCGTTCCCGCAATTGACGGAGTAATTCGGCGGCATCCTTCAAAGGATGACGCGTCAGGATGAAATTGGCCTGCGAGGGCAAGGTGTCAAAGCCCAAGGCACTCAATTCGCGCACCAGACCCTCGCGGGTATGGATGACCGCCTCACAAGTGGCCTTCAAATGGTCATCATCCTCCATCGCGGCCTGAGCCCCCAGCAAAGCCAGGCGATCCAATGGATAGGAATTGAAGCTGTTTTTCACACGCTCCAGTGCAGCAATCAGGTGCGGTTGGCCAAGCGCAAAAGCAGCACGCAGACCTGCCAAAGAACGTGACTTGGACAATGTTTGCACTACGAGCAGCTGAGGAAATTCTTGAATCAAAGAAGCTGCGCTTTGGCCGCCAAAATCCACATACGCCTCATCAATGACCACCACAGAATCAGTGTTGAGTGTCAACAGTTCTCGAATTTGCGTGAGCGGCAAAGCCACCCCTGTGGGGGCGTTTGGATTGGCCAGAACAATCCCGCCGTTGGGTCGCTGGTAGTCCGAAATGCGAATCTGAAAATCGGCATCCAGTGGCACTTGCTGATGCCGGATGCCAAACAGTCCGCAATAGACTGGATAAAAGCTGTAAGTGATGTCGGGGAACAGCACAGGCAAGTCATGCTTGAGTAAGGCAGGAAATACATGCCCCAACACCTCATCCGAGCCGTTGCCTAAAAACACATGCTCAGGCGACAAATCGAACCTGCGCGCAATGGACGCACGCAGCAAGTTGCCATTGGGATCAGGATAGAGGCGCAGGCCCTCATCCAGTCCTCCTGCAATGGCTTCCAACACCCGGACTGAAGGCGGATATGGGTTTTCGTTGGTGTTGAGCTTGATCCAGCCAGACGTTTGGGGTTGCTCTCCGGGCATATATGCCTTGAGCAATTCAATACCCGCGCTCCAGTATTTCGTACTCACACTCACGCCTCGTTGCCGGCCACGATGCTCATCACCGCCATGCGCACGGCGATGCCGAAGGTCACCTGCGGCAAGATCACGCTTTGTTGGCCGTCGACCACCGCCGAGTCGATCTCGACGCCGCGGTTGATCGGGCCGGGGTGCATGACGATGGCATCGGGCTTGGCCAGCTGCAGCTTCTCGGGCGTGAGGCCAAAGCTCTCGAAGTATTCCTGGCTGGAGGGCAGCAGCGCGCCGCTCATGCGCTCGTTTTGCAGGCGCAGCATGATGACCACGTCGCATCCCTGGATGCCTTCTTCCAGATTATTGAAAACGCGCACGCCCATCTGGGCCATGTCGGCAGGCACCAGCGTTTTGGGGCCGACCACGCGGACTTCGGCGCAGCCGAGCGTGGTGAGCGCATGGATGTCGGAGCGCGCCACCCGCGAGTGCAGCACATCGCCCACGATGGCCACGGTGAGGTTGGCAAAGTCTTTTTTGTAGTGCCGGATGGTGTACATGTCCAGCAGCGCCTGCGTGGGGTGGGCGTGGCGGCCGTCACCGGCATTGACCACGTGCACATGGGGCGCCACGTGCTGCGCGATCAGGTAGGGCGCGCCCGACTCGCTGTGGCGCACCACAAAGATGTCGGCGGCCATGGCGCTCAGGTTGGCGATGGTGTCGAGCAGCGACTCGCCTTTGCTGGCCGAAGAGCGCGCGATGTCGAGCGTGTAGACGTCGGCCGACAGGCGGGTGGCCGCGATGTCGAAGGTGGTGCGGGTGCGGGTGCTGTTCTCGAAGAACAGGTTGAACACGCTCTTGCCGCGCAAGAGGGGCACCTTCTTCACTTCACGGTCATTGACACTCACAAAGCCCTGTGCGGTGTCGAGGATGTGCGTGAGGATGTCCTTGGACAGGCCTTCGGTGGAGAGCAGGTGGATCAGCTCGCCGTTTTTGTTCAGTTGGGGGTTGTTGCGTTTGTAGAGCATGTTGTTGTCACCTCAATCAGGCTTTGTTCTCCACGTCAAAACTGAAGCGCCCTGTCGCATCGCGGGCCAGCGCCAGCGATTGCGTCTCGGGCAAGGCCACGCGGGCGGCGGCAAAGTCCGCCTGCACCGGCAGCTGACGCCCACCGCGATCGACCAAGACCGCCAGCTGCACGCGCGCGGGGCGGCCGTAGTCAAAAATCTCATTCAACACGGCGCGGATGGTCCGGCCGGTGTAGAGCACATCATCGAGCACCAAAATGTCCGCGCCATCGACCTCAAACGGCAAGCTGGTCTGGCCACCGGCCGACAGGCCGCGCTGGGCAAAATCGTCGCGGTGCATGACCGAAGAGACTTGGCCCGCTTCACCGGGGAGGCCCAGGTCGCGCTGCAGGCGCTCGGCCAGCCAAGCGCCACCCGAGGTGATGCCCACCAGGCGCGTGTTGGCTTGGCACAGGCTGCGCACACCGCGCAGCAACTCCAAATACAAGGCCTCGGCATTCAGGGCGAGTGCGCTCATGGCAGGCTCCTTAAAAATTGGTCAAGAATGATCGCCGCCGCTGCGGCATCGGCATCTTTGGCCCCATAGGAAAGGGCTTCGGTGGTGGTGTAACGCTCGTCCACCTCGTACACCGACAGGCCAAAACGGCCACGCAACTGACGCCCGAACTTGCGGGCGCGCAAGGTGTTTTCATGCTCGCCGCCATCGGGGTGGAGGGGCACACCGATCACCAGCGCGTCGGGCTGCCACTCTTTGATGCGCTTGGCGATGTGGTCAAACCGAGCGTCGCCCTCGGCGGCAATGGTGCCTTGCGGGGTGGCGGTTTTCATGAGGCGGTTGCCCACGGCAACACCGGTGCGCTTGAGGCCGTAGTCGAAGGCCAGAAAACTTTGTTGCGATGCCGGAACGGTGATGGGTGTATCGCTCATGCGTGCCCCGCTTCTGGCGACAGCATCCAGCTTTTGAGGCCCAACAAGTCCAGAGCACGGTCGTAGCGCTCGGCCATGGGCACGTCAAAAATCACATCGGCCGATGCGGGCACCGTCAGCCAAGTGTTTTCGGCCAGCTCCGACTCCAGCTGCCCTTCACCCCAAGAGGCATAGCCCAGCGTGACCAGCACGCGGCGCGGGCCTGCGCCGGAAGACAGGGCTTCGAGCACATCGCGCGAAGTGGTCATCTCCAGGCCCCCGGGGATCGTCAGGGTGGAGGCGTAAATCGAGCCGCCGTCTTCCTGCGGTTTTTCCATGTGGATCGGGTCGTGCAGCACAAAGCCGCGCTCGGTCTGCACCGGGCCACCTTGCGAAACGGCGTTTTGCATCAGGTCTTCGCGGCGCAAAGGCAAATCCACCTTGTCAAACAGGTGGCGCATGCTGATGTCGGCGGGTTTGTTGATGATCAGGCCCATGGCGCCGCGTGGGCTGTGTTCGCACATGTACACCACGCTGCGGGCAAAAGTCTCGTCCTCCAACCCGGGCATGGCGATCAGGAAATGATGCTTGAGGTCTATGGAGGCACAATCGGTCATGCGCTGATTTTAACGGCCCGGCCCCCGAGGGACGACCACCCGGCGCACTAATTGATCCAACTGGACGACCTGTCATGGAAACCCCATTTTCGAGCGGCTTGGTGTGGCTGCGGCGCGACCTGCGCGTGGCCGACCACGCTGCGCTGTACCACGCGCTCAAACACTGCCAACGGGTGCATGTGGCCTTCGTGTTCGACACCGCCATTCTGGACAAACTGCCCCGCGCGGACCGCCGGGTCGAGTTCATCCGCGAATCACTGGTGGAGGTCGATGAACAGCTGCGCCAATTGGCCGGGCACCGCCAAGCAGGCCTGATCGTGCGGCACGGCGTGGCACAAGACAAGATCGCGAAACTGGCGCATCACCTGCAAGTGCAAGCGGTGTTTGCCAACCACGACGACGAGCCCGATGCGCTGGCGCGCGACATCCAGGTGCGCGGTCATCTGGCCGACCACGGCATCGTGCTGCACACCTACAAAGACCATGTGATTTTTGAGCGCAACGAGGTGCTGACCCAGATGGGTAAGCCTTTTGCCGTGTTCACGCCTTACAAAAACGCCTGGCTCAAGAAAGTCACCCCGTTTGATCTGCAGGCCTACCCGGTCGAACAGTACGCCCATCACCTGGCCCCGCGCCCGGACAACCTGGCCCAGCCCGTGCCCGAGTTACAGGACCTCGATTTCGAGGCCAGCAACCTGAAGGCCCTGAAAATCCCGACGGGCGAAACTGGCGGTCAGGCTTTGCTGAGCGATTTCCTGACCCGCATCGACCAATACGAAGACACCCGCAACTTCCCAGCGGTCAAAGGCCCCAGCTACCTGAGCGTGCACCTGCGCTTTGGCACCGTGTCGATCCGACAACTGGCCCGCGAGGCGCATGCCCGCATGACGGTGGGCAGCGCAGGTGCTGCGGTGTGGCTGTCAGAGCTGATCTGGCGCGACTTTTATGTGCAGGTGCTGCACAACTTTGGCCATGTGGGGCGCGGCGAAAGCTTCAAACCCGAATACGACCATATCAAGTGGGAGCACGGCACGCACGCCCACAAACTGTTTGACGCCTGGTGCGAGGCCCGTACCGGCTACCCGCTGGTGGACGCGGCCATGCGCCAGCTCAACCAGACCGGCTACATGCACAACCGCCTGCGCATGGTGGTGGCCAGCTTTTTGGTGAAGGATTTGGGCATCGACTGGCGTTGGGGCGAGCGCTACTTTGCACAGCACCTGAACGATTTCGATTGGTCGGCCAACAACGGCGGCTGGCAGTGGGCCAGCTCCAGCGGATGCGATGCGCAGCCTTACTTCCGCATCTTCAACCCGATCAGCCAAAGCGAAAAGTTCGACCCCGAGGGCAAGTTCATCCGCCGCTATGTGCCTGAGCTGTCCGCATTGCCCACGGCAGCGCTGCACGCGCCCTGGCTGGCCAAACCGATGGCGCTGCAAAGCGCCGAGGTGGTGATCGGCAAGACCTACCCGGCCCCCATCGTGGACCACGCCGAGGCCCGCGAAAAAACGCTGGGCCGCTATGCAGTGGTCAAGAAAAAAGCCGTTTGATCAGGCGGCTTGCGCAACCACCCTCAAGGGTTTTGTGCTGTAGGAGTCCACCCCTGTGGGCGATGGTTTGCAGGGTCATGCAGCCGAGGGCGTTTGCCACGCTCTTCGCCCACGGGGTGGGCTCCTACAAAAAATCTATCCCGTGCCTGATGCTCAAGACTTCACGGGTTTTGTGCGATCAGATCGCCACCATCTCAAAGTCTTCCTTGCGGGCCGCGCATTCGGGGCAAGTCCAGTTCATGGGCACGTCTTCCCATTTGGTGCCGGGCGCAATGCCGTGCTCGGGGTCGCCCTCGGCTTCATCGTAAATCCAGCCGCAAATCAGGCACATCCAGGTTTTGTGTTCCATCACAGTGTCGCAATCAGAGAGTCGAATAGAATGATTTGCATTGTATCGGGCCGCGCTGTGCGCCCGGCTGAAGAGCTTCTGAAGCCCACTGCAAACTGCTTTCATGACCGATCACAACACTGACACCCCCACCGACGCAGCAGACGAAGAAGAATCTGCTGGTTTGGCCTGCATCCTGTCGTTCAATGCCAACGACCCCTGCGGTGCCGGTGGCCTGACCTGCGATGCCACGGCGATGGCCTCGGTCGGCGCGCACTGCCTGCCCGTGTGCACCGGTGCCTATGTGCGCGACACCAGCAACATCACCGACTTTTACCCACTGGACGAAGAGGCCGTGGACGACCAAGCCCGCACCGTGGCCGAAGACATGCCGGTGCAAGTCATCAAAGTCGGCTTTGTGGGCACACCCGAAAACCTGGCCGCCATTGCCGCTTTGGCTGACGACTATGACGGCGTGCCGGTGGTGGCCTACATGCCCAACCTGTCCTGGTGGGAAGACCACAAGATCGACGCTTACCTGGACGCTTTTCGCGAATTGCTGCTGCCCCAAACCAGCGTGCTGGTGGGGCACCACAGCACCTTGCGCCGTTGGCTGCTGCCCGACTGGACCGGCGAGCGCAACCCCGGCCCACGCGACATCGCCAAGGCGGCCTCAGACCTGGGTGTCCCGTTCACACTGGTGACCGGTCTGCCTTTGCCTGATCAGCACATCGACAACGTCCTGGCCTCGCCCGAAACCGTGATCAGCCACGAAAAGTTTGAACGCATCGAAGCCGTTTTTGCCGGTGCGGGCGACACGCTGACAGCTGCGCTGGCCGCCCTGCTGGCCACAGGCATGGACTTGCCCGAGGCCACCAACGAAGCCCTGCACTACCTGGACCGCTGCCTGGACGAAGGCTTTCGGCCCGGCATGGGCCAGGTCATTCCGGACCGCCTGTTCTGGGCGCTGCCCGAAGGCGAAGAAACCGACGAGGACGAAGAAGACCCCGATGCCCACCCCGGTGCGGATTACTTCGAAGTGCCTTTCAACGAAACGAAACACTGATTCAGGAGACCGAACATGACAGACCGCAACCAAGAACTGTTTGACCGCGCCGCCCAAGTGATCCCTGGTGGCGTGAACTCGCCTGTGCGCGCCTTCCGCGCCGTGGGTGGCACACCCCGCTTTGTGCAGCGTGCGCAGGGTGCTTATTTCTGGGATGCCAACGGCCAGAAATACATCGACTACATCGGCTCCTGGGGCCCCATGATCTTGGGCCACGGCCACCCGGCCGTACTTGAAGCGGTGCAAAAAGCCGCGCTGGACGGCTTCTCTTTCGGAGCACCCACGGAGCGCGAGATCGAGCTGGCCGAAGAAATCTTGAAGCACGTGCCCTCCATGGAGATGGTGCGCCTGGTCAGCTCGGGCACCGAAGCGGGCATGAGCGCCCTGCGCCTGGCACGAGGTGCGACGGGTCGCAGCAAATTCATCAAGTTTGAAGGCTGCTACCACGGCCACGCCGATGCGCTGCTGGTCAAAGCCGGCTCGGGCCTGGCCACCTTTGGCAACCCCACCAGCGCGGGCGTGCCGCCCGAGGTGGTGCGCGATACCCTGGTGCTGGAGTACAACAACATCGAACAGCTCGAAGAAGCCTTCAAGCTGCATGGCAAGGAACTGGCCTGCGTGATGATCGAGCCGATCGCAGGCAACATGAACTTTGTGCGCGCCAGCGTGCCCTTCATGAAACGCTGCCGCGAACTGTGCACCGAATATGGCGCATTGTTCGTGTTTGACGAAGTGATGTCTGGATTCCGTGTGGCACTCGGTTCTGCCCAAAGCGTTTACGCCCAATTGATCCCCGGCTTCAAACCCGACATGACGGTGCTGGGCAAAGTGATTGGTGGCGGCATGCCGCTGGCGGCTTTTGGCGGACCGCGCGAGATCATGTCCAAACTGGCACCCACCGGCCCGGTTTACCAAGCGGGCACACTGAGCGGCAACCCGGTGGCCACCGCCTGTGGCTTGGCCACCTTGCGCGAGATCGCCAAGCCCGGCTTTTTTGACGCGCTGAGCGCCCGTACCCAAAGCCTGGTCGATGGCCTCAAAGGCGCTGCCGCATCGGCAGGCGTGCCTTTCAGCGCCGACTGCCAGGGCGGCATGTTTGGTTTCTTCTTGCTGCCCGAGTTGGCGCAAAACTACACGCAAGTCATGACCAGCGACAGTCCCAAGTTCAACAAACTCTTCCACGGCCTGCTGGATGGCGGCGTTTACATAGCGCCCGCTTTGTACGAAGCTGGCTTTGTCAGCGCTGCACACACCGAAGCCGACATTGCCGAGACCGTGCGCGTGGCAGGCGACGTGTTCAAAACACTCTGAACCCATGAAACGCCTGCTTGGCCTGGTCTGTGCAGGTGGGGCAGCTCTGCTGTGTGCCCCTGCACACGCCGAGTTCGAGGCCAGTCGCCTCTGGCTCAACGCCGGTTTCTACTCGGCCCACTTTGACACAGGCAAAGGCCTGCGCAACGCCAACCCGGGCTTGGGCTTTGAGTACCGCATCGACGAAGACTGGAGCGCTACTGCGGGCCGCTTCATCAACAGCGACAACGCACACTCCAGCTATGTGGGTGCCTACTACCAACCCTGGCGACTGGGGCCTGTGAAACTCGGCGTGGTGGGTGGGGCCTTCAATGGCTACCCCAAAGCCTTCAACGGTGGCTGATTCCCCGCGATCATCCCGATGGCCAGCATCGAAAGCGGTCAATGGGGCCTGAACGCAGCACTGGTGCCGCCACTCAAAGACAGGCTCTACGGTGCGCTGAGCTTTCAGCTCAAGTTTCGTTTTCAGAACTGAGGTGTCTTTGGCGCGTCTGGCTCAAGTTTGAGCCGTCATCGGCACAAAACTGGCGCGTGCTTCGCCATCGAGTTCGGTGTTCAGTTGCTGCAGCAAGGCCATGAATTGCACGCGCTGAGCGGGGCTGAATGGACTCATCAACTTGTCATGGGCTTTTTGAACCGGCTCATGCGCTTGGCGCAGCAAGCGCTCGCCCGCAGCGGTCAAACTGACCGCCATCTGGCGTCGATTTTCAGATGAGATGGTCCGCTGGCAAAAGCCCCGTTCTTCCAGGCCCTTGAGTACCCTGAGCACCGTCACCTTGTCAAAGGCCAAGGCGCGGGCCAAGCTGGACTGGTCGATGCCCGCTTGCTCCTGAATGACACACAGCACCCCGTACTGGGCAGGCGTGAGCGCGAGATCGGCACAGGCGCGCTCAAAGATCGAGGCTGAAATCTGATGTGCCCTGCGCAACAAAAAACCGGGGCGCTGGTAAATGGTTTGTGTGGGCATGGGGCAGGGATTCCCTGAATAAGCAAAAGCTGCAGCTTCGTGAATAATTGTTTGCATACTAACGCATGGAGATGCACTGATGCGCTCTGATCGACGACAGCTGACGGCCCTCTTGGCCACGGGCCTTGCGCTTTGGGGCTTGTCTCCCATCACCTGGGCGCAGTCAAGTGCTGGCCAGGCACCGATCAAATTGATTGTGCCCTTCACGCCGGGCACAGGCATCGATTTGATCGCACGCACATTGGGGCCCAAGCTGTCACAAAAGCTGAACCGCCCCGTGGTGGTCGAAAACCGCGTGGGGGCTTCTGGCAACATCGGCACCGAAGCTGTGGTGCGCGCCACACCTGACGGCAACACCTTGCTGGTGAGTGTCAACACTTTGGTCATGAACCGTGCGCTCTACCCCGGCATTGGGTTTGATCCGGTCAAGGACTTGACCGCCGTTTCACAAACCAGTTGGGGACAACTGCTGCTGGTCACCCATCCGAAGTCGAGCTACAAAACCGCAGCCGAACTGGTGGAGGCCGCTCGCAAGCAACCAGGACGCATCAATTACGCCTCACCCGGCATGGGCACGCCGCACCACTTGTCGATGGAGCTGTTCAAAAACACCGCGCAGGTGTTTCTGACCCACATTCCTTACCGGGGCACCGGCCCGGCCGTGACGGATTTGCTCGGCGGCCAAGTCGACGTCATGTTCTTGCCCATCCATGTGGCCTTGGCCCACATCCGCACCGGGCGCTTGGTGGCACTGGGCATTGGCAGCGACAAGCGGCATCCGCTCTTGCCCGAGGTGCCCACACTGGCCGAGGCCAAAGCGGGCAATGTGAACGTGGGCATGTGGTTCGGTGTCTTTGCGCCCAAAGGCACGCCCACAGACATCGTCAACCTCTACAACAGCGAAATCAACCAACTGCTGGCGGGTGACGATGTGAAAAAAGCCTTTGTGTCGCAGGGCATGGACCCGCTGGGCGGTACGCCGCAGGCTTTTGCGCAATTGGTCGAGCGTGACGCAGAGCGCTGGGCTCGCCTGATCAAGGACCAAGGCATCAAAGCCGAGTGACCCCAGCGGCCCCCATGAAAATGCCCCTCACGTGAACTGCACCCCAAAAGTTGGACACCAATCCAACCTTTGGGGTGTTTTTCATGACGAAGTACGACGAGAAATTTAAAAAATCTGTTGTTCAAGATTACTTAGCCGGTGGCGGTGGCTACACAAAGCTTTCTGCCAAGTACGGGGTCAATGATGGACAGATACGGCATTGGGTGGGCGCCTTTCTTCAAAACGGCGATAGTGGGCTAACCAAGAAGTCCAGTCATTACAGCGCTGAATTTAAGCTGCGTGTCCTAGAGCACATGTGGCGCGAAGAGCTTTCGTTTAACCAGACCATTCACTTGTTTGATCTGCGCGGGGGCACTGGAGTTGTCTCGGATTGGGAGCGCAAGTACCATGAGGGCGGTATCACAGCATTAGCTCCCAAGCCCCGAGGGCGCCCAAAACCGATGAAACCTCCCGAACCCACTACGCCCTCTAGCGAGCAGCCCGTGCAGGACAAAACGTTGCAAGAGCTGCAACGCGAAAATGAGTACTTGCGAGCGGAGGTGGCTTATCTAAAAAAGTTGGATGCCTTAGTTCGAGCCAAGCAGCAGGCTGCGCAGACAAAGCGAAAGCCCTGATCGAACTAAGGCAGCATCACCCCTTGGCCACTTTGCTCCAGGTGGCCGAGCTGCCTCGCAGCACGTTTTACTACCAAGTCAAGGCGCTGCAAAGGGATGA
>NZ_NESC01000014.1 GCF_003063575.1 Limnohabitans sp. Jir72
GCCAGATCGATGCCTACTGTTGTAACCTTCATGTCGGACGCTCCTGTCTGTTCAAGTGGTTGATTTGCATCTCCACTTTGGCACATTTCGATGCCGTGTAGGTGGGAGCGTCCATCCCATTGCTTACAATCATTGGGCACCTCAAAGCTGATCACCGCATGGACCGCTGCCACCTCAAAGGCTCAGAGGGTGATGCGTTGAATGCCGTGCTGTGCGCTGCGGGTTACAACATCCGCTGGCTGCTGCGGATGATCGTCAAGAAAGGCCTGGGCCTTTTGTTGTGCCTGTTGCAGGTGAGCGGTTTGGCGGGCTTGTTGGAGAAATTGGCCGAAATCATTGGCCACAAGCGACTGCAAAACTCAGATCAGCGCTGGGCGCTGGCTTGAAATGAATTTTGCAGGGACGACGAATTAGACTGCCACACACCTGGCGGTGAGCGGCTTTGGGGCGATGGGGTACCGCTTGTGTAAGCGGTGCTTTACAAGCCTGCAGCAGCGCGCAGCGCAGCAGCCTTGTCGGTGCGTTCCCAGGTGAAGTCGGGCTCGTCGCGGCCAAAGTGGCCATAGGCGGCGGTCTTGCTGTAGATGGGGCGCAGCAGGTCCAGCATCTGGATGATGCCTTTGGGGCGCAGGTCAAAGTGTTCGGCCACCATGGCGGACAGTTTGTCGTCTGAAATCACGCCTGTACCGGCGGTGTTGACGGTGATGTTCATGGGGCGGGCCACGCCAATGGCGTAAGCCACCTGCACCTGGCACTGGGTGGCCAGGCCAGCGGCGACGATGTTCTTGGCCACATAGCGTGCAGCGTAAGCTGCTGAGCGGTCCACCTTCGATGGGTCTTTGCCCGAGAACGCGCCACCACCGTGGGGGCAAGCGCCGCCGTAGGTGTCCACGATGATCTTGCGGCCAGTCAGGCCGCAATCGCCTTGGGGGCCACCAATGACGAAGCGGCCTGTGGGGTTGATCAGGTACTTGGTGTCTTGCAGCCACTCTTTGGGCAGCACGGGTTTGATGATTTCTTCGATGATGGCTTCGGTGAAGCTGGCTTTCATCTTGGTGGCGGTTTCCGACTGGTCGGGGCTGTGCTGGGTCGACAGCACCACGGTGTCGATGCTGTGCGGCTTGCCGTCCACATAACGCATGGTTACCTGGCTCTTGGCATCGGGGCGCAAGAAGGGCAGACGGCCGTCTTTGCGCAGCTGGGCTTGGCGCTCGACCAGGCGGTGGGCGTAATAGATGGGGGCGGGCATCAGCTCGGGTGTTTCGCTGCAGGCGTAGCCGAACATCAGGCCTTGGTCACCCGCGCCGATGTTCAAAAAGTCGTCGGATGCGTGGTCCACGCCCTGGGCGATGTCGTTGGACTGTTTGTCGTAGGCCACCAGCACGGCGCAGCCTTTGTAGTCGATGCCGTATTCGGTGTTGTCATAGCCGATGCGTTTGATGGTGTCGCGGGCCACCTGGATGTAGTCGACGTTCGCTTGCGTGGTGATCTCGCCGGCCAGCACGACCAGACCGGTGTTGGTCAAGGTTTCTGCGGCCACGCGGCTCAGCGGGTCTTGCTCAAAGATCGCGTCCAAGATCGCGTCAGAAATCTGGTCAGCGACCTTGTCGGGGTGGCCTTCCGAGACGGATTCAGAGGTGAAGAGGAAGTCGTTGGACATGAAAAAGGCTCCTAAAGTTTCAGTGGTTTGTCGGCGTTGCCGACCCTGATAACCCGGAGCCTGGCGAACGCTTTAGCAGGTTTTATGAATCGCCCTGCAAGTAGTTCAGATAACTCAGCGATTTGTGGATTGTATCAACTTGAAGGGGGAGGCTGCGTTTGCGTCTTCGACCTGCAAATACACCGCCCCCTTAGGTACTCACAGAGTTCGACACTTTCGGTGTACCGCCTGCGTGCTTCGAAAAATCATGTCCAATACACCCTATGGACATTCCCACCCCTATTGAAAACCGCTTGGTTGATCTGGAAATCAAGGCCGGCTTTACCGAGGACCTGCTGGACCAGCTCAATGCGCAGGTCTATCGCCAGCAACAGCAAATTGACGCGCTCATCCAGGAGCTGCGTCAGATGCGCGAGCGCTTGCCCGAGTCGGGCGGTGGCGCTGAAGTGCGCAATTTGCGCGACGAAATCCCGCCGCATTACTGATGAACTTCCACAGCATTCAGGACATTCGGGACCATTTGCGTGCCCTGGGTGCCAACGCATTGCACGAGCAACGTGTGCTGCGTCTGTGGACCCTAGCCAAACCGCAAAACAGCGGGCGCAGGCCGCTGGAGAGCTTCATGCCCACTGCGGTGCGAGAGGCATTGCCAGCACTCAGCGCCACGCTGGCAAGCTTGGCCACGTTGCGCGAGCAGCACCCGGGACAGGACGGCTCGGCCCGCTTGCTGGTCGGCTTGCAAGACGGTCAGACAATCGAGAGCGTTTTGTTGCCGCGAGATGGTTTGTGCGTCTCATCTCAAGTGGGCTGTGCAGTCGGTTGTGTGTTTTGCATGACTGGGCGTGAGGGCCTGGTTCGTCAGGTAGGCAGTGCCGAGATCGTGGCGCAAGTGGCGCTGGCCCGCACGCTCAGGCCCGTTAAAAAAGTCGTTTTCATGGGCATGGGCGAGCCTTCGCACAATCTGGATGCGGTCATGGAGGCCATCGATTTGTTGGGCACGGTGGGCAACATCGGCCACAAAAATCTGGTGTTTTCCACCGTGGGCGATGCGCGGGTGTTCGAGCGTTTGCCGCAAGGCCGCGTCAAGCCTGCCTTGGCCTTGTCGCTGCACACCACGCGGGCCGATTTGCGTGCGCAGTTGTTGCCACGTGCGCCGCGCCTTGACCCGCAAGATTTGGTCGAGGCGGGCGAGGTGTATGCCCGTGCCACCGGCTACCCGATCCAGTACCAGTGGACGCTGATCGAGGGGGTGAACGACAGCGCCGAAGAAATTGAGGGCATCGTGCGTTTGCTTCAAGGCAAGTACGCGCTGATGAACATGATCCCCTACAACGCGGTGCCCGATTTGCCCTATGCCCGGCCCAGCTGGGAGCGGGCTGCCGAGATCGCCCGCACCTTGCATCAGCGCGGTGTGCTGACCAAGCTGCGCCAGTCAGCGGGACAGGATGTGGACGGCGGATGCGGCCAGTTGCGCGCCCGCGATGTGCAGCGCGTGCAGCCCGTGAAAATGTTCGTGTCAGGGCCGAAGCCCCAGACCGCACACCTCGCCCCGCAGGTCGGTACCTTCAGGTCCGACGTCTCCCTGCTCAACGCCCCGGCAGCTTGACCAGCCCGCTGGACAGGGCCGTGCCCGCCAAAATGACAGCGCCGCACAGCAGCATCCAGGCGGTGACGTTTTCGCCCAGAAACAGCACGCCGTAGGCGATGGCAAAGACCGGTACCAAGAAGGTGACTGTCAAAGCGCGTGCAGGTCCAGCGCTTTCAATCAGCCTGAAATAAAGGATGTAGGCCACGCCGGTGCACAGCACGCCCACGGTGATCAAGGACCACCAGACCGAGGCGCTGGGCCAATGGTCAGGGCGGAACCACAGCGCGGGCAGCACCAGCGTCAAGGTGGCACCCATCTGGCTGCCTGTGGCAGTGACCAGCGGCGGCAGGCTGGGGATGTGTTTTTTGGTGAAGCTGGCCGACAGCGCATAACAGCTGGTGGCCCCCAGGCAGGCCAACACCGCCCAAGCCGGCGCAATGCCCGAGGCATTGGGCTTGAAGCTCGCTTGCCCACCGGCCAGCAGCAGCACCCCACCAAAGCCAACGGCCAGACCCACGGTGCGCGACAGGCCGGGCTTGTCGCCGAGCCAAAGCCAGGCCACGACCGCGCCAAACAAGGGCACAGTGGCATTCAGGATCGATGAAAAACCGGTGGTAATGTGCATCACCGCAAAGGCGTACAGGGCAAACGGGATGCCGCTGTTGAGCGCGCCCACCAACAGCACGGGCCGCCAATGCCGACGCAGATCAGTCCATTGGCCCTTGGCCAGCAAAAGCGGCACCAGGAATGCCGAGGCAATGGCCACCCGCATTGCCGCTGTGGGCAAAGCCCCCAGCTCCACTGCCGCCAGACGCATGAATAAAAAGGAGGAGCCCCAGATGGCGGCCAGGATCAAAAAGTCGGCCAGCCAGCCTTTGGCGTGAGATGAATGCATGGCGTAGATGTCAGATGCCGGGATGGCCTTCCAGTCGCAGCAGCGCCTCTTTGCGCCCCACACCGCCAGCATAGCCGGTGAGTTGACCACCGGCCCCCAGAATGCGGTGGCAGGGCACGATGATGCTGATGGGATTGCGCCCGACGGCTGCGCCTACGGCTCGCACCGCCTTGGGCTTGTTCAAGTGTTTGGCCAGATCGCCATAGCTTTGGCTTTGTCCAGAATCGATTTGGAGCAAGGCTTGCCACACCGATTGCTGGAAAGTGGTGCCATGGGACAAATCCAGTGGCAGATCGAAGCGGTGTCTTTGCCCGGTGAAGTAGGCCTGCAATTGCGCCGCTGCTTGCAACAGCAATGGCTCATCGGGGGTGTGGGTCCAGCTTTGGATTTGCGCCGGGCTGGGCCCATGGCGTTGTCCATCAAACCACAGCCCACAAACGCCCAGGCCATTGGCGGCCAGGGTGATCGGCCCCAAAGGGGTGTCTGTGCGCAGACGGCTCCAAGGTTTCATGGCGGTCTTTCCAAGGCAAGGCGAGGGATAACCATGTTAACGCCAAGCCAGCGAGTTTCGGACCTGCCTGACACCGTGTGTCGCACGGGTTTCGAACCTGCGGCCCCTACAATGTGGCCAGAATATTCAAGTCGGTCTTTCCCGCTCGGGTTGGGCTTTTCTCCAAGTCTTTTTATTCCTTCACCCCATGCAAGTCACCCCTTCGATTTTCAAAGCCTATGACATCCGCGGCGTTGTCCCTTCTACGCTGAATGAGCAGGTCGCCGAGGGCCTGGGCAAGGCCTTTGGCACGGTGGCGTTGGCCGAAGGGCAAACCACGGTGGCGGTGGGGCGCGATGGCCGTTTGAGCGGTCCGTCGTTGTCGGCCGCGCTGATTCGCGGCTTGGTGGCTGCAGGCATTCAGGTCATCGACATCGGCATGGCCACCACGCCCATGCTCTACTTTGCGGCCAACACGGCGTGCCAAAGCGGCATCCAAGTGACCGGCAGCCACAACCCCAAGGATTACAACGGCCTCAAGATGGTCTTGGCCGGCCGTGCCATTTATGGCGACGAGATCCAGGCCCTGCGCCAGATGATGGAAACCGAAACCTGGCAACTCCAAGCCGGTGGCGGCGTGTCGCATTTGGATGTGCTGGCCGACTACACCCAGCGCATCGTGGGCGACATCCGTTTGGCGCGCCCCATGAAAATCGTGGTCGATTCGGGCAACGGCATTGCCGGGGCCTCAGCCCCCGGCATCTTCCGCGCCCTGGGTTGCGAAGTGATCGAGCTGTTCAGCGAAGTCGATGGCGAGTTCCCCAACCACCACCCCGACCCCAGCAAGCCCGAAAACCTGCAAGACCTGATGAACGCCCTGAAAACCACCGGGGCCGAACTGGGCCTGGCCTTTGACGGCGACGGCGACCGATTGGGTATCGTGACGAAAGACGGCAACAACATTTACCCCGACCGCCAGATGCAATTGTTTGCCGAGGACGTGCTCAGCCGCGTGCCCGGCGGCACCATCTTGTTTGATGTGAAGTGCTCGCAGCGCCTGGCCCCAGCCATCGAGGCCGCTGGTGGCAAAGCGTTGATGTACAAAACCGGTCACTCGCTGATCAAGGCGAAGATGAAGGCCATCGAGGCCGAAGGCGGTCAGGCCCCGCTGGGCGGCGAGATGAGCGGCCACATCTTTTTCAAGGAGCGCTGGTACGGTTTCGACGATGGCACCTATGCGGGCTGCCGCTTGCTGGAAATCGTGAGCAAGAGCCCCGATGCCAACGTGGTGCTCAACGCGCTGCCCAGCAGCTTCAGCACCCCCGAGTTGAACGTGGCCTGCGCCGAAGGCGAGCCGCACAGCGTGACGCGTGCCCTGCAAGCCAAAGCGGGCAGCACCTTCAGCGCGCCCGCCAAGGTGTCTGACATCGACGGCCTGCGCGTGGACTGGCCCGATGGCTTTGGCCTGATCCGGGCCTCAAACACCACGCCCGTGCTGGTGTTGCGCTTTGAGGGCCAGACCGAAGCCGCGCTGCACCGCATCGAGGCTGACATGCTGGCCTTGCTGCGCTCGGTCAAGCCCGATGCACACATTGGCGCTGCTGCTCACTGAAAACGCTTCACCGAAAGCCCCAGATGAACCCCGCCAACGCCGTGCTCAGTCAGGACCCCGAGGTCATCGTCTTCAACCTGAAAGAGCGCTACACCGGCGTGTCGGCCACCATCAACGCGCTGGTGCCCTTGCAGGCGCACCAATGGCGGCTGGGCTTTTGCGGCACCCGCATGTCCAACGGCATTGATGGCATGACGCTGCGCGAGGCCATGAAGCTCTCGCGCAAGCCCCCTGAGGGGCGGGCGTTTCGCATCTGGCATGTTCGCCGCGACCCGGAAATGATGGCCGCGATTTTTGCGCGCGATGTGCTGCGCTTGCCCATCAAGTTGGTGTTCACCTCGGCGGCCCAGCACTTGCACGGCGCGTTTCCGCGTTGGTTGATTTCCAAAATGGACGCGGTGATCTCCACCACGCCCTTGGCCGCATCGTTTGTGCCCAACACCACGGCGGTGGTGCCGCACGGCATCGACCTGTCACGCTTTTCACCACCGGCCGACAAGCGCACGGCCTGGAAAGCATCGGGCTTGCCGGGTGAGTACGGCATTGGCGTGTTTGGCCGTGTGCGGCCCGACAAAGGCAGCGATGTGTTTGTGGACGCCATGATCGAAGCCCTGCCGCATTTGCCCGGAGCCACGGCGGTGATTGCCGGTTTGGCCCAACCCAAGCACCAGGCTTACCAAGACGAACTCAAAGCCAAAATTGCCGCTGCAGGCTTGGCCGATCGCATCGTCTTTTTGGGCGAAGTACCCGCAGGCGAAGTGCACCTGTGGTACCAGCGATGCTTGCTGTGCGTGGCTTGCCCGCGTTACGAGCCTTTTGGCCTCACGCCGTTTGAGGCGGCGGCCACCGAGTGCGCGCTGGTGTGCTCGCGTACCGGTGCGTTTGACCAATTGGCCATCCCCGGACTGACCGGCGAGATGGTGCACACGGGCGATGTCCCGGGCTTGGCGCAAGCCGTGCGCAAGGTCTTGAGCGACCGCGAGCAAGCCCTGCGCATGGGCCAGGCGGCGCGTCAGCGTGTGGTCGAGAACTTCTCTTTGGCCAAAGAGGCCGAAGGCATTGGCCGCGTCTATGCGCAACTGTTTGCGGGTGCTTGAGCGTTGAGCGCCATGCCCCAGCGTGCCATGTCTTGGCTTGAGCGCTTGTCGCTGTCGGCCTATGGGCTGTTGATGCGCGGTTTGCAGCCCTTGCTGCGCCGCAAACTGCAGCGCCGTGGCCAACAAGAGCCGGGCTATTTGCAGCAGATCCCGCAGCGTTTTGGTGTTTACGACAGCGCGGCTTTGGCACCTGGCTGTGTTTGGGTGCACGCGGTATCGCTGGGCGAGACCCGTGCGGCAGGCCTGCTGATCGACGCCTTGCGCCAGCGCCTGCCGGGCATGCGCTTGTTGCTCACGCACAGCACCGCCACCGGTTGGGCGCAGGGCCAGAGCCTGCTGCAGCCGGGTGATGTGCAAGCCTGGTTGCCTTGGGACACGCCCGAAGCCACGCGCCGCTTCTTGCAGCACCACCGCCCGCGTTGCGGCATCTTGATGGAAACCGAAGTCTGGCCCAGTTTGGTGCAGGCTTGCCAAGAGCAAGCGGTGCCTTTGGTTCTGGTCAATGCGCGGCTCAATGACAAGTCGCTGCGATCGGCTCAGCGTTTGGCGTGGCTGTCAGGGCCTGCGTACCGAGGTTTGACGGGCGTGCTGGCGCAGTCCGAGGCCGATGCTGAGCGTTTGCGTGCCTTGGGCGCGCGGGTCGATGCGGTGCTGGGTAACCTCAAATTCGATGTGCAACCCCAGCCGCAAGCGCTGTCGAGGGCGCAGCAATGGCGGGCGCAATGGACACAGGGCGGCCAAAGCCGTCCAGTGCTGATGCTGGCCAGCACCCGTGAAGGGGAAGAGGCCTTGTGGCTGGATGCACTGGCGTCCAATCCGGCGCGTTGGCAAGCCTTTGCCGATGCAGGGGTGCTGTGGTTGCTGGTGCCGCGTCATCCTCAGCGCTTTGACGAAGTGAACCAATTGTTGCAAGCCAAAGCTTGTTCGGTGTTTCGGCGCAGCGCGCTGCCGGTGGATGGCGCATGGCCTGCAGCGGCTTGTGATGCACAGGTCTGGCTGGGCGACAGCCTGGGCGAGATGCCGCAGTATTTTCATGCGGCAGACATGGCTTTTTTGGGGGGCAGTTTCATGCCGCTGGGCGGGCAAAACCTGATCGAGGCCGCCGCCTTTGGCTGCCCCATCATCATGGGGTCGCACACCTTCAACTTCGCCGAGGCCTCAGCACAGGCCGAGGCGGCTGGCGCAGCCAAGCGCGTGGCCGACATGGACGGTGCGCTGGACCAAGCGCTGGCCTGGCTGAACGACCGCGCTGCGCTGGCGCGAGCGCAACAAGCGGGCTTGGACATGGTGGCGCAAGGCAGAGGCTCCGCAGACCGATACGCCCAATCGATTGCCAGTGCAGTCAACGGTCATGATTGATGCTGCCCCATGAAGTTTGAACTGACCCTGTTTGTCAGCCTTGTGCCACGCTCATCGCCCACAGGGGTGGGCTCCTGCAAAAATCTATCCTTGCCTTTAACTGTGGGGCACGCAAGGCAAGTACAGTGACCGTGATGGCGAGCAAGGCATGGTCTCCCTTGCTGCAAAAACAGTTCAGCCCTGCTAACCAGTGAAGGCTAACAGGGCTGAGGGCTGAGGGCTTAGCAGGGGGGTGTTTATTTTTGCAGCAATGCGTTGATGCTTTGCAGGTCTTCTGCCTTGAGCGTGCCGCTGGCTTGGCGCAGTTTGAGCTGACCGACCAAAACGTCGTAACGTGCTTTGGCCAGATCGCGCTTGGTTTGGTACAGCTGGCTTTGGCTGTTGAGCACATCGATGTTGATGCGCACACCCACTTGGTAACCGAGTTTGTTGGCGTCCAGCGCGGCTTGGCTCGAGGCTTCTGCGGCCTCTAGAGCCTTGACTTGGCCCAGACCCGATTGCAGGCCCAGGTAGGCGGTGCGGGTGGCTTGGGCCACCTGGCGTTGCGCGCCTTCCAAATCATTGCGTGCTTTGTCTTCCAAAGCCAAGGTTTCACGAACGCGGTTTTGGGTGGCGAAGCCAGCGAAAATTGGAACGTTCAAACTCACGCCGGCGCTGGTGACCGTGGCTTGGTTTTGTGATGAGGCGAAAACTGTTGCTGCCCCGTTGATGTTTTTCTGAACGTTGTATCCCAATGTGAAGTCCACAGTAGGTTTATGTCCCGCTTCAGCTTTTTCTGTTTCCAGTTTAGCAATTTCTAAATTGGCTTTGGCTTGTTGAATCCCAGGGTGGATTTGTTCGCTTTGTGCGATCCATTCCTGCGGACCTGCTCCAGGCGCTTGGGGCAGTACAGCAGAAGTGGTCAAAACGGAAGGGGTCATGCCTGTTTTACCAACCAGTAATTCCAGCGCTACAGTTTTCACATTGAGATCATTTTCCGCTGCGATTTGCTGCGCCGTTACCAAGTCAAATCTCGCTTGAGCTTCACGGGTGTCTGTGATGGTGGCGGTGCCGACGTCAAAATTACGCTTGGCGCTGGCCAGCTGTTCGGCGACAGCGGATTTTTGTGCCTTCACGAAGGTCAGGCTGTCTTGAGCGCCCAATACGTCGAAATAGGCCTGGCTGGTGCGTACGATCAAATCTTGTTCTGCCTGAAGTAATGTTGCCCTGGCTGCATCCAGTCCTTTTTGGCTTTGTTGGTAAGTCGCTAAGTTTGCAGGACGGTACAAGGGCTGAGTGGCATTGATGCCTGCGGTTTGTGTCGTGTAAGAGCGATCTTGCGCTGTAAACGATGATCCATTGATGGCGTGGGCTTCAAAGTTGGATCTCGTCGCCCCAGCCCCCAATCCCACAGTGGGAAGCAAAGCGGCTTTGCCCTGATCCGCCTTGGCCAAGTTGGCTTCGTACTGCGATTTGGCCGACTGGTACCCCGCGTCATAGCCCTTGGCCATGTCGTACATGTCGACCAGACTTTGTGCCTGGCTGGTGCTGGCAAAAGCCAGTGACACGAGCATTGCCAATGGCAAGCGTTGGAACAATGTGAAAGTGGAGTGGTTGTTCGACATGGGGTGCTTTCTGAAAATCCGATGAATGGGCAAAGCGCAATGAACTGCAATCAATACACGGGCACAGTGGGGTCAACTTGCAGCGACCAGGCATGGATGCCACCGGCCACGTTGACCACCTCAAAGCCTTGCTGGGCCAGGAAGTGGGCCACTTGCTGGCTGCGCGCACCATGGTGGCACAAGCAGGCCATGGGGCGCGACCGGTCCAGCTCGTCCAGGCGTGCCGGGATGGTCTGCATGGGCATGTGCACCACGTCCAGGCTGTCGGGCCGGGCACTGGCGGTTTGAAGCTCCCAGGCTTCGCGCACGTCCAAGAGCACAGGGCGGCTAGCTTGTTGTGCGGCCCAGTCGTTCAGTTGTGCAGGCGTGATCTGTTGCATGGGGCTCAGAATGTGAAGCGTGAGGGCTCGGTGAAGCCGTTCAAGCGTGGGGCGTTGCAGTCCCATGGCTCGGTCGTGGTGAAGGTGTTGTCGCTGTTGCGGGTGACCACCGTGGCGCGCATCATGGGTTCGTCCCCCACGATGGCCACCAAACGGCCGCCAACGGTGAGCTGTTGCAGCAAGGCCGCAGGCACCTGGGCCACCGAGCCGTTGAGCAAGATGGCGTCAAAAGGACCGTCGGCGGCTGCGCCTTGGCTGCCATCGGCCACGCGCACGCTGACCTGGGTCACACCTGCTTTTTGCAAGTTGGCCTGGGCTTGAGCAGCCAAGCTGGCCTCGGTCTCGAGGCTCAGCACACTGGCGGCTTGGTGGGCCATCAGGGCGGCCATGAAGCCGGAGCCGGTGCCGATGTCGAGCACTTTGTCGCTTTTCTTCAGGGCCAGCTCTTGCAGCAGGCGGGCTTGTACGCGGGGCGCCAGCATGACCTGGTTGGCGGCAGCGCCCAGGGGGATTTCCATGTCCACAAACGCCAGCGCCTTGTGGGCGAGCGGGGCGAAGTCTTCGCGGCGAACCACCGACAACAAGTCCAGCACTTGCGGGTCCAGCACTTCCCAAGGGCGGATTTGCTGTTCGATCATGTTGAAGCGGGCCTGGTTCAGATCCATTTTTCTTACTCCTGAGGGGTTTTCCAATATCTGTCCGATTTTACTGGCCTGTGCCCACGGAGCCCTGACGCGCAGGGGCCAAACCGGCTTTTCGGCGCAGCCATTGCGCCAGGTCATCCATGTAGCAGTACACCACCGGCACGACCACCAGGGTCAGCAGCGACGAGGTGATGACCCCGCCAATGACCGCTTGGCCCATGGGGGCGCGTTGCTCGGACCCTTCGGTCATGGCAAAGGCCAGTGGCACCATGCCAAAAATCATCGCCAGCGTGGTCATCAAAATGGGGCGCAAACGCACTTTGGCAGCCATCAGCAAGGCTTCGCTGCGTTCCATTCCGGGGATGCGGCGGCCGTCCTTGTCCGTCTGATCTTCTCGGGCGCGGATGGCGAAGTCCACCAACAAGATGGCGTTTTTGGTGACCAGGCCCATCAGCATGATCACGCCGATGATGGAGAACATCGACAGGGTCGAGCGGAACACCATCAGGGCCAACACCACACCGATCAGTGTCAAAGGCAGGGCGGTCATCAGGGCCAGGGGCTGCAAAAAGCTCTTGAACTGGCTGGCCAGGATCATGTAAATGAAGATCACCGCCAGCGCCAAGGCCGAGAGGGCATAGCCAAAGGATTCGGCCATGTTCTTGGTGGAGCCGCCAAACTGGAAGCGGTAGCCCGGGGGCAGGTTCAGGCCCTCCATGACGGTTTTGATGTCGCCCGAGACTTGGCCTGCAGCGCGGTTGTAAACGTTGGCATTGATCGCCACTTCGCGCGTCAGGTCACGGCGGTTGATCTGGTTGGAGCCGGTGCTTTCGCTGATCTTGGCCACCTGACCCAGGCGCACGATCCGGGTGCTGCCATCGGCGGCGGTCATGGCAAAGGGCAGGCGTTCCAAGTCTTGCAGGTTGTTGCGGGCGTCGGGCGACAAGCGCACGTTCACGTCGTAAGTTTGGTCGTCGGGGGCGCGCCAGTTGCCCACCGTTTGCCCGGCCACCAGGGTGCGCAGCGGCCCGGCCAACTGACCAGTGCCCAGGCCCAGGTCAGACGCCGAGGTGGTGAGCACCTGCACGCCGATGGTGGGCTTGTTGGCCTTGACGCTGGAGTCCAAGTCAACCAGGCCCGGGATGGCGCGCAGCTTGTCCATGGCCTGCAGGGTCAGGCGTTCCAGCTCGCGCTGGTCGGGGCCTTGAATGGAAAATTCGATTTGCTTGTTGCCGCCCACGCTGTCGAGCAAGCCCGCGTGCGTGACGGTGATGCCGGGCACTTGTTGCAAGCGTTCGCGCAGAACCGCCGACATTTGGTCCACACTGCGCTGGCGGTCTTTGCGGTTGATCAGGCGCACATAGATGCTGGCGTTGTTCTTGCCCAGCGCGTTGCCGGTGTTGAGCGTGGCCACGGTGTAACGCACTTCAGGGAACTCGCGGATGATGCTCTCGACCTGGCGCGCTTTGGCTTCGGTGGCTTCGAGCGAACTGCCCACGGGCGTCTGGAAGTTCACCGAGGTTTCAGAAAAGTCGGCCTTGGGCACGAACTCGGTGCCCAAGAGCGGCACCATGAAGATGCTGGTCACGAACACGCCGATGGCCATCAACACGGTCTTGCGCTTGTGCTCCAGCGACCAAGCGAGGATTTTTTGGTAGCCGTCGGACAGCTTGTCGGTGCCGGTGTCAAACCAGTGGGTCACGCGGCCAATGGTTTTGTCGTAAAGCGTCACGGGCGCGTGGCGTTGGCCATGGGCTTCGATGCTCGGGTCGTGCCAGATGCTCGACAGCATGGGGTCGAGCGTGAAGCTGACAAACATCGAGATGCCCACCGCTGCCACGATGGTGATGCCGAACTCGTGGAAGAACTTGCCGATGATGCCTTCCATGAAACCGATGGGCAAAAACACCGCCACGATGGACAAGGTGGTGGCCAGCACGGCCAGGCCGATTTCGGAGGTGCCTTCCATCGAGGCGTCGTAAGCGTTCTTGCCCATTTGCACATGGCGCACGATGTTCTCGCGCACCACGATGGCGTCGTCGATCAAGAGGCCCACGCACAGCGACAAGGCCATCAGCGTGATCATGTTGATGGTGAAGCCGAACATGTTCATGAACATGAAGGTGCCGATCAGCGAGATGGGCAGCGTCAAGCCGGTGATCACGGTGGAGCGCCAGGAGTTCAGGAACAGGAACACGATCAGCACCGTCAGGATGGCGCCTTCGATCAGGGTGCGGCGCACGTTGTCCACCGCCACACGGATGGGTCGCGAGCTGTCGGTGATGGGCTCCAGACGCAAGCCGGGTGGCAGCTGATTTTGCAGCTCGGCCACGGTCTTGACCAGACCGTCGATCACCTGGATGGTGTTTTCGTCTTGTGACTTTTGCACCGACAAGAGCAAGGTGCGCTGGCCGTTGTAGAGTGCCAGCGAGTCGATTTCCTGTGCGCCGTCCTGCACGGTGGCCACTTGCGACAGGCGCACGGGCGAGCCGCCTTTGCGGGCCACGATGATCTGACCAAAGTCTTCGGGGCGCTTCATGCGCGACTCGATCTGCACCATGCGCTCTTGCTCGAGCGAGCGGATCGCACCCACGGGCAGATCCTGGTTTTCGTTGCGCACGGCGGCCACCACTTGGTCGGCGGTGATGCCCAGCGCTTCCATGGCCGAGGGTTGCAGGTACAAGTTGATCTCGCGGCGCGTGCCGCCCACCAAGGTGACCGAGCCCACGCCACGCACGTTTTCCAGGCGCTTTTTCAGGACCTGTTCGGACCAGTTGGTCATCTCCACCGCGGTGGGCACCTTGGCCTGGGTGGTGTCCGGCACCACGGCCAGCGACCAGATGGCTTTGCTGGACGGGTCAAAGCGCAACACCTTGGGTTCTTTGACTTCGGTGCGCAGGTTGGGGCGGATGGAGGCGACTTTTTCGCGCACGTCTTCGGCGGCCTTGCGACCATCGATGTGCAGCTGGAACTCGATCACCACCACCGACTGGTTCTCGTAGCTGCGGGACGTCAATGCATTGATGCCAGCGATCGAGTTGACGCCTTCTTCGATCTTTTTGGAGACTTCGCTTTCGACAATTTCGGGCGATGCGCCGGGGTATTCGGTGCTGACCACCACCACCGGAAAGTCGATGTTGGGGAACTGGTCAACTTTGAGGCGCTGGTAGGCAAACAGGCCCAGCACCACCAGGGCCAGCATGACCATGGTGGCAAAGACGGGGTTTTTCAGGCTGACGCGGGTGAACCACATGCTGTTGACCTTTTAGCGGGCCGTGGCCGTGAATTTGATCTGCACGCCTTCGCGCACAGCGCCCGCGCTGGCGGCCAGCACTTGCGCACCTTCGCTCAGGCCTTCGATGGCCACCAAGGTCTGGCCTTGGACTTCGGTGCGCGCGCCTGTTTTGACGGGCACATGGCGCACGGTGTTGTTCTCCAGCACCTGCACGTAAGGCAGCGGTTTGTCGGTGCGCACGCTGCTGAGCGGCACGGCCATGGCCTGCACGGTCTGGGTGCCCAGTGCGCCTTCGGCAAACAGGCCCTGGCGCAAGCCTTCGCGACCGGCCACACCCAGGTACACCAGCACACTGCGGCTGCCCGCTTGGGCGCTGGGGTTGATGCGCAGCACGCGGGCTTGCACCGGAGTGCTCAAGCCTTCGACTTGCAGCTGCGCCTTCATGCCCACACGCACTTGGGCGGCCTCGTTGGCGGGCAGGGCGGCTTCGAGCTCGAGTTGCGAGAGGTTCACGATTTCCACAATGCGGGCGTCAATCGCCACGCGTTCACCTTGGGGCACCAGGCGCTGTGCAATTTGGCCTGCGAACGGGGCTTTCAAATTGGCATCGTCGATCGCCTTGTTGGCCACGTCGAGCGCGGCCACGGCGGCCATGTGGGTGGCTTTGGCACCATTCAAAGTGGCTTGCGAGGTGATCAGCGCGGTTTGCGAGATGAAGCCCTGGTCCACCAGGGCCTTGTTGTTGTCGTGCTGGCGCTGGGCAATGTCCACCTGCGCTTTGGCCGAGTCGGCTTGCTGTTGCGCCTGTCGCTGGCGGGCTTGGTATTCGATCGGGTCTACACGCGCCACGACCTGGCCGGCTTGCACCGCATCGCCTTCGCGCACGTTCAGGGCCACCAGCTCCCCGGCGACCCGGGCCTTGATGAAGGCGCTTTGTGTGGCTTTGAGCGCGCCCGACACGGGCAGGCCCATGGCCAAGGCTTGGGTTTTGACGGTCAGCACATCGGTGCTGGCCAGCTCCATCACGGGCGCAGCCGCAGCTGTGGTGGCGGGTGCGCTGGCCGCTTTGCGCTGACTCAGCAAACGGGCACCTGCGACCACCAGCACGGCGATGGCCACACCCGACACGATCCAGAGGGTTGATTTTTTCATGACAGATCAAGAAGTAGACAAACCACGCACCAGCAGTTGGGCGTGTTGGGAAATGAATTGCTCGGGATCGATGTGTTCGTTCGCCGGGGAGCAGGGGCCCATGGAGTGTTTCCACATGACCAAAAACAGCAGCGGCGCCATCACGGAGTGCAGCGCCAATTCGATGTTCATGGGTTGCAACTCGCCCCGGTCAAGGCCTCTTTGCAGCGCAAAGCGCACCAGTGCCTGCCCGGGCTCGATCACCTCTTGACGGTAAAAAGAGGCCAATTCGGGGAAGTTGCTGGCTTCGCTCATCACCAGCTTGGAAATGCCGGAAGCCTTGGTGGCACCGTACCTGCGCCACCATTGGAGCAGCATCCATTCGAGCAGTTCGCCTGTGGGGCCTTGAAACTGCGCCACCTCGGCAGCGCCTTGCGTGACCGGAGCGACCACGTTTTCACGGACCACGGCTTTGAACAGGTCTTCTTTGCTGGGGAAGTACAAAAACAAGGTGCCTTTGGACACGCCTGCGCGAGCGGCCACTTCTTCGACGCGGGTGGCTGCAAAGCCTTTTTCGACGAACAAATCCAAAGCCGCCTCCAGGAGTTCTCCGGGGCGGTCTTGTTTGCGGCGTTCGCGCTTGTGGGGGGCTGATGCTTCGGTGTTCACACAAACCAGTTGGCTAATGACTGACTGGTTAGTAATGTAGTGGCTCACCTGATGCGCGTCAAGCCGGTGGCGCACACAAGAAGGTCAAGCGCTGGTCAAGAAACAGGGGCCGAAGCCCCTGAATGTGAAGTCAGTCCAACGGGGCCATCGCCAGCCACGCCGCTTGCAGGCGGCAAGGCTGTCAGGCCCGTGGCTCAGTTGGAGAACGCGGCGATGCCAGTGATGGCGCGGCCCAAAATCAAGGCGTGGACATCGTGCGTGCCTTCGTAGGTGTTGACCACTTCCAAGTTGACCAAGTGGCGGGCCACGCCGTATTCGGCGCTGATGCCGTTGCCGCCCATCATGTCGCGGGCCAAGCGGGCGATATCGAGCGCCTTGCCGCAGCTGTTGCGCTTGAGGATGGAGGTCAGGTCGACCGAGGCGGTGCCTTCGTCTTTCATGCGGCCCAGGCGCAGGCAGCCTTGCAGGCCCAGGCTGATCTCGGTCAGCATGTCGGCCAGTTTTTTCTGGATCAGCTGGTTGGCGGCCAAGGGGCGGCCAAACTGCTGGCGGTCCATCACGTACTGGCGGGCGCGGAAATAGCAGTCTTCTGCGGCACCCAAGGCGCCCCAGGCGATGCCGTAGCGTGCGCTGTTCAGGCAGGTGAAGGGGCCTTTGAGGCCACGCACTTCGGGGAAGGCGTTTTCTTCAGGGCAGAACACCTCGTCCATGACGATCTCGCCGGTGATGGAGGCACGCAGGCCGACCTTGCCGTGCACGGCGGGGGCGGACAGGCCTTTCCAGCCTTTTTCGAGGATGAAGCCACGGATGGCACCTTCATCGTCCTTGGCCCAGACCACAAACACGTCCGCGATCGGGCTGTTGGTGATCCACATCTTGGCGCCAGACAGGCTGTAGCCGCCGGGCACTTTCTTGGCGCGGGTGATCATGCTGCCGGGGTCGGAGCCGTGGTTGGGTTCGGTCAGGCCAAAGCAGCCGACCCACTCGCCACGCGCCAGCTTGGGCAGGTACTTTTGCTTTTGTTCTTCGGTGCCGAATTCGTTGATCGGCACCATCACCAGGGACGACTGCACGCTCATCATGGATCGGTAACCCGAGTCCACGCGCTCGACTTCACGCGCGACCAAGCCGTAGCAGACGTAGTTGAGGCCTGCGCCGCCGTACTGCTCGGGGATGGTGGCGCCCAACAGGCCCAGCTCGCCCATCTCGTTGAAGATCGAGCGGTCGGTGGTTTCATTCAGAAAAGCGTCCTTGACGCGGGGCAGCAAACGCTCTTGGCAGTAGGCGCGGGCGGCTTCGCTGACTTGGCGCTCGTCGTCGGTCAGTTGGGCGCTGAGGTGAAAGGGGTCTTCCCAGTTGAAGGTGTTTTTGCTTGTGGCCATGAGGGTGTCTCCGTGAAAAAGTCTTGAGCCCGATTGTCAGGGTGGCATGAATAGCTGTCTAATATTGATTATGGATGCATCAATATAAATTTTTAATACATGGAATTCCGTCACCTCCGTTATTTTCTGGCCTTGGCCGAGGAGCTGCACTTTGGCCGGGCGGCCCAGCGCCTGTCGATCTCGCAGCCGCCGCTGTCGCTCAACATCCAGCAACTCGAAGCGTCTGTGGGCGCGCAGCTCTTTACCCGCAACAGCCGGGGCGTGCAGCTCACCGCCGCAGGCCAAGCCTTTGTGCCCGCCGCCCGCGCCCTGCTGGCGCAGGCGAGCGACGCCGCCCGCGAGGCGCGTGAGGTGGCCGAGGGGCAGTCGGGCGAGCTGCACATCGGTTTTGCCGGGACCATGCTGTACTGCGGTTTGCCGCAGTTGCTCAGCCGTTTTCAGGCCAGCCATCCGCGCCTGAAGCTGGTGTTGCTGGAGCTCAGCTCCAGCGAGCAGCTGTCCGAGCTGGTGCGCGACCGGCTGGACGTGGGCTTTGTCCATACCCCCCGCGTGCCGCCGGGCTTTGACCAGGTGTTGGTGGTGAGCCAGCCGCTGGTGGCCTGCCTGCCGCTGGCGCACCCGTTGGCGCGTGCTGGGGTTGTCGGGCTGGACCAGTTGCGCGGTGAGTCACTGGTGGTGGTCTCACGCACGGTGTCGCCCGACTACCACGCCCGCATCCTGAGCGAGTGCGAGCAGGCGGGCTGGTTGCCCCCGGCGGTGCACGAGCTGCGCCACTGGCTGAGCGTGGTGTCTCTGGTGTCGCAGGGGCAGGGCGTGGCGCTGGTGCCGCAGGCCCTGCAAAAGTCGGCTTTGGCCGGGGTGGCCTTTGTGCCACTGGCCCAGGCCGATGTGCGCTACGACACACGCTGCCTGTGGCGCAGTGGCCGCGACCAGATGGCCCTGAAGGACTTTGTGCAGGCAGTGCAGCGAGTCGGATAATGGCCTGCAGCGCGTTGCCATCGCCCACAGGGGGTCGCCATGACGGGCTGTGGTTTTTGTAGGAGCCCATCCCGTGGGCGATGAGCCGTCGCAGGTGCCCTGAACGGCTTTGCCGGGGAGTCGCTTTGTGCGCCATGGCTTCTCGCATTTGAATGACTTTGAAGGAACGGACATGACAGAAACGTTGGTTTTGGGCGGCGGATGCTTTTGGTGCACCGAGGCCGTTTACGTGAAGGTGCTTGGCGTGAGCGATGTCGAGTCGGGCTACAGCAATGGTCAGACCGTGCAGCCCAGTTACGAGCAGGTGTGCACAGGCCGCACCGGCCACAACGAAGTGGTCAAGCTGGTGTACGACCCCGCGCAGATCAGCACCCGTGAGCTGCTGGAAATCTTCTTTGTGATCCACGACCCGACCACGCTCAACCGCCAGGGCCACGATGTGGGCACGCAGTACCGCAGCGGCATTTACTTCACCACCCCTGAGCAAGCCGAAGTGGCCAAGGCCATGATCGCCGAGCTGAATGCGGCGCAGGCCTTTGGCCAGCCCATCGTCACCGAGGTGCAGCCTTTAGCGAACTACAGCGCCGCAGAGGACTACCACCAGGATTTCTTTGAACGCAACCCCTATCAAGGTTATTGCCTGGCGGTGGCTGCGCCCAAGGTGACCAAGTTCCGCCAGACTTTTGCGCGCTTGGTGCGCGATTGATCTGCAGTTTGCTGGCTCACGCTGCCGTCACGGTTTTGATGTTCCAATGAGCGCAATGTCTTTTTGCTCTGCGTTTGGCGCCCTGTTGCGCAGCCGTGTTGTACCGACCTTTGGCTTGGTCCTGGCTTTGCTGTGGGCACCCATATGGGGGCAGTGGCACGGCATCGCCCACCAGGTGCAACAAGTGGTGGCGGTGTTGGACTCCTCTGCGGTTCAGGCCGAGTCGGCGGTGCCGATGGCCATGGACGATGACCACGAGCTGGGCTCAGCGCTGTGCCATGTGTTGGACCATTTGGGACATGCCTGTGCACTCACGGCTTGGCCAGAGGTGGTCAGTTTGGCACTTTTGCCCATGGCGGCAGCTGCCTGGCAGCGGTTGGTCAGTCATGGTCAGCAGCTTTGGTGGCCCGCACAGGCCAGAGCGCCGCCCCACCGGATTTGAATTCCTGATCGCTGTTTGCACGACGGGCCCAAGGCTTGGTCTGTGCGGACGAGTTTCAGTTTCCTCAGATCCGAAGCATGAAAACATATCAATCCTTTTTTCTACTGGCGTGCGCCAGTTTGTTTGCCATGGGCATCGTGCCCACCGCTTGGGGGCAAACATCTTCCACTGAAATCGTCATCACCGGCAACCCCTTGGGGCGAGAGCAAACCACCGCACCGGCCAGCGCCATGGGCCGCAGCGACTTGCTCGAACGTGGGCAGAGCACTGTGGGCGAAACCTTGAATGGTTTGCCCGGCGTGTCCAGCACCTACTTTGGCCCCAATGCCAGCCGCCCCATCATCCGGGGGCTGGACGGAGACCGCATCCGGGTGCTGAACAACAGCGCCGCCAGCGCCGATGTGTCGGCGCTGAGCTACGACCATGCGGTGCCGCTGGATGTGTTGTCCACCGAGCGCATCGAAGTCTTGCGCGGTTCAGCTGCCTTGCAATACGGCGGCAGTGCGGTGGGCGGGGTGGTCAATGTGATCGACAACCGCATCCCTCGCGAAGCCTTGTCGGGGGTGTCGGGCAAAGCCCAGCTGCAAGCAGGTACAGGCAATGACGAGCGCAGCGCGGCAGGTTTGGTGGAAGCGGGCAACGAACGCTGGGCCGTGCATGTGGACGGTTTTGATCGGCGCGCAGGCGATGTGCGCGTGCCGGTGTCGCTGGCCTGCGACCAAACGGGTGAAACCCGCTACGCTCGCCGCATCTGCAATTCGGCCAGCCAGTCGCAAGGCGGTGCCATCGGCGCGAGCACCTTTTGGGCTGACGGTTACTTAGGGGCCTCGGTCAACAGCTACCAAAGTGATTACGGCACCGTGGCCGAAGACCGGGTGACGATCGGCATGAAGACCACGCGCTATGCGCTCGAAGGCCAGGTGCGCCATTTGCCGGGCGTGTGGGACAGCGTGAAGGCCCGCGTGAGCCACACCGATTACCAGCACACCGAATTTGACGGCGGCAAGCCGGGCACGGTGTTCGCCAGTCAAGCGCAAGACTTGCGGGTGGAGGCTCGCCACCGCATGCTGGCCGGTTGGCAAGGTGTGCTGGGGGCGCAGGTGGAATCGAGCCGGTTTTCTGCCGTGGGCGATGAAGCCTTCGCACCCTTCAGCCGCACCCGCAGTCAAGCATTGTTTGTGCACGAAGAGTTGCCCACCGCTTGGGGTCAGGTCAATGCGGGCGTGCGCTGGGAATCGGTGCAGGTGCAGTCTCTGGGCAATCCTGCACTGGCGCGTTTTGAAGTCGGTACGCGGGACTTCACACCTTTGAGCCTGGCCGCTGGCGCGGCCTACAAGCTGACATCTGCCTGGGCCTTGACCGGCAATGCAGCCATGTCACAGCGCGCACCCAAAGACTACGAGCTGTTCGCCAATGGACCGCACCTGGCCACCCATGCCTGGGAGGTGGGCAACAGCAGCTTGGGCCTGGAGAAGTCGAACAGCCTGGACTTGGGACTCGATTGGAAGAGCGGACCTCAGCGCATGACCGTGACCGCTTTTGCCAGCCAGTTCGCCCATTACATTGGCTTGATGAACACGGGTGAAATGCGAGAGGGTCTTCCTGTGCAAGGCTACGAAGGCGTCAAGGCACGCTTCCAAGGTTTGGAGGTCAATGGCCGTCAGCGCCTGTGGCATGGCCCGTCTACCTTGGACTTGGACTGGCGGGCCGACACCGTGCGCGCCACCAACAGCAGCACCGGCGAGCCCTTGCCCCGCATCGCCCCCTTGCGCTTGGGCTCGACGCTGGCCTATGCCCAAGGCCCCTGGAGCGCCAAGCTCGGTGCCGACTGGCATGCCGCGCAACACCGCGTGCCCACTGGCAGCGTGGCCACCGGGGCCTACACCCTGGTCAACGCCAGCGTGTCTTACCGCCAGAAGCTGGACGCCACGGTGCTCCACTGGTTTGTCCGGCTCGACAACCTGACCGACCAATTGGCCTACAGCGCCACATCCATCTTGACCAGCACCGCGTTTGGCAAGTCGCCCTTGCCAGGCCGTTCTCTCAAGCTGGGTGTGCAAGCGAGCTTTTGAGCGCAGCAGTGCAGGGGCGTGGGTTCGGCGGTGCTGTGGGCGAAGGCTCTACGTGGTTTCCGCGGCGCCAAGAGGGTGGGTGACCGGGATAATCCCCGGCATGAACCTTGACCACCCCGTCCTTTCTTCGCTGCTGCCTGTGGTCTTGCTGATTTTCATTGGCTTCATCGCCGGGCGTGCGAAGCTGGTGCGACCCGAAGCCGTGCGCGACTTGTCCAACCTGGTGTTCTTGGTGCTCACGCAGGCCATGCTGTTTCGCACCATGAGTTCGGTGCACCTGGAGCGCTTGGAACTGCGCCCGGTGTTCCAGTACTTCGTGGTGGCCGGGGCTTTGTTCTTTGCCATGCTCTTGTTTTATGGCCGCGATTCGCGGGCCTCGGTGCTGGCGCTGGCCGGCATTTTCAGCAACACCTTGATGATCGGCGTGCCCTTGATCGGCTTGGCCTACGGGCAAGAAGGGCTGGTCTTGCTGTTCACCTTGATTTCCTTGCACGCGCTGGTGTTGCTGACGCTGGCCACTTTGGTGCTGGAGCTGCAGATGGCGCGCGAGCAAGCCGCTGAAACCGGCGAGCAGCGGCACATGCTGCGGACCGTGTGGCAAGCGGTGCGCAGTGCCATCGTGCATCCCGTGCCGCTGCCCATCTTGGCCGGTTTGCTGTATGCCCAAACCGATTGGGGCCTGCACCCTGTGGTGGACAAACCCTTGCAGTTGCTGGGCAGTGCTTTCGGCCCGGTGGCCTTGGTGTTGGTGGGCATCACCTTGTCGCAGACGGCGATCGGCGCCAAGCTCAAGGAGGCGGTGCGCTTGTCGCTGGTCAAGACCGTGGTGCACCCGCTGCTCATGGTGGCCGTGGGTTGGGCGTTGGGCCTGCGCGGCTTGCACCTGTCGGTCATGGTGGTGGTCGCTGCTTTGCCGATTGGCGCGAATGTGTTTTTGTTTTCCCAGCGTTACCGCAAGGAGGAAGACACCGTCACCGCAGCGGTGGCGGTCTCGACCGCCATGGCCTTGGTCAGCGTGACGGTGGTGATGGCGGTCTTGCCTTTGTTGGCTTAGCGGCTTCGGTCCGCGCGTTCAGAGGGAGGCGATCGCGCGCAGGGCGCTGCTCCCACGAGTCCTGTAGGAGCCGCACCCTGTGCGCGATGAATCGTGTTGGCGTGCGCGATGATGGCTTGTGCACCAGCGCCTCAAGCACTTGCTCAGACAGCCATCAAGGCGCCAGCCGTTCGCGCAGCCATTGCTCGCCCGTTTGTGTGTAACGCAGGCGGTCATGCAGGCGGCTCTTGCGGCCTTGCCAGAATTGCCAGCTGTCAGGCACCAGCCGGTAGCCGCCCCAGTGCGGTGGGCGAGGGGGCTTGAGCATGAATTGCGCGGCGTATTTGGCGGCGTTGGTCACCAACACGGTGCGCCCCTCGATCACCTGACTTTGCGGTGAGGCCCAAGCGCCAATGCGCGAGTCCAGTGGGCGGCTGTGGAAGTAGGCATCGCTTTCTTCATCTGAGACTTTTTCCACCCGGCCTTCGATGCGCACCACGCGCTCGAGCTCGACCCAGTGAAACTGCAGCGCCGCAAACGGGTTGCCTGCCAGCTCATGGCCCTTTTGGCTTTCGTAGTTGGTGTACCAGACGATGCCGCGCTCGTCGCAGCCCTTGATCAATACCACGCGGGTGCTGGGGCGCAGGTTGCTGGCCACGGTGGCCAGTGTCATGGCGTTGGGCTCGGGCACTTCGGCGGCGATGGCTTCTTGCAGCCATTGCTCAAATTGTTTCAACGGGTCTGCGTGCGAGGCGTTTTCGTTGAGTTCGGCTTTTTCGTAGCTCTTGCGCAGGTCGGCGATGTTCATGGGCCAAGTATAGGCAGCGTCTTGGAGTTCCACTTTGCTGCAGGCCATTCAAGGCCGGAAAACGTCATTCGGCATGGCGCAACAAAGTGGCCAGCGCCCGGTCTTCGATGCCATGGGCCTGCAGACTGCGGTAGGTTTGCAAGGCGTAGTCCAGCGTGGTGCCAAAGCGTCCGCTGGCTTGCTGAAAGATTTTCCGGTAAGTGTCCGCAGGCAAATCGCCGGTGAAGCAGGGGCTGCTGCGGGGCAGGGTGAAGGCCAGTGCTTTGACGGGCCCCTTGGGCGTTGCGCATGGTAGCCAGCAAGGCGTGTAGATATCCATGGGCATTTCTCGGGCCCACAGCCGGGTCAGCACCTCGTCAGCCTGTTCTTTGTCCACCCGGTAAGCCACGCCCTGACAACTGCCGCCCGGCAGCAAGGCAAACACCAGGCCTGGGCATTGCGGGCTGCCTCGGTTCAGACGGCTCCACATTTTGAGGGCGCGGTGCCAGCCCCACACCTGGGTGCGGTGTTGTTCCTGGGCCTCAAATTCGGGACGCCACAAGAGCGAGGCGTAGCCAAACACCCACAGGTCCTGGCCCATGGCGCATTGCGCGCGAAAGCGCTCCAGCAAGCTGCTTTGAAAGACCGCCGCCTCTGGCTGGCCAGGCGGGCCGATTTTGGCTTGGGTGAAGCTGTCAGTCATGTGCAACAAGGCCCCATTACAATCTGGCCACTATTTTCGGAGAAAAACCCCATGTCGACCCCTCAAGATGACAATCAACCCGTAGTTTGGGCCGTTTTGGTGGCCGTGATCGTGCTGGCCGTCGGCTTGGCCATCGGTTTCGGTATTGCCAAGAGCAAGAAAGCCGCACCCGCGGCCCCCGTGGCTGCAGCTGCAGCTGCAGCGCCTGCCGAGGCCGCTTCAGAAGCTGCATCGTCTGCGCCAGCCGCTTCTGAAGCTGCGCACGCTGACCACAAGTGAGCCCTTTCTGAGGATTTGCTCGACCCGCCTAGGCGGGTTTTTTTGTGCCTCTAACAGCCTCAAAACAGCCTGTTGTCGACTTGTACCCCATCTGTAACCGTGTAAACGGCCCAAACCGACTGTTCGCGGTTACCATCGGTGATGTAATTTTGTTACCAAGCCTCTCAGGCCCAAGTTCATGACACTTCACCCAATTTTGGCGGCCGTCACGGCCCGCATCACCGAGCGCAGCCGCCCGACCCGCCAGGCCTATTTGCAGCAGGTCAATGCCGCCGCCAACAAAGACCCCGGTGCCCAGCGTCTGGGCTGCGCCAACGTGGCCCACGCCTTTGCCGCCATGCCAGACAGCGACAAAGGCCGCGCCACCGCGCTGGACAAAATCAAAGTGGTGGCCCCGCGTGCGCCCAACATTGGCATCGTCAACGCCTACAACGACCTGCTCTCGGCCCACGCGCCGCTGCAGCATTACCCCGACTTGATCAAAGACGAAGCCCGCAAGCTGGGCGCTACCGCCCAGGTGGCTGGGGGTGTGCCCGCCATGTGCGACGGCGTCACGCAAGGCACGCCGGGCATGGAGCTGAGTTTGTTCAGCCGCGACGTGATCGCCATGGCCACCGCCGTCTCGCTCAGCCACGACGTGTTTGACGCCGCCCTGATGCTGGGCGTGTGCGACAAGATCGTGCCGGGCCTCTTGATTGGTGCTTTGCAGTTTGGCCATTTGCCCACCGTGTTTGTGCCTGCTGGCCCCATGACCAGCGGCCTGTCCAATAACGAAAAATCCAAGGTGCGCGAACAAGCGGCACTGGGCCTGGTGGGGCGCCCCGAACTGCTCGAAGCCGAATCGGCCGCCTACCACGGGGAAGGCACTTGCACCTTTTACGGCACGGCCAACAGCAACCAAATGCTGCTCGAAGCCATGGGCCTGCATGTGCCCGGCACGGCCTTCATCAACCCGGGCGAGGGCGTGCGCGCTGAACTCACCCGCGAAGCGGCCCGCACCGTGCTCGATTTGGTCAAAGCCAAAAACTTCACGCCGATTGGCCGCTTGGTCGACGAGCGCTGCATCGTCAACGCCATGGTGGCGCTTTTGGCCACGGGCGGCTCCACCAACCACCTGATCCACTGGGTGGCGGTGGCGCGTGCAGCGGGCATCGTGATCGACTGGGACGACTTCTCGGCCTTGTCGGACGTGGTGCCGCTGCTGACCCGCGTGTACCCCAACGGCAGCGCCGATGTGAACCAGTTCCAGGCCGCTGGTGGCCCGGGCTATGTGATTCGCGAATTGCTCGATGCGGGTCTGATGCACGCCGATGTGCTGACGGTGCGCCCCGGGGGCTTGCGCGAATTCACCCGCATTCCATCCGCGCCAAATGGGCAGCTGGTTTGGACAGATGCAGGTGCCAGCAAAGACGACACCGTGGTGCGCCCCGCGACCAGCCCTTTCAGCACCACGGGTGGCCTGAAACTCTTGCAAGGCAATTTGGGCCGCAGTGTGATCAAGATCTCGGCGGTGCCTGAAGCTCTGCACACCATCGAAGCACCCGCCCGCGTGTTCGGTTCGCAAGACGAGTTGCACGCCGCGTTCAAGGCCGGTGAGCTGGACCGTGATGTCGTGTGCGTGGTCCGCTGGCAAGGCCCGCAGGCCAACGGCATGCCCGAGCTGCACAAACTCACCCCGCCCCTGGCCGTGCTGCAAGGCAAGGGCTTCAAGGTGGCGCTGGTCACCGATGGCCGCATGAGCGGTGCCTCGGGCAAAGTGCCTGCGGCCATCCATGTCTCGCCCGAAGCCGCTGCCGGTGGCCCGCTGGCCAAGGTGCAAGACGGTGACCTGATTCGCCTCGATGGCGTGGCGGGCACCCTGCAAGTGCTGGTGAGCGAGGCCGAATGGGCCGCTCGCCCGCTGGCTCAAATGCCCGCCGACCTGCGCGCCGCCAATGGCGTGGGCATGGGCCGTGAACTGTTTGCCAACATGCGCCGCAACGCGCTCAAAGCCGAAGAAGGAGCCTGCACATGGCTGTAACCCTCAACCCGATGTTGACCGCCCTGCAAGTGATGCAGGACGCCCCCGTGATCCCTGTGATCGTGCTGAACGATGTGGCCCATGCCGTGCCCATGGCCCGCGCCTTGCTGGCCGGTGGCATCCGCATGCTCGAGATCACGCTGCGCACCCCGCAGGCCCTGGCCTGCATGGAAGCGATTGCCAACGAAGTCGAAGGCGCGGTGGTGGGTGCTGGCACCGTGCGCAGCCCCGCCGATGCAGCCGCCGCCGTCAAAGCGGGTGCCCGGTTTGCTGTGAGCCCAGGCTACACCCGAGCGGTGGGTCAAGCCTGCAAAGACTTGGGTCTGCCGCTGTTGCCGGGCGTGGCCACCGGCAGCGAAATCATGATCGCCCAAGAGGGCGGCTACACCGAACTCAAATTCTTCCCGGCCATGCAGGCGGGCGGCCCCGCCATGCTCAAGGCCTGGAGCGGACCGTTCTTTGATGTGAAGTTCTGCCCCACGGGCGGCGTGACACAGCAAAACGCCCTTGAGCTGCTGAGCTTGCCCAATGTGGCGTGTGTGGGGGGCTCTTGGCTGGTGCCTGCAGACGCGCTGGCAAAAGGCGATTGGGCACGCATCGAATCGTTGGCGCGTGAGGCGAGTCAGTTGCCGCGCTGAAATATTTTCCCTGCATCAGACATCATTGCTAACCGTCAAATCGATGTCTGGGAAATCGCATACGTCTGGGCCTATCCTATGGCCAACGTCGAGGACATTACGCCAACAGAAAACAGGCTCTATCACCACTTCAACAAAAAATCAAAGTTGATGAACGGAACTGTGCCACCTGTTCCAGCGAAATCATCAATCCCAAAGGCGAGTGTCAAAGTCCAGGTGATGTCTGATAAAGAAATCGCAGAAAGAAAAACGCCTGAACAACGCCTACCTCGTCAAGCAAGTCATTACGCCCAAATAGTGGGCCATTTTTTGGCAGTAAAAAACTCAACGCAAATCGCTGGTGCCATGGATGCGCACTTCCAAAGATTGCTCAGATACCATTCTTCGTTGGTTAAATCAGCGGTGTCTTATGCGGACGACAGCACTGAAAGTTAAAGACCATGACTCCAAATTGCCACAGATCATTTAGAATAACTGTATAAATTAACAGCCTAGGGGTGTCGCGATGCACACTTTTTACGAATTCTTCGCTGGCGGCGGTATGGCGCGAGCTGGATTAGGTTCGGATTGGCAATGCTTGTTTGCAAACGACATCAGTGCGACAAAAGGGAATTCTTATTCTGCCAACTGGGGCAGTGACCATCTTGCAGTTAAAGATATCTATGACGTTCAAGCTCGGGAACTTCCGGGCAGTGCAACCATGGCTTGGGGCTCTTTTCCCTGCCAAGACCTCTCGCTCGCTGGGGATGGTGCAGGGCTAGAAGGCGAACGCTCAGGTGCATTTTGGGGATTTTGGAAACTGATGTGTGATCTTCATGCGGAAGGCCGAAAACCCAAGATGGTGGTTTTGGAGAATGTGTTTGGTGCACTCACTTCCCGTGATGGCAAGGATTTTGAACTGATTGCCGAAGCTATCGCTTCGCAAGGATTCCTTGTAGGTGCCATGTTGATTGATGCAATTCACTTCTTGCCTCAATCCAGGCCTCGCTTGTTCATTGTTGGTGTAGATGCCAGTTTGAAGTTACCTGAGTCGTCACATACCAACACCCCAAATCCTGCATGGCATCCTGCCGCCATGGTCCGTGCGCATAACCGTCTGACAGGTCAAGCCAAGGCTGCTTGGCGATGGTGGTCTGTGCCGCAACAGGACAAGCCCCTGCTTACCCTGGACCGCTTGATTGAGGCTGATCCGCAAAGCGTTAAGTGGCACTCCGAAGAAGAAACCCGTCAACTGATCGAGATGATGGCACCACTGCATCGGAGAAAAGTACTGGCCGCACAAGCAAGCAAATCGCTGCGCGTAGGAACCATCTACAAACGTACACGCAGCGGCGTTCAAAGAGCAGAGGTTCGCTTTGATGGCATTGCAGGTTGTTTACGCACCCCAGGAGGAGGTTCAAGCAGGCAAACAATCATGGTCGTGCATGGGCCCAACATCAAAAGTCGATTGATTTCAACCCGTGAAGCTGCTCGATTGATGGGACTGCCAGACCACTACAAATTGCCAGAAAAGTACAACGAGGCTTATCACCTTCTGGGCGACGGGGTTGTAGTGCCTGTTGTTGAGCATTTGAGCCATCATCTTTTATTGCCTATCGTCAAACTGAACCAACCCGTTAGCCATCAACGCAATCGACCTTCGCGTGCGGCCTGATTGTTTCCCTATGCCTCGTTCAGCGTGCTGACACACAGCTAAGCTTGATTTATGTCTTCAAGCGATGAAGCGGATGACCGGTTTTTTCTAAAGCCATCGCCGAAGTTGCAATGAATGTGCGCATTCAGCGCACCGCCCACCCTCCCGACATCGGGAACACCTGTCCAACAAAGCAGCTGGCCGCATCGCTGCACAGGTAGGCCACAAAGCGGGCATCTTCTTCGGCCTTGACCAGACGACCCAGCGGCACTTCGCGCTTGAGGCGTTCCTGAAAGCGCGGGTTGGCCTGCACCTCGGGCGGGAAGTAGGTGGGGTTGTCGACAAAGTTCTGCGCCACGGCATTGAGCTGGATGTTGTCCGGGGCCAGCTCCACCCCCGCCGCCTGCACATAGGCCAGTTGCGCGCCGCGCGCCGCGCTGTAGCTGGCCGCGCGCTTCATGCCGCGCAAGGCCGAGGCGCTGCCCATCACCACGATCTTGCCGCCACCACGGGCCTTCATGCCG
Organism: Limnohabitans sp. Jir72; assembly: GCF_003063575.1. Taxonomy (GTDB): domain Bacteria; phylum Pseudomonadota; class Gammaproteobacteria; order Burkholderiales; family Burkholderiaceae_C; genus Limnohabitans_A. The sequence continues at coordinate 29,562 of NZ_NESC01000014.1, forward strand.
GGCACCACCGCCCGCACCAAGCGGGGCAGCGGGTCCACCATCACCTCAAACACCTGCCGCCACTCGGCTTCGTCAATTTGCGTGACGGGCGTGGACGGCGCAGGCAGCGCCAGGTTGATGACCAGCGCATCGAGCGGCCCGGCCGCCTCGATCACGGCCTGCGCGTCATGCGGGTGGGTGAGCAGGCGCTCGTCGGCGATCACTTCGGCGCCGCAGGCCCGCAACGCGTCGCACAGGGCCGGGCCCATGAAGTCTTTGGCCTGGGTCACCAGGATGCGTTGTCCAGTCAGTGAAGTCACGCGCTTGTCTCCGGATGCGAAGGGCTCACAGCTGGGCGTATTCGGCCCGCTGAATCAGCTCGATCTTGTAGCCGTCGGGATCCGTCACAAAGGCAATGACCGTGCTGCCGCCTTTGACGGGGCCGGGTTCGCGGGTCACGTTGCCGCCAGCGGCTTTGATTTTTTCACAAGCGGCATAGGCATCGGGCACACCCAGAGCGATGTGGCCGTAGGCACTGCCCATCTCGTAGCTTTCCACGCCCCAGTTGTAGGTCAGTTCAATTTCAGCATGGTCCGGGTTGGTGCCGTAACCGACAAAAGCGAGCGAGTATTTGTACTCCGGGTTTTCCGAGGTGCGTTGCAGCGTCATGCCCAGCACCTGGGTGTAGAAGTCGATCGCGCGTTGCAGGTTGCCTACGCGCAGCATGGTGTGAAGAAGTCTCATGAGATGGATCCAAGGGTGAAGAGTTGTTTTTGATCCAAGGCCATTGCAAAGGGCAGGCCTTTGTGGGGACAGCGATGGGGGACTGAGAGGGTCTCAAGCGCGTAGCTTGCCCCATGGCGCTTGGCGTTGCAATCCCTTGGGCGACGGCATGCATGCCGTCCCCATCCCCAAACCACTCGGCAGACAAAGCACGCTGGCAGATGGTCCACAATCGACGGGTCCAATATCGGACTTCATTCAATGGGGATTGCAATGTTCAGCCATGTCATGGTCGGGGTGAAAGACCTCGAAGCCTCTAAAAAGTTTTACGACGCCGTGTTGGGCACCTTGGGTCAGGCCCCAGGGGTGGGCAACAACAACCGTTATTTTTACCGCAGTCCCGCCGGTTCGTTTGGCATCACCACGCCCATCAATGGCGAAGCCGCCAGCGTGGGCAACGGCAGCACCTATGGGTTCAAAGCCACTTCGATCGAGCAAGCCGATGCCTTCCATGCCGCAGGCATTGCCCATGGCGGCGTGACTTGCGAAGACCCACCCGGTTGGCGTGAAGGCCCTGCAGGCAAGCTCTACCTGGCTTATCTGCGCGACCCGGACGGCCACAAAATCTGCGTCTTGCATCGCCCTGGATGAAGGCTCCGCCAAGGCTGCAAACCCTGGTTGACGAGGGTTTGATCGACACCGTGGTCCGCCAGCTCATGAGCGGCAAAGAGGCCATGGTGTTTGTGGTGCGTTGTGGCGACGAAACCCGCTGCGCCAAGATCTACAAAGAAGCCACCCACCGCAGCTTTCGGCAAGCGGTGGACTACACCGAAAACCGCAAAGTCAAAAACTCGCGCTCGGCCCGCGCCATGGCCAAAGGCAGCAAGTTTGGCAGGCAAGAGCAAGAAGCTGCTTGGCAAAGCGCCGAGGTGGATGCGCTCTACCGTCTGGCCGCAGCCGGTGTGCGCGTGCCCCGGCCCTTCAACTTTTTTGACGGCGTGCTGCTCATGGAGCTGGTGACCGACGCGCACGGCGACGCCGCCCCGCGCCTGAACGATGTGGCCTTCACGCCAGATCAAGCCCTGCAGCACCACGCCACCTTGATTGGCGAAGTGGTGCGCATGCTGTGCGCGGGTGTGGTGCACGGTGATTTGTCGGAGTTCAACATCTTGCTGGCGCACATGCCCGGTGAGGGCGATCAGCCGGGTGTGGACGAGCCGGTCATCATCGACTTGCCGCAGGCCGTGGACGCTGCTGGCAACAACCACGCCCAGCGCATGCTGCTGCGCGATGTGGCCAACCTGCGCGACTACTTCGGGCAATATGCGCCCGCACTGCTCAAGACCGACTACGGCCCTGAAATCTGGAGCCTCTACCAGGCCGGATTGCTCAGCAACGAGACCCCGCTGACGGGGCATTTTGAGCGCTCCACCGCCGATGTGGACATGGCTGCTGTGTTGCGTGAGATCGACGATGCGCGTGACGAAGAAGCCGCTCGCCGATTGCGCATGGCCACGCCAGCGGTTTGATGGGAAATGATCGTTTGAAAACGCCCCATGCCGTCTCACGTCTGCGCACCGAGCGACTGGCTCGAAGCGCCAAGCCCTTCATGGCCCGTGGCGGCATCAAAGGCGAGCGTTGCCCCGGCTGCCGCCTGGTGCCCAGCCACTGCATCTGTGCGCTGAGCCCCGAGCTGCCCACGCAAGCGGGCATGTGTTTGCTCATGGCCGACATCGAGCCCCTCAAGCCCAGCAACACCGGCTGGCTGATCGCCGATGTGGTGCAAGACACCTTCGCCTTTGGCTGGGCACGCACAGAGGTCGACCCGGCCTTGCTGGCGCTGCTGGCCGATCCGCAATGGCAAGCCTTTGTGGTGTTTCCGGGCGAATTTGTGGCCAGCGAGCGGGTGGTGCACGAGCTGCCGGTTTTGCCCGAAGGTCGGCGCCCCTTGTTCGTCATGCTCGACGCCACCTGGCCCGAAGCCCGCAAGATGTTTCGCAAAAGCCCGTACCTGAACCATTTGCCTGTGCTCAGTTTGAAGCCTGAACAACTGTCACGCTACCAGCTGCGCCGCTCAAGACGGGACGACCATTTGTGCACCAGCGAAGTGGCATCGCTGTGCCTGGAATTGACAGGCGAGTCCCAAGCCGCCCAGACTTTGCAGGCCTATCTGGACGTGTACACGCACCATTACTTGCAAGCCAAGCACCAGTTGCCGCCCGACCTGCAAGGGGTAGCGCACGCCCAATGGCGTGCAGTCAGAAGAGAGATGGCACCAACGACCTTGCCTGAACTTTGAGGCCATGCACCGTGCCCTGCACGAAGGGTGGCATGGCGTGCCGGCTCAGGCAGCTGTTTTGCCCGGCATTTCAAAAACCAGACAGGCCGTGCTGGCATGGGCGTACAGCGTGCCATCGGGCCCGACCAGCCGGGCTTCGGCGGTGGCCAGTTGGCGGCCGCAGTGCACCACTTGGCCAATGGCCCGCACGCGCTGCACTTTGGGGGTGAGGGCTTTGACCAGCTTCACGCTCAGGTCGGCCGTGGTGTAGCCCCGACCCGGGGGCATCATGGTGTGCACGGCGCAGCCCAGCGCCGAGTCGAGCAAGGTGGCAAACCAGCCGCCGTGCACCGTGCCCAGCGGGTTCATGTGGTCCAGCCCGGGCGCGCCCTGAAAGATGGCTTGGCCTTCACTCACGTCCACCAGCACAAAGTTCAAAGTCTTGGCGATGCTGGCATACGGCAACTCGCCTGCAAGGAGACCCTGCATCACTTGAAGGCCGGTTTTGCCCTCAATTTGCGCACGCGTGGCCACGCCGGGGCCAGCGCCTGCGTCCATGCGGGCACGGATCACGCGCTCTTCTTCGATCCAGCGGTCAAGCTGCGACGGGGTGGTCATCTCGGTGTTCCTCAAAGTAGGTTTTCAAACCGGCATACATGTCGTTCAGTAAGGTTTGTTTGCGTTTGGCTTCGGCCCGTTTTTTGGAGGCGATCTCGCTCAGGTCGATGTCTTTTTCGCCCAGAGGCGCGATCTCGTAAAAACCATCACTGGCCAATTGCGCACCGGCCTCGGTCCAAGTTTTGTCGTAGTTGGCGGTGATGCGCCAACGTCGCCAAAGGTTCAGGGCCACACGGTTTTTGTTGGACACCATGCGCACCGATGTGCAACCCAAAATAAAAGCCACATGGCGTGCGGCGTGCAGCATCACGTTGACCGGACGCAGGGCATGCAGGTCGGTGGTGGCCTGGCGCACCCACTGCTGGGCGTCGTCGCGTGAGGTGCCTTGCAGACGACCGATCACCATCACCAAGCGATCCTGGTGTTTTTGCAAAGTGAAGTTGAGCTCAAACAAGGTCTCGTTCTTGTAGATGAGGTTCAAGCAATACTCGCCCTCGCGTTGGCCTTGCCAGCCTGCGCTCAGATCAATGCGAAACTCTTCGCCGCTTTTCGTTGGGCCTCGGTAGAGCGTGAATTTGTCCAACAATCCTTGGGACGTCAGCGTGGTCAGCCCGAGTTCTTTGACCAAGTTGTAATGCGCGATCAAGGTGTCCACACGCTGACCGCAACTGAGCCCATCGCAAAGATACGGGCGCAAGATTTTGGTGAACAGTTTGGGCTGACGCATCAACCCTGCTGTCAAAAACGGGTGGTCAGCGATGTAATTCAACCAACGGGCAGTGGCTTGTGGATAGACCCAGCGGCCAACGCGTATCTTGAGCAGATCCTTGGTTTTGTAATGGGGGCTGGATCTGTAATCGGGCAAGGACATGGGCAGGGCAGGTGAAGCGGACTGCTGATTTTAGGGCTTCACCGGGATGCCCATGTCACCTCCTTCATTTCAAGGCGTCGGTCATCACGAAGTTGTATTCCAGCGTGAAGAAGTCCCGGTCCATGACTTTGCCTTCCGGTGCCGAGCCCGGGGTTTGAGGCTTGAAGTCTGCAATCAAGGAGGGGCGAACGCCAAACACGGCATCGCTGTAGAGGTTCTTGCTGGTGCGGTCAAAGATGTGGGTGATCAGTGGGCGCTGGCCAGGGGCCTGAATGCGGAAGTGCAAATGCGCAGGGCGCCAGCTTCTTCCAGTGGTGGCCTGGAGCATCTGGATGGCGGTGCCGTCTTGCGGGACAGGATAGTCCACAGGCAACACGGACCAGAAGCTGTAGCGCCCATCGGCGCCCGTGGTCAGCACCGCACGCGCCCAGGGGCCGTTTTCTTCAATGCCGTCTTGCACGTCGTACAAGCCCCGGTCGTCCGAATGCCAGACATCGATCACGGCATTCGCCACGGGTTGGCCGTGGATGTCCAGGATCTGGCCTTGGGCATACATGGGGGTGCCAGCTGCACCGGCGCTGATGTCTTCGCCCATGGCGAAATGCGGTGCGTTTTCCAGCAGGAAGGGACCGACCAGTGTGGGTTCTGTGGCGTGTTCAGGGCGGGGGTAGTCTTGCGTCACGGTCAGCATGGACAGGCCAAAGGCGTCCGAGAAGATCATGAATTCGTTGCGGCCCGGCGAGCACCATTTGCCGGTCTCCTCCAGAAAGCTCATCGCGAAAGCCCATTCCTCGGCGGTGAGTTTGACCTCTTTGGCAAAGCTGTGGATGTGCTTGATCAAGGACAGCATCAGCTCACGCAGGCGAGGGTCGGGCGTTTTGGCGTAACGCGCCAGCACCTCTTCGGTGATCAGGTGCAAAGCGTCGTAGCGGTGTTCGGTGGTGTTGGGTGTATCGCTCATGGTGGTACTTCCTAGGATGAAAAATCGGTGGCCTGGCGGCGCAAGTTGTCTGCGGGTTTGAGTCTGAATTTGGCGATCTTCATGGAGCCGGTGTGCGGCAGACTGTCGACCATGACGATGTAGCGGGGGCGCTTGATGGGCGACAGGTGCACCTTTGCATAGGCATGCACCGCTTCGGGCGTGATGGTGGTACCGGGGCGTGGCACCACGGCCAACAAAATTTCTTCTTCGCCCAGCTCAGAGGCCACGCCAATCGATGCGCATTCGAGGATATCCGGGTGGCTGCCAATGGCCGAATCGATCTCGGCGCCCGAGATGTTTTCGCCTCGGCGGCGGATGATGTCTTTCTTGCGGGTGAAGAAAAACAAAAAATCATCGGCATCGCGGCGCACCAGATCGCCAGTGAGGAACCAGCCGTCTTTGAAGCTGGCCGCGGTTTGCTCGGGGTCTTTGAAGTAGCCCTGCATCAGGGTGGGTGTCTTGACCGCCAGCTCACCCACTTCGCCCATGGGCAGCTCCTGGCCGTCCTCATCGATCACCCGCACTTGTGGCCGTTCAATGGCCGGATCGGGGTGCGGCGAGATGCAGCCCATGCTGCCCAATTTGTGCGGGCCCATGAAGGGGTTGCTCAGCACGCCGGGGATTTCGGTCATGCCATAGCACTCGATCAGCACCGGCACATGAAAGCGCTGCTGGAAAGTGTCCAGCAAATCGCGGTTCAAAGGTGCCAAAAACATCTTGCGCAGGCTGTGTTGGGGGGCGAATTCTTCGATCGGCCTGCGCGCCAAAATGGCCGCTGCGGACATGATCACATTGACTTCGGTGGCGCGGGTCTCGGCGGCCTGTTGCCAGAAGGTGGATGCCGAAAAGCGGCGGATCAAAATCAAGGTGCCACCACAAGCCATGGCGCCGCCCAGCGAATACATCAGGGCATTGATGTGGAACAGCGGCAGCACGCACATCAACCGCTCATCGGGCTGCAGGTACATGCGGTGCACAAACGCTTCGGCCGTGAGCAAATAGCTGCGTTGACTGTGCATCACTCCCTTGGGGAAACCGGTGGTCCCCGAGGTGTAGATGATCATGCAGGTGCTGTCGGCCGTGCCTGCGTGCGTGTGCTTGTCTGGGGTGCAGTCTTGCCACTGATGCAGCAAAGAGATTTCTCCGCCGGGCTGGTCGTGCTCGATCACCACTTGCCAAGGCACAGCTTTCATTTGGCATGTGGCCTCTTGCACTTTGTTCAGCGCTTCGGGCGAGCAGATGACGCCGCGCACGCCCGCATGCTCAAAAATGTATTGGGCTTCGCGTGCTTCAAATTCGGGGTTGCAGGGCACCAAGATGGCGCCCACGCGTGCGCAGGCGATGAGCAAGACCACCGTCGCTGGATGGTTGTAGGCCATCAGCCCGATGCGCTCGCCCGCGTGAATGCCTCGGGCCAGCAGCCAAGCCACGGCGCGGTCGGCTTGTTCGGCGCACGCTTGCCAGGTCATCGCTGTGCCCTGGTACTCGACCATGGGTTGCGTGCTCAATCGGCGAAGCCGTGCCTGAAAGAATTGATCGATCGAGAAGTCGTGCGCATCAAATTGGCGCAGCACTTCCAAAGGCGTCATGAGCGTTGTTGCGGTCATGGTGTCCAACCCTTGTTCAACGGGCCACGGGTGGGCCGTCGTAGGTCATGGCGTGCTCGGCCGCACTGGCGAGTTTGAAGCCGATGGGTCGGGTTTGCTCTTCCAGAATGTGCGCCACCAGCGAAGCGGTGCGGGCCAGCAAAGGAATGCCTTTGAGCGCACCGGCCGGGTAGCCCGCGTCCAGCAACACGGCTGGAATGGCCGCCGACACGTTCATGGGGAAGGGCCTGCCATACACGCCCTCGACTTGCGAGGCGAGCGCCTCGAGGGCGCGCACATGCGCACCTGCCACACCCCATTGCCGGGCCAGTTCGATCAGTTTGGTGGCGCGTGGATCGCCGAGTTTGTGCACCGGGTGCCCAAAGCCGGGCAGGGCTTGCTTGGCGGCGCGAAAGGCTTGCAGGCGTTCGCGCGCCACATCTTCTAACGATTGTCCTTGTTGCGTTGATTGGGCGAGCATCTCGATCAAAAGATGTCCGGCTGTCTCAGAGGCCCCCAAAATCACCGGACCGCAACCCAGCAGGCCTGCAGCTACGGCGCCTTGCACCGATTCGGGCGCTGCGGCCAGGGTCATGCGTGCGGCTTGAACCGAAGGCACCAGACCGTGCTCGGCCAAGGACACCATGGTGGCATCGGCCACGCGCACGAGGTTGTCGCTGGGCGTTTCGCCCGTCAACAAAAAAAGGAAATAGGCGGTGAACGATTGCTGGCCAATCACATCGCGGCAGAGGTCTTTGCCGCGCACCACAATCCGGTCCACTTCGGCAATCGCCATGTGCGTGGAGCCCGAGGGCGTGAAGGCGCTGGAGGCGGGGGAGTTGCTCATGGTCAATGGCTCTGTGAAATATAAAAAGTGCAAATGAAGGTGTTGTGTCAACACGCACCGTGCATGTCACTGTGAAGCGCATGACCGCAAGTTCGCAAGCGCTTTGGCGACAGCGCCTCAAGGGGTTATTCCCAATGAGCGGATGTGCGTTGGCTTCCATAATGGATTTTCAAGTTTTGCGATTTTCATCAACAAAGTTCTGAGGAATCAACCATGCAAAAGCGGCCTTTCCTGAAAGCACTGGGTTCGACCTTGTTGCTCACTTCGACCTCGACATGGCTGCATGCGCAGACCAAACCGATCCGGGTGGGCAGCACCTTGTCTTTGACAGGCCCTTTGGCAGGCACGGCGGTGATGCACAAAATCGCCGGTGACATCTTCATCGAGCAACTGAACAAACGTGGTGGCTTGCTGGGGCGTCCTGTTGAGTGGGTGGTCAAGGATGACCAGTCCAAACCCGACCTCGCACGCACCTTGTACGAGCAGTTGATCTCGGGTGAGAACGTTGACTTGCTGATGGGGCCATATGCCACGGCCAACTCGTTGGCCGCCATGGGCGTGGCCCAACGCAACGGCAAAGTGTTGATCACCAATTCTTTCGGCATCCCTTCGCTGGCCAAGTACGACATGCACTTTCCTGCGTATGTCATGGGCATCGATCCGGGCACCACGGTGCCCAACACCTTGCTCGATGCGATCGCTGCCGGTGGCGCCAAACCGCAATCGGTGGCCATCGTGACCAGCAAATTCCCCTCGGTGGTGTTCTTGTCGGTCGGTGCGCGCGAGGTCTTCAAGAAACGAGGCCTGCGCGAAGCCTTGTGGCTGGAGTGGGAGTTCGGCAACCGCGACTTCGGGCCGATTGCATCGCGCTTGAAAGAGGCCAATGCCGATGTGGTCTGGATCGGCTCGATCGGTGCAGAAAGCTTGCAGCTGCTCGAGGCGATGAACAAGATCGACTACAAGCCCAAGATCCATTTCCATGTGTACCCCACACCCGGCCCGCTGGCGCAATCGCCGCTGGCTGCCAATGCGCTGACCTTGACCACCTTCGAGCAGCATGCGCCTTTCACCAACAACCCGACTTATGCCGAAGCGATCAAGCTGTACAACGAGCGCGCGGCCAAAGCCAATTTGCCCGACACCGTGTTCGAGCTGCAAGCGGCCAATGCTTTCACGGGTTGGCAATTCTTGGAAGCTGGCGTCAAAGGCGCAGGCAGTCTGGAAGACGCCAAGATTTCCGCATGGCTCAAGAAGAACCGCGTGGACACCATCGTGGGCAAAGTCCGCTTCGATGGCCCCAACAACTATGGCGATGACCTGAACCGCATCAAGCAACTGCAAGGCGGCAAGTGGGTCGTGATCCACCCCAAAGACGTCGCGCTGCCCGGCAGCAAGATGCAGTTCTGACATGCCCAGCGCAGGGCTTTTACTTCAAGCGCTCGCTTCCGGTGTCTTTCTCGGTGCCTTGTATGGCCTCATCGGCCTGGGCATCGGCTTGGGCTGGGGCTTGCTCAGGCAGATCAACTTGGCGCATTTCGCCTGGGTGTTTCTGTCGGCCTACATCACCTACGAGCTCAAGACCCGGCTGGGTGTCGACCCCTTGATCTCACTGGTGGTGTTGGTGCCGCTGTTTGCTGCACTGGGCATGGCTTTGCAGGCGGTGTTTGCCCGATTCGCCATCACGCCTTTCAACTCTTTGTTGGTGACGTTTGGCATCACCGTGTCGGTGGAGGCTTTGCTGCAGTGGATCTGGAGCGCAGATTTCCGCCGCATGGCTTCTTTTTACGACGAGCACAAATTTCGTCTCGGCAGCGTGGTGGTGACCTACTCCGAAGCCCTGACCTTGGCCATGTCTTTGGCCGCTGTGGGCTTGGTGTGGTGGCTGCTGCACCGCACCGACATGGGCAAGTCCGTGCGCGCCAGTGCCGAGGACCCAGCGATTGCCACGGCCTTTGGCATCAACGCCAAGCGCCTGGCCATTGGGTTGGCGGGCTTGTGTGCGGCGCTGGCCGCTTGTGCCGGTGTTTGCGTGGCCTTGACCTTCACCTTGGCGCCTTCCCAGATTTTTTCTTGGGTGGGGGTGGTGTTCGCGGTGGTGATGATTGGACGGCTGGGATCGGCTTTGACGCCCTTGCTCGGTGGCCTGGCCATTGGCATCAGCGAGTCCATGACCCAGGCCTTGATTGCGCCCACCTGGGCGCCCTTGGTGGCGTTCACGGTGTTGATCCTGATTCTTTTGCTCAGGCGTGGTGATGAATAAGATTCAGCGAATTTCCCTTCTGTTCGTGGTGCTGGCCTTGCTGTTTGCAGCGCCTTATCTTGGTCTTCCGGTTCATCTTCAGTCATTGCTGTATGTGATCTTTTTCTGGATGACGCTGGCCACCTCTTGGAACATGCTCTCGGGCTATTCTGGCTATTTTTCATTTGGCCACGGGGCGTTTTTTGGTGTCGGCATGTACGGCATGGCCACGCTGGCCGCCAAGGCCGACTGGCCTGTGGTGCCCGCTGCGCTGGGCAGTGGTGTGCTGGCGGCACTGTTGGCGCTGGCCATCGGGGCACTGGTGTTCAATGTGCGCAAGATCCGTGGCGAATCCTTTGCCCTGATCACCTTGGCGGTGGGCTTTGTGTTGGCCACAGTGGTGGTCAACACCCCGATCGATGGGGGCCCCGGCGTTTATCTGATGGGGGTCAACTTGCCGCAGTGGGGACCCAAGCCGGCTTCCACTTTTTACTACGCCAGTTTGGTGTTGACGGTCTTGTGCGTGGCGGCTGCATGGTGGCTGTTCCATGCCCGCGCGGGCCTGGGCTTGCTGGCCATCCACGACGACGAAGATGCCGCCGAGGTCAATGGCGTGCCCACTTTCTGGCTCAAGATGGGCGCTTTTGCGCTGTCGAGTTTCTTTGCCGGGGTCATGGGCGGCATCCATGCTTTGTACGTCTCTTACGTGACGGTGGGCGAGACCTTCAACATCACCGTGCCTTTGACGGTGGTGCTCATGAGCGTGCTGGGCGGCAGCCGCCACTGGGCGGGCCCCATGCTCGGCGGCATCTTGATCACGCTTTTGCTCAACGCATTCACAGCTGGTGAAAGTGCGTTGGTCGGCAAGATGATCATTGGCCTGGTGCTGGCAGGCGCGGTGCTGGTCATGCCGCGTGGCATTTTGGGTACATGGCAGTTGCGCCAACACAAACGCCTGATTCAGCGCAGCCAGAACTTGTCTGGCGATGCACACACGTCAGATCATGGCAACGAAGAGGCTGTGGTGATCGAACGCCCTTTGAGTCGTCCTGCCGAGGCCGCTGATCGCACCTTGGTGTTGCAAGTTCGTGGCCTGAGCAAACAGTTCTCGGGTATTCGCGCCTTGAACCAGGTCGACCTCGATTTGTACCAAGGCGAAATTTTGGGCTTGCTGGGCCCCAACGGCTCTGGCAAGTCCACCTTCATCAACGTGGTCACGGGCCATTACAAACCCACCGAAGGCACGGTGTTGCTGCGTGGGCAGTCTTGCGCAGGCTGGCCTGCCCACCGTATCCGCCGTCAGGGCTTGTCGCGCACCTACCAAATTCCACGGCCTTTCAACGGTTTGACCGTCTTGCAAAACGTCACCTTGGCAGCGCATTACGGCGGTGCCCGCTTGACGGACGCCCAAGCCCAGGCCGAAGCGCAAGAGTGGATGCTGTTCACCGGCCTGCAAGACAAGGGCGATCACTTTCCCGATGAACTCAATTTGCACCAACGCAAATTTTTGGAGCTGGCCCGTGCGCTGGCGGCGCGTCCGCAGGTGCTCTTGCTCGACGAGGTCTTGTCGGGTCTGACGCCCTCCGAGATTGGCGCTGCGGTGCAGACCATCCGACGCATCCGTGAGCGAGGCACCTCGATTGTGTTTGTCGAACACGTCATGAGTGCGGTGCTGGCCCTGTCTGATCGGCTGGTGGTGCTCAACCAAGGTGAAGTGATTGCCGAAGGCCCGCCGCAGGATGTGATGTCCCGCCCCGAGGTGGTGCGGGCTTATCTGGGCGATGAGGCGGCGGTGTAACCATGCTCCACATAGATCAAATCCAAGTCAATTACGGTGCAGCCCCAGCCCTGTGGGATGTGTCCTTGCAGATCAACGCGGGCGAGTTGGTCTCGGTCATTGGTCCCAATGGCGCGGGCAAGACCACCTTGATCCAGGCCATCATGGGCATGAACGCCTTGAAGCAAGGCAAGATCGAATGGGAAGGCGAGACCATCTCGGCGCTGCCCGCTCACCGCTTGTGCGAAAAAGGCCTGGCCCTGGTGCCCGAAAGCCGCAGGCTGTTCACCGGCATGACGGTGCGCGAGAACCTGGAGTTGGGTGCCATGCACCCAGCTGCGCGCGCTGTGCGTGCGCGCACTTTCGAACAGGTGTGCGACCTCTTTCCTGCCGTGCGTGCCAAGCTTGGCCAGGTGTCCGGCACCTTGTCGGGCGGTCAACAGCAAATGGTGGCCATTGGCCGGGCCATGATGGCTTTGCCCCGCTTGTTGTTGCTCGACGAGCCCTCCTTGGGCCTGGCGCCCAGCATTGTGGGCGAGATGTTCCGGGCCATCGAAGCCATTCACCAAAGCGGCACGGCCGTGATGCTGGTGGAGCAAAACGTCAGCCGCGCGTTGGCGATTTCACAGCGCACCTATGTGCTCGAAAACGGTCGTGTGGTCACCTCGGGGGTGTCATCCGAGTTGAGCCGCCGCGATGAAATCCGCAAGGCTTATTTGGGCGTTTGAGCCGAGGCGAAACCCCTCAAGCGTTGAGCGATTGGGATCAGCCCCGCAAGGCTTGCACAAAGCGCTGCGCAGCGGCGCCCACCTCTTGGGCCGATTGACCCGGCTTGTACAAAGCCGACCCCAAACCAAAGCCCTTGGCCCCTGCGCTCAAGTAGGCGGCCATGTTGTCGGGCGTGATGCTGCCCACGGGCAGCAAGGCGGTGCCGCTGGGCAACACCGCGCGCATGGCCTTGAGCACGCTGGGGGTGATCATTTCTGCTGGGAAAAGTTTCAAGGCATGGGCACCCGCATGCAGGGCCGCAAAGGCCTCGCTGGGCGTGGCCACACCGGGCACACAGGCCAGGCCCAGGCGCACGGCTTCGTGCACCACAGCGGGGTCAAAGTGCGGAGAGATGATGATGCGCCCGCCTGCGGCCTGCACGTCGCGCACTTGGGCACTGGTGAGCACCGTGCCCGCACCGATCAGATGGTCCGGGTGCTGCGCGGCCAAGGCGGCGATGCTCTCCAAAGGCCGCGGCGAGTTGAGCGGCACTTCGATCAAGGCAAAGCCTTTGTCCACCAAGGCCTGGCCGACGGCCGGTGCCTCTTCGGGCCTGAGGCCCCGCAAGATGGCCACCAGCGGCAGTTGATCCAGGGCTTGCGCGAATTGTTCGGCAGTGTTCATGCGGTGTGTGTCCAAGGTTTTGCCAAAGCGGCGTGTCCGGCCCAGGTGGCTTCGTCGCCCAAGCATTGGCTGTCCATGCCCAAGGCGAGTAAAGCTGCCGCATAGCGCTGCGTGAGCACGGCGCTGCCCACCAGCAGCACGGCGCTGCCGGGACGGGCCATGGCCCGCAGCTCTTCGCCGATCAACAGGCCAGATAAAAAGGAGGCGTGCTGCACGGCAGGCAGGCTGCCAAACAGCGCCAGTGTGCGGGTGGCAAAAATGCTCGACAGCACGCTGGGTGTGCGCTGCGCCAATTGCGCGCCCTGCAAAAAAGCGCCTTCATGCCAAGGCGCATCGACCTGCAGGGTGCGCGAGAGGATCGAGTGCTGGCTCAGCAAGGCAAACACTTCGCCGGTCATGAAGCTGCGAAAACCTTGCACGCGGTCCGCCTCCACTTGTGCCCATTTGCTGTGTGTACCGGGCAAGACCACGGTCGCATCGCGCCGGCCTGTCAACGACAGCGCACCAAAAATCTGGATCTCTTCGCCGCGCATCACATCGTGCTGTGGTACCGGCAATCCGTCATTGTGCAGACAGCTCAGGCCCGGCACGATCGCCATGCGGCCTGCTTGCAACCAATGCAGGGCAGAGGCCAATTCCTCAAAGCCCGCAGGGCAATGGCAGTAGGGCGCTTCTTGCCAGCCCTGCTGGCTGCCCGCCATGCCCGAGATCAGGCACAAGGCGTCCGGCGTTTGCATCCAGTCGCCAAAGCATGCGTCAAACACCGCTTCAAACTGGCCTTTGGCCACGGTCATGATGCCGCGTTGGAATTGTCGTGATTCCAGGACCTGACCTGCAGCATCCAGCCTCGCCCCACGCAAACTGCTGGTGCCCCAATCGACGGCGATCAAAGGGCGTGTGCTCATGGCTTTAGGCTTTTCAGCACGGCATCGGGGCGGGGCAAGGGCGCGACCGCGCCATAGCCTTGCACCGACAGGGCCGCGGCCGCATTGGCATAGGCGGTGGCTTTCCAAAGCTCATCGCCTTTGGACAGGCGTGCCAGCAAATTGCCTGCAAAGCAGTCACCGGCGCCCGTGGCGTCCACCGCTTGGACCGTCAGGCCGGGCACCTGCCGCTGGGTTTGGCCGTCAGAGGCCAGTGCGCCTTCGGCACCCAGTTTGAGCACCACCTGCTGTGCGCCTTGCGCATGGCTCCACGCGATGATGGACTGTGGGTCGGTCAGACCGGTCAGCGCCGTGATGTCCTCCAAGCTGGGCAGAAACAAATCGCACAGACCGATGGCGTGGGTGATGCACGCTTGCGCCCTGGCCAGCGGCCACAGCGACAAGCGCAAGTTGGAGTCGAACGCCACAAGCGTGCCTGAGGCGCGGGCCAGCTGCATCGCTGCGAAAGCCGCATCGCAGGCCGAGGCAGAAATCGCCAGGCTGATGCCCGACAGGTGCAACCAGCGGCTGCGCGCTATGGCGGCTTGCCAGCGGGGCACATCGGCAGGCTGCATGCGGCTGGCGGCCGAGCCTGCGCGTGCGTAGCTGAAGTGGTGGCCCTGTGCGTCGTGGCTCACAAAGTACATGCCGGTGGGCGCTTGGCTCTCGCGCAGCACGGCAGCCGTGTCTACGTTTTCGCGCTGCCACAGGTCCATCAGGCGATCACCCCAGCGGTCGGTGCCCAGGCGCGTGAGGTAGGCCACTTGCGCGCCAGCGCGGGCGGCGGCAATGGCGGCATTGCTGGTGTCGCCGCCAAAGCCTTGCAAGTACAAAGGGGGCTCGGCCTGGGTCTGGTTGAACTCGACCATGGCCTCGCCCAAGGCGACGATGTCCTGTGTTTTCTGGGTTTTCATGTGCAGGAGCCGCACCCCGTGCGCGATGGCCTGTGATGCATCCATGAATGCGCGCTCACCTGTTGGCTTGTGTGTTCAGTTCAAACCCTTCAAGGCGTCGGCGGGGTAAGCGGGTCGCGTTTTGCAGTCTTCGATGTACTGTTCAATGATGGCTTCAAAGCTGGCATCGGCGCGCAGCCCCAAGGCGTGTGCGCGCTCGAAGGTGCAGCCTTTGGCCCAGTTGTCCACAATGCCCGCAATGCGTTCATCGCGTTCAAACTTCACGCGGGCTCGCACAGCGGGGCCAGCCACTTTTTCCAGCGCGGTCATCATCTGGCCCACGCTCACATTCAGGCCGGGCAGGTTCAGTGCCATGCGCCCACCAATGGCTTCACGGCTGGCTTCAAACACGGTGATCAAGCCGTGGATGGTGGTGCCCGGTGAGGACATGGGGTGCGAGACGCTGGCGTCCACCGGGCATGTGGTCTCGACACCGGCCAGTGGCTCGCGGATGATGCCGCTGAAAAACGAAGACGCTGCGCCATTGGGCTTGCCGGGGCGCACGCTCACTGTCATCAGGCGAGCGGCGCGACCGTCGATGTAGCCTTTGCGGGTGTAGTCGGCCACCATGTGCTCGATCATCAGCTTGTGCGTGCCGTAAGAGGTTTGCGGCGTGGGCAAGGTGGTGTCGGCCACCAAGGCTGGCATGGGGTTGGCCGCATCGGGCCCGAACACCGCCACCGAGCTGGCAAACACCAGGCGGGAAGCTTTGCCCGAAGCCCGGATGCTGTCCAGCAACAAGCGCGAGCTGTCCACG
This sequence comes from Limnohabitans sp. Jir72, assembly GCF_003063575.1. Classification (GTDB taxonomy): domain Bacteria; phylum Pseudomonadota; class Gammaproteobacteria; order Burkholderiales; family Burkholderiaceae_C; genus Limnohabitans_A. Next base: position 45,487 of record NZ_NESC01000014.1, read on the forward strand.
TTGGAGCGCAGGCCCAGGTCAAAGTCGATCTCGCACTCGCCCGACACGGCAGACGCCAGGTGGAACACGCCGTCAAAGCCGCTCTTGAACAAGTCGCCTTGTTCCAGCATGGGGCCCGCATGGCCCTTGACCCGAGGGTCGGTCAGCAGGTCGGCGGGGGCGGGGAAGAGGTCGGCAATGACCACTTCATGGACGGTCTGGCCGTTGAGTTGGCCTTTTTTCAAAATCTCGCGGGCCAGTCGAGCGCCCAAAAATCCGGCACCGCCGGTGATCAAAATGCGCATGATGAGTTCCTTGGTTTATTCAGAGCGATGTGCAATTTTTGCAGAAACCTACCGAATGGGCGATCCGGTATTTTTTGTAGGAGCCCACCCCGTGGGCGATTGTGCGTGGACCACAAAGGCCCGTATCGCCCACAGGGTGGGCTCCTGCGAAAGAAATGCGGTCTATCAATGGTTGTCTTTGGGCACGGCCGCGCCGCGCTGGCCGACCAAAAAGTCCATGTCGGCGCCTTCGTCGGCTTGCAGCACATGGTCAATGTAGAGCTTCCAGTAACCCGAGTTCATGGCCGGTGCGGGCTTTTCCCACAAGGCCAGGCGGCGCGCCAGCTCTTCGTCGCTGATGAGCAGTTGCAGTTTGCGCTCGGGCACGTTGAGTTCAATCATGTCGCCGTTTTGAACCACGGCCAGTGGCCCGCCCGCAGCGGCTTCTGGCGTGGTGTGGAGCACCACGGTGCCATACGCCGTGCCGCTCATGCGGGCGTCCGAGATGCGCACCATGTCGGTGATGCCCTTGCGCAGCACCTTGGGCGGCAGCGGCATATTGCCCACCTCGGCCATGCCGGGGTAGCCCTTGGGGCCGCAGTTCTTCAACACCAAAATGCAGTTTTCGTCGACGTCCAAGTTCTCGTCGTCGATGCGTTTGTGGAAGTCGGTGCTGTCTTCAAACACCACCGCACGTCCGGTGTGCACCATCAGTGCGGGTGTGGCAGCGCTGGGCTTGATGACCGCGCCGCGCGGGGCCAAGTTGCCGCGCAAGATGGCGATGCCCGCTTTTTCCTTGAAGGGTTCGTCGAACTTCTTGATCACGCGCGGGTCGTAGTTCACGGCGCCCGCGATGTTCTCGCTCACGCTTTTGCCGGTCACGGTGATGATGTCTTTGTGCAGCAAGTGCTCGATTTCTTTCATGATGACGGGCAAGCCACCGGCGTAGCAAAAGTCCTCCATCAGGTGGTCACCTGAGGGTTGCAAATTCAGCAGGCAAGGCAGATCGCTGCCCAAACGCTCGAAGTCGTCCACGGTGAGCTTCAGGCCCAAGCGGCCGGCAATGGCGATCAAGTGGATCACCGCATTGGTCGAGCCGCCAATGGCCGCCAGCGTGCGGATGGCGTTTTCAAAAGCCTCGCGGGTCAGCACTTGGCTGATGGTCTGGTCGGTGTGCACCATCTCCACGATGCGGCGACCAGCCTCGCGGGCCAGCACATTGCGGCGGCCGTCCACGGCCGGGTAAGTGGCGTTGCCGGGCAGGCCAATGCCCAGGGCTTCGACCATGCTGGCCATGGTGCTGGCTGTGCCCATGGTCATGCAGTGGCCATGGCTGCGGTGCATGCAGCTCTCCGCTTCAAAGAAGTCTTGCAGCTTGAGCGTGCCCGCACGCACTTGCTCGCTCATGCTCCAAACGCCGGTGCCCGAACCCAATTCTTGCCCGCGCCATTTGCCGTTCAGCATGGGGCCGCCCGACACGCCAATGGTGGGCAAGCCCACGCTGGATGCGCCCATCAGCAAGCTGGGGGTGGTTTTGTCGCAGCCCATGAGCAGCACCACACCGTCGATCGGGTTGCCACGGATGCTTTCTTCCACGTCCATGCTGGCCAGGTTGCGGTACAACATGGCGGTGGGGCGCAACAGCGTTTCGCCCAGCGACATGACGGGGAATTCGAGCGGGAAGCCGCCCGCCTCGTACACGCCGATCTTGACCTGCTCGGCCAAGGTGCGGAAGTGCGAGTTGCAAGGCGTGAGTTCGCTGAAGGTGTTGCAAATGCCGATGACCGGACGACCGTCAAACTGGTCGTGCGGTACGCCCTTGCCCTTGACCCAGCTGCGGTAAGCAAAGCCATCGCGGTCTTGGCGGCCAAACCATTGCTGGCTGCGCAGGTCTTCGGGTTTTTTGCGTGGGGAGGAGGACATGGTGATGGAGCCTGAATCAGAGGGTTGGCGAATGCATTCAATCGTATGATGAATGATTTTGGCTTGCCACCATGTAAACCCTGAGACAGGGTCAAGTTCGGGTCGTGAAATGCCCGGCTTCAGGGTTTTCCTGAGTTTTGCATTCGGTCATTCATCATATGATTGACCGAAATTACCCCATCGTTCATGGTCAAAAACGCACACGGTCACACACTGGATTTGCTGGGACAAGCCATCTTGTCAGGCCAATACCCTGTGGGCGCGAGTTTGCCGCCAGAGCCCCTGCTGTGCGAGCAGTTTGGCGTCAGCCGCACAGTGGTGCGCGAAGCCATCAAGTCCTTGGTGGCCAAGGGCCTGCTCATCACGGGTCCCAAGCTCGGCACCCGGGTGCTGACCGATGCGCAGTGGAACTGGTTCGACCCCGATGTGATCACCTGGCAGGCGCAAGCGGGGTTGACCCCTGAGTTCCTGCGTGACCTGCAAGAGTTGCGCCGTGTGGTGGAGCCCGCCGCTGTGCGCCTGGCGGCAGAAAAAGCCACAGACCAGGATATCGCGCAGATCGAAGAAGCTTATGCCGGCATGAAGCTGGCGGTGGAGCAGGGCGGCGACTACGTGGTGCACGACCTGCGCTTTCACCAAGGCTTGCTGCACGCCTCGCACAACCGCATGCTGATCCAAATGGGCAAAGCCTTGAGTGCCTTGCTGCGCACCAGTTTTGAGCTTTCGACCCGTATCCAGGACGGTCCCCGCAGTTCATTGCCCTTGCACCGGGCGGTGCTGGATGCCGTGATCAAACATGCCCCGGACAAAGCCGAGAAAGCCATCATGGTCTTGATCAACGGTGCCAATGAAGACATTGAGCGTGTGGTGTCCAGCCGCAAAAAGCTCCCACGCATGTCGGGCTCGCCGACACGCTTGAGAAAAGTGACTTGATTTTTTGATTTTCAACCCAGTGTTTTATTCAAGGAGACAAACATGTTCAAACGCAGAAATCTGGTGACCCTCTTGGCGGGCACCTTCCTGGTGGCCAGTGGTGCCATGGCGCAATTTGCCGAGCGCAACATCAAGTTCACCAACGGCATCAACGACGACCACCCCGTGGCCTTCGGTGTGAAAAAGATGCAAGAAATCCTGGCCGCCAAATCCGGCGGAAAAATGAAGATCACTGCCTTCTGGGGCGGCATGGCCGGTGGTGACTTGCAGGCCACACAGGCTTTGCGTGCGGGCACACAAGAGATGGTGTGCACCTCCAGCTCGCCGCTGGTGGGCATCGTCAAAGAGCTGGGTGTGTTCGACTTGCCTTTCCTCTTTGCCAACGAAAAAGAAGCCGACATGGTGCTCGATGGCCCCGCTGGCAAGTATTTCAATGCCAAGCTCGAAGCGGCTGGCTTGGTGAACTTGTCTTATTGGGAAAACGGTTTCCGTAACTTGACCAACAGCAAGCGCCCTGTGGCCAAGCTGGAAGACTTTGACGGCGTCAAGGTCCGCGTGATGCAAAACAACATCTTCTTGGACACATTCAAGACCCTGGGCACCAACGCCGTGCCCATGGCTTTCCCTGAGGTGTTCTCGGCCTTGGAAAGCCGTGCCATCGACGGTCAGGAAAACCCCTTTGTGACCATTGAAACCTCCAAGTTCAATGAAGTGCAAAAGTACCTGAGCGTGACACGCCACGCCTACACGCCCTTCCTGATCCTTTACAGCAAAAAGCTGTGGGACCAGCTGAGCCCTCAAGAGCAAGCGCTCTTGCGTGAAGCTGCGATGGAAGGCCAGAAAGTCGAACGCGCGGCCAACAGAGCTTTGAACGAAAAATCGCTCGCATCGCTCAAAACCAAAGGCATGCTGATCAATGAAGTCAGCGCAGCCGAGCAAAGCCGCATCCGAGCCAAAGTGGCCTCGGTGTACGACAAGCACAAGGACTCGATTGGCGCTGACGCCATCAAAGTGGTGCAAGACGAACTCAAGAAAGCACGCGGCGGTTGATCCCCTGCCGTCAGCCCCACAGCCACAAGCTGTGGGGCTTTTTTAACGTCTGAAATTGAAGTCACCATGAAAATCACCCAACTTGAAACCATCCGCCTGGACGAATTTCCCAACATCATTTGGGTGCGGCTGCACACCGACGAAGGCCTGGTGGGGCTGGGCGAAACCTTCATGGGTGCGCAGGCGGTCGAGGCCTATCTGCACGAATGGGTGGCCCCCAAGCTGGTGGGGCAAGACCCGTTGGCCATCGAGTCGCGTTTGCGCGACATCACGGGTTATCTGGGCTGGCGCGGGTCCGGTGTCGAGACGCGTGGCAACTCGGCGGTGGACATCGCGCTGTGGGACATCTTTGGCAAAGCCGCTGGCATGCCGGTGTACACCGCTTTGGGCGGCAAAAGCCGCGACGAGATCCGTGTGTACAACACCTGCGCGGGCTACCAGTACATCCGCAGCAACGTCAACCAGACCAGCAGCAATTGGGGTCTGGGCAACAACGCCGGGCCTTACGAAGACCTGCAAGGCTTTTTGCACCGCGCGGGCGAAGTGGCCGAGTCGCTGCTCTCCGAGGGCATCACCGGCATGAAGATCTGGCCCTTTGACATGGCCGCTGAAAAATCACATGGCCAGTACATCAGCCCGCAAGACCTGAACACGGCACTGGAGCCGTTTCGCAAGATCCGAAATGCGGTGGGCGACAAGATGGACATCATGGTCGAGTTCCACAGCCTGTGGCGCTTGCCCATGGCGCAAAAGATTGCCCGTGCCTTGCAAGAGTTCGACACCTTTTGGCACGAAGACGCGATCCGCATGGACAGCCTCGATTTGCTCAAGCAGTACGCGGTGGACTGCAAGGCGCTGATCTGTGCGAGCGAGACGCTCAGCTACAAATGGGGCTTCAAGGATTATTTGCAAACCGGTGTGGGTGGTGTGGCCATGCTCGACCTGAGCTGGTGCGGAGGCCTGACCGAAGCACGCAAGATCGCCGCCATGGCCGACGCTTGGCAACTGCCCGTCGCCCCGCACGATTGCACTGGGCCGGTGGTGTGGGCCGCGTCCACGCACTTGTCGCTGCACGCGCCCAATGCGCTGATTCAAGAAAGCGTGCGCGCCTTCTACTCTGGCTGGTACAAGGAGTTGGTGACTGAATTGCCGCAAGTGAAAAACGGCATGATAAGTTTGAATGACAAGCCGGGTTTGGGTTTGGAGTTGTTGCCCGACTTGCACAAGCGGGCCGATGCGGTGGTGCGCGTGAGCCGCTGAGGGACAGAGACGGACCGTCTTGGTTTCTGATCAACCATCGCCCACGGGGTGGGCTCCTACAAAAAGATCAACCATCGCTCAGGGGGTGGTCTCCTACAAAAGGATCAACCATCGCCCACGGGGTGGGATCCTATAAAAGGCTTAACCATCGCCCACGGGGTGGGCTCCTACAACTTCCCTGTAGGAGCCCACCCCGTGGGCGATGGCGGTTTCAAAGCGCAAAAAAAGTTCTTACCCCAAGCAGAGGCCGCAACGGTGAGATGTGGGATTTCTGTAGGAGCCCACCCCGTGGGCGATGTGCATGGAACACGCCCACTGGGATCAACAAATCAACCGCGACCGACAAACGGCATGTTGGTGGCCATCACCGTGGTGAACAGGATGTTGGCCGACAAGGGCAGGCGCGACATGGTCAAGAAGGTGTCGACCACGGCCGACATGTCCATGCGCGGTTCGGCCTTGATGCTGCCGTCGGCCTGGGCCACGCCTTTGGCCATGCGCTCGGTCATGTCCGAGGCCACGTTGCCGATGTCGATCTGGCCTACCGCAATGTTGAAGGCCCGTCCGTCCAGCGAGGCGGCACGGGTCAGGCCCGAGACGGCGTGTTTGGTCGCGGTGTAGGCGATCGAGCCGTAGCGTGGCACATGGGCCGAGATCGAGCCGTTGTTGATGATGCGGCCGCCTTGCGGGCTTTGCTCTTGCATCAACTTGAAGGCGTGCGAGAGGCAATAAAAAGCACCGTTGAGGTTGACGTCCACCATGCGGCGCCAGTCGTCGCCGGTCACATCACCGGGCATGGTGGTGGGCAACGAGATGCCCGCGTTGTTGAACAGCAGGTCCAAGCGACCGAATTGGGCGCGGACTTTCTTGAACAAGGCCTTGACCTGTTCTTCGCTGGACACATCGGCGGGCATGGCCACGCCATTGGCGGCGTTGGCACCGGCTTTGGCGATGGTCTCTTGCAGTGCGTCGGCACGGCGGCCGACCAGCACCACTTGCCAGCCTTCATTGAGCAATCCAAGGGCACAAGCTTGGCCAATGCCAGAGCTGGCACCGGTGACGAGGGCAACTTTTTTCATGGGGAGAGACTTTCAGAAATTCAGAAAAAACGGTTCAGCAAGGTGAGCGATTTTCACGCATCGGCGAAGGCGATCTGGACCTTGAGCGATTGGCTTTTGTCGGCAGCCAAGTCAAAGGCTTCGATGGCGCGGTCCATCGGCAGCACGCCGGTGATGACGGGCTTGCCATTGACCAGGCCTTCGTTCAAAAAGCGCACAGCGGTGGCGAATTCCGCATGGAAGCGGAAGGTGCCGCGCAGGTCGACTTCCTTGGCCACGATCTGTGTCATGGGCAGGCTGATGTCGCCGCCCATGCCCACGGTGACGAGCACGCCACGCGGCACGATGGTGTCCAGACCCACGCGCAAGGCCGCTTCGCTGCCCGAGGCTTCAAAGACGGCATCAAACTGGCCTTTGTCCACTTTGTACTTGTCCAGCGCTTCGGCCTGGGTCTTGAGGTTGATGGTCTCGTCTGCGCCCATCTCTTGGGCGCACTTCAAAGGCAAGTCGGCGATGTCGGCCGCCACGATGCGGGCGGCACCGGCGCGGCGCAAAGCGCCAATCAGCAGCGAGCCAATCGGGCCGCAACCGGTCACCAGCACCTGCTTGCCCAGCACGCCGCCTGCGCGCTGTATGGCATGCAGGCCAACCGACAGGGGCTCGGCCAAAGCCGCTTCAGACAGGCTCAGGTGGTCGGCGATCGGGTGGGCCTGGTAGCCCTCAATCACCAGCTGTTCGCTGAACGCCCCTTGGATGTGCGGGAAGGGCATGGCGCTGCCGTAGAACCGCATGTTCAGGCAGTGGTTGTGCTGGCCCGCTTGGCAAAAGCGGCAGTGGCCGCAAGGGCGCGAAGGCGAGATGGCGATGCGCTGGCCCACGGCCACGCCTTGCACGTTGGCGCCCACGGTCTGGACGATGCCGGAGACTTCGTGGCCCAGGGCAATTGGCTCTTTGATGCGCACGGTGCCAAAGCCGCCGTGCTGGGCGTAGTGCAGATCAGAGCCGCAAATGCCGCCATAGGCGACGCGCACTTGGAGCTGCTCTGGTTTCAGGGCAGGCAACTCACGCTCTTCCAGTCGCAAATCGCGGGGACCGTGGCAAATGACAGAACGCATGGGTTCAACTTTCAAATCGGTTGGGAGGATGGGTTCAATACATCATGCGCGCAGGCACCATGACCAGCGCCGGGAACATCACCATCAGGAACATGACGATGAACTGCATGGTCATGAAAGGCAGCACGCCACGCGTCACATCGTCCATGCGCATGCGGCCCACGCCCGCCACCACGTTGAGCACGGTGCCCACAGGCGGGGTCACCAGGCCAATCGAGTTGTTGATGATGAACAGCACGCCGAAGTAAACCGGGTCAATTCCAGCGGCTTTGACGATGGGCATCAGCACGGGGGTCAAAATCAAGATGGTAGGTGTCATGTCCATGGCGGTGCCCACCACCATGCACAAGATCATGATGACGAACATCAGCAGCGTGGGCTTGTCGATCAGCGGTTGCAGCAGCTCGACCAACTGCGCGGGCAGGTTGGCCACGGCGATCAACCAGGCGGACACCATGGCCGCAGCCACCAGGAACATGACCAAAGCCGTGGTCATGGCGGCGCGCTCGAACACCTCGTACAGCTGTTTCCAATTCAGTTCGCGGTACACCACACCGGCCACAAACAGGGCGTACACCGCGGCCACCACAGCAGCTTCTGTGGGCGTGAAGACGCCCATGCGCAAGCCCACCAAAATGATCAAAGGCAGCATCAAGGCCCAGCCTGCGCTGCGCATCGAGGCCATCACTTCGGCAAACGTTTTGCGTGGAGGGGGTGTCAGGTCTTCTTTGCGGGTGAGGTACCACCAAGTGATCCACAAACCTGCGCCGAGCAAGATGCCTGGAAAGATGCCAGCCAAAAACAGCTTGCTGATCGACACGTTGGCGGCGACACCAAAGATCACAAAACCAATCGATGGTGGAATGACCGGACCGATCACACCACACGCGGCGATCAGGCCACCACTGCGGGCCTTGTCGTGACCGGCTTTGACCATCATGGGCAGCATCAGCGCGGTGAGCGCTGCGGCATCGGCCACGGCCGAGCCCGACAGGGCCGACAGCAAGCAGGCAGCGACGATGGTCACATAACCCAGACCGCCACGAATGTGGCCCACCAGCGACATGGCGAAGTCCACGATGCGGCGCGACAGGCCGCCGGTGTTCATCACTTCGCCCGCCAACATGAAGAAGGGCACGGCCAAGAGCGGGAAGCTGTTGGCCCCCTCGATCACGTTGAGCGCAAGAATTTGCGCGTCAAAAATGTTCATGTGCCACATCAGGGCCACGCCGCAAATGAGCAAAGAAAAGGCAATCGGCACGCCCAGCGCCATGGCGGCGAGCAAAGAGCCAACGAAGATAAAAATGGTCATGTTGTGCTCCAGTGCTTATCGTTGTGCGGTGGGCAGGTCCAGGGTGTCTTCTTCCGACTCCCGAACGCCAATCAATTCCGAGTCTTTCAACTCGCCACGGGCCAGACGCCACATCTTGAGCACCAGCACCGCCGCGCCAGCACAAGCGGTAAAGATGCCGCAGCCATAAAAGAAGCCTTCGGAGATTTCCATCACCGGGCTTTTGGTGGCGATGTTCATGGCCACAATTTGCCAGGCACCTTTGGCCAGCAAGCCGCAGCAAAACAGCATCAACAAGTTGGCGATGACAAAGCAAATTTTTTGGCCCCGAACCGACAGGCGCGAGATCAAAGTGTCTGTGCCCAAGTGGGTGCCTTCTTTCATGGCCACCACCGCGCCCATGAAGGTGATCCAGACGAACAACCAGCGCGAGAGTTCATCCGAGACGGCCAGACCCGAGTTGAAGCCGTAGCGCAGCACCACGTTGCCGAACACCAGCACGACCATGATGGCCAGAAAGATCACCATGATGATTTTGATGAGCTTGCAAAAATGGTCTATGAATTGATCAATCATGGGAGAGCCTTTGGGGTTTGATCGGAAAGATGCGTGATCATGGGTACAAAAGAGGGAAATGGGTGATCATTTCGATCACAGCGTGGCGGTCACGCCGCCATCCACATACAAAACGTGGCCGTTCATGAAGCGCGACGCCTCGCTGGCCAAAAAGACGGCTGCGCCGCCGAGTTCTTCGACATCGCCCCAGCGGCGGCTCGGGGTGCGCCCGATCAGCCAAGCCGTGAAGGCTTCGTCCTTGACCAGTTTTTCGGTCAGCTCGGTTTTGAAATAACCCGGGCCCAGACCATTGACGTTCAGCCCAAACTGGCCCCAGTCGATGGCCATGCCCTTGGTGAGCATCTTCACCGCGCCTTTGCTGGCGGTGTAGGGCGCGATGCCGGGGCGACCCAGTTCGCTTTGCACCGAGCAGATGTTGATGATCTTGCCCTGACCGCGAGGGATCATTTTTTGGGCCACGGCTTTGCTGACGAAGTACACGCTGTCCAGGTTGGTCTTCATCAGGGTGTGCCAATCGTCGTCGACAAACTCGTGCAGCGGGCCGCGAATTTGCATGCCCGCGTTGTTGACCAAGATGTCGATGGCGCCCTGCGCCTCCAGGCCGTCGATGGCCGAGCGCACCTCGTCGGCGCTGGTCACGTCAAACGCGCTGGTGCTGACCGATAAATTTTCGGCCTGCAAAGTGGCGGCCGCTTGTTTCAATTTGTCGGCGTTGCGGCCGTTCAAGATGACGTGCGCGCCCGCTTGCCCCAAGGCGCGGGCCAAGGCAAAACCAATGCCACCGGACGATCCGGTGATCAGGGCCCTGCGGCCGTTCAACTGAAAAGACTCAAGAATGCTCATGCGAGAAAGTCGGTCACCCGGCTTGAAAAAGTCCCCCTCACGCGAGGGGGACGGTTGACAACAACTTACTTGGTGGCTTCGATGGCGTTGAGCAAAGCGGTGCCGTTTTTCTCACCAAAGCTCTTGGCGATTTCAGCCGACACGATCTTCTGGAACGGGGCCATGTCCACGTTTTCAATCACTTGCATGCCCGACTTCTTCAAGTCCGCCACGACCTTGCCTGCGTTTTGTGCGTTCAGGTTGCGTTGGTAGGTGGCCGCTTCACGGGCCGCGTCCACCATGATCTTTTGGTAGTTGGCAGGCAGGCTGTCGAACTTGGCTTTGTTCATGGCCACGATGATGGGCGAGTACACGTGGTTGCTCACCGTCAGGTACTTTTGCACTTCGTAGAACTTGGACGACCAGGTCACGTTGATGGGGTGCTCTTGGGCATCAAAGGCACCCGATTCGAGGGCGGTGTACAGCTCGGCGATCGGCATGGGCGACGGGTTCATGCCCAGCAGCTTGAAAGCCTGAATGTGGTACGGGTTGGGCGTGGAGCGGATCTTCAGGCCCTTCAAGTCTTCGGGCTTGTTGACGGGGCGCTTGTTGTTGGTGAAGGCGCGCCAGCCGTTTTCCCAGTAGGCCAGGCCTTTCATGTTGTGCGGAGCCAGTTCATTCAAAACGCCGGTGCCGATGTCACCATCCAGCACGTGGTAGGCGTGCTGTGCGTTGCGGAACACGAAGGGCAATTCCATGGCGGCGGTGTTGGCCACCAGGCCGTTGTAGTTGGACGCGCCGCTGGAGACGATGTCGATCGTGCCACCGCGCACGCCGTTGATCATGGCACCATCGTTGCCCAATTGGTTGGATGGGAAGACGGTGATCTCCACATCGCCGTTGGTGCGTTGCTTGACCAGCTCGGCCAGCTTCAGGGCGGCCGCGTGTTGGCCGTCGGTGGCGTTCACCGCGTGGCCCATTTTCAGGTTGAACTTGGCGGCCATGGCTGCAGAGCCGGTGGCAGCGATCAGGCAGGCGAGAAGCAGACGGGAAATTTTCATGGTGTTGTCTCCTGGTTCTAGGGGTCGGTTGAAAAGGTCGGACGAAAAAATCAATCGGTTGGCAGCGCGTACTCGTCGGCGCTGAAGACGGTGTGGAACACGGTGCCATCGAACATGGCGATCAGGTCTTTGGACACCTCGCGGCTTTCCATGCGAACAGCCGAAGCCAAGGCGATCTCAATCGACTCGCGGCTGGGGTAGCGCACCGACAGCACCATGCCAAAGTGCGGGTCGGCCACATCGCTCTCGACCTGGCGCAGCACGCGCACTTCTTGCGCGCCCGGAAAGCGCGTCCACAGCGGCACGAGCTTTTCGCGGATGTAGCGGTTGAACGCGTCTTCCATGCCGGGTTTGACCTTGCCTTGGAAGAATGCACAGCGGATGAACATGAAGGGTCCTTTTTAAAATCAGAGGGCAGGGTGCAGACGCGAAGACGTTCTGGCCTGCAATGCGGCCAGAGCCTGCGTGACCATGTCGTGCACCGGTTCGGTGATGGGCAGGCGGATGACATCGGGTTCATCGGCCTGGGGGATTTCGAGGGTGCTGAACTGACTGTCCAGCAAACCCGGCTGCATGTAGTGGCCCACGCGCTGGCGCATGCGCTGGTCGATCAGCTCAAAGTCGCCGTCGAGGAAGACAAAACACACATCACCCGCTTGCTCGCGGATGCGGTCGCGGTAAGCGCGTTTGAGCGCCGAGCAGGCCACCACGCGGCCTTGTGGGTGGGGCTGCGACAGGTAAGCACCAATGCGGTCCAGCCAAGGCCAGCGGTCGGCGTCCTGCAAGGCGATGCCCGAACGCATCTTGGCCACGCTTTCGGGCGCGTGCAGGTCATCGCCGTCGACCATCTCCAAACCCAGGCTTTGGCTCAAAGCCGCAGCCATGGTGGACTTGCCGCAACCGGACACGCCCATGACGATGAGGCGCATTGGCGTGGTGCTCATATCGGTTGGAGTCACGGGCTTGGGGCTCACTTCACCAGCGCCATGCACTCGGGCACGGGGGTGCGCAGCGGCTGGCCCGCTGTGCCGGCCTGCATGTTGGCAAAGGCCAGATCGGCCATGGCCTGACGGGTCTCATGCGTGGCGCTGGCCATGTGGGGCGTCAGCACCACGTTGTTCATGGTCCAGAGTACTTCGGGTACATGCGGTTCGTTGGCGAACACGTCCAGACCTGCGCCTGCGATGGTGCCGTTTTGCAGGGCGGCGATCAGGGCCTCCTCATCGACCACGCTGCCACGCGCCACGTTGATCAAGAAGCCACGTGGGCCCAGGGCCTGGAGCACTTCGGCGTTGATCAGGTGTTTGGTGCCCGCGCCGCCGGGGGTGATGACCACCAGGAAGTCCACATTTGCCGCCAGCTCGGCAGGCGTTGCAAAGAACTTGAAACCTGAATCGGCCTTTTCAGAGCGGGCGGTGTAGGCGATCGACATGCCAAAACCGCTGGCGCGCCGGGCAATGGCTTTGCCAATGCGGCCCAGGCCCACGATGCCCATGCGGGCGCCTGAGACCTTGCGGCCGAGCGTCATGGGGCCGCTGGGCCACTGGCCTGCGCGCACAAATTGATCGGCTTGCGCAATGGTGCGCCCCACCGACAGCACCAGGCCCATGGCCAGATCGGCCACGTCGTCGGTCAGCACGTCGGGTGTGTGGGTGACGGGAATGCCGTGCTCGATGGCGGCGGCCACATCCACACCGTCATAGCCCACACCAAACACCGACACCACTTTGGCGTTCGTCACTTGCGCCAGCAGGCTGCGCGGCACGCTGGCCTCGCCCGTGCCGGCCACGCCCACGATGCGCGGGGCGAGGGCGGCAAAGGCTGCTGGGTCGGTGATGTGGGTGCGGTCGTGCACCGTGTAGACCGATTCCAGCGCTTTTTGATAGAAAGGGTGGAGTTTGGCCACAGCCAGCACATCGGGTTTGGACACTTCAATCACTCCAGTGAAAACAGGTCTTGGACAGCGCTGTCCAAATAATTCAAAAAAAAGTGAGAACGAAAATCTGAGTGATTGACTCGTGAATCAGGGTTTTCCACGAATCTTCAAAATCTTCGTCCAAAACTTTGGGATAGCGCTATCCTATCGAGTTTGATCCTGCATTCTTCTCCGGATTAACCCTTGTCCAACACCGTTTCACTGCCCCCCAAGACCGCCAAAAGCCAACGCGCCACCGGCCGCATCACACTCAGCGATGTGGCCCGTGCCGCCGGTGTCAGCCCCAGCACTGTCTCTCGTGCCTTGCGTGGCGAAAGAGCGGTGGATCCGGCACTCATCGAACGGGTGCAGGCGGTGTCCGCCAAGCTCGGCTATGTGCCCGACCCGGCGGCACGGGCCTTGGCTTCGCAGCGCAGCAACCACGTGGCCATCCTGATCCCGCTCTTGTCCAACGCTTTGTTTGTGGACCTGCTCGACGCGGCCCAAAAAACCTTGAGGGCCGGTGGCTACCAGACCCTGATGGGCGTGACCCACTACGACGCCAGCGAAGAAGAACAGCTGCTGCGTGAGCAACTGCTGCACCGCCCGGCGGGCCTTTTGGTCACGGGCCTGGACCACAACACGGCCACCCGCAAACTCATGGCCAGCAGCCAGGTGCCCTGCGTGCACCTGATGGATTTGCCTGCGACCGATCAGGCCGATGCGCCTTACTGCGTGGGCTTTCGCCAGACCGAGGCGGGCGCGGCCATGACGCGGCACCTGCTGGCCCAAGGCCGCAAACGCATCGCCTTTGCCGCCGCGCAGCTGGACCCGCGTGTGATGCAGCGCCTGTATGGCTGGCGCAGTGCCTTGCAAGTGGCGGGCGTTTACGAGCCCACGCTGGAATTTTTGAACCCCGCGCCCTCATCGCTGGCTTTGGGCGGTGTACTGTTCGAGCAAATCATGCAGCAGCGCCCGGCGGTGGACGCGGTCTTTTTTTGCAACGATGACTTGGCCCAAGGCGCTCTCATGGCCGCATTGCGCTTGGGCATTGCCGTGCCCTCGCAAGTGGCGATTGCTGGCTTCAACGACTTAACCGGCAGCGACCAGATGCTGCCTGCGCTCACCACCGTGCGCACACCCCGCGCCCAGATCGGCGAGGCGGCTGCGCAGATGCTGCTCACCCTGATGCGCGGCGACGCGCCCGCTGCGCCGCAGCTGGACCTGGGCTTTGAAATTGTGCAGCGGCAAAGCAGCTGAATCGCGCACGGGGTGCGCTCCTACAAGAGACATGCTTCTTGGGTAATGGCCCGCCCTGTGGGCAATGCTTGGTATTGGGGCTTACAAGGAATCGCGCACGGGGTACGCTCCAGCAGAGACATGCTTCTCTGGTAATGGCCCGCCCTGTGGGCAATGCTTGGTATTGGGCCTTACAAGGAATCGCGCACGGGGTGCGCTCCTACAAGAGACATGCTTCTTTGGTAATGGCCTGCCCTGTGGGCAATGCTTGGTATTGGGGCCTACAAGGAATCGCGCACGGGGTGCGCTCCTACAAGAGACATGCTTCTTTGGTAATGGCCCGCCCTGTGGGCAATGCTTGGTATTGGGGCCTACAAGGAATCGCGCACGGGGTGCGCTCCTACAAGAGACATGCTTCTTTGGTAATGGCCCGCCCTGTGGGCAATGCTTGGTATTGGGGCTTACAAGGAATCGCGCACGGGGTACGCTCCAGCAGAGACATGCTTCTTTGGTAATGGCCCGCCCTGTGGGCAATGCTTGGTATTGGGCCTTACAAGGAATCGCGCACGGGGTACGCTCCTACAAGAGACATGCTTCTTTGGTAATGGCCCGCCCTGTGGGCAATGCTTGGTATTGGGGCCTACAAGGAATCGCGCACGGGGTGCGTTCCTACAGAGACATGCTTCTTTTGTAGGAGCCCACCCCGTGGGCGATGGTTGGCTGACCATCAGCGCATGAAATCGCGCGCAGAGCGCTGCGCACACAAACGCAAAATTATGCAGGTCTGTGCAGCACGTTGATCAGCGCCTCACCCCGGCTCAAGCGCCCGATGTTGTCGGCCAAAGTCTCCTGACGACGGCGCACCGTGCCCGAGGTCCATCCCGACATGTGGGGCGTCATCAACACGTTGTCGAGCGACGCAAAGTCAAACTGCGAAGGCGCGCATTCGGCCTGTGTCGGCGTGGGGTATTGGTACCAGGTGTCGATCACCGCGCCGCCAATCTGGCGGGCTTGGAGGGCTTCGTACAAAGCCTTTTCATCGATCACCGCGCCGCGCCCCACGTTCAGCAGCACCGCATCGGGCCGCATGGCGGCAATCGCTGCAGCACCCACCAGGCCTTGTGTGTTCTCGGTCAAGGGCAGGCTGACCACCACCGCATCGCAGCTGCCCATGAACTCGTGCAGGGCGTCCAGCGTCCAGCTGCGGTCCACCACCGGGTGGCTGATGGGGCTGCGGTTGGCCACATGCACGCGCATGCCCATGGCTTTGGCGCGCCCGGCCACAGTCTGGGCGATGTGGCCAAAGCCCACCAAGCCCAAAGTTTGCGCGCCCAACTCGGTGCGCAATGCGGTCGGGCGACCGGCCCAATAGGTCCAGCGCTGCTGGCGCAAATCTTGATCGGCCTGCGCCAGCGGCACATGGCGCATCAGCAGGGCGGCGATCACGTACTCGGCGATCGCGTTCTCGTGACCAAAGCAGTTGGCCAGCGTGCACTGCGCGGGCAAGAGCGCCGTGTTGACCGCATCCGTGCCCGCAGCAGGCGCATGAAACAACCTGGCCTTGAGGGGCAGGGGCATGTCGGCGCTGAGCTTGATGCCGATCACCACATCGGCGCTTTCATAGTGTTCGCGCTCACCGGTTTGGTCCAGCGCGTCGCTCAGGTCCAGCACCTGGTGCGCGGGGGCGATCAGGGCTTCAAAGCCCTGGCGAAAGTTGGCCGCGTTCTGGCCGTGGAAGACGATTTTCAAAGGGGTGGCGCGCATGGGGTAGGGGTGTTGCATGCCCAAAGGGGCAGGTGTGTTGGCGTTCGACTATGCCAGAGGCGGCGTGAGGGCCTGTTGGCTCGGCGACAATCGGGCCACCTTCCCTTTGCTGAAACGACTGCCATGACCTCTTTGAAACAAGTCATCCTTTTCACCGACACCGACGGCCGTGCGCGTTTTCGCGACGAAACCCTTGAATTGACCGAAGGCACACCGCAAAGCCAGTTGTCAGCGCTGATGCCCACCAGCGGTTACCAATGGCGCCAAAGCCCCGTGGGTTTTCGCAGCACCTTCCATTGCACGGGAACGCCGCAGTGGCTCTTCGTGTTGGGTGGCCAGATGGAGATCTTTTTGCAAGACGGCAGCTCGCGCATCTTTGGCCCGGGCGAATGCTTTTATTCCAACGACACCCTGCCCGCAGGCGCCACCTTTGACGCCACCGTGCACGGCCACTGGAGCCGCCAAGTCGGCCCCGATCCGCTCGTGACCTTGTTTGTGCGCGATTGAATGCCAACTGTGGTGTGGGTGCCATGTCGAGACTGAAGTCGCCTGCACCTGCGGGACGCCCAAAATGTCGAGGACGGTTCCGTTGATATCGGTGGCGTTCAACGTCACCGGCCCACTTTTAGACCACCAAAGGCAAAGCCCTCAGCCGTTTGCCCGTGAGCGCAAACAAGGCATTGCCCACCGCTGGGGCCACCGGCGGAACGGCCGGTTCGCCCACGCCTGCGGGCGCACGCTCGCTGGGCACGATGTGGGTCTGCACTTGCGGGGCCTGGCTGAGCGTGACCATGGGGTAGCTCGGGAAGTTGCTTTGCTTGACCGCGCCGCCCACGATGTCGATCCGGCCATACAGGGCCGCACTCAGGCCATACAGCACGCTGCTTTCCACTTGCTGGGCCACAGTGTCGGGGTTGACCACGGTGCCGCAGTCGATGGCGCAGACCACGCGGTGCACGCGAATCTGGCCTTTGTCCAGCGACACCTCGGCCACTTGGGCGGTGATCGATCCAAAGGACTCGTGCAGCGCCATGCCCCGCGCACGGCCTGCGGGCAGCGGCTGGCCCCAGCCTGCTTTGTCTGCGGCCAGCTTCAACACAGCGGCGTAGCGCGGCGCGTCTTTGAGCCAGTTCAGTCGGAAGGCCAGCGGGTCTTGCTGGGTGGCCACGGCCAGTTCGTCGATGAAGCTTTCCGAGAAGAAGGCGTTGTGCGAATGACCGACCGAGCGCCAAAAACCCACCGGCACGCCGGATTGGGTGAACACATGGCTCATGTGCTGGCTGGCAAAGCCGTAGGGCAGGTCGAACAGACCCTCTGAGGCGGTCTTGTCGGGCATGTCGATGGGGCCGGACAGCATGGGCACGGCACGCGCCATCCAGCGCGGGGTGATGGCGTCACCGGCGGACTTGATGCGCAAGCTGGTGACCTGGCCTTTGTCGTCCAGCGAGGCTTGGAATTTGGCCAAGTGCATGGGGCGGTAAAAGTCGTGCGTCATGTCTTCTTCGCGCGACCAGCTCAGTTGCACGGGTGTGCCATTGCAGGCCATGGCCACTTGCACGGCCTGGCCTACAAAGTCGACTTCGAGCCTGCGGCCAAAACCGCCGCCCAGCAGCGTCACGTGCACCGTCACCTGGTCGGCTTTGACACCGGCGACTTTGGCCGCCATGTCACGCGCCATTTGCGGCACCTGGGTGGGGGCCCACAGTTCCACGCGCCCGTCTTTGAAGAGGGCCGTGCAGTTCATTGGCTCCATCGTGGCGTGGGCCAGATAGGGCGCTTGGTAGAGCGCATCCATGCGGGTGGTGGCCGATTTTTCGGCCTGGGTGGGCACACCTTGCTCGTGGAAGGTGAAGCCGCTTTCGGTGTTCAGCGCCTTGAGCAAATTGGCTTGGATGGTGGCGGTGTCCAGCGCGCCAGAACTGGGCGCTTGCCACTGCACTTGCACGGCTTGTGCGCCCTGGCGTGCATGCCAGGTGCTTTGGCCCACCACCGCCAGACCGGCGGTGCCGCCGCCCCAGGCATCAAGCGGCACGACCTTGGACACGCCCTGGAGGGCCAATGCCGCTTTGGTGTCCATGGATGCGGCGCTGCCGCCCAAAATCGGGCTCATTTTCACAGCGGCAAACAGCATGCCCGGCAGGCGCACATCCAGTCCGAACTGGGCTTGACCTGTGACTTTGGCAGGGATGTCGGTGCGTGCGGTGGCTTGGCCGATCAGCTTCCAGTCCTTGCGGGCTTTGGGCGTGATGTCTTTGGGTGTAGAACCTGCCGCACCTGTGGCCATTTCGCCAAAGTGTGCGGTTTTGCCTGAGGCGTGTTTCATCACGCCTTGGCTGATGCTGATCTCGCTGGCAGGCACTTTCCATGCGCCAGCGGCGGCTTGCAACAAGCTGGCGCGGGCCGTGGCTGCGGCCATGCGCAGCGGGTCCCACAGGTCGGCGATGGTGGACGAGCCGCCTGTGGCGTTCAGACCCAGTTCGCGGGCCAGCTTGCCCACGACCCATTCGGCCATTTTGATCTTGGTCGGCTTGTGCTCGCCTTCGCTGTCCAGCGGATGAAAAGGCAAGCTGGCCACCAGCATGGCCACGTTGCCATAAATGCTGTCGGCACCGGCTTGCTCCAGCCGCACGCGGGCCAGAGGTACATCGAGCTCTTCGGCCACCAGCATGGCCAGCGCGGTGTGGATGCCCTGGCCCATTTCGCTGCGCGGCATGGCCAAGACCACTGCGCCGTCTTGGGCGATCTTGATCCAGCCGTTCAGCGCGACATCGCCTTCGGTTTTGAGCATCAGCTCAGGGGAACCCATGCGCGAGCGTGCAGGCATCACGCCCCAGCCCACGACCAAGGCACCGGTGGCGCCCAGGGCGCTCAAGATCCAAGTACGGCGTTTCATGCGGCACCGCCTTTCTTCATTTGCGCCGCAGCGCGGTGGATGGCGGCGCGCACGCGCTGGTAAGTGCCGCAGCGGCACAGGTTACTCATGGCCGCATCTATTTCGGCGTCGCTGGGGTTGGGGGTTTTGTCCAGCAGGGCGGCGGCGGCCATCAGCATGCCGCTTTGGCAGTAGCCGCATTGCGGCACTTGCTCTGCGATCCAGGCCGCTTGCAAGGGGTGGGGTTTGTCATCGGTGCCCAAAGACTCGATGGTTTTGATTTTTTGACTCGCCACGGCAGACACGGGCATCACGCAAGAGCGCACGGGCTGGCCGTCCACATGCACCGTGCAGGCACCGCAAGCGGCAATGCCGCAGCCGAATTTGGTGCCGGTCAGATTCAGTTCGTCGCGCAGCACCCACAGCAAGGGCATGCTCGGGTCGGCGGTTGAGGTGCGGCTTTGGCCGTTGATGTTCAGTTCCACGCTGTCTCCTGAAAGTGGTTCAGGCGATGGTAGTGCAAAAGCTCACAGGCCAGATGTCACGGCCGTGTGCATCGGTTCACAAAGGGGTGCTCAATGGCGGCAAGCCCTGGCGTTGGCGTGCACGGTGGCAGGCGTCGCTGCCTTCTTCAAATTCTCGGCAGGGCGACGGACGCCATTCGTAAATGCCGCAAATGGCCTTTTCGCCGGTCTTGCCATACAGCGCTGCGCAGCGCGGTGGGCTGTGGTCGGTGCCGCGCATGCGGCAGGTGTGCTCGGTGATGGGCGAGGCCAGGCCCGCAGGCACATCGCCACCGCCTTCTTCGTATTCGTACACGGAAAAGTCCACCCGGAAGCTCACGCAGCAAGCGCCGCAGGTGGTGCAGGAAGACATGGGCGGTGAATTTGAGATGGACCCCGGATCAAGGCCGGGGTGACAGATCAGGCCACGCGGCCCAGCAGCAAAAACTCCATGAGCGCTTTTTGCACATGCATGCGGTTCTCCGCTTCGTCCCACACCACCGATTGGGGGCCGTCGATGACTTCGGCGCTGACTTCTTCGCCTCGGTGGGCGGGCAGGCAGTGCATGAACAGGGCGTCCGGTTTGGCCGCTTGCATCATCGTCTCGTCCACGCACCAGTTGGCAAAGGCTTTTTTGCGCGCTTCGTTTTCGGCCTCAAACCCCATGCTGGTCCACACGTCGGTGGTGACCAGGTCTGCACCTCGGCAGGCTTCGAGCGGGTCGCTGAAGAGCTTGAAGTTGGCCTTGCCTTTGAGGGCCGCTACGGCCTCATTCACTTCGTAGCCGCTGGGGGTGCTGACATGCACGGTGAAGCCCAGCAGTTCGGCCGCTTGCAGCCAGGTGTTGGCCATGTTGTTGCCGTCACCGACCCAAGCGACCACCTTGCCCGTGATGGCACCACGGTGCTCGATGTAGGTGAAGATGTCGGCCAGAATTTGGCAGGGGTGGAACTCGTTGGTCAGGCCGTTGATGACGGGCACACGCGAGTGCGAGGCAAAGCGCTCGATCTTGTCTTGGCCATAGGTGCGGATCATGACGATGTCGGTCATGCGGCTGATGACGCGGGCGCTGTCTTCGATGGGCTCGGAGCGGCCCAGTTGGCTGTCGCCCGTGGTCAGGTGCACCACCGAGCCGCCCAGCTGGTACATGCCCGCTTCAAAGCTGACGCGTGTGCGGGTGCTGGCTTTTTCAAAAATCATGGCCAGCGTGCGGTCGGCCAGCGGGTGGTATTTTTCGTAGGCCTTGAACTTGCGCTTGATTTCTGCAGCCCGGGCAAACAGGTGCGCGTACTCGTCGGCGCTCAGGTCTGTGAACTGCAGGTAGTGCCGGATGGCGTTTTGCGGGGTTGTGCTCATGCTTGTTCTGCCAGGAAGGCCTTGATCAGAGGCAAGAGGATGCCCAGTACCTCGTCCGCTTCGGCGGTGGTCATGATCAGGGGGGGCAAGAGGCGCACCACGGTGTCGGCGGTCACGTTGATGATCAGACCCGCGTCGGCCGCTTGCTTGAGCAGCACACCGCAGGGGCGGTCGAATTCGATGCCGATCATCAGACCCTGGCCACGGATTTCCTTGACGCCCTTTTGGCCGCCCAAGGCAGCGCTCAGTTTGTCGTGGAAGTGGGCACCCAGGCGTGCGGCGTTGCCCAACAGATCGTCTTTTTCCATGATGCGGATGGTTTCCACGCCCGCACGCATGGCCAGCGGGTTGCCACCAAAAGTGGTGCCGTGGTTGCCGGGCTGGAAGATGTGGGCGGCCTTGGGGCCCGCCACGACAGCGCCAATCGGCACGCCCGAGCCCAGGCCCTTGGCCAGCGGCATGACGTCGGGCACGATGCCCGCCCACTGGTGGGCAAACCATTTGCCGGTGCGGCCAATGCCACACTGCACTTCGTCGATCATCAAGAGCCAGTCTTGTTGGTCACACAGGGCGCGCACGTCGCGCAGGTAGTCGGCACGCATGGGGTTGATGCCGCCTTCGCCCTGGATGGTTTCAAAGAACACGGCCACGACATCGGGGTCGTTGACGGTGGCTTTTTTCAGCGCCTCGATGTCGTTGAGGGGCACCCGCACAAAACCTTCGAGCATGGGGCCAAAGCCTTGCTGCAGTTTCACATTGGCCGTGGCGCTGAGTGTGGCGATGCTGCGGCCGTGGAAGGCTTTTTCGTACACGACGATTTTGGGGTTCGTGATGCCCTTGTCATGGCCAAATTTGCGAGCGAGTTTGATGGCCGCTTCGTTGGCTTCCAGACCCGAGTTGCAAAAGAACACATTGGTCATGCCCGACAACTCGACCAGCTTGGCCGCCAACACTTCGGCGTTGGGCACATGGAAATAGTTGCAGGTGTGGATGATCTTGCTGATCTGGTCTTGCAGTGCGGGGGCGAATTCCGGGTGGTTGTGGCCCAGGGTGTTCACGGCAATACCGGCCAATGCGTCGAGGTACGCCTTGCCATTGACGTCCCAGACTCGGCAACCCTGGCCATGGCTGAGTGCGATCGGCAGTCGGCCATAGGTGTTCATGGTGTGCGGTGAGGCGGCTTCAATGAAAGCGGACATGCGTGAACTCCAAAAATAAAAATCGGCCCAACGAAGAGGGCCGCTGAAACGAGATTTTAGAGGCAGTTTGATGACGGCCTGAAGACGCCTGTCACGGGATTGAAGTCTTATATAAGATACAATACTCGGGTAAACCAGAGCTTGGTGATCCCGGTCTCTGGAAAGTCTTCCTTCACACCTCTATCCGATGGTTTCCAACAACGCCAAAGAAGTTTTCATCCAGGGCATCACCCAGGATGGCAGAACATTCCGCCCCAGCGATTGGGCCGAACGTTTGGCGGGTGTGATGAGCCCATTTCGCCCCGGCGGCGCGACCCCGGGCAGCCACCTCAGCTATTCCCCTTGGTGTATCCCCACCACCTTGGGCGGTGTCAAATGCGTGGTGGTGCACCGCGACCTGCGTGACTACGACGTCATGGCTTGGGACTTCGTGATGAACTTTGCGCGTGACAATGGTCTGCAAGTGGCAGAAGCTTGCTTGTTGCCCGATCCGCTACCGGCAAAATAACCCCACCCAAGAAACGAAACCGCCTTCGGGCGGTTTTTTTGTTTGCGTACCGTTGAGCAGGAGGGGCGTGTTGGCGGGCGACGATTTTATGAGCTTGCGAATCATGAGGAGCCCGCCAACACGCCCCTCCTGCGGTGATTGAAGAGCCCATAAAAAAACCGCCCGAAGGCGGTTTTATTTCGCTGACAGCGCACCCGTTTCAAACGGCGGCCAGAAGATTCTGGCCGGGCTGTTGATCTTTAAAAGCGGATCAGGCTGCAGCCAGGGCCAAGGCCTTGACTTTGGCGCTCAGGCGGCTCTTATCGCGAGAAGCCTTGTTCTTGTGGAAGATGCCCTTGTCGGCGATCGTGTCCACAACCGCTTGCATCTTGGCAAACAGTTCGGTGGCTTTGGTCTTGTCGCCAGTCAGAACAGCTTTTTCAACGTTCTTGACAGCGGTACGGTATTTGGAGCGCAGCGAAGAGTTCGCAGCGTTGATCTTGATGTCTTGGCGGACGCGTTTACGGCCGGAGGCAAGACGGGGGTTTTTTTTCTTTGGCTTAGCTGATGCCATGATGATTTCCTTTGGGGGTCTGAGGATGATGTCGGCGAACCCATCATTATAGCGGATCAAAAAAAGCCGTTTGACCTCTACCTTAGACGCCGCAGAAACTCCGCAGACGGACCGCTACACTCACAGGCTGTGAGCCTCCTACGTTCTGCCTCTGTCGTTTCCATTTTCACGCTGGCCTCCCGAGTGACGGGGCTGGTGCGCGAGCTCCTGATCGCCTCGGCCTTCGGGGCCAGCGCCCTGACCGACGCCTTCAATGTGGCCTTTCGAATTCCCAACCTGTTTCGCCGCCTGTTTGCCGAGGGCGCTTTCAGCCAAGCCTTTGTCCCGGTGCTGGCGGCCAACCGGGCCCAGCATGGTGACGAAGCCACCCAAGACGTGATCGACAGCGTGGCCACAGCCTTGGCTTGGTCCGTGCTGGCGTTGTCGGTCATCGGGGTGTTGGCCGCGCCTTGGCTGGTCTGGGCTTTGGCCAGTGGCTTGCAGCAAGACCCCAAGGGCTACCAGTCGGCGGTGCAGATGACCCGCTGGATGTTCCCCTACATCGCCTTCATGTCGATGGTGGCTTTGTCCGCGGGCATTTTGAACACTTGGAGGCGCTTTGCCGTGCCTGCGGCCACGCCGGTGCTGCTCAATGTGAGTGTGATCGCGGCGGCCCTGGGCTTGTCGCCCTGGCTGGCTGCGCGCGGCATTGAAGCCGTTTATGCCTTGCCCGCAGGCGTCATGCTGGGCGGCGTGTTGCAACTGTTGGTTCAGGTGCCTGCGCTCAAGCGCATGGGCTTGTTGCCCCGCATCGGCTTGAGTCCATTGGCCATTCGGCAGGCCTGGGCCAAGCCGGCTACCCGCAACATCTTGCGCCTGATGGCCCCGGCTTTGCTGGGCGTGGGCGTGGCCCAGATTTCCTTGCTCATCAACACCCAGATTGCCTCGCATCTGGCACCCGGCAGCGTGAGTTGGCTGACCTATGCCGACCGCCTGATGGAATTCCCCACCGCCATGTTGGGCGTGGCGCTGGGTGCGGTATTGATGCCGCAGCTGGCGGCGGCCAAAGCCACGGGCGATGCAGACCGTTATGCCGCCATGCTGGACTGGGGCTTGCGCTTGGTTTTGCTGCTGGCCTTGCCATGTGCGGCTGCATTGCTTGTGTTTTCGGAGCCTTTGGTGGCTGTGCTCTACCACTACGGGGCCTTCACCGACCACGATGTGCAGCAAACCACCTTGTCGCTCACCGGCTACGGTATTGGCCTCATGGGTTTGGTGGCCATCAAGGTTCTGGCCCCGGGTTATTACGCCAGCCAGGACATCCGCACGCCGGTCAAGATCGCGGTGGTGGTGCTGGTGATCACCCAATTGTTCAACCTGCTGTTTGTGCCTTGGTTGCAGCATGCCGGGCTGGCCCTGTCCATTGGCCTGGGTGCCTTGGTCAATGCGATGTGGTTGTTGATCGGCTTGCTGCGCCGAGGCAGTTACAAGCCCCAGCCGGGCTGGGTGCGCTTTGCCATGCAGGTGCTGGTGGCCACGGGCTTGCTGGCCGCCTTGTTGTGGGTGGCCGCGCACCAATTGCAATGGGTCAGTTTGCGCCAGACCCCTTGGCTGCGCATTGGGTGGATGGCGGCGGTCTTGCTCACATCGGCCTTGTTGTACTTTGGCACCTTGTTGGTCACAGGCGTGCGCCTGAAGGCCTTCCTCAAGCGTTGAAAAAGCGCAGGTCTGAGCCATGGATTTGAAATTTGAACCCGTCTCGCCGCTGGATTATTTTGCCAGCTTGGTGCAAAGCGATGAGCACTTTCCATTGCTGGAAGCGGCAGCCAGTTTGGCGCAGGACGAAGAGCCCGATCTGGATGTGCAGCACGTGCTGGACGACGTAGAGCGCTTGCTGAAAAAAGTCAAAGCCCGTTTGCCCGAGGATGCCGATGAGCTGACCCGCCTGGCCATCTTGGCCCAAGTGTTTTACAAAGACATGGGTTTTGGCGTCAATGCCAATGATTTTTATGCGCCGGAAAACAGCTACTTGCAAGAGGTGCTACGCACTCGCCGTGGCTTGCCCATTTCATTGGCAGTGATTTGGCTGGAGCTGGCGCAAGGCTTGGGTTTGCACGCACAAGGCATTTCGTTTCCGGGACACTTTCTGGTCAAAGTCGCACTCGAGGGTGGTCTGGTGGTGCTGGACCCGCTGACCGGCGAGTCGCTCGGCTTGGACAACTTGGCTGAACGTTTGGGTCCCTACCGGAACGATGTCGACTGGGCTGCCGGTGCCGACCTGGACAGCGGTGAAACGCCTTTGGGTCTGTATTTGCAGGCGTGCCCGCCGCGCGACTTGTTGGCCCGCATGCTGCGCAACCTCAAAGAAGTGTTCCGCGCGCAAGGAGACTGGCCCCGCATGCTGGCGGTGTTGGAACGCTTGGTGGTGCTGCTCCCTGAAGTGTGGACCGAGCGGCGCGACCGCGGCTTGGTACATGCCGAGCTGGGCCACATGCAGGAAGCCTTGCACGACTTGCAGGTGTATTTGGGTGCTGAGCCATCGGCACCCGATCAAGCGGCGCTGAAAGGCCGTTTGAGCGAACTGTCAGGCGATGCGCCCGCCTGATCAGGCCACGATGACCTGTTCCCCGCTGCCTTGGGTGGCAATCACACCGATGGTGTAAACCTGCTCACCAGCGGCACGCAAGGTGGTCGCGCATTTTTCGGCTTCGGCAGCGCCCACCACCACCACCATGCCAATGCCGTTGTTGAAGGTTCGGTTCATCTCGATGTCGTCGATGCCTGCGGTTTTTTGCAGCCAGGCAAACAGCTCGGTCTGGGGCCAGCTGCCTTTTTGCAGGTGCGCGGCCAGGCCTTCGGGCAGTACGCGGGGGATGTTCTCGAGCAGGCCACCACCGGTGATGTGGGCCAGGGCCTTGATGCCAGAGGTGTCTTCCGTGTTCGGGTGTTTGGCCAAGGCCGCCAACACGTTCAGCACGTACAGGCGAGTAGGCTCCATCAGGGCTAGCTTGAAAGGCTTGCCGTCCAGCGTGGCCGGGGCATTGACACCTGCGCGCTCAATGCACTTGCGCACCAGGCTGAAGCCATTGGAGTGCACGCCGCTCGAAGCCAAGCCCAGCACCACATCGCCGGCCTTGACGTTTTGACCGGTGAGGATTTTGGATTTTTCGACGGCACCGACGGCAAAACCGGCCAAGTCGTATTCGCCAGCGGGGTACATGCCCGGCATCTCGGCGGTTTCGCCGCCGATCAAAGCGCAGCCCGACAATTCGCAGCCCTTGGCAATGCCGCCGACCACAGCCGCTGCGGTGTCCACGTCCAGTTTGCCGCAGGCAAAGTAATCGAGGAAAAACAGGGGCTCGGCACCTTGCACCAGCACATCGTTCACGCTCATGGCCACCAGGTCGATGCCCACGGTGTCGTGCATGTTCCACTCGAACGCCAGCTTGAGCTTGGTGCCCACGCCGTCTGTGCCACTCACCAGTACAGGCTCTTTGTAGCGCTTGGGCACTTCAAACAGCGCGCCAAAACCGCCGATGCCGGCCAGCACGCCTTCGCGCATGGTTTTCTTGGCCAAGGGCTTGATGCGCTCGACCAGTGCGTCGCCTGCAACGATGTCAACGCCTGCGTCTTTGTATGAAAGTGGGGTGTGGCTCATGGTTTCGGCCCTCGGTGGGCAAGTAAATGGGGTACGGGGGCCAATAAACGGGTTGGCAGACTAAAATCAAAGCTTATTTTAAGGGTTCACCCTGACGGTTCCCGATCCCCTTTCACAAAAGACGAGTCTCACTTGCAGCAACCTGTTCCATTTTTGATGTCCCGCTTGGCCGCATGGAGTGGCGTGGCCCTGTTGGCGGTGCTGATTTTCTGGCTTTTGGCCCCTGTGCTGGCACCTTTTATGGTGGCCGCAGTGCTGGCATATGTGCTGAACCCCTTGGTGCTGCAGCTGGTGCGCGTGTCGGGTGGGCGATTGCCCCACCTCTTGGCCGTCGTGCTGGTCGAAGGCGTTGCGCTGCTGGCTTTGCTGGGCATCGTGCTGCTGCTGGTGCCTATCCTGGTGCGCGAGTGGCCTTTGTTGCAGCAGCAAATCCCGCTGCTGTTTGACAAACTCGATGCATCGCTGAAACCTTGGCTCGCGCAAATGGGCATTTCGGTGTCGCTGGACCTGACCGAGTTGAAAAGCCAGTTGGTCGCGTATTTGAGTGCCAACCGCGAAGACTGGTGGGCACCCCTGATGTCCTCGCTCAAGCTCGGTGGCAGCGCCGCGCTGGCACTGGTTGGCTTTGTCGTTCTGGTGCCTGTGGCTTTGTTTTATTTGCTCAAGGACTGGTCACGGCTGATGCAGGCCACAGCCGATCTGGTGCCGCCTGCATGGCGCAGCGTGTTCGACGGATTCATGGGCGAATGCGACACCGTATTGGGCGAATACCTGCGCGGTCAGTTGCTGGTCATGCTGTGCTTGGCGGTGTATTACGCGCTGGGTTTGTGGCTGTTTGGCCTGGAGCTGGGGCTGCCGATTGGCATCTTCACGGGGCTGGCGGTGTTCGTGCCGTATCTGGGTTTTGGTCTGGGGCTGCTGCTGGCTTTGCTGGCGGGTTTGTTGCAATTGGTGCCCGGTCAAGCCCTGCTTATGGTGGCGGTGGTCTTCGGGCTGGGGCAGCTGATCGAAAGTTTTGTGCTCACGCCACGTTTGGTGGGTGAGCGCATTGGCTTGCATCCTTTGGCAGTCATCTTGTCCTTGATGGCTTTTGCCCAACTGATGGGCTTTGTAGGTGTGTTGATCGCCTTGCCCGCTAGCGCTGTGTTGTTGGTGGCTTTGCGCCGTTTGCGCCAGCGTTACCTCAGCAGTGGCTTGTACCAACAACGCCCGACAGACGGTGACCAATCGGGGTCCGATTCGGCATGAAGCAGCTGGCTTTGGACATTGGCTTGGCGTCTGTGCCAACGCTGGAGAATTTCTTTGCAGGCCCCAACGAAGCGGCTGTGAGCCATTTGCGCCTGTGGACAACGGGCGGCACCCGTTCGCCCGTGCCCACTTACCTGTGGGGTGAGGGCGGATCAGGCAAGACCCATTTGCTGCAAGCGGTGCACCATGCTTTCAAGGAGCAGGGTGCCCTAGTGGGCTGGCTGGATGCCCACACCATGAACCCGCCCGAGTTCAACGATGATTGGGTGGCGGTGCTGATGGACGATGTGCACCTGTACAACGCCGAGCAGCAACACACCGCATTCAATTGGTTTGTCAACGCGCTCACACCCCGCGTGGGCACACCGCGCTGGGTGCTGGCTGCAGGCACCATGCCCCCGGCTGACCTCAAGTTGCGCGACGATTTGCGCACCCGCTTGGGTTGGGGCCATGTGTACGCCTTGCAGGTCTTGGACGAGCCCGAGCGCCGAGCCGTGCTGCGCCAGGCGGCCGATGCCCGGGGCCTGTTTTTGAGCGACGAGGTCATGTCTTACATGCTCAACCGCTTTTCGCGTGATCTGGGCAGCTTGATGCAGCTGCTCGACCACTTGGACCAATATGCTTTGCAAACGCAACGTGCGCTGACCATTCCCTTGGTGCGCGCGATGCTGGAGAACGAATGAAACTCGCGCTGTTCGATCTGGACCACACGCTTTTGCCGATCGATTCGGACCACACCTGGGGGGCGTTCACCACCGAGTTGGGCTGGAACGACCCGGCAGTGTTCAACCAACGCAACGACGACTTCTATGCCCACTACCAGGCGGGCACATTGAACATTCATGACTACGTGCGCTTTGCCACCCAGGCGGCGCGTGAGCGCGGTGCGGTCGAAGCTGCCCGTGCACACGATCGCTACATGGACGAAGTGATTCGCCCCCGCATCACGCCCGAGGCGCTGGCACTGGTACGATCGCACCAGCAGGCAGGCGACACGGTCATGATCGTGACGGCCACCAACGAGTTCGTGACCCGTCCGATCGCGCAGGCTTTTGGGGTGAGCGAGCTGATCGCGGTCGAGCTGGAGCGCGACGACACAGGTTGGATCACGGGCGAAATCAAAGGCACCCCTTCTTTCCGGGAAGGCAAAGTCACCCGCGTCGCCCAATGGCTGGCCCGGCAAGGGCTGGATTGGGGCGATGTGGAAATGAGCTTTTACTCGGACTCCATGAATGACCTGCCGCTGTTGGAAAAAGCCCACCATCCGGTGGCAACGAACCCTGACGCTCGGTTGCGTCAACTGGCCACAGAGCGTGGCTGGCGCATCCTCGAACTGTTTCAAGAATGATCAAAAAATTCATCGACAAGCTGATGGGCAAATCGCCCCAAAGCGCCAAACCCCATTTCGGTCGACGCACTGAGGTGCCTGCATCGGTGCACGGCATCGACCCCAATTTGGTGGACGAACGGGCCATCAACGTGACGCGCACCTTGCAGCAAGCTGGGTTTGAAGCCTACATCGTGGGTGGCGCGGTGCGCGACTTGCTGCTGGGCCTGCGCCCCAAAGACTTTGACGTGGCCACCGACGCCACGCCCGAGCAGGTCAAAGGCCTGTTTCGGCGGGCTTTCATCATCGGTCGGCGCTTTCGCATCGTGCACGTGGTGTATGGCCGAGGCCGCGACAACGAAGTGATCGAGGTCTCCACATTCCGTGCTCACCTGGACAACGCGGCGGCCGAGCAAGTCAAAGGCAACGAACGCACCAGCAAACGCCAGCTCGAAGGCATCCAGCACGCGGTTGATTCGAGCGGCCGTGTGCTGCGCGACAACGTCTGGGGTCCGCAAGACGAGGACGCCACCCGCCGGGACTTCACCGTGAACGCGATGTATTACGACCCGGAAACCCAGATCGTGGTGGATTACCACGGCGGTATTCAGGACGCGAAAAAACACACCCTGCGCATGATCGGTGATCCGGCCACGCGTTACCGTGAAGACCCGGTGCGCATCATCCGCGCTGTGCGTTTTGCCGCCAAGCTCAGCCCGCTGGGCTTCAAGCTCGAATCCAAAACCGCCAAACCCTTGGTGCAAGCTGCCACCTTGTTGGCCGATGTGCCGCAAAGCCGCTTGTTTGATGAAATGCTCAAGCTGCTGCAGACCGGTCACGCGCTGGCCTCCATCGCGCAGCTCAAGCACCTGGGGCTGGCCAAGGGTATCTACCCACTGCTGGATGTGGTGGTGGAGCGTGCCGACAGCCCCTTCGTTAAAGGGGCCTTGGCCGACACAGACCGCCGCGTTGGCGAGGGCAAGCCGGTAGCGCCCAGCTTCTTGCTGGCTTGTGTGTTGTGGGCCGATGTGCGCGACGGCTGGGCCGCGCGCCTAGCCCGCAAAGAGCACCCGTATCCGGCGCTGCAAGACGCGATCGATGAGGTGTTTGATGCCCGCATTGGCGATGTGTCCGGTCGCGGCAAGCTGGCCGCTGACATGCGCGAGATCTGGATGATGCAGCCGCGCTTTGAAAAGCGTGTGGGGGCCACGCCGTTCAGTCTGGCGGAGCAGCCACGTTTTCGCGCTGGTTTTGACTTTTTGCGCCTGCGCGCCGATGTGCAGGAAGTGGACGAAACCCTGGCCGATTGGTGGCAGGAATTCAGCATGGCCAGCGACGCCGAACGTGAAGACCTGGTGCAAGCAGCCAAGGCCGAGCAGCAAGCCAAGCCCCGTGTGCGCCGTGCGCCCAAGCCGCAAGGCGAGGATCCAGCCCCCCAGGCTTTGAAAGCCGCTCCGGCGGCAGATGCCACTGCGGCCCAGTCAGAAGGGGATGCCGCAGCCCCAAAGCGCCGCCGCCGTCGCCGCAAACCGGGTGCAGGTGGTGAGCAGGGCGCTGCCAGCGCTGAATAAACCGGGCACGCCCATGCTGGCCGACCGCGAGCCCGTGACCGCCTATGTGGCTCTGGGCGCCAATCTCGGCGATGCGCAGAGGACGGTGCTGGACAGTCTGGCTGCCCTGGACCGATTGCCGGGCACGCGTTGCACGGGCCGCTCGCGCCTTTACCGCACCGCACCTTTTGAGGCTGAGGGCCCCGATTTCATCAACGCAGTGGCGCAACTGCAAACCCGCTTGAGTGCCCCCGAACTGCTGGACGCTTTGCAGGCGCTGGAAAACCAGGCCGGGCGTGAGCGCCCCTACTTGAACGCGCCGCGCACGCTGGACCTGGATGTGTTGTTGTACGGACAGGCCCGCATCTTCAGCCCGCGCCTGACGGTGCCGCATCCGCGCATGTGGGGCAGGGCGTTTGTGGTCTACCCCTTGGCCGATCTGGCCCCTGAGCTGGTGACGCCCGCTGATTGGACCCGCGTGGCTGGACAAAGCATTGAAGCCATCATGGGGCCCATTTCATGATTTATTTCGCCGGCTTGCCATTTCCCGCAAGGGGTGAGCGCGCCTAGCCTTCGAAGGGTGACAAACGGTTAAACTCCGCGGTGTCATGTGAATGTCACATTCGCTTCATTACGCACTCAGGAGTCTCCCATGCTGTTTGGCAAGTTGCTGCCCAAAGAAGGCAATTTCTTCGAACTCTTCAACCAACACGCGGAACGCACGGTCGAAGCGGCCCGGGCTTTTTCGAACTTGGTCGCCAATTACAACGACGTTCACCTGCGCGAGAAATACAACCGTGATGTGGACAACGCAGAGCACGCCGCAGACCGCGTGACCCAAGAGGTCAACCGCCTGATCCACACCACCTTCATCACGCCGATCGACCGTGAACAGATCCACGCCCTGATCAACCTGATGGACGATGTGGCCGACCTGATTCAAGACTCCGCAGAAACCATGGCGCTGTACGACGTGCGCCACATGACCGACGAGATCACCCGCCTGACCGATTTGTCGGTGCGCTGCTGCGAACGTGTGCAAGACGCCGTCAAGTTGCTGGCCCGCATTGGCGAGCCTGCGGTGGCCGAGTCCGCGCTCAAGACCTGCGAAGAAATCGATCGCCTGGAGTCGGATGCCGACCGCGTGATGCGCAGCGCCATGAGCAAGCTCTTCCGTGAAGAGGCCGATGTGCGCGAAATCATCAAGCTCAAGGCCATTTACGAACTGCTGGAAACCATCACCGACAAGTGCGAAGACGTGGCCAACCAGATCGAGGGCATCGTCCTCGAGAACTCCTGATCTGACGCGGGAAGCTCACGTATGGAAACCGTACAAGCCGCCTTGTGGGTGGTGATCTTGCTGGTCGCCCTGGCGCTCATTTTCGACTTCATGAACGGGTTTCATGATGCGGCCAACTCGATTGCGACCGTGGTCTCTACGGGCGTGCTCAAGCCCACCCAAGCGGTGGTGTTTGCCGCCTTCTTCAACTTTGTGGCCATCTTCATCTTCCACCTGAGCGTGGCCGCCACGGTGGGCAAGGGGATTGTTCAGCCCGGCGTGGTGGACACCCATGTGGTGTTTGGCGCTTTGGTGGGTGCTATCACCTGGAACGTGATCACTTGGTATTACGGGATCCCCAGCAGCTCTTCGCACGCCCTGATCGGTGGCATCGTGGGGGCAGTGATCGCCAAGTCCGGTGCGAGTTCTCTGGTGTCTGCGGGCATCCTCAAGACCGTCGCATTCATTTTCGTGTCACCCTTGCTGGGCTTTTTGCTGGGCTCTTTGATGATGGTCCTGGTGGCCAACATCTTCCGCCGGGCACGCCCCTCCAAAGTGGACAAATGGTTCCGCCGCTTGCAACTGGTGTCTGCCGGTGCCTACAGCTTGGGCCACGGCGGCAACGATGCCCAAAAAACGATTGGCATCATCTGGATGATGTTGATCGCAACAGGCTATGCATCAGCGGCCGACAAGGCACCTCCAGCATGGACGGTCATTTGTTGCTACATGGCCATTGGCCTTGGCACCATGTTTGGTGGCTGGCGCATTGTCAAAACCATGGGCCAGAAAATCACCAAGCTCAAGCCCGTCGGAGGTTTTTGCGCCGAGACCGGCGGTGCCATGACCTTGTTCCTGGCCACGGCCTTGGGTATTCCGGTGTCAACCACGCACACCATCACCGGTGCCATCGTCGGTGTGGGCTCTACGCAGCGTGCCAGTGCTGTGCGCTGGGGTGTCGCAGGCAACATCGTGTGGGCATGGGTGCTGACCATTCCTGCCAGCGCTTTTGTGGCGGCCATTTCGTATTGGGTCAGTTTTCAGGTCTTTGCCTGAGCTTGCCTGAACGCAGGATTGAAAAAGCCGGACTTTGTGAACTGCAC
The DNA here is from genome assembly GCF_003063575.1 of Limnohabitans sp. Jir72. Taxonomy (GTDB): domain Bacteria; phylum Pseudomonadota; class Gammaproteobacteria; order Burkholderiales; family Burkholderiaceae_C; genus Limnohabitans_A. The sequence continues at coordinate 78,892 of NZ_NESC01000014.1, forward strand.
CCCAAAAGTTGGACACCAATCCAACCTTTGGGGTGTTTTTCATGACGAAGTACGACGAGAAATTTAAAAAATCTGTTGTTCAAGATTACTTAGCCGGTGGGGGTGGCTACACAAAGCTTTCTGCCAAGTACGGAGTCAATGATGGACAGATACGGCATTGGGTGGGCGCCTTTCTTCAAAACGGCGATAGTGGGCTAACCAAGAAGTCCAGTCATTACAGCGCTGAATTTAAGCTGCGTGTCCTAGAGCACATGTGGCGCGAAGAGCTTTCGTTTAACCAGACCATTCACTTGTTTGATCTGCGCGGGGGCACTGGAGTTGTCTCGGATTGGGAGCGCAAGTACCATGAGGGCGGTATCACAGCATTAGCTCCCAAGCCCCGAGGGCGCCCAAAACCGATGAAACCTCCCGAACCCACTACGCCCTCTAGCGAGCAGCCCGTGCAGGACAAAACGTTGCAAGAGCTGCAACGCGAAAATGAGTACTTGCGAGCGGAGGTGGCTTATCTAAAAAAGTTGGATGCCTTAGTTCGAGCCAAGCAGCAGGCTGCGCAGACAAAGCGAAAGCCCTGATCGAACTAAGGCAGCATCACCCCTTGGCCACTTTGCTCCAGGTGGCCGAGCTGCCTCGCAGCACGTTTTACTACCAAGTCAAGGCGCTGCAAAGGGATGA
>NZ_NESC01000015.1 GCF_003063575.1 Limnohabitans sp. Jir72
ATGGCGCTGCTTTCAAAAACTCCCAGAAAACAGGCTCCATTGGATATCTATTTGAGAGTTCTGCCCATCCGGATTCACCCCAGATCATCAGCATTCATGCGGGTTGTAGAGGTTTTGCAGGGACGACTATAAAGGCTCAATCAAAAGCAAAGAACACTCCAATAATGGCTTTGTAAATAAATATACATCTCGCGTTCAATGCACCGATGTGATGGTCAAGATGGATGGTTCGCATCAAGAGATATCTTTGTATGACGAAAAATTCAATGGATGCGTCGTCAGTTTTGGATACTCTGGCGGCAACACAAAGGAATCTGTTGCCATCCGTAAAGATGGGACGATAGCTTTTCCAGGCAGGATTGGTTGGCTCATTTTGGCACCGAAACTTGCCTCAAAACAGAACTGACCTGGAATCTATCGAGTCTCAGGTACTCTTAGACGACCTGCTAGCCAGTTAAAGGTTGCTTGATATCTCGCAATGAAAATACCCCAAAAGTTGAACTGAAATCCATCTTTTGGGGTTCGATTTGATCAGCAGATTTTTGGCTTGAAGGCTTCTTCGATCAGGCGAAGTTGGCTTCAGCGAACGACCAGTTCACCAGGTTGTTCAGGAAAGTTTCCACGAACTTAGGACGCATGTTGCGGTAGTCGATGTAGTAAGCGTGTTCCCACACGTCCACGGTCAGCAGCGCTTTGTCGCCCGTAGTCAGAGGGGTGCCAGCGGCACCCATGTTGACGATGTCGACCGAGCCGTCGGCTTTCTTGACCAGCCATGTCCAGCCGGAGCCGAAGTTGCCCACGGCGCTCTTGACGAAGGCTTCCTTGAATGCGGCGTAGCTGCCGAATTTGGCGTTGATGGCTGTGGCCAATGCGCCTGTGGGCTCACCACCGCCCTGGGGCTTCATGCAGCTCCAGAAGAAGGTGTGGTTCCAGATCTGGGCAGAGTTGTTGTAGATGCCGCCGCTGGACTTCTTGACGATCTCTTCGAGGCTCATGCTCTCGAATTCGGTGCCTTTTTGCAGGTTGTTCAGGTTCACGACGTAAGCGTTGTGGTGCTTGCCGTGGTGGAACTCCAAGGTTTCCTGGCTGTAGTGAGGGGCCAAAGCGTCGATCGCGTAAGGCAGTGCGGGCAAGGTGTGTTCCATGATGGGGTCCTCTTGTTGTTGCGGTTGGAAAAAGTGGGTCTGTGCATTTTAGGGGAGTGCAATGCCCCTCACCGTTCGAGGGGTCACCGATGTGCAAGTTATGCGTTTGGGCTGGGCGGGGCCGGGGCTCCTCATACTGGGGTACCAGAAATCGTCACCCCGGCCCCGCCCAGCCCAAACGCTGCGGTGACTCAATCTTTCACCATCAAAGGCACAACGCCGTCGGACAAGGTGGCCTGAACTGTTTGCCTCGGCTGGAATTGCTTGGTCTGGGTCAGGGCCTGGCCGTTTTCATCGCTGAGCCAAGCGTAGCCACGGTCAAGCACGCGGTGCGGGTCCACAGACGATAGGCGCCAAGCGGCGCGCTCCAAGCGTTGTGCGCGTTGCTGAAGCTGCTGGAGCCGGTTGAAACCCACGCGGTCATGAAGCCGATCCAACCTGTGCGCACCCTCGGTCAACTGGTTTTGCGCACCCGATTGCAGGCGGCTCGACAAACGGTCAAGCCGCTGGCTGTGCTGGCCCAGCAGCGCTTGCGGGCGGCTCAGCCGGGCGGCAACTGCTGCCAGACGCTGGCTTTGCCGGTCTTGCTGGCGAGCCAAGCCAAGCCCCAGGCGAGTGGCCACACTGTCCAGGCGCTGGGCGTGCCGGTCTTGCTGGCGCAGCAAGCCCCGGGTGAGCCGGTTTTCGAGGTCAGAGAGGACTTGCAGCGCCACGCCCCGATCGGTCGCGGCCATTTCGGCGGCGGCGGTGGGGGTGGGGGCGCGCACATCGGCCACAAAGTCGGCCATGGTGAAGTCGGTTTCATGGCCGACACCGCAGACCACAGGGACCGGGCTTTGGGCGATCACGCGGGCCAGGTTTTCGTCATTGAATGACCACAGGTCCTCCATCGAGCCGCCGCCGCGCACAAGCAAGATCACATCCACCGGCGGTGCCAAGGGGTTGTCTTCGGCGGTCAGGGCGTACATGTTCTGCAAGGCCTGCACCAAAGTGGCGGCAGCCCCGGCACCTTGCACCAGGGCTGGCGCCATCAGGACCGGGATGTGCGGCACCCGGCGCTGCAAGGCGGTCATCACGTCGTGCCAAGCGGCAGCACCCAGGGACGTGACCACACCAATGGCCCGCGGTTGATCGGGCAAGGCCCGTTTGTGGATCGCATCGAACAGGCCTTCAGCTTCCAGCTTGGCTTTGAGGCGCAAGAACTGCTCGAACAAAGCGCCCTGCCCGGCGCGTTCCATGGATTCGACCACCAATTGCAAGTCGCCCCGGGCTTCGTACACGCCCAGACGCCCACGCACTTCGACCAGCTCGCCATCGCGTGGCGAAAAATTCATCAAGCTGGCCGCACGGCGGAACATGGCACAGCGGATCTGACCTGTGTCGTCCTTGATCGAGAAATAACAATGCCCGCTGGCTGCGCGCGAGAAGCCCGAAATCTCGCCGCGGACCGCGACAGGATTGAACTGCGCATCCAGACTGTCAGCAACGGCGCGGCACAGCGCGGACACTGTCCACGCACGCGGCTTCAAATCGTCAAAAACATCAACCACCATGGATTCCATCACGCTTTCAAGACCATTTTGCACGCCAAATCTCATGAACCCTGAATGAAGTACTCCACAAGGAGAGGACTCGATGTCCAAAGTCATTTTCAATTTTCCCAGAAATACTAATGAACATGCAAATTATTGATTTAATTGAATTTTTTCTCATGCAACAGAAAAAATCTGAAGGTCCTCAAGAAAACTCAAGTACTCAAGCGGGCCCGTTACCGAAAGTTCTTCACAAAGTTATCCACAGAAAAACGTCCCTTTCCATGCATGCACACAAAACACCGCGTACGGGAGCCGCCTTCGTCCATAATCTCAAACGTTTGCGACCGTTATTCACCTGGAAGGAATTGTTTTGTTGTCCATCATACAAGCCGCAGGTTGGCCCATTTGGCCACTGATTCTGTGCTCCATCCTGGCCGTCACACTGATCTTAGAGCGCCTGTTTCAGTTGAAATCCAACAAAATCATGCCGCCGAAAGTTGCCGAACAAGCCATGGATGCGATCAAACACGGTTTTGCAAACGAAGAGACCTTGGTCAAATTGGAAAACATGGGACTTTCAGGACCGATCTTTGCCAGCGGTCTGCGCTGTCTGCAAAAAAATCCACAAGCCAGTGACGAAGATGTGAAATCCAGCATGGAAATGTCAGGCCGAATTGCCGCCCACCACCTAGAGCGTTATTTGCCCGCTTTGGCCACCATTGCATCGGTAGCACCTTTACTGGGCCTGTTGGGCACCGTGATGGGCATGATCGAGATTTTCAATGCCAGCAATCCCTCGGCCAGCAACCCTGCACAGTTGGCGCACGGCATCTCTGTGGCGCTGTACAACACCGCCTTTGGCTTGATCGTGGCCATTCCCAGCTTGATGTTCTGGCGCTATTTCCGCGGCATTGCCGACCGGCATCTGTTGGCGCTGGAGGTCTCGGCCGAGCGCTTTGCGCGCCATGTGGCCCAACTTCGCAGCTGAGTGAGTCGCCTGTGAATTTCAAGAAAAACCGGACCACCCCGGAGCCCGAAATCAACCTGATCCCCTTCATCGACGTGCTGTTGGTGGTGGTGATCTTCCTGATGTTGACCACCAGCTGGTCGCGCCTGACCGAGATCAACCTGACCTTGCCCGCAGCAGACGCCCAAAAGCTCACTGAACGGCCGAAACAAATCGTCCTGAGCGTGACGGCCCAGGGACAATACGCCATCAACAAGTCGCCCGTGGGCGGCAGCTCGGTGGCGGCCTTGACGGCGTTGTTGACCCCGATGGCCGCCAAAGACATCACCTTGGTGATCAGCGCTGACGCCATGGCCAGCCACCAATCGGTGGTCAATGCCATGGAAGCGGCACGCCGAAGCGGTCTGTCGCAGATCACCTTTGCCACCCAATCCTCGGAGTCTTCGGGCTCCTGACACACTGTGACCTTGTCCCACTGGCTTCACCAGCGCCTGCCTGAGGTCTGGATGGGCCGTGGGCCAGCGGCTTGGGCCTTGCGGCCAGTCGCCAGCCTTTACGGTGCTGTGTTGGCCATGCGGCGGCTGAGCTACCGCTTGGGCGCATCCCGAACAGAACGCCTGCCCGCATTGGTCATCGTGGTGGGCAATGTGGTGGCCGGGGGGGCTGGCAAAACACCCATGACGATGGCCTTGGTCAAACACCTGATGGCCCAGGGCCTGCGCGTGGGCGTGGTCTCGCGCGGACACGGCCGCCAGACGACCGACACCCGCGCTGTTCATACCGACAGCGCCCCCCAAGATGTGGGAGACGAGCCCTTGCTGATCCGGCAAAGCACAGGCGCTCCCGTTTGGGTGGGCGCAGTGCGGGCTGAAGCAGGCCGTCAATTGTTGCAGGCTCACCCCGAGGTGCAGGTGATTGTTTGTGACGACGGCCTGCAACACCTGGCATTGGCGCGCGACGTCGAAATTTGCGTCATGGACGAACGCGGCGTGGGCAATGGTTGGCTCTTGCCTGCCGGCCCCTTGCGTGAGGCCTGGCCGCGCCAGGTCGATCTGCTGGTGCACACCGGGCGATCGCCTGTAACAGGCGGCTTTCAGGCGCCGCGCCAACTGGCCGACCATGCCCTGACCCGCGAAGGCCAGCAGGTTCCACTGTCGACCCTCAAAAGCCAGCCCATCGACGCGGTGGCCGGTCTGGCCAGGCCCGAAGCCTTTTTCGAGATGATCAGGCAAAAGGGGCTGCAACTGGACAAAACCTTGGCCCTGCCCGACCACCACGACTACCGCCAGTGGCATGCCATCGGCTCGGGTCACCCTTTGCTGTGCACCGAAAAAGACGCGGCCAAGCTGTGGGTCCACGAACCCATGGCACTGGCGGTGCCATTGCAGATGACGCCTGAAGCCGCTTTCTGGCCGGCGCTGGACGCACTGGTGCAAAAACGCCTGCGCACCTGAGCCCGGCGCTTCGTCTCAACCGGGGGCCGTTATCATCGGAACCATGGATACCAAACTGCTTGAACTGCTGGTCTGCCCGGTCACCAAGGGCCCCTTGAACTTTGACCGTGAGCGTCAGGAACTGCTGTCTCGCAGCGCCCGCTTGGCCTACCCCGTGCGCAACGGCATTCCGATCCTGCTGGAAAACGAAGCCCGCACCCTGAGCGATGAAGAAATCGCCAAGCTGGCTGCAGAACGTCCTCCTCTTTAAGCCCACACCATGACAACAGCCTCTGCACCAACGGGGTTCACCGTGGTGATTCCGGCACGCATGGCTTCGAGCCGCCTGCCCAACAAACCGCTGGCCGACATCGCCGGCCTGCCCATGGTGGTGCGCGTGGCCCAACGCGCACTGCTGTCCCATGCCAGCCAAGTGGTGGTGGCAGCCGATGACGAACGCATCGTGCAGGCCTGCCAGGCCCACGGCATCCGCGCCTTGCTGACCCGCCAGGACCATGTCAGCGGCAGCGACCGCCTGGCCGAAGCCTGCCAATTGCTGGGCCTGCCCGATGACGCGGTGGTGGTGAACGTTCAAGGCGACGAACCTTTGATCCATCCGGGCCTCATCAACGACGTGGCCGCTTTGCTGGCCCAACGCCCCGAAGCCAGCATGAGCACAGCCGCCCATGCGATTGCCCATCTGGAGGAGTTCACCAACCCCAATGTGGTCAAGGTGGTGCTCGACGCCCGGCAAATGGCCCTGTATTTCAGCCGCGCGCCCATCCCCTGGTGGCGTGATGGGCAAGCAGACGGCGGCTTCAAAAGCCTGCCCAGCCCTGCGCCGCTGCGCCATGTCGGCATTTACGGCTACCGGGCTGGCTTTTTGCGCTTGTTCCCCCAGCTGCCGCCTGCGCCCATCGAGAAGATGGAGTCACTGGAGCAGCTGCGCGCCATGTGGCACGGGCACCCGATCGCGGTGCACATCACCCCCGAAGCCCCAGGCCCGGGTGTGGACACCCCCGAAGATCTGGCCCGCGTTCGAGCTCTGCTGACGGCGTAAGCCAGCTTTGAGACTCGCGTGATATTCTCAAGAACAACCGTCAGGTCCACCTGACCGCAACGATTCCAAGCTATAAGGACTTCCCATGAGACTGATTCTGTTGGGCGCACCCGGCGCCGGCAAAGGCACGCAAGCCACCTTCATTTGCCAGAAATACAACATCCCTCAAATCTCCACCGGCGACATGCTGCGCGCAGCCGTCAAGGCGGGCACCCCTCTGGGCCTGCAAGCCAAGGCCGTCATGGAGTCCGGCGGACTGGTCAGCGACGACCTGATCATCAACCTGGTCAAGGAACGCATCGCCCAGGCCGACTGCGCCAACGGCTTCCTGTTTGATGGCTTCCCCCGCACCATCCCCCAGGCCGACGCCATGAAGGCGGCGGGCGTCAAGCTCGACTACGTGCTCGAAATCGATGTGCCTTTTGACGCCATCATCGAACGCATGAGCGGCCGCCGCTCGCACCCTGCATCGGGCCGCACCTACCACGTCAAATTCAACCCACCCAAAGTCGAAGGCGTGGACGACGTGACTGGCGAGCCCTTGGTGCAACGCGCCGACGACCAGGAAGAAACCGTCAAGAAGCGTCTGGATGTGTACAGCGCCCAGACCCGCCCGCTGGTGGACTACTACTCAGGCTGGGCCAAGACCGATGCAGCAGCAGCCCCCAAATACCGCGCCATCAGCGGCACCGGCAGCGTGGAAGACATCACCGCACGTGCTTTCACAGCGCTGGCAGGCTGATTTTCAGCACTGCGCTGAGTCAAAAAAGCCCGGTTCTACCGGGCTTTTTCAATGGGGCCAGCAGACTTCAGACCTCGGACTCTGCGAGCAGCTCCAGCATCAAACTGATGCGGGCTTTCAAAGGGCTCAAGCCATCCATATCGGGCCATGGGCTGCTGTTGCCCACCATTGGCCCTTCTTGGCAGCGCGTGCTGCGCCGCACGTGAACGCCACGCCGCTGCGCATCCAGCAAAGCCGCTTGGACTTCATGGTGCACCGTGCCATTGCCTGAAGCGGCCACCACCAAACCCGCCACACCCGCCTGCACCAAAGCATCGACCGGGCGGCGACTTGCGCCAGCATGGCTCAAGACCACCTCGACCACAGGCCACTGGTTCACCGCCGTGCGGGTGACCTGCTCGGCCAGGGTACCCGTGCTCACCGGGGCCGCTTGAGGCGCTGACAACCATCGCACCTGATCCGCTTGAATCCACCCCAGCGGCCCGGCATCGCCCGAACTGAAGGCGTCGAGCCGGTAGGGGTGAACCTTTTGCACATGACGGGCATTGTGAATCACCCCCGCACACACCACGGACACGCCTGCGGCCAAAGGCTGGGCACTGACCACCAAAGCATCATGCAAGTTCTGCGGGCCATCGGCCTCGTTCGAGCTGGCCGGTCTCATGGCGCACACCATCACCACCGGTTTGCTCGGCTGCAAGACCGCTTGCAAAAACCAGGCGGTCTCCTCGATGGTGTCGGTCCCGTGGGTGATCACCAAGGCATCCACATCCGCCTGCGCCAACCAATGCGCGCAACGGCGGGCCAACAACTGCCAAGTGGCGTGGTCCATGTCCTTGCTGTCGAGCTGTGCCACTTGCTCCACCACCAACTGGCGGCCAGCAAGTGCCGCATCCAGCCCGGGCAATGCCGCCGTCAGTTGCGCCACCCCCACTTGCGCTGCGGTGTAGGCCACCTGTTCTGAAGCGTTGGCTGCGGTGCCAGCAATGGTGCCGCCTGTGCCCAAAACCACCACTTTCTGAATTTTTTTGACAAAAACCACTTGCACAGCCTCAAAAACTGGTTAAAAATACAGTCACTGGATGAAAAAACAGTTTCATCTGACTTCTCAAGGAAGACGACATGACCGACAGCCCCAAACTCACCGCCCGGCAGCAGGAAATTCTGGAACTCATCCAGAACACCATCGCCAACACCGGCGCGCCACCCACGCGTGCAGAAATTGCCAATGTGCTGGGCTTCAAGTCGGCCAATGCAGCAGAAGAGCACCTCAAGGCCCTGGCCCGCAAAGGTGCCATCGAATTGGTCAGCGGTACCTCACGCGGCATTCGCCTCAAAGGCGGCTCACGCAGCAGTCTGCGTTCACCTTCCGATCTGTTCAGCCTCACCCTGCCCGGTCTGGGCCAGCTGAGTTTGCCACTGGTGGGTCGCGTGGCAGCGGGCTCGCCCATTCTCGCCCAAGAGCATGTGGACCGGACCTACCAGGTCGAGAGCACCTTGTTCAGCGAACAACCCGACTACCTGCTGCGTGTGCGCGGCATGTCCATGCGCGATGCGGGCATCATGGACGGCGACTTGCTGGCGGTCAAATCCACCAAAGACGTGCGCAACGGCCAGATCGTGGTCGCCCGCCTGGGTGATGAAGTCACCGTCAAGCGCTTGCGCAAAACAGCACAAGGCATCGAGCTGCTGCCCGAAAACCCCGACTACAAAACCATCGTGGTCAACCCCGAGGAGCCTTTCGACATCGAAGGCCTGGCCGTGGGTTTGATCCGCAACACCTTGCTGATGTAAGGACCACTTTTTTCATGCCCATTGCATCAGGTGGCGGGCGCTGAAGGTTTGAACCAACAGCCCTGATGCAATCGGCTTTTTCAGCAATCCTGCCTGTGTCCAACCTCCATGCTTTTGAAAGGTTTCACATGGGAATCGCTCTTCTTGCTCTTTCAAGTCTGTTTCAAGGACTGACCTCGTTCAACCGTGCAGCCCCCGCACCCCGCCCTCGTCCCGCTGGGCGTGTCCATCCAGTCTGGACGGTGCGCCGCCCCAGTTGCCACACCATGGCGTCTTCGCTCATGGCCAAGAAAACCACCAAGATGACCCCGGCACTGCGTGTGTTGCGCGTGGCCGAAAGTGGCCCACGATCGGATTGCGCTGGCCGCATGGTGATTTCTGGCCGCATGGCGGATGTTTGCGCCGAGCTGGACCGTCTGGTCGCCCTCGAAGCCGCCCAAGCCCGTCACTGATGCACCTCTGACTGGCCTTGCATCGCGGCGCAGTCACGGCCGAAAGGACTGCGCCTGCGCTAAAGATCGCGCGATATGCTCATTTCTGAAGTCCACCATGGCTTTGGCTCAAGGCACAATGGAGGGATGAACATTGTGATCCTCGACGACTACCAGGATGCAGTCCGAAAACTGGGCTGTGCAGCGAAACTCGAACAATTCCCCGCCAAGGTTTACACCAACACGGTCAAAGGCATTGGCCAACTCTCGATACGTCTGAAAGACGCTGATGTGATCGTGCTCAACCGCGATCGCACTGAAATCAACCGGGCCTTGGTCGAGAAGCTGCCCAAGCTCAAACTGATCGCCCAAACAGGCAAGGTGGGCAACCACATCGATCTAGCGGCTTGCACAGAACGCGGTGTGGCCGTGGCCGAAGGCGTGGGTTCGCCCGTCGCACCGGCAGAGTTGACATGGGCCTTGATCATGGCGGCCTCTCGCCGTTTGCCCCAATACATCAGCAACCTCAAGCATGGTGCCTGGCAGCAATCAGGGCTCAAATCCAGCGCCATGCCTGCCAACTTCGGCTTGGGCACCGTGCTCAGGGGCAAAACCCTGGGCATCTGGGGTTACGGCAAGATCGGTCAGCTGGTTGCAGGCTATGGCAAAGCCTTTGGGATGACGGTCAAGATCTGGGGCAGCGATGAGTCGCGTGTGCGCGCTGCGCGTGACGGTTATGAAACCGCCACCAGTCGCGAAGCCTTTTTTGAAGAGTCGGACGTGCTGACGGTCCATCTGCGCTTGAACGACACCACCACAGGCATCGTCACCTCAGACGATTTGGGACGCATGAAACCCACCGCCCTGTTTGTGAACACCTCACGGGCAGAGTTGATCGAGACCAATGCATTGATCAGCGCCTTGAACCGTGGGCGGCCGGGCTTGGCGGCTGTGGATGTGTTCGAGTCCGAGCCCATCTTGCAAGGCTCCGCCTTGTTGCGCCTGGAAAACTGCATTTGCACACCCCACATCGGTTACGTTGAAAAAGACAGCTACGAGTTGTATTTCGGCGCGGCCTTTGACAATGTGGTGAACTTCATCAGAGGCACACCGACCAACATCGTCAACCCCGGTGCCCTGCAAGTGCGGCGCTGAATCTTGAACTCGGCAACAACCCTGCGCCAGAGACTGCCACAAGTCCTTTGGCCCATGATGTTTGGCAACGTCGTGATCGGCACCGGCGTCATGATGGCTGCGGGCACGCTCAACGACATCGTCGCATCCTTGTCGGTCTCGGTGGCCACGGCGGGTCAATTGATCTCCAGCAGTGCCTTGCTGGTTTGTTTTGGTGCGCCCTTGCTGGCTGCGCTTGTCGCAGGCTGGGACCGCCGCAAGCTCTTGGTGGCCAGCCTGCTGTGGTACAGCCTTTGGCATTTTTTGGCCGCTTTCGCACCAGGTTTTTACAGCCTGCTGGGCTTTCGCGCCATGGCCATGGTGGCTGCAGCCATCTTCACACCGCAAGCCGCATCGTGCATCGGCTTGCTGGTCAAGGAACATCAGCGCGGGCAAGCCATGACCTTTGTGTTTTTAGGCTGGTCTGTGGCTTCTGTGTTGGGCATGCCGCTGGGCTCATGGATTGGTGGCCACTTCGGTTGGCGTTGGTCCATGGGCTTGATTGCCCTTTTGTCGCTGATCGGTGCCCATTGGCTCTGGCGCCAAATGCCAAGCAAGGTCTTGCCTCCTGCACTGTCTGCCGCGGCTTGGCAGCAGACCTTGACCTCTCGCACCATCTGGGTCACCTTGAGTGTGACCATGATGCTGGCCGCAGGTCAATTTGTGTTGTTCAGCTACCTCGCCCCCTACGTGAAATACCGATTTGGTGTCAGTCCCGCACAATTTAGCCTGATGTTGCTGGCCTATGGCAGCATGGGTTTTGTCGGTAATGCCCTCTTGTCCCGATTTATTGACCGCATCGGACCGTCCCGGTGCATTCTGATTTCACTGTCATCCATGTGCCTGAGCGTGCTGATCGCCGGCGAGGTCACCCACGCGACAGGCATGGCGCTGGCCTTGGGTTTTTGGGGGCTGGGTGGTTTTTCATCCAACTCAGCACAACAGGCGCGACTGGCCTCGCAAGCCCCTTGGCTGGCGTCGGCCTCCATTTCCCTGAACACTTCGGCCATGTACGCCGGACAGGCGATCGGAGCCACGGTGGGTGGCTGGACGATTGTCCATCAGGGCATGAGCGCGCTGCCCCAACGCGGGCTCATCGGTTTGCTGCTGGCCATTGGCCTGAGCCTGCTGGCCACCCGCTACGCCCGGCTTCACCCATTGCGTTCGCCTGAAAAGGCCTGAATCTGAGGCCATAATGGCCTCTTCAAAGGCTTGTTACCTCGCCGTTACAGCACGGACTGTCCTTTGACTGTTTGAGACCCCCTGTTATTTGCAAGCATCCACTATGACTCTCGCATTTTCCAAAGTCGCCATCATTGGCGCCGGCGCCATGGGCCGGGGCATTGCCCAAATCGCCGCACAAGCGGGCAGCCAAGTCTGGCTGTACGACACACAAGCCGAAGCCATTCAAAAAGCCCGTGATGCGGTGTTCCAGCAATGGGACAAGTTGCAGGAAAAAGGCCGCCTGAGCGCAGAGGCTGTGGCTGGCCACAAAAGCCGCCTGCTGGGTGCCACCAGCCTGCAAGACCTGGCCGAATGCGAACTGGTGGTCGAAGCCATCGTTGAAAAGCTCGACATCAAGAAAAGCCTGTTCACCGAACTGGAAAAAGTGCTGGCCCCCACGGCCGTGCTGGTGACCAACACCTCTTCCTTATCGGTGACTGCCATTGCCGCCGCCTTGCAACGCCCGGCGCAGTTTGCGGGCTATCACTTTTTCAACCCCGTGCCACTCATGAAAGTGGTCGAGGTGATTGCCGGCCTCAAAACCGACCCCGCCGTCTGCCAGCGCCTGTCTGACTTTGCACGCCAGATGGGCCACACCCCGGTGCAGGCACAAGACACGCCCGGCTTCATCGTCAACCACGCTGGTCGCGGTTATGGCACCGAAGCCTTGCGCATCGTGAGCGAGGGCGTGGCCGATTTCGCGACGATTGACCGCATCTTGCGCGACCAGGTCGGCTTCAAACTGGGCCCCTTCGAGCTGTTTGATTTGACAGCGCTGGACGTTTCGCACCATGTGATCGAATCGATTTACCACCAGTATTACGAAGAACCGCGCTACCGGCCCAATGTCATCACCGCCCAGCGCTTGGCTGGCGGCGTGGTTGGCAAAAAGGTGGGCGAAGGCTTTTACAAATATGTGGACGGCGCCGCGCAAGTGCCCGCCGAACCACCCGTGCCCGTGGTCGAGAGCATCCCGCCCGTGTGGGTCTCGCCCCGCGCCGCCCGCCGCATGGAGCTGCTGCAACTGCTCAAAGACCTGGGCGCCAAAATCGAAACCGGCGCATCGCCCTCACCCGAGGCGCTGACCCTCGTGGCGCCACTGGGCTTTGACATCACCACCGTGGCCGTGGTCGAGCGGCTTGACCCAGCCCGCACCGTGGGCATCGACATGCTGTTTGAAGACAGCTCGACCAAGCGCCGCGTGCTGGCCACCAACCCTGCGACCCGCGCCGACATGCGTGACGCCGCCCATGCCCTGTTCGCACGCGATGGCAAAGCCGTCTCGGTGATCCGCGACAGCGGTGGCTTTGTCACGCAACGCGTGGTGGCCACCATTGTCAACATCGCATCCGACATTTGCCAGCAGCGCATCTGCAGCCCGCAAGACCTGGAAACAGCGGTCACGCTGGGCTTGGCTTACCCCATGGGCCCCTTGGCCATGGGCAACCGCCTGGGCCCGGACAGCCTGCTTGAAGTGCTGTTCAACCTGCAAACGGTCTATGGCGATCCACGTTATCGCCCCAGCCCCTGGTTGCGCCGCCGGGGTGCGATTGGACTGTCGCTGATGCACACGGAAGATTGATCCGATGACCGCTCAACTGCTCAGCACCAGCGAAGGCCAGACCCTGGTCCTGACCCTCAGCAACCCGGAGTTTCGCAACGCACTCGGGCCCGAGATGTACGCCGCAGGTGTGGAAGCCCTGAGCGTCGCCGAGTCCAACCCGGACGTGCGCAGCGTGGTCATCACCGGCGCGAACGGCATCTTCAGCGCAGGCGGCAATTTGCAGCGTTTGCAAAACAACCGCCAGCTGCCGCCCGAGCACCAAGCGCAAAGCATCGAAGGCCTGCACAACTGGATCGAAGCGATCCGTACCTTCCCCAAGCCCGTGATCGCGGCCGTCGAAGGTCCTGCGGCCGGTGCCGGTTTCTCACTGGCATTGGCCTGCGACATGATCGTGGCCGCCCGCAACAGCGTGTTCGTCATGGCCTACAGCTCCATTGCCTTGTCGCCCGATGGCGGCGGCAGCTGGAGCCTGTCACGCGCGGTGCCGCGCCAACTGGCCACCGAACTGCTCATGTGCGGTGAGCGCATTGGTGCCGAACGCCTGCAACAAATGGGCGTGGTCAACCGGCTCAGTGATGCAGGCCAGGCACTGGACACCGCGCTGCAACTGGCAGCCCAACTCAATGCCCGAGCACCCAATGCATTGACCAGCATCAAGGAATTGTTGGCCGATGCCGACAGCAGCACACTCACAGCCCAACTGGGCCGTGAACGCGACCACTTCGTCAAGAACCTGCACCACAACAACGCCGGCATCGGCATTGCTGCGTTCTTGAACAAGCAAACGCCGCAATACGAATAAGCCGCCCGGTCCCCCAGGCGACAAAAAACCATTTACCAGTCACTGAAAAGACAGCCCATGGACGAACCCATTCTGACAATGGAAGAAAGAGAAGCGATCAACAACGGTCGCTGGTTTTCAACCCTTTCACCATCGCTTCGGCACGACATACTTCGATGCGCTTACGTCAAACGATTCAAGGACGGCGACATGCTCGCTGCACGGGGGGATCCTCCCGAGCAGTGGATCGCCTGCGCCAAGGGTGCGGTGCGCGTGAGCTCGACCTCGGTCTCGGGCAAGCAGATCACCTTGACCTATGTGGAGCCAGGCATCTGGTTTGGCGATGTGTCGATCTTCGACGGGGATCGCCGCACGCACGACTGCTACGCGCACGGCGAGACCACCACCTTGAATGTGGCCAAGGCCGACTTCAAGAAAATCCTGTCGCAGCACGTCGAGTTTTCCGAGGCCATGCTGCGCTTGCAATCGCGTCGCATTCGTCAGTTGTACGGTTTGGTGGAAGACCTCAACACACTGCCCTTGCGTGCGCGCTTGGCCAAACAGCTCAACCACTTGCTGCGCAGCTACGGCACGCCCAGCTTGTCGGACGCCAAGGCGATTCGCATCAGTTTGCAACTGGCGCAGGAGGAGCTGGCACAACTGCTGGGCGCATCGCGTCAGCGGGTCAACCAGGAACTCAAGCAAATGGAACGCGAGCACATCATCCGCATCGAGCCGGGTGGTCTGGTCGTGTTGGACCGCGAGGGTCTGTTGGCCATCGTGAACGCGGATCACTGAGCCGCCATTTTTATCAATCACCGCTGACATCAGCGGACACAGGTGCCCCATGAGTGCTTTTGATCATTTCGTGGGGACCCGGCCTGTCACGGGCTCCCACGCCTTCGACATCTCTGCCCTTGAAGCTTGGCTCAGTGCCAAGCTCGAGGGCTTTGCTGGCCCTTTGAGCGTGGAAATGTTCAAGGGCGGCCAGTCCAACCCCACCTACAAACTCATCACGCCCACGCGCCAGTACGTGATGCGCGCCAAGCCCGGCCCCGTGGCCAAGCTGCTGCCTTCGGCACACGCCATCGAGCGCGAATTTGCGGTCATGAAAGGCCTTCACGGCACTGGCGTGCCGGTGGCCGAAATGCACGTGCTGTGCGACGACGAGTCGGTCATCGGCCGCGCGTTCTATGTCATGGAGTTCGTGCAAGGCCGCGTCATTTGGGATCAATCTTTGCCAGGCATGACGCCTGCCCAGCGCGGTGACATTTACGACGAGATGAACCGCGTGATGGCCGCCCTGCACAAGGTCGACTTCGCCAAGCAAGGCCTGGCCAGTTACGGCAAACCCGGCAACTACATCGAACGCCAGATTGGCCGCTGGAGCAAACAGTACGTGGCCTCCGTCACCCAGCCCATCCCCGAGATGGACCAGCTGATGGCATGGCTGCCCAAGAACATCCCCGACAGCGCAAAAAGCGAAACCCTGGTCAGCATCGTGCACGGCGACTACCGCTTGGACAACCTGATGTTCCACGCCACCGAGCCTCGCGTGCTGGCGGTGCTGGACTGGGAATTGTCCACACTGGGCCACCCACTGGCTGACTTCAGCTACCACTGCATGGCCTGGCACATCACCCCAGGAACATTCCGTGGCATTGGCGGCCTGGACTTCGCCGCCTTGGGCATCCCGTCCGAGGCCGAGTACATCCGCCGCTATTGCGAGCGCACAGGGTTCACCACCCCCGAAGCGCTGGCCAAGGATTGGAACTTCTACCTGGCCTACAACATGTTCCGCATCGCGGCCATCTTGCAAGGCATTGCCAAACGCGTCGAAGACGGCACTGCCTCCAGCGACCAGGCCAAGACTTCCGGCGCAGGTGCCAAACCCATGGCCGAGCTGGCCTGGCAATTCGCCTGCAAATTCTGATTTTTACCCCTGACCCACAAGGAGACACCCCATGGATTTTGAATACACCCCCAAGGTCAAGGAGATGCAAGCGCGCTTGCTGGCCTTCATGGACGAGCACATCTACCCGAACGAGCAGCGCTTTTTCGACGAAATTGCCGAAAACCGAGCCAAAGGCAACGCCTGGATTCCAACCAAGATCGTTGAAGAACTCAAGCCCTTGGCCCGCAAGGCCGGCCTGTGGAACCTGTTCCTGCCCAAGTCGCCACGCGCACCCCAAGGCCTGTCGAACCTCGAATACGCCCCCCTGTGCGAAATCATGGGCCGTGTGCCTTTTGCTGCCGAAATCTTCAACTGCTCGGCACCCGACACGGGCAACATGGAAACGCTGGAGCGCTACGCCAGCGAAGAACTCAAAGACGAATGGCTGGAGCCTTTGCTGCGCGGCGAGATCCGCTCGGCCTTCCTGATGACCGAGCCCGATGTGGCGTCATCCGACGCGACCAACATCGAATGCGAAATCCGCCGCGATGGCGACGAGTACGTCATCAACGGTCGCAAGTGGTGGTCGTCCGGTGCGGGTGACCCACGCTGCGCGGTGTACATCGTCATGGGCAAGACCAACCCCGATGCGGGTCGCCACGAGCAGCAGTCCATGATCGTGGTGCCTGCGAACAGCCCCGGCGTCACCGTGGTACGCGCCCTGTCGGTGTTCGGCTACGACGACGCCCCACACGGCCACATGGAGGTGCTGCTGAAAAACGTGCGCGTGCCCGCCAGCAACTTGCTGTTGGGCGAGGGCCGTGGTTTTGAAATCGCCCAAGGTCGCCTTGGCCCTGGCCGCATTCACCACTGCATGCGCACCATTGGCTGCGCTGAACGTGCACTTGAACTCATGTGCAAACGCCTCAACAGCCGTGTGGCCTTTGGCCGCGAAGTGGCCCGCCAGACGGTGTGGCAAGAGCGCATTGCCGAGTCGCGCTGCATGATCGAGCAAGCCCGCTTGCTCACACTCAAAGCGGCCTCGATGATGGACACCGTGGGCAACAAGGTCGCCAAGGCCGAGATCGCCATGATCAAAATCGTGGCCCCGCAAATGGCTTGCCAAATCATCGACTGGGCCATCCAGGCCCACGGCGGTGGCGGTGTGTCGCAAGACTTCCCGCTGGCCTATGCCTACGCCCACCAGCGCACGCTGCGCTTGGCCGACGGCCCAGATGAGGTGCACCGCAACTCGCTGGCCAAGCTGGAGCTGGCCAAGCAATTGGCCATGCCGGGTGAAGTGGACATGCCCATCACACGCGGCAGCTGATCACACCAGCCCCCTGCAAGACGGCCTGCTCCACCCCGGTGTGGCAGGCCTTTTTTTGCGATGATGTGTACTTCTTGTCTTGAAGGATTTGCCGATGATTGATCTTTACACTTGGCCCACACCCAACGGCCACAAAATCCACATCATGCTGGAGGAGTGCAAACTGCCCTACCGCGTGCATGCCGTCAACATCGGCACGGGCGACCAGTTCCAACCCGAATTCCTCAAAATCAGCCCCAACAACAAGATCCCCGCCTTGGTGGACTCGGACGGCCCGGACGGCAAGCCGATCTCGATCTTCGAGTCGGGTGCGATGCTGATTTACCTGGCGGCCAAAACTGGCAAGTTCATGCCCAAGAGCGACCGCGCCAAATACGAGGTGCTGCAGTGGCTGATGTTCCAGATGGGCGGCGTGGGTCCCATGCTGGGCCAGGCGCACCACTTTCGCATCTATGCGCCCGAAAAAATCGAGTACGGCATCAACCGCTACACCAACGAGGCCAAGCGCCTGTATGGCGTGATGGACAAGCAGCTGCAAAGCCAGCCTTGGATCGCAGGCAAAACCTATTCCATTGCCGACATGGCGATCTTTCCGTGGCTGCGCAGCTGGCAAAACCAAGGCATCGACTGGGCCGATTACCCGCACCTCAAAGCTTGGTTTGACCGCATCGCCGAACGCCCTGCGGTTCAAAAAGCCGTGCAGGTTCTGGCCGACGCACGCAAGCCCTTGCTGGACGACAAGGCCAAACAGGCCCTGTTTGGTGCCGCGCAGTACAAAAAACGCTGAAGATTTTTGATGCCAGCCCAACAATGGGCCATTTGCTGGTTAGAATAACGGCAGTCGGAGCGTAGCGCAGCCTGGTAGCGCATCTGCTTTGGGAGCAGAGGGTCGCGAGTTCGAATCCCGCCGCTCCGACCATTCCTTAAGACCCGCGAGGGCACTTAGCATCAAAGGCCCGTCAGGGCCTTTTTTGTTTTTGCAACTGTCCGTAGCTCAGTTGGATAGAGCAACAGCCTTCTAAGCTGTGGGTCACAGGTTCGATTCCTGTCGGACAGGCCAAACTCCCCTTTTCCCTTTCTCGGCGTGCGTGGCGACACCGCTTTTCGCTTCGATTTTCAAGTCAGCAACACTTGTCACGGGTTTATCCCGATGCCTTTCTGACATTCAATCCGCAGAATTACTTCAAGCCTAAAATATTTAAGCTTGATTGATAAGGAATCGGCATGAAAATCGTGTGCATCGGCGGCGGTCCCTCAGGTTTGTACTTTGCGTTGCTGATGAAAAAGCTCGGCCCCCACCACGACATCACGGTGGTAGAGCGCAACAAGCCCTACGACACCTTTGGCTGGGGCGTGGTGTTTTCTGACCAAACGCTGGAAAACATGCGCCAGTGGGACAGCCATACCGCTGCCGAGGTGGAGCAGGCCTTCAACCACTGGGACGACATCGAGCTGCATTTCAAGGACGAAGTGATCCGCTCGGGTGGCCACGGCTTCGTGGGCATTGGCCGCAAGAAGCTGCTCAACATCCTGCAAGTGCGTTGTGAAGAGCTGGGCGTGAAGCTGCTGTTCGAGCAAGACGTGCAGTCCGATCTCGACTTCCCCGACGCCGACCTGATCATCGCCAGCGACGGCATCAACTCGCGTGTGCGCAGCCGTTTGCCCGAGGTCTTCCAACCCGACATCGTCACGCGCCCCAACCGCTACATCTGGCTGGGCACCAACCGCCAGTACGACGCTTTCACCTTTTTGTTTGAAAAGACCGAGCACGGTTGGTTTCAGGCGCACGTCTATAAATTCGACAACCAGACTTCCACCTTCATCGTCGAGTGCCCCGAACACGTTTGGCTGGCGCACGGCCTGGACAAAGCCGACCCCGACGCGTCCATCGCTTTCTGCGAAAAGCTCTTTGCCAAGAACCTGCAAGGCGAGAAGTTGATGACCAATGCCCGCCACCTGCGTGGCTCGGCGTGGCTCAACTTCCAGCGCGTCAAGTGCGCCAACTGGTCAAGCTTCAACGGCAACAGCCATGTCGTGCTGATGGGCGACGCGGTGCACACCGCGCACTTTGCCATTGGCTCGGGCACCAAGCTCGCGCTGGAAGACGCCATTGAGTTGGTGCGCCAGTTCAAGGCGCTGGGCGACACCGCCGACCGCATTCCGGAAGTGTTGAAACATTACCAAGCCGTGCGCGAGATCGACGTGATCCGTTTGCAAAACGCCGCCTGGAATGCGATGGAATGGTTCGAGGTGTGCGGCGAGCGCTACTGTGACCAGCTCGAACCTGAGCAGTTCATGTACTCCATGCTCACCCGCAGCCAGCGCATCAGCCACGAGAATTTGCGTTTGCGCGACAAAGCCTGGCTGGAAGGCTACGAGGCCTGGTTTGCGGGCCGCACAGCCAAGCCGGGCATTCGCCCGCCCATGTTCACCCCATATACCCAGCGCTCGGTCACGCTCAAGAACCGCGTGGTGGTCTCGCCCATGGCTCAATACATGGCCGTGGACGGCAGCGTGGGCGACGACCACCTGGTGCACCTGGGCGCACGCGCCATGGGCGGCGCCGGGCTGGTGATGGTCGAGATGACCGCGCCCAGCATGGATGGCCGCATCACGCACGGCTGCCCGGGATTGTGGAATGAGCAGCAGACCGCCGACTTTGCAAGAATAGTGGACTGGGTGCATGCCAAGTCTGACGCGAAGATTGGCCTGCAGATCGGTCACGCCGGACCCAAAGGCTCGACCTGCCGCCCTTGGCAAGGCGCGGGCATGGACCAGCCTGTGCCCGCTGACGATGCGGAAGGCAACTGGCCATTGCTGGCAGCCTCGGCGCAACCCTATTTGCTCCATGGCGATGTGCCCCGTGCCATGACGCGCGCCGACATGGACCGCGTCACGGCCGACTTTGTGGCCAGCACGCAGCGCGCAGCCCAAGCAGGTTTTGACTGGCTGGAGTTGCACTGCGCCCACGGCTACTTGCTGTCGAGCTTCATCAGCCCGCTCACCAACCAACGCACAGACGAATACGGCGGCTCGCTCGAAAACCGCCTGCGTTACCCGCTCGAAGTGTTCGCCGCCGTACGCGCTGCGTGGCCCAAGGACCTGCCCATGTCGGTGCGCATCTCGGCGCACGACTGGGTCGAAGGCGGCATCACACCCACCGACGCGGTCGAGATCGCCCGTGCCTTCAAGGCCGCAGGGGCCGACATGATCGACTGCTCATCGGGTCAGGTCAGTGCGCAGCAAAGGCCCACTTACGGCCGCATGTACCAAACCCCCTTTGCCGACCGCATCCGCCAAGAAGCGGGCATCGCCACCATCGCGGTCGGTGCCATCAGTGAAGCTGACCACGTCAACAGCATCTTGGCCGCTGGCCGCGCTGACCTGTGCGCCGTGGCCCGCCCGCACTTGGCCAACCCGGCTTGGACCTTGACCGAAGCCGCACGTATCGGCTTCAAAGACATCGCTTGGCCGCGTGCTTACGTTTCGGGCAAGCCCCAGCTCGAAGCAGGATTTGCCCGCGAACGTGCCCAGCAGGCTGCGACAAAGGGGGATTGAGATGTTGAATTCACGTGGGGGGGCTTCAACTTCCTTGCAATTTGAATTTGTGGGAGCGACGCCCTCGTCGCGAATGGGCGTCCATCGCGGCGAGGGCGCCGCTCCTACAGGGGGCAAAGCATGCTGAGCAACCGCCACGCCCTCATCACAGGCGCGGGTGCAGGCATTGGTGCGGCCATCGCGTTGCAGCTCGCGCAAGCGGGTTGCCGCTTGACCCTGTGTGGCCGCTCGCAAGACAAGCTGCAGGCGCAAGCCGAGGCGCTGCGTGCGCAAGTGCCCGACGTGGCGGTGCTGATTGCGCCCATGGACGTGACTGACGAACACGCCGTGCAAGCGGCGGTGCAGCAAGCGCAGGCCCGCTTTGGCCCGGTGAACATTCTGGTCAATAACGCGGGCCAGGCGCACAGTGCGCCCTTTGCCAAGACCGATGCCGAGCTGTGGCAGCAGATGCTGAACGTCAACCTCACAGGAACCTACCACTGCATCCAGGCCGTGCTGCCCGGCATGCTCGAAGCGGCCAAAGCAGGCACGCCCGGGCGAATCATCAACATCGCCAGCACAGCAGGCCTCAAAGGTTATGCCTATGTGAGCGCCTATGTGGCCGCCAAGCACGGCGTGGTGGGCCTGACCAAAGCGTTGGCCCTCGAATTGGCCCGCAAGGGCGTGACGGTGAACGCGATTTGCCCCGGTTACACCGAGACCGACATCGTGCGCGAAGCGGTGCAAAACATCGTGGCCAAAACCGGCAAGAGCCAGGCCGAAGCGCGCCAAGCGCTGGCCGCCAGCAACCCGCAGCAGCGCCTGGTGCAGCCGCTCGAAGTGGCGCAAAGCGTGCTGTGGCTGTGCGCTGCGGGCAGCGACGCGATCAACGGTCAATCGATTGCCATCGATGGTGGGGAGTTGGTGTCATGAGCGCACGACAAGACACTGACATGGAAGTGCGCGCGCACGCTGACCATCACGCTTCACTGCGCCTGTGGTTGCGCCTGCTCTCGGCCACCACCCGCATCGAAGACACGATCCGCCAGCGGCTGCGCGAGCAGTTCGACATCACGCTGCCACGCTTTGACCTGATGGCGCAGCTCGAGCGCGAGCCGCAAGGTTTGTCAATGAGCGAGCTGTCGCGCCGCATGATGGTCACGGGTGGCAACGTTACCAGCATCGTCGACCAGCTCGAAAAAGAACAACTGGTGCAGCGGCAAATGCAGGCCAGCGATCGCCGCTCCTACACCGTCAGCCTGACCGAGGCCGGGCGCAGCGCATTTGCGGCCATGGCCCTGGCGCACGAGGGCTGGGTGGTCGAGTTGTTAGGCCCTTTGGCCGAAAGCGAACAATCACAACTGCATCAATTGCTGGGCACCTTGAAGACCGGCACCCCCACACAATCGAAGGAGACAAAATGAGCCAACGCTACCTGCCCGGCCAGCCGCACCAGCTGCCCCGCCACAACCAGCCCATGGCGAGTTACCAGCCCGAGCATTTTTTGCTGTCCGTCAAAGACGGTGTGGCCACGGTGAGCCTGAACCGCCCTGAGCGCAAGAACCCGCTGTCGTTCGATTCGTATGCCGAGCTGCGTGACTTTTTCCGCGCCTTGCCCTATGCACCTGACATCCACGCCGTGGTCATCACGGGCGAGGGCGGCAACTTCTGCTCGGGTGGCGATGTGCACGAAATCATCGGCCCGCTCACCCAACTCGACATGCCCGGCCTCTTGGCCTTCACCCGCATGACGGGCGACTTGGTCAAGGCCATGCGCGCTTGCCCACAACCCATCATCGCAGCGATCGACGGTGTGTGCGCGGGCGCAGGCGCAATCCTGGCCATGGCCTCAGACCTGCGCTACGGCACCGAGCGCAGCAAGACTTTTTTTCTGTTCAACAAGGTCGGCTTGGCTGGTTGCGACATGGGCGCGTGCGCGCTCTTGCCGCGCATCATCGGCCAAGGGCGTGCGAGCGAACTGCTGTTCACCGGGCGTGGCCTGGGCGCGCTGGAGGCCGAGCGCTGGGGTTTTTACAACCGCGTGTGCGAGGCAGGCACCGTGTTGGCCGATGCGCAAGCCATCGCCGCCCAGCTGGTGGCAGGCCCCACTTTTGCCAACGGCATCACCAAAAAAATGCTGCAACAAGAATGGAACATGGGCGTGGACGAAGCCATCGAAGCCGAAGCCCAGGCCCAAGCCATCTGCATGGCCACCAACGACTTCCACCGGGCGTACCACGCCTTTGTGGCCAAGCAAACACCTGTTTTTGAAGGGGACTGAGTCATGTCAAATCACACAGCCAATCACCCGCCAGAACTCGACTGGCCCTTCTTTGACGACAGCCACCGCGACTTCAAAGTGCGCTTGGACACTTGGTGCCAAGAGCACCTGGCCCACGCACACCACGACGAAAGCCGCGATGCGGTGGATGCCGAATGCATCCGCCTGGTGCGCCTGCTGGGCGCAGGCGGCTGGCTCAAGCATGCAGTGTCAGGCACGGCCTATGGCGCAGCGTCAGACGTGATCGACACCCGTCAGCTCTGTCTGCTGCGCGAGACGCTGGCTTTCCATAACGGCTTGTCTGACTTCGCGTTTGCCATGCAGGGCTTGGGCACAGGCGCCATCAGCCTCATGGGCACAGCCGATCAAAAGCAGCGCTACCTGGCGCGTGTGGCCTCAGGTCAGGCCTTGAGCGCCTTTGCCTTGAGCGAACCCGATGCAGGCTCGGACGTGGCCGCCATGCAGTGCAGCGCCACGGCCACGGCAGACGGCTATGTGCTCAACGGCCGCAAGACCTGGATCAGCAACGGCGGCATCGCCGACTTTTATGTGGTGTTCGCCCGCACAGGCGAAGCGCCTGGCGCACGCGGCATCACGGCTTTCATTGCCGATGCGGATACGCCAGGTCTGTCGATTGAAGAACGCATCGATGTGGTGGCCCCTCACCCGTTGGCCACGCTCAAGTTTGACAACTGCAAAGTCGCTGCCAACCAGCGCATTGGCGAAGCGGGACAAGGCTTCAAGGTCGCCATGGCCACACTCGATGTGTTCCGAACCTCGGTGGCGGCGGCCGCTTTGGGTTTTGGGCGGCGTGCGCTGCACGAGTCCATCAGCTGGGCGCGTTCACGCAAGATGTTTGGGCAAAGCTTGGGCGACTTTCAAATCACCCAGACCAAGATCGCCCAGATGGCCACAATGCTGGACGCGGCCACGCTCTTGACATATCGCGCTGCGTGGCTGCGCGACCAAGGCGGTCGCATCACCCGCGAAGCGGCCATGGCAAAGATGACCGCCACCGAAAACGCCCAGCAGATCATCGACATGGCGGTGCAGATGCACGGCGGCATGGGCGTCAAAAAAGGCGTGATGGTCGAGTCGTTGTACCGCGAGATCCGAGCGCTGCGCATTTACGAAGGCGCCACCGAAGTGCAGCAGCTGATCATCGGCAAAGACTTGCTGAAAGGTTGAATGCAGGTGCCCATGCTTCTGTAGGAGCCCACCCCGTGGGCGATGGACGTGGCACACGCCTTGAAAAAAATCATCGCCCACGGGGTGGGCTCCTACAAAACAACCAAGGGACTCACTGTCCGTGACCGGATCGAGAAAAACGGAGAAGACATGAACGACTGGAACACACTTATACCGAGCACGCATGTGGATACTTTCACACGCGACCGCTTGCCACCGCCCGAGCAGTGGCCCGTGTTCATCGCCAACCGGCCCGAGCTGGACTATCCCGACACACTGAACTGCGCGGTAGAACTGGTGGACCGGCATGTGCAGGCCGGCAGAGGCGATCGCATCGCGCTGCATGGCGTGAGCGACTTCAACAAAGGTGGTGGCGACTTCAGTTGGACGTATGCGCAGTTGCAAGACAAAAGCAACCGCATCGCCCAGGTGTTGACACAAGACATGGGCCTCGTGCCCGGCAACCGGATTTTGCTGCGCGGCGGCAACAGCCCCATGATGGCCGCTTGCTTGCTGGGCGCGCTCAAGGCAGGGCTGGTGGCGGTGCCCACCATGCCGCTGCTGCGTGCGGGCGAGTTGGCACAGATCATCGACAAAGCGCAGGTCAGCGCCGCGCTGTGCGACAGCCTGCTGGCCGACGAACTGCAGCACTGCATGACGCCTGGCCACGCCAGCCACATGGCCAGCTTGCAGCAGTTGGTGCAGTTCCGCAGCGATGCCCCCGATAGCCTGGAGCAGCGCATGGCACAGCAAAGTGGCGCGTACACGCCTCACGCCACCAGTCGCGACGACGTGTGTCTGATCGCTTTCACCAGCGGCACCACAGGCAAGCCCAAGGGCACCATGCACTTCCACCGCGATGTGCTGGCCATGTGCGACTTATTCCCGCGCCATATCTTGCGCATGGATGAAAACGATGTGGTGTGCGGCACGCCGCCCATCGCCTTCACCTTCGGCTTGGGCGGTCTGCTGGCGTTTCCGCTGCGCTATGGCGCGAGCACTGTGCTGCTGGAAAAGCACACGCCCGAGACCTTGATGCAGACCATTGCCAAGTACCGCGCCACGCAGTGCTACACCGCGCCCACCATGTACCGCCAGATGGCAACGCTGGCCAAAGGCATTGACCTGTCGAGCCTTAAGCACCCCGTCTCGGCAGGTGAGGCCTTGCCCGACACCACCCGCCAGCTGTGGAAGCATGCCACGGGCATCGAAATGACCGACGGCATTGGCGGCACCGAAGTGATCCACATCTACATCTCGAGCGCGGGCTCGCAAGTGCGCCCCGGCAGCATTGGCCAAGTGGTGCCCGGCTATGTGGCGCAGATCGTGGGTGACGACATGCAGCCTGTGCCGCCCGGCACCGTGGGGCGGCTCGCGGTGCGCGGCCCCACAGGCTGCAAATACCTGGCCGACCCGCGCCAGCAAGACTATGCGAAAGACGGCTGGAACCTGCCTGGCGACACCTTTGTCATGGACGCCGACGGCTACTTCAGCTACCAGGCCCGCAACGATGACATGATCATCTCGGCGGGCTACAACATCGCAGGCCCCGAGGTGGAAGGCGCTTTGCTGCAACACCCGGCCGTGGCCGAATGCGGCGTGGTCGGCATGCCCGACGAAGACCGTGGCCACATCGTGCAGGCCTATGTGGTGCTCAAGTCCGGCCACACGGGCGACGAGACCATGGAAAAAGCCCTGCAAGAGCACGTCAAGCAAACCATCGCCCCGTTCAAGTACCCGCGCAAAGTGGTCTTTTTGGCCGCCTTGCCCCGCACCGAAACCGGCAAACTGCAGCGCTTCAAGCTGCGTCAAATTTCAGTCAACAAATAACTTTGCGGGACAGATCTTTAGCTCTGTCCCCAACTGATCAAAGGAAAAGCATGTTCAACGTTTTGCAACCCGAAGGCTGGGCACCCGCCAAAGGCTATGCCAACGGCATCGAAGCGCGTGGCCGCATGGTGTTCGTCGCGGGCATGATCGGCTGGAACGGCCAAGCCCAGTTCGAGACCGACGACTTTGTGGCCCAGTGCCGCCAGGCCCTGCAAAACATCGTCGACACGCTCGCCTGCGCAGGCGCAGGCCCGCAGCACATGGCCCGCATGACCTGGTACGTCAAGGACAAGAAGGAATACCTGGCCCGTGGCAGGGAGCTGGGCAAGGTCTATCAGGAAGTCATCGGCAAAAACTACCCGGCCATGACGCTGGTGCAAGTGGCTGATCTGGTGGAAGACCGCGCCCAAGTTGAGATCGAAGTCACCGCAGTAGTACCCGACACCTCGGCCTGAGTGACCCCATGCGCTTTATTTCATTTTTAAGGATTTCACTCGGGAATTCACCTAGTGATACGCCCACAGCTTATGCAACATAACGCATTAAGCTCATTGTTTTCTTCCGCTATTCTTTGAATCAGCGTGACGGAAAACCCCAACGCCCAATTGAAAACAGGAACTGGAGACCTTTGACATGACCCATTCAACATCCCGCCGCCAAATGCTCAGCCAAGGCGCAGCCCTTGTGGGCGCAGCCTCGACAGGTTTGCTCTTGCCCCAAAGCGTCTTGGCGCAATCGGGCAAGATCCGCGTGGGCTTCATGCTGCCCTACACCGGCACCTACGCCCAGCTGGGCGTGGCCATTGAAAACGGTGTGCGCATGGCCATCAACGAACAAGGCGGCAAGCTCGGCGGCCGCGAGATCGAATGGTTCAAAGTCGACGACGAATCCGAACCCTCCAAAGGCATCGAAAACGCCAACAAGCTGGTGCAACGCGACAAGGTTGACGTCATCATCGGCACCGTGCACTCGGGCGTGCAAATGGGCATCCACAAAGTGGCCCGTGACAGCGGTGTGCTCAGCCTGATCCCCAACGCCGGTGTGCACGCAGCCACCCGCGCCCTGTGCGCACCCAACGTGTTCCGCACCAGTTTCTCCAACAGCCAGCCCACCATGGCGCTGGGCGAGGCCATGGTCAAGCGTGGCCACAAAAAGGCCGTCTGGATCACCCACAAATACGCCGCTGGCGACGAAGCCTTTGAAGGTTTCCGCGACAGCTACACCAAAGCCGGTGGCACCATCGTCAAGGAGCTGGGTCTGCCCTTCCCCAACGTCGAGTTTCAGGCCCTGCTGACCGAAATCGCTGCGCTCAAGCCCGACGCGGTGGCCTGCTTCTTTGCCGGTGGCGCTGCCGCCAAATTCATGAAGGACTTTGCTGCTGCGGGCCTCAAAGGCAAGATCGCCTTGTACGGCTCAGGCTTCCTGACCGAAGGCGTGATCGAAGCCGCAGGCCCCGCCGCCGAAGGCGTGATGACCACCCTGCACTATGCCGATGGCCTGGACACCAAGCGCAACAAGGACTTCCGCTTGGCTTATGCCAAGACCTTCAAGATGCAACCGGATGTCTATGCGGTGCAAGGCTACGACACCGGCTTGCTGCTGATCCAGGGTGCCAACGCCGTCAAAGGCGATTTGAGCCAGAAACCCGCCCTGTACAAAGCCATGGAAGGCGCCGTGATCGACAGCCCGCGCGGCAAGTGGACCATGAGCAAAGCCCACAACCCGGTGCAGGACATGTACCTGCGCGAAGTGGTCAAAGGCGAAAACAAGGTGCTGGGCATCGCTGCCAAAGCCTTGGCTGACTCAGGCGCTGGCTGCCGCCTGTAAGCCACAGCAGGCCAGTGTGAAGCACTGGCCACTGCCCCCTGAACGGCGGACTGGTTCCGCCGTTTTCACACCTGCTTCGCAAAGACCTCTCCGATGGACCTCGTCAATTTCTCAATCCAGCTGCTCAACAGCGTCCAGTACGGCCTGCTGCTGTTCATGCTGGCCGCTGGCCTCACGCTGATCTTCGGCATCATGGGCGTGGTCAACCTCGCGCATGGCAGCTTCTACATGCTGGGCGCTTTTCTGGCCTGGTCCCTCTCGGGCATGCTGGGCAGCTTCACGCTGGCCATCATCGTGGGCACGGTGCTGTCGGTGGTCTTTGGGCTCTTGCTCGAAAAACTGCTGTTCAAACACTTCTACCACCGCGACCACTTGGACCAGGTGCTGCTGACCTTTGGCCTGATTTACGTGTTTGAAGAGCTGCGCTCCATGCTCTGGGGCGACGATGTGCACGGCGTGCAAATCCCTGAAGCCTTGTCGGCCTCGATTGCACTGACCGACACCCTGTCTTATCCTGTGTACCGCCTGTTCATGTCGGGGGTGTGCCTGTTGTTGGCTTTGGGCCTGTACCTCTTAATCTCCAAAACCCGCTTGGGCATGAAGATCCGCGCCGGTGCCTTCAACCACGAAATGACCGAAGCCCTGGGCGTGAACATCGGCCTGATCCACGCGGTGGTGTTTGCGCTGGGTGTGGGTTTGGCCTCGATCGCAGGCATGATCGCCGCCCCCATTTCCAGCGTCTACCCCAATATGGGCTCGCAGGTACTGATCATGTGCTTTGTGGTCGTGGTCATCGGTGGCATCGGCTCGGTGCGCGGTGCACTGATTGCGGCGCTGTTGGTGGGCTTGGTGGACACCTTTGGCAAAGTCCTGCTGCCCCAGGTGTCGGGCATGCTGGTGTATGTGCTCATGGCCGCGGTGCTTTTGTACAAGCCCGAAGGCCTTTTCAAACAGTGAGGCCGTCATGAGCGCACCCCAAACCCATCTGGAAATCCTGCCGCGCAGCGTGCAATTGCTGCTCGTGCTGGGCCTGGCCGCCCTGATCGCCTTCCCCTTTGTAGGCACCATCTTCTACGTCGACATGGTCAACCGCATGATGATCTTGGCCATCTTCGCGATGAGCCTGGACCTCTTGCAAGGCGTGACCGGCCTGGTCTCGCTGGGCCATGCGGCCTACTTCGGTATCGCCGGTTATGCCCTGGCCTTCTTGACGCCTGAAGGCGCACCCGTGAGCCTGTACACCAGCTTGCCGCTGGCCGTGGGGGGCTCGGCGCTGGCCGCGCTCATCATCGGTTTTCTGGTGGTGCGCACACAGGGCATCTACTTCATCATGGTCACCATGGCCTTTGCGCAAATGGTGTTCTTCCTCTTCTTTGACAACAAAGCGCTGGGCGGCTCGGATGGTTTGTTCCTCAACTTCAAGCCCGATGCCGTGCTGATCAACCTGGAGAACAAACAGGTGTTTTACTTCTTCACCCTGGCCTGCCTGGTGGGCGTGTACGCCTTCTTGCGCCGCCTGCTGTGGAGCCCTTTTGGCCGAGCGCTGTCGGGCATCCGCGTGAACGAGCACCGCATGCGCGCTTTGGGCTTTGGCACGTTCAGCCACAAGCTGGCCGCCTTCACCTTGGCCGGGGCCCTGGCCGGTTTGGCCGGTTACCTGTGGGCTGCGCAAAGCGGCTTTGTGAACCCTGAACTCATGGGCTTTCACATGAGCGCACACGCCATCATGATGGTCATCCTGGGCGGCATGGGCAACTTCGCCGGGGCCATCATCGGTGCCTTCAGTTTTGAAATGCTCCTGCACGTCTTCAAGGACCTGCCTGCCGTGGGCAACTTTGAAACCGGCAAACACTGGCAGATGTGGATGGGCCTGTTCATCGTGGCGCTGATCGTCTTTGCGCCCAAAGGGATCTTGGGCCTGATCACCCGCCTGATCTCCAGCATCTTCGCCCGCCAGGAGGCGCGCCATGAGTGAACGCCAAACCCTGATGTCGGCCCGCCAGCTGACCAAGCGCTTTGGTGGCCTGGCCGCCGTCAACGATGTCAACGTCGATTTGTGGCTGGGCCACATCCACGCCGTGATCGGCCCCAACGGCGCGGGCAAATCCACGCTGACCAATTTGCTCTCGGGCGACTTGCCGCCCACCAGCGGCACCATCACGCTCGACGGCCACGACATCACCGGCTGGACGCCCGAGAAAATCTCGCGCCACCGCTTGGGCCGCAGCTACCAAAAGACCAACATCTTCCGCACCTTCAGCGTCTGGGACAACGTGCGCTTGGCCGCGCAGTCGCGGGTGCAGCCCTCGCCGTTCAACCCGCTGGGTTGGCTGAGCAGCACAACGGGCATGTCGGCGGTCAATGCACAGGCCGAGCGGGCCATTGAACTGGCCGGTTTGCAAGACCGCCGCCACACCATCGCGGGTGCGGCCAGCCACGGCGAGCAGCGCCAACTGGAGATTGCCATGACGCTGGCCACCGAGCCGGTCGTGCTGTTGCTGGACGAACCCCTGGCTGGCATGGGCGTGATGGAGGCCGAAAGCATGGTGCAGCTCTTGCTGCGCCTGAAAAAAGACCACGCCATGATGCTGGTCGAGCACGACATCGACGCGATCTTCACCTTGGCCGACCACCTGACGGTGATGGTCAACGGCCAGGTGATCGCGAGCGACAAGCCCGCCGTGGTGCGTGCCGACCCCAGCGTGCAAGCGGCCTACCTGGGTGAAGAAGTGGGTGAAGAAGTGGGTGAAAAAATGGGTGAGGAACATTGAGATGAACGAACTCTTGATCAACGCCCAAGGCCTCAACACCTATTACGGCGCCAGCCACATCCTGCGCGGCATCGACTTCTCTGTGGGCCGGGGCGAGACCATTGGCCTCATGGGCCGCAACGGCATGGGCAAAAGCACCTTGCTCAAATCCATCATGGGCATCGTGCCGCCGCAAAGCGGCACCGTGCACATCAAAGGCCAGGCCATGCATGGCCGCCCCACCTTTGAAGTGGCGCAACTGGGCATCGCCTACGTGCCCGAAGGCCGGGGCATCTTTGGCAACCTGAGCGTGAAAGAGAACCTGGTGATGGCCGCCCGTCCAGGCAAAGCGAGAGCAGGCGCCGCCAGCGGCGCGGGCTCCCGCGACTGGACCTACGAGCGCGTGCTGGAGACCTTCCCCCGATTGCAAGAGCGCTTGGGCCACGGCGGCCAGCAATTGTCTGGCGGCGAGCAGCAAATGCTCACCATTGGCCGGGCGCTCATGACCAACCCCGATGTGCTGATCCTGGACGAAGCGACCGAGGGCCTGGCTCCGCTGATCGCACGCGAGATCTGGCGCATCTGCAGCCTCATCAAAGAAAGCGGCATCAGCGCCATCATCGTGGACAAGAACTGGAAACACGTCACCCAAATCACCGACCGCAATGTGATTCTGGTCAAAGGCCAGGTGGTGTTTGAAGGCTCCTCACAAGCCCTGCATGACGACCCCAGCGTGCTGGAGCAGCACCTGGGCGTTTGATAAGCACCGCATCGCCCACAGGGTGGGCTCCTACATTTCCCATGTAGGAGCGCACCCCATGCGCAATGGGCGTGAAACACATTTCCCCTGTAGGAGCGCACCCCGTGCGCGATGGACGTGGAACACATTTCCCTTGTAGGAGCGCACCCCGTGCGCGATGGGCGTGGAACACATTTCCCTTGTAGGAGCGCACCCCGTGCGCGATAGGCGTGGAACACGCTCACCACCCAAACTGCAAGGGTCTTCACCAGCGTGCAAACATGCTGTCTGATGCCAAAATGGACGCTTTGCTTTTCAAATTCAGCACAGCATGTTTCGCAACGCAGTCATCACCGGCGCATGTGGCGGTCTGGGCCAGGCCCTGGCCCGTCAACTGATCAAGCAAGGTGCCCACGTGGCGCTGGTCGGCATGAACACCGACACCTTGCAAACGCTGGCGGCTGTGGCCCCCGAGCGCTGCCGGACCTACACCCCCGACGTGTCTGACGCTGCCGCCATGCAGGCCGTGGCCAGCGACTGGCTGCAAGTGGGCACGCCCGATCTGGTGATCGCCAATGCGGGTGTGGCCGGTGGCTTTGACACCGCCGAAGCGTCTGACCTGGCCGTCATGCGCCGCATGCTCGAGATCAACCTGCTGGGCGTGGCCACCACCCTTCATCCCTTTTTGCGTGCGATGCAAGAGCGCGGCCAGCGCGGTGCCCTGGTCGGCGTGGCCAGCGTGGCCGGCTGGCGCGGCATGCCGGGCAACGGCGCGTATTGCGCCAGCAAGGCTGGGCTCATCGCGTATTTGCAAAGCCTGCGCGCCGAGCTGCGCCCCACGCCGCTGACGGTGCACACCATCAGCCCCGGCTACCTGCGCACGCCCCTCACGGCGGGCAACACTTTTGCCATGCCCGGCCTGCTGGAGCCCGATGCCGCTGCACGCGCACTGCTGCAAGGCGTGGCACAGGGCCGCGAACACATCGTTTTGCCTCGGCGCATCGGCTGGCTGTCACAAGCCTTGTCACTGCTGCCCGCCCCATGGCATGACCGCATCCTGCTGGGCCAGCCGCGCAAGCCGCGTGCGGGCCAAGCGGGCGCCACACCCATTCCGGGACTCGACACCCCCTCACCATGAGCCATGGCATGACCCCGACACACGAACAAATCGCCCTGATTGGTGCGGGCCCATCGGGCCTGTCGGCCGCACGGGCCCTCAGCAAACACGGCGTGGCCTTTCAGGGCTTGGAGATGCACACCGATGTGGGTGGCCTGTGGAACATCGGCAACAGCCGCTCCACGGTGTATGAATCGGCGCACCTGATCTCGAGCAAGCACATGACGGAGTTCAAGGAATTCCCCATGCCCGAAGGCACGGCCGACTACCCCAGCCACCGCGAACTGCTGGACTACTTTCAGGACTACGCCACACACTTCGACTTGAAACGCCATTTCCGTTTCGGGGTGCGGGTGGTGCGCGTCGAGCCGCTCAGCCAAACAGCCGACAGCCTTTGGCGCGTGACCATCGATGCGGGCAAGGGCGTGCTGGAAACTGCCGAATACAAAGGCGTGGTCATCGCCAACGGCATCCTGGCCGAGCCCAACATGCCGCAGTGGCCGGGCCAATTCAGTGGCCAGCTGATGCACACCTCGGCCTACAAAAAAGCCGAGCAATTCAAAGGCCAGCGGGTGCTGATCGTGGGCGCAGGCAACTCCGGCTGCGACATCGCGGTGGACGCGGTGCACCACGCCCAAAGCGTGGACATCTCGGTACGCCGGGGCTATTACTTCGTGCCCAAATACGTGTTCGGAAAACCTGCCGACAGCGTGGGGGGCAAGATCAAATTACCACGCTGGCTCAAGCAAAAAGTCGACACCACTTTGCTCCAATGGTTCACCGGCGATCCGACGCGCTTTGGCTTTCCCAAGCCCGACTACAAGATGTACGAGTCCCACCCCATCGTGAACTCGCTCATCCTGCACCACATCGGTCATGGTGACGTGAAGGTGCGCCCCGACATCGCGCGCATGGACGGCCACACCGTGCACTTCAAGGATGGCAGCCAAGCTGATTACGACCTGGTCATGGCCGCCACCGGCTACAAACTGCACTACCCTTTCATCGACGACAGCCTGCTCAACTGGCAAGGCATGGCGCCGCAGCTGTACCTGAACATCTTCGCGCCGCGCTTTGAACGCCTGGCCGTGCTGGGCATGGTCGAAGCCGCAGGCCTGGGCTGGGAAGGCCGCGCCGAGCAAGCCGAGGTGGTGGCCCGCTACTTCAAAGGTCTGGACCAAGGTGCGGCCCAAGCGGCAGCATTCAACCAGGCCCGCCAAGGCCCTTCACCGGACCTGTCGGGGGGCTACCACTACCTCAAGCTCGAACGCATGTCCTGCTATGTGAACAAAGAGGTCTACCGCCGCACCATGCGCGAGACCGCTGCCACCCTGGGCTGATGCCCTCAACGAAAGCCCGCCATGCTGCCTGTTGACGAGATACGCCTGAATTTCAACCCCGCCTCGCTGGCCGTGCTCAATGCCGTGCTCGGCTTTTTGATGTTCGGCATCGCGCTGGACACCCGCGTAGAAGATTTCCGCCGCCTGCTGCGCATGCCGGTGGCGTTTGCTGCAGGCATTGCGGCGCAGTTCTTGGTCTTACCGGCCATCACCTTTGCCCTGACGCTGGTGCTGCAGCCCGCTCCCAGCATCGCGCTGGGCATGATCCTGGTGGCTTGCTGCCCACCCGGTAACGTGAGCAACATCCTCACCCACCGCGCTGGCGGCAACGTGGCGCTGAGCGTGTCCATGACCGCCGTGTCCAACGCCATCTCCGTGGTGGCCATGCCGCTGAACTTTGCATTCTGGGGCGGCATCCACCCCACGGCCTCCAAGCTCTTGACCAGCATCGCACTCGACCCGCTGCAGATGTTTGGGCACATCCTCTTGATCATCGGCTTGCCCTTTGTGCTGGGTCTGGCCTGTGTGCACCGCTTTCCGGTTTTTACAGAGCGCTTCAAAAAACCGCTGCGCATCCTCAGCTTTGTCGCCCTGATCGGCTTCATCGTCGGCGCCATCGCGGGCAACTGGCGCTACTTTCTGGACTATGTCGGCCTGGTGCTGCTGGCCGTGGTGCTGCACGATGCGCTGGCCTTTGGCACCGGTTGGTCGATTGCGCGCATGGCCCGCCTGAGTGACTACGACTGCCGCGCCGTCTCCATCGAAGTGGGCATCCGCAACGCAGGCCTGGGGCTGGTGTTGATCTTCAGCTTCTTTGACGGCTTGGGTGGCATGGCCGTGGTGGCCGGCGTGTGGGGCTTTTGGGACATCATTGCGGGCTTGCTGCTGGCCGGTTGGTGGGCCCGTCAACCCCTGACAAGCGGCGGCCCGGCCGCCAAGCAAGTTTGAACGCCCCACAGGCCCGCCGGATCCTGATCACCGGCGCCTCGGGCTTTTTGGGCCAAGGCTTGGTGCGCGCTTTGGCTGAACGCGGCCAGGGCGAAGTCCTCATCGCCGTCGACGTGCGCGAAGTGCCACAAGCCCAGCGCCTGCCCAACATCAACTACGTCACCCAAGACGTGCGCGACCCGGCGCTGGCTGGCACCCTCGCCACGCACCGCATCGACACCGTGGTGCACCTGGCCTCCATCGTCACACCCGGCAAAGACTCGAACCGCGCATTTGAATATTCGGTCGATGTGGGCGGCACACGCAATGTGCTGCAAGCCTGCGTGCAGCAAGGCGTAGCGCACATCGTGGTGTCTTCCAGCGGCGCAGCCTATGGCTACCACGCTGACAACCCCGACTGGCTCACCGAAGACATGCCCCTGCGCGGCAACGAAAGCTTTGCCTACGCGCACCACAAAAGGCTGGTCGAAGAGATGCTGGCGCAATACCGCCAAAGCCACCCCGAGCTGCAGCAAACCGTGCTGCGCATTGGCACCATCTTGGGCGAGCGGGTCGACAACCAAATCACCGCCTTGTTTGAAAAACCCCGCCTCTTGGCCATTGCAGGCAGTGACAGCCCCTTTGTGTTCATCTGGGACGAAGACGTCACCGGCGCCATCGTGCATGCGCTCAGCGGCCAAGCCGCAAACGGCTGCTTCAACCTGGCTGGTGACGGTGCCCTGACGATCTTCGCGATTGCCAAGCGCCTGAACAAGCGCACCCGCGTCTTGCCCGCGTGGCTCCTGAAAACCGCTTTGTGGCTGGGCAGCCGCTTGGGGCTTAGCCGCTACGGCCCCGAACAACTCGACTTTTTGCGCTACCGGCCGGTGCTGCTGAACACAGCGCTCAAGACCCGCTTTGGCTACACGCCCGCCAAGACCAGTGCACAAGCATTTGACGCATTTGCCAGAGTGAAAAACAAGCACCCTGGCTGAACTGGCCACATCAAGCGTTCAACTGACAGGAATCGGGCTCAAGCGCCAGGGCGGTATGGCGTCACAATTTTGCCTCTTTGCCATTCAGGGCGGATCAGTTTTCGCGCGCCGGTCCCCAGTCCGCTTAAACCCGTGCTGCCCAGCGCCAGCGATGCAGCGACCGATGGACAAGCCAAACCGCGATGGCGTGAAATGGCCGTAGCAAACATGGCTTCACCGGGGTCCCCAAGTGCATGCAACAAGTCATCTGACGCAGCGCACTGAGGCACAAAGCCATCGGCATACCCGCCCTGACCTTTGTTGTTCACGCCCTCAAACTCCATGGCAGCATAGGTGATGCCGCAATTGTCCTGAGGCACAAACCCATAAGGCTTGCCACAAGTGGTGCCACCAATTTGCACAACCTCCACATCCACGCCACGCAAGCCATTGATGATGGACTCGCTGGCTGAACAGGTTTGATCCGTGGTGAGAACATAGATACGGGACAAGCTCAAAGACTCGATGGCTTTGCCATCCATGTCCGCGCTGTAAAAAGGCAAACTTTCATCTTCCGAAGTCCGCTTGTCACTGTGACGCACCGTTTCAAAGGTTTTGCCTTGCGTGCGAACAGGTCCCGCCACGCCATAAGCCACAGCACTGGCCAAAGCCAAGTAGCCCCCACCGTTGTAGCGCAAGTCCACCACCAGTTGATCGACTTTCTGCGTCTTGAAATCGCTCAAGGCGGCCAGCAATGGGGCTTGGGCTGATTCCACATGCGCATTAAAAAGCAGGTAGCCCCACTTCACCCCCTGCGAATCGGTCACCACCTTGTGCTCTGCCTGTGGCAAAACAGTGGTGCTGGCCGTCAAGAAAACTGTTTCTGTGTTTGTTTGGCCCTGGCGCTTGACCAGAAAACTGTGTGTGCCTGCAACAGCAGGGGTCAGCACACGATCAACCGATGTTGCGTTGGCAGTCACATTCACCGCATAACCATCAACACCCACGATTTCATCTCCCCGTTTGAGGCCTGTTTGCGCTGCAAATCCGGCTTGGTTGATGGGGAAAACATGAGAGATCCAAATGCGGCGTGCAGACCCGCTGCCTTGCTCACTGAGCAACCACCCGTACCCTAACTCCGCTCCTTGTGAAAACTGATTCCAAGAATACGTACCCTGGACGAAGCTGAATTTATCGACGGCCGCCCCGGAAGCTGTGCGCTTGGGGGTCAACTGGGCATAGAAATAATTGCTCAGCGAATTTGCAAAATTCTGCCAAGCTGACCCATTACTCAGGTTGAACTGGGCATCGCTGGCATTCACCGCCGGGATGTCTTTGTACCAAAAATAACGCTCTTGCAGGTAAGCTTTGACCCAGTTTCGCTCGTCGGCCAATGTGCCTTTTTGGGTCGCTGTGGACGCATCACCCGACAAAATATTGTCCACTGAACAGATTTGAGCCAACTCGGTGGAAGTTTTCTCTGGCTTCACCTCGGCTGTGCCGCCTCCGCCTCCACCACCACATCCAGCCAGCGCCAGCACCACCCAGCAGCAAACAGTCCCATAAGCGCGCATGAACACCTCAAATCAAAAGTTGATTTAAAAGTACTCATTATGAATGATGAATCAATCATTTAAAGATCAAAGCAATGGCCTCAGTTCTCGCGCTGCCTCCAGCAGCAAAGGCAACCACTTGCGCTGCACAGCGGCTTCGGTCAACTGCTCTGGCGTGCTCACCACATTGAGCGCCGCCAATGTGCGCCCCTGCATGTTGCGCAAGGGAACGGCCAGGGCATGGATGCCCAGCTCATGGGCATCGCGTGACAGCGCGTGATCTTGTGCGCGCACCTGAGCGATGATGGATTGAAAGGCCGCCATGCCCACAGCGGTCTGCGGCGTGATGCGCGCCAGAACACGATCCTTGAGCCAGTCGTTGAAGTCCGACTCGGGCAAATTGGCCAACAACACCTGCCCAGTGGACGTGGCATGCGCCGGCAAACGTGCGCCCAAGTGCAAACCATAGGCCAGATGACGCACAGGCTCGGCCACGCCAGCGCTGCGTGCCACGATCACGCACTCATCCCCGTCCAGCACCACCGCCGAAAATGAGGCCTGCGTTTGCACCGCCAGCCGGTTGAGCGTGGGCTGCAAGGCACGTGGCAAGCGCGAGGTGGCCATGTAGCTGCCCGCAAAGCGCAACACCCGGGCAGACAACCAGTAATGGCTGCCGTCGGTCTCCAGATAACCCAGTTCTGCCAGCGTGAGCAAATGCCGCCGCGCCGAAGCACGGGTGATGCCGGTGCGCTGGGCGGCCAGCGTGGCGTTCAAGCGCTGCCGCTCGGTATCAAAGGCTTCCAAAACGGACAAACCTTTGGCCAGGCCTTCGATGTAATCTGCTTTGGCAATGGGCATAGCTGCTTTTCAAATGGTTGAATCGACGGGCTCAGAGCCCCGTCCATTCTGGAGCGACCAAGCCCGCAAGCGTTCCACGCCTTGCGCAAGACGCACCAAATCTTTCGAGGCAAAGCACCAGCGCAGCCAGCCTGCGGCCTCAGAGGCAAAGGCTTCGCCGGGGGCCAGGCCCAAACCGGCTTCGGCCACCAAGCGCTTGGCGGTGGCCACCGAGTCGGGGTGGCCTTCGAGTCTGAAAAACGCGTACATGCCGCCTTTGGCTGGGGCCACTTGCACGCCTGGCACGGCTTGCAGCAAGGGGACCAAGGTGTCGCGGCAGGCTTTGAGGTGCGCCACCACGCGGGGCGTGATGGCAGCGGTATTTTGCAAAGCCACCACACCCGCACGCTGGGTGAAGACCGAGGCACACGAGGTGTTGAACTCGATCAGCTTGCCCATGTGGGGGGTCATGGCGGGCGGCATCACCAGCCAGCCCAGGCGCCAGCCGGTCATCAAGAAGCTCTTGGAAAAGCTGTGGACCACCACCAGGCGGTCATCTGGCTCGGCCACGTCCAGAAACGACGGCGCGCAGCCGTTGGCCGTGTCGGTGTCGTAATACAGGCGCTCGTACACCTCGTCGGCCAGCACCCAGGTACCGGTGCTGCGGCAATGCGCCAGGATCTCGGCTTGTTCGGCGCGGCTCAATGTCCAGCCCGTGGGGTTGTTGGGCGAGTTGACAATCAGCATTCGGGTGGCGGGCGTGATGGCCGCTTTGAGCGCGGCCATGTCCAGCTGCCACTGGCCAGCCACGGGGCGCAGCGAGACGCACTTCAAATGCGCCCCCATGACCAGCGCTTGTGCCGTGAGGTTGGGCCACACCGGCGTGACGGCGACCACCTCGTCGCCCGCGTCGATCAGGGCTTGCGCGGTCAACATCAGCGCGTTGACGCCACCCGAGGTGATGGCGATGCGGTCCACGCCAATGTGGCCGTGCAGGGCCGTCATGTAGTCGGCCACCGCTTGGCGCAACTCGGGCAGGCCCAGGTTGTGCGAATAGAAAGTCTCGCCGCCTTGCATGGAATCGATGGCGGCCTGACGCACGATGTCGGGCGTGACCTCGTCGGACTCGCCAAACCAAAAAGCCAACACATCGGGGCGGCCCATGCCCGCGTTGGCCACTTCCCGGATGCGGGACTCTTCCAGATCGAGCACGGTCTGGCGCATGAAAGGTGGGGCAATGTTGTTCATGCCTTCATCCTAACTTCTGCCAGCGCCACCGCCGCGCATGGCTTGCGAAATTTGATCAGCTGCCTATCATGGGCAGCACAACAACACGTCAGGGAGACCCCATGAAACACCACCGCGCAGCGCTGCTCATCGGATTGCTGTCCGCCCTCCTCGCCTGCAGCCTGGCCCCGTCCACGGCGTCCGCTGCATCCACCGGCGTGTCCCGCAAAAAAGCCCCCAGGCAAGCCATCGACCGAGGCCCCGCCGAAACCCGGGCCGAACGCGACAAGCGCCTGGCGCGCGAATGCAAAGGCCGCCCCAATGCGGGTGCCTGCGAAGGTTACGGCTACTGAATCACCTGCAGGAGCGCACCCTGTGCGCGAAGGATTGTTGTGGGAGCAGCGCCCTGTGCGCGCTGGGATGTCGCATTGAAAATCGCGCACAGGGTGCGGCTCCTACATGAACCACTGCCGCAAGCCACTGGCGCGCACGCTGGGCCGGGCAATGGCCGCTTCCAGCAAGCCCGCTTGGGCCTCGATCAGGCTGAACTGTTCGCGTGCCCGGGTGATGCCGGTGTAGACCAACTCGCGTGACAACACGTCGGCACCGCCCGGTGGCAACACCAGCGCCGTGTGCCAAAACTCCGAGCCCTGGCTTTTGTGCACCGTCATGGCAAAAGCGGTTTCCACATGGGCCAAGCGTGTCACGCTGACCGATCGCAGCTGATCGCCATCGAGGAACCAGACCTTGAGCGCGCCTTGCGCGTTGGGCAAGGCCACGCCCACGTCGCCGTTGAACACCCCCAGCTGCGCGTCGTTGCGCGTGACCATGACCGGCCGCCCGGCAAACCACTCGCCCTGGGCTTTAAGCCAGCCTTGGTCGGCCAGCGCTTTTTGCACAGATGCATTCAGGCCTTCGGTGCCCCACTCGCCTTGGCGCACCGCGCACAAAATGCGAAAGCGGTCAAAGGCCAGCAAGACCGATTGGACCCAGGCGTCGTGCGCACCGGCCACCGGCCCGGCGGCGATGCAGGCCAAGTATTCGGCATACGAGGGCTTGCCCGATGCACCACGCGCCAAATCACAAACCGCCTGCGGGCTGCTGGCCTGCTGCGCCCACAGCGGCTGC
The DNA here is from genome assembly GCF_003063575.1 of Limnohabitans sp. Jir72. Classification (GTDB taxonomy): domain Bacteria; phylum Pseudomonadota; class Gammaproteobacteria; order Burkholderiales; family Burkholderiaceae_C; genus Limnohabitans_A. The sequence continues at coordinate 40,329 of NZ_NESC01000015.1, forward strand.
GCAAGCGGCCCGGCATCGGCCGACTGCAAGGCGGCAGATGCCGCCGTGGCATCGCCGCCATTCACGGCCCAAGCCAGTTGCCCGATGGGTCCGCCAAAGCGGCGGCTCTCGCGCAGCATGACGGTTTGCTGGGCCAAAGGCGGCGCTGAAGTGCCAGCGGCCAGATACGCCGCCTCCAGCGTCTGCCCGGCTACGGCCTGAACAAACTGCACCGTTTCGGCGCTGTAGTGGCCTTGCGCCGCGTCGCGGCACAGATCGCCCAGCACGGCACCGGCCTCCACCGAGGCCAGCTGGTCCTTGTCGCCCAGCAGCACCAGCCGCGCATGCGGCGGCAAGGCTTGCAGCAAGGCGTCCATCATTTCCAAATGCACCATCGAGGCTTCGTCCACGATGAGCACATCCACATCGAGCGGGTGTGCCGCATGGTGGCGGAACTGCCTCGAATCGGGCCGCGCACCCAAGAGCGAATGCAAGGTGCGCGCTGGCCCCATGCGCTCGACCAACGCTTTGAGGTCCAGCCCGGCGTCGGCGGGCACAGGCAAGTCCTGCAAGGCTTTGTCGATGGATTGTTTCAATCGCGCTGCGGCTTTGCCGGTGGGTGCGGCCAGGGCCACGCGCAAGGGGCTGCCCGTGTCGTGCAGCGCCAGCAACAAGGCCAACAAGCGCGCAGCGGTGTAGGTCTTGCCCGTGCCCGGCCCGCCGGTGATGACCGACAAACGGGCCCGCAGGGCCACAGCGCAAGCCATCTTCTGCCAGTCCACATCTGGCCTGGGCGCGAAAAACCGGTCCAGCCACACACGCGCTGCCTGTTGCGGCACCGGCAGCGGTTCACCGGCACGCTGCAGCAAGCCCTGCCCCACCCGCTGCTCGTAGCCCGCATAACGGCGCAGGTACAAAAGCGGCGCATCGGCTGTGCCGCCGAGCACCAGGGGCTGGCCCGCATCGGAGGCATCGGCGTCACGCAGGCAGCTGGCTTGCAGCTGCTCACGCCAGCCAGGCACATCTCGGGGCATGCTCGCCCACAAGGCGTTCAGGCCCAGGGGCCCGTCCACCCAGGCGGCAGGCCAACCCAGCAAGGCCACAGGCACATCGCACAAAGCGGCGACCGACAAGCAAGTGTGGCCCCGCCCTTCCATCTGCGCCAGCACGGCGGCGGCCACCAGCAAGGCCGCTGGCGCTTGTGGGTCGAGGCGGTGCAATTGCTCAGGCAGCGCGCTGTCGATGCGGCGCAGCAGGCCCTGATCGGCCCACGCGTGCAGCCACTGCAAGGCTTGCGCGGCGCTCAGCATGGCGGCGGGCTGCTCGTTCAGCCAGTCCATCTGCGCCGCAGGCACCACCAGGGCGCGGGGATTTTTGCGCACGCTCATGCGGCCTCCTCGGGGGTCATCATGGCGTCCAGCGCATCGAGCAAAGCCACTGGCGCAGGCAAGGTGCAGCAGCCTGCGGCCGGTCCATCGATGCCGCGCAAAAACAAATACACCGCGCCGCCCAACTGCGTTGCCGGGTCGTAGGCCTCGCCCAAACGGGCCCGCAGCAAGCGGTGCAGCGCCAGCATGTACAGCGCGGCTTGCACCTCGTAGCGGTGGTGCGCCATCGCCGCATCCAGCGCGGGCGCGGTGTAGGCGGCATCGCCCTCGCCCAGGTGGTTGGACTTGTAGTCCAGCACCCAATAGCGCCCCGCGTGTTCGAACACCAGATCGGCAAAACCCATCAGCATGCCGTGCAGCTGTGCGTCGGGCAGCTGCGGGCGACTCACGCCGGGCAGCAAATGCTGGCGGCACAAAGCGTCCACCTCTTTGGCGTGCAAGCGCGCAGCGGGCAACCAAAACTCCATCTCGGGCAGCAAGGTGCCCAGGGCATTCAAAGGCGCATCGGGGCCGCGCAATGGCTGGGCCACCACACGCGAGAGCCACTGCACCACGTCAGCGGCCTGCGCCTTGTAGCCCGCCCGCTCGCAGCGCCTGGCCAGGCGTTCGGCCTGCGGCGTGCCGGGCTGCAAGGCGAAGTGGTCCGCCGCCAGCCACTCCAACTGGTCGTGCAAGAAGTTGCCCGCGCTGGGGCCTCGGGCAAAGCTGTGCCAAGGTGCCAAGGCGGCTGATGCGGAGGCTGAGGGTACGGTCGGCAGCGACACCTCGTCCACCAGCGGCTCGTCATCGGCCGGGCGCGGGGTGGCCATGTGCAAAGCCGCCTGCAACACGGGTTGCGAAGACAGGTCCCGCGTCAAGCGCGAAAAGCTGGCGATCGTCCAGCTCTTGTCGATGCGGGCCGTGCTGTGCAAAGCCTCTTGCAAGGCCGCGTGCTGGGCAGGCCGCTGCCAGCGGGTCAAGGGCACATCGCTTGGGGCCAGCGTCAACTGCACAGGCAGCGCCTCGCCAAGCGCTGCGGTCTGCAGCGCCTGCAGTGGTTGCAGCCATTGCGCGGCTTCCAGTGGCTGGCCGCCGCCCAGCAAGTGGCCAGGCGCGCTGTCGTGGTTGACGCAGGCCTTGCCGTTGCCACGCTTGACCGCGCTCCAGCCCACCCACAGGGCGTGCCGCGCACGGGTCAAGGCCACGTACCACAGCCGCAGGTCTTCGCGCAGGCGGTCCAGGTCCGCGCCTTTCGCGTCTTGCTTGTCAAACGCCAGCGTCCAGTGGCGTTCGCCCTGCGCGTCATTGACTTGCAGCACAGCGGCCTTGTCGGCGCTGACCACGCGGTGGCTGTGCGCAAAGGGCAGGCACACCAGCGGGTATTCCAGGCCCTTGCTCTTGTGGATGGTGATGACTTTGACCAGGTCTTCATCGCTTTCCAGGCGCACGGTCTGTTCTTCGTTCTCAGCTGCGCTGCCGTCCAGCGCTTCGTCGATCTGCTGGCTCAGCCAGCGGATCAGGGCCTGTTCGCCGTCCAGCTGGTGGCTGGCGGTTTGCAGCAGTTCGGCCAGGTGCAAGACATTGGTCAGGCGGCGTTCACCATCGGCCTGCCCGCGCCAGCGCCCGGCCAGCTGCAAGACATGCAGCGACTGGCGCAGCATGGCCAGCACGCCCTGGTTTTGCCAGGTCTGGCGCAGTTCGCGCATCTGCTCGGCACGCTGGTCCAGCAGCTCGTCTTGGGTGGCCAGGTCATGCAGCTCGACCAAAGACAAACCCACAGTGCGCGTGCCCAAGGCGGCGCGCACGCGGCGCATGTCTTGCGGCTCGGCCACGCCGCGCAGCCACAGGCACAGGTCTTGCGCTTCGTCGCTGGCCAACACCGAGTCGCGGTCCGACAAATACACCGAGGCCACGCCGCGCCAGCGCAGCGCATCGCGCACGGCGGCGGCTTCCACACCGGTGCGCACCAGCACCGCAATGTCTTTGGGCTTGAGCGCGGTGTCGCCTTTTTGCGGATCGGCAAAGCGCGCCTGTGGGTCACTGAGCCAGGCCACGATCTGCTCGGCGCACAAGGCCGACAAATGCGCACGCGCATCGCGCTGGCTGCGCAGCGTGTCGTCGTGCACCACCGTCATGGCCGGAATGGGGCCGGTGCTGCCGGTCAGCACTTCGGCTCGGCCCTTGGCGTCCACGCTTTGGAAGGGCAAGGGGTCTTCATCGCCATGGCGGTAACCGAAGGCGTCTTGCGGGATGTTGAACCAGCGGTTGACCACATCGACCACCGCCACGGTGGACCGGAAATTGGTGCCCAGCACATGGTGGCGACCTGCGGTGGCGCGGCGTGCGGCCAGATAGTTCTGGATGTCGGCGCCGCGAAAGCCATAAATCGACTGCTTGGGGTCACCGATCAAGAGCAGCGCAATGTCTTGCCGGTTGTCCGCCGTGCAGTAGATGCGGTCAAAGATGCGGAACTGCAGCGGCGAGGTGTCCTGAAACTCGTCGATCAGGGCCACCGGAAACTGCTCGCGCAGGCGCTGGGCCAGGCGCTCGCCCGCTTGCGGGTCGGCCAGCGCCACATCCAGGCGCTGCAGCATGTCGGCAAAACCAAACAAGCCGCTGCGGCGCTTGAGCTCAGCCATGCGCTGCTGCACATGCGTGCGGGCGTGCAGGCGGGAGGCCTGCGCCGGGTCGGGCAAGGCCAGCAAGGCGGCTTGCAAATCGGCATAGGCCTGGCTTTCGGGCGGCCAATCCACAGGGGCTTCGCCGGGCTTGCGGCAAGCCATCAGCCCTTCGGGCGTGAAGCGGTCCCAGCCGGTTTTCATGCCGGCTTGCAGGGCCTGCGCATCGTCCGGGCCTTGCGACCAGGCCTTGAGCACGCCCAGCCATTCGGCGCATTTTTTGTACGTGAGCTTGCGACCGTCCCAGCTGGACTTGTGGTGCGCCAATTGCGCCTCGATCCAGCCCAGCAAGTTGTCGGCCCGATCGGCCCAGCCTTTTTTGAGCGCTTGCAGCTGCGTTTGGCGGGCGTTGAGCGCGGCCGACAGCACCTGGCCCAGCGTGCCCGGCTCGGCCTCGGCCAGCGGCACGCCCATCAGGGCGCGCATGTCGGCTTCGAGCGTGTCCACATCGCGCCAGATGCCCTGCACCTGCGCCACCAAGCTGGGGGGCATGGGGTACAGCTGCTGGCGCCAATAGTCCTGCACCGCGTCCATGCGCAAGGCGGCTTCGTCGCCCACCAGGTTTTCTTCAAACAGGTTGCCGCTGTCAAAAGCATGCTCGCGCAGCATGCGCTGGCACCAGGCGTCGATGGTGTAGACCGCCGCATCGTCCATGGCCTGCGCGGCCAGCGCCAGCCGATACGCCGCCTGCTCGCGCTGCGGGCCTTCGGGGTATTCGTTTTTCAGTTCAGTCAGAAAAGCATCGTCCGTCTGTGCGATGCCGCGAAACACCTGCGCCGCCTCGGTCAGGCGGGCGCGGATGCGGTCGGACAGCTCGCGCGTGGCGGCGCGGGTGAAGGTCATCACCAGCACGTCTTGCGGCAGCATGGGGCGCACGGGGGCGGTGCCAGCTTCTGAGCCGTCTTCGCCCTCTGTTGCCTGAGTGCCGTGGCCCAGCACCAGGCGCACATACAAAGCGGCAATCGTCCAGGTCTTGCCGGTGCCCGCGCTCGCTTCGATCAGGTGGCTGCCGCGCAGCGGAAAGTTGCTGGCATTCAAGGCGTGTGCGCTGCTCATGCCTGCTCCTCGGGATCATCGCCCCTGTCGGCATCGGGCAAGGGCTCGATCGTGATGTCTGCGGCCCAGGCTTGCAAGGGGGCATAGACCGCATCGGCCAGGCGCTCAAACGCGCCCGTGTCCAGCAAGGACTGCAGCGTAGGGTAGGTGCGCGCCAGCGCCGGGTCTTCGCCCAGGGCACCGCGTTTGAAGTCGCTGCCCTCGTAGGCATCGGCCAGCGCGTTGCGGTTGTCCTTGTCTTTGAGCCATTGCAGCGCCAAGCCGGGCGGCAAAGGCAAGGGCCAGCGCATGCCTTCGACCCAGATGTCCAGCAAAACCTGCAGCTGGGCACGGGCCTGCTCAGGGTCTTGCGGGGGCACGCGCAGCACAGCGTTGCGCCCCACCACCACACAGGGCAAGGGCTGGTGCATGGCGGCAGCCGCCAAAGAGAGCAACCAGATGTCGATCAGTTTGTCGGGGTAGGCCTGTGGCGTTTTGGGCAGCAAGTTGGCCAGCTTGCTGGCGCGCAAGGTGAGCGACAGCGCCCCGCCCTCGCCCAACAAGAGGCCGCTGAGTGCGTCTTGCAAATGGACGTGTGGTGGAACGTGTGGTGTGGCCTGCGCCTGCGGCAGATCGACCAAGAGGCGCTCGGCCACTTCGGGGTAGGCCTGGCGCTCTTGCAAGGCGGTGCCCAACAGGATTTGCAAGTTGTGGCTGAGCTTTTGGGCTTCGAGCACGCCCACACCGGCCAGCGGCAAGGCCCCGGCTTGGCGCAGGCGCTGCACCACGCGCTGAGCGTGCGCGGGCAGCTCATCAAGTATCAGGTCGGCGGGCAGATGTGCCAGCTCGTGGTCGAGCAACTGGTACAGGTCGAGCCCGGCCAGCCCGAACAGCTCTTCGTCGTGCAGTTCACTGCGTTCATCTTCCAGATGCACTTGCAGTCGCTCACGGAAAAACGCGCCCACTGGTCTGCGCAGAAAGCGGGCCAAGTGGGCCAAGCTGATGACGGGCGTGCCGGTGGCGGACTGCAGGGGGGGCAGCAAGACTGGATCGCCACGTCGCTGCGCTCCTCGCGATGACAGACTTTCGGCTTCGGCTTCGGCTTCGTCATCGCGAGCGAAGCGTGGCGATCCAGTCTGCGCCGCCCGCCACTCTTTGGCATAGGTCCGCAAGCCGCTGCCTTCTTCAAAATAAGCCCGGCTGAAGGGCTGCAGCGGGTGCACCGTGGTCAGGCGCTCTGCAGTGCCCGCACCCCACAGCGCATCGATCTCGTCGCGCAGCTGCGACACCAGCACAGAGGGCGGTTGTTCGCTGTTGTCGCGCACGCTTCGGCCGCTCCAGCTCACATACAACACACGGCGGGCCGACAGCAGCGCTTCGAGCATGAGCTGGCGGTCGTCGTCGCGGCGCGAGCGGTCACCCGGGCGGGCCATGCCCGGCAGGCCCAGCAAATCGAAATCGGTGCGTGGGCTGCGGCGCGGGTAGTCGCCGTCGTTCATGCCCAGCAGGCACACCATCTGGAAGGGAATCGCCCGCATGGGCATGAGGGTGCAAAAGGTCACGCCCCCGGCCCGAAAGCGCTGCTCCAGCTTGGGCACTTTCAAGGCCTCCAGCCAGGCCGATCGGGCCACGGCCAAAGGCACCGCCTCGGCAAAACCGGCTTGTTCGGCCGCCAAAACCCAATCATTCAAAGCCTGTTCCAGCGCCGACAAGGCGTTGCGGTCGGCATCGCCTTGCGGCTTGAACAAGGCCGCCAGCAGGGCGCGTGCGCGCTCGGCCCACTGTGCCGGGCTAGCGGGTGTGGTGCAGGCTTGCCACCAGTCCATCAGCGCTTGCAGCAGGTGCGCCAAGGCACCGGCCAGCTCGGCGTCCAGGCCACCCACTTCCGGGTACGGGTCCATGCCCGCTGCGCCAGGCGGCATGGGGTCTGCGCCGCAGGCATAGCCCATCAGCATGCGCTGCACGCCAAACAGGGCCGAGTTGTCTTCGCCGCAGGCGGCCAGGCCCAAGCCCGTGCGGTGCGTGGCCGACAAGCCCCAGCGGATGCCCGAGCCCGCCATCCAGCGGATCAGCGTGGGCAATTGTTCAGGCTTGACGCCAAAGCGGGCCGCCAGCGCGGGCACTTCCAGCAGCTCGACCAGCTCGCTCATGCGGCCACGCTGCTGGGGCAAGGCCAGCAACCACTCCACCGCATGGATGAGCGGACTGCTGGCCTGTGCGCCCAGGTCGGCAATGTCAAACGGGATGAAACGCGCATCGCCGCGCTTGTATTGGCCAAACACGGCGCGGATCGCCGGGGCCATCACCTCGATGTCGGGCACCATCACCACCACGTCGCGCGGCGAGACCTCGGGCATCTGGTGGAACCATTGCAGCAACTGGTCGTGCAGCACTTCGAGTTCGCGCACCGGGCTGTGCGCCACCTTGAAGACCACCGAGGCGTCCTCGCCCTGCACGGGCGAGGCCACCGGGTCTTGGGCGGACTGCAGGTCGCGGATGCGGTTTTGCAATTGCGTGAGCAAGCGCGTGGCATCGCTGCCGGGCGCATCGTCAAAGAAGTCCAAGCGCGGCCACTGCGTCTGGGCCAATGCCGCCTGCACATCGTCAAACGCGTCGAGCTGGCGGATGAAGTCGCGCCCCTGCCGCCCCCAAGCGGCGAGCAAGGCGGGGGCGTGCAGGTGCATCTGCTCATAAGGGGTGTCCGACAGCACCTGGCCGCCCCGGTAGGCGTGCCGCCTGCGTTCGGCCTTCAGGGCATCGCGCCCATCGATGATGTCGCCCCAGTGGTATTGGCACGGGTTGGGCACGGCCAGCAGCACTTGGCTGTGCGCCGCCAAGGCGGCCAGCATCTCCAGCAGCTGGCCAGGCATGTGGCTCATGCCAAACACCGACACGCGCCGCGCCACCGGGCTGTCCAAGGCCTCGCCAGACTGCAGCCGGGCCAAGGCCCGCACATGCAAAGCCGGCCGCGTGGCATGCCGCTCAGATTCGGTCAGGGTGGCCAGCACGCGGCGCCACAGCTCGGCCTGCCACAGCTGGTCAGCGGGCAAATCGTCTTGACCTGAAGCCTTGCGCAGCACATCCCGCCCGGCGGCCCAGTCTTGAAGCCAATCCGGGCGGTAAATTTGGTACTGGTCAAACAAGTCGGCCAGGCGGCTGGCCAGTTGCAGCAGGCGGTCGGGCTCGTCGCCCCGCAAAAATCCGGCCACCGGTGCAAACACGGCATCGGCCACACACGCGGGCAACAAGGCCATCAAGCGCCAAGTCATGGGCAGCTTGTCGAGCGGCGAATCGGGCGGCACATTCTGCGCACCCAGCACCTGCCGGTAGGTGCGCCACAAAAAGCGCGAGGGCAGCTCCACCCGGGTGGCTGCGCAGACGCCGCCTTGTTGGGCCAGCGCCATCTTGATCCACTCGGCCATGCCGTTGCTTTGCACCAGCACCACCTCGGGCTCCAGCGGCGCCAAGGGCTGGCGCGCCAGCCAGGCCGACAAGGTCTCGGCCAGCACCTCGGAGCGGTGGCTGTGCAAGGCAATGAAGCCGGGCGGGATCGGGGTGGGGGTCATTCAGGCGAAAGTGGACGGCGAAGCCCTGAAGAATAGCGTGACCAGAGACCTTCTTGGAAAAAAGAACAATCCCCTGCTGCCTACAGAAACAATTGCATAATCAATAAAATTGTCATCAACATCAAAAACCATAGTCGCGCTAAAGATCATGAATTCAAAGTACAAATTTCCCTGCGGTGTGTTGTTGTCGCTGGCGCTGAGCTTGTTGGTGGGCTGCGGGGGCGGCGGGGGTGGCGGAGGTACGAATATCGGTGCGACTGAGACGCTCAAAAGTTTTAAAGACCAAGTTCCCACGGCAGAAATCACTGGCCTTAGTAGCATGGCCGGCAACCCTGCCATAGGCCCTGGAGGCAAGTTGTATTTGCCAACATACAACAGCATTAATGTTTTCAATAGCGTACCCTCGTCTAAGAAAACACTCAGCGATGCAGACATCAAAAATATTGGAATTACAAATCCTTTTGGCGGGGGCGGGATTCAGAGTGTTGCTTTCGCCGGGGAAAAAATGATTGTGTCTGACTTCACCAACAATCGCGTGCTGATTTGGAACACAACGCCGTCAACACAAGACACCACGCCCAGTGTGATTTTGGATAAAACTTCAGCGCTTTATACGAATGAAAGTTGCTCATATTCATACATCTATCAACCCGAAAGCATCAAAGTTATTGGTGGCAACTTGGTTATCGCCGACTCTGGCAATAATCGGATTTTGATCTACGACGGTATCCCCACCAGCAATTCTGATACACCTTCAGTAGTGTTGGGTGACAGAAGTCCATGCCCATTAGCCATTGACTATGGTCAAGTGCCTGTGCCGGATGCTGATCTCACTGCCGCAACATTGAACCATCCAATGGATGTAGCTTACGATGGCGAACACTTGGTAGTGGCTGACACTTACAACGATCGCCTGTTAATGTGGACCACAAAAGACCTCCTATCGCTGAGCAACAGCCCACAAGCGGATATTGTGCTAGGCCAAGCCAGCCCCACCGCGACAACATCGCACGAATTGCATTTTCCATGGGCACTCGCTACGTACACCTACGCATCAGGCACTAGGGTGGCCGTGCTCGATACGCCTGCCACACCCAGCCTTACCGACCGTGTGCGCATTTGGGATACTGCCCCCTCATGCACGGTTTCCTTTCCAGCCTTGTCTTGCGAAGCGCCAATGGGAAATCCCACAAAATTAAGTCCCGGCTCATCCTACGGGCTTGCATTTACAGGACTCAATCAGTTGATTGTGCTTGAAGAATTCAAAGTTAGTAATATTCCGAATCGGCGCTTTTCAATATTTAACGCCCAGTGATTCTTAAATAAAGCATTCTCTCTAGACCATCCCCCATCGAAGCCAGCAAAACCGGTTGGTGCCATGGGCCAGACGCTGTCGATGCCGATGCCGATGCACTTACTGATGAAAAACCGGATTTTCACCGCGCTTTTGCTGCTGTTCATGGCTCATCCATCGTGGTCCCAAAAGACCGCGCCGGATGTGGCTCCTAAGGACAAGAACCAGCCGGTGCCTGCGCGCGCGGGGCAAGCAGCGCCCGTTGCGCGGTCCTCATCACATGCCGACCACATCAAAAGCGGCAGCTACGATGCCACCAAACTGGTGGGCGGCGAGGTTCGCAAGATTGATTTGGCCCAGGATAAGATTTCCATTCGCCATGATGAGATACGTGGCTTCATGCCCCGCATGACGATGGTCTACACGGTCAAATCACCCAAGATTTTGAAAGACCTGATGATCGGCGAACGCATCCAGTTCCTGGCGGTCGAGGAAAACGGGAAATCCGTGGTCACCAAAATCCAGCGCGACATCTGCGAATAAAGTGGCCCCGCCCGCAAGCCCCCGAAGGGCTTGCCGCAGGGCTTATTTGTCAGACGTGCAGTCTTTGCGCGCCATGACCAGCGCATAGACCGCCGGGATCACCAGCAAAGTCAGGATGGCCGAGGACAGCATGCCGCCAACCATGGGCGCGGCGATGCGGCGCATCACGTCCGACCCGGCGCCCGTGCTCCAGAGGATGGGCATCAGGCCTGCGATCACGGCCACAACGGTCATCATCTTGGGCCGCACGCGCCCAACAGCTCCGTCCACAATGGCCGAGGCCAGGTCGGTCATCCGCGGTGCTTGTCCGTTCAGCGCTGTCAGTTTGTTTTGCCAAGCTTGGTCCAGATAGATCAGCATGACGATGCCGGTTTCTGCTGCCACGCCAGCCAATGCAACGAAGCCGATGGCCGCCGCCACACTCATGTGATAGCCCATGGCCCACATGAACCAGAAGCCCCCCACCAAGGCGAAGGGCAGCGAGAGCAGCACGATGAGCGTCTGTCGCCAGTTTCTGAAATACAGGTACAGCAGCATGCCAATGATGAGCAAGGTGACGGGGATGACCACGCGCAGTCGCTCGTTGGCCCGCTCCATGTATTCGTATTGACCACTCCAGGCCAGAAAGACGCCTTCTGGCATCTGAACGTGGGCTGCCACGGCCTTTTGAGCCTCTGCAACATAGGAGCCGATGTCACGTCCCTGCACGTCCACATACACATAGGCCACCAGCAAAGAGTTCTCGGTGCGGATGCTGGATGCGCCCTTTTTGATGTGGAGCGTGGCCATCTCTCCAATCGGGACCATGCTGGCGTTTCCAGCGCCATCGGCTGCGGTGGGCACCAGCACATTGGCCATGATTTTCTGAGGATCGTCGCGCATGTCGCGCGGGTAGCGCACAGCCACACCGATGCGCTGGCGTCCATCAACCATGGTGGTCAACACTTCGCCGCCAAGCGCCGAAGCGATGACCTCCTTGAGATCGTTCATGAGCACACCGTAGCGGGCCATCTTCGACCTGTCGGGCTCGATGTCGAGGTACCAGCCACCCGTGACCCGTTCTGCGTAGGCCGATGAGGTTCCGGGTATCTTTTTCAGGTCTCCCTCAATGGCTTTGGCCACTTCTTCGATTTGATCGAGGTCCTTGCCAAACACTTTGATGCCCACAGGCGAACGGATGCCGGTGGACAACATGTCAATGCGCGCCTTGATGGGCATGGTCCAGGAATTGGCAACCCCCGGAAACTGCAAGGCCTTGTCCAACTCGGCCACCAGGCTGTCCAGACTGACACCCGAGCGCCACTCGCGTTCAGGTTTGAGGTTGATCACCGTCTCAAACATTTCGATGGGCGCAGGGTCTGTGGCCGTTTGCGCGCGTCCGGATTTGCCGAAAACCGAGGCCACTTCCGGGAAACTCTTGATGATCTTGTTTTGTACCTGCAGGAGTTCGGCGGCCGTCGTCACCGACATGGCCGGTTGCCCTGTGGGCATATAGAACAAGGTGCCCTCATTGAGGGTGGGCATGAACTCGCTGCCGATGTGGCTTGCAGGCCAAATGGAAGCCAGGGTCACCAAGACGGCCAAGCCTACCGTTGTGCCCCGGTGCTGCAAAACCCGTGCAATCATGGGCTGGTAGAGGCGCACCAAAAACTTTTGAGTGGGGTTGGCCCCTTCCGGGCGAATGCGTCCCCGGATAAACGCCAACATCAAGACCGGCACCAAGGTGACCGACAGCAAAGCGCTGCTGGCCATGGCCAATGTCTTGGTCCAAGCCAATGGAGAGAACAAGCGGCCCTCTTGGTCTTCCAATGCAAAGACCGGTAGAAATGAAATCACAATGATCAGCAGGGACACAAAGAGCGCAGGCCCCACCTCTTTGCAGGCCTTGACGATGGCCTTGAACCTGTCCTTTGCATCGTGCTGAGCGGGCAAGCCTTCCAGGTGCTTGTGCGCGTTTTCGATCATGACCATCGCCGCATCCACCATGGTGCCCACCGCAATGGCCAGCCCACCCAAGCTCATGATGTTGGAGTTCATGCCCAGCAAGTGCATGCCGATGAAGGCCATCAGCACGCTGACAGGCAACATCACAATGACCACCAGCGCAGAGCGCACATGCAGCAGGAACACCGCACAGACTGCAGCGACGATCAAGGCCTCTTCAATCAAGGTGGATCTGAGCGTGCTGATGGCGCGATGGATCAGGTCCGAGCGATCGTAAACAGCCTGAATGCTGACCCCCGAAGGCAGTGCCGTCTGGACTTCAGCCAATTTCTGTTTGACGTTGTCAATCACTGTCAAGGCATTTTGTCCATGGCGTGCCACCGCAATCCCCGAGACAACTTCACCTTCACCATTGAGTTCCGCAATGCCACGGCGTTCATCAGGCCCCAACGCAATTTGAGCAACGTCACGAAGCACCACGGCGGTCCCTGCGTTGGTCTTGATCACGATGTTTTCAAGGTCTTCAGCGCCACGCAGGTATCCACGCCCCCGAACCATGTATTCGGTTTCCGACAGTTCGATGGCACGGCCACCCACATCGGTGTTCGAGTTGCGGATGGCGTTCGTGATGCTGGTCAACGACAGGTTGTAGGCACGCAATTTGATCGGGTCCGCCACCACCTGGTATTGCTGCACAAAGCCGCCAACGCTGGCGATCTCGGCAATGCCTTGGGCACGGGTCAACTGCGGGCGCAACAACCAGTCTTGCAGCGATCGAAGCTCGGCCAAACTCTGATTCAAGCCCACGACAGCGTATTGGTAAACCCAGCCCGCACCACTGGCGTCGGGCCCCAGCTTGGGGCTGACACTGGATGGCAAACCATCGTTGAGGGCTTTCAAAGATTCAAGTACTCGCGAACGCGCCCAGTAAATGTCCGTGCCTTCCTCAAAAATCACATACACAAAGGAAACGCCAAAATATGAAAAACCTCGCACCACCCTGGACTTGGGAACGCTCAAGAGCGCCGTCGTCAGGGGGTATGTGACTTGGTTCTCGACCACATGGGGGGCTTGCCCCGCGTAGTCGGTGACCACCACCACTTGCACGTCGGACAAATCGGGCAGCGCGTCAATCGGCGTCTTCAGCAATGCCCAAACGCCAGCCACGCTGATGAAAAACGCGGACAACAAAATGACCGCGCGGTGCCTTACAGACCCATCAATGAGTGCGGTCAGCATCGGACTTGCCTTTCAAATCAATTTTGGTGATGACCCACTCGCCCGGACTGCGCTCTACGAACTCAAAGGTCATGGGCGTTCCAGGCTTGATGTTGGCAAACATGCCGGAGTGCGCGGGGATGAATTCCATGGTCATTTTTGGCCAATTCAAACTGGCAACCGGGTCATGGGTCACCACCACACTGCCTGATTCCGCATCTCGGGAGTCCAGGACGCCATCGGCGTGGTGACTCACCACTTTCTGGGCCGCCGCACCATAGCCCTTCAAGGCTGACTTCAAATTGCTCTCTGAGTCGATCAGGAAATTGCCCGAGACAACGATCGCCTCCCCTTCCTGCAGGCCACCGAGGACCTCGACAAAATCATTGCCGCGCATGCCCAGTCGGACCTCACGCGCGACCAAGCGACCTTGCGCATCCCGAACAAAAACATGTTGCCGCTGGCCACTGTCCAACACGGCCGAGTTGGGAATGGCGAGCACTTTGGCCCCCGATGTGGAGGAGCTTGTTTTCAACTCGACTTTGGCAAACATGCCGGGCTTGAGCAAACCATCGGCATTGGGCATTTCGATTCGAACTTGAACCGACCGGGTTTGTGGATTCAAAGTCGGATAAACATAATTGATCTTGCCTTTCAGGACTTTTGCCGGATAAGCATTGATGGAAACATTCACATCCTGCCCCATGCGAACACTCCCCACATCATTTTCAAATACTTCCGCCAATACCCAGACCGAAGAAATATCTGTCACCTGATACAGCACATCACCCGCTCGAAAACGAATGCCCTGAACAGCTTTTTTCTCGGTCACGATGCCCGAAACTGGCGAAAGATAATTCATCAAGCGAAAAGGCTCTTGATGCTGCTGCAGCGCTTTGATGCGTGACTCAGGCATATCAAAATTATGCAAACGCATCAACGCAGCATCGGCAATGCGACGCATATTGGCTTGCGCCTCCAAGGCGTTGTCTGCAATCGATTGACTGCCTTTGGGCAATCGAATGCGTTTGGCATACTCCTCCAGGGCTTTGCGGATTTGCCACTGAGCCTCGATCACACCCGAAAATTCTGACTTGCCGGTTTCATAACTCTTGATGGCACCCTGCAGCGCAATGTCGGACTGGGGCAGCAAGCTGAACAGACCCAGCTCAAGATCATCGCCTTTCTTGCTGGCATAGTTAGAAGCCACCAGATATTCTTTTTGCGCAGAAATCAAGTCCGGGCTGAACACCTCGAACAAAGGGGTGCCACGTTTGACATATTGGCCTGTTGTCGCCACATGGACTTTTTCTACCCATCCATCAAATTTGGGCGAAACCACATACTGTCGGCGTTCATCCGCTTCGACCCGCCCTTGCAACTGAACACTCTTTTCAACATGCCGCCGGATGATGGGCTCAATGCGCACACCCGCTTTTTGAGCTTTTGCCGCGTCAATGATCAGGCCGTTGACATCCTCACCCTCATAAACCGGTATGTAATCCATACCCATGGCATCTTTCATGGGTTTTGGCGATGTATCGGCCAAGCCCATGGGGTTTCTGTAATACATGATCTTTTTATTATTCTTCGATCCCAATCCAGCAGCATGATCGGTCGAGTTTTTACCCCATAACTGGGCACCACCGACGCCTAAGCCCAAGCCTGCAATGAGGGCGACCACGGTCACCACATGGGCAGGTGAACGAAATTTCAACATACCATTTTTCCTTGAATCAACGTGTTATGACAGGCGCACCAGAAATCACGAATTTCCAGTCCGAATATTTCAAAGATCCAGTAAAAGCGGAATCAATGGTTTCAAATTTAGATTGTTTGATGGGTGTCAAGGTCGACAAACTGTAAATACCTTGAATGCCACCGGAAGGATTTCGCACAAAGCCCCAATCGGCTTTACCTGTCATTGGATCTCTGTAGATGCGGCGTAAAAAGCGCCGAGGTTGATCCGCCTTGGGGGTGCTGTTCAGCAGTTCTTCCAATGTGGTCGGAAATCGTCCCATCGACAGATAAAAACTGGTGATGGCCAAGCGATATTGGTTGCCGATGAACAACAATTCCGCTTCCTTGTCGCGGCGCAGCATGGTCTGTGACACCTCCATGGCCGCCCCGGACCAAAGCAACAGGACCATGAGCAACGCAAGCATGCCAAGATAAGTGAACCCACCTTCTTGAGTTGTATTAGCTTTTTTCGCAGCCAAAGCTTCACCAATCGGCAAAATTGGACCCATCGGTCGCTTGCCCCTGAGCACCGCTTTTGATGTCGTAAACCGATCCCGGCAAACCATCCACCGGGGGGAGAATGATCCACAAATCATTGGCCTGGGCAATGGGATCTTTCGGAATATTTTTCAAATATTTTTTTTCCACAAGTTGCTGAAGAGATTCCGGATATGAACCGTTGTCACTGAAATACTTGTCAATCGATTCACGCATGACCGATAAGTCATATCGGAGCACCGATTCACGTGATTTTTGAAGACTCGTGAAATACTTCGGAACAGCGATGCTGGACAACAAGGCAACGATTGCAAAAACAACCATTAACTCAATCAAAGTAAAACCCTGATTTTTGATTTTTTTCGATGAAAAATAAGACATCACCATTCCCGATAAGGTATGCCATTCAGACCTGTTCGTTCAGACAAGGAATAGACATCAAAAACATCTTCGCCTCTCCTCGGTGATTGAGCGTCACTTTTATAACTTCTCAAACCCCAGGTATCTAGCGACTTCATACCCGATGGCGCAAAGGGATCACGAGGAATTTTCCTGATGAAATATATTTTTTTCCGCTCAGGACTTTTGACGTCTTCAATCCCATTGACCAGAACTTCAAGCGTTGCGGGGTAGCCGCTGGCATCCACCGTCTTGATGATGCGTCCAGCGTCATAAGCCGCCTTGTATTGGTCAATGGCCAGCCGAACTTGCCGCAAAGCCAGTCGCAAATCCTCCTCCTGATGGCGCTGGTACATCACTTGGGCCACCGGCGCGGCCATCGTGGCGATCAGCCCCAAAATGGCCAGCGAAATGACCAACTCAATGAGGGTGAAACCGGCGCAAGTGGTGCCAGCACGCACAGTGCGAAGGCAGCGCTGACGACATGTCATGAAAATACGCAAGGTCATTGAGCCTCAGCAGCGGGTGGCGCCTCTTCGGTGGTCGCGTTGTTCTCGGGGGGCGGTGCCTTGATCACTGGCGCAACGCGGAACGCATCGGTGATGAGCTGCTGTCTCGTGGATGGTCCAGCGGGCAACAATGGCACACTCACAGGCGCTGACATTGGCACGGGTACATAAACCATCGGAGCCGGTTTTTCTGGCACAACTTGGACCGGTGCAGGCTGTTCTGCCGGGGCAGGAAGGTTGACTGCTGCGGGCGGCGTTGCTGGATCAGCAGGAACCGGCACAGGCATTGGCTGAGGCATGATGGGCGTGCGCAGTGGACGGCCTCCGCCCGTTACAACACCTTGGCCATCCATGCGGATCACTTCGGTCTTGCCCGACATGATGGGCAAAATCTTGACGGCGTTATCCGTGCCCGACCAGTAAGTGGTCTGATCGGCATCAGGCTGGCGAATGTTCCTGATGATTCTGGGCGTCATGGCCAAGACAATTTCCGTTTTCCGTTTGTCCTGAGAATTGCTGGAGAACAAACGGCCGAAAAAAGGAATATCGCCCAGGCCCGGCACTTTGCTCGCACCCTTGAGTTCCGTATTGTTCAGCAAGCCGGCCAAAATCTGGGTTTCACCATCTTTCAAGCGCAAAACCGTACTGGCGGTTCTCGTTCCAATCTGATAAGCCGTGGTCAAAGTTTTCGGATCAGTCACCGTGCTGCTGATGCTGCTGACCTCAAGCGAGGTCTTGATACCCACTTCACCATCCGAGTGGATGTCCGGCTCAACATCCAGTTTGATACCCACTTCAATATATTGGACCGCACCGGTGTAAAGCGCAGTGCCTGTCGTTTGTGGGGTCACCGTGTTGGTGATGATAGGCACGCGATCACCGATGTGAATTTTGGCTTTTTCACGCTGACGCACCCGAATTTTGGGACTGGCAAGAATGTCGACATCACCATCTTGCTGCTTCAATTTCAAGGCCAAATTCAGTCCACCAGAACCGGCATAGACATTGATCCCGGAAGAATTCACACTCCTCAAAGCTTGCAAGGAAAGCCCGGCAGATGCAGCAGCTGAACTGGTGGCTGCAGTCGCCGCAGAATTGGCAACGTTCAATGTGATCTGATCAGGATAGCTCAGGCCGATTTCTTTCAACGTGTTGCGGGCAATTTCAATGACCTCCACCTCAAGCATGATTTCTGGTTCAGTCACATCTTGCGAACTCAAGAGTTTCGCCGCCAAGGCCGCCACTTCAGGGGTGTCACGGATGATGATGGAATTGCTTTTTTCATTCACAAAGCTTTCCTTCACCTTGAGCACCGTCTTCAGCATGTTTTGCATTTGCTTGGGATCAGCATTGACCAGCTGAAATACCCTCACCACCAAATCTTGTTGCTCTTTGGTCTTGGCAGCGGTAATGGGATAGATATAAACAGTATTCTCATTGATGATGCGTTTTTCGAGCTGGTTTTGCATCAACAAGAGGTTCAAAGTATCTTCTACAGAAGATTTCTGAACAAACAGCGTTGCCTTGAGGTCATTTTTGACTTCGCGGTCAATGATGATGTTGATCCCACTGGTACGGGATATGGACTCCAGAATCATTTTCAAATTGGCATCGCGGTATTGCAAGGACACAGGCCGCTTATAAGCCTCACCCAAGACCGGCAGCATGCCCGATTGAGCAACAAGCCCGGATTGCTCTTCGGTGAACTGCCTGACAAGTGCGGTGGCTTCCGAATTATTGGGGTTCTCCAGCAAAACACTTTGCAAAGCACGCATCGAAGCATCTTTTTCGCCACGACTCCAACCACTTTTGGCGGAAGCAATGAGTTCGCGATGGCGTCTCAATCGTGCAATATCGTTCAAACCTTGTTTGGCCTGTATATTTTCACGGTCATTATCAAGAACAAGTTTGTAAATATTTTCAGCTTGATCCAGATCGTCCTGATTCCGGAAAGCAGAAGCCTCATACAAAAGCTGATTTGACAAGCGCTCACGTTCTCTCAAATAATCCGCACGAAACACACTGGTCGCAGGGCTTTCTGAACTGGCCTTCTTGAGGTTGGCAAGTCCTTCAACAAACGAGCCTTCTTTGATTTGTTTGATCCCGATACTGTGGGTGTCATTGGCACATGCTTGAAGAAAACACACTGCGGCTAAAGACACCAGTTTCAAGGCTGCGTGGTTCTGATTGAAATATTTCATCGT
>NZ_NESC01000016.1 GCF_003063575.1 Limnohabitans sp. Jir72
AAATTCGAGAATGTGAAAGAGCTTGAGATGGGCTTGAAGGAGTACATCCACTACTACAACAACGATCGGATCAAGATCAAACTAAAAGGGCTGAGTCCTGTGCAGTACAGAACTCAGCCCTCTATGGCCTAATCAGCTTTTTAAACCGTCCAACTTATTGGGGTCAGTTCATTGCTGGGGCTTTTTGGAATCCTTCAAAAGGATTATTGTGCGGCGCGCGTACCGACCACTTCGATTTCCACGCGGCGGTTTTTAGCACGGCCGGCAGAAGTCTTGTTGTCAGCAACGGGCTGCTTCTCGCCTTTGCCTTCGGTGTAAACGCGGTTTTTCTCGATGCCTTTGGACACCAAGTAAGCCTTCACAGCGTCAGCGCGCTTGACAGACAACTTCTGGTTGTAGCTGTCACCGCCCACGGAGTCTGTGTGACCCACAGCGATGATGACTTCGAGGTTGATGCCCTTGACTTTGCCGACCAGATCGTCCAACTTGGCTTTGCCTTCTTTCTTCAACACAGCTTTGTCGAAGTCAAAGAACGCGTCAGCGGCGTAAGTGACTTTGGTTGCAGCAGCTGGTGCCGGTGCTGGTGCTGGTGCTGGAGCAGCTTTAGGCTCTGGGGCAGCCACTGGTGCTGGTGCTGGAGCAGCTTTAGGAGCCACGATGGCACCGTCGCAACCAGCAGCAGCAGTTGCAGGCGTCCAGGAAACATCGCGCCAGCAGAGTTCTTGATTGGCGCTTTTCCAAATCAAGTCGCCGGAGCCGTTACGCCAGTTGTCAACCGATTGCGCGCCAGCGGCCGTTGCGAGAGCTGCGGCTGCAAACATCATTGCCACTTTGTTGAGTTTCTTCATGGTCTTCCTCTTAGGGATTAAGCCGCAGACTCGCTGCGAAAAAAGAACGTTACAGATGACCGTCACCTGTAGCGCTGACATTTATTGTGCCATAGACATTCGTGGGTACCGTTAATTGGCCGATGGCCCTGACAACCTATTACAAATTTGGAAACAAAGTTGTTGCATTTTTGCGACACCCTATTGCACCTAAAATCGTGGGTCCAAATCGCGTCACCCATCACTCTTCTATATATGACCCAGTTCGCTAAAGAAACACTGCCCATCAGTCTGGAAGAGGAAATGCGGCGCAGCTACCTCGATTACGCCATGAGCGTGATCGTCGGTCGCGCCCTGCCCGATGCCCGTGACGGCTTGAAGCCCGTGCACCGCCGCGCCCTGTTCGCGATGCATGAGTTGAACAACGACTGGAACCGCCCCTACAAAAAGTCTGCCCGTATCGTCGGTGACGTGATCGGTAAGTACCACCCGCACGGTGACCAGTCGGTTTACGACACCATCGTGCGCATGGCACAAGACTTTTCCATGCGCCACATGCTGGTGGACGGCCAAGGCAACTTCGGTTCGGTCGACGGCGACAATGCGGCGGCGATGCGTTACACCGAAATTCGCTTGGCCAAGATCGCGCACGAGATGCTGGGCGACATCGACAAGGAAACCGTCGACTTCGGCCCCAACTACGACGGCTCGGAAAAAGAACCCCTGGTACTGCCCTCGCGCATTCCCAATTTGCTGATCAACGGCTCGGGCGGTATTGCCGTGGGCATGGCCACCAACATCCCGCCTCACAACTTGAACGAGGTGGTAGACGCTTGCCTGCATTTGTTGCGCAACCCGGAAGCGTCGATTGACGAGTTGATGGAGATCATCCCGGCGCCAGACTTTCCGACCGCCGGCATCATTTATGGCATCACAGGCGTCAAGGACGGCTACCGCACAGGCCGTGGCCGCGTGGTCATGCGCGCCAAGTGCCACTTTGAAGACATCGACAAGGGCCAGCGCCAGTCCATCATCGTGGACGAGCTGCCCTACCAGGTCAACAAAAAGTCCTTGCTCGAGCGCATCGCCGAGTTGGTGCATGAAAAGAAAATTGAAGGCATCAGCCACATCCAAGACGAGTCCGACAAGTCCGGCATGCGCGTGGTGATTGAGCTCAAGCGCGGCGAAGTGCCCGAAGTGGTGCTGAACAACCTGTACAAGCAGACCCAGCTGCAGGACACCTTCGGCATGAACATGGTCGCCTTGATCGACGGCCAGCCCAAGCTGTGCAACCTGAAAGACCTCATCCAAGTCTTCTTGCAGCACCGCCGCGAAGTCGTCACACGCCGCACCGTGTTCGAGCTGCGCAAAGCGCGTGACCGTGGCCACGTGCTCGAAGGTCTGGCCGTGGCGCTCGCCAACATCGATGACTTCATCGCCATCATCCGCAATGCACCGACGCCACCTGTGGCCAAAGCCGAGCTCATGACACGCGCCTGGGACAGCCAGATGGTGCGCACCATGCTGACTCGTGCCCGCGACGATGGCTCGACCATCAACGCTGACGATTACCGCCCAGAAGGTCTAGAGCGCGAATACGGTCTGGGCCAAGATGGCCTGTACCGACTGTCCGACACGCAAGCGCAAGAAATTTTGCAAATGCGTCTGCAACGCCTGACCGGTCTGGAACAAGACAAGATCGTGGCGGAATACAAAGAAGTCATGTCGGTCATCGAAGACCTGCTGGACATTCTGGCCAAACCCGAACGCGTCTCGACCATCATTGGTGACGAGCTGGGCACTGTGCGCCAGGAATTCGGCCAAACCAAAGTCGGCGCACGTCGCAGCGAAATTGAGCACAGCGCACAAGACCTCTCCACCGAAGACCTGATCACGCCCACCGACATGGTGGTGACTTTGTCGCACAGCGGCTACATCAAGAGCCAGCCCTTGTCTGAATACCGCGCACAAAAGCGTGGTGGTCGCGGCAAACAAGCAGCGGCCACCAAAGAAGACGACTGGATCGACCAGCTGTTCATTGCCAACACGCACGACTATTTGTTGTGCTTCTCCAACCGTGGCCGCCTTTACTGGCTCAAGGTCTGGGAAGTGCCTGCGGGCTCTCGCGGCTCACGTGGTCGCCCCATCGTGAACATGTTCCCTTTGCAAGAAGGCGAAAAAATCAACGTGGTGCTGGCCCTGACAGGCGAAGCCCGCACTTTCCCCGAAGACCGTTATGTGTTCATGGGCACCTCCATGGGCACGGTGAAGAAGACTTCGTTGGACGAATTCAGCAACCCGCGCAAGGGTGGCATCATCGCCGTCAACCTGGACGATGGGGACTTCCTGATCGGTGCAGCCTTGACCGACGGAAAACACGATGTGATGCTGTTCAGCGACGGCGGCAAGGCCGTGCGCTTTGATGAAAACGATGTGCGTCCTCTGGGCCGCAGCGCCCGTGGCGTGCGCGGCATGATGATCGAAGAAGGTCAAAGCGTGATCGCCATGCTGGTGGCCGAAGACGAAACGCAAAGCGTGCTCACGGCCACCGAAAACGGCTACGGCAAGCGCACGTCCATCGTTGAATACACACGCCACGGCCGTGGCACCAAGGGCATGATCGCCATCCAGCAATCCGAGCGCAATGGCAAAGTCGTGGCCGCCACCTTGGTGCATGCCGATGACGAGATCATGCTGATCACCGACACCGGCGTGCTGGTGCGCACCCGAGTGGCTGAGATCCGCGAACTGGGCCGCGCCACACAAGGCGTGACACTGATCAATCTGGACGAAGGCGCCAAGCTCAGCGGTTTGCAACGCATCGTGGAAAACGATGCCAATGCGAACGACACCGAAGCCGACGCTGAAGAAGGCACCACGGACAACAACACACCTGCAGCGGAATAAGGCATGAGTCGAGCTTTCAATTTCTCGGCCGGCCCGGCCGTCATGCCCGAAGAGGTCTTGCAACAAGCTGCAGCCGAAATGCTCGACTGGCATGATGCACAAGGCCGCTCCTCTGGCATGAGCGTGATGGAGATGAGCCACCGCGGCAAGGAGTTCATCAGCATCTGCGAGCAGGCCGAGTCTGACCTGCGCGAATTGCTGGCCGTGCCTGCGAACTTCAAGATCCTGTTCATGCAAGGCGGCGGCTTGGCTGAGAACGCCATCGTGCCGATGAACCTGTCTCAAGGTGGCGCGGTCGATTTCGTCTTAACCGGCAGCTGGAGTCAGAAGTCGCAAAAAGAAGCCGTCAGATACGCCACATCGCGAGTGGCTGCATCGGCACAGGCCGATGGGTTCACCTCGGTGCCCTCGCCCGCAACTTGGAACCTCGGCGCTGACAGCAAATATGTGCACATCTGCAGCAACGAAACCATCCACGGTGTGGAGTTCCAGGAACTGCCTGATCTCAAAGCCTTGGGCTGCAACGCCCCGCTGGTGGTCGACTTTTCTTCCCATGTGGCCTCACGCCCGGTCGATTGGTCACGCGTGGGCTTGGCCTTTGGTGGTGCGCAAAAAAACCTCGGACCGGCTGGTTTGACCCTGGTCATCGTGCGCGAAGACCTGATCGGCCGTGCCCTGCCCCATTGCCCCAGTGCCTTTGACTACAAGCTGGTGGCCGACAACCAGTCCATGTACAACACCCCGCCGACCTACAGCATTTACATCGCGGGCCTGGTGTTCCAGTGGCTCAAAAAGCATGGCGGCATCGCGGCCATGGAACAGCGCAACATCGCCAAAGCCCAGCTGCTGTACGACTGCCTGGACAACTCGGCGCTGTATGTCAACAAAGTCGACAAGGCCTGCCGCTCGCGCATGAACGTGCCCTTCTTCTTGCGTGACGAATCGCGCAACGACGCTTTTTTGGCCGGTGCCAAGGCACGCGGCCTGCTGCAGCTCAAGGGCCACAAGTCGGTCGGCGGCATGCGCGCCAGCATTTACAACGCCATGCCTTTGGCGGGCGTGCAGGCGCTGGTGGACTACCTGCGCGAATTCGAAAAAACACAGGCTTAAAGCCCTCAGGACCATGAGCCAACAACCTATCCAGTCTGAAGCGCTGGGCGCCTTGCGGGTGCAGATCGACTCGCTGGACAAGCAACTGCTGCAACTGCTGAACGACCGCGCCAAAGTGGCCGAGCAAGTCGGTGAAATCAAACGCGCCGAAGGCTCGCCCTTTTTCCGCCCTGACCGCGTAGCCCAAGTGATCGACAAGATCACCCAGGCCAACCCCGGCCCGCTCAAGAACGAACACATCGCCTCCATTTGGCGCGAGATCATGTCGGCCTGCCTGGCCCTCGAAGCCCCGCAACGCGTGGCGGTGCTTGGGCCCCAAGGCACATTCTGCGAGCAAGCCGCCATCGAGTTTTTCGGCAGCGCCGCCAACCTGATTTACTGCGCCAACTTCGACGAAGTCTTCCACGCCACCGCTGCGGGCACGGCCCAGTATGGCGTGGTCGGCATGGAAAACTCGACCGAAGGCGTGGTGGCCCGCTCGCTCGATTTGTTCTTGCGCTCGCCTGTGCATGTGGTGGGTGAAGTCAGCTTGCAGGTGCGCTTCAATCTGCTGCGCCAGCTCAACTCGGACGCAGGCATCGAGGTGGTCATGGCCCACCCCCAGGCGCTGGCTCAGTGCCAGGGCTGGCTGTCCAAGCACCTGCCGCATGTAGAGCGGCGCGCCGTCTCGAGCAATGCCGAAGGCGCTCGCCTGGCCGCATCCAACCCCGCTTGGGCAGCCTTGGCCAGCGAACGTGCCGCCAGCCAGTTTGGCCTGCACATCGTGCACCACGCCATCCAGGACGAAGCCTTCAACCGCACCCGCTTCGCCGTGATTGCCTTGCCGCAAACGCTGGCCACCCCACCCGCCTCGGGCAAAGACTGCACCAGCCTCGTGGTGTCGGTGCCCAACCGCCCGGGCGCCGTGCACGATCTGTTGGTGCCACTCAAAAACAACGGCGTGTCCATGACCCGCTTTGAGTCGCGCCCCGCCAAATCGGGCCAGTGGGAGTATTACTTCTACATCGATTTGCAAGGCCACATCAGCGAACCCCATGTGGCGGCGGCCCTGCAAGAGCTGCAGGGTCTGTGCGCCTTCTACAAGGTCCTGGGTTCATACCCCGTCTCAGAATGAGTTTCCAGCGGCTTGCCTTGATCGGCTGCGGCCTGATGGGCGGCTCGTTTGCGCTCGCTTTGCGCGAAGCCGGTTTGGTGCAAAGCATCGCTGGCTTCAGTGCATCAGAAAGAACCCGCCAACGCGCCCTTGAACTGAAGGTCATCGATCAGGCCTGCGCCAGCGTGGCCGAGGCCGTGCAAGGCGCAGACTTGGTGCTGCTGGCCGTGCCCGTGGGCGCGATGCACAGCAGCTTTGCCGCCATGCGCGACGTACTGGCACCAAGTGCCTTGCTGATGGATGTGGGCTCCACAAAATGCGATGTGATCGCCGCAGCACTTGCCTCCTTGGGCGACCGCCTGAGCTGCTTCGTGCCCACCCACCCGATTGCAGGCAAAGAGGTCGCGGGCATCGAACACGCAGAAAGCGCGCTGTACAAAGAACGCCGCACCATCCTCACGCCGCTGCCCAAAACCAGCATCCACCGCATGCAAGCCGCGCACGATGTGTGGACCGCCATCGGCAGCCACGTGAGCACCATGACGCCCGAGGCGCACGACGCCACCTTTGCAGCTGTGAGTCACCTGCCGCACATGCTGGCTTTTGCCGCTGTGAACGCTTTGACGACCCAATCACAAGGAGCTGCGTTTTTGGAAATGGCAGGTCCGGGTTTCAGAGACTTCTCGCGCATTGCCGCCTCAGATGCATCGGTGTGGCGCGACATTTTGAGCGCCAACAAAGCCGAAGTGCTCACGCAAGTGGCGCACTTTCGCACAGCCCTCGACCAATTTGAAAACACCTTGAAGCAAGGCGACACCGCCGCGCTGCAACACCTGATTCAACAAGCCAGCGATGTGCGCTCGGCCTGGACGCTGCAAGCGGGCAACGCTTGCAACAAAGCCTCTGAAGACTGACCCATGTTCTCCACCGCCTTCCTCGACCTTCCTGCGCTGCAAGGCGCGTCTGGCACCGTCACCTTGCCCGGCTCCAAAAGCATCTCCAACCGCGTGCTGCTGCTCTCGGCGCTGTGCCAAGGCACGACCGTGGTGCACGACCTGCTGGACTCGGACGACACCCGTGTGATGCTGGCGGCGCTGCGCCAACTGGGCTGCGGCGTTCTTGTCGATGGCACCACGGTGACCATCACCGGCCTGGGCGGCCACGCCTGGCCCACTGAGGCGATTGAGTTTTTCATGGGCAACGCAGGCACCGCCATGCGCCCGCTCACCGCCGCGCTGGCCGTGCAGGGCGGCGACTTCACCCTCAAAGGCGTGCCCCGCATGCACGAGCGGCCGATTGGCGACCTGGTGGACGCGCTGCGCGAACTGGGCTGCGCCATCGACTACCTGGGCAATGAGGGCTACCCGCCGCTGCACATTGGCCAGCCGAAACTGCAACTGGACAAACCCATCCCTGTGCGCGGCGATGTGTCCAGCCAATTCCTCACCGCTTTGCTGATGGCGCTGCCCTTGGCGGCTCAAGACCGCGCCATCACCATCGAGGTGGTGGGCGAACTCATCAGCAAGCCCTACATTGAGATCACGCTCAACCTGCTGGCCCGTTACGGCATTGCTGTGGAACGCCACGGCTGGGACCGCTTTGTCATCCCAGCGGGCAGCCGCTACCAGTCGCCCGGCACAATCCACGTCGAAGCCGACGCGTCTTCGGCCAGCTATTTCATCGCGTTGGGCACCATTGCCAACGGTGACGGCATCCGCATCCAAGGCGTGGGCGCCGACTCGATCCAGGGTGACATCCGCTTCATGGACGCCGCAGCACAGATGGGCGCCAAAATCACCAGTGGCCCCAACTGGCTCGAAATCCAGCGCGGTGCCTGGCCGCTGAAAGGCATCACGCTCGACTGCAACCACATCCCCGACGCCGCCATGACGCTGGCCGTGATGGCGCTGTATGCCGACGGCCCCACCACGCTGCGCAACATCGCCAGCTGGCGCGTCAAGGAAACCGACCGCATCGTGGCCATGGCCACCGAAAGCCGCAAGCTCGGTGCCACCGTCGAAGAAGGCCCGGACTGGATCACCATCCACCCCTTGCCCCACGGCCAGTGGCAACGCGCCAGCATCCACACTTACGACGACCACCGCGTGGCCATGTGCTTCTCGCTCGCGGCCTTCAACGCCGACCAGGTCCCGGTGCGCATCGAAGACCCCAAGTGCGTGGCCAAGACCTTCCCCGATTACTTCGAGGCCCTGTTCTCGGTGGCGCACACCGCAGCCTCCAACATCCCGGTCATCTGCATCGACGGCCCCACCGCCTCGGGCAAGGGCACGCTGGCCAGCCGCGTGGCGGCACAACTGGGCTACCACTACCTGGACTCGGGCGCGCTCTACCGCGTGACCGCCCATGCCGCATTGCAAGCAGGCCTGACGCTGGAAGCCGCCGACGAAGCCAAGATCGCCGAGCTCGCCCGCCACCTGCCCGTGCGCTTTGAAGGCGAGCAAGTGCTGCTCAGCAACGTGGACGTGACCGATGCCATCCGCAGCGAACAAGGCGGCATGAACGCCTCCAAAGTTTCGGTCTTGCCTGCCGTGCGAGAGGCGCTGATCGACTTGCAGCACAGTTTTCAGCGTTTACCTGGCCTCTTGGCCGACGGCCGCGACATGGGCACCGTGATCTTCCCGAACGCCCCTTTGAAGGTGTTTTTGACCGCCAGCGCGGCCCAAAGGGCCGAAAGACGGCATAAGCAGTTGATTTCTAAGGGTTTTTCGGCTAATATCGACAGTCTTCGCGCTGACTTGGAAGCGCGCGATGCCCGGGACATGTCCCGCAGCGTTGCGCCTTTGCAGCCCGCGCAAGATGCCTTGCAACTGGACAACTCGTCCTTGTCCATCGAAGCCTCGGTGGATCAGGTCCTGAACTGGTGGCAAGGCAGGCAGGTTTTTGGCGCATGACTTTGTGCCAAGCTCAGGCCAACAGCCTGCATTGCGCAGGCTGATTTTCGGGTTCCACGTCGCTCCCCTCGTGCAGCTTGCACACCGGCTTCGTGGATTTTGCCAACCAACTGCGGTTCACACCGCCAACCAACCGCCACAGTCAGCTCCTGGAAACGACGCATTCCGCGCTCGTCAGTCCTGTTTGTGGATGAGGAAATCACATGTCTGAATCTTTTGCCGCCCTCTTTGAGGAATCCCTGCAACGTACCGAAATGCGCCCTGGTGAAGTCATCACCGCTGAAGTGGTGCGCATCGAACACAACTTCGTGGTCGTCAACGCCGGTCTCAAGTCCGAGTCCTACGTGCCCCTCGAAGAGTTCAAGAACGACCAGGGTGAAGTCGAAGTCCAGGTCGGCGACTTTGTCTCGGTGGCCATCGGCTCCATCGAAAACGGTTACGGCGACACCATCTTGTCGCGCGACACCGCCAAGCGTTTGGCTTCTTGGATGTCTTTGGAAAAAGCCCTGGAATCCGGCGAGTTCGTCACTGGCGTGACCAGCGGCAAAGTCAAGGGTGGCCTGACCGTGTTGGTCAACGGCATCCGTGCTTTCTTGCCCGGCTCTTTGGTCGACACACGTCCTACCAAAGACCTGTCACCCTATGAGAACAAGACCTTGGAATTCAAGGTCATCAAGCTCGACCGCAAGCGCAACAACGTCGTGCTGTCACGCCGCGCTGTGGTGGAAGCCTCCATGGGCGAAGAGCGCGCCAAACTGATGGAAACCCTGCGCGAAGGCTCCATCGTCAATGGCGTGGTCAAGAACATCACCGAATACGGTGCGTTCGTGGACCTGGGCGGCATCGACGGTTTGTTGCACATCACCGACATGGCATGGCGCCGTGTCCGTCACCCTTCCGAAGTGGTCACTGCTGGTCAAGAAATCACCGCCAAGATCCTCAAGTTCGACACCGAGAAAAACCGCGTGTCCTTGGGTCTGAAGCAAATGGGCGACGACCCATGGATGGGCGTGAACCGCCGCTACCCACAAGGCACCCGCATGTTCGGCAAGATCACCAACATCGCCGACTACGGCGCGTTTGTGGAACTCGAGCCAGGCATCGAAGGCTTGGTGCACGTGTCTGAAATGGACTGGACCAACAAGAACGTGGCCCCATCCAAGATCGTTGCTTTGGGCGACGAAGTCGAAGTCATGGTCCTCGAGATCGACGAAGACAAGCGCCGCATCAGCTTGGGCATGAAGCAGTGCCGTGCCAACCCATGGCAAGAGTTTGCTCAAAACACCAAGCGCGGCGACCGCGTCAAGGGCCCGATCAAGTCGATCACCGACTTCGGTGTGTTCGTGGGCTTGGCTGCCGGCATCGACGGCCTGGTGCACTTGTCTGACCTGTCTTGGAACGAGTCTGGCGAGAACGCCGTGCGCGAATTCAAGAAGGGTCAAGAAGTCGAGGCTTTGGTCTTGGCTGTGGACGTGGACCGCGAGCGCATCAGCTTGGGCATCAAACAGCTCGACTCCGATCCTTTCACCACCTTCACCTCCATCAACGACAAAGGCCAGACCGTCACCGGCAAGGTCAAGACCGTGGATGCCAAGGGCGCTGAAATCGACCTGGGCGAAGACATCGTGGGCTACCTGCGCGTGTCCGAAATCTCGCGTGACCGCGTCGAAGACGCCAGCCACGTGCTGAAAGTCGGCGACGAAGTGACCGCTGTCGTGGTGAACGTGGATCGCAAGACACGCAACATCCAGTTGTCGATCAAAGCCAAAGACCAAGCTGACCAGCAAGAAGCCATGGCTTCGCTGTCGCAACAGTCTTCGCGTGAAAACGCTGGCACCACCAGCCTGGGCGCATTGCTGCGCGCCAAATTGGACAACAACTGATCGTTGTTGAACTGAATGGCAGCTGCCGTCTGAAAAGCCTGCCCCTGTGATGGGGGCAGGCTTTTTTCAAGCCTGTTACAAATGACTTGAATACAAGTAAAACTCCATGACACGCTCTGATCTGGTTGAAGAATTGGCGGCGCGCTTTGCGCAGTTGACCCACCGCGACGCTGAACTGGCCGTCAAAACGGTGCTGGATGCCATGAGCGAAGCCTTGGTCCGAGGACATCGCATCGAAATCCGCGGCTTTGGCAGCTTTTCGATCAACCGCAGACCGCCTCGTATCGGGCGTAACCCTCGCTCGGGAGAAAGCGTGCAGATCCCTGAAAAAAGAGTTCCACATTTCAAACCAGGTAAAGCTTTGCGTGAAGCAGTGGATGCTGGCACAGCTCTTGCCAACGTCAAGACCCACGCCTGATCGGTTGGCCCACACACACAACACGCATCGCAGGGAAAGCCGCCGTTAGAATGTTCGCAGCACCTCGAGGTTCTTCATGAAGCGACTACTTCGGCTGTTTCAGTGGGTACTGAAAGCAGCGGTTTTTTTCACCCTGTTCGCGTTTGCGCTGAACAACCAGCAAGAAACTCGCGTGAATTTCTTTTTTGGCACGTTCTGGCAAGCGCCCACTGTATTGGTGGTGCTGTCGGCATTCACGTTGGGTATGGTCATCGGCGTACTGGGCATGGTGCCCCGCTGGTGGCGTCATCGCCAAGCGATCCAACAACATGTCAAACCACCAGCCGTGATGAACCCGATACCCGAGACTCCGCATGGAATTTGATCTGACCTGGATTTTGCTGGGCTTGCCCATGGCCTTTGGCCTGGGTTGGGTGGCCTCTCGTCTGGACCTGCGAGAACTGCGCATCGCCAACCGCCAAGCCCCTCGCGCATATTTCAAAGGCCTGAACTTCCTGCTCAACGAACAGCAAGACCAAGCCATCGACGCCTTCATCGAAGCTGTTCAGAACGATCCGGACACCTCCGAATTGCACTTTGCATTGGGCAACCTGTTTCGCCGCCGCGGCGAATACGATCGTGCCGTTCGCGTGCACGAGCACTTGCTTTCCCGTGCGGATCTGAGCACCACAGATCGCCAGCGTGCTCAGCACGGTTTGGCTCTCGATTATCTGAAAGCCGGTTTACTCGACCGCGCCGAAGAAGCCCTGCGCAAATTGGAAGGCACACATCACGAAGGTCAGGCTCGACTGGCTCGGCTGGCCATTTACGAACGTTCACGCGAGTGGCCTGAAGCCACACTGGTGGCCCAACTCCTTGAAAAATCGGGGGAAGCCAACTTCAGCGTGCGAATGGCGCATTACCAATGCGAACAAGCCCGAGAGGCGGTGCAACAAGGCGACTCGGCCAAAGCCCTGCAAATGCTGCAGCGCGCCGTCCTCGATTCGCCCGATGCACCCCGTCCGCGGATTTTGTTGGGTCAACTGCAATTGGCCCAAGGCCAGGCCCATGCGGCGGTTGAAACACTGAAGGCGCTGTTCGAAAAAGCAGACGCTGCAGCCCCCTTGGCGGCCGCCAGTCTGGCCAAAGCGGCCCAGACAGCGAATTTGACCGCGACCGCATTCCATGTGCTGGAGGCCCATTACGCCAAACAACCTTGTATCGATGTGCTCGAAGCCATGGCCAGCCTGGACGCTGCGGAACCCGACGGTCAAGCCGCTTCGCACCAGCGTTACCTGGACCATCTTCAAAAACAACCGTCTTTGATGGCGGCCTCGCGCTGGCTCAATGGGCAAGCGCAACAAGATCCTTTGCCTGCGCCCGTTCAGAAAGCACTGGAGCAAGCCACACGCCCATTGGCCCGCTACCGCTGCGCGGCCTGCGGCTTTGAAGCCAAAGAACACTTCTGGCATTGCCCGGGTTGCCAGGCCTGGGACAGCTACCCGCCACGCCGCGTCGAAGAACTTTGAACGCCGCCTGAAACATCTCGTTTCAAGCGAGGTGCTTTAAGCCTTTACCCACCGCCGCCCCGGCCAGACAATTTCGCTTTCCGGCAAACATCGGGTTCACCGGTACAGGGAGGGGCATCGCATGATCGCAAAAACAGCAGCCGTGCTGGTCACCGGATTGTTTGCCGGACTGTCTTGGGCTCAAATCGAACTGAACAAAGCCTCCGAAATTGACCTGGATGGCCTCAGGGGCGTGGGCCCAAGCCTGACACGGCAGGTGCTCCATGAGCGACAAAAAGGGGCGTTTGCAGACTG
Organism: Limnohabitans sp. Jir72; assembly: GCF_003063575.1. Classification (GTDB taxonomy): domain Bacteria; phylum Pseudomonadota; class Gammaproteobacteria; order Burkholderiales; family Burkholderiaceae_C; genus Limnohabitans_A. The sequence goes on from NZ_NESC01000016.1 coordinate 12,953, forward strand.
GCCCGATGTCATGCAACGCATCAAGGGCATCGGCCCTAAAAAAGCGGCCAGCTTGTCAGATCAAGGGCTGCGCGTGCAAGGCCAGTTGTACGCACCTTCGGTGCCCACCATGCCACAGCCCACCATGCCACAGCCCACCATGCCACAGCCCGCCGTGACGCCAAACGCCGACTCAGTTTCTGGCACCCACACGCGCTGAGGTGTGCACGGAGGCCCAGCCTGAGGCCTGCCCCGAATGCAGACCTCAAACGGCGCCAAATCCCCCGCCACCCGGCGTGTGGATCTCCAACACATCGCCCACCTGCATCTCCACCTGGCCAATGTGCGCCAACTCTTGGGTGCTGCCATCGCTGCGCACCACCCGGTTGATGCCCGGCAAGCCACTGTGCCCGCCCGCCATGCCAAAGGCCGGATGGATGCGTCCGTTGGACAAAATGCCCGCCGTCATCGGCTCCAGAAAGCGCACCCGGCGCACCCCGCCATCGCCACCCCGCCAGCGCCCCGCACCGCCCGAACCTTGGCGGATCGCGTAGCTGTCCAGCCGCACCGGAAAGCGGAACTCCAGCACCTCGGGGTCGGTCAGGCGTGAATTGGTCATGTGGGTTTGCACCACCGAAGTACCGTCAAAACCGCCTATCAACTGGCCCTTGTCGTCAAAACGTCCGCCTGCGCCGCTGCCGCCTGAGATGGTTTCGTAGTACTGCACCCGCGCATTGCCAAAGGTGAAGTTGTTCATGGTCGGCTGGCTGCCCGCCATCACACCCAAAGCACCGAACAGCGCATTGGTGATGCAAGTCGAGGTTTCCACATTGCCCGCCACCACCGAAGCCGGTGCGTTGGGGTTGAGCATGGAGCCCTGCGGAATGATGACCTTGAGCGGCTTCAGGCACCCCGCGTTCAGCGGAATATCGTCATCCACCAGGCTGCGGAAAACGTACAGCACCGCCGCCATGCACACCGCCCGGGGCGCATTGAAGTTGTTGGGCAATTGGGCGCTGGTGCCGGTGAAGTCAATCTCGGCCGTGCGCTCAGCCGCATTGACGCGCACAGCCACCTGGATCTGCGCGCCATTGTCCAGCGGCAAAGTGAAAGTGCCGTTTTTCAGGCGCGTGATGACGCGGCGCACCGATTCCTCGGCGTTGTCCTGCACATGGCGCATATAGGCCTGCACCACGTCCAGCCCAAACTGGTCCACCATGCGGCGCAGCTCTTGCACGCCTTTTTCGTTGGCGGCGATCTGCGCCTTCAGGTCGGCCATGTTTTGCGCCGGGTTGCGCGAAGGGTATTCGCCGCTTTGCAGCAAGGCCACCATCTCGGCTTCTCGCAAACGCCCGGCTTCGACCAATTTGAAGTTGTTGATCTGCACGCCCTCTTCTTCTATGCGCGTGGAAAACGGCGGCATGGAGCCGGGCGTCAAACCGCCCACATCGGCATGGTGGCCGCGTGAGCCCACATAAAACACCGGCTCGGTATGGCCCTCCAGATACACCGGGGTGATGACGGTGATGTCGGGCAAATGCGTGCCGCCGTGGTAAGGGTCGTTGAGCACGAACACATCGCCCGGCTGCATGCGACCTTTGTTCTCTTGAATCACGGTCTGAATGCTTTCACCCATCGAACCCAAATGCACCGGCATGTGTGGCGCATTGGCAATCAAGTGCCCTTCGGCGCTGAACAAGGCGCAAGAGAAGTCCAGCCGCTCTTTGATGTTGACCGAGTAAGCCGTGTTTTGCAGCTGCAAACCCATTTGCTCGGCGATGTTCATGAACAGGTTGTTGAACACTTCCAGCAGCACCGGGTCGGCCTGCGTGCCTGCCGCGTGCTGCACCGCCCGTGCTTGTACGCGCACCAGCAGCAAATGGTCCAGAGAGGTCAGCCGAGCCTGCCAACCGGGCTCCACCACAGTGGTGGCGTTTTTCTCGGCAATGATGGCGGGGCCGTCGATCACGTCGCCGGGGCGCATGTCTTCGCGCACCACCAGCGCGGCATCCTGCCACTGGGCCACGCCTTGGGCGTTGGTGGCGTAGACCTGCACCGTGTCACGGCGCGGCACTTCGCGTTCGGGGTTCAGACCGTGAACGGCCTCTTCGGGCGCATCACCGGGCAGCACGGCCTCGACCGACACGGCCTCCACCACCAGGGCTTTGCCCTGCATCAAGAAGGCAAAGCGCTGGCGATAAGCCGCCTCAAAACCGGCCACCAATTGGGCCTGATCACCCCAAGACACGACCAGCGCCGAGTCGGTGCCTTCATAGCGCAAATGCGCGCGTTGGCGCAGCTCGATGCGGTCGGCACCTCCGGCATCCACGCCCATTTGCGCCAGCAAGGCTTGGCGCGAGGTTTCGCCCAAAGCCTGCAAACGCTCGGCCATGTAAGGCATGGCCGCAGCATCCAATCGTCGCTCCACAGACTCCTCGCGCATCACGTTCTGGTCGGCCAAGCCCATACCATAGGCCGACAGCACGCCCGCCAGCGGGTGCACCAGCACCTGCGACATGCCCAAAGCGTCGGCCACCAAACAAGCATGTTGCCCCCCCGCCCCGCCAAAACACTGCAAGGTGTAACGCGTCACGTCGTAACCCCGCGCCACCGAGATTTTCTTGATCGCGTTGGCCATCTGCTGCACCGCGATCTGGATGAAACCATGCGCCACGTCTTCGGCGGCGCGGCCGGTCTGTGCGGCCAGTTTTTGGAAGTGCCCGCGCACTACCTCGGCGTCCAGAGGCTGGTTCGCCTCCGGCCCGAACAGCGACGGGAAAAACTTCGGCTGTACCTTGCCCACCATCACGTTGGCATCGGTCACGGCCAAAGGCCCGCCCCGGCGGTAACTGGCTGGGCCGGGGTTGGCACCCGCGCTTTGTGGCCCCACCCGAAACCGCGCACCGTCATAGGCCAGCAATGACCCGCCGCCTGCCGCCACGGTGTGGATGCTCATCATCGGGGCGCGCATGCGCACCCCGGCTACTTGCGTTTCAAACTCGCGCTCGAACTGTCCGGCAAAGTGCGACACATCGGTGGACGTGCCACCCATGTCAAACCCAATCACCTTGTCGTGCCCCGCCAGCTGAGCCGTGCGGGCCATGCCCACAATGCCGCCCGCCGGGCCACTCAAAATCGCGTCCTTGCCCGCAAACACCTGTGCGTCCGTGAGGCCACCCGAAGACTGCATGAACATCAGTTTCACGCCCGGCATCTCAGAAGCCACCTGGTTCACATAGCGGCCCAAAATCGGTGACAAGTAGGCATCCACCACCGTGGTGTCGCCCCGGCTGACCAGCTTCATCATCGGACTGGTCTGGTGTGAGGTGCTGACCTGTGTGAAACCCACTTCACGCGCCAGCCGAGCGGCAGCCTGCTCGTGCGCCGTGTGCCGCCAGCCGTGCATGAAGACCACCGCCACCGAGCGCACACCTTGGGTGTGCCAATGCATCAATTGGGTGCGCAAATGCGCTTCGTCCAAAGGCTGCAAGACCTCGCCGTCTACCGCCACGCGCTCTTGCGCCTCGACCACGGCGCTGTAGAGCAACTCGGGCAACACGATCTGCCGGTCAAACAAACGCGGGCGGTTTTGGTAGGCGATGCGCAGCGCATCGCCAAAGCCATGTGTGGTCACCAGCAGCGTGGCCTCGCCCTTGCGCTCGAGCAGCGCGTTGGTGGCCACAGTGGTGCCCATCTTCACGCACTCGACCAGCTCGGGCGTGACCGGCTCACCGGCTTTGAGGCCCAGCAAATGGCGAATGCCTGCCACGGCCGCGTCGCGGTATTGCTCTGGGTTTTCGGAGAGCAGCTTGTGCGTCACCAAGCTGCCGTCAGGCCGCTTGCCGACCACATCGGTGAAGGTGCCGCCCCGGTCGATCCAGAACTGCCAGCGGTTTTTGCCAGTGGAGGGATGGATTGCTTCGCTCATCGCTTGCCTCTGTTCACAAAGATGCGGCAGCACGCGCTGCCTGGTCGTACATGCCCGAAAGCACACGCAGCAATCGGGCCAACTCGCCAATGTCGCGGTTCAGGCCATCGTCGGCTTTGAGCGCGTCGATCAAGCAGCTCTCTCGGATCTCGCGGTAGCGCTGCACAAATTGACGCCCCTCGTCGGTCGCGGCATAGGTCACTTCCTTGCCGTTTTTTTGCGAAGCCACCACGCCCAGACCCTGCAGTTTTTTGAGGGCGTAATTCACCAAATGGGTGTCTTCGATGTTCATGATGAAGCAGATGTCGGCCAGGCGCTTGTCGCGCGCCCGGTGCGTCACATGGTGCAGCACCAGCACATCCAGCGGGGTCAGGTCTTTCAGGCCCGCCGCGCTCATGCAGTGCACGATCCAGCGGTGAAAAGCGTTGCCCGCCACGATCAGGCCGAACTCGAATTCGCTCATCTCGGCGCTGTCGGGCGAGACCAGATGGGCCGAAGACACGATGGGGTTGGCGGCTTTGTTGGGGGCTGGATGTTTGCTGGGCATGGGCACACGCTTTCAGGGCAATGGTGAGAAAGTCTAGTCGCCATCATCACAATTTGCCAACAATTTGTTGACATTAAGGGAAATCACCGATCCCAAGCACTGGCAACTTGCCTACAGTGAACAGCAGCCCGATGCACCGGCTGCGTGCACATCACAGGCACAGCTTTTGCTGTGCTCCATGGCTTGGTCCACCTTTTCAGGAGTTTTCATGAAACGTCGCGCCCTCCACCTCAGCCTGCTGGCTGGCCTGCTGGCCCTCTCCGGTTTGGTCTCGGCCCAAACCAAGTGGGACCTGCCCGCCGCCTACCCGTCCAGCAACTTCCACTCGCTGAACTTGGCCCAGTTCGCCACCGATGTGGACAAAGCCTCCGGCGGCAAACTCAAGATCACGGTGCACGCCAATGCATCGCTCTTCAAAGCCCCCGAGATCAAGCGCGCCGTGCAAGGCGGTCAAGCCCAGGCGGGTGAAATTTTGCTGGCCAACTTCAGCAACGAATGGCCGATTTACGCCGCCGACGGCCTGCCCTTCTTGGCCGACAGCTACGACGAAGGCATGAAGCTTTACAAAGCCCAAAAGCCCGTGATGGAGAAGAAGCTGGCCGAACAAGGCATGGTGCTGCTGTACTCGGTGGCCTGGCCACCCCAGGGCATCTACAGCAAGAAAGCCATCAACAGCGCAGCCGACCTCAAGGGCATCAAGTGGCGCTCGTACAGCCCGTCGACCGCCCGCATCGCCGAGCTGGTGGGCGCGCAGCCTGTGACGGTGCAGGCGGCAGAATTTACCCAGGCCCTGGCCACCGGCGTGGTCGAGTCGACCATGACGTCTGGTGCCACAGGCGTGGACAGCAAGCTCTACGAACACCTCAAGTATTACTACGACGTGCAGGCCTGGTTGCCCAAGAACGCGGTGATCGCCAACAAGAAGGCTTTTGACGCACTCGACAAAGCCACGCAAGACGCCGTGATGAAGGCCGCCGCCGATGCTGAAAGCCGTGGCTGGAGCGAGTCACGCAAAGTCAACGACACAACGCTGGCCACCCTCAAAGCCAATGGCATGACCGTCACGGCCCCATCGGCCCAACTCAAAGCCGACATGGCCAAGGTGGGCGACACCATGCTCAAAGAATGGCTGGACAAAGCGGGTGCCGAAGGCAAGGCCCTGGTCGACGCCTACAACAAGAAATAAGCCCACATGAGCACCAGCAGCACAGCCAGCGCCAGCTTAGGCAGGCGCTTTTTGGACGGTTTGTACCTCTTGGGGGGCAACCTGGCCGCCCTGTGCGTGCTGGCCATTTTGGTCTTGATGATCGCCGCCTCGGTGGGGCGCGTGTTCGAGTGGCGCGTCTCCTGGGTCAACGACATCGTGGCTTGGCTGTGCGCGGCTGCGGCCTTTTTGGGCATGGCCTACAGCTTTAGAAACGGCGACTTTGTGCGCGTGACATTGGTGCTCGAATCGGTGTCTGCCCCCGTGCGCCGCTGGCTGGAGCTGGTCTCACTGGCCGTGGCCGCCGTGGCGATTGGCTACCTGGGCTATTGGGCAGCGCGCTTTACCTGGGAAAGCTACGAATTCAATGACATCGCAGGCAATATGGTGGCGATCCCGATCTGGATTCCGCAAATGAGCTTTGTGATCGGCTCGGCCATTTTGGTGATCGCCGTGCTCGACGAATGCGTCTGCGTGTTCCGGGGCGGCAAGCCCAGCTATGTGGCGCGTGTCGAAGAGCGGCACGCCCGTGGTGATTTTTCAGAGGAGATGTGATGGGCCTGCTTGAAATCGGAGGCCTGCTCCTCTTTTTGATGTTGCTGATGCTCAGCGGCGGCGTCTGGATCGCCATGACGCTGGCGATTGTGGGCTGGGTCGGTCAGGCGTTTTTCACCAACACCCTGCCGGGCAAAAACCTGTTTTCATCTTTCTGGGAAACCTCGGCCAGCTGGGAACTTGCGGCCCTGCCCATGTTCATCTGGATGGGCGAAATTTTGTACCGCACCAAACTGTCCGAGCAGATGTTCGACGGCCTGTCGCCTTGGCTGTCCAAAGTACCCGGCCGCTTGATGCACACCACCATTTTGGGTTGCGGCATTTTTGGCTCGGTCTCGGGCTCGTCGGCCGCCACCTGCGCCACCATTGCCAAGGTGGCCCTGCCCGAGCTGGAAAAGCGCGGGTATGACCGCAACATTGCCTTGGGCTCATTGGCCGCTGCGGGCGGTCTGGGCATTTTGATTCCGCCGTCCATCACCATGGTGGTGTACGCCGTGGCGGCTGACGCCAGCGTGATCCGACTGTTCCTCGCAGGCTTTTTGCCTGGCTTCTTGCTGATGGGCCTGTTCTCGGGTTACATCATCTGGTGGAGCCTGCGCAACCCCGACAAAGTGCCGCCTGCGGAAGCCCCAACCACCTTCATGGAAAAAATGCGACGCTCGGGCAGCTTGATTCCTTGTGGCTTGCTGATTGTCTTCATCGTGTGGGTGCTGGTGGCCGGCATCGCCACCGCCACCGAATGCGCGGCCTATGGGGTGCTGGGGTCGCTGGCCATTGCCGCCGCAGGCCGCAGCCTGACTTGGGAAAACTTCTGGCAAGGCCTGGTGGGCGCCACGCGTGTGAGCTGCATGATCATGTTCATCTTGGCGGGCGCAGCCTTCTTGACCAAAACCATGGCCTTCACCGGCATTCCGCGCGAGCTGGCCGAGTTTGTGCACAGCATGAACCTCTCGCCCTTTGGCCTGATCGGTGTGCTGGTGGTGGTGTATTTGATTTTGGGCACGGCGCTCGACGGCATCTCGATGATCGTGCTGACCAGCGCGGTGGTGCTGCCCATGATCCAAAAGGCCGGGTTTGACCTGGTCTGGTTCGGCATCTTCATCATCATGTTGGTCGAAATCGCCGAAATCACGCCGCCCGTGGGCTTCAACCTCTTTGTGTTGCAGAACATGACCGGCATCGACAGCAACCGCATCGCCCGCGTGACCTTGCCCTTTTTCGCCTGCATGATCGTGGGCATCGGCTTGATCACGGTGTTCCCGTCCATCGTCACCAGCGTGCCCGATTGGTTGATGGGCGTGGCCAAGTAAAACAGCACTCCACTCCGGTAAGATGCCGCGCTGGCCCCCTGTGGCATGAAAGAGTGACGGATGTTCAAAAATGTGATGGTTTACCGCATCGGCGAGGGCTTTGCCCCGTCGCTGACGGAAGTGCAAGCGGCGCTGGAGCCCGCCCAGTTTGTGGAATGCGGTGCCAGCCAGGAGAAATCCGTGGGCTGGATTCCGCCACGCGGTGAGGCCTACGGCCCACTGGTCGAGTCGGTGGGCGGTCAATGGATCATCAAGCTGATGATCGAGTCCAAGGCGGTGCCTGGCAACGTGGTGCGCCGCAAGGCCGATGAACGCATCGCCGAAATCGAAGCGGCCACCGGCCGAAAACCCGGCAAAAAAGAAAAGCGCGACCTCATGGACGACGTCCTGCTGTCGCTGCTGCCCCAAGCTTTCGCACGGCAATCGACCGTGGTGGTGTGGATGGACTTGGAAAACCGCCGCCTGGTGCTCAACGCGGGCAGCCAGGGCAAAGCCGACGAAGTCATGTCCGCGCTGATGAATGTGTTGGCGGGCTTGTCGGTCTCGCTGATCCAAACCGTGACCTCGCCCCAAGCCGCCATGACCCAATGGCTGCTGGCCCCGACCGAAGACGAATGGCCGGCCGACCTGACGGTGGAGCGCGAAACCGTGCTCAAGTCCACCGGTGAAGACGCTGCCAGCGTGCGCTTTACCCGCCACCACCTGGCCAACGACGATGTGCGCAAGCATGTCATGGAAGGCAAACTGCCCACACAGTTGGCCCTGAGCTGGGACGGACGCGTGGCCTTTGTGCTGACCGAGACCCTGCAGCTGAAAAAAGTGCAGTTCCTCGACGGCGTGATGGACGAATCGGGCACCGACAAAAACGAAGACCGCTTCGACGGCGATGTGGCCCTGTCCACCGGCCTGCTCGGCCCCTTGCTGGACAGCCTGATCGAAGCGCTGGGTGGCGAGATGACACTGGGCGCAGAAGCGGCCCCAGCCTCGGCCCCGGCCCAAACCACCACCGCCGTGACCGAAACGGCCGACGACGACCCGCCCTTTTGAGCACCACTGACCAGGAGTGAACATGCCCTCTGTGATCGCGATTTGCCTGGGCGCCTGCGCAGGCGCTTTGTCACGCTGGCAGCTGGGCCTGTGGCTCAACCCCAGCAGCACCAGTGCGGGGCTCATGCCCTGGGGTACCTTGGCCGCCAACCTGATCGGCGGTTATCTGGTGGGCGTGTGCGTGGGCGTGTTCCAGCAACTGCCCGACCTGGACCCGGTCTGGCGACTGGCACTGGTCACCGGCTTTTTAGGCGCACTGACCACGTTTTCCAGCTTCTCGGCCGAAGTGGTCGGCATGCTGCAACAAGGCCGCTACGCGTTTGCGGCAGGCACGGCCTCGGTACACTTGTTTGGCTCTTTGGCCTTGACCGTCTTGGGCCTGAAGACTGTCGCCCTGATCTGGGCCCGTTGAGCCTCAACCAGCGCCGAGCCAGGTGATGCGTTCAAAGCGCGCATGTCAAAAGTCCCCCACGTGCATGCGCACACATAAAATGACCGAGGTTTGCGCGACCCCAAAAGACTTGGACTCACGGCAAGATTGCCCAGGTTGGACATCAAAAACCTCCGTTTGAGACACTCCCGACATGCCTCTCACAGCACCTCCCAGCGACCGACTGATGCGCATTGAACAAGCCCGAAACCTTGTGTTTCAAGGCCGCAGAGCCGACGTGCAACCAAGCGTCTCGCCCTGGATCGCTCAATCTTGGCAACGCTGCCTGGACATGGGCCTGCAGCCCGAGCAGCCTGTGGGCTTTGACGCCGTGTCGGCACAGCACATGCGCCATGTGCAGGAAGCCAGCCGCCCTCTGGTGCAAGCCGCGCAGCCGGTGCTGGTCGAACTGGCCCGGGCGATTGCCGACATCCGCTACTTCGCCATCCTGACCAATGCCCAGGGCATCGTGGTGGATGTGCATGGCGCGGTGGACAGGCAGGACCGCCGCGCCGACGCCATCGCCCGCGTGGGCGTGGACCTGTCAGAAAAGTCAGTGGGCACGACCTCGATCAGTGCGGCCTTGACCGAGCTGCAGCCCGTCTGGCTCCACAGGGGTGAACATTTTTTCAATGACAACAGTATTTACAGCTGCGCGGGTGCGCCCGTGTTTGGCCCCGATGGTTTGTGTGCAGGCATGCTGGATTTGACGGGCATCGAAACCATGGAGCGGCCTGCTCTCAAACACCTGGTGCGCCGCTCGGCCCGCAGCATTGAAAACAGCTGGCTGCTGTCCACCGGGCATGCACTGGTGTTGCGCCTGAGCTGGCCAGGTAACCAGCCGGGCGATGACAGCGATGGCTTGCTGACACTCGATCAGGATGGCCACATCGTCGGTGCCAACCCGACAGCGCGGCAAATGCTGACGCTCTCGCCCGCCAGCGCTGGCAAAGCCATGCACGCCAGCGATGTGTTTGCCTCGCCTTGGGAAAACCTGTTTGACACCGCAGGACGCGCCACACAAGAGCTGCCCCTGTGGTCAGGGCTGCGACTGCAAACCTTGGCCACGCGTCCGGGCGCGCACCCTACAGCTGTGACGGAACCACCCTTGATGTCGGCCCCCAAAGCCCTCAAGGCGGTACAAACCGACATGATCCGCCAAGCGGTGCAGCAGGCCCGAGGCAATGTGGCAGAAGCTGCACGCGCCTTGGGCATCAGCCGGGCCACCGTGTACCGCAAGCTGGGCGCGCCCAGGCAGTGAGGGGCTTATTTCCCGGCGTTCGGGAAAAACAGCTGTTCGCCGCCGATCTTGTAATCGGCAATGTGGGCCTGACCCGCAGCCGAGGTCACCCAATCGACAAACTTCTGCGCCTCGGCCTGCTTGACATGGGGGTGTTTGGCGGGGTTGACGACCATCACGCCGTACTGGTTGAACAGGCGCTGATCGCCCTCGACCAGCACCACCAGGTCGGCACGGTTCTTGAAGTTCAGCCAGGTGCCGCGATCGGCCAGCACATAAGCGCCTTGCGACGAGGCAATGTTGAGCGCGGGCCCCATGCCGCAGCCGCATTCCCGGTAGCCAGCGCCTTTGGCCGCTTCCAAGTTGGCCATTTTCCAAAAGCGCTGTTCAGCCGCATGGGTGCCGCTCTTGTCGCCTCGGGACACAAAGGCCGCATTCGTGGCGGCCACTTTGCCCAGGGCCGCCACGATGTCGCGGCCCTTGGTGCCCGCCGGATCGGCCTTGGGGCCGATCAGCACAAAGTCGTTGTACATGACAGGCCATCGCTTGAGGCCAAAGCCGTCGGCCACAAACTTTTCTTCGGCCGCCTGGTCGTGCACAAACACCACATCGGCATCACCGCGACGCGCCATGTCCAGCGCCTGGCCGGTGCCCAGGGCCACCACTTTCACGTCCAGCCCGCTGGCCTTTTTGAAGGCGGGCAGCAGGTGGGCAAACAAGCCCGACTGCTCGGTCGAGGTGGTTGAAGACATGACGATGGACTGCGCCTGCGCCCAACTGGCCGTTGCCGCCAACAGCGCACACACCAGGGCACGGCGGCTCATTGCAAATGGGAAAGTCATGTCAGTTCTCCTTGAACAAAAGCATGGGCCGCAGGACTGCGCACAGACAGCTCGGCGGCGTTGAAAAACAAGCCAACGGGCAGATCCGCCAACACGCGACCGCCCTCCAGATAAATGACCCGGCTGGCCAGGCGCTTGACCTGCCCCAGGTTGTGACTGGCCCAGATCAGGGTCAGTGGCTGCCCTTGCCCCTGGGCAAACTCGGCAATCAAGGCTTCCACCTCGCGCTTGGCGTGCGGGTCCAGGCTGGCGGTGGGCTCGTCCAGCAGCAGCACATCGGGCTGCCGGACCCAGGCCCGCGCCAGGGCCAGACGCTGCTGTTGACCACCCGACAGCTGCCGCCCACCCTGCGCCGCCACGGCCGACAGGCCCACGCGCTGCAAGGCTTGCGCCGCACGGGTTTTGGCCTCTTGCCAGGACAGGCCCAATCTGCGGTCCAGCCAGGCACCCAGCGCCACATTGTTCAGCGCCGTGGTGCGCAGCAAATGCGGTTTTTGAAACAGCATGGCCTGGTGCAATGCCGGGTGTCGTGTCACGCGGCCCTGCGCCATGGGCAGCAAGCCATGCAGTGCGCGCAGCAAGGTGCTTTTACCCGAGCCGTTGGAGCCCACCAAGGCCACCCGCTCACCAGGCATGATCTGCAAGTCCACCCCGGTCAGCGCCTGCAAAGGCCCCAGGCGCACACCCACGCCCTCAAACTGAACCACAGGCGTCAAGGCCGAAGCACTCATGCCACCCACCCTTTGGGCGAAGGCACCGCCAAGCCCTGACGACGCTCACCAAAGCGGCGCAGACCAGCCAACAACAAATTGAGCAAGAGCACCACCGCCAGCAACACCAGCCCCAGGCCCAGCGCCAGCGGCAAATCGCCCTTGCTGGTTTCCAGCGCGATGGCGGTCGTCATGACGCGGGTAAAACCATCGATGTTGCCGCCCACAATCATCACCGCGCCGACCTCTGAAATGGCCCGGCCAAACGCGGCCACACCGATGGTCAGCAAGGCATAGCGCTCATCCCAGGCCAGCAACCAACTGCGAAACACAGGCCCCGCCCCCAGCGATGCCCATTGTTCGCCGTGCTGACGCTCCACGTCTTCGACCACCTGGCGCGTGAGCGCGGTCACCACCGGCACCACCAGCATGACCTGCGCCACCACCATGGCCTTGAAACTGAACAACCAGCCCAAAAAGCCCAGCGGCCCGGTCCGAGACAGCAGCAAATACACCATCAGCCCGACCACCACCGAAGGCAGCGCCAAAGAGGTGTTCAGCGCCACCAGCACCGCGCCCCGCCCGGGAAATCGCGCCACCGCCAGCCATGCCCCCAGCACCAGGCCCAAACCATAGGCCAGCAAGGTGGCCGTGGCACTGACGGCCAAGGACCGCAGCACCACCGTCCACAAAGCGGCATCCAGCGAAGAAATGAGTCCCAGCGCCGTCAAGACGCTGTCGGTCAAGGTGTTCATAAAGTAGCGGTCGATGCTACTGGAAGCCTGCCCAACCAAGGCTACGTGTTGCCCACTATGAAATCACTTGCATAAGCACCTGAGCACAGACCGCAAACCGTTTGGCATATTCAGGCAAACTTCGGCCTGTGCAACACATCAACCTCTCCTACAGCTGGACGCCCCATTCAGAAAGTGCCGGATCACGCAACCGGCTCAGCCCGATCCGCAACCCCCTCATGGACATGCTGCAAGCCGTGCGCGAGTCAGGCTCCATCGGAGCTGCGGCCAAATCCATGCAACTGTCTTACCGCCATGTCTGGGGCGAGCTCAAGCGCTGGGAACAAGTCCTCGACCAGCCCCTGATCCTCTGGGAAAAAGGCCAAGCCGCGCGTTTGAGCGAGTTTGCAGACAAATTGCTCTGGGCCGAACGCCAGGCGCAGGCGCGCCTGTCCCCCCAAATCAGCGCCCTGCAAGCGGAGCTTGAAAAAACCTTTGCCGTGGCCTTTGATGCCAACAGCCATTTGCTGACGGTCTACGCCAGCCACGACGACGCACTGGTCCGCCTGCGGGAACACGCCGCCGAACAGGCCCTGCACCTGGACATGCGCTTTTGCGGCAGCGTCGATGCCCTGCGCTCGCTCAACGAGGGCCGCTGCAATGTGGCAGGTTTTCACGCCCCCATGCAGCCCTCGCCGCGCTCCCTGGTGGCCCGCACATACAAACCCCTGCTGCGCACCGGGCAGCACAAACTCATTGGCTTTGCGCTGCGCCAGCAAGGCCTGATGGTGACGCCCGGCAATCCGCGCCGCATTCAGCAACTGAGCGATTTGACGCAAGCGGGCCTGCGCTACATCAACCGCAGTCTGGGCACCGGCACCCGACTGCTGCTGGACGATGCCCTGCTCAGTGCGGGCATCGCGGCCCGTCAGATCACGGGTTACGACCAAGAGGAAAGCTCACACGCTGCCGTGGCCGCTGCCGTGGCCGCGGGCGTGGCCGACGCAGGCCTGGGCATTGCCTCTGCCGCCCAAGCCCAGGGGCTGGACTTTGTGCCGCTCATGCAAGAGTGCTACTGGCTGGTATGCCTCAAATCGGTGCTGGAGACCCCCTCGGTTCAGGCCATGACACGCGTGCTGCAATCGGACGCCTGGCAACAACACATGACCACCCTGCCCGGATATGAAACCACCGAACTGGCAGGCCAGGTGCAATCGCTGAAAAAAGCCCTGCCTTGGTGGCACTTCAAAACCGGGCACAACACACATACCGCTTATTGATCAGGGCCCTTGAAGTCTCAAGCAACAGGCAAGGGATGGCTTTTTGTAAGAGCCCCACCCTGTGGGCGATGAGCGTGGAACACGCCCTTCATGGCGCGCGATCAATTGGTCGGCAGGCCCAGTTCCAACATTTTTGCCCCCGACACGGGCCCCCTGCCGAGGCTGAAGCCATCCACCTGCACACACAGGGCCTGCCCGTCAGGGTTAACCGAAAATGGTTCCATGGACAGAGGCACTTAAAATGCCTGAAACATTTGGAGAGATCATTTTGTCTGGACTGCTTAAATTTGCCTTTGGCATCGACTGGCTCAACGACCGTTTGGGCAAGCTGGCCACCTGGACCGTCTTGCTGGCAGCCCTCATCAGCGCGGGCAACGCCTTTGTGCGTTACGGCATCGACTGGAGCTCCAACGGCCTGCTCGAAATCCAGTGGTACCTGTTTGCCTATATGGTCATGATCGGCGCACCCTATGTGCTCAAGGTCAACGAACACGTGCGCGTGGACCTGGTCTACGGCAAGCTCCAAGGCAACCGACCTGTCTATGTGGACATCTTCGGTCTGGCCTTCTTCTTGATGCCCGTCATGGGCTTTCTGGCCTGGCTCTCGTTTCCTTATTTCTGGAACACTTTCGTGACCAACGAGCACTCCAGCAATGCCGGTGGCCTGATCCGTTGGCCCGCCACCTTGGCCATGCCACTGGGCTTTGCCATGCTCTGGTTGCAGGGCCTGGCCGAGCTGATCAAGCGCGTGGCCTTCCTCCGCGGCCAATACGCCATGGACACCCATTACGAAAAACCACTGCAGTGAGCGACTTAGCCACAACTGCTCTACGACTCGCTGCAAGGAAATAAAAATGCAAATGGAAAACTTTGCGCCCATCATGTTTGTGGGCTTGGTGTTTGTGATGCTGATCGGTTTTCCGGTCGCATTCTCTTTGGCCGCACTGGGCTTGGCCAGCGGCTTTTTCGCCATTGAAATGGGCTGGTTCCCGCAGGCCTTCCTGGGCAATTTGCCGATCTCGATCTTCTCGATCCTGAACAACGACCTGCTGCTGGCCATTCCTTTCTTCACTTTCATGGGCACCATCCTCGAAAAGTGTGGTCTGGCCGAAGACATGCTCGACGCCATGGGCCAACTGTTCGGCCCCATCAAAGGCGGCCTGGGCTACTCGGTCATCATCGTGGGCTTTATTCTGGGCGCCATCACCGGCACCGTGGCCGGGCAAGTCATTGCCATGGCCCTGATCTCTTTGCCCGTGATGATCCGCTACGGCTACAACACCCGCTACGCCACCGGTGTGCTGGCGGCGTCGGGCACCATCACCCAACTGGTGCCCCCATCGCTGGTGCTGGTGGTGCTGGCCGACCAGCTGGGTCGCCCCGTGGGTGACATGTACAAAGGCGCCTGGGGCCCCTCGCTCATGCAGATCGCCATGTTCGCGATCTACACCTACGCACTGGGTGTGTTCAAGCCCGAATACGTGCCCGGCGTGCCCAAAGAAGCCCGCACCCTGAACGGCTGGCCGCTGTGGCGCAAGTGCCTCAAGGGCATCATCCCGTCGGCGGTGCTGATCTTCACCGTGCTGGGCTCCATGGGCGGTTTGCCCTTCCAGGACCGCGCCATTGCCACCCCCACCGAAGCCGGTGCCATGGGCGTGGTCGGCGCACTGATCTTGGCGGCCATGCACAAGCGCCTGACCAAAGACCTGCTCTGGGAAGCCATGCACGGCACCATGCGCCTGACGGCCATGGTGGTGTTCATCCTGATCGGCTCGCGCGTGTTCAGCCTGGTGTTCCAAGGTGTGGACGGCGCCAAGTGGGTCGAGCACCTGCTGTCGGGCCTGCCCGGCGGTCAAGTGGGCTTTTTGATCGTGGTGAACCTGTTCGTGTTCTTCCTGGCCTTCTTCCTCGACTTCTTCGAGATCGCCTTCATCATCGTGCCCATGCTGGCCCCTGTGGCCGACAAGATGGGCATTGACCTGATCTGGTTTGGCGTGCTGCTGTGCGTGAACTTGCAAACCAGCTTCATGCACCCGCCGTTTGGTTTTGCGCTGTTTTACTTGCGCGGCATTGCCGACACCATGTTCAAGGAAAAGCGCATCGCCGAGCCCATCAAGACCAACGACATTTACATGGGCTCCATCCCTTGGGTGATCATGCAGATCTTGCTGGTGGTGATCGTGATCTTTGTGCCGCAGTCGGTCACCGCCTTCTTGGACAAGCCCGAAGTCATTGACATGAACTCCGTGGTGCTGGAAGCCGCACCCGCACCAGACGAGGCCGCGCCACCGGATGCCAATGCCAACCCGGTCGCGCCCTCCACGGACGATCCGATGAAGGACATCCCGGGCGGCAACGACAAGAAGTAAACCCGGCCACCTTCAAGCACCTCGTCAGCACAGCGGCGAGGTGCTTTTTTCTTTTTGAAGACCCCCACATGCCCCACACCACCCCCAGTGCGCAAGACGCTTCGCTGCCCTACCCCTACCAGCCCCCGTCGCACCCCTTGAGCGCCTCTGCCTTCGGCCCGGTGTTCAAAGCGATGGCCTGGTTCATCCTGCTGGCCTTGATGGCCTGGTGCTGGCGCCTGAACATCGATTGGCGATCGGCCCAAGGCACTTGGTTGGCCGTGGTCTGGGCCATGTTGGCCTTCATGGTCTGGCACATCCAGCGCAGCCGCATCGTGCTGGACCATTTGGCCATCGAGCAAAGCTGGATGTGGCGCCGCCGCGTCACGCTGGCTGAGTTGGCCTATCTGAAGATCATGCGCATCCGGGGTCTGGAGCATCTGGTGGCCCCCCGTATCTATGTGCGCAACCTGGGCGGCAAATTCACCTTCTTCTACTGCCATGACCGCGCCATGCTGGAAGAGTTCACCCGCATCGCCCAAGCCCTGCGCCAGCACGAACAACGGGTATAAAAAAACCCGCCGGGCTTGCGCGCGGCGGGTGGCTTCAGCGGACTGAAAAAGCTCAGAGCTTTTGAGCCTGCATGAAGCTGTCGAAACGGGCTTCGCCGAAACGGAACCACCAGTTTTGCTCAGCACGGAACTTGGAATAGTCGTCATAGACTTTCTTCCAGTTCGGGTTCTTGGCGCTCAACTCGGCATAAACCTCTTGCGAGTGCTTGAAGGCCACGTCCATCATGTCCTTGGGGAAAGGCAGGACCTTGGTCTTTTGGGCAGCCAGTTGCTTCAAAGCGCCAGGGTTGTGCGCATCGTAGCGGGCCTGGATCTCGATGTGGGCCACAGCCGAAGCGGCTTCCACGATGGCCTTGTTCTCGGGCGACAAGGCGTCATAAGCCTTCTGGTTGACCATCAAAGTCAACTGAGGACCACCTTCCCACCAGCCGGGGTAGTAATAGAACGGTGCCACTTTGTTCAGGCCCAACTTCAGATCGTCATAAGGTCCGATCCACTCGGCCGCATCGATGGTGCCTTTTTCCAGCGACTGGTAAATCTCACCAGCGGGAATGTTCTGGGGCACCACGCCCATTCGTTCGAGCACCTTGCCAGCAAAGCCACCGACGCGGAACTTCAGGCCCTTGAGGTCAGCAGCCGACTTGATTTCCTTGCGGAACCAGCCGCCCATCTGGGTGCCCGTGTTGCCCATCACGAAGTTCACGATGTTGAACTTGGCGTAGTGCTCGCGCATCAGCTTCATGCCGTTGCCTTCGTACATCCAGGCCGTCATCTGGCGGCTGTTCAGACCGAAAGGAATCGCGCAATCCAGCGCAAAGGTTTCGTCCTTGCCAAAGAAGTAGTAAGGCGCAGTGTGTGCGCATTCCACGGTGCCGTTCTGCACGCCGTCGAGCACGCCAAAAGCAGGCATCAATTCACCAGCCGCATGGGTGGTGATCTCGAACTTGCCGCCGCTCATCTCTTTGACCTTCTTGGCGAAGACTTCGGAGCCGCCAAACAAGGTGTCCAAAGACTTGGGGAAGCTCGAAGCCAGACGCCAGCGGATGGCGGACTGGGCATGCACGGCAGGCGCAATGCCAGCGGCCAAAACACCGGCGATGCCTGCGTTTTTCAGAATGGAACGACGATCCATGGAATAACTCCTCATTGAAAAATAAACACACCCCAGACTTCAGGGCGTGGACTTATGGGGTACTGGCTATTCTAGAAAGGTCTGCAACCGGTTCTGGCTCGGGTTTACCCTTTTTGTCAGATTTCACCCCGCAAACACCGCAAGCCGTGAAAGTCATTTGACTTTCATCAATGCGGTCTGAACCTCTGCCAAACGCCTCAGGCAAAACGCTTGCGGATCGACGCCTCAATGCCCGCCGCATCCAGGCCTTGCGCGGCCAGCAGTTGGGCGTGGTCACCGTGTTCAATGAACACATCGGGCAAGCCCAGCTGCAGCACAGGCCGCACCAAGTCCAATTGCTGCAAAGCCTCGCTCACGGCGCTGCCCGCGCCGCCCATGATGCTGCCCTCTTCCACCGTCACGATCTGCGCATGGTCTTGGGCGACCCGCTGCAGCATCTCGGTGTCCAGCGGTTTGACCCAACGCATGTTGACCACGGTGGCATTCAGGGCTTCGGCCGCCTTCAAAGCAGGCGCCAGCAAAGAACCAAAAGCCAAGATGGCGATGCCCTCGCCTTGGCGGCGGAGCTCGGCCTTGCCCAAAGGCAAGGGCGTCAAATCGGCATCGGGCACAGCGCCCACGCCCGCACCGCGTGGGTAGCGCACCGCCACCGGGTGGTTTTGCGCGTAGGCCGTGCTCAGCAGCTGGCGGCATTCGCGCTCGTCGGCCGGGCAAGCCAGGCTCATGTTGGGGATGCAGCGGATATAGGCAATGTCGTAAGCGCCTGCATGCGTGGCGCCATCGGCACCCACCAAGCCCGCGCGGTCGATGGCGAACACCACCGGCAAATTCTGCAAGGCCACATCGTGGATCAGCTGGTCATAAGCGCGCTGCAAGAAGGTGGAGTAAATGGCGACCACCGGCTTGAGGCCTTCGCAGGCCATGCCCGCCGCAAAGGTGACGGCATGCTGCTCGGCAATGCCCACGTCGTAATAGCGGTCCGGAAAGCGGCGGTGAAACTCCACCATGCCCGAGCCTTCGCGCATGGCGGGCGTGATGCCCACCAGCCGTTTGTCTTGCTGCGCCATGTCGCACAGCCACTGGCCAAAAACCTGGGTGAAGGTGGTTTTGGCGGGCGTGCTGGGCGGCACCAGACCCACGGCCGGGTCGAACTTGCCGGGGCCGTGGTAGGCCACCGGATCGGCTTCGGCCTTGTCGTAGCCCTGGCCTTTTTTGGTCACCACATGCAAGAACTGCGGGCCATCCAGTTGCTTGATGTTTTCCAACGTCGGGATCAGCGACTCCAGATCGTGCCCGTCGATGGGACCGATGTAGTTGAAGCCAAATTTCTCGAACAAGGTGGCGGGCACCACCATGCCTTTGGCGTGTTCTTCCAGGCGCTTGGCCAGCTCAAACAAGGGCGGCGCGTTCTTGAGCACGTTCTTGCCCACATTTTTGGCGGTCGAATAAAACTTGCCGCTCATCAGCTGCGCCAGGTAACGGTTCAAAGCGCCCACCGGCGGGCTGATCGACATGTCGTTGTCGTTCAAGATCACCAGCAGCTTGCACTCTTCGACGCCCGCGTTGTTGAGCGCTTCAAAAGCCATGCCCGCCGTCATGGCGCCATCACCGATCACGGCGATCGAGTGGCGTGACTCGCCCTTTTGGCGCGCAGCCAGTGCCATGCCCAAGGCGGCCGAAATGCTGGTGGACGAATGGCCCACCCCAAAAGTGTCGAACTCGCTCTCGTCGCGGCGCGGAAAGCCCGACAAACCATTCAACTGGCGCAGCGATGGCATGCGCTCACGACGGCCTGTGAGGATTTTGTGCGGGTAAGTCTGGTGCCCCACATCCCACACGATGCGGTCTTCAGGCGTGTTGAACACATAGTGCAAAGCCACCGTCAGCTCCACCGTGCCCAGGTTCGAGCTCAGGTGCCCGCCGGTCTTAGAGACGTTGTCGAGCACACAGGCCCGCAGCTCTTGCGCAAGGGCGGGCAAATCGGTGCGCTGCAACTGGCGCAAATCGGCCGGTGACTGGATGGCGTGAAGGAAATCGGTCATGGCATCAATGGGTTCGTTGCACCACCATGTCGCACAGGGCGCGCAAAGCGGCCAAGCGATCAGCGGGCAAACCGGTATCTTGCAAAGCTTGCGCGGCTTGTGCCGCCAACTCGTCGGCCAGGCGCTGAGCGGGCTCCAGGCCCATCAGCGCCACATAAGTGGGTTTGTCGGCAGCGGCGTCTTTGCCCGCCGTCTTGCCCAAGGTGGCCGAATCGGCCGTCACGTCCAGGATGTCGTCGACCACCTGAAACGCCAGGCCCATGGCCTCGCCAAACTGCAGCAAAGCCGACTGGACAGGCGCCGACACCGCTGTGCCGCAGGCCGCACCCATTTGCACACTGCACAGCAGCAGGGCGCCGGTCTTGAGCCGGTGCATCTGACGCAGCTGCGCCTCGCTCAGGCGCTGGCCCACACTGGCCAGATCGATCGCTTGGCCACCGGCCATGCCCTGATAGCCCGAAGCACGGGCCAACAAGCCCACACAGGCGGCCTGCACCGCAGGGCTCACGCTGCCGTCCAGCGGGGTGAGCAATTCAAACGCCAAGGTTTGCAAAGCGTCCCCGGCCAACAAAGCCTGGGCCTCGCCAAACTGCACATGCACCGTGGGCTTGCCCCGGCGCAGCACATCGTTGTCCATGCACGGCATGTCGTCGTGCACCAAAGAATAAGCATGGATCAGCTCAATGGCGCAGGCCGCACGCAGGGCCGCTGCCATGTCGCCACCCACCGCTTCGGCCGTGGCCAGCACCAGCAAGGGGCGCAGGCGTTTGCCCCCGTCCAGCACGGCATAGCGCATGGCTTCGCCCAAGTCGGCTGGCGAAGGCTGGGCAATGCCGTCGGCCAGGGCCACTTCCACACGCGCCAGATGCGGCTGCATCCAGGCTTTCAAATCAAACAGTGTGCTCATGCGCCAGTCCAGGGTTTGAGTTGGCCGTTGTCCAGCACCTTGATCTGGTCTTCCACCGCCTGGAGCTTGTCACGGCAAAAGCCCAGCAAGCTGGCCCCGCGCTGGTAGCCCGTTAGCAACTGGTCCAGCGGCATCTGGCCCGACTCGAGTTGCGCCACCAGTTGCTCCAGCTCGCACAAAGCCGCCTCGTAGGTGGACGGCAAGGCCTGCACAGCGTCTGAAGTCTCGGTTTTGGAAGCCTTGGGCATGGGTAGTCCGCGCAAAAAGACTGATTTTAGGCGCTTGGCCTGAGCCCAACTGACAGCCATGCCCACACCAAGGACAAATCAGGGGGCTGTCGCTTGGCCAAGCGCGGGGCAAGCCTGCGCAAGGCGCCCCAAGCCCCTCAGGGTACAATCGCCGGTTCCCCGGCAGGCCTGTTCCTGCCGTTTTTTGCGCCCAAATCGCAGGATTTGGCGCTTTGTCCCTGCCCCTTCATAGGGGGAGTCTCTAGGTCAGGTCACCCATGTCTGATTTAAGTCTTCAACTGCAGCAGGCCGCAAGCCAACTACCAGTTTCCACTTATTTCGATGAGGCGCTCTTCCAGCGCGAATTGAAAACGCTCTTCCAGCAAGGCCCCCGCTACGTGGGCCACCAGCTGGCGGTGCCCAACCCGGGCGACTACTACGCCCTGCCCCACGAGGGCCAAGGCCGCGCCCTGGTGCGCAACGCCCAAGGCGGGGTCGAGCTCGTCTCCAACGTCTGCCGCCACCGCCAAGCCGTCATGCTGAACGGCCGGGGCAACCTGCAAACCCAGCAAAAAGGCAGCGCGGGCGGCAACATCGTCTGCCCGCTGCACCGCTGGACCTATGCGCCAAATGGGCAACTGCTGGGCGCACCGCACTTCTCGCACGACCCCTGCCTGAACCTGAACAACTACAAGCTGCAAGAGTGGAACGGCTTGCTGTTTGAAGACAACGGCCGCGACATCGCCGCCGATCTGTCTGGCATGGGCCCACGCTCGCAGCTGGACTTTTCGGGCTACGCGCTCGACCGCGTCGAGCTGCACGAGTGCAACTACAACTGGAAGACCTTCATCGAGGTCTATCTGGAGGACTACCACGTCGGCCCCTTCCACCCGGGGCTGGGCTCGTTTGTCACCTGCGACGACCTGAGCTGGGAGTTCAAGGAGCACTACTCGGTGCAAACCGTGGGCGTGTCGGGCGGCTTTGGCAAGCCCGGATCGGACGCCTACAAAACCTGGCACGAGGTGCTGCTCAAGTACCGCAACGGCCAACTGCCCGAGCGCGGCGCAATTTGGCTCACGTACTACCCGCACATCATGGTCGAGTGGTACCCGCATGTGCTCACGGTGTCGACCCTGCACCCGATCAGCCCCAGCAAAACGCTGAACATGGTCGAGTTCTATTACCCCGAAGAAATCGTGGCGTTTGAGCGCGAGTTCGTCGAAGCCCAGCAAGCCGCCTACATGGAAACCTGCATCGAAGACGACGAGATTGCCGAGCGCATGGACGCGGGCCGCAAAGCCCTGCTGGCCCGTGGCGACAACGAAGTGGGCCCTTACCAAAGCCCCATGGAAGACGGCATGCAGCACTTCCACGAGTGGTACCGCCGTCAAATGACCGCGCCCTGAGCAGAAAGCCCCGATGCAAGCCTCCTGGATGATCCTTGCGTCGCTGTTTTTTGCAACGATGAGCGTGTGCATCAAATTCGCGGCCAGCCACTTCAACACCTTTGAGCTGGTGTTCTACCGGGGCCTGATCGGCATGGTCGTCATGGCCAGCCTGTGCCGTGCACAGGGCGTGTCCATTCGCACGCCCGTGCCGCTGATGCACGTCTGGCGCTCGGCCATCGGCGTGGTGTCCTTGTCGGCCTGGTTCTATGCCATCGCCCACCTGCCCCTGGCCACCGCCATGACGCTCAACTACATGAGCGGCGTGTGGGTGGCGGCCTTTTTGGTGGGCGGCACTTTGGTCATGGGCCGCCTGCAAGACGCCAGCCGCCAAGGCCCCGTGGTGCTCACAGTGCTCTCGGGCTTTGCCGGGGTGATCATGATCTTGCGCCCCACCATCGAACAAAACCAGCTGTTTGCCGGTGTGATCGGTTTGCTCTCGGGCCTGGGCGCAGCATTGGCCTACATGCAGGTGGCGGCTCTCGGCCGCATGGGCGAGCCCGAGTCGCGCACCGTGTTTTATTTCTCGATCGGCACCACCATCGTGGGCGGCGTGGCCATGTTGTTCACCGGTGCCAGCGAATGGGTCTGGCCGCAAGCCTTGTGGTTGTTGCCCATTGGCCTGTTGGCCGCGCTGGGCCAGCTGTGCATGACCAAGGCCTACACCCGAGGCGCCACCTTGCTGGTGGCCAATTTGCAATATTCGGGCATCGTGTTTGCCGCGCTGTACGGCCTGTTTTTGTTTGGCGATGTGATCCCGCTGATCGGCTGGATCGGCATGGCCCTGATCATCGCCAGCGGCATCGCCGCCACTGCCCTGCGCAAACGCGCCCTGCCCCAAGCCCCCGCCGAAGAACACTGACCCAGGAGATTGACCATGTACCGTTTGCTCATCACCACCAGCCAATTGCAAGCTTTTAAGCAGTCAGGCCAGAACCTGGTCGTGCTCGACTGCAGCTCGGACCTGATGAAGCCCGAGACGGCCGACAGCATGTTCGAGTCAGAGCGCATTGCCGGTGCCCTGCAAGCGCACCTGGATCGCAACCTCAGTGCCCACCACGACGCAGACGCAGTCAACGGTGGCCGCCACCCTTTGCCCGCCCGCGAAAAAGTGGCCGCCTGGTTGGGCAGCCAAGGCATTGGCAACGACACCCAGGTCGTGGTGTACGACCGCCAAGCCGGCAACTACTGCGGCCGCCTGTGGTGGATGCTCAAATGGCTGGGGCATGACGCCGTGGCCGTGCTCGACGGCGGCCTGCAAGGCTGGAAAGCCGCTGGCGGCGCGGTGGCTTCAGGCCCCGCCCAAGCGGCTGGTGCAGCCGTCAACTTTGCCGTCAAAGCGCCTTTGCGCCAGTTGGTGATGATCGACAGCGTGGTGGAACAACTGGGCCGCCCCACCCAAACCGTGGTCGATGCACGCGGCGCCCCGCGCTACCGTGGCGAAGTCGAGCCGCTGGACCCGATCGCCGGGCACATTCCCGGCGCACTCAACCGGCCCTTCACCGACAACTTCACCCCTGAAGGCTTCTTCAAAAGCCCAGAAGTGCTCAAGGCCGAGTGGGACAAAGTCTTGGCGGGCCGCAGCGCCAGCACCGTGGTGCACCACTGCGGCAGTGGCGTGAGCGCCGTGCCCAATTTGATCGCCATGGAGCTGGCCGGTCATGGCCCCACAGCCCTGTATGCGGGCAGCTGGAGCGAGTGGAGCCGCACCCCCGGCCTGCCCTGCGCTCAGGGCTGAACGCCAAGGGCTGAGCCGCTCAGCCCGGGTGGGCGAGTTGGCTCACCGCCATGACCATGGCCATGCCGCCGACCAGCCAGATCACTTGCGCGGCCGTTTCTTTGGCGCTCAGGCGCTTTTGCAATTGCGGAATCAAATCGGCCAGCGCCACATAAATGAAGCTGCTGCTGGCCACCACCAAAAAGTAAGGCAAGGCACCGTGCAAGGCGTCGACCAGCACATAGCCCACCGCCCCACCCAAAGCCGTGATGGCCCCAGCCATCGACACCTTGAGGACTGCAGCCTGGCGGTTGCTGCTGCCCTGGCGCAAGACCACCAAATCGCCCATGTGGTGCGGCACCTCGTGGGCCAGCACCGCCAATGAGGCGATCGCCCCCAACTGCACATCGGCCATGAAGGCCGAGGCGATCAAGATGCCATCGCCAAAGCAATGCACGCTGTCGCCCGCCAACACCGCCCAATGCCCGGCGCTGCGCTCGCCATGCGCGTGGTGGTGGTGCGCATGGCCATGGTGATCGTGTGCATGGTCGTTGGCGTGATCGTTTGCGTGATCGCCGCCATGCCCGTGGTGGTGCTCATGCCCGTGGTGCCACAGCTCGGCCTTGTCGAGCAAAAAGAAAAACACCAAGCCCAAGAGCAAGGTCAAAAACAAGGCCTGCGGGGACACACCCGCCTCGAAAGCCTCGGGCAGCAAATGCAAAAAAGCGGTGGCCAACAAAGCGCCCGCCGCCAAGCTGAGCATGTGCTGGGTGTAGCGGCTGACCACGCCAAAGCTCAGCCACGCGGCCAACCAAACACTGCCGATACCGGCCACCAAGGTGCCGATCAAAATTGCCAATAGAGTCATTTTTCCATCCGCGGTGTTCACATCACCGCCAAAACAAACCGCCCCGAAGGGCGGTTTTTCATGCATTCATCAAGCCACACTTTGGCGCTTGAGCCATGCCAGCAATCGCTGCCAACCGTCCTCGGCCGCCGCCTGGCGGAAGCTGGGCCGGTAATCGGCATGAAAAGCGTGCGGGGCCTCAGGATAAACCACAAACTCGCTCGCCTTGCCAGCGGCTGTGCTCTTGGCCAGTTCGGCTTTCATCTTATCAAGCGTGTCAAGGGGGATGCCCGTGTCGGCACCGCCATACAGGCCCAGCACCGGCGCCTTGATTTGTGCGGCCAGCGCCACGGGGTGCTGCGGCGTCTGGGGTGTTGCTGCCCCCACCAAACGGCCATACCAGGCCACGCCCGCCTTGATCTTGGGCTGGTGCGCGGCATAGAGCCAAGTGATGCGCCCACCCCAGCAAAAACCAGTGATCGCCAGCTTGTCGGTGTTGCCGCCATTGGCAGCGGCCCAGGCCACGGTGGCGTCCAGGTCGCCCATCACCTGCGCATCGGGCACCTTGGCAATGATTTCGGACTGCAGCTTGGCGATCTCGCCGTAGGCGCTGGGGTCGCCCTGGCGCACAAACAGCTCGGGCGCAATGGCCATGTAACCGGCCTGCGCCAAGCGGCGCGTCACATCAGCGATGTACTCGTGCACGCCAAAGATTTCGGAGATCACCAACACCACCGGCAAATTGGTCTTGCCCGCAGGCGCGCTGCGATAAGCGGGCATCTTGAAGCCATTCACATCGATGGTCACCTCGCCCGAGACCAAGCCGGTTGAAGGCGTTTTGATGGCAGTCTGCGCCATCACCGTACCCGCCGCAGCGGCATACCCGACGCCCACCCCGGCCCCCAGCGCCAGCTGCAAAGCCTGACGGCGCGTGCTGCCGTCAAACGCGTTCTTGCCCAGCAAAGCCTGGGCATCCTGAATCAGATCGTGGTTCACAAAGGTCTCCTTGAATGGGGGGGAAATGCGGGATCTTTGCACAACTGTGGAGCTCAACCCAATTACCCACTTTTATCTTGAAAAAGATAATTTATCTTTTTCAAGATAAAAGTGGGTAATTCATGGCCCCCGGCCCCGAACAAGCCCGTCCGCCCTTGACCTCACCAAATCAACTCAAGGACTCCCAAACCCATACCGTGCAAACACCGCCTGTGCGCTTGGCGCAAGCAAAGCGTCGGCAAAGGCCTGTGCCGCCGGGTGGGTGCCACGGCGCACGGTGAGGCCGTAGTCTGCAGACACCTGCAAATTGGGCGGCACGGCCACGATCTTCAAGCGCGGCACCTCTTTTTGTGCCGCCACGGCATTGGTGCAATAGGTCAGAAAGACATCGGCCTGCCCCTGGTCCATGACCCACGCGTAGGCGCCGCGACCTGCCGGTGGTTTGGGCGATGTGGGGCCGCCGGTCAGCTGCAAGGCCTTGCGGTCCAGCGTGGCGTAAGCGCCAGCGCTCAATGCATCGGCCCGGCGAAACAGCGCCCAAGCATAGTCACCGGCCGGGTCGGCCTTGGGGGTACTGGCGCCCACACGCACGGCCGGATCGAGCAAAGCGCTCAGCAAATGCTCGGGCGTCAAATTGAAGTTGGCTTGGGTGAGCGCGCACAGCTGGTTGCGCACAAACACGCGGGGCGGGCTCCAGCTGCCGGCGTCAGCCAGCTTTTGCGGATGCCCCATGTCGGCCGAGGCAAACACTTGGGCCGCCTCGCCCTTTTCGATGCGCTCGCGCAGCAGGCCAGAGGCCGCAAAAGACAAGGCCAGTTTTTGACCGGTGCGGGCCTCGTGCGCGCTGGCAATTTCAGTCATCGCCTCGCGCAAGCTGCCCGCCGCCACCACGGCGATGGGTTCGGGGCTCAAAGGTGTTTGGGGCATGGCGCAGGCGGTGAGCAAACTCGTCGCCAGCAAAGCAGTGGTGGTCAATCGCATGGTGATCTCGCAGGCTCAAAAAGGTCAAAAGAATGAGACCGATGCTACCCAGCCCCGGGGCCTGTGCCATACGTGAAGACACGGTAGGAAATGCTTTGCATAGAGGCAGCTGCTGCGCCCTAGGGGCCTGTATGAGCCAGGCCACACCCCATACCGTTACACCTCTGGCACTCACCCCGCCAGAAAACCGAATACTTTCAGTTACGATCCCAGCTCATTTTGTGAGTACCAAATGGGTCTTAATTGGAACGAAATCAAATCCAGGGCATTGCTTTTCAGCAAAACCTGGGCCGACGCCTGCAACGAAGACAGCCAAGCCAAGCCCTTTTGGATCGACTTCTTTGAAATCTTTGGCATCACCAACAAACGCGTTGCCACCTTTGAGCTGAACGTCAAAAAGCTCGGCGGTGCACAAGGCTTTGTGGACCTGTTTTGGCCCGGCGTGCTGTTGGTGGAGCACAAGTCGCGCGGCAAAAACCTGGACGACGCGGTGGACCAAGCCATTGGCTACCTGCACAACCTGCCCGAGCGCGACCTGCCCCAGCTGGTGGTGGTGTGCGACTTTGCCCGCTTTCGGGTGCGGCGCCTGGCCACGGGCGAGACCGTGGAGTTTGAGCTCAAGCACCTGCACAAACACGTCAAGCTCTTTGGCCTGCTGGCGGGCTACAAGGTGCAAGACATCCGTTCGGAAGACCCGGTCAACATCAAGGCCGCCGAACGCATGGGCCGCCTGCACGACGCCCTGAAAGCCAGCGGCTACAGCGGCCACGCGCTCGAAGTTCTGCTGGTGCGCCTGCTGTTTTGTTTGTTTGCCGACGACACGGGCATCTTTCAGCCCGCGCAATCGTTCAGAGACTTTGTGGAAGAACGCACCGCGCCGGACGGCTCGGACCTGGGGCCGCGCCTGGGGCAACTGTTTCAGGTGCTCAACACGCACGAGAGCCAGCGCAGCAAAAACATCGACGAACAGCTGGGCCAGTTTGCGTACATCAACGGCCGCCTGTTTGAAGAAACCCTGCCCATGGCCGACTTCAGCACCGCCATGCGCGAAGCCCTGCTGGACGCCTGTGCGCTCGACTGGTCGGCCATCAGCCCGGCGATTTTTGGCAGCTTGTTTCAGAGCATCATGGACGAAAAAGCCCGACGCAACCTGGGCGCGCACTACACGTCTGAGGCCAACATCCTCAAGCTGATCAAGCCCCTGTTTCTGGACGAACTGCACGCCGAGTTTGAGCGCGTGAAAGGCCACCGCAACAAGCTGTTTGAGTTTCACAAAAAGCTGCGCCAGCTGACGTTTTTTGACCCAGCCTGCGGGTGCGGGAACTTCTTGGTGATCAGCTACCGCGAACTGCGCGAGCTGGAGCTGAAGGTGCTGCGGGCCGACCACGAACTGAGCGCCCACAAAGGCCAGCTGACGGTGGACGTGCATGGCCTGATCGGCGTGAACGTGGACCAATTCTTTGGCATCGAGATCGAAGAGTTTCCGGCGCAAATTGCCCAAGTGGCCATGTGGCTGGTGGACCACCAAATGAACCTGCGCGTGAGCGTGGAGTTTGGCCTGTACTTTGCCCGCATCCCGCTCAAAAGCTCACCGCAAATACGCCACGCCAACGCGCTGCGGCTGGACTGGAACGAGGTGCTGCCTGCGGAGCGGTGCAGCTATGTGTTGGGCAATCCGCCGTTCTTGGGCAAGACCTACCAAAGCAAGGAACAAAAAGCCGACTTGGCTGCCGTGATGCACGGCATACACGGCGCGGGTGATCTGGACTTTGTGTGCGGCTGGTATGTGCTGGCCGCGCAATACATGCAGGGGCGCACGGGTACGCAAGCCGCCTTTGTGTCGACCAACAGCATCACACAAGGCGAACAAGTGGCCGTGCTTTGGGGCGAAATGCGGCGCCTGGGCATGCACACCCACTTTGCGCACCGTACGTTTCAGTGGAGCAACGAAGCCAGCGGCAAAGCAGCTGTGCATTGCGTGATCGTGGGCTTTGGTCCCGAGAACCAAGCCGTCAAAACCATCTTCGAATACGAGGACATCAAAGGCCTGCCGCATGCCGTGCCTGTCAAGCGCATCAACGCATATTTGGTGGATGCGCCAAACGTTTTTTTGAATAAGCGAACAACACCAGTTTGCAACGTCAGCGCTATGGCCAATGGCGGCAAAGCAACCGACGGTGGAAACCTCCTCCTGAGCGATGAAGAAAAAGCTGAGTTGATATCTATCGAACCCAAAGCCGCGAAATGGATTCGCCCATTTTTAATGGGCGATGAATTCATCAACAACATCGGCCGCTGGTGTTTGTGGTTGGTCAACATCCCACCAGCGGAACTTCGCGCCATGCCCCATGTGCTCAAGCGTGTCGAAGGTGTACGCGCCATGCGCGAAGCCAGCACCAAAGCTGCAACTGTGTCCCTGGCCAGCACACCCACGTTGTTCGGTGAAATTCGCCAACCCAAATCAAAACGCTATTTGGCCATCCCGAAAGTTTCTTCCGAACGCCGCCAATTCATCCCCATCGGCTATCTGGACAGTGACGTCATCTGCGGCGACAAAATTTTCTTTGTCGACGACGCCTCACTGTTCACCTTTGGCGTGCTCACCAGCACGATGCACAACGCCTGGATGCGATACACCTGTGGACGGTTGAAAAGCGATTACAGCTACTCCAACACCATCGTCTACAACAACTACCCCTGGCCCGGCTTCGCTGGCGAGGCACTCAGCGACAAACACCGCACAGCCATCGAACAAGCCGCCCAATGCGTGCTCGACGCCCGTGCCCAATTTGCAAGCTCGTCACTGGCCGACCTCTACGACCCGCTGACCATGCCCCCGGCCCTGCTCAAGGCCCACCAAAAACTAGACACCGCCGTAGACGCCGCCTACCAACCCAGCGGCGGCAAAAAGTCCTACGCCTCCGACGCCGAACGCGTGGCCTTTCTGTTCGATCTGTACCAACGCATCACCAGCTTGCTGGCTGTACAAGCTGCACCCCGGGTTCTTCAAAATAAATTACGTTGAGTGTCGCGATAGCTGTCGAAATTTACAAAATTCGGAGGAAAAGATGAATAAACAACAAAGGCTTTGTCACGATTGTGGTCATGAACTGCCTTCCGGCGCTTCATATTGCTCCAACTGTGGCCGACAGATCCGCAAACGATCTGAGCGGCTTGAGGAGGAGGCTGAACGGAAACAACGAAGACTCGCAGAGCACGTTCTTTCCAATAATGGCCGCGAAGCTTATGACAACTACCGCAAAGAACTGGCATTACGGGCTGCTAAACGCAACCCGCTTGTGTGGAGTCTTTTTTTAATATTTGGCCTTATTGCCCTTGCGAGCTATTTTCTACACCTAGGCATAGCAGTGGTGGTGGCATTCACTGTGATGGCAGTCTTATCTCTAGGGTTTTCTATCAATCCCGATCGCTGGCTTTCCTCCCCAGAATACTATTCTTTCCCAGGTTCGCGCTTTGAAAATGGCCAACATAGGTGCATTTTTTGTGGAGCGAAAAATATCTATTGGCAAGGGGAATACAAAACGGATAACAAGTACGCTCAATGTTCAAAATGTCAATCGCCACTCTTCGCAGGATAAGTCAAGCATATAGCGATTGCTCAACATGACAGCGTCCTCGGCCCATCCTTCCATCACGGGGTAAAACCGAGTCGCCCGTCCGTCACTTAATGATTAGTCAGCCAAGCCGTTCAGAGCAAACTCGCATGGCGTATTCGCTACGATGGCCATCACAGCATCACGTCGGCATGACAATCCCAAGTGCCTTACGATGGCCCCCATTCGCTTCACATAAGCTAGCAACTCCCAAAAAACGGATGCCTGCAAAGCGTGGACGAATCGCCAACCAGCAGCAGCTTGCGCCGTGCGCGGGTCATGCCCACGTTCATGCGGCGGATATCGGACAGAAAGCCAATCTCGCCTTGGGGGTTGCTGCGTGTCAAGGTGATGGCAATGATGTCGCGCTCTTGGCCCTGAAACGAATCGACGGTGCCCACGCTGAGCCTGCGTTGCGGCAGCGGGTCATGCAGCCGTCAAAGGCTCCATGCGCACCACAGCACGCGCTCCAACGGCACTTGCAAAGCGTTGGACTGTTCGCATGGATGGCGTACCCCTGCCACTTTCGATGCGTGCCACCACGCTTTGGGTCGTGCCCATGCGTGCGGCCACATCGCCTTGCGTCAAGCCCGCTTTCGTGCGTGCTGCAATCAGTTCACGGGCCAGCTCAAACTCGGGCGCTTGTGCGTCATAGGCTTGGCGAACGGCGGGGTTGGCCAGCAGTTGGGCTTTCAGGTCTTTCAAGCTTTTCATTTCGATTCCTCCAGGCGTTACAACCGCACACAGGCAATTCCCATCCGATAGCTTAACGCGCCTACTTCACAGCAATGGACATCACGGATTCAGGTCAGCTTGGCCATTTCATGCGCTGTGCGATAGCTCCCAACGCCCTTCACATAAGCCAACAACTCCCCAAAAAACGGATGCTTGCAAAGCGTTGACGAGTCGCCCCCCAGCAGCAGCTTGCGCCGTGCGCGGGTCATGCCCACGTTCATGCGGCGGATGTCAGACAGGAAGCCGACCTCGGCTGACTTTGACTGAATGACTCGGCTGGTGATAAAGTAGGTACGTTTTCATAGATACATTCCAAGGAGGGTGCCATGCTCGCTACCGCCAAAGTTTTCACCAACGGCCACAGCCAGGCCATTCGTTTGCCCAAGGCTTTTCGCGTGGATGTTGATGAAATGTGGATTGCTCGCAACGAGGTGACTGGGGAGATCACGCTCAAGCCCAAGGACACGGAAACCTTGCGCCAGCGTCGGCTGGATGCGCTGATGTCTGCCATTACAGCCAACCCATTACCAGACGACTTTTTGTCGGATTCCAGTCGGCAAAACAATCCACCGAAAAATCCGTTTGCGGACTGGGATACGCCAACAGCCCCCAAAGCCTCCGTTAAACGCACCGCCAAAACCAAGGCCCGCAAGTGATCAAGTACTTGGTCGACACCAACATCTTGGGCTACTTTGCACGCAACAGTTCTGCCGCGCTGCAAACGCGCATGTTGGTAGCGCTCAAAAAGCAGGAGATCGCCATCTCCGCCATCACCCGCGCCGAAACACGGTTTGGGCAAGCACTGCTGCAAGCCGAAGACAAACGCCGCCGAACCATTGATTTGATGCTCAATGAGTTGCCCGTTTTGCCATGGACGCTGGAGGCCGCAGACCGCTATGGAGAAATTGCCGCCCACCTGCAGCAAACCGGGCAGCCCATTGGCGACATGGACACCCAAATCGCCGCGCATGCATTGGCGCTGGGCCTGCCCTTGGTGACCCACAACACACGGCACTTCAAGCGGGTGCCGGGTTTGAAGCTTGAAGACTGGATGGCATAAGCCCCGAATGCGCGACCAGCTGCAACAGCTTGCGTCGCAATTATTTGCCTGCGGTTTTAAGTCTGCATAAACGCCAATCGCCAGTTTTCTGACAATGGTTTCCAGCGAGTTCCATACCTCCATCGCTGAGGGAAGAAATAGCGGTTGCAGCAATCCCAAACAGCTGTATAAAATTACAGCCCTTCAGGGAGCCATATGAAAAAAATCACCACCCCCAACGATCCCGCGCACCACATCGCGGTATTCCAGGAAACCACCATTCGCCGTGTCTGGCACAACGAGGAATGGTGGTTTGCCATTGTTGACGTGGTGGGGGTGCTGACCGATTCGGTGCAGCCAGAGGGCTACGTGAAAGACCTGCGCCGTCGTGACCCGGAGCTTGCCAAAGGGTGGGGGCAAATTGCCACCCCCCTTCGTGTTCCAACGGCAGGCGGTGCACAGCGGGTGAATTGCGCCAACACCGAAGGACTATTCCGCATCATCCAGTCCATCCCGTCGCCCAAGGCCGAGCCGTTCAAACGCTGGCTGGCGCAGGTGGGTTACGAGCGCGTCAAAGAAATAGAAAACCCCGAACTGGCCAGCGCCCGTGCCCGCGAGCTTTATCAGGCCAAGGGTTACCCGCAGGCATGGATCGAGAAGCGGCTGCGCTCCATCTCCGTGCGCGGGGAGCTGACCGACGAGTGGAAAGCACGCGGCGTGGCCGAGGGCAAAGAGTATTCAATACTCACCGCCGAAATTGCCCGCGCCACCTTTGGCGTAACGCCCGTCGAACACAGCCAGCTCAAAGGCCTGGATGCGGTGAAGACCGGCAACAACCTGCGCGACCACATGACCGACCTGGAGTTGATCTTCACCATGCTGGGCGAAGCCAGCACCACCGAAATTGCCCGCCGCAGCGACGCACAGGGTTTTGATGAGAACCGGACGTCCGCCAAAGAGGGCGGAAAGATTGCCGGCAACGCCCGCAAAGCGCTAGAGGCGAAGACGGGCAAAAAAGTGGTGAGCAAAACCAACTACCTGGCCGCAGCACCTTCGCCAGATTTGCTGGATGCGCCCCAACCGGCACCGCCGAGCCAGCCCAAAGTGCGGGTGAAATCAAAGGTGCCCAAGGGCGCATAGATTGAGGCGCTGACTTCTCAGCAAGGGCCATCTCTGTTTCAGTTCAGTCTGGCCACCTCATGCGCCGTGCGGTAGCCCCCCACGCCCTTCACATAAGCCAACAACTCCCCAAAAAACGGATGCCTGCAAAGCGTGGACGAATCGCCCACCAGCAGCAGCTTGCGCCGTGCGCGGGTCATGCCCACGTTCATGCGGCGGATGTCAGACAGGAAGCCGATCTCGCCTTGGGGGTTGCTGCGCGTCAAGGTGATGGCAATGATGTCGCGCTCTTGGCCCTGAAATGAATCAACGGTGCCCACGCTGAGCCTGCGTTGCAGCAGCAAATCATTCAGCACGGCGCTGTCTTCGATGGCGTCTTTCAAATAGTTGATTTGGGCGCGGTACGGTGCGATCACGCCAATGGTCAGCGGGCGCTGGTCTGGGTCGGTGGGTTCGCAGGGTGTCTGCAGTGGGGCCAGCAGCTGCGCCAGGCGCTCCAGCAGCAAGTGGGCTTCTTCGGGGTTGGCGGTTGACCGGCTTTCGGGGATGGCCAGTTCTTGAAAGCCGCAGCCCGCCGTGTCGATGAATTCCACGGGCAGGTCGGGTGCAAAGCGCGGGTCATTGAAGCGCGGGGAATTAAAGCGTGAGTCATAGGCGGCCAAGTCGGCGTGGCGCACGCTGGCGTGCGCCACCAGTTGGCCGCCATAAAACTTCTCGGAGCTGAAGCCCATGATGTGCGCGTGCATGCGGTATTGCGTGGTCAGCATGCGGGCGGTGTTGGGTTGGCGCTGGATGCACTTTTCAAACAGGGTTTCGCGCAGGCCTTCACGGGCGGCTTTTTCGCTTTTCACGGTGGGCGGCAACTGGTGGTGGTCGCCCGCCAACACAAGGCGCTGGCCCTTGGCAATGGGAATCCAGCAACCCGGCTCCAAGGCCTGGGCGGCTTCGTCGATGAAGACGGTCTCAAAGCCCAGGTGGCGAATGTGGCGGTGGCTGGCGCCCACCAGCGTGCAGGTGATGACCTGCACCGATTCGAGCACGTCCTCGGTCATGAAGCGCTCTAAATCGTCGGCGGCTTGGCGCAGCGTGCGTGCTTCTTCGCGCAGCCATTGGCGGCGCTGTCGCTCTTCAAAACCAAAGTTGCGCACACGTTCGCTGGCCGTCTCGCGGTGCTGTTCGGCGGTTTGGCGCATCGCGTGCATCTTGGCGTAGCTGGCGTGGGCCATCACCCCGGCGTCGAGCGTGTGCTTGAGCAGCAGCTCCGACACGCGGCTGGGGTTGCCCAGGCGGATCACATTCACACCGCGCTCGGCCAACTTTTCGGTCAGCAAGTCCACGGCGGTGTTCGAGGGGGCGCACACCAGCACGCGCCGCTCGCGCCGGACCGTTTCCAAAATGGCCTGCACCAGCGTGGTGGTTTTGCCCGTGCCGGGCGGGCCGTGGATGATGGCCACGTCTTGCGCCGTGACCACATGGCGCACCGCCGCCAGCTGCGAGTCGTTGAGCGCACTGGGGTAAAACAGGTCGTCGGCTTGGGGCTCGCGAAAGCGGGCTGCCTTGGCACCCAGCAGCACGTCGCGCAGTTCGGCCAAGCGGTTGCCGTGTGCGGCCATGACCGCGCTCAGGGCTTGGTTCATCTCGCGGTAGCTCACCTCGTCAAAGGTCAGGTCAATGCCGAGCGTGCTGCCGTTGAGCGTGCTGCCGTCCAGCACCCAGTCGGGCAGCGCTTCTTTGGTGGTGGCCAACAGCAGCTTGTTGCGCCGCACGCGGGTGACCACGCCACTCACCACGGGCCGGTCAGGCCCAGAGTAGCCGGGCGCACTGCTGAACAGCGCCGCAGCCGCCCCCACCTGAAACAAATGCAGGTCTTGCCGATGCGCCGGGCGTTCTAGCTCCAGCACCACCTTGCCCCCAAAACCAATGTCTTCTTGGGTGATGGTGACGGGGTACCAAGTCAGGCCACGCCGACGGCGCTCTTTGATGCTGGCACTGGCATTTTTGAGCTTGAACTGCGCCTGGTCTTCCTGTTGCTCCAGTTGCATGAGCGCGCGCACATGGCGTAACTCGTGTTCAACAGAAAGAGGGGCGGTGGGGGTCGGGTCTTGGTCGGCCAAAGGGAATGACAAAGGACAGAGAGGGGTTCACGGACTTGACCGCTCTCGGATTGGAGGATGGACGGGACTCTAACTGAATTGGCCTGGGCACCAGACGCAAGCCCTATCATTCCCCCTCATGCCCTCCCCCATCCTGTATTCTTTCCGCCGCTGTCCCTACGCCATGCGTGCCCGCTTGGCTTTGCAGGTCAGCGGCGTGGCTTACGAGCACCGCGAGGTGGTGCTGAAAAGCAAGCCCGCATCCATGCTGGCTTTGTCGCCCAAGGGCACGGTGCCGGTGTTGTGGCTGCCGGCCGATTCGCAGGTGATCGATCAGAGCCTGGACATCATGCTGTGGGCGCTGGCGCAAAACGACCCGATGCATTGGCTGCCGCAGGGCGATGCTTTGGCACGAGCTTTGCAAGACATCGCGTTCAACGATGGGCCTTTCAAGCAGCGGCTGGACCGCTACAAATACCCGCAGCGCTCGGGCCTGGCCAGTGGCGTGACCGATCGCGACTTGGGCGCCCAGTGGCTGGCGCAGCTGGATGCGCGTTTGCAGCAGCAGGCCTTTTTTTCAGGCGCGCATTGGGGCCTGACGGATGCGGCGCTGGCGCCCTTTGTGCGGCAGTTCGCGCACACCGACCCGGTCTGGTTTGCGGCGCAGCCTTGGGGCCGCTTGAGCGGCTGGCTGACTGCTTTTGAAGGCTCTCAGGCTTATGCGCAGATCATGGCCAAGCACCCGGCTTGGCAAGATCCGGCGGCTTGATGCATTGACGCGCCTTGAGTTTGTAGGAGCCGCACCCCGTGCGCGATGGTTTGTGGTTTGCGCAAAATCGCGCACGGGGTAAGGCTCCTCCATGGCTCAAGACCAACAGGGTGAGCGCGTGGCGTGGCTTGGTCTACTTCACTGCCGCGCCGTGCGCACGTTGGGTGGCACCGCGCCGGGGTGGCTGGTGCGCCTGGGGTTGATGTCCAAAACGTCGCACCAGCGTATTGCTACAAAGGTTCATTTCCCAGTACTTTTGCCCCTGCGTCATGATTCTTTGAAATTTCTGCTGTTTTGTATGTTTACTTTGGTATCTAATCTCGAATTCCGTTCAGGTTTGCAGATTCGATATGCCAAATTTCTTTCCATCCCCCCGCGTCCTCACCATCACCAGCCCCGCCATCCCCCAAGTGGCCGGCGCTGCCGCCTTGGTGCCCCTGAAGCTCTCGGGCCATGAGGCCGTCAACACCCTCTTTGAGTACACCCTCATCCTGCAAAGCCCCGACGCCTTGCAGTTTGCCGCCAACGACGCCAGCAACTTCCCCCTGCACGACATGGTCGGGCGCGAGATCACTTGTGCCATCGCTCTGGACGGGCACGGCAGCTTTGTAGCGGGCTTGGCGGGCAACTTGGGCGCAGCCAACCTGGGCGCAGGCGTTCGCGAACTTTCTGGCCTCATCACCGCCGCCCGCCACCTGGGCACCGACAGCCGCCACGCCCTGTATGCGCTCACCCTGCGCCCCTGGCTGCACCTGGCCACGCTGACGACTGACTGCAAAGTGTTTCAAGACCAAACCCCGGTTGAAGTCATCCGCGCCGTCTTGGCCGACTACGCCTTTGCTGCCGAAGTGCGCCTGATCGAAACGTATCCGACTCGCGACTACTGCGTGCAGTACAACGAAACCGACTTTGAATTCATCACCCGCCTCATGCAAGAGTGGGGCATCAACTACCACTTTGAGCACTCGGGCGGTGTGCACCGCCTGATCTTGAGCGACCAC